>CP181398.1:0-1309838 GCA_047946875.1 Candidatus Kerfeldbacteria bacterium | reverse complement strand
TGCGTGGCATTTTCTACTTGGATTACCCATAGATATTACATACTTCACACCACCGTACATAATCATTACTGTAGCTAATATGCCTGCTACACCAGAGAAATATACATATATACCAACTATAAAACATTGTAGATTTTTTACTTGATATTTCTTATTATTAGCTGGTGCATTATTATTTGTATCAATATATGGCTGAGTAATTCCAGGTAAACTAAAATTAATTGTTATCGGTTTGTAAGTTGATGATTCCGGCGGAATATCACCACACCCTTCAGCAAAAACTGTATTTTCTTGTGCTATGGCAAAATGAGGAAAAATCAAAAAAGCTAAAACAAAAATAATAATTACTTTTTTTACGGTGCGATTGATTTTAACCTTTTTTAACATAAGATTTATTGTTTGTCCCCCCAAGTAACTTTATTAACTAACCAAGTCTCATTTTCATATACTAATTCAAGGGTGATATTCTGATAATAAGTATCTTTTTCAGTACCTAATTTTTCAACTCGCTGAGTAATTAATTCTACTTTACTACTGACATCATCTTGACTAATAATTTTATTTGAAATTACTTTTGTCACGATTGAGAAAAATTCACCAGAATTAGTTTGATCTGGCTGAGTAGCAAGATAATTATCAACCCATTTTTCCAAAGTATCTGTCATATATACTTTAAGCTCTAATGTATTTTTAAATTCTGATTCAGAAGTATAGCTACCATACCTTTCGGTAAATATATTAGCCAATCTTGCAATTGTTAAATTTTCTACCAAAACAATCTCTTCAGTCTCGTTATTAGTATTGGATAAATCAATCGTTGATACATTTAAATTTGTACTTACAGCGGGAGTGGTATTTGTATTAACTATTGGAGTATCAGATGAATTATTCAAAAATTGTGACCATATAATATAAATAACCAAAATTACAGCCAAACCGCCACCAATAATAATTACTAATTTTTTGTTGTTATCTGTCATATTATTTTTTATTATTTAAATTTCAGGCATAGCCGGATCAGGCTATGCCTGAATTTGTTAATTTGACTTTTGAGCTTCGTCAAAATCTTTTTTTGCATTTTCTATCTCAAGTAACTGTCGAGGATCTGAAGTAATAATTTGATCTTCAGTATATGATGCTACAACCTTGATAGCTGCATGTTTTGCTCCAGCAAAAAATATTCCTTCACCAACACCACATTCTAATAATAAATATTTTTCTCCTTCTGTTAATAAAAATGTCTTAGCAATCAAATCAATCGCAGCTGGAGATTGTTTCATCAACAATTGAATAGATGAATTCGTAACAATAGCCTGCCCATATGGTGATCTTAAAAAATCATTTACATCTTGAGTAATAGTTGTAACACCTAAATAATATTTTCGACAACGTTTTACTAAGGCATATATAAACTTAGCAGAGTCTTCTTGTTGCATCAACCACCACGCCTCATCAATAACCATAATTCTTTTTTTCAATGAAGATCTAACCGTATTCCAAATATAAGAAACAATTAATGAAATTCCTATTGGTTTTAATTCATCTTCCAAGTCACGCACAGAGAAAACAACTAGTTGGTTCTTCATTTCTACATTAGTAGGATTATTTAGTAGCCCAGAAAATGTACCTTCTGTATATTTTTTTAATCTAGTAACCAAAGTTTCTGCACCAACCATCCCGTCTAATACTTCTTCAAAATCATTAAAAATTGGTGGCTCAACGTTAGATAAATCCGTTTCTGAGGTAATATCTTTTTTTGCATAAGTTTCTATCAAAGCCCGATCCATAATAGAGTCCTCTTCGTGAGTAAATTCACCAAGCATCAAACGTAATAAACCTTTTAAGGAAATTACTGAAGATCGAATAATATCTGCTGTTTTTTCATCTTTTCTAGTTGGTCTAGGTAAATCAAATGGATTAATTTTACTATCCGAACTCAAAGAAATTACGATATAAGTACCACCCACTGCTTCTGATAAGAATTTGTATTCCATTTCTGGATCAATAACAATAACGTCGGTACCAAGCATCATGCTACGTATAATTTCTAGCTTCACAGCGTAACTTTTACCAGCACCAGAAGTGGCAAAAACTACACTATTTGCATTCTGTAATGAAAAACGATCAAACAATATTAAACTATTATTGTGACGATTAATACCATAAAGAATACCATTATCTGAAGTTAGCTCTGAAGAAATAAATGGAAATGATGAAGCGGCCGGTGAGGTACTCATATTAAAAGAGATTGCCAACTCATCCGTCGCCAATGGTAAAGTAGAATTAAAGCCTTGTTCGGCTTGATATAAAATACGTTTAGTAAAGACTAATCTCTGACCAAACAATGACTCTACTTTTTCTGTGATTTTTTCTAGCTCATCTTTTTTATCAGCATAAACAGTGACATATAAAGCAAACTGAAAAAATCTTTCTATCCCCTGCGTCAAATCATCTCGCAACTTCTCAATATCACGTAGAGCTGTTTCGCGAATAGGATCACGTGGAGCTCCTTTCTCAGCATCCGCTAAAATTTGAGCTTCTATAGCCCCTACTTTATTTCGTAACTGTTTCAAAATTACCTCCACTCCAACTGGATAAAAATACATAGCAATATCTAATGGAACATTGAGATTAATAACAGGTGCAAACCAACCTACTCTAATATATCTAGGATATGCTACTACAAATATTGTTCTTACATATTTTGATCCAAGCTCAAGAAATCTAGAATCAATCTTCATAGAAGAGGGGGCAATAATATCTCTAACCGTAACAACACCTTGACGATAAATCTTTTCAGATTCTAAGGCTTCTTTTTTTTCTTCTACCTTTTCATGAACAACCTGCTCTTGCTGAGAGGATGTTAATTTTGGAGCTTCCTCCGTTGGTAATTCTTTAGTTTTTCGAAATAATTCTACCATAATAATATTATATCTACTCTATATTTAATTTATTAATATCAACCAACCTTTGCTGATCATATGTATCTGGATTATATGTATTATAAAATACCTCTATCAAACTTTGAGTATCTAGAGGAACGGCTTTCAATCCGATAGAACTTAAACCGTCAATTATATATTCCATTCTCTTAGTTAATTCTACTCTGTACTTATCAAATTTCTTCTGCTTAATATTTATAACACTGGTCGGTGAAATAGATTCTTTGAACATTGATATAAAACTTTTTGATCTAATTGAAACTTTGGCATATGGCACTACCATATAAAATTTCTTACTCATTATATCTGCCAATTGTATTAGCTCAGATATATATTGCCTATACTCTCGTGTTTGCATTTTTAACAAATCATTTACCTGTTCTTTTTCTATAGATTTTAATCTTTCTAGATAGTCGTCAATATTTAACTTTCTAGATTGGATCAATATTTGCAATGGAAATTCTAAAGAATTTAAAAAGGAAGTATAGGCTGAGATAACAGCATTTTGTTCATCTTCAGATTTTAACGAAAAATTAATTGAGGAAATTAAAATAATTCCTCGTAATGTACCATCTTTCAAAATTATTGTATTATCTTTAATCTCCATTACATTCAAAAATCTTTGCGTTGGCGGGATGGTTGATTTTTTTGTAATATTATCTTTTTTTTCTGCCATAATTCAATATTATTTTAATCTCTAATTTCCTCTTGATATGCACCTCCAGTATCTACTACTAAAGACAAATCATTTAGCCTAGAAGCTGTTAATCTTTTTTTTGGTACTATCACTCTTGCTTTTTTTACTTTTTCTTTATTCTTAACGTCTTCTGGATGATATTCTTTGAACCAAACTCTCATAAGAGGTCTTCGCAAAGTCATCAACATATTCATCAGAAAAAAATGAAATGGTCGTCCATTTATTTTTAAGAATGCAAATACTCCCGTCAAGGCAAATATCATTATCCCCTCTATGGCCGCTAACCAGAAACTGGCCATCTTAAAAACAATAAAAATCAAACCAGAACCAACCATAAAAATTAAAAACTGACGCACGGTAAGTGGACCAATAATCTTACTTTCGACATCTAAAAATTGTGGGACAACGAATTGTTGCATTTGATTAAATTGCTAATTGATTATTCAAACTATTAATAGCTAAAAATTCTTCTAAATGTAAATTATCTTTTTTTTCTAAATCGCGCTGATTCACTATTTCAGTAATTGAAATTCCCTTCTTGATACTTTCACGTCCTAACTCAATATATAATTTAAAAATAGGGGAGTGTTGCCAGGCTTGTAAACCCATCATACGTTCTTCCCATGATTCTTCTTCTAATAAATATATTTTTTCTAATACTTTTTCTGCTGAACTTGCAGGATTCTCCCCCATTCTTCTAAACTGTTTAGTATCTATCTCCCCAATTTCATCCACCGGTCCCAATGTAACGGAAGGTTGCTTAATATCAATTACTTGTGGTCTTTCTGATTCGGCTATACGACTTTTTGAAATTTGTGCCATTGCTTCAGATGGAGTTTTTTTATAAAGATTGTGGACTGATTCTTTTTTTTGCTCTTGCTCTTGGTTATTATCTTTTTCAATTTGAACCTCAGATTTTTTTTCAACTACTTCTGGACTTACTTGAACAGAGTCCTCTTTTGATTGTTCAATCGTAACAGGTTGTTTTTGAAATAATTTTGCTTTTGTCTTTTTTGGTTCTTCTTCTTTTTTGACTGGGACAATAGGCATCGGAACAAAAGCCGGAGGAGCTGCAGCAAACATTGTTTGTTTTTTTGCCTCATCATTCACTTGTCTTTTAGATTCTATCTTTTGTTCCTGCGTTTCTTCTAATTTTTTTGGCAACTCTTTAATAAAACTATTTAACTCTTTAACAATATTTTTAGCTTCATCTTCTGCTAATTCTAACCCTCCAATTTTCTTTGCTCGATGTAAAACTTCTTCTGTTTCTATAGATGATCTTATTTCTTTAATACGTGATTCAGCAATTTTTATAAATCTATTTTTGTATACATCAGCTTCAAATTTAAGACCTAATTTAAGAATTAATTCTTCAACTAATTTACTAGTATCACTTACCTGAATAACATGTTTTTCTGGTGTTTCAGCTAAAATTTTATCTAATTCTTCTTGATGATTTCTAATTTCTTCTTCGTCATCAGGTTCAGCAATAAAAGCCGCTCTTGGTACAGAGAGAGGTTTCCGAGGAGCTGGCTGAAAGCTATTTGGGACTGATTTTGGAGCAATATTACTTGAATTTGATACAACATTTTTTTGATTATCTTGAATTTGAGTAGGTTGCGGACTATTTTGACTTACTTCACTAGCAGTTTCAAAATCAACCACTTCATTATCTTTAACTTTTTTGAATTTACCACTTTTATCTTTGGTTAAAAAACCAGCCGTAAAATCATTATTTGTTTGTGTATTATTATTCATTTATTAGGTAAATTTTCCTAAATTATGTATTAAAATTATAGCATAATTTACTAAAAAAATCAAATATAAATATATATCTTAATTAACTTATTTTCATCACTTTACCCCTTATTTATAACTAGCAGCTATATCAAAAAAACCTTTTATAAATTCCCAGGCTGCTGAGAATGGATGTGTAAATACATAGATTGCAAACAATATTATTGCCCACTCTAATGCTGTAATTAAAATAATAATCGTTGCACCTTTAGCTCTTAAAAAAAATTCGTTAAGACTATAACCTGGTATCATTTTAACCCTTACCCCCTTCACTTTTATAACTAATAGTCCCATCATTGCTAATAGAGGTCTTGCAACCAATAATAGTAAATATATTGGTCCAAGAATTGGTAATAAATAAAAATTTGCAATCAATGTTTCTTCAACAGCTTCATGTCCAACCATCCATGTTTTCTTTACCGCTTCATTTGCCATTTTGTCAACTTGCTTCTTACTTTCATTATCTGGGCCTGCCTTAGCTTTAAGTTGTATTTTTTTATCATTATTTCTTTGCTCTACCTCTTTCTTTGCTTGCAGCTTATCCTTTCCCAATTGTCTCTTAATTGTACTTTGATCGTTACTAGATGCATTACTTAAATCTGAAAAATTTACGACATTCATTGATGGATTTTCTGGTGTATAAAATTTCGAACTATTTTGACTTGCTTTTTTTTCTTGCTCAGATACTACTTGTTCTGATTGTACTTTATTGTTGTTATTTGGACCTAATTCATCACCCTCTTTAAATGCGTCTAATCCAGACGGGCCTCCGGGTGCCAAAATACCGGCAGTAAGCATAGCAGCTTTACCGTACCTACCGACCTTGCCAGTACCAAGCTTAGTTAACAATCCATCATTCTTTTTTAATCTACCTAAATCTCTTTTAAATTTTTTTTCTTGTTTACTTGCCATTTTATAATGTTGTTATTTTTTGAACTATACTCATAATTTATTTACTATCCTAGCAATATTTCCGTACATTATATCGTTAATTTCCTCATCACTAAATTTACCCTCTTCAGACAATTTCTCTGCGATTCTAGATAATTTTCCAATCTCATCCAACTGATGAAATAATTGTTCAGCATCTACACCACCAAAATCAGTACCAACAGCTATATTTTTCACTGAACCTGTTGCATCACTTACTTCTTTAAAATTATTCATAAATTTTTCGAAATCAGGAAAAAAAGCCTTATTAGGTGTAAAACCGACCACCCCTCCTTTTCCAGCAATCTTACGAATTAACTCCTTAGTTATAAATCTCTGTCCTTCACCAGGTGCTGTATGTGTAGCAACGGTTTTTTCATAATCACCCACTCGTTCTAATATGTCATCAGCTGTTTTTCTATTAGCATGCGAGATATCTATAATCATATTACTTTGCATCATTTTATCTACTACACGCTTACCTAGGACAGTTAAACCTCGTTTTTTATCACCAGAAGCACCACCACCCAATTGATTATCATGATTATACATTAATCCTACTGATCTCACGCCTCGATTATATAAATCATCAATAATATCAGGATCTGATATTATATCCCCACCTTCTTTATGTAAGACTATGCTATTTTGATCGGCTGGTTGCTCACCTTGTAAATCTTCCGGCCTAGTAATTATCTTAAAATCTTCGCTTGCATGATAATAATCAAGTATTTTTTGTTCATCAGTCCTTAACTTACTCAGCACCTCTTCATTACCAGAAAGAGCTGCTGCTTTTTCTTCTTCACTCATTCTTTTGTAAACGGAGGAAAATACTATATCTAATTTTTGCAAGCCTTCTTTTGGTAATTGTTGAATTCTCTCTTTTGAATAATCAAATTTTGGATTGTCTAAAATTTCTGAAAGTTTTGGATTCAGAGTGTCTTGATGAAAATCTGCCATTGGCATTCCTTCTTTTTTCATAAATTTATTTACTAGTTACTAATTTATATAATTTTTTAAAAAGTTTATCTGGTGTTTCTTTTTGATACTTTGCACTTAAGAATGTTGCACTATTACTCCGAAATCCAGGATGAACATCCACTTCTAATAAGTATAGCTTATTATCTTTAATAAGAATATCTGCTCTTGAAAATGTACTACAATTTAATGATTTATGAGCCTTTACAGATAACTGTTTTACTTTTTTTCTTAATTTAGGTGTTATAGTTGTGGGTACTTCTACTTTAAACTGCATTTTATCCTTTTTTGATCCTGATAAAAGTGCTCCAATATCGTTATTCCCCATACCAACCGGCTCATATGCAATAGGTTTACTATTTCCAATAACCATACATGTAACCTCATAATCAGCTTTAATAAATTTTTCAATTATTATATCACGTTTTCTATTTAATATTCTTTGTATTGCTTTAATAGCTTGTTTTTCATTTTGCACAAAATATAAACCTCGACTATCTGTACCACCTGTATCTTTTATAATACAAGGATAATTGATATTTTTTTCAATTTGATTTAAAACTCTTTTTTTAGATTTTGCCCATCTCTTTTTATTTACATATATGTCATCAACAACTGAGATTTTGTTTTTTCTAAAAACTTTTTTAGACAAGTATTTTGAAGTGCCAGTCAATGTTACTTTGGAATTTGACCCCATAAACGGTATTTTGTTTTTCTCTAAAAACTTTTCAATATCATTCTCATTTCCCCTTCCATATGAATTTTTTAATACCAAGTTAATATTACCTTTCCTAAAATCTTTTACTAGTTGATCTCTTTGTTTAAAATTATATTTTGATAGATTAAAACTCTTAAGTATTTTTTTTAAATCCAAAAACTGTTGATTATTTACAGGTAATTGATTTTTATCTCCATAAATTACTACTGCTAAATTAATTTTTGATTTCTGTATCATAACCACGGTAATGTTATTTCAGCTAGATCATCAAAATTTATTTCTGCTTTTATTCTTTTATCTTTTGGTATATATTTTTGTGAATAATAATCATATACATCGGCTGCGCCAATAGACAATACCTCACCAAAAGACATCTCAAATACTCTTTTTAGATAATCTTCTTTAATACCATTTTCATAAAAAATATCATTTGCATATAATGCTCTAGTTTTATTTTCAAATTGTTTGAAGAAAATAGCCAGCCCTGCAGTAAACCCATCAGTCTTTACTTGTTCCATTAATTTAATTTCCTCATCCATTTTAAATTCTTCCAATGTTTTCAACCAACCTTTTTTTATGAGATCAAGATATAATAATGATCCATATCCAACTAACGGCTTAATACCAGCATAAAAATTCAACACACCAAATATCATAAATAAACTTGGATAAATTTCCCTCTTTTTTAATGCCCCTATTATTGCATCCTTTGTTAAAGGTATGATATTGTTCTTAAACCTAACATCAGCCGGTACTAAATTATTCCCCTTAATATACATTCTCAAAGATTGATTTCTACCAGGATATTTTTGCCAAAAGAAATGCGTACCCTTTTGTTCTTTTTCGTTCCAAGTAACCACTAAATCATTAAAATTTTGTAATACTTTATTTCTAAACTCTTTATTGAATATACACTTACTTATAATATTATCTTCCTCCAATAAATCAATTAAACATTCAGTCGTAATTTCTTCCTGTGTTACATATAGGACATCAGGTAAATTTTTTCGCAGCTTTTCTTCAAATAAATATGGCCATGTTTCTTTCACAATCACACTTATCTGATCATTATAATTTTGGCATTGTGAAAAATCAAACGAATTTATTTTTTCTTGTTCGTTTAATAAAAATTTATGTTCTTGATCATTAAATTCTTTCCACTTATCAGATTTTTTTAATCTATTTATAAAATCAAATTCTCGTTTAGGTATATAGTAAGATGTTAATTCTTTCTCACTATTACTAAAAAGTGGTACTTTTTTCCCATGCAACATAAACCCATTCTTACTAAAATAATTATTTGGTGGAACATCACCACTAGATAATACTATTATTGCTTCTTGTTTTTTTGATTGCAATAATCTATCAGTATTACCAATCACGTTCGCCGAAACCAAAAATGGGTGATTCATAACTTGATGATGATTAGCAATATTAAAAACCAATTTATTTTCAAAATTTACATTCAATTCTTTCTCAAATTTATTCCCAAATAAGCTCTTAAGTTTATTTATAATTTTATCCTTAATTACAACCTGTCTTTGTGAATGAATGGGATCAACTTCAAAATCATAAAGATATTCGGAATAATCCTTTAATTTAACATCTAAATCAAAAAAAGGTTTTATTATTGGACAATATTCCTTAATTTGTGATATTAAAATATTTCTTTGCTTTATAATTTCTTTACTTGTTTTAGCCATATTTAGTTAATTGTACTTAATACTATATATAATCAAATAAAAAAATCTAGATAAACTAGCTAATATATATCAATAAATTATTTAATCAAAATCAATAACTAACTCTTGATTAACTATTCTATTTTTTGTCCATTCAAAACTACCATTCTCTTGGTTACCAAAAACCATAATTTGATAATTTTCACCTAGTAGCTGACCTATATCTATAGCGACTAAAGCTGAATCACTATCACTCATTCCTAATTTATCTATTAATAAATATTGCAAAAATTCCGAAATAACGGCCGGTGCACTAACATTATCCTTGAGTTGACTAACTACTACTGATATATCACTAGGTTCATTGGTCCGAGTGTATTTTGAAATTATATTTTCACCCAAAGCATTAACCCAGGCAGGACTATTACCTAATGCTTCTGCCAATGAATCTTGTCTGGCTAATATTTTTGTGCATGCTATTAATCTATCCTGTTGTGATAGTCTGGCAGCTGATGCTAACTCTTTCTTTATTAATTCTATATCACCTTTTGTTGCAACTAAAATTTCATCTTCTAAACGTAATATATTCCACCTAGCTCTTCGATATTCATTATATTTTTCTTTCAAAATTTCTAAGGGATTCCCACTATATGTCTTATCAGGCTTATCATCATTGGGTAACTTTAACTCATCTTTACCAACATGGTGACCAGTCTCAATTACTTTATCTTCTTTTCTTACTGGGAATCTTAAGTAATTGTAAAGTCTTAATATATTTTTTAAACTTTCTTTTTCACTTACACTTAAACTTTTAACATTAGAATTTGAGTTAATATATTCAGCTTCCTCTAAATACGAAGGTATCTCATTATTAGTTAAAGTAGAAGAAAAATCCCTAATCCAGTTAGCTAATGTTGGATTTGATAATTTATTTTCATTACTAACTTTTATCTTACTATTCCCGAGTTTCTCATTATTATTTCCAATATTTCTTGCCAACAATCTATGAGTTTCAAATCCTGTTTCTCTATCCCTTAGTAGATTAAACAATACATCTAACTTCCCAAAAATATCAATCTCTAATTCTATTCCTGATATTAATGAATTTTCAAATAAATAAGCTACCTTACGCTCTGGTAATATTGATAAACAAATATACTTTAATTTATTTACAACTATTTTATATTGATCAGTCAACTCTGATGATTTAATAGTACCTAGAATATCATTTAGTTCATCCAATAAATCTTTAGCATCACTAATATTGTCCATCTCAATATACCTATCAATCTCTTTATTAATCTCATCAAAAATAGGTTGATTGGAAAGTTGGTTCTCATCTAACTTATCTATTATCAACATTAATTTACTTTATTAATCATTAATATTATCTTCTCAAAATACCACTTAACGTATTAAGAGAATCTATCATTCTTCGTTGCAAAGTTTTCTCAGAAACAGAACCAATTTGCAGTTGATCTGAAGCCTTCTTATAGTTATCCATGGCTTGTTGTTTATCTGCAGGCTTAACATTGCTTAGTACTTTTGATAATTGCGACCCTATATTATCAATATGTTTATCAAATTTTCCAGCATCTATACCATCACCAGTATTCACATCTATGGTTAATTTATTTATTAGATCTTCAAATTCATTCATGCTATCTCTGGAAATTTTTAATCCAGGTATCCCCTTCATCTGATCACCGATATTATCTACACTATGCGCTGCATTTTGAGTAGCTTCATTACTAGCATGATCATTTTCCGTTCTCTCTGTTTCGGTTTTCTTAGTTTTATCCGTTTTTGTTTTAGGAGTCTCAGTTTTCATGGTAGTTAATTCTGATTCTTCTTTCTTGATAGTTTTTTCGATTGTGACAATCTCTTCCTCTATCGTCTTTGTTTTTACCTTATCTTTTTCTGACAAGGCTCCATCATCAAAAAGACTCGCGTCTTTGATTTTCTTTGCTTCTGCTCTTTTCGTATCAATCTTCTTTCTGTTTTCATCAATTGACGATTGTTTATCATCAATAGATGTCCCAAATGAACTAGTATCTTTTTCTCCCTTAGCTTTTGCTTTTTCTCTATCTTTTTCTTCTTGTTGTTCATCTGGTGTTAAATAAGCAGCATTTGTTTTCCATCCTTCTTTCTTAGCGATATCATGCAGACTACCACTCTTTTCACCATCTTTACCAATTTTCCATTGTTTTATACCCTTCTTATCCTGAAGTGCATTTACAAAATCTGGATGCTCTTCATATAAAGTCTTAATTTGGTCTTTAAACTGATCATCATCATGTATCATCATCGCACCATCCTCTGAATCAAACTTACCAAGCAACTGGTCAAGTCTTGAACTTGAAAATTCCTTGAATGATTTAGGGTTAGATTTGGAATAGTTAGATTTATGCATAAATTCATCAAATTGTGCCTTGTTCTCTGTATGCATATCCACCCTATCTTGATATTCATCCTTTTCTTCCTGGGGAGCATCATCGGCAGGTTTATCCATTTCGTCTGGCTTGAAAGGAATTAATCTCATCATATCACCAGCCTTAGAATCTTTTTGAACCGAAGTATTATGAGGATGGTTACCAATCCTTTTACGATCAGTTGGTTTAATAACTTCTCCCTTAATAGTTTCATTTTTGTGCTCCATTCTATCCTTCCCAAGAGTTTCTGGTAGAGCCAACTCCCCGGTTTCTGGATTAGTCAGCACCTCACCTCCATATTCAAAATGATCATTTCTAATACCAGCTTGTTGTATGTCATATAATGTACCAAGAGAATTTGGATCTATATCTTTAACCCGAGCACTTCTCTGACCACCGCTAGAAACAGTAGCTCTCATAAAATTACTTCTAGCCATATTAGAATCAAAATTACCATTTTTATCTTTAAAACCATTTTGAGATTTACCACTTGCATCCGTCCACTTTGCCTCATTTTTAAAGAAATCTGTATCCAAGGCATCATCAATATGACCTTCAGCACCCAAACTTTGTAATAAGGCTTTTCTGGTAATTTCAGCTTGCTTTCCTTTTTTGTCCCAAACTTTTTTAAGTAAAGCTGATTTTTGTTCTTTTTGTAGAGTAGATACTTCACCAGCAACTTTCCTTTCGTATCTACGCTCAACCATCTGAACTTCCGGAACTACATCAGCTCCTCCACCAGTAAATCCAGGTCTTTTATCCCACATTTCTTTACCTTGAGCAGTTGCTCTTTCCTTAGAAAAAGACTCTACCTCTTCACCACGTTTTTTAGCCCCGGCAATCGTCGCACCGATATTTGTATATTTTCCAAGCGTGCTATCACGGTATTCACGACGAAGTTTTCTGCCACCCATTTTAGCTAATTCACCAGCTCCTTTGGCTACACCAAGGGCAGGTGAAGTATATTTCAAAGCCTTTGCTCCCATAGTTTTCAAACCGCCTAGTGCTTTCCCAGCCATGCTACCAGCCATTCCACCTAAACTCTGAGCGGTTATCAAAGATATAATAAACATACCAATAGCCATTACAAAAGATAATAGACTTTGAGAATCAGATACATTAGATATATTTACTGCCGTCGCAGAACCACCAGAATTTACCAGCTGAGTACCTGAATTATTAATATCAACTAAATCTCCCCCAGATATCAAAGTCAACCCAAACCAGATAAAAAAGGCTAGAATTGGTCCAGTTACTGTCCATTTCACAAAATTTGACCACCACTGTTGACTGTATTTTTGAGTGGTAGGTAATACTGCTAACAAATATGCCAGTGGTGATAATATTATCAGTACCCATAACATTATAATACGTACCAAGAATACTGCCACCATAGCAACCATGGTAAACAGAGCTACAGTTAATAAAATAACTGGTAATAATGATAAACTTAATAGATCAGTTGCCGTAATACCTCCTGACCTAGCATTTACACCAGAAATATTTAACATTTCTTTAAGCTTCAAACCTGTCGTAAAATTTGCTGCTGCAGCACCAGAAAAAGCATTTGTAAATGTTAATAATACAACTTGACTAACGTCAATAAAAAATCCCGCAATCATTCTAGAGAAATTAACCAGAATAATCATGATCACTAACTTACCAAGAAGTTTATTATATTTATAATTTTCTAATCTTAATATAGAGCCGAAAGCAATGACTAATAATATTAATATAAAAAATAAATTACACAGATCACGAAGTACTATCCAACCCTTTTCTACCGCAGGAGAGTTTGTAAAATCATTATAAGATACAATCTCCAATAATACACCAATTACTAAAACTAATAATTTACCAATAAATGCAGCTAAAGCTAATAGTAACCAAGATATACCATCAGCTAAATAATCTCCTACCCCAGCAGCACTTGCCGGTGATGCAAAAGAAAATATTCCTACAGCTACTACCAACACTAAAACAACCACGGAAAATTTAGCCAATCGAGGTTTAATAATAAAAAAATCTTTAATTTTTCTCAAAAAATAAGAAAACATAATATTATATTAACTACTATATTGCACTAACATTAACAAAAATTCCAGGATTTACCCAATCACAAGTATAACCAGGTTCACCTGTATTACGACAATTAGTATTATTAGTACATGGTTCATCAGAAGATGCTCCACACCAATCCCAATTATCTATAACTTTAAATTGTGGCTGAAAAGTTTGTCCTCCAGAACCTGAAGTAGTATAAACATGATTAATTATAAAGGTACCAGAATCAAAAGGTCCAAACAGTGTTTGATCCACACTATCCCCGTCCAAAGCGTTCCAATCAATCTCTATCTGCGTAATAGGTAATTGCTCAGGATCTGCTTTGACATTAACAGTAAATGAAACTCTTCCACCTGCATGACTCAAATCAACAGTCTGACCAGGTGAATTGCTTAACGTAACATCTAAGACTGGAGGTATTCCACAATAAGTATTTGGTGTACGGAATTGAGAACCAACAGGTAGACACAAAGGCATACCATTATAAATTGAGGTATTTGCATCCTGATCTACTAAATCAGTAGAAACTACTGAACTAGATACTTCATACAAACCACCTGTATCATTCCAATCCCAAACTTGAAAAGTATTGGCAAATAATAGTCTTATTATATCCATTCCGTCAGTATAATTTATTATACCTGCAGCACCACCAGTACCCATAATACATGGACCGTAATAATCGAAACTAGAATCCTCACAATCTGTATCAAATATTGGATCAGCTACTGGTAGTGTTGGACGACAGAATATAGTTGGATCTTGTTCACAAAAACCTTGTCCTGTACCAATACAAGTACCACCAGCAAGATTACATTCTTCTACATCCTCCATATCTAGACATACATTTTGTGTTGAGTAATTAGCTCCTGCAACAATCACACTACACAAGCGACCAGCTGAATCATTTGGAGATACAAAACTATAGGCACTTCCAGCATGAGCATGATTGGTAGGACTTTGTAGAAATAGCGGTCCAGCCCCATTAGAAGCATTCCAATTTACGGGTTCAGAAGTAATCGGGCTAGGCTGAATAATACCGCCATAAGGACTAGAAAATTGATTATAAGTATAATCAAGATCTGGAACTCGATAAGAACTATTACTATTTAATTTACTAGCCCAAGCTTTATTTGTATTATCAGCTTTATTCACTCCCACAATTCTTGTACACTGATCTTTTAGATAAAAGATTGGAGTTGCCCAAAATGCCCCTCCATTATCATAATCATGAATATACGTACCAATTGTAGTTAATTTATCATTAGCATCAAAAATAAGGCTAAAAGTAAAAATATTTGATTTATGAACATTTGCAGGGTCCCAATTACCATCATTACCACCTACATCTATATTAAAACTTCCATAAGAAGCGCTCCATACTGTACTACCGGGAGAAGACCAAGAGGCTTTTAGATTATTAATATTAATATAATCCGTTGGAAAAATAAAATACGGAAATCCATTAATATTAGGGTCATCCCCATAAACAGCAGAGTTACTAAAATCCATAGATTCATTCCCTGCATCATTATATTGTCGATATTTTGATGCATTTTTAGGATCCCAATCTTCATGACTCCATAATTGACCAACTACAACTATCCTTTCAATTTCCCACATATAATATTGATCTTCTGGTAAGAGAGGTGTTGCGGGAGCAGAAGGTGAACCACAACCACCATCACCATCATCACAAGAAAATAAAACTCCGGGGTGTGTGCCTGAATCTCTATTAGGAATCAAATTATAAACTTCTCCTTGTTGATTACAGCTATCACCATGCCAATTAGGAGTTCTATCATGAGGGGTTACCATAGTCTGTTGATAACCCTTTGTAATACCAACTAGAGGAGATGCTACTTCTGGAAGATCTTTACTACTATTGCCGTTATCATCGTCGTGGCACGAATTCCAATTATTATCATTTACATCAATATTTCCAATAAATAATCCATTATTATAATTACCTTCCGCTTCCAGACACATATATAGAGGCTGACGTATTTTCAAATTAAACGGAGGTAAGGTTCCAAATACATCTGATTCACCACTAAGCAAATCAACTGGCCACCAGTTCAAACAATATTCTGAATTATTTGGATCCTGCTCAAGACAATATCCATACCAACCTTGGAAGGTTGTATTATTTTGATCAACATAAGTACAATATCTAGAATCGTCTTTTGGATATAATCTACAAGATCTTGCAATATTCTCCATACCTTCGCATTTTACTGCCAAGTCATTAAATCCAGCCGTCGCACAATCACCAATTGAATTACATTGTTTATCAGCAAACCCAGTCACTTCATAAGCAGTTTGGACAGCTAGATCATCACTAACTGTTTGGCAAGTACCATTCTTTGTAGTCAAAACTGGATCCATAGATACATCGTCGATATAAAATGTTACTGAAGGTACCGCCCCACCAGCTGGATCATATACATGAATAATATTTAGAGAAACATCTCCATAATTAGTAATTGTAGTAAGCCCTTCATCAAATCCAGCCGGTATCGGCCCAAGAGCATATTCTGTCCAATTTTCACTTGGCGTAATATCTTCAGCAAAACGTTGATTCCAATTCACAAGAACTCCATCTGGGTCTCTATATTCTAGCTCCACTCTTATCTTATCAAACTCTGATGGGACACTTGACCATCTTAATTTGAAAGACATCGCATATTCATAATCCTTTATTATAGTATCACCAAGGTTATAGGAAATACCAGTTTTATTCACATCACCCGGTGTAACAATCTTAGCAATATTATTTTCATCCAAATTACCATTCGGAGAGGGGACTATACCCTTGTCAGTTTCCTCCGTCCAATATATTGTTGATGGTGCTGGAGGGTCAATCTCTCTTGGATACCATTTTGTTGTAAAAAATTGATTAAGATCTAGTTCAAGTTCGTTAGGTTCCCCCTTAATTTCTTCACATTCTGCATCACCCCCTGATAATGGACAGCTTAATTTTTGGTTAAGTTTATAATTACTATCACCAAAATCTCCATCTGGTATCAAGTTACCATTAAACGCAGCTGAACCAACCTGAGACATCAACGCTGTTGGCAAGCTTCCTTCGTAAATTTGAGGATCCGAACATTTATGTGCTGGCAAAGTACCACAATCAGTGTCAACTAAACAAACCTTATTTGTATCATTAGTACATCGCTTATCCCAATCAAGACCAGCCAACACTAATCCAGAATAATTTTTAATTTTATCTACAAAGGCTGGTGTATCGTAAGTTTGATTAATATCGGAAGCTTTTCCATCCCATTTAATACAATTTGTTGATAGACTATCCATTTTCTCACAAATATTAATTTCAGTACACAAACTATTACTAGACCCATCAGTAGGTGGAATAGAAGTTTCACAGTCGATCCAACGGCCACACACTCTATCTTTATTTACTTTTATAATAATATTAGAGTCACATTCTTCCGGTGGTACGGTGGTTATATCGCAAACTTCTGGAGCTGTACCGTTCTTTGTGTCATCTGCATAGAATATTAGATTTTCTGCTGCCGTGTTATTAAACAACAAACATCCTTCTTCTCTGTCTACCAAGCCATTACATGAAGCCTCATCAATTTCATTTGATAAATAATAGTATGAATCACAGTCATATGTATTATCTCCATCGCTACCACCATCTGCTAAAGTAACATCACAATAAGTAATATCACCTGGAGTAGCTGAGTCATAAAAAAATGGTTTTTCTGGATCACGATATTCTGTACATGTAGAAGCTGTTATTGGACAAACACCAGCCCATTCTCCATTTGGTTGTGGGACAACATTAAACGAAGGAATACAATCACCAACACACATTCCGTTGTCAGAACACAACGTAGTATTATCTTCACAATAACCTATTGCACAAAAACCAGCTCCATCATCACAATCCAAATCAGTACCACAAGCTTTGCCTTCATCACTTATTGGACTATTTTTACATACACCCACAGTCACAGGACAATCAGGCTCACCAACATTTGTTTCATTTTGATACCAACCAGATTTTGATTGACCAGCAACTCTCTTATATTCACAAATATTTGAAGTTGGATCTTTGAAATAATATTTAGATCCTTCTGGAGTTATATATTCTTTACACCCACTCTCTTCAAATAAACATAAATCCGTATCATATTTATCTGGATCGTTTTTTATATATGCATCATCAAAAGAGCTAACATTCCCAACAGAATTAATAGTTGGCACTCCCAACCATTCACAGCCTTTTTCACCGGCCGAGCATCTCTTATTTGGATCATTAACTAATGTTATTGTGGTATCTTTTGGTATATATTTTAGCACTCCAGCTGCCACCTCATATTCTAATTCTCCTGGAGTAGAACTATTTTTTGTATCAATCATTGCTTCACAACCAATCTTATCTTCACCACAGAGGGATGAAAATGATTTTAGATAATGAGTAGCACCCGGTATGTCAGTATACTGATCACAATTTTCATATCCATCACATCTGGTGTATGAATCTTTGACCTTATAAATATTATCTACAATTTCTGAAAGTTGTATATTATCAATATAAACCGAACCTGTGGTTTCGAAAAACATGGATATAGAATTTGGCAGAACATCCCAATCAACATATAATGGTCCTACCTCGTATTGATTCCACTCACCGACCCTAGCCACCGCTGACCCTTCAAATTTCTTAGTAAATCCCATCTGTCCGAAAGAAGCCTCTATTATAGAATCACTCGTGCCTGCCTTGGCCCAAAAAGATAAATTATAAGAATTTCCTTTGATCGGTAACAACTCATTTGCTGCAGTTAACCATCGATAATATGCAGCGTCAAAAAATAACATTGAATGTCCACCAAAATTAACTGACTCATTACTCAGTAACGTAGGATTTGCTGGTACTCCAGAATTCCAAGTATCCAAATCGCCAGATTCAAAATTATAACTATAAATGACATGGCTATTATCCCCAGCATTACCTTTATACGCCCGACATCCTGCGTATTGCGCTGAACATGAATTACCCTGATTAGGAATCATGTGATATAAAATATCAGTACATGTCGAATCAGTAGCACAAATAGAATTATTATTTGTACAAAAACCTGCCTGACATGTAGCTCCACTATCTAAACTATTACGATAAACTTTGCAATTTGATGAAGTATAAATAACTTTTGATTTAAGACGATAGAATCTATATCCTTCCTCATCAATAAATTCTGCACAATCAGGGTCAACACCTACCTCAGCTAAAGTACATACCTGCATATCATAAGTCTCATCAATAATTCCATCACCATTCCTATCAACGACTTCATCATCAATACATGTATTCCAACCTAGTCCAAGTGTATCTAAATAAGGATCTTCTGGTGCCATATTAGTACACGGACCATATTTAGTAGTGTTCAGTGGTGGTCCTAAAATATCTGGATCTGCTACATTACTTGTCTTCAACTGATAATCTTTTAATTGATATCCAAATTCTTCCGAACCTTCCCAAGTATAGTATGTAGATACATTCGGATCACTTTCTTCAACACATTGCTTGATCCAACTATAATATTCTCTACCTTCACCACCGGCGGCAATTTCTTCTAAATTTGTATATTCTTCACATCCGACAGCAGAAGCAGGACAACTCAAACCAGTCTCCTGAACAAATGATACTGGATCCACAGCAGGTCTATATGGTACATTCTCGGTAGCTAATTCACGATAAGCCTGACAGCCGACAAACTCAAGAGGACATTGGTCACAAGAAGATGGATCATTCGGATTACAAATACCTATATTTGTGATTGTCCCCGTAACACTCTGACCTGAAGTAGTAGATGTAAATTTCTGACAGCCAACTTCATCAGCAGAACAGTTAAGAGCAAAATTTAAACATAACGGATCATCAAAAGGACCGCCTGTACAATTTAAGTACTCAGGAGCCTTCTTAAGATATGTCTTACTTGAATCTTCATAAGCCTTATAATTGGTCAATCCTCCCTCTTCTACTTGAATATTATCAATAAGAATATCACAATCTGTGCTATTATGTCTTACAAATAATATGAAGGTACGCTTATAGTGATTATTTAGAGCTGTTGTTCCCCAATTCCATCGTGAAGCAGGCTGACTATCAAAGTTAAATGTTAGAGCATATCTGGTCCAATCAGCGGATACATTTGCTGTCTGACCACCAACATATTGAACATCTGCTAGTATTGGTGGTGGGCCGGGAGAAGCTGGGGCAAAATTTCTGGTAAAATCTATTAATACATTATCATTAGTTGCATTACAAGTTCCACCTTCAGCGCGCTTAGCATAAAATGAAACAGTAAATGTTCTATTATCTGTGAGATATCCTGTATCTAAACGCTGAGTCATATATTGACCATCACCTGAGGGGCAAGCTGGATATTGATGAATTCTAGCTGCAGTTAATCCCCCAAAAGAATCTGAAGAAGCTAAACTTCTTTGCTGACATGGATCAACACCATTAACATAATTATGAGACCAATCAGCAAAATCGTCAGGCAGACTAGTACCTCCAAATGGCGGAGGGATTGGTAAAGCTAAATCTCTTAGGCCATCTGTAGCTAGTGCTACATCTGCAGTTGTATCAAAATCCTCAAAATTAGAATTTTTTACTAAGTTTGCTCCGCTATTTGTTATTGGTATATATTCACTACAACCTTCACCATTCGCACTACAACTTTCTGCGTTATCATTAAAACTTATTTTATTACCACCAGCTGGAGGATCTTGATTGGTACATTGCCACTCTCCAGATACAAGATCATAATCCTGACAATACCACTGACAACCAGCATTCTCAGAATTACAAGTACCATAATCTAAACTGTTGGTTAAATAATTTTCATTTTCACCAAAACTTTGGCAAGAACTATATTCTTCTTGACAAGCTGCCCCAGCAAATTTCCAAATAGGTTCTTCTTCTATACAATAACCATATTTTTTACACGAACCATCGTCATTTTCTATTAAACATAATTGTTCATCAGCACAATAATTAGAATTTCTCGTTACAATTGGGATAGCAGCGTCTTTACTATCAATGCCACTGTCTGGAAGTTTATTAGTATCTTCAGACCTTATTGCATCAGAATACTCTATTTTATCTCCAGCACCCTGTCTTTCACAATAAACTGACGGAGCTTTCAGAACCCAGTTTGGATCAACTAAATGATAAAATGGTGAATCAATATTATCGTATTCATCAATTAAAATATTCAAACTATAAAAACCACGAGCATACTCTCTCATGTAGTTAGCAGCTAATTCCCAACCAACTGGAAGTACTCTATATTTCCTTAAAATAACCAAGCTTCTATAAGGATAACCATTATAATATTCTGGTTGATTACCATTGATATCATAGCCAAATAATTTATTACCATCTAATAGACCAGCATCAAGAGCCTCGCGTACAGTCAACTGCTGTTCTATAGCAGTATAAAATCTAGAATCAATAACACATGTATCTTGGGTAGGATCCTCTGTATCAGGACAACTTGCTAAACTCGATAAAATATCCAAATTACCGCCAACTGAATAATTTACTTGTTTCAAATCAGCAAAAAGTAATTTTGCTGCAGTAATACCAGACCTAACTCCACCAAGTAAACCTCCTAAAAGACTACTACTACCACCTCCACTATTAAGCTCTGGCTCTACTAAACCTTCAAAGTACTTATCCATCATCTTATTTGCTAAAGTACTTGTAAAAGTTCCAATAGCATCAGCAATAATTTCTCCAGTAAAAGTGTTTTGTAGATCTAAACTAGTTTTAAATGTAGAATTTATCGCACTCTCGAGCAATGGACCGGGCGTCTTAACCGCACCAGAAATTTTAGAGGTAACACTACTCAGACCACCACTTAGCTGTTCAGAAAATTCTGTGTTTTTTTGAGCCTTTGCTGCCTCATCTTTAGTTCGATTACTAATAGTAATATATGCCCCTAACTCACTCACCTCTGGATTAAATCCTTTAGCTATTTGTTGTAAATATAAATTATTTTTTTCTTTATTGGTTAGATCCTCCCAAAGATTATTTGCATCATCTACATTTTGCTCCATTATATCTATAATATCAGTTACCTGACATTTACCACTTATAGTATCTTTTGTTGCCGGATCTAATGAGGCTCTAGTCTTTATATTAATGTTAACTTTAAATAAATCTGATTGATCACAAAGAGAAAAATCATTTGTACATTTTGGAGATCCTTCAATATACGGCTCATTATTTACGCCAACAACTCCAATGTCCATTAGAAAATTAAACATTTCTCTATTTTCAATTTCTTCAATTACACATCCTTGAGCCAAACATACTTCCATAAATTCTACCCCTTCAGAACAAATTGATTTTTGTAATGATGTAAAATTTTCTATAGCAGTACAATCTAAAACTGGTGTTGGACAACCTTGATCATCCTTACAAGAAACATCTTCACCATAATATCCGGCACATTTTGCTTTGCCTAACCAATCCCCAGCCACAGAATCCAAAAAATCTCCAGCAGCTATATCTGCCGCCTGTTCTAATATTTTTAGTGGCTCTGTGGTAAATAATGGCTTTTCCCCTTTTTCTCCTGTTGCTAGTCCGGTAGCTGCATTATAAGCTAAATTGTTTGCAAAAGTTTTTACAGCGTTTTTAAATGCCACTGCACCAGCTTTTTTTATAGCACTAGAAATACTATCCCAAATTAATCTAGGAATATCACCCAAAGTAATTGTAGTATCACCAACACCCAAAACAGCATTAGCTTGTTTTGGCATGACTATAATAGGCATCAAAAGTTGTATAGCAAAAAAAACAAGAACCCCTACTAAAATCCATTTCTTTTTAAAGCTACTTATTTTATTTTTTCCTTTTGACATAAGCTAGTAGCAAATATAATTTATATTATTTCTATGCTTAATTTATTGTTGTTGCTGAGATAATTCTTCAAAATTTTGTCCAAGACTCTCTAAATATATTTCTCGAAGTAATTCATCATCAATCTGTTCCAGTGTCTCTTGTGGCACTCCTCCCTCAATTAACAGAGCTCTTATTTCGCTATCATTAAGGTTAAAAAGTGTTTCATAATCTATCGTCTCGAGATTTATTGCGGTATTTGTATTATCTTCTTCTAAATTTAAATTTAATATGTTCTCTTGAGTATTAGTAGTACCTCCTTCTTCAGCTAATATATCTTGGAAAGTTTTCAATAAATCTTCGTCAGATATCTTATTAACTTGCTCTTCTGGTGCACCTGAATCAATCATTAACTGCCTTAGCTGATCTACTGACATATTTTCTAATTGATCAGCCAATTCATCGTTAATTTCAACTAGCGCTGGTACTTCCTCTCTACTACATACAGCTCCTTCTGGACAGTTTGGATCAGTACCTTGATCAATCTCTATCTTGTCTAAGATCGAATCGCTATCACTATCAGCAATATATGGGCTTGTCTTATGACGATAAAGCTCATCATAATCAGTAATACCATCATTATCTGTATCTAAATCACGTAAATTTTCCATAACAGGTAACTGATAATCAACGGCTATAGAGAAATTTATATTTTCAACTTCAATGATTTTTTTTGGGGCAAATGGACTATTAATTTGACTATTAATTTGCCATATACTAAGTGGCACACCAATAACTACAATTGCTATTAATAAAATAAATAGCCTTTTTTCAGATCCTCCTTTATTAGCCATCAAATTTTTGATACGGCTAGTTGAAGAAAATGAATTAGAAAGGTCTTTTTCTTGAGATGTATTATTTATTTTTTTTTGATCCATGTATCCTAATTTACTAAACCATTATATCATAATCAGACCATAATGTCAAATATATTAAATCTTAAACTACTGTATATTTTTAGATATATCTATCCACTGTTTTATAGTAAGATCTTGAGCCCTGATTGCCGGGTTTATGTTTAAATTGGTTAAAAAAGCCTTAATTTCTTCACTTTTTTTATGTAAACCATTTGCTAGATTATTATGTAATTGTTTACGTTTTGCTGAAAAACCGATTTTCGCTATTTTAAAGAATTGTTCATCTTTTACATTACCTAACATTTTTTTATATTTTTTTGTATCCAATCCAATGTTATCCACTTCAAGGATAGCAGATTGCACTTCAGGTGATGGCCAAAAGCATTCTGGTTTCACTATATCAATTATCTTTGGTTCTCCATAAAATTGAACTGCTATTGATAACATACTCATCTTACCTGGAACTGCTACAATCCTCTCTGCAACTTCCTTTTGAATTAGCACTACTATTTTTTTTGGTCTAGGTCTCTCACTCAAAAACATTCTAAAAATCAAAGATGTAAGACTATAAGGTAAATTTGCAATAAGTTTATAATCCAAATTTTTAAAATCTTTTTTCAAACCTAGCCACTCATGTATAATATCGCCTCTAATTAAATTCAAATTTTTGAATAATTTATTATTACTTAAAAACTTTGCCAAATTTCTATCTAGCTCCACTGAGGTTACAGATGCTTGTGCCTCTAATAATCGGTTAGTTAATGTTCCAAAGCCTGGACCTATTTCTAAAACTTTTTCTTGTGGATATATTTCAGAAGTTCTAATGATTTTATCTAGTACATCTTTACATATCAAAAAATTTTGGCCTGACTGACGAGTCGGCCTTATATCATTTTGCTTTACTAAAGATTTGATTGTATTAAGTTCAGTTAGGTCCATTTTTTGGATTACTTTTTTTATAAAATAAATATAACAACGAGAATCCAGCAGCTAAACAAAATATTGGCATCCACGGATCAACGAAATAATATATTACAATTATTGCTAAAGATGCAGCAAACACTTTTGCAATAGCCGTAGATTGTTCATAAAAAATTCCATGCGATAGTGGGCCGAGTTTCTTTGCAGCACTATAAGTCATAGACTCTATCGGTAAAAAAACCATTTCTTTTGAAAAACGTGATGTAGTATCTAAACTTAGTATGTGCCATCCCTTAGAAGCGAACGCACGAAAAATCCAACTTATAAAATATATGGCACTACCTAATCTTAATAATTTCATTTGTCCATACTTATCAGAAATTTTCCCAATCAACAAGACAACGCCACCAGTAATCAATGTTGCACCTGCAACTATTTCACCAATACTTGCATAGTTTTGAATAAGAGTATAAATAAATATCGGCCAAACAGTTAGCACTATTAATTCTTCCCCAAAACCTAAAAAAGCAATAAAATTGCGTCGGTGATCTTTATCAATCAAATGCTTAAAAACATCTTTATATTGAAATTTTTGTTTACTATGAATTTCTTTAATACGTAACAAAGGAATTGCAGACAGTAAAAATAGAGCAGAAGCAATAATAAATAAAGTGCTAAAATTTGACCATACCAATATAAAACCGCCAGCCAATGGCCCAATTACATAAACAATCATACTTAAAGTCTCTATGCCACTCAACTCCCTTCCTCTCTGTTCATCATTAGAAAAGATAGTAAAATCAGCATGATATGAAGGCCAATATAGTGCTTTTTGTATTGCCAAAAATAATGGTGCTATATAAAAGAAAACAGGTATTGATGAAATAGCAAATAACGAAACATAAAAAGCAATCAAGAAAAATTGACTATATAATATTGAATGTTCGTAACCAAAATGTGCAACAACTTTACCAAACAAAGGAAGAATTAATGTATAAACAAGATACACCAGCAAATAAAAAAACATTATTTCTTTCAGGGAATATCCTAAAGTAAATAAAAAAATTGGCTCAAATATTGTTACCGCTGCTACGCCAAGGTCCATCAATCCAACTGACCAATATAATTCTTTTAAACCACGTGAAGGATGTTTGGAAAAATAATGTAAATGTTTATGAATTGATTTTTTTTCCATCTATTTTATTTTAACTGGCCCTTCTCTTAATGTATTAACTTTTTTTCCTTCTACTTGAGCAACTGTTGAAACAGGAACCTCATCCAATTCTCCCGCATCCATAATTAAATCTGGCTGACTATCAGCTCCCTGAAACATTCTCTGTACACACTCCGGTGTATAGCAATTACCCTTGCCACTGATATTTGCGCTTGTTGAAGTCAGAGGAGTACCCGCCTCCTTAACTAACTGTATAGCAATTTTATAGTCAGGCATTCTTACACCTACCGTTGGTAACCCTAAAGTCAAAAAAGGTTGAATAATATCTTTTTTCTTGAAAATTAGAGTTAAAGCCCCCGGCCAATATTTTTTAATAATCTTTTGTTCTTCCGTTGTAACTTCTGCTATTTTTTCTAACATTTTTTCTGAATCTACTATTACTGGCAACGGCTTTTGGATTCTTTGTTTAATAATAAACAATTTGCCAATTGCATCTGCATTAAGAGCATCAGCAGCTAACCCATAAGCTGTATCAGTGGGGTAGACTACCACTCCTCCTTCTTTAATAACTTTAGCAGCTTCTTTAATTTTTGTTGACTCTGGAGAATTAGGATTTATTTTTATTATTTCCATATTATTTATTTACTATTTTTTTATATATTCTTTAATTGTTTTTTTAGCCAAATCAAAATCATCTGCTTCAATCTCTACAATTTTTAAATCATTCAAAATTTTGTTAGTTATAGATCTAAAACATTTTATTTTTCCATCATCGTCAGTAAAACCGAAAAACATATTTCTATTGGACAGCTGAACAATCAGGTCGGTCAACATCACTTCAGGATCATCATCTACTTTCAAAGTGAGTGGATGCGCAAATGACACATCAACATCTGCTAAATATACTGGAAAAGTAACTTCTGCATGTTCCTGCCAGGCAAAGCCAGAATATTTTTCAATATTAACCAAGATATATTCTATATATTCATTATATATTTTTTCAAAATCAGCGCCAAGGCCTACTACTCTCCGCCAAATATCTTCATAATTACCAGCACCTCTATATAGCTTCTTTGCATAATCATAATTATACATTAATTCTACTTTTGGTATCATATTATTTAAACTACAAAATTAATTATTCGATCTTTCACAAAATGTTTACCCTTACCTTTAAAGATTATCTTTCCATTCTTTTTTTCAGTAGGAATGTATTTTTGTACTTTAATACTAGCACAAGCTTCAAGAATAACATCTTCTTCATCAGCTCCTCTACTAACAGTTATATTATCACGCACTTTCCCATTTACTTGCACAACGATAGTAACCTTCTCTCTTTTAATAATCTCCTCACTAAATTCAGGCCATGACTCTTTTGAAATACTCTTTTTATGACCTAGATCCTCCCAAAGCTCTTCACACATATGTGGAGCAAAAGGGGATAGTATTATTAAAAAAATTTCATATTCTTTGAATGATAATGATTTATCTGAAGACCAATAATTACTATGCCCCATAAAATGACTAACGCATGTATTAAATTTAAAATCTTCAATATCATTCGTAACAAATTTTATCAGTGTATGTAAAAGTCTATCCTCTGCTTTTTCCAAATCTCTATCAACTACATTAGTATGCGCATTATAAACCCTATCCAAAAATCTTTTGATACCAACTATCCCTTTAGTATCCCATGGTTTACTATCTTCGAATGGTCCCATAAACATCTCATACATACGTAGCGTATCTGCTCCGTACTCTTTGATCACGTCATCTGGATTAATAACATTACCACGCGACTTAGACATCTTCACTCCATCCTCTCCCATGATCAATCCTTGATTTTTTAATTTTGCAAATGGCTCGTCACCAATCTCCTTAGGCACAACACCAATATCAAACAAAAATTTATAAATAAATCTTGCATAGAGTAAATGTAGGACCGCATGTTCAGCACCACCTATGTATAAATCTACTGGCAACCACTTTTTTAACTTCTCTGGGTCAGCTAACATCTTATCATTCTTTGGATCGCAATAACGCAGAAAGTACCAATTTGATCCAGCCCACTGTGGCATGGTATTTGTTTCCCGCTTAGCTTTACCTCCACACTCCGGGCATTTAGTATTTACCCACTTATCTATAGTTGCTAACGGCGACTCACCTGTACCAGTTGGTTCATATTTTTTGATGTCAGGTAATTCTAATGGAAGATCTTTTTCAAGTACTGCTACATTTCCAGGTGAAACTAATTTTATTTTCCAAGCGACTAAACCATTCTTTTTTATTCGTTCTATATAATCAGAAGTAAAAGCATACGCCTGCAATAAATCTTCTCCCGACTTATACGTATTGCCAGTCCCCATCCCTACAAACATTTTTTTGTCAGAATAAAACTTATCTATATCAGAATAGATTTTATCTGCCATAACTTCTGCATACTGAATAGCTCCCGTCGTCATGTTTTTTAATTTTAAGTACTGTCCCGCTTTAATATCACCAAAATATCTTTCAGGCTCATCTGGGTTTAATGCCCTTGTTTCAACTGTTTTCTTACCGTTTAAAATATCATCCCAAAAAGATTGATTGTAAAAATGTATTTCAGTTGCCCCTGATTCAATCCTATTTTTACAATCATCACAATGCACAATAGGAATAGGTTCTCCCCAATATCTTTGTCTAGAAAACAACCAATCACGAAGTTTATAATTAACTGCCTTTTTTCCTACTTTTTTTTGTTCTAACCATGTCGTGATTTCTTTTTTAAAATCGACTGAATTCATGCTGTCATACTTACCTGAATTTATCATTTCACCGTCACCAATCCAGCATGTATATTCTAAATCAGAATCTTGAATTCCCCACGCAGCCGCACTACCCATAGGAGGATGTGTTTTTGGCATAACCCGTGATGGTTTAATCACTTCAACAATCGGTAGTTTAAATTTCTTAGCGAATTCATGATCACGTTCATCATGCGCGGGTACAGCCATAATCGCTCCAGTACCATAAGAACTTAACACATAGTCTGCAATCCAAATTGGAATTTTTTCTTTATTAACAGAATTGATAGCATAGGCACCCGTAAATACACCTGTCTTATCTTTAGCAAGATCTGTTCTCTCAAGATCGGATTTACCTGACGCTTTTATTTGATAATTATGAACATCTTTTTGTTGTTTATCTGTAGTAATTTTATTAACCAACTCATGCTCAGGAGACAGCACCATATAAGTCGCTCCAAACAATGTATCAGGACGAGTAGTAAAAACTTTAATAATGTCATTGCGAGGAGTCGAAGACGACATGGCAATCTCAGCGTCTTTATTACTATTAAGTGAGATTGCTTCGCTATCGCTCGCAATGACACGAAAATCTACTTCCGCTCCTTCTGACCTACCAATCCAATTTCGCTGGAGGTGTTTAATACTTTCGGGCCAATCCAAATCGTCTAAATCTTTTTCCAGTCTTTCAATATATTTATCGTCAGTAATTTTTACCAACCATTGTTTAATTTGTTTCTTAGTTACTTCAGAACCGCATCTCTCACATTTACCATTCACTACTTCTTCATTTGCTAGTCCAGTTTTACAAGACGGACACCAATTAATTGGAGCATCAGCTTCATAAGCAAGACCATGTTTGAATAGCTGAATGAATATCCACTGGGTCCATTTGTAATAACTTGGATCAGAAGTAATCACTTCTCTATCCCAATCATAAGAAAAGCCAAGAGATTTAATCTGCTTCCGCATGTTATTAATATTTTTAGCTGTTGTTTTGACTGGATGAGTACCTGTCTTAATAGCATAATTCTCAGCTGGTAAGCCAAAAGAATCAAAACCCATAGGATGTAGAACATTCTTTCCATTCATTCTCTGATATCTTGTGACAATATCAGAAGCTGTATATCCTTCAGGATGACCTACGTGCAACCCTTCAGCTGATGGATAAGGGAACATATCCAAAATATAATATTTTTCACCAGACCCCTTATCGTCAGCCTGCCAAATTTTATTGTCTTCCCAATATTTTTGCCATTTTTTTTCAATGGCTTTATGGTTGTACTTTTTCATCATAAGTAGGTTAAATGTAACATTTTAATTACCTGATTTCAAGCAGGTTAAACCGTCATTATTGTACTCATTGACGCAAGAAATTCATTATGATAGTATTAGAAATTGAAACTTATGGAATACGTCAATCGCTAACGTTAGCACCATAATTATTAACCCTAATACTATTAACTTCAGAATCAGAAAAAACTTAATAACCATATTTTTAGCCATACTGAAGTTTACAATTTTCATCGGTAATGGACTGAGTACTTTTGCCTCAATAGCTTTTATCAAGCCTACAAAAATAGTAGCTTTTTTTATTTTTCGTAAGTTTTTTGTTCCTTTATATAGGTACTATAGAATGGGGAAAAAATCATTTTTAAAAATTTTTGCACCTGCTAGAAATAAGATAATATACCCACTGCTTAATAAATCAACAATTCATTTTGTAATAATTTTAATTGCATTAGCAGTGATTGCTAATAACTTTGCTATCAAAGAGACAAAAGCTGAAGAATTTGGCAAAGCTACCATTCTAGGTACTTTAGTAACAGGAATTCAAGATCTTGATATTACTGAAACTGCTGACTCCACTACTATTATTTTAGCAAATTATTACCAAAGATCAGGATTATTAACAACAGCCGATGCAATTAGGAATAACTCTGGCAACAGTAACGATGGAATAATAACTTCTGAAACAAGCGCAGCATTAGTTCGACCTGCTTTAGTAGCGGGCGGCGAATCAATCATCGGGCAATTCCGCGATGATGTTATTTATTACATTGTAGAAGGTGGTGATACTGTCGGTGTTATTGCAGAAAAATTTAATGTTTCTACAAGTACTATCTTATGGGAAAATAAACTTGGTACAAGAGATACTATTAAACCTGGTCAGAGACTAACAATCTTGCCACAATCTGGAGTGTCACACCAAATAAAAAGTGGTGACACAATTGATTCTATTGCCAAAAAATATTCAGCCACAGCAGATGATATAATTGAGTTCAATCAACTCGCTGACGCTTCTGCTATTGAAAAAGATCAGATATTAATTATACCTGGTGGAGCCATGCCTGCACCACCTGCACCAACAACCAGAACAACTACTAGTAATGCATATACTTACACTAATATTCCAGCCTCAGCTACAAACACGAGTGGCACAAAATTATTATGGCCAACCACTGGACACCGTATCAGTCAATATTATAAGTGGCGTCACTTAGCTATAGATATAACTGGTAATCGTAGTCAACCCGTCTATGCTTCTGATGATGGAGTAGTGGAAAAAGCTGGATGGGCAAGTGGCTATGGTAATCATATTATTATTAACCATGGTAATGGTATAAAAACTTTATATGGTCATGAGTCAAAACTATTTGTAAAAACCGGCGATTCTGTATCTCGTGGACAAACTATAGGTATGGTAGGTAGTACTGGTTGGAGCACTGGCCCTCATGTCCACTTTGAAGTTATTGTTAACGGTAGTAAAGTAAATCCGCTTACATATTTATAAAAATAAAATTTAAATAAAAAAATACCCTCTTAATAAGTGACTGGGTATTTTTTTAATTATTTATTTTTTGGCGGCAAGCAAACTTCTAAGTTTTTCTATAATTTCATCAATAGTAAAATTTGATTTTATAAGATAATCATCAGCTCCTAATGCACGGCCTTTTTCAATATCTGCTTCTTGACCCAAATTTGATAACAAAATTATAGGCGTACCAGCTACTTGTACATTTGAATTTGTTCTAACTCTTTTTAATACTTCGAAACCGTCCATTCCAGGTAAAATAATATCTAATAACATAATATCTGGTAATACTGTTCCGATTTTTTCTATGCCACCCGGTCCATCAATAGCGGTACTCACTTCAAAATTTTCTTTTTCTAATTTTGTTTTTAATAAATCTCTTAAAAACTGATCATCCTCAACTACCAATATTCTTGCTTCCGGATCTTTGCCAGATGAAGCTGATGAATTCTCTTCTACTATCCCCAATGTTTTTTTATCAATATCATCGTTTAATGATTTAGTCATGCCTAAAACTTTATTAACTTTTTCTAAAACTTCTGCAGGAGTAAATTGGGCCTTAATAATAAAATCTTTTGCTCCAAGATCTCTCGCTTTATCTATTTCAACCGGCTGACCTGAATTTGAAATAATTATTACTGGCGGCATATTATTTAAACCAAATTTTTCATTCAATGATGCTAATACTTCATAACCATTCATTTTCGGCATTGCAATATCTAATAAGACTAAATCAGGATTAAATGATTCAATCACCTCTAGCCCTTGTAACCCATCCTCAGCTGATTGAACCTCATAGCCTTCATTTTCAAGCTTTTTACTTAGTACATCAATTAAAATTACCTCATCTTCAATTATTACTATTTTTCCTTTTAAATTTGTCATATTATTTAGTCTTTAAATATTATATTATATTTTAGATTTATCCGATATGTTATTTACATTATTCCCTCTCTTATATATAACACCAAAAAAGACAATTAGGAAAGAGAGTAATGACAATAAATCAGATATTAAAGTAACAGTTACTGTTGTAGCTGAATAATATATATATGCAGTTATCATTAATGAAACAAGGCCAATAGCTAGGGAAATAGAGCGAATTTTAACCACATTATCTCTTGATTTAAATCCTTGCCAAAAGAAAAATAAACTACTTGGAGCTAAAATACCAACCAAAACTATTGTACTTGAAATTCCTACCCAAGGATGAATATTCCAATCTGTTAGTCCTGTAACAGAATTATATATTGGGTAAGTAAAAAATGCTATATTAATAATTATTGCCATTACCGAAGCAAAAATTACTAACCAAAACACTCTCTTAGACCAATATACTTTTACAAAAAAAGTAGTCACTTTTGCAAAAAAAGCCATTCCAATATACAAAAATGCTTGAGCGACTACAAAACCTATACCAATATATAAAGAATTTTCTGGAAATGTTAATCTAGGTATAGCGAAAAATAAATATGATAACATTATCACAGCATAGGCTTGAAAAAAATAAAATAAAACTATATGACTATTATCTCTTTTATAAGATCTATACAATTGCCAACTACAAAAAAAACAAATTACACTTATTAATAAATCTATTAGAGGTGCTAATGGTAAGTTCATAAACTAAATACTTCTCATTACTTTATCAAATTGAGTTTCTTTTACCTTGGCTTGTTGCATAGGTAAAGAGAATTTAAAAGTAGTACCTTTTCCTTCAATACTTTCAAACCAAACTCTTCCCTGGTGTTGTTTAATAACATTCCTAACAATAAATAATCCTAAACCTGATCCATCAGTTTGCATTCGAACAACATTATCTGCTCTAAAGAATTTTGAAAAAATTCTATTTTGTTGTGCTGTAGGAATACCTACCCCGCTATCTATTACTGAAAAATAAAGATTATCTTTGTCATAGTCCAATGTAACTGTAACCTTCCCACCAGAAGTAGTAAACTTAATTGCATTATCTATCAAATTTTGAATTACTAAACGGATTTTTTGTGGATCAATATTTACCTTTGGTATATCATTCTTTAGTTTTTTAAACTTGAACTTAATGTTTCTTTCTTTAATTAAATTGTATAATTCCTGAGAGACACTTTCAATAACTTCTTCGATAGACATATGAACAAATCTATATTGAAAACGTCCTTCTTCAATTCTTGAAACATTTAACAAATCATTAATTAGTGATATCATTCTTTCATTAGTTTGATATCCTTTTGATAACATTTCCTTCTGTTGACTATTCAATGGTCCTAGATCTTCATCCAATACCATACGCATTACCCACTTTACAGCAGATAAGGGAGTTCTCATTTGATGAGAAGCGACAGAAATAAATTCCGTTTTCATTTGGTCTATCTCTTTTAAGCGGCGATTAACTTTTGAATATACAACATTTAATTTTAATAATTCTCTATTAGCTTTCAATAACTCGCTTTCTACAGTTTTTAGACTTGATACTACATAACCACTACGATAAGAACTTATTCCCATCATCGAGATCATAGTAAGAGCTACACTAAAAAAATATAATTCATTTAAATATAAATGCTCTTGAAAAATTCCTGGATCATTATGAGGCAATACTCCTTGATATTCTAAGATAACCATTGAGACAAACATACCTCCACCAAAAATCAAATTCATTGGTGCTGCCATCTTACTAAAATGTACATTAGTCCCCACAAGTTGTAATAAATAAAGTGGTAGGAAAATACTTTCTATTCCACCAGTGGCGTGAACTATCAAACTAATAACAATCATATCCAGAAAAACACCGATGTAGGGCCAGAATTTTGGATATTTTATATCACGATAAACTAAATTTGAAGTTAGATTAAATACAAAAGCAATAATAGTGGCTATCAACACTCCTATTAAATCAAATTGTAATCCCAACTCATAACAAACAATAGTTAGAATAGCAACTACTGATATCATAAGATAACGTACAGCTACTGACCAACGCAATCTTTTTAATTTTTCTCCTTCACCTAATTTCGATACCTCGTCAACTAATTCATTTTCTTTATCCGAGACATCAACATTTTTCGCTTCTTCAGGAATTTTTGATACAATTTTTTCTGTCATTATTATAACAAATGTTTATTATTACCTTTATTTTAGCACATTTTTAGCAAAAAGTCAATGTTTTATTACTATGAAGATCTGAATTGAATAGCTTCTGCGATGTGACTAGAACCCATAGCTACACTATTTTCTAAATCGGCAATAGTTCTTGCCACCTTTAATATCCGATGATAAGACCTGGCCGATAAATAAAATTGATCCACTGCTTTTTTCAAAATTTCCTTAGCATCATTGTCTATCTGACAATATTCATCAATATACCTCCCACTTAATTCTGCATTAATACTACTAGTTAGATTTTTATATCTAGTATTTTGAATATTTCTTGCATTCACTACTCGCTTAATAATATCTTCTGAACTTTCTACATTATTCTTTTCTGATATTTTTTTGAATTCAAGACGGGGGACTGTAATATGCATATCCATCCTATCTAACAATGGCCCAGATATTTTCTTTTGGTATCTAATAATCTGCTGTGGTGAACAAGTACATTCTTGTTTCGGATCGTTAAGATAGCCACATGGACATGGATTTCGAGCAGCAATTAATATAAACCTAGCAGGAAACTCAGCAGACCCTGCTGCTCTAGCAACTGTAATAACTCCGTCTTCCAGAGGTTGTCTCAAACTTTCTAAAACTGCTCGATCATACTCTCCTAACTCATCTAAAAACAAAACTCCTCGATGAGATAGTGAGATCTCCCCAGGACGAGGGATACTTCCACCTCCAACCAAAGCTACTGATGAAGTCGTGTGATGTGGGGAACGAAAAGGTCTACTATGAACTACAGATGACACTTCTGACAACACACCTGCTACAGAATATATTTTAGTAACTTCTAAAGATTCTTCAAAATTCATTGGTGGTAATATACTAGCCATCGTCTTTGCTAGTAAGGTTTTTCCAGATCCAGGTGGTCCAGTCATCAAAACATTATGTCCACCTGCTGCAGCTATTTCTAATGCCCGCTTAGCTTGTTCTTGGCCCCTAATAAACATCATGTCATTTTGATGAACCTTTTTATTTTCTTTTTTTATTTTTCGTATGTATGGTTTTATTAACTCTTGTCCAATCAAATGACGAGTCAACTGGGAAAGATTATTTATTGGAAAAATTTTAACCCCTTTTACTAATGATGCTTCCTGGGCATTAGCTTCAGGAATATATATTTCTTTAATTTTTTTAGATTTGGCCATTATCGTCATTGATAATATTCCAGCTACTGGACGTAAGCTACCATCCAATGATAATTCACCAGCAAATATTTTTTCTTCATAATTCTTATATTTTATTTCCCCTCGTGCTAATAAAATCGCAATAGCAATTGGTAAATCATAATGAGGACCTGCTTTCTTCAGATTTGCTGGTGCTAAATTAATAGTTATAACACTAGGAGGGAAGTCAAAACCAGAATTTTTAATTCCGGATTTAACACGTTCTTTCGCTTCTTGAACTGCAACGTCAGGTAAACCAACAATAAATATCTTTGGTAAACCCCTAGAAATATCAGCCTCAACCTCAACCCTATATGCATCTAGGCCATTAATTGCTGCTGAGAATATTTTTACTGCCATATATATATTTAATAATAAAAAAACTTTCCACCTATTTTGGGGAAGGTTTTTAAATTTTTCTCTATAAATATATTATCAAAAAAAATAATTTATGTCAAGCTTATTGACCAAAAAGATATATTAGTGTGTAATAACATTATATAAAACTGTTCTTACAAAAAAGAGGGGGATTCTATGACAAAGAAATTAAATAACAAATTTCTTTTTTGCATAAACTGTAAACAAGAATTCTGTTTTACAGTCACTGCTCAAGAATACTTTGCTGAACGTGGATATAAAGATGATCCAAAGAGATGTAAAACGTGTCATCGAATACACAAAAAAAGTCAGAGAAACAATGACCACCACCTAGGTGCAAGCCCACCTTCATAAAAAAATTTCTAGGCCGCTATAGTAATTAATGCGGCTTTTTTATTTAGGCTTATTTGTTGACAAAAACTGAATCAAACTGCTAAGGTATAATCCTATTCATTTATATTTACCAAAAACGCCATACATGAGGAGGAGTTGAGCTATGGCAAAAGAACAAAACAAAAAACCGATAAAAACGTTTTGGCGAATGATAATAAAGCTGCCAAACAAACCGAAACAGCACATTTTATTTATTTTCATCGATGCAACTGGCCAAAATTTATTCGAGTTATGGGACACCAATCAAGCGTTTAACATCTTAAAAAACGTCGACAGCGAATATCTTGAATCAGTAAATCTAGAACACTGCATGATGTGGCGCCATGAAAAACCACAGTTTGGTCAGGGTACTTATCGCTGCACAATTCACGCTTCCCTTAACGGAGGTAATGGTCCTTATCTCGTTCTTCGTGAACAAGAACAGACCGTCTTTTCCCCAAATGGAAATATTAACAAACCCAGTCAAATACTTGGTCGACTAGTTCCCATGATCATGAATAGATGCAACTAACAATATAACTATTACCTAGCTTGGTGGTTTCCCCCACCAAGTTTTTTTTATTTCCTAAAAATTACTAAACCACTTCTTCCTTATCGATATCTTTATATTTCCCAACGGGCAGTTTGCCCATTTTATATTTCCCAACTCGTACTCTTTTTAGATATTGAATTCCACTTCTTACTTCTCCCAACATTCTCCTGATCTGCCTTTTCCAACCCTGGTGAATTACTAAATTATAAACCGTCTTACTACTTATACTAACACGGTCCATTTTTGCTATTCCTTCTGTTAATCTTATACCTCTTTCTAATTTTGTTAATGAATCTTCAGACAATGGATTATCTAACTTCACCTCATACTCTTTCTCGTGCCTATAACTTGGGTGTGTCAATTTATAAATAAAATCACCATCATCAGATAATATTAACAAGCCTTCCGAATCTTTATCAAGACGCCCGGCAAATTTTAGATGCCTATACTCATTAGGCAATAACTCGAATATTGATTGTTCTTCGTGGAACCTTGCATGCGTGCAAACATAACCAACTGGCTTATTTAGAGCAATATATACATAATTACTACTTAAACTGCATAACTGACCATCAACAACAACTTTATCTTTTTTTGGGTCAATTTGAGTTCCTAATTCACAAACCACTTCATTATTAATAACAACTTTACCAGTCACTATCAAATCATCAGCTTTTCGCCTAGAGGTAATCCCACAACTAGCTATATATTTATTAAGCCTCATAAAATTATTCATTTATAATATTTTTGCGCAATTTTAAATAAATGCGGTTGTATATTTTTGTTCCCTGCCACAAATATTCTATCTGAAAATTCAACTTCATTACTACCATTAATACTCTGATAAATTCCTCCAGCTTCTTTTACAATAAGACTACTGGCAAACTCCGGAAAGCTGTCTTTAGCAAAAGTAATAATACCGTCATATTTTCCAGATGCAATTTGACAATCAGTAATTGCCATCGAACCATCAATTATATTGATATCATAATTATACTTTAATTCACTGGTTATTTGTTTAGCTTTTTCATCATCAGCCCAATCATATGAAATTCGTAAAATTATTTTTGGTATATCTTTTTTTGTTTCATTAACCTTAATTATCTTATCATTCAGAAAAGCACCACTCCCTTTTTTGGCTACGTATAATTCATCTCGGACAACATCATATACTGCCCCAAAAACACTTACCCCTTTATGAACATGGGATACTACTACTGCATAATGACCATCTCCTTTAATAAACGACTTGGTACCACTGATTGGGTCTACCACCCAAACATCTTTACCAGAAACAAATTTTTCATTTTCCTCTTCTGCACAAAATAAATGACTCGATTCATTCTTATTAATAATTGATTTTAAATTTCTCTCAATCTTAATATCTTCTTCAGTTAAATACTTTTTCTTAATCCCAACATCTTTAATGCTACCAGCCATAGACTTGATTCTCTTACCACTAATAAATATTTCCTTAATAATTTGTTTGTATAATTTTTCCATGAATTTAGTATAACAAATTATTATTTTATAACAAATAAAAAAGTAGGTCAATAATATTATTAACCTACTTACTTCCTGTTTGATAAAGGATTTCAATTTTCTTTTGCCATAGCAAGTGCTCCCGACAAAATACTTCCGAACAAACAAATTCACCAGCTTGATCAATTAATTCTATTGCTTTTTCGATAATCACTACTTTGATTAATATCTTTTTTTCTTCCAAGGCACTTTTATAATAAAATTTTGCCTTAGTCAAATAAAAGAAAAAAACTGAAGCTGCATCTGTACGATCAATGTTACTTTCAAGCCATAGAATATCTATATCTGCATGAACTAACAACTCAGGTAAATGCTCTGCTGACTCCACCGCCGCAGACGCTCTCACAAACCTAATGTTAATATTATTAGGATCTCTTTCCAATGCCTCAGATATAATATTAAAACCATTTCTAGCTTCTTTGTATGGAGAATTTCCAAAAAAACTCCCAAAAATCTTGCTAGCGGTATTTTTATGTTTTACCTTGATCATTCTTAGAGAACCATCATACGCCTCAACTAATGGAGCACGCTTACCCTTCTTGAATTTATCTTTAACTAACTTTTCTGCCTTCTCTCGAAGTTTCTTGTCACCATTAAATCCTAGATTATGCATCAGAATAATACGTTCCACTAAATTACTATCAGACTCTATCCGATTCAAAGAATCTAATCTATACTTCGCATCTTCATGTAGCAATAAAAAACTTGGTGATTCGCCTGCTTTGACAAAATCACCACAGCATATTAGTACCAACGTGAGACTAATAAGTGTTATATATTTTGTCACAACAAACTCCTCTATAAATAGTGTGAATGAACAATTAGATAACCTTAGCAATCATTCATCCATCAGTCAAGATTTATTTCTTCTTTAAATAAATAGTTACTAACCAAATTCCTCCTGCCAATATCATTAGATCAGCAATATTAAAAACTGGCCATTTTGTTAATACCAATATATCAATCACATTATCATACATAAAACGATCAATAAGATTAGAAGTTGCACCGGCGATAATTAATCCAATCGATAATACAATATTATTTTTATGCTGACGATAAGCCTTTACTGCCAGAGCTCCTAAAATAAGTATTATTAATATTAAAATAAAAATTAAATATATTCCTGACAACGGAATAGAATAAGCAATACCCTGATTCCATTCTAAAACAAATCCAGTAGTATTTGGGATTAAAAAAAATCCCTCATCAGATAAGTATTTAATGGATAATATTTTACTTAATCTATCAATAAAAAATAATATTAAGATACCAAAAAATGGCCAAAATATCTTATTGATATAAATATTTTTTATAATTTCGGACCAGCCGCGCATTTTAAACAAATTTTAGCTGAAGGATATGCCACAAGTCTCTCATCCTTGATATCTGACTGACACTTTTCACATTTACCATACTCACCTTTTTCAATCTTTGCTAAAGCCGCGTCTATTTTTTCCAATGACACTTCTAATTCTCGTTCTAATGAAATATTATCTTGAAAATTTGCAACCTCCATAGCATTGTCCTCATCTTTATCTCCAACACTGTCAAGCTTAACCTGTATTTTATCTTTGTTAAAAGTTTTTTGATTCGTCATCTTTTCTAATAAACCAACTATTTTAATTTTTTCATTTCCTAACTTCTCTCCCAATTGATTTTGGAGTGTTTTGTCCATATTTTTAGGTTTTTTATGACTTAATTAATCTAACCCCAGCATTATATCATAAGCTAAAAAAACTGCAAACCCCCATTTTTTATTAATGGGGGTTTATTATATACGATTAATTATTTTTAACTTTTTAAGGTTAAAAAGTGGGTATACTCATTAGATTTATACCTCCTCGATAACCTTCATTATGAGTAAAGAAACTACTAGTAATAGTTCCATCATACTCAAATGCACGTAAGTGAGGTCCAAAACCATTACCTGGTGCTATTACAATTTCGTTTGTTCCATCTTGATCAATGTCAGATATTAAAGGAACAAATGAACCTCTTAAAGTTGATGCATAGGCCCAGAACTGTGACACATGATTACCTTGGTAATCAAATACTCTAACTTGTGGACCACCATTACTTAACGGAGTAACAATTATATTACTTTGCGAATCGCCAGTAACATCCCCTACGACCGCATTAATGCCACCCTTAAATGTATCAGCAAATGCCATGAATCTTCCAATCAATGTTCCATCTCCTGTGAACATAGCAATTTGTGGACCAAATCCTTCACCAGGAGTTACTAATATATCAACAACCGAATCTCCATTTAAGTCACCAGTAGAAACATCAAAGCCACCACGTAAAGCAGAAGAATATGCCCAAAAGCCAGTTACCTGAGAACCATCACTATTAAAGATTCTAATATCAGGTGAGCCACCTGAAGCAGGCGCAGTAATTATTTCAATATTACCATCTCCATCTACATCACCAGTTGTCAAATTAACCCCTCCTTTAAACATTTCGTCGTAGGCAAAAAATTGATTTTCTACTTCTCCTTTACCATTAAAGATCCTAACATGAGGAGCTTCACCGGCCATAGGTGCCGTAATAATTTCATCACTACCATCACCATCAATATCTGCAACTACCATATTATAACCAGATCTTAAATGAGTTTGATATGCAAAAAACTGATCTACAAGCTGACCCTCTAGATTAAATACTCTTACTTGTGGAGCAAAACCTTCACCAGGAATAGTGACAATCTCATTTATACCATCTCCATCAAAATCACCCACGCCAGTCTGAATACTCATTCGTAAATTTGAAGGATAAGCAAAGAAATTTGTTTTAATATTTCCTTCATAGTCCCATACCGTTACATGTGGACCTCCATTATTTGCTGGACTGGCAATAATATCAGAAGCTACAGGACCACTACCAGTAATAGTCACACCTGTTACAATCGCATAATCAGTAAAGTGAGTAGTAGTAAACGAAAGTAAATCGTTTACTGCATCATAAGTAGCATTATTTACTGTGTCCCATTTATTAGTTGTGGTATTAAAAAAGGCTGGCAATAAATCATCTGTAGTTATTCCCAATTCAGCCAATTTATCCGCTTCTACTTTCATGCTTATAGTAACTGCCGAATTAAAAGTAGATATTGTCTGATTGCTGGAATCAGTAGCTGTCAAAGTATAACCAAATCCTTTTGCTGGTTTTTTAGTTTTTTCCGGCTTCAGATTGACTGTTGGCTGCGCACAAACAGTTACATTACCGCTTGTTGCCAATGACCTAGCAGGAAATGTCAAAGATGTACCATCAGATAAATTTATAACTTTTGGTTGGGTAGAATCCCAAGTTGCACATTTTGGTTCAGGAAAAAGAAAATCTGACTTACTCAAAACAAAATTTCTTTCCACTACAAATCCTGTTGAATCAGGAGTTTTTATAACTGTCTCTCCGCTGGTAAAATATTCTGAGCCACTGAAAGTATCCGCATTTATGTGCCAGATACCATTCTTTGTTACTGGAAGGCTGAATGTTGAGCCAAAATTTGGAGTACCAGAATTCGCACCATTTTCTGACCATCCACTAATGAATCCAAAAGGTATTGGTGAGCCATCTTCAAATGTCACGGTGCCCTTAATAACACCATCAGCTTTCTTGTATTGCAATACTACGCTTGCTGTTCCGTTTGCAGCTACAAACACTTCTTGTTCCTCAGGGGACATCCAGTTCTCTGAATCATATTTTGGTGGAGGTGGAGCTCCAACCAAATAAGTTTTTCCTCCAACAACATTTATTGATCCTTTACCTCCTAAAATCTCTCCCCCAGCCTCCATGGAATCTTTAAATCCGATTCCTGGATCCCCCTCAAAATCTTCATGGGCAAAAGCAAATCCAAATCCACCCAGTAAATTTCCATCCGGATCTTTTATAGTAACATTAATTTTTGCATCAGCTTTATATACCACCGGATTCCAAATTGTTGTGCCGGGTTTTATGACAACCCCACCATCTTCAAATTGTGGAGGCTTGTCAATATATCCACCACCACGAATAAATGCACCGCGACCATCGTAAGTACCACTTCTTAGAGACATAGTATAAGTACCATCTGGGTTAATAAAAGCATTATTCCATTGTCCCTTTTCGCCCATCACAAACACATCACCAAATTCAAACCCAGATATGACATTACCTTTTTGATCTTTAACCGTTCCCGTTAATACTGCATCATTAGGGACTAATACTAATTCAACATCATACGTACCATTTGGTGCAACTGTTAATGTTATATCCTCTTGAATTGAGTATGGACTACCAGGCTCAACAAATGTGGTAACCATTATTTTTGTCATGACTTGAGAAGGTATTTTAATCTGAAAAGTTCCTCCACCAATCTGCCCACCGAAAAACTTGCCCGGTCCCGGACCAAACTGCATATCTTGATCCATTACATTAGCATAACCGAAAAAATCCGATTGTAACACGCCTTGTGTATTTACAATCCTACCATTAATAGTAACGTCAGCTTTTATTAGTGTAAAATTTGCATTAGAAATTATCTGATTTTCCGCTACCTGATATTGTTTTTGGGTTCCATCCGGCACCCAAACTGATTCCGGATTTGTTTGGACATCAACTCCCCACATTCCTGAAGTTACATACAATGAATAAGAACCATCGGCGGCTGTCTGTGTCCATGCATTATCACCAGGTCCGGATCCCATCATACTAAATGCACTTACATTCACATTTTCTACTGGTATTCCAGTTGAGGTTTTAACAACACCTTTTATTTGAGATGTCTTTTCTACAATATATATAGTGCCAAGATTTAACGTTTGATTGGCCACAACAGATATTTGCTGTCTTGGTAATGAATATTGCTGCTCATCATGTGGGAACCAAGCGCTTAATTCAAAATTTCCAGCTGCAGTCCTTATTGTAAAATTACCACTAGAATCTGTCCTTCCAAAAGCACCACCACCGGAAAAACTAAACAGATCAATATTTAAATCATTTTTTGGTGTGCCATTTGGATATACAATTTTACCATTCACAAAAGAATTCGCGGTAACTACTTCAAAATTTGCAACTCTTGATTCTACTGTATTATCATCGGCAAAATTTTGATCTTGTGGCATGCCAGAATAAATCCAATCAACTGGAATTGGATTATGTTCCTCATCATAACCACCAGACACATTTAAGCCCCATTTTCCACCTGTTAAATATAATGTGTAATCACCATTACTATCAGTTGTAGCGTTCACGCCAGATCCCATTCCTTCAAAAGGAAACGCACTAATCTGAGCATCTACAACAGCTGTTCCTGTGCCTTGTCTGGTAACCGTACCTGTAATTGTCTTGGTGGCTTGTGTTAATGCTATATCTCCAACGTCTGTTGTTTGACCAGCCGTTACTTCAATATTTGATACTGAAATATTCATATAACCAGCTAATGCAACCGTGTCATTAATATGAGTATCTAACTGATAATAGCTTACAGGGACATCAATAAATGTAAACGTTCCATCAGGATTTGTACCTACTGGGTCTACCCCTGGAGCATTTACTAAATTCAAACCAACATCTCCAATATCTACCGGACTTCCTCCGGCCATTATCCTACCGGTAATTGTTCCAGTAGTGACAGCATCAGCTTGCGGAGCTCCAATGAATGAATAAGAAAAAGTCATAGTAAACATGACCACCATATAAACACTTACTTTCACAAAGTGTAGAATGGATTTCAAGATTTTTTTTCTTGACATACTTTTTTATCTATTTATTAATTAAGTTTCAGGCAGAGCCTGATCCGCCTCTGGCGGAAATTATTTATATTAAAAAAACCACAAAAAATGTGGATTTATTCCTCCCTATTATTGACGCTACTTTTTGTTAATGGTACCTGACAAGTAATGGTAATCATTATTACAAAGTAATTACGTATAAACTAAATTTGTAGCTAAAATAAGCTAAATTCATTATCTAGTATAGCTTATTTTTGACTTTTTGTCAATATTTATTTTTAACTTTTAATCCCTTAATTATTTACCTAAATTTCTATAATCTATAATTTTATCAAATTCTAAATTAACTCTCCCTCAATAACCCTAACATTAGCTCCACCGCCACTTCTTGGGATAATAATAATTTCATCTAAACCATCACCATCCACATCTCCTCCACCTAAATTTACTCCTCCAAGAAAATTTTCTCCATAAGCATAAAATGATCCTTCCAGCTCTTCTCTAATGTTGTATTTCTTAATCAAAGATTGAGCATCTTCCCCAACTCCGACCAAAAGTTCTTTTTCTCCATCTCCATCCGTATCAACTCCTGCAACTGAGACTCCTCCTCTGTATTCGGGAGAAAAAGCATAGAACCCTGGCGACAACCTTTTTAGTTCATTTGGGCGTATTTGGAATATTTGAACATGAGGAGCGCCAAATTGAGGACCAGTTACAATTTCATCCCTGCCGTCACCATCCATATCAATAGTAGAGATATTAATGCCTCCCCTGAAATTTTGATCATATGCCATAAAATTAGTTAGAATAGTGCCTTCTGAATTATATACCAAAACATGTGGACCTCCGCCCTTCATCGCAGCAACCACTATTTCACTAATTCCATCACCGTTCGTATCACCACAGGAAAGATTTACTCCACCTAAAAACTCTCCATCAAGAACACGAAATCCATTATTAATTATATTACCATCTCCATCAAATATTTTTACTAATGGCCAGCCGCCAGGACCCTGGGCAGTAATTATTTCATCATATCCATCTCCATCAATGTCGCATGCTGTTACAGTAACGCCATTTCTTAGCTCTGAGCTATATGCAAAAAATTGAGCTTTGAGCGTTCCTTGGTTATTAAATATCCGAACATGTGGACCCATGCCACCCCCTGTACCAGTAATAATTTCATACTTACTATCACCAATGACATTCCCAACGGCAATATGATAGCCCCCACGTAAATTCCTATTATATACAAAAAATGAACTTGCTAACGCAATAGGTGTTTCATCGACTTCCCTGACTACTCCTGGAGTTGATTCTGGTGTCGGTGCAATATAGATTGATTCATTTGTATTAGAATTAGTACTTGAGTTAGTAGCAGTCAAAGTAACGACAAGTTGTTTGGAACTATCCAGTGTTACTAAGGTTGTTGAAGCTTTATACCCGGTAAGTGATATTGTGACCTGATGAGGTATATATCCTGTGTCAACGACTGGTTTACCAGTAAAGTAATGTGTTCGTAAAGCAAAAAGCGCTGTACCGTTTGTATTTGTAGTACCATTAGCTACCGTGTTTGCACCAACATCGCTAATCGAAATGACGGCATCGGGAATAACCTGACCCTGAGCATCTTGTACCACTAAATTTAAATATTGCTGTGTTTCATAACTATATTCTGATCCTGCGGGACGGTAGCCCACATCAGCAAATGAAACGCCAGTAGCAGCAGTATTATCCAATAATTCCAGACCATGAGACGGATTATCACCTGTCTCAAACCACAACGTATTATAATTTATTGGCGTTCCCTGAATTTCAAAAGTATTTGAACGAAACAAAACATATGCTGGGCTTTCCCACGATGTACTGATATGGCGATTATTAGTACGAAATATATTATGATGAATATCAGTGCCACTGTTTTCATTTACTACAGTAATATGAGCGGCGGCGGCATGTAAACCAGATGTGGTAGTGGTGGCAGTAAAAATATTTTCATACACCTCATTATTAGCTCCTTCGTTAATAGTCATATCCAAAGCATAAGCATGACCAAAGCCATCTTCAGCAATAGCGGTAACAGTATTATTGTGTACTTTTGCATTCGTCGCTTCTTCAATTTTTATACCATGAGACCATCCAGTGGAATACTCGCTATTACTTCCTTCCTTGACAGTAATCGTATTATTGTAAATCTCCTGATTATCCCCTAATACATGAATGCCTCGTCCATTCTGCGCTTCAATCATATTGCTGTATACTTTCATATTTTTTGCACCTGCCGAAATTCCATATGGATTTGCCACTGTGGCATTATGGCGAATCACATTGTCGTAAATATAATCTGTATCGTAATCTACCGTATCATATCCATTAATGCGTAACCCGAACTGCGGACCACCAGTTATAGTATTTCTATAAAAATTATTGCCACCGTAAGTTTCTGTCACTTGAACAACACTGCGACCTTGATGCCGATTTGTTACCACAGTAGAATTATTATTAAGTAGATTATCATAGACATTAATATTTTCTGAATAGGTAAAACCAATATTCTGTGTGTCAGGTCCGTGTACCGTTATGGTTAGGTTGTGAATATAAATATAATGACTAGCATAGCCAAAAATCGCATGACTATTTTCACCATCACCACCTCCTTGAACGATTGAACCATTTTGTATACGAATACGCTCTTTAGTCTCATTGAAAGAGCTGTCCGGAATAGCACTATCTGGGAAAAAGTCACGGCGAATGTAGTGCGGCGGCAATGCAACGCCATAACGATATTCTCCAGTACCAGTACCATAAGTTATGGTGTGATTATTAAGATCAAGTATAATATCATCTGCGCCGATCGTAAAACAAGTTCCCACAGAGGAAACGTCCTGTGTCAGCAAATAAGTTTCATCTGCCACGGCAAGAACACCACAACTACTAACATTAATTATAGCATCTACCGGTTTACTGACAGAAAAAAACATCGTTACTGCCAATAGTATTATTAATATAATAATCCGCATATCTATAATTTTATTAAATTCTAAATTGACTCTCCCTCGATAAACCTAACATTGACTCCACTGCCTAAAAAATCTTTTTGTCATTATTTATTTTTTACTTTTGATGGCCTCTACTATTCTGCCGATTGCTAAAATATAAGCTGCGGTTCTTAAATCTACTTTTTTATCTTGGGCGATTGTCCAGACATTATCAAATTCTTTAATCATAATATCAGAAAGTTTTTTTAAGACTTCTTCCTCTGACCACTTTTCATTTTTTAAATTTTGCAACCATTCAAAATAACTAACTATCACTCCACCAGCATTGGCAAGAATATCAGGTATAACGATAATTCCTTTTTCATACAAAATTTTATCAGCTTCAGGGGTAATCGGTCCATTAGCTAGTTCAATAATAATTTTAGCTTTAATACGACCTGCGTTCTCTTCGGTAATTTGATTTCCTAAAGCAGCAGGAACTAATATATCAGTTTCCAATTCTAATAAATCTTTATTCTCTATATGGTCATGCTCGACCTTAAAACATTCATCTCCTAAACAATAAACTCCTTCAAGCTTCCCATTATTTTTTTTCTCTCTTATTAAATGATTTGGATTTAAACTATCATCACGTGATACAACTCCACCTCTCGAATCCGCTACACCAATAATCTTATATCCATCTTGATGTAATATTCTGGCCATATGAAAACCGGCATTACCAAAACCCTGCACAACCACTTTAGACTGATTTGGAATTAATTTTAATTTTTTTGCTAACTCAGTCAACACATAATGGCCTCCTTGTGATGTAGAAAATTCTCTACCAGCCGAACCACCTTCTTCTATTGGTTTACCTGTAAATGCAGCTGGAGATTTTTCACCAGCTATCTTAGAATATTCATCTACCATCCAAGTCATAATCTGAGGATTTGTATTTACATCTGGGGCAGGAATATCCTTCTCTGGTCCAATCTTATCAAAAAAAGCTTGTACCCATGCTCTAGATATTTTTTCAACTTCTATCTTTGATAATTCTTTTGGATTAACTTGAATACCTCCCTTACCTCCACCCATAGGTATATTCGCTACTGCACATTTTATACTCATCAGGAAAGCTAAAGTTTTAACTTCATCTAAATCAACTTCTTGATGAAATCTTATTCCACCTTTATATGGTCCACGAGTACTATTAAACTGTACACGATATCCTGGAAATATTTTTTTAGTACCATCATCCATCTCAATTTTTATATCTTTTTCAAGTACTGCTTCCGGCTTGCTTAGAATATCGTAATACTTATCATCAATATCTAAATAATTAATAGACTCTTTTAATTTTTTTAGTGCATTAACAAAAGGATTTATTGTTTGATTGTCCATAAAATTATTTATTTATTATTGCTATTTACTTTTTGAGAACCCCAATCGACGCCCGTAATCTTCCCTGAATTAATAAATTTATTTGCAGATAAAGCTGCCTTAGCACCTTCTCCAGCAGATATAACAATCTGCTTAAACTCAATATCAGTCACATCACCAGCAGCAAATATTCCAGGTGTTGAAGTTTCACAATTCTTATTAACAATTATTTGTTTTCGCTCATCTAGCTCAACTAACCCTTCAACTAAATCTCCTTTTACTTGAAAACCAATTTCTACAAAGATACCTTGTAATTCAATTTCTCTAGTTTTAGTTTCATCTTCTATATCTGTAACAATTAAACTCTTTACCACCATCTCACCTTTTACTTCTATAGCCTTACTATTATAAACAATCTCAACATTATCAGCTGCCAAAACTCGATCAATTAAAATTTGTTCTCCATTAAATTTATCACGGCGGTGAATCAAATATACCTTCTTAGCTAATTTAGATAATAATAAAGTTGCATCTAAAGCAGAATTACCTCCACCAACCACTGCTACGTCTTTTTGCTTAAATAATGGCGCGTCACATGTTGCGCAATATGATACACCTTTTCCCCCATACTCCTCTTCACCAGGAATTCCTAAGTGACGATGAGTTAAACCAAATGCAAGAATAACAGATTTTGTTTCAAATTCTTTCGTATTTGTTTTAACAACAAATTTATCATCTTTTTTTACTACCTCTTTTACTTCTTCAAAAACAAATTCAGTACCGGTTTTCTCAGCCTGCTTTTTGAAATTATCCATTAACTCCATTCCATTAATACTTGCATAGCCTGGATAGTTTTCAATATCTGGAGTAGTGGCTGCTTGTCCACCTATATCTTGAGTTACTACTAAAGTTTTCATTGCTCGACGAGAAGCATAAATTGCTGCCGTAATACCGGCAGGCGCTCCACCAACTATAATTACGTCATATTTCATGTCTATATTCTTTTAGTTTATTTTAAAACTTTATCAAGTTCGGATGTTAACCCTTCTTTAGGCTGCATCCCTACTCCTTGCCAAACAATTTCACCAGCTTTAAATATTGCTACAGTAGGAATACTCATAATTCCATATTTCTGTGCCATTGTTGGATTCTGATCTACTTCTAATTTTCCTACTTTTGCTTTTCCTTCAAAGTCTTTTGCGACTTCTTCAACGATTGGTCCTTGCATTTTACATGGTCCGCACCACTCTGCCCAAAAATCAACTAAAACTGGTATTTCAGATTTTAATACTTCTTCCTCAAAATTTTTGTCTGTTAAAGTTACTTCTGACATATTTTTTCTTATTTTAATTAATATATTAGTTACTTATTTATTTTAGCTTTCTTATTGTTAATTGTAAACATTATTATGTTACTTTAAAAAAAGTTGCAACGATTTTACTTAATTCTTTCGTTGCTAAATTAGAATTCTTATTACTTAAACATCCTCTTGCTTCACTTTCTAACACTAAACCCGCAACCTTATCCATGGCTGTTCTAGCTGCTACTAACTGTTGAAGTATTGCCGTAAAATCACTTTTTTCATTTAACATCCTTTCGACCGCAGTGACTTGTCCATTAATTCTATGCAATCTATTACATATTGATTTCAAGTCACATTTATTGTTGTCTTCTTGTTTATTCATAAAATTATGTATACTCCCCCCCAGTATATTCCTTTATGATTTTTTTGTCAACCCCTCTTTCATAAACGATATGTAAATACAAATTAACTATAAATTATTTTTCAGTATATAAAAACAACCTTGAATTTTTCAAGATTGTTTCTATATACTAATTGCTTCTGATATTACCTCTAAACTTTTCAATAATTTCTTTAGCAGCATCTTTACCACCTAATCCAAATGCAAGACCGCCCGCTAACGAGATCATCACAATAATTCCAGTAAATAATACTGTCAATAAATCCGGAGCTATTTTTAGTTGTACTAATGCTGCAATAAAAGAAAAAACAAAAATTGACCATTTGGTCAATGATGCGAGAAAACTTGCAGACTGTAAATTTGCTGATTCACTCGCATGTTTAACTACATTAAATAATAAGTTAGCAACTAAAATTCCTATAACTAATATAGCAACCGCAGCAATCACGTTAGGCAAATACGCAACTAACCCATCCATAAAACTCGATAATTGAGTTAGTCCTAACACATCGATAACTGATGTCAGGAATACAATTAGAACAAACCAATAAACAATGCCTGACAACAATCTTGTAAAACTAACTTTTAGTCCTGCCTTATCAAATAATCCTTTTAAACCAATTTTTTCTACTATTTTATCAAGCATTACAAATTTCATTATTCTCCTAGATACTATTTCTAATAACCAAGCCAAAATAAAACCCGCAAAAAGTAATGCGAGTGCTAGTAGTAATGTAGGAATAAAACTGGTAAATTGCGACCAAAAATCAGCAAATGAATTTTCTACTATTTGGGATACTGAATTCATATTTATCACCCCCCACCTTATTATTTATACGAAAATATATTTACAAAATTATAATACTTTGATCATATATTATATCATACAAATTAATAATTTAGGAATCATAAATTGGGAATATTCAGTTAAAATCAAAATTCAATAAATAATAAATCGGATATGGAATATATTTACCATTTCACTTCTGAATAAATTATAAGTTACAAAAGTCATAAATAACCAAAAATATACATCAATTAGAAACATTAACATAATTAATATCTAAATACTACTTTACTCCCTTCTTTTTACAATTAATAGTATATTTTTACCTATCTAATACATACTACAAACCAATTAGTTAGTATTCAACACAAGTGAACTATTTGGTGGACCTGATGGGACTCGAACCCACAACCTCTTCCATGCCATGGAAGCACGCTAGCCAATTGCGCCACAGGCCCTTACATATATTTACGCAAAATCATAACAATTATATCTACTATCTACAATGTTCCACGTGGAACATTTGTATTTATGAACTAAGTATATCTTCTAATAACTGTGGAAATTTTGTATAACCGGAATCATTATTGAAATGACCTCCGTTTTTAATTACTGTAAGTCTAGAACCATTAAGTTGCTTACTCAGGTCAATAGCATGTTTAATTGCAACATAAGGGTCATTATCTGAATGATAAATATATACTTGATTAGAAAGGTCATTACATTTATCGCAATTAATATCCTTAAAAAATGTTTCATTAATTACATCAAATCTTTTGTCATTTAACTTATTTAAAAAACCAGATACAAAAAAGAGATTACTTACATTTAGATCATATTTTTCAATTATCTTTAATACGAACGGTACCCCTATACTGTGAGCAACAATCTTAGTATTTTCGTCTATTTCTTTAATATGTTTACTTAACACTTCCTCCCATGCCTCAAATGACTGATTCAGCGGGGTAGGAAACTTTGGAGCAAATACTTTAAAATCATTATCGACTAGTTTTTTTATTAACCAAGGAAACCAATTTTCTTCAGGATTTCCATATGACCCATGAATCAATATTACTTTCTTCATATAAATTAAATTAATATATTAAATACTTTCTCAACTACATGTATTATTCATTATTATAATAAATGAAGTTAAATTGCCCTCGCCAGGAATCGAACCTAGATCTAAGGCTTAGGAGTCCCTTGTTCTATCCATTGAACTACGAGGGCATAATATTTATATGTTCCACGTGGAACATACATTTTTTGCTAATGTTAGCAAAAAAGAGAGTATATTTGAGTATTCTACAGAATATTACTAAATTTAGCTTAAACTTTGTGTCGTAAAATAATTAGTATAGATTAGAGAGTTTTTCAGCTAACGTTAGCAAAAAATCATTAGAATTGTCAAAATATAAAATAACTCCCAAAACACCAAATAAAACGATCATAATAACAATAATAATTACTAGCTCTTTTTTAAGGTGACTTTTTTCTTTTATGACTGGCTTTATATTAGTATTATCCTTCTGCTCAACATTCTTAATTTCTGGTGTTTCGATTTTATTATCAAGTTCTTGATATAAATGCTCAATTCCATGTAAATTTTGTTTATTCTTTTTATTACCCATATTATTGTTTAAATGTTTATACTAATTTTTAGTTTATCTTAATGTGAATAAAATTACAATTATATTAATTGAAAATTTGACTTTAACCATTAAAAATACTAGAATCAGAATACTATCAATTAATTTTTAACTATTCAACTTATGGCAATTTTTAATGACGAGGCACCACAAGACGGTAATTCGGAAACTATTATTGGATCTTCAGTAAAAGTAGACGGAAACTTTAAAAGTGACGGTAATATTATTGTTGATGGTATTGTCCAAGGTAGTTTAAAAACTAAAAGTAATTTAACTATCGGATCCACTGCAAAGATTAAAGCAGAAGTAACAGCAAATAATCTTTATCTTTCTGGAGAGATTCGAGGAAACGTAAAAGTTAATGAAAAAGCAGAATTAAAAAGCTCAGCAAAAATTATAGGAAACTTGGAAACCAAAATATTAACTGTAGAAGAAGGTGCATTAATTAATGGTAAATGTACTATGGGTACTGAAGAAAATGTTACTGTTGATAACAAAGATAATAAAAAAGTAGCTCAGGATAAATAGTTAATACTGTTTGTATGCATAACTATATATTTGATCAGTATCTTTCAGAAAAAAAATACCAAACTATATTAGATAAAATTGAGTCAAGACTTACTGATTTGGGTATCAATGGAAGAATAGAAAAATTAACAATACTAAAAAGTTTTTCAGAATCTGTGAGTGAAATAGTAAAGCGAGGCGCTGATACAATAATAGCTGTCGGTAATGATAGAACTATAAGTAAAGTGATTAGCCTCTTACCAAAATTAAATATTACTCTTGGTATAATTCCTATCGGACCTAATAACGAAATTGCAAAAAAACTTGGAATACCAGAAGGGGAGGCAGCATGTGATATTTTATCTGCACGCCTAGTAGAAAAAATAGACCTTGGTAAAGCAAATAATTATTATTTTATATCTAATCTTAAACTACCAATCAACAAAGAAGTATTTTTAGATTATGGTAGTTATAATATTAGACCGATCACTGATGATAGTCAGATAAGTATCTGTAATTTCGATTTAGAAATTAATAACAGTTCATCAAAAGAAAAAAGACATCACTGCAACCCAAAAGACGGACTACTAGAAGCAGTGTTTACGCAAGCAGAGAAACCGAAATCTTTTTTTAATGTTTTTAATAATGATTTTTCAGAAAGTAGCATATTTCCTTTCAAAAAAGTTAAAATTAAATGCAATAAAGAGTGCTTACCAGCCATAATAGATGGGCACACTACAATCAAAACTCCTATCGCTGTAGAAGTATTACCAAAAAAACTAAAAATTATTGTTGGAAAAAATCGTATGTTTTAAGTAGTAATCAATTTGACTACATAAAGCAAACGATCCAAAAATATAGGATCGTTTTTTATAAATCTAACTAAAATATAATTCTAATATGAATGTAACCGAACTAGCCAGAAAGTTAAAAATAACTACCAATGAATTAAAAGACTTACTACCTAAGATCGGTTTTGATATTGGACGAAAAGCAATAAAAGTTGATGACAAATCTGCTTTTATGATTATTGATAAAATTAGAAATAACCCCGATATAATAGAAGATTATAGACGTGAACAACTTCCTGAAGAAACTGAAATTCCAGAAGAAGTAGATGAAAAAGAAAAAGAAAATATCATTATCCCTAGTGTAATTACTGTTCGTGACTTTGCAGATTTATTAAAAAAACCAGTAGCCACTATCATTCAGGAGCTTATGAAAAATGGAATTTTGGCTAATCTTAATGAACAAATAGACTATGAAACAGCCAGTATCATTGCAGAAGACTTTGGTTTCACGCCACTTATTAAAGATGAAGATGAATCAAAAGAATCCGAAGATGAATCAACTATCGACGATCTAATTGAAAAAGATTCTAAGATACTAAAATCTCGACCACCAATAGTAGTAGTAATGGGACATGTGGATCATGGCAAAACTCAACTATTAGATACTATAAGAAAAACTAATGTGATAGCAAAAGAATCAGGTGGAATTACGCAGCATATCGGTGCATATCAAGTAACAAAAAACAAAAGGAAAATAACATTTATAGACACTCCGGGACATGAAGCTTTTACTGCTATGCGTTCTCGTGGTGCTAGGGTGGCTGATATTGCCATTCTTATAATTGCTGCCGATGATGGAATTAAACCACAGACTGAAGAAGTTATTAAAATAATTAAAAGTGCAAAATTACCCTTCTTGGTTGCCTTAAATAAAACTGACAAACCAGAAGCTGATGTCGAAAAAGTTAAAAATCAATTAGCACAAAAAGATTTATTACCAGAAGATTGGGGAGGCAAAGTTATCTGCGTTCCTGTATCAGCAAAAACAGGCGAAGGTATTGATGACCTATTAGAACATCTTTTACTTTTAGCTGATGTCGAAAAAGATAATATACTATCCGATCCAAAACAATTAGCAATTGGAACTATCATCGAATCACATATCGATAAAGGTGAGGGTCCATCAGCTACATCAATAGTTCTAGCGGGCACACTAAAAAAAGGAGACAATATTCAAGTCGGAGAAGTAGTAGGTAAAATAAAATTTATGAAAGATTATAATGGAGAAATTATAGATAATGCTACTCCATCTACACCGGTAAAAATATTAGGTCTAAAGAATATTCCAGAAGTTGGAGATATTTTACAAGTTATTAATAGTGACCAATCACTAAAAAAAATGATGAAAAAAATTAGTCATCAAAAAAAAGTTTACCAAGATAAACAAAACTGGCAATCTATACAAAAAAAAGAAGGCAATGGAAGTAATAAAGTATTAAATATTATTTTGAAAGCTGATGCCTTTGGTTCACTAGAAGCAATTATTCAATCATTAGAAGTTCTACAAACTGATGATATTAAAATCAAATTTATTAAACAAGGTTTAGGCACTATAAATGATAATGATATTATAGCTGCTGAAAAAACAAAAGCATTAATATTTGGTTTTAATGTTAAAGCTGAAAATCTTGCTCAAGAAATTGCCAAAGAAAAAGATTTAACAATAAATTTATACTCAATAATATACGATCTAACTGATCACGTTAAAAAAGTAATTGATGGAATGGTTGAATATAAAACAGAAATTGTGGAATCTGGTAAAGCAAAAGTATTGGCAATTTTTCGTTCAGAGAAAAAAGTTCAAATTGTTGGTGCGCTTGTTACTAAGGGTAAAATTGAACTTAACACAAAAGCAAGAATAATAAGAGATGATAAAAAAATTGATGAAGGTGAAATCACAAAACTTCAACAATCAAAACAAGAAACTAAATCTATACCATCCGGTACAGAATGTGGGATTCAAATAACAAATGTTTCAGAACTTAAAGAAGGGGATATAATAGAAACCTATAAAGAAGAAATTATTCAATAATAATTTAATTAATAGCCTAATATATAATAATGCCTTCTCATCGTATAAAACAAGTAAATGAATTAATTCAGCACGAATTAGGTAAAATTTTATCAAAAGAAATTGGATTACCACCGGATAGCTTGGTAACCATAACTAGAGTAAAAACTAGCTCTGACCTTAGTCAGGCTAGAGTTCTTGTTAGTATAATGCCGGCAAACAAACGTGCCTCTATTTTGGCAATACTAAATAAAAACATCAAAAGTATTCAAAATGAGTTCAATCAAGTAGTAATATTAAGAAAAACACCCAAATTAGCATTTTCTATAGATATTGACCAACAAAAAATATCTCACATAGATGGGCTTATTGACAAGATACATAGAGAAGAGTAGTCTATATTGTTATTGATATAAACAATAAAAGACAAAAAGTAACATATGATGGAATATTATCAGCTTTTCAATAAGATAGACGAAACTATTAAAAAAGCAGACAAAGTAATTGTAATTTCTCACCAAAATCCTGATGGTGATGCTTTGGGTTCTATGCTTGGTATGCGCCATTATTTGAAACATCACAATATTAAACACAATTTATTTTGTGTGTCTCCAATTCCTGAGTATTTAGATTTTCTTCCTTATGTAGATAGTATTTCCGACGAAGAAAAAATTCTCATAGATGGAAAACATGATTTGGTTATATTATTAGATTCAGGTGATTTACAATATGCTGGAGTTGATATTCACTTTAGAAAATTAAAAGGATTACCAATAGTAATAAATATTGACCATCATCCAACAAATCAAAATTATGGACACATTAATTTAGTTCATCCAAAAGCATCTTCAACTTCCGAAATTATATTTCATTTTATTGATTATTTGAGAATTCCTTTCAACAAAGATGTGGCTACTCAACTATTGACCGGGATCTTAACAGATACTGGTAGTTTTTCTAACCTTAGTACTACTCCATCTTCAATGGAAGTTTCGTCAAAGTTAATGGCTCATGGTGCTAGAGTAAAAGAAATTACCCAAAAAGCATTTCAGAATAAATCTCTATCACAATTACAATTGTGGGGGAGAGCCTTATCAAGACTCAAAGAAGATAGTAAAACTGGTATTATAACCACTGTATTAACTCAGAAAGATTTTGATGAATTAAAAATGAGTGATGAAAGTAGTGAAGGAATTGCAAATTTCTTGAATAGTGTTGAAAAAGCAAAAGCAATTATGGTACTACGTGAAAAAGCAGACGGAACTATCAAAGGAAGTTTACGAACAACTATGTCAAATGTAGATGTATCAAAAATTGCAAAATTCTTTGGAGGTGGTGGCCATAAAAAAGCCGCTGGATTTACTATCAAAGGAAAACTAGAAGAAAAAGAAAATAGTTGGAAAGTAATTCCTGCTAAATAATCTACCAAAAAATAATTAACTCCATTTATACAGATGGGTTTTTTATTAACCCTTAACAATAATAAATAATCTATATAAATTATAAATGCATTTGGGTGTATTCTTGTAAGTAGAATACATTCGTGATAGAGAAGCTCCTTTATAAGGAAGAAGCTTCTCGATTCTTTTTACTTGACACTAACAATTATTAATATAAGATAAACTAATTAACATAGAACTTTAATAAATACTATAATTTTGGAGGTAATATGAATAAGTTACTCAAAGGTGGAGATCCTTTAGGAGCTCTGTTGATGAAGAGTGTTTCGGATTTAGGGATTCAAGCTGGTGTTGAAGTACCGATCATGCATCCAGATGAGTTCGATGAATTCAAAGACAGGTTTTTGCTACGTGGTGCAATGTTTTGGGGAATACTGGAAGAGATGTACTACATCACTCAAATCGCTGACTATTACAGTGGTAAAAAAGACACCCCTTTCTTTGATCCACAAACTCAAATGTGGGGATTTAATCGATTTGCTGGACTTATGTGCATGAAATGTATGACAGCGGTCGATTTGATTCTCAAAACAAAAAGTATGCCCAAAACCGAAGAGAAGGACGAGCTCAAAAAGTCAATTAAGAAATCTGTAAAATCTGGTCGTTGGCCAAAAAACGCTCTTGTTATCTTTAATTTTGGAGACGCTCATCTTAACGCACAACTTGCGTGGATCACAATTAGTTGGATGTACCAAGGTGCAATCGCAACAGACAAGTTTTTTCAAAAAGAACTTCTCCGTACCGACAAGATGGCTCTTGATATGCCTATAGGATATAACGTCATTGAGCTACCGGAAAAAGATTGGCATCATGGTGTTGGCGCCTCTTACAAAGGAGTTACTTCTAGTGAAGTAAAAAGTCAGCTCAAAGATGGCTGGAAACTTATGTCGTGGGAAGGATTACAACTCCTTGGTTATATGCCTTATTATGCCTGCTTCATGAATACGGTCCGTGTCCCTAATATGTTACTGTCTGGATTTCGTTCCCGAATGCAAAATAGCGGACATTATTCCTTAATCCCCTATGTCAGTTTTGATAAAAAAGAGATGGAATTACAGCTCGGATACAATCCGGATGAAAATATAGCAGACTTTTATGGACATGGCGTTGTCCGACATCTTGGACCGCTCCAACATTTCATATACTGATCATTCACAAAAACTAACTTCACAGAAGTTAGTTTTTTATTTATGTTAAATAAAATAACCATGTATATTTTGACATACAATATAGTTCCTATAATAATATGGGCCAAAGAAAGCAATATCGGCCATAGTGCATTTACACCCGTAGATCGAGGTGACAAACTTTCTTTAGTCCTTTTTTTGCTCAAAAAACACGTTTTTTTGTCTAAGTTGACAAATATAGTACTTGGTTATATAATGCATACTACGAATTAATTAACAATCGACGTATGCAACTCGTACCAACCGTTATAGAAAAAACAAACTACGGTGAACGAGCCTACGATATATATTCTCGGTTACTTAAGGAAAGGATTATATTTTTAGGCAGTCCCATAAATGATGTGGTCGCTAATACTATTATCGCCCAACTTTTATTTTTGGAATCTGAAGACAAAACTAAAGATATAAAAATTTATATTAATTCCCCTGGTGGCTCCGTCTCAGCCGGTTTGGCAATTTACGATACAATGCAATATATCAAACCAGACGTAGCTACTATTTGTGTTGGTTTAGCAGCCTCAATGGGCGCAGTACTTTTGGCATCAGGTGCTAAGGGTAAACGCTTTTCTCTGCCAAATTCAGAAATACTTTTACATCAAGTTATGGGTGGCGCAGAGGGACAGGCAGTTGATATCAAAATTAGAGCTGAACACATTATTAAAATCAGAGATCGTATTAACGCAATTCTCTCCAAACATACAAAACAGTCTGTTGATAAAATTGGAAAAGATACTGACAGAGACTTCTTTATGTCTGCAGAGCAATCAAAAAAATACGGTGTTGTTGATAAAATAATCAGCTAACTACCCAATACAAACCATTCCTTAAGTTACCGAGGGTCCACTCATGTGGATCACTCGAACTTTATGTACTAATAATTATAAATAAATATAAAAACATATGGATGCATCAACAATTTGGATACTAATAGCAGTAGTAGGAACTGGGGGAGGAATGCTTGTTGGTTGGCAGGGAAGAAAAATGTGGGCCAGTCAACAAATGGACACCGCTGAATCAAAACTTCAACAGCTAATAGTAGAAACTAAGAACAAACAAAAAGATCTTTTGATTGAAGCAAAAGATAAGGCAATGAATGTTATTGACAAAGCGAAAGGTGAAGCGGAAAAAGAAAGACAAGAGCTACGTCATATACAATCAAGGTTAGAAAAAAGAGAAAATCTTTTTGATCAAAAATTATTGAATCTAGAGGACGGGCAACAAAAATTACAAGAAAAAAATGATCGCTTAGAACAAGCTAAGCAAGAAATTCTCAAAATAAAAGAAGAACAAATGGCAAAACTAGAAAAAGTAGCCGCTCTAACTCAAGAAGAAGCTAAAAAAGTTCTACTGGACAACACAGAAAGAACTATTAAAGATGAATTAGTCGATAGAATTAAAAAATTACAAAATACATCAAATGAAGAACTTGAAAAAGAATCAAAGAACATGCTTTCTCGGGTAATACAACGATGTGTAAGTTCTCATACTGCAGAAACAACTACCACTGTTGTTACTCTGCCATCAGATGAAATGAAAGGTAGAATTATTGGTAGAGAAGGTAGAAATATCAAAACATTAGAACATCTAACTGGTGTAGAAATTATCGTTGATGACACACCAGAAGCTATTGTTATCTCAGGCTTCAGCCCCATCAGACGTCATTTAGCGAAAAGAGCGTTAGAAAAACTTATCCAGGATGGGAGAATTCATCCAGGCAGAATAGAAGAAACTATTGAAGACGCCAAAAAAGACCTGGCCCTAGATATGAAAAAAGCTGGTGAAGAAGCTTCTTATGAAGTTGGTATTGCTGGTCTGGACCCAAAATTAGTTCAAATAATTGGACGTTTAAAATATCGTACCAGCTATGGTCAAAACATATTACGTCACTCAATCGAGGTTGCTCACTTGTCAGCCTTACTTGCCCAAGAGCTTGGTGCAAATGTGGCAGAAGCAAAAAAAGGTGGTTTCTTACATGACATTGGTAAAGCAGTAGATCATGAAATCCAAGGAACTCACCCTGAGATTGGTCATGATATTGGTAAGAAGTTTAAACTTTCTGAGAATGTTATTAACTGTATTGCTTATCATCATGATGATGAAGTGCCAAGTATCGAAACTTTAATTGTTAAAGTAGCTGATGCCATCTCTGGTGCTAGACCTGGCGCCCGTAAAGATACCTATGAGCAATATTTACAAAGATTAAACGAGCTAGAAGACCTAGCAAAAGGTTTCGAAGGTGTTGAAAAAACATATGCTATTCAAGCTGGACGCGAGGTAAGAGTATTTGTTATACCAGAAAAAATTGATGATCTAGGTGCTATTAACCTTGCAAAAAATATTGCTAGGAAGATTGAAGAAGAGCTCAAATATCCTGGTGAAATTAAAGTTAACGTTATTAGAGAAAAAAGAGTAATAGAATATGCCAGATAATAAAGAAATTAAAATTCTATTTTTTGGGGATATTGTTGGTAAGCCAGGTCGCAAAGCTGTAACTAAAATTATCCCTGAATTAAAAAAAGAATTAAAACCTGACTTAATAATTGCTAATGTTGAAAACTTAGCACATGGGATTGGTATAACTCAAAAAACAATCGACCAAATGCTAGAAGCAGAAATTGATTTCTTTACTTCTGGTAATCATATTTGGGGTAAACCTGCAGCTTATGAAATATTAGATAATCCAGACATGCCAATTATCAGACCGGCAAATTATCCTGATGATTCACCAGGCAAAGGATATAAAACTATTTTAGTGGGTACCAAATCTTTTATGATCATCAACATGCATGGACAAGTATTTATTGAAGATGACCTATCTAATCCTTTCAAAAAAATTGATCAGATATTGGCTGATGTAAATGTTGATGAATTGGCTGGAATTTTTGTAGACTTCCATGCTGAAGCTACATCTGAAAAGGTAGCCTTTGGTTGGCATCTAGATGGACGAGTTTCAGCTGTACTTGGAACACATACACATGTCACGACTGCTGATAGCAAAATCTTGCCCAATGGCACTGCTTACCAATCAGACGTCGGTATGAATGGATTAAGAGATTCTATAATCGGTATTGATAAAGACATTATTCTACATAATTTTACTGCTCCAGAAACCAAGGCTCATGACATCTCTGATACAGGCTTATGTGCTATTAACGCAACACTTATTACTATAGATTCGACCACCAGAAAATCTACCAATATCACTAGAATTTACAAAGAAATTAATGTATAATATATTAACTAACTTAACTAATTTAAGAGAGGGGGTGACACAATGAACAAAGCAGAATTAATAAATAATATCGCAGAGAAAATTGGTATTTCTAAAAAGCAATCAGAAGATATGCTAGAATCAATGCTTGAAATTATTACCAATAGCTTAAAAGAAGGTCAAGAAGTTACTTTGACTGGATTTGGTACTTTTAGTGCTAAAGAGCGATCTGCAAGAGCTGGTGTCAACCCACAAAAACCTTCCGAAAGAATTCAAATACCCGCAGTTACTGTACCAAAATTCAAAGCTGGTAAATCACTCAAAGACGCTTTAAAGAATAAATAAAATTATTACATTTTATATAAAAAACCTCGTATTATATACGGGGTTTTTATTTACTGTTATCCCAAAGAAATTTAAACCATGTTTTCCAAGACTCCGATACTTCCTTGCTTACTAAAACAAACAACGTAACATCATCATTTACTATCTCCGGGGCAAGTCCTGTAAACGTAACCACACTGCTCCCAAAAACATCCATTGCTGAATCTGTTGAGTACTTCTCGGGTAAAAACTTATGTTCTGAAAAAATATCATACATTGGCTTTTTGCCCTTTAAATACTTTTTCATTTCACTATCGTATAAGTTATATACCTTTATTTTTCGCTTTATTCTTTCTTTTTCAAACCAATCTTTAAATTCACCAAGTCCTTCGTATGCCCAACCACCTTTTGCCCCAAGACAATAAATATCTTCTCTGGTTTCCAAAATATCCTCCATATAACTTTTAAAACCTTCAATCCCTTTATAAATTACTGCTCGTTCACTTTCCTTCTTTGTTTCATAATCCCTTTCCATGGATGTCATTACTGATTCCAAGGATACTTCTTTTGATTGTATTAATTCTATCAATTTATCAGGATCAACTCCTGCGTATACCCCTTCTTTATCCCCAACAATTTGGAAAATTAAACCCTTATCCAATAGAGTACTTAAAGTATCATAAACATTCCTTCTGTTTATCAAAGTTTTTTTTGCAACATTGGATACGTTTGTTTTTCCAAGCTCCAAAATTGCTAAATACACCCTAGCTTCACTGCTTGTCAATCCAACGTCGTCTAATATTTGTACTATTTGTTTATCCATTCTTCATTTCATTAGTTGGTATTGCATTTTCCCATAAATGATCAAACCATTTTCTGTATGAGTCTGCTAATGGCTGACTGACTATGTTAAATATGGTCGTATTTTGAACGGTTTTTTCCTTTGGCATTGGAAACATTATAACCCTATCCGCACAAATATCTATTGAAGCGCTAGTTGAGTAATCCTTCGGGAAAAACCTTATATGTTCCGGATTGTATTCCGAATAAACTTCCTTCTGATTTTGATAAACTATATGGTCAAACAATCCTTTTATTTCTATTCCTTTTATTTTACAAGTTTTAAAATAATTTTTTCTTTCATCTTCAAGATCCTTATCGTGCCAAGCTCCCTTCCCTCCAATAAATAACACAGGTCCATCTTGGGACATTACAAAATTCCAAAAATTTTTTGTTCCTTCCACACCTCTTGTTATGTATGCCTGCTCCGCGGGAAGTTTTGTATTGTATAAACTTTTTATAGTAGGAAGTATTTTTGATATTTTTTGTTTCTGTGATTGCAACATTTCGTTCAACCTTTTCGGTTCTGCAGCTTTATATAATTTTCCCTTCGTATCTCTCAATACAATAACAAGATTACGCTTCAACAAATTATTCATTGAGTCATAAACATTTCTCCTATTAACTTTTCCTACGCTTGATATTGAGGAAATATTTGAAGGTCCCAAAGAAAGCAAAGCTTCATAAATTTTTGCTTCGTTTTTTGACAAACCTATCTGCTGGAGAACATCTGTATACATAAAATCAAAAGGGGATAGTATGTGGTGGTATTTATCACCATGTGGTGATATTTGCCACTCATCTATAATGATATATGATTGATTGTTATAGTCAAGCACTTACTATTTCACCATACAGTTACTTTTTGAGGAGAGAGTAATTAAACAGTAATTTATCTAGTAATATTGGATAATTTGCTACTTATTACCAAATTCTCTCCTAATAATAGAAATTAGGCATTTTAGTAATTGCAATAAGATATAACAGTAATTTCTCTAAAAAAACAACTAAACGTTCTTTAAAACTAAACCAAGGAGTTGAAACATGCATCAACAACGTCAAACCATCGTAATGATGATCTTAATTCTGATCGTCGCCCTGCTGTGGACCGCTAATGGATTTGCAGCCAGCCCTAAGTACACTACCAAGCTTCTTATGCATAGTGTGACAAAAATCAACGACAACTCAAACGTGAGTATCGCTGGTTGGACCGTCCTGCCGAATCCCGGATCAAGCACCTATCTGGCAGTTGTCGGACCTCGCTACGATGCAAAAAGATGGTCGGTCGAAGCCATGGGCGGCCTGTTGGTAGTCAATGAACCGGTAAATGACACTCTAATCGAAAAAAAGGGTCATTTCATCGCTGACATCCGTGCTTCACTAAACATCACTAAGCAGTTCTGCTTGTGGGGTAATGTGGAGTACGTACCGGACAACGATTACTTCTATTTGTATCTGGAAGCTGATTACAGCTTACCTATACCGTTGGTGGTCGGTGCGGAAATTGAGAATGACCATATTCTCGACGCTCCGGACAACCTGAGTATTGGTGGACACATCAAAGTGCCATTCAAGAATGGCAAATTCGTAATGATGGCCGCCTGTCAGCGTCATTATCAGCCCGGTGCTTACAACCAAATCTCGCTCCGCGGACTGATCAACTTCTAAATCTTCACGGCAGAGAGACTTGAAACCTCTCTGCCACCTTTTCCCTGAGGTTCATAGTTATGGACAATAGAGAAAAAGTAAAACATAGAACTTTTATAAAACGAAAGGATACATCATGACTATTCCTACAATCAATATATTCGAGGGTCCTGATTTAATTTCTTTAGGCATAGCGCTGTGGAATGGATATCCTCTAAATTGCAAAGCGGAGGATGATGGTCGTTCCCGCAAATTTATTTGGGAACAGTTTACAATAGGTTCAATTTCATCCTCGCTTATCCATCCCGATTCTTCACAGTTCGTCATACATGCTGTATATACCGGTGGAGGATTATTTTCCGACGATGTAGATGAACGCTTCATGGTAGATATTATATACGATCCAGAGCTACAGATCGGTACCGTATCCATCGTTTGAAAACAATATCGGCAGGAAGTCTAAAAACTTCCTGCCACCTTTCCCCTATATGTTTATACGTGTAGGGGATTTTTTTAACAAAAAACACATCAAAACTGATAGGAGATATTTATTTACTAATGGTGCTCGTAGATGGACTTGAACCATCGACCCCCACGTTATAAGCGTGGTGCTCTAACCAACTGAGCTATACGAGCATCATTAGGAAATAAAAATGTTAAACTATTTGCTATAAATTTAAACAGATAAGTGTGGTGGTGCTCCCCGCCCGACTGGACGACACCAGTCGTTCGGGCGGGTAACCAACTGAGCCTGCCTGCCGGCAGGCAGGCTATACGAGCATCATTAAGAAATAAACTATTAATATAATTTGAAAAAGCACTTCTTATAATAAATAAGTACTTTGGCAAATGAATAAACGTATTACTATTACTAACCAAATTACATACTCTTAAAAATATACTTTACACCTTTCAGAATATAATTCAAGAGTAACTAAGACTGCTAATTATTAAAATTTACTTTTTAATAAAACGATCAATAAATCGCTTAATCTTACTTTCTGCTTTATCACCAACTAAATCTAAAAATAATAAAGTCCAAGTTGTATATTGAAAAGAAGCAAAAGCAGAACCAACTATAGCAATTACTACAAACCAAGCGACAGTACCCAATATAACTGCTACAGCTAATCCAGTACTTGAACCAAAGAATAATGCAGCTATACCAATTAAGACGAATGGAACTGATACTAAGCCAATTAACAATAATATAAATAAACCTACTCCCAATCCGATAACTAATATTATTAATGCCATCTCAATACTAACGAGCCAATATTTTTTGAATAACACCCAAGAAGATTTAACAGCCTCCCAAGTTTTTTGGCCTTTGATAACAATAAAGGCGATAGCATATTTAATAATAAATGAAACAATAATTGAAATTGGAATAAATACAAAGAATAATAACACAACAAATAATATTGCTCCCCAAACATTATCTCGTATCAAAAACCAACCAAGTAACGGTGCAGCGATAACAACGAATACTCCCCACAAAACAATCTTTGCTACAACATTAATTAATAAAACTGATCCAAATTTTTTATTACCTACTCTATAACTCTCAGCATAGCCAGTCTTTTTATTCTTAGATAATTTATTAGAAGCATCAAATAAAGCAATTTGAGATATTATTGCTAACCAAATAACTACAATAAATACTACTGCTGTAATTAATAATAAGAAAAATGCCTGCCAAGGAAAACTAGCAAAAAAATCTTGAATATTATCAAATATCGTCCAAATTACACCTCCCTGATAAAGTGTTTGTAATCCAAATATATTATCTGAAGAAGCTCCAATGTCAGAATAGTTTTTAAATACTGATTCAAGCTCTCCTACACCACCTAATGCGGCTGCAAAAAAACCAAAAACCCATAGGAATTTGTTACCTTTTACAATTTGATAAGCTTTTTTTAAGATTCCTCTGTAATAGAATTTATTTTTTACAACTGGCATATTTGGTCCTCCTTATAGATTAAATAATTGATTATATTATACTGTCTTTATTTTAATACTTTTTAGGATTAATTCAAACTCTTTTCGTTCTAAAGTCTCATTTTTGATTAAATGATTAGCAATATCATCTAAATACTTTTTATACTTTTTGATGACTTTTTCAGCTGTATCATAAGCAGTATTAATCAATTTAAGTATTTCTTCATCAATTGTCTGAGCTGTTCTTTCACTATAATCACGTCTTTCGTGTATTTCTTTACCTAAGAAAATCATTTCTTCTCTCTGACCATAAGTTCTAGATCCTAATTTTTCACTCATCCCAAACTGAGTAACTATTTGCTTAGCTAATTGAGTAGCTCTCTTCAAATCGCTACTTGGACCGGTTGAAACATCCTTAAAAATTAATTTTTCAGCAACTTGTCCACCCAATAGCACTGCTAACTCATCTTCAAAATCAGCTGTAGTATTTAACCTTCTATCTTCACTAGGCACTTTCAAAGTATAACCACCGGCCATGCCCCGTGAAATTATTGACACCTTATGAACAGGATCTGCATTTGGCAAAACATGCGCTACTAAAGCATGTCCAGCTTCATGGTAAGCTGTGACCTTCTTTTCGTGATCGCTAATAATTCTACTCTTTCTTTCAGGTCCTAACATTACCTTCTCAATACTCTCAAGACATTCCGCTTGGCTGATTTTTTTCTTATTTCTCTTTGCTGCTAATAAAGCTGCTTCATTCAAAATATTAGCTAAATCTGCTCCAGAAAATCCAGGAGTTCTTTCAGCTACCTCACGTAAATTAACATCACTATCAAATGGTTTTTTAACTGAATGCACTTTTAATATTGCTTCTCTATCTTTAATATCCGGATCGTCCAAAACTACTCTTCGATCAAATCTTCCTGGTCTTAGTAAAGCAGGGTCTAAAACGTCAGGACGATTTGTAGCTGCTATAACAATAACGTTTGTATTAGTATCAAAACCATCCATCTCAACTAATATTTGATTTAATGTTTGTTCACGTTCATCATGTGAACCGCCCATCCCTGTACCTCTTTGGCGTCCAACCGCATCAATCTCATCAACAAACACAATGCACGGGGAAGCTTTTTTTGCTTTTTTAAATAAATCACGAACTCTAGAAGCGCCAACACCTACAAACATTTCGACAAATTCAGAACCAGACATATGAAAAAACGGAACATCGGCTTCACCGGCCACAGCTCTTGCTAATAAAGTTTTGCCAGTCCCAGGAGCACCAACCAATAAAACTCCTTTAGGAATTTTGGCCCCTAACGCCAAAAACTTACTTGGGGTTTTCAAAAATTCTATTATCTCAGCTAATTCTTCTTTTGCTTCTACCACACCAGCTACATCTTTAAAGGTTGTTTTATCCTTTTTATCTTTTGGTGCCTCATCCTTAACCTTACTTTGACCAAAAGACATAGCTTTGTTATTAGCACCTTGTACATTTCTCATCATCAACCAAAAAAATAAAACTATTAGAATAAATGGTAATAAAAATGGTAATATAGCTCCCATCCAAAATCCAAAACCTGAATCTTCTTTAATATTAATTTCAACTTTTTTTAGCTGATTTGGATTGACGTTATAATCACTTAAAACTGAGGTTAAAGAAGCAATTCCTTCCTTACGAGACTCAACTTCTGTATCATCGTTATAAATAATAACCAACTGATTACCATTAACATCTATTTGCTTTACCTCGCCTTGATCAATTTTGTCAGCTACTTCACTAATACCTATAATAGTCGGTTCATTAAAAGAACTGTTAACCATACTAAAAGCCCCCATGACTAATATAAAAATTACAGAAAATATAATAATGTTTTTAAAAATTTTTTTGTTCATATTTTATTTGAGTTTTTTACAAAAATTAATAATTTATAAAATTAATTCGATTTAAATTATACCCCAAAATACGCTATTTTGCAAATAATGCAAATCATAAAATCAGGGCTTGAAATTTTTTATGCCCTGACTTTATAAATTTATAATATTTCTATGCTTCAGTCTCAACCTTATCTTTAGTTTCTTTTACCTCTTCTTCATCTTTTTTTACTGACTCTTTCACAATATCCTTTTCTTTAGTTTCTTCTTCCTTTTTTGCTGTACTTTGAACAGCTTTAAGAGATAATCCTAATCGATGATTTTTTGGCTCAATTGATAATATCTTAAACTTATAAGATTCCCCAACTTTAACCACCTCCGTAGGATCACTAATTCTTTCATTAGATAATTCTGAAATATGAGCTAATCCATGAATGTCCTTATCTAGTTCTACAAAAGCACCAAATGGATTAACTTTCAAAACTAATCCCTCTACTTTATCTCCGACATTATACTTCTCACTGGCCTCTTGCCAAGGATCTTTCATTAATGCCTTCATTGATAAAGATAACCTTGATCCATCAATACTGATAATCTTAGCTTTTACACTATCACCAACTTTAATATAATCACTTGGCTTATCTATGCGTTGCCAAGCTAACTCAGATATATGAACCAGTCCTTCTAAATTATCACCAAATTCAATAAATGCACCGAAGTCTACAACTCCAGTAACATTACCATCAATTTCATCACCTAATTTATATTTTGAAATAACTTTTTGTTGTTTTTCTTCCCAAGCTGATTTTTCTGAAACAATCAATTTACCATCAGCTTCATTTACATCAATAATCTTAACTTTTAGTTCTTCGCCAATGAATTTATTTAATAATTCCAAAATTCTACCTTTATCACCACCATCGACGCGAGGATAATGTTCAACAGTTAATTGTGAAACAGGTAAAAAACCATCTATCTTCCCAAGTTGAATCATTAGTCCACCTCTATTGGCTTCTACAACTACTACTCCTATTACAGTGCCGTCACTCTTTAGATCATCTAAATCATCCCAAGCTTTCTGATGACCTGCTTGTCTAAATGAAAGCTCCATATGTCCTGATTCATTTTCTAAATCAAAAACCGTAGCTTTAACTTCGTCACCTACTTTTAAATCACTATATTCACCTGATTCATCAATTAATTCTTTACCTCTAACTACACCAGTTGTTAATCCATCAATATCAACATGAACTTCATTAGTTGAAACATTAATGACAGTACCATCAATAACTTCACCTACTTTTGGTATAATAGGCTGATCTGGATTTGCTAATAGCTCATCCATTTTTGATACTTTTGTATCTTCCATAAATAAAAAAATGCTCTTAACCCATTCTTCAAAATATATTTGAACAGTGAGTCCTTTATTAGCAAATATTAGCCAAAAAAAGGTAATTAATAAATATTCTATATTTTCATTATTTATCCTACTATGTTTATTGATATTTGGCAAGAGACACTGTGATTGAATAAGGCAATAAAAATGATATACTATGATTATAAATAAATTACAAATATAGTACTATGGCTAAAGATTATCTAGCAAAAATAAAAGCGACTACAGCCAAAGGCATGGCTCAGAGCATAATTTCTTCTAAAACAGGAAAGAAAATTAGTGACACAAAATTCAAAACACTAATGAAAAAAGATAAAAATTTAAAAAAGTTTGCTTATCTTGGTAAGACCTCAACAATAGCTAAACACCAAGCTAAGAAATTTTTTAATTCAGTCGTTGAATCATCCCAAGGAAGTGATCAATTTAAAATAAATAAAATTGCAGCTAAGAAACTTGGTCTTCGTATCAATAAACAAGGTAAAGCTAGTACTATTGGTATTAATAAATTATATGAATCAGCAACAAAAGATGAGCTCTCACAAGCCAAAGATACCGGGCCTACCCCCCAAGAAATTAGAAAACAAAAGCGACATGAAAAATCAATAAAAAAATTACATCAACAAGATCGAGCAAGAGAAAATGCAGAAAATGATAAAGAAGAAGGAAAAAAACCATCAAAAAAAGATGAAAAATCTACATCTAATACAGCTCCCATGAGACAAACGGGTTCTAGCGGTGCATCATTTTCTCAAAAAACCTCTACCGCTCCAAGTTTAAGTGATAGCGTAAGTCATACATCACCAAAAATAAATAATACACCCGAATTACCAAAATTATTTATTCCCCCTCTGAATAATCTTTCTTTACATATAGATAATATCAAACCAATTGCTAAAAAAATTGAGATATCTCTTAAACAAATTTTTCATTATTTAAAATCTTTTAATATAATAACTGATGAAGTAAGTAGTAAAGCAGCTCTAGATATAGGATTTAATAATATCCCAAATCCTGCTAATAAAGATATTCTCAAAAAAATATCTATTGAAACTGGAGCGCAACTATTCATTTATGGAATAATTCAAAAACAAGGACCATTACTAAAGATAAAAATTGATATTATCAATGCAGAAACTGACCAAGCAATACATTTAGCAGTACTAGAGCAAAAATCTTTAGATTATTTTGAATTAGAAAAAAAACTTACCTGGGAAATAAACAACTCCTTACAAAACGAAAAAAGTAGTAATATAAATAACCAAATTAGTGAAAATAAAGCAATTGATTTACCTATATAACACCCTTATTTTGCTTTACTCTATACCTAATTTATGTTAATATTATTCTACCTTAATTAAAAAAACTTATGCAAATTACTTGGTTTGGGCAGGCTTGTTTTAAAATACAAGGCAAAAATGCAACTATCGTAACCGACCCATACGATAATAAATACACAGGCTTAAAACTTCCTAGACTAAATGCAGACATAGTATCTGTTAGCCACGATCATGATGATCATAATAATACCAAAGCTGTAAATGGTGATCCTTTTATAATAACTAATCCTGGAGAATATGAAACAAAAAATGTATTCATCTGGGGAATACAATCATGGCATGATAATCAAGAAGGAGCTGAACGAGGAAACAATACAATCTTTATTTTTCAAATCGAAGATATAAAAATTGCTCACCTCGGTGATTTAGGTAATTCTCTTAATGAGCAACAGCTAGAAAAATTAGAAAGTGTAGATATATTAATGATCCCTGTCGGTGGCGTATATACTATTGATGCTAAAAAAGCATCAGAAGTAGTAAACCAATTAGAACCAAGGATTGTTATACCAATGCATTATAAAATACCTGGCCTTAAATTTAAACTTGATCCGGTTGATAAATTTTGCAATGAAATGGGAATCAAAAAAAATGGAACTGAAGACAAGCTAAAAATTTCCAAAAAAGAATTGCCAGCAGATAAAATACAAATAATAGTATTAAAACCATAAATTAATTAAATATGACTCCAGTTGATGGCATTGGCCCACCAAAATCCAAAAAAAGAAAACCAACTTATATCGAAAATAAGGGGGAATCAATTCCTGAAAAAAAATCTACCGAAATAAGAAAACCATCATATCAAACTAACGACGAACATAAACATAGATTAGTTTGGTTTATATCGATAGGTATAGTTGTCTTATTGTTTATTGGCTGGCTATCAATATTCCAAGGATCAGAACTATCATCTTCTAATGATGATTCATTTTTAACCAGAATTTCAAATAATTTTGATACTATATGGGAATCACTCAAAGAAGATATTTTAAAAATTAATACTGAAACTAAAACAGAGACAAGTAATATCAATGAAGCAGAGCAACAGCTCAAAGATTTAGAAGAAAAAGTTTTTCCTGAATTTATAGAATCAAATTAGAAATTATATATGCCAAAAAGAAAAAAAATTATAAAAAAAAGTACAAAAATAATAAATGAAATGTCTGCTGAAGATATTAAAAAAGACGAAAACGAAAATCCTATTGGCGCCCTCACACAACGCCCAATTATAGATGAAATGCAAGAATCATATTTGGATTATGCTATGTCAGTCATTATTTCTCGTGCTCTACCTGACGTAAGAGATGGAATGAAACCAGTACACAGAAGAATATTATACGCTATGTGGAGCATCGGTCTAAAAGCAAGTGCCAAATTTAGAAAATCAGCAACTGTAGTTGGTGAAGTATTAGGTAAGTATCATCCACACGGCGACGCTGCTGTTTATGAATCCATGGTAAGAATGGCTCAATATTTTTCTATGAGGTATATGTTAGTTAATGGCCAAGGTAACTTTGGTTCTATGGATGGAGATCGTGCAGCTGCTATGCGTTATACAGAAGCAAAGTTAGAAAGAATCTCCGAAGAATTGTTACAAGACATAGAAAAAGATACAGTTGATTTTATTCCTAACTACGATGGTTCACATCAAGAACCAAAAGTTTTCCCAGCAAAATTACCAAACTTATTATTAAATGGTACTATGGGTATTGCTGTTGGTATGGCTACTTCTATTCCTCCCCACAATCTAACAGAAATTATTAATGGTATAAAAGCTTTAATTGATAATCCAACAATCAGCATTACTGAATTAATGGAACATATTACCGGACCTGATTTTCCTACTGGTGGTGTCATTTATAATAAAAAAGATATTGCCCAAGCCTATGGAACAGGAAAAGGCTCTATCGTTATGCGTGGTAAAGCTGAGATTATAGAAGAAAAATCGGGACAATTCAGAATAATTGTTACTGAAATTCCATTCCAAGTAAATAAATCTACTTTAATAGAAAACATTGCAAATTTAGTAACAAATAAAAAAATAGATGGTATCAAAGACTTACGAGATGAATCTGATAAGGATGGAGTAAGAATAGTTGTTGAGCTAAAAAGAGAAGCTTATCCAAAAAAAGTATTAAACAGACTATATACTTTGACAGCTTTGCAAACATCTTTTCATGTAAATATGCTTGCATTAGTAGACGGTTTACAACCAAGAGTACTTAACCTAAAAATGGTTCTTGAAGAATACGTTAAGCATCGACAAATAGTTATTAAACGTAGAACTCAATATGACTTAACTAAAGCAGAGGATAGAGCCCATATTCTCATAGGTTTGAAGAAGGCTGTTGATAGTATCGATGCTGTTATTAAAGTTATTAAAAAATCTAAAGATAAAGAAGAAGCCAAAGTAAACTTGATGAAGAAGTTTAAATTTACTGAACGCCAGTCACTTGCTATCTTAGAAATGAAATTGTCTCAACTTGCCAACCTTGAAAGATTAAAGATTGAAGCTGAACTTAAAGATAAAATAAAATTAATAAAAGAACTCAAAGCAATCCTTGGTTCCAAAAAGAAAATTCTTAGTATTATCAAAGATGATCTGGAAGATATCAAAGAAAAATACGGTGATGAAAGAAAAACAAAAGTTCAAGTAGGAGCTGTTGGCCAATTTAGTCAAGAAGATCTTATTCCAAATGAAGCAACTGTTATTATGCTGACTCGAGATGGTTATATCAAAAGAGTATCCCCAGAAACATTCAAATCCCAAAAAAGAGGTGGCCGTGGTGTCATCGGATTATCAACGAAAGAACAAGATACTGTTGAACAATTGTTTAGCACCACCACCCATGCTGATTTATTATTCTTTACCAGCAAGGGTAGAGTCTTTCAGCTAAAAGGTTATGATATTCCTACTGCCTCTCGTACTTCTAAAGGTCAGGCGATCGTTAATTTCCTCCAGCTTGATCAAACCGAAAAAGTTTCTGCAGTTATGTCTCTAGAAGAATTAGGTGAATGTAAATTTTTAATGATGGTAACCAAAAAAGGTATTATTAAAAAAGTAGACATAAAAGATTTTGAATCTGTTAGACGCTCAGGATTAATCGCTGTGAAACTAAAAGGAGATGATATTTTAGAATGGGTAAAACCATCAACCGGAAAAGACGATATTATAATCATTACGTCAAATGGTCAAGCTATTCGATTCAAAGAAAAGAATGTAAGAGCAATGGGCAGAAGTGCCTCGGGTGTTCGAGCTATCAAATTAAAAATGGATGATGAAATCGCTGGCATGGACATAATCAATGATGGTAAAGTAGATCAAAATGAACAACTACTAGTAGTAATGGAGAAAGGCTTTGGCAAACGTACTGCTCTAACCAACTATAGAATCCAAGGACGTGGAGGCACTGGAATAAAAACAGCAAAAATTACTCCGAAGACTGGTAAAATAAGTTCTGGATTCATAGTTAATGCAAAATTAGAACAAGAAGACTTAGTAGTAATCTCAAACAAAGGACAAGTAATACGAATGCCATTAAAATCTGTATCCGTTTCTGGTAGAGCAACCCAAGGGGTGAGACTAATGCGTTTTTCAGAAGACAATGACCAGGTTTCTTCCGTAACATTTGTCTAAATAAACTTTAAATTAATCTCCAAACCCAGGCCTCTGCGCCTGGGTTTTTGATTGTAATCAATCCTACGCATAATAAAAAAAGACCGTCGAAACTTATCTACGATCTTTTGTGAAACTCATAAATGTCTTGTGGTCAATTGAAAAGATAATTGAATAAAGGGTGAGACGAAAAACGTAATACAAGCCATAACAAAAAAGGTTGTACAGGAAATAACTCCAGTTTCCCCAAATTTATTCATATCAATATTCTTTTTAAACAAAGATACAAAAAAACCAACAGGAATAATAATCAAAAAAGCAACCATAGGTGCAAAGAACAACATTATAACAGTGTTATCCACGGCGGCTTTATGACTACCTAACTGAAAAAATGTCAGCAAATGAGTCCCCTGTATAATAATTACAGCCAGAATTGCAGCTATTACTGGCCACAAAATTAATTTTTTCATAACCAACTCCTTTTATTTTTGTAAAAATTATGCGTTATCTTTTATTGGGAAAGAACATAGTATTTAAAAATATAATAATTACTAATATTTGTCAATTACCTACCAAAAAAACCGTTTATCATTTTTACTCATTTATTTAACCAAGAGCACCTTAGAAAAGGTGCTCTCGGTCTGAGGTATAAAAGATATTATATTATTTCTAAGAGCATGCTTTAACATGCGATTCCATTAAAATAATAATAAATTACCTTAATGACAAACATTCTCTTAATAAAAAAGGATAGATTATTCATCTATCCTTTTGTTTTTTATATCAACTGCTCAAATTTATGAGGTTCTATTGGTACTGATAAACTACATCCGCAGGTAGTACATTCACAAATCTGCAATGTCATACCTCTAAACTCGTAAGTATTATTATCTCCACCACTAGGTCTTAAAACAGGATGTTTCTGGCCTATAGCAGAGCACGTAACTTCTGAATAAAGTTTGGCATTTTTCGACTCAGCTGCGAATATTAATGCATCTCTTACTGACTTATCTAACAATAAAGGTTTTATATCCTTAATTGTTAAATTATTTCCTTTTTCAGTCATTTAACTATTTCTCCATGTTATAAATTTGCTATTTTTATCACTTTCGCCTATCATACTATTACTCTAAGATGCTTGTCAACTTAGGTAATTTAATTTATAATAGATATACATAAAATACATAAAAAAATATGAGTGTACAAGTAAAAAGAAGAACTAAACAACAGAAAAGAGAAAGAGCATCACATTTTGCTTTAGATAAAAAACAGCTTTCTGTCTGTCCAAAATGTAAAAAACCAATTCTTACTCATCGTATCTGCAAATCATGTGGCTACTACAAAGGACGAGATATTTTGATGTTGGATGTCAAAGAAACTCGTAAAAAGAAGAAAACAAAAAAGAAAGAAGATAAAGCAAAAAATAAATAAACCTTAAAATCTTATGTCTAATCGACATCTTTCGCGTACTATTGCCATGCAATCTTTATACGAATGGGATTTTAATCAGCTTGATAAAAGTAAATTAGAAAAAATTGCTGAAAAAAATCTTAAAGAATTTGCTCCAGAATTTCTGGACAACGGTTTTGTTACTCATGTAATTAAAGGTGTTACGAATAATATCGTTGAGATTAACGACTTAATTACTAAGTACGCTCCTGAATGGCCTCTTGATCAAATAACGGTGGTAGATCGAAACGTTCTGCGTATCGGTATTTATGAATTAAAATTTTCAAAAGGTGAGATTCCTCCAAAAGTAGCCATCAATGAAGCAATCGAACTTGCCAAAACATTTGGTGGTGAATCATCAGGTAAATTTATCAATGGAGTCCTTGGGACTATCTACAAAGACATGGTAAAAATAGGCGATGCTCCAATTACTGAGTCTGATACAAAAAAAGAAATAAAAGCAGCTTCAACAACTAAATAATTATCAGCTTAAATGAAGGCAAGCCTATTTTAGGAAAGTGTTCAGTCAAGCTGATGTAATCAATACATCATCCTATGGATAACATAAAAAAACTGGGAGACAAACTAGATATAAAATTTGATAATCTAGATCTTCTTAAACAAGCCATGGTGCATCGTTCATATTTAAACGAACACTCTGATTTTAAATTGGATCATAATGAACGCCTAGAATTTCTTGGTGACGCCGTTTTAGAATTAATTGTTACTGATCATCTTTACAAAAAATTTGAGAATCCAGAAGGCGACCTCACTAACTGGCGCGCTAGTCTAGTTAACTCAAAAATGTTAGCCACTATCGCTGATGAGACAGGACTAGATGAATTTTTATTTCTATCAAAAGGAGAGTCTAAAGATACAAACAGTAAGGCAAGACAATATATTTTAGCTAACGCGACAGAAGCATTAATCGGTGCTATTTATTTAGATCAAGGATATGATGTAGTAGAGAAATTTATCCATAAACATATTATAAGTAAATTAAAAAATATTCTAGATAACCAATTATATCTTGATCCAAAAAGTCGCTTCCAAGAACTAAGTCAAGAAAAACAAGGAGCAACTCCTGCCTATAAAGTAATATCAGAAGATGGTCCGGATCATAACAAACTTTTTGTTATTGGTGTCTACTTAAATAACAATTTGATTGCAAAAGGAGAAGGCACTTCAAAACAAGAAGCACAAATGGATGCAGCAGAGGCAGGACTAAAAGCAAAAGACTGGTAAAATAAAATAATTAACAATATATGAAAGAGATACTAAGTTAATTAGTAGGACTTTTTATTGACAAACCAAAATCCTATGATAAGATAATAAACTTGAGATTAAACCTTATAAACCATTTTTACGTAAGAAGAATATTGAGTAATATGTTCTTTTGAAAAAGGAGTTAATAATGTCAGCAGATATTGCAATGAACATAGTAGCCGGTATTAACTACTGTGCACCAACAGAAAGCCTTGGTTTCCGCGGTGTCAGCAATAATGATAATGCACGCATGATTCCATTGCCAGACGGGGAAAAGAAAGCCGAACAAATCTTTTTGATGTTTGGTGTTGATATTCCTTCAAAAAATCTTCCTTATATTCCTGATATGGAAGAAGGTAGTGATTTCCGAAAACAAGGACATTGGCATCATTATCAGATAAAGGCAAGTGCCTTTATTATTCATATCGATGCGGAATCCCTTCGCAGGGAAATTCTGCACGTTGTCCTCTTTGAAGGAGAAGAAACTCCCCGCATTCTCTTGGATAGAAGAGAAATTCATACGAAAGATAATACCTTGTCCGAAAATGATTTTCAAAAAATTGAACAGATCTTACAAGATAATAAGATTGTTCTTCCTGAGTAATATTGGGAGAGAAAATTTAATCCTACTAAATTAATTTAGTAGGATTCTTTATTGACTATTAATTTAAAAAATGTTAAGTTATTTTAAATTAAATAAATAAAAAAACTGCAACATTAACAATTTATACGGAGGTTCTAATGACTTTTTCGGAAAAACTGAAACTGGCTATTGAAAAATATAATAGCCTTGTCTGTGTAGGAATAGATCCTAACAGAAAACAAATCCCGACTTGCCTTTGGGATATGTATCCTGAAAAATATGCCAAGAATGAAGAATGGCGTGACTTCTCGGTAGTCTACAGATTCTGTGTCGACATCGTAGATGCCACTGCTCAACACTGTTGTGCTTTCAAACCTAATATGGGATTCTTCGAAAGCTTCGGTATGGCCGGGGCAGATGTACTCACAAAACTTTGTGCTTACATCAAAGAAAACTATCCTGATCACGTCCTAGTACTTGATGGGAAACGTGGTGATATCGGTAACACTGCCGATCACTATGCCCTATCTCTAAAAGAGTTAGGCGCCGATGTGGTTACGGTCAATCCGTATCTCGGTCCACATACCCTAGAACCATTTCTGAAGGCTGGGCTAGGTATAATTGCGCTTTGTGTCACTTCAAATAAAGATGCGACGATTTTTCAAAACGTATCAGTTCTACTTCCTGATTCAGTGGGTGATTGTGCCGACCGTAAAATTCCCTATTACCTATGGGTTGCCGAAGTTCTGACCAAAGGGATTAATTTCTTCGGTTACGAATTCAAACGTACTGAAATATGGGAAGGCCAACTAGGTTTGGTAACTGGTGCTACTCACCCCAAAGAACTCGGCGAAGTAAGACAGTTGGTCGGTAATGAAGTTGTCTTGCTAATACCAGGTATCGGTAAACAAGAAGGTAATCTAAAGGCAACTGTCGAAAACAATGGTGATGGTCTCGCTATGATCAACGTCTCACGTTCAGTCCTCTACGCATCTAACGGTGAAGATTATGCCACCGCCGCTGCCGCAGAAGCTGAAAAAACCAAAAACGAAATTAACAAATACCGCACTCCATCGGTATAGAAAGAGAGTTCTTTAATTATGTCATTTGACATTACCCAACATTTGGAGTTTTTAAAAATACTCCGAGAAGATAACCTTATTAAGGTTGGCACCTTAACTAAGTTAAAAGATGGTAGCATGTCACCAATCTACGTAGATCTACGTGACAAGATGTGGGCTATTCCCGGACTACTGAATGGCTTTGGAAAATTATTTATGGATAAAATACTATCCTTAATTCCAAAAGACCACAGCGGGCGCGTGCTCATCTGTGGAATTCCAGAAGCGGCAAACCCATTAGGAACTGCCACAGTTATGTTGGCACATGAATCCGGTTGGGACTGGCAACTTATCGCGTTACGTCATCAACCAAAAGCTTATGGATCTGGTGACAGTAAAACCTTCGTGATCGGAGGTTATCAGCCTGGCGATCTGGTCTATCTCCTAGACGATGTAATTACTACATCGGATAGTAAACGAGATGCTATTCGTCGTTTGGAAGTCAGTGGTTTCCCACCCGAATCAATCATTACCCTAGTTGCTTTTGACAGGCAACAAGGAGGCCTTAAATCTTTAAGTAATGATGGTTATCAAACTGAATCGCTTTTTCCAATTTTGAAAGTAGCGGATATGTTCTTTAACGAGGGTATGATATCAGCAGATGAATTAGAAGATGTAAAAAAATTCATCGCGGATAATCAGCACTAAATACATTACAGTTCTATAACGAGGTTTATATTCTAAACCTCGTTTTTTTATACCTAAATATTTGACTATATACTTAGTTAATGCTAATTTATATAAAATCAAATTGAACCTTAAAAAAACAAGGATAGTAAAATGGAAAAAGTAAATTAGCTTACACCTGACAAACTTTCAACTAATACCAACAAAACGTTACGAGTTGTGGTCAGAGACAGTGGCTTCTTAAACAATAGTGCGGTAGACAGTCCTCAACTCATCACAAAGCACAAACAACAAAATTATATCCACACAACTGTTAGTGGAAAATTGCACTCCTTTGGTGGAGGAACTGAAGTATTTTTTGATTAATACTTACCAAAAAATTATACCCGTTTGTATTTAATACAACGGGTTTTTTATTATTTAGTATTATTGCTAATATTAGCAAAAAAATCATGAAATAAACCTCAATACACCTAAAACCTTGACCATAGTTATTGCTTATGGTAATGTTTTAATAATTTGAGCTGATATAAAGCTTGAATTCAAAAAATAATACAAAAATAAAGAAAGAATATTAACAACTTAACCACCCCCATATGGAGGGAGGAGTATTTTATGAATTCGCATATTTTGAGTACTAATGATTTCAAAAATGCAGACGAAATATTAGCTCTAGTAAGACAGGCTAATGAAATGGTTCAATTCGCTAGGGATAGAACCTATACTGCAAAATTTCCTGAAAAAAAAGGCGTTCTCGCTTTCTTTGAACCAAGCACCAGAACTCACAAATCGTTTAAACAAGCTTTTCTCAATTTGGGTTTACGAATTGATGAATTCTCAGGTGCAGAAGGCACGTCATTAATGAAAAAAGAGAGTTTGGCCGACACCGCCAGAATGATTGCCGGACAAGGTGCTGACATCTGTGTCCTCAGAACTACACTTGAAGGCGGTCCTCGTTGGATAGCCGAAATTGTTGAAAAGTATGGCAGAAATATGTGTGTTATCAACGGAGGTGATGGACGTAATCAACACCCAACACAAACTCTTCTTGATCTACTTACTATTAAACGAAAATTGGGTCGTTTAAATAATTTCCGCATTGGTTACTTAGGAGATTTGGGTAATGGGCGCACTGGTACCTCTCTCAGTAGAGCTCTAAGTAATTTTTCAGGAATTGAAACGGTTTTGGTATCACCAAAAGGCGCGGAAATGCCAAATCACGCGAAAGTGGGTCTCCATATTATTTCAGAAAGTGATTCAATGGACGACTTAGCATCTTGTGATGTTGTTTATGTCCAGCGCTCACAACTCGAACGCATTATCGATCCAATCTTGCGTAAAGCTTGCCAGGGTCAATTCATTATCAACAAAGCGGTCTTGGATTCCTGGAAAAAAGATGTTATTGTCATGCACCCACTTCCTTCGGTCGAGGAAATTGCTCCTGATATAAAATCAGATCCTCGTCTAGTTGCTTGGGAGCAAGCAGAAAATGGCGTCCCTGCCAGAATGAGTCTAAGCGTACGATCATTAATGGAACCATTCTTTGGCTTAGGTGACTTAGTGATCGATGTAGACTTACTAAAAAATGAAAAAGAAATACCTGTCGGTGATTCTCAAAAACCAGTTAGGTATTTTCAACCCATTAAACGGGGTACAGTTATAGATCATATTCCTCCTGGTGAAGTGGTCAAACTAATTCATTTACTTGAATCAACCTCATGCATAACAGGAGAACATCCTCGTCAATTAGTTCAATATGTTAATTCACGTAAATATGAAGGCCAAAAAGATGTCTTACTATTACCTGAAGTAACAATGGACGACATTGTCGCGGCTACTGCTCAATTCATTTATCCTGAAATATCAATCAATATTTTACCGGGTAATGATATGAAGATTAAGAAGAGCTTTAAAACTCCATCTCATATCAAAAATGTCTTCGGATGTCCTAATGAAGACTGTATCACCAATAATGACCCAGAAGCCAATACTATTTTTATTGTCAATGACCGGGATAATCCTACTAGTCCATGTCGTTGTCACTACTGTGAAAGGGTATTCAATCATGAAAGCTTAGTTCCACACTCAGCTACATAATTCGAATAAACTTCTCAACTATTACCGTCGAAAGCAATATTTCGGCGGTTTTTTTATTTGCAAAAAGGTCTAAATTATGTTATTATCTTGCAATATGAGGGGTTAAACCTCTTTAAATCTTTTTCAGTAAATTAATAAATTTACTGAAAAACCCTGAGTATTAAGCGAAGGGTCTCATAGATATTTATTACACTCTCTTATACTCGAAGATAGAATAAATCTAAAAAATAAAATGCATCTCCAAAAACTTGTAATTCAAGGTTTCAAATCATTTGCCAATAAAACATCACTTGAATTTACCCCAGGTATCACTGCTATTGTCGGTCCTAATGGATCAGGTAAATCAAATGCGGCTGACGCAATCAGATGGGTGCTTGGCGAACAAAGTCTAAAAACATTACGTGGTAAAAAATCAGGTGATGTCATTTTTGCTGGCTCAGACAAAAAAACTAGACTTGGCTATTGCCAAGTTGATTTGCATTTGGACAACCAAGACCATCAAGCTCCAATTGACTACCCAGAAATTATAATTTCTCGACGAATTTATCGTGATGGTAATGGCGAATATTTTATTAACAAAAATAAAGTTCGATTACAAGACATCCTTATGCTTTTGGCTAAATCTAACTTTGGACAGCGTAGTTACAGTATTATTAGCCAAGGGACAGTAGATCTATTTCTCTCGGCCACACCTGCCCAAAGAAAAGAATACTTTGATGAAGCGGCTGGTGTCCGACAATTCCAAATAAAAAAAGACCAAGCAATTAATAAACTACGACAAACCAAAGAAAATCTCAAACAAGGAGATATGTTAATGCAAGAGATTGAACCACGGTTACGATCTTTGACTAGGCAAGTCAACCGTTTGGAAAAAAGAGAGGAAGTTACTAAGCAACTCAAAGAAATTCAACATAAATATTATGCGGGACTATGGCATGACCATAAAAAAAATCATAAACTTGAAGAAGAAAAATTTTCAAAAATTGAAGAAACAAGAAAACAAACAGACAATGAACTAAATGAAATTCAAAAAAAAATGCAACAGTTAGCTATGGGGACTTCTCGTCAAGAAGATTTTGAAAATCTACAAAAGAAATATGATCAAATTATTGAAGAAAAAAATAAATTATTGCGCGAACAGACTGTGGTAAAAGGTAGAACAGAAATTGACAGAAAAAAAGCAGGTGATTTTGATCTAGTTTGGCTAGAAAAAAAACAAGAACAAATAAAATCTGAAATTGATAAATCAAAACAAGACAATCAAAATTTAGATCATAAAATAAATAAATTAAATAAAGAACTAAGCGAGTCAGAAGGTGAGCAAGATAAATTAGATAATCAATACAAAGATATTGAAGATAAGTTGGCAGTTGCAAAAAATAAATTAGCCAACAATAAAACTATTGCCATACCCGAAGTTGCTGAAAATATTGCAAGCATTTACTTTGAACAAAAAATAATTTTAGAAAAAATTGAAGCTGCTCAAAATATTGATGATTTACAAACCATAATTGCAGAAGCGAAAATTATTACCAGCAAGTTAGCACAACTTAATCATAAATTGAGTGACTCAGGCATTGGCGATCCTCATGAAATTATTTCCCTACAAGATCAAATCACCAAACTACTTAATTCAAAAAATGATTATGTATCAATTATTAATGAAAAACAAGTAGCTCTACAAATTTCTAAGGAAAAGAAATTGTTAAGTACAAATACAATTTCTGAACAAGAAGATGAATTAAACAAAATTACAAAAGAATTAGATTTGGCTAAATCAAACAAAACACCTCAGGAAATTGCTACTGACCTAGCCAAAGAAGATCAAGAACTAAATGAAAAGATAAAAAATACTGAAGCTAGTTTACAAAAAATCAATAATCAGCTCGGTAATTTTAATCAAGCTGAACAAGATAAAAAAGAAAAGGTTTTTTCACTGCAAAACACATATTCATCAAAACAAGAAGAGCTAAATAAGATTATTGCTGACATTAATAATATTAAAATTGAACTAGCTAAGCTGGAAACAAGATTGGAAGACCTAGAAAAAGAAATGATTGATGAGCTAAATGATGAAGAAAGAAATGTTATTTATAAAGTAAAAACCCCTCCTCCGGTTAATACGGAACTTTTTTCTGAAATACAAAAATTAAAAAAAACATTAGAACTAATTGGTGGGATTGATCCTCAAGTAAGCCAAGAATACAAAGAAACCAAAGAACGATTTGATTTTCTATCAGACCAAACAGAAGATTTGAATAAAGCGATAGAAGATTTGGAACAAGTAATAGATAGTCTAGATGAAACCATTAAAAAACAATTTAGCATAGCTTTTGAAAACATTAACAAACAATTTTCAGAATACTTCAAGATATTATTTAATGGTGGGGCCGCTAGTCTCAATTTGATTAAAGAATATAAACAAATAGTAATGGAAGAATCTTCTGAAGATGATAATGAAGACGAAGATGATGATTCCGAAAATTCTGAAGAAGAAATCAAAAAAGAAGTACCACAACAATCAAGAGGAGAAAAAGTAATTACAGGTATAGATATGAAAGCCACTCCACCGGGCAAAAAAATGCAAGGAATCAGCATGTTGTCAGGAGGTGAAAGAGCTTTAACGTCCATTGCTCTAATTTGTGCAATTATCCATAACAATCCTTCACCATTTGTTGTCTTAGATGAAGTTGATGCTGCTTTGGATGAATCAAATTCAATCAGATTTGCTTCAATCGTTAAAAAATTATCAACAAAATCACAATTCATAGTTATTACTCATAACCGAGCTACGATGGAAGAAGCCCATACTCTTTATGGAGTTACGATGGGTGATGATGGCGTTTCTAAGCTTCTTTCTATCAATATGCAAGAAGCAGAACAAGTAATAGCTAATAATTAGACTATTTATTAAAAAACCTCTATTATATATCAATAAAGAGGGTTGTCTGCTATAGACAAGTTGACAAGCTAATAAGAATCAATTAAGATACAAGATACAAAAATACTATGTTAACAATAAGATTATCTCGCTTCGGCAAGAAAAAACATCCGGTTTATAGAGTAGTAATTTCCGAACATCAAAAAGATACAGTCGGAAACTATTTAGAATTACTCGGTCAATATAACCCACATACAGATACGTCCGAATTGAACGAAGAACGTATTAAATATTGGATTAGTAAAGGTGCACAAACATCTGGAACTGTTCATAATCTTTTGGTAGATAAAAAAATTATTTCTGCAGAAAAAATTAAAGTCGCTAACATTAAAAAGAAGAAAGAAGACGATAAAGCAGAAGGTGAAGCAAAACCAGCTGCAGAAACTTCCGAAAAAAAACCTGAAGTAAAAGAAACTCCAAAAGCAGAAGAAAAAAAAGAACAGCCAGCTGAAAAGATAATAGATCCTAAAACAAGTTCAGAAGAAGACGACAAAAAATAAAACCAAATAATAAAAAAGATTCCTTCACTAAATATATTATATGTATAAACGTTTGATTGGAGGGTCTAACTTTATTTTAAACTTGAGTGTATAAATTTACATTGAAGATTTTTTATATTTTAACGATAATAAACAAATCTATGAAAACAATCCTTAATCAAAAAAAATATCAAGTAATCATTATTACTATATTAGTAGTATGTTTCGCGATTAGTGCTAATACAGTTCAAGCATTGAGCTTTACACCTCATACATTAGAAGAGCCTATAATTATAAAGGAGATTAAACCAATAAAAACTCCTGGATTTATACCTATTGGTAAAGCGCCTCACGTTGAATTCCCTACTATAAAACCAATAATAATTATCCCTATTGATTTGTCCATCGATAAATTATTTAATGAAAAATTTTCTATTAACAATACTACAAACAGTCTTAAGGATTGTGTAACACCGACTGCAGGAATGGAAATTACTGAAAATACAACTTTTTGTGTAGGTGAGCATATTTATACCCCAGGTGAAACCTATCAATTTATTAAAATCACAGCCAATAATGTAACTTTGGATTGTGATGACGCTATTCTTTCTACTACTGGCAATGAGGTCGGCGGATGGCCGGCAATTGTAGTAGAAGGTGATAGCGGGGCTGATTTGAACAATGTAACAATAAAAAATTGTGTTATAAATGAATTTGTCTTTCCAATCCAAATAAATAATACTGATTATGCCACTCTATCAAACATTACTTATAACTATGGCTCTATTGTAATATTTAATTCTGATAATGGTGATTTTAGCTATCTAAACAAACCGATTGATAGTGACGGAAGTAACGACATAGCAAGTCTGCATCTAACAAATTCTCACTATAACAATATTTATGATAATAATATTTACCATAGTTTTGGAATTAATCTTTCGTACAGCTCTTCGTTCAATATGGTTCATGATAATTCGTTAGGCTATTTACCATATGCTGAAGAGTATGGTGATGAGGATTACCCAGCTTCTTTTTATCTAGGAGCAGGAGCTAATAATAATGAATTTTATGATAATGAAATAATTGAAAATTCAAGCACTGGTTTATATGGAACTATAATCTATGGTGATACTAATACAACATATGGAAATACGATTAATAATAAAATTTACAATAATACCATCTCAAATAATTATATAAGTATAAATTTAACAGATATTACATCCAATAACGAAATTTATGAAAATAGTATTAATGGTGCGATTTATAACGGATTACTAATTTGGTCAAATGGCACAAACTACCCAGATAACAATACAATTACTAATAATATTTTTTCAAATAGTGATCATGATATTGTTATTGGACCCGGCATAAACAATCATGAAATCTCAAATAATACTTTTACAGATACTACTGATAGAGCAATATGGTTATGGAGTGATGGTACACCAACTAATGTTCCCGCAGAAAATAATCAAATACTCAATAACAAAATTATTGGGACAGGGCCTATAGGAATTGAATTAGCGACCTATTCATCAATTAATTCTAATATTGAAGGTAACCATATCAAAAATAGAACTAACGCTGGTGTCATCATCGGATCTGATAACGACTCAACAACTTTTACTTTGAATAATTTTGTAAATAATGTTACTCAAGTAACAGACGAAAGCTCTAGTACGTATAATGATGGAATTAATGGGAACTTCTGGAGTGATTTTGATGAACTAAATGAAGGATGTAATGATATAAATCAAGATGGAAAGTGTGATTTACCTTATACTGCAATCGATGGGACTGGTGGTAATATTGATAACTACCCACTTACTGGTGCACCAACCTTAGAGCCTATTGAAAATATTTCTATCAACGAATTAAATAATGCTATTATTAACATAATAGCAGCTGATCCTCAAGGAGACGAACTTACATATAGTGTTGATAATACTAACTTCTTATCTATGGAAGGTTGTTGGCCAGATTCACATGCCTTTCGCTGGGTAACAAATAAATATAGCGCGGGATCATATATTGTTAATGCTACAGTCACTGATGGTATCCACGAGATTAGTCAATCAGTTAGTATAAATGTAGCAAATACATGTCAAATTAATAAATGGGGCGAAATGATTTGTAGCAGCTATTATATTCCAGTTAATTGTTACTAAAAAATTGATTGACACTCAACTACCAATATGATATCTTTGAAAATAGTAATATCCAGTCTGTAATTTTAGGTCGACAGTGCTGGTACATTAATAAGTAAAACAGATGAACTAACAGAAAGATTTCTATATGACAGAAGAAGCAAATACAAACGATACAAGAGATAAAGAGTTTGTCGAGTACGTAGTAAAAGGTCTAGTTGACCGACCAGAGGACGTTTCCTCAGAGAGAACGGTTGACGAAATGGGCGTTTTAATCACTTTAAAAGTAAATCCTGCTGACTTAGGTCAGGTTATCGGCCGACAAGGTCAAACCGCTAAGGCTATCAGAACTTTACTAAGAGTGGTTGGTGCAAAAAATCACGCTCGAGTAAACTTGAAGATTTATGAGCCAGAAGGTTTCCGCAAAGGCGGTCCAAAAGCTCCTGGCGCTCCTAGAGAGGAAGAAGCTGATACCTCAGCTGTAGACGACCTCAAAATCTAAAAATTTTTAAAATAAAATACCTAAAAGCCGCTATAATATATTATGCGGTTTTTAGTTTAAATAAATATATATTATAATGTCGCATACCCAGAGAAGGATACACTCGAAGATAAAAAATACTCATACATATAAAAAATTAAACAAATTTATAGTTTGCTGTAACTTTAGGGTTTGGGGGTTTCTTTAAGCCCTTATAGTCTAAAAATATTCGAATTATGATAAAGCGCATTGAAACCCCCAACACTTTTTTCAGTTACTTTTTTGATGTCAAAAAAGTGACAGAAATTACCCTTATCCAACTCTTTTTGCTATTATAAAGACATGCAATTCGACATTCTCACAATTTTTCCAGATATTTTTGAATCATACTTTAAAGAAAGTATTATTAAGCGTGCAATAAAAAATAAAAAGATAAACATTATCATCCATAATTTCAGAAACTTCGCTACTGACAAGCATAAGTCTGTTGATGACAAACCTTATGGTGGTGGTCCAGGAATGTTATTAAAAATAGAACCTCTATACAAATGTTTAAAGTCAATTAAACGATTAAAATCCTCCAAAGGCGGACCCGCCTCTGGCGGGAAATCTAGAATCATCTTACTAACTCCTAAAGGAAAAAAGTTTGATCAAAAAAAAGCAAAGTCATTAACAAAGTATGATCAGCTAATTTTGATTGCTGGACGTTATGAAGGTTACGATGCAAGAATAAAAAAATACATTGATGAAGAAATTTCCATAGGAGATTATGTTTTGACCGGAGGAGAATTACCAGCCATGACAATTATTGATGCAACGACTAGATTATTACCTGGAGTACTTGGAGATGACCAATCTTCAAAAGATGAAACATTTACAAAAGACGAAAAATATATTGAATATCCACAATACACCAGACCTGAAAATTTTAATGGCCAAAAAGTGCCAAAAGTACTATTAAGTGGCAATCATAATGATATTTTGGCCTGGAAAACTAATAATTCTAGAATACGTAAAAAAGCTTGACATATATTTAAAATACCTATAAAATACACTATACCAAATAATTGGTAGATATTCAGCTAAGTTAACATAAAAAATTCGAAAGGAAATTTGCCTAACGATGTAATACAACTAAAATATTTAATACTTTACTTGTTTTTTACATCCTGCTGGCTGCGGGATTTTTTAGACCAATTAACGAACTTTGACAACCAAAAAGTGATAAGAAGAAATATCAATTCCAAAATTTTTTACAATTTTTAGTACTGTGGTTCATTTATGAAAACAGTACTTACACATTTTTTATGAGAGTTTGATCCTGGCTCAGGATGAACGCTGGCGGCGTGTCTAAGGCATGCAAGTCGAACGAGTACTTTCGGGTACTAGTGGCAAACGGGAGAGTAACACATTGGTAACCTACCTCAAAGTTCGGGACAACCCATCGAAAGATGGGCTAATACCGGATGTGTTCGCACATTACAAGATGTGCGAATAAAGATTCATCGCTTTGAGAGGGGCCTATGGTCTATCAGCTTGTTGGTGAGGTAAAAGCTCACCAAGGCTACGACGGATATCGGGCGTGAGAGCGTGACCCGACTCACTGGGACTGAGACACGGCCCAGACTCCTACGGGAGGCTGCAGTCAAGAATATTCCCCAATGGCCGCAAGGCTGAGGGAGCGACGCCGCGTGTAGGAAGAAGCTTTTCGGAGTGTAAACTACTTTTCTGTGGGAAAAATCCATGATGGTACCACAGGAATAAGGGGCTGCTAACTTCGTGCCAGCAGCAGCGGTAATACGAGGGCCCCGAGCGTTATCCGGATTTATTGGGCGTAAAGAGTTCACAGGTGGTTAGATAAGTCTTCGGTTAAATCCTGATGCTCAACATCAGAACCGCCGAGGAAACTATTTGACTTGAGGGTAGGAGAGGTAGACGGAATTGCCGGTGTAGTAGTAAAATGCGTTAATATCGGCAAGAACACCAAATGCGAAGGCAGTCTACTGGAATAACCCTGACACTATAAGAACGAAAGCGTGGGGAGCGAAACGGATTAGATACCCGTGTAGTCCACGCTGTAAACGATGGATACTAGGCATTGGGAGTATCGACCCTTCCAGTGTCGGTTTAAAAGCTAACGCATTAAGTATCCCGCCTGGGGAGTACGGCCGCAAGGCTAAAACTCAAAGGAATTGACGGGAACCCGCACAAGCGGTGGAGCATGTGGTTTAATTCGACGATAACCGAGGAACCTTACCAGGGTTTGAAATCCTAGCTGCTCAGCCATAGAAACATGGCTTCCTTCGAGGGTGCTAGGACAGGTGCTGCATGGTCGTCGTCAGCTCGTGTCGTGAGATCTCGGGTTAAGTCCTTTAACGAGCGCAACCCCCATGGTATGTTAAATATTCATACCAAACTGCCTCGGATAACGGGGAGGAAGGTGGGGATGACGTCAGATCAGCATGGCCCTTTGACACCCTGGGCTACACACGTGCTACAATGGATAATACAATGGGCTGCCAAGCCGTAAGGCGGAGCTAATCCCATCAAAGTTGTCCTCAGTTCGGATTGAAGGCTGCAATTCGCCTTCATGAAGCTGGAATCGCTAGTAATCGCAGATCAGCTATGCTGCGGTGAATACGTTCTCGGGTTTTGTACACACCGCCCGTCACGCCAAGAGAGTCGGTAATACCCAAAGTCTTTACATACCGTAGGGCCTAAGGTAGGACCGATGATAGGGGCGAAGTCGTAACAAGGCATCGGTAGCGGAAGCTGTCGATGGATCACCTCCTTTCTAAGGAGATACATTTTAAGAGTTCTACTCTTAAAAATGGTCGGTAGTTTGTATTTTTATACAAGCTAAGAATCGGTATTTCTTTCTTATTACTTTTTGGTTGTCAATCAATGTAATTACTACAGTCAACTTGATTTTTTTAGCATAATTGATATTATTATAGCTAGAATTACTGAATATATACTGTAGTTTTTTTATTTATTATTTATTCTAAATAAGGGCGATTAGCTCAGCTTGCCCCGCCTAGAACAGGCGGGATGAAGTTACCCGCCCGAACGTACCCGTTCGGTACGGGCGGGGAGCGCGACATTTGATCAACTCCTAGAATACAGATATATTTAAAACATTTACAAATAACAATTAACAATTTATGGGCGATTAGCTCAGTTGGTTAGAGCGCGTCACTGATAATGACGAGGTCCCAGGTTCAACTCCTGGATCGCCCACCATTAAGAATTATACCGAAAGGAAGCGTAGCTTCATTGAGGAGAGGAGAAATGATATAAAGAGTGCAGTTTTCAACTTCAGTTGGAAACGGAACCTGAAGTATCATTTCGACGCGCCGCGGTAGCTCAGGGGTAGAGCGAAGGACTGAAAATCCTTGCGTCGGTGGTTCGATTCCGCCCCGCGGCATTTTACCAAACTTTCTATATAGTTACGGGGTGTAGCCTGCCTACCGGCAGGCAGGCGCAGTTTCCAATAAAATCATTACCTTGAAAATAAAATAGTTAGTAATACATCTGTGTCGGGGTGTAGCGCAGTTGGCTAGCGCACTCGCTTTGGGAGCGAGGGGTCGCGAGTTCGAGTCTCGCCACCCCGACTTAGATGTATTAATACTAACTATCACTCGCTTTGGGAGCGAGGGGTCGCGAGTTCGAGTCTCGCCATCCCAACACTGTTTAGAAACAATATCTATGTCCTTAAATTTCTTTCAAAAAGTTTACAGACTAACCAAAAAAGTACCACGAGGCAAAGTTGCTACTTATGGACAAATTGCTGCGTTGATTGGTTCTCCACGCGCTGCCAGGCAAGTTGGCTGGGCCCTACATATATTACCGGACAATTTACTAAAAGAAACACCTTGGCAAAGAATTATTAATCGTGAAGGAAGAATCAGTACAACTTGTAGAGAACATTCAGCTAATGTACAAGCAACACTTCTAAGAAAAGAAAATGTAAAAGTTATTAAGAAAGAGGAGAGTTATTTTATAGATCTTAATAAGTATCTCTGGCAACCATAGCAATGTTAATTAAAATATGATAGAAAATTATAGAAAAAAAATAATAATTTTTTCAATCCTAGTCATATTTTTGATATTACTGACCGCCCTTTTATATTTTATCAGTCCAGAAGAGATAGTAGATAAAATAGGTGTACAAAATGGATACATCCTTGCATTCTTTGTTTCATTGTTTGGTGGTTTTTCTGCTGGTGGATCAATCTCCTTCATTAGTCTTATTATTACACTTGTAGTCGGAGGCATGGATCCAATTTACTTGGGATTAGTATCTGGCATTGGACTTGCAATTGGCGATATGATAATGTTTTATGCAGGTTCTAAAGGACGAGAACTAATAAATGAAAAGTGGACAGAAAGAATTGATAAAGTTGCGCACTTCTTTAAAAAAAGAAAATGGTTAGAAAAAGCAATTCCTTTAATATCATATATTTATATTGGATTTACACCTCTACCAAATGACATTCTAATACTATTCCTTGCAGCTATAAAATATCCTCCTAAAAAGATGCTGATCATAATCACTCTAGGAGATATGTCATTCACTTTATTGGTAACCATTCTTGCTTCAAAAGGAATAACTTTAATAACTTAGTCTCAACCGAGTCCCGCAGTGCGGGACGAGAAAAGGAGAAATAGTGCATAGGGTGCAGTTTTCAATCTTAATTGGAAACGGAACCAGAAATACTATTTCGACGCGCGCGGGTATCGTATAATGGCTATTATGTCAGGTTTCCAACCTGAAAACAGGGGTTCGATTCCCCTTACCCGCTCCACAAAAGAATCTAACTATATGTTAGGTTTTTTTATTAATGTTTCTATACCCCTTGACACAATAAACCTATATGCTAAGATGATCCATCAAACGCACCCTATGTTAGGGTGTTTTTTGATACCTATTTATTAATAAACAATAAATATTAAATAGGTCTAATTATATACATTTAGGCTAAAATTAGCTTAAATTACCACTAAATTAACTATGAAATTAAAATTCAATTCAGTAAAAACTAAAGCACTTATCTTTGCTGTATTAACTATCATATTTTGGCAATATTCCTTCCCTCAACAGGTAGTAGCTCAAACAAGCCTAATAGAGATTGAATATCCTGAAATCCAATCAAGATTTACGAAACAATGGGAAATTAATGTATTTGATACATTAAACCGTCTACCTATTAATGAAGATAGACCTCAACCAGTAACAATAAGAACAATGGTGATACCTGTGACCGCATATTCTTCAACACCTGACCAAACATCGGGTAATCCATTTATAACTGCCTCAGGAGCACATGTAAGAGATGGTATTATCGCTGCTAACTTCCTAAAAATTGGAACTCGTGTTAGATTTCCTGAATACTTTGGCAATAAAATATTTGTTGTAGAAGATCGTATGGCTGCTAGATATTGGCACAAAGCCGACATCTGGATGGAAACACGTGAAGAGGCAAAGCAATGGGGCATAAGACATGTCACTATTGAAATATTATAATTTAATTAACTACTTAAATACTTACTTTTAATCATATATTTATTACCTATTCTTCTTGATAAATTATGATTTTTCTGGTATTATATTTTTACGTAGCAGCACATAAGATATTATTAATCTGGCTGTGGCCACGTAGCCAAGTGGTAAGGCAGGGGTCTGCAAAACCTCTATTCAGCGGTTCGATTCCGCTCGTGGCCTCCACTAAATTAATCTTTACCGAGTCCCGCAGTTCGGGACGAGGAGAAGGAGAAATAGTGTAAATGGTGCAGTTTTCAATCTTGATTGGAAACGGAGCCAGAAAAACTATTTCGACGCGCGGCAGTAGCTCAGTTGGCTAGAGCGTTTCCTTGCCAAGGAAAAGGTCGCCGGTTCGAGTCCGGTTTGCCGCTCCATTACAAATTAACTTATAAATTTTATTCTAAGATTATTAATTAATCTCACTTAATACTAAAAGCTCATCCCGCTCAGCGGAATTTGCCGCTCCATTTACATTCAACAGATGAATAATAAAATATTTTATTTAATCCTTCCAAATATCAGGAGTCGATTCAACGTTGGATCGATATTTCGTACAGCTGACGCTGCTGGTATTGATAAAATATTCCTTACTGGAATAACTCCTGCTCCTCCACATCCAAAAATAGACAAAGTAGCTTTAGGAGCAGAAAAAAATATTCCTTTTGAAAAAATTACTCAAACGAATCATTTATTAAAAAAACTGGCAAAGCAAGGATTTCAAATAATTGCCTTAGAACAATCAAAAAAAAGTATTGATTATACAAAATTAAAACCAAAGTATCCAATTGCCTTAGTAGTTGGCAATGAAGTAAAGGGATTAGATAGCTCTATACTAAAAAATTGTCATACTATAATTGACATACCAATGCATGGAAAAAAAGAATCTCTCAATGTATCAGTCGCTCTAGGTATTACTGTCTTTAACATTATAAACAAATAGGCCGCGGTGGCGGAACTGGTATACGCGCTGGACTTAAAATCCAGTGGTTGCAAGACCTTGTGGGTTCAAGTCCCACCCGCGGCAACTTATATTTTTAAACAATAACTATTACAATACTCAAGATTAATTATATTAAAATATTAAGAGTCTTGAGACACGGAGTGACGAAATCCCGCCAAGGCGGGGCCGCTCGCGGCAATTTAAAAAAAATTAATTACTGTAACTGCATATGAAGAAAAAGTTAATTCTTGCTATAATCCCTCTACTGATAATATTTATTTTTATACCTGGACAATCAAATGCTCAGGAGTTTTTGATTGAAGAAAACATTGATATAAATACAATCCAACCAATAATTATTTCCGAAGATTATATTGAATTTGGCAAAAAATCATTGTTCGATGCATCAGACTCTATAACTATTAAAGATGCCGGCACACCAATCTACCGTTGGGATTTTTCTGATACCAACACAGCTCAGTTTGGACAAGAAGTAATTCACGAATTTGATAGTTATGGATTACATAATGTTACTCTTACTATCCAACAACGAGAACAAAAAGAATTAATAAAAAAAGATATATTTGTTTATGACAAACAAGTATTATTAATTACAGATAAAAATATTTTCGAAGAATTTAGTCTAATTGAAGATCAAGCTGCTAATAATGGAGTTCAATTAAAAGTAATATCTGCTGTTGAAGAAGATACGGGCTTTTTAACAGAAGAAAAATTATTACCTCTAATCACTGAGGAAAGTGAATTCATAAAAAATGCTGATTCATTAATTTTTTATACTAACGCATCAATTGGGCTTCAAGCATTTAGTCGATATTGGCAAAATCAAGAAGAAGATAAAAAAATTACCTCAGACAATAAATTATTTATAAAAATTACAGATCAAAATATTGGAATAACCTCAAAACTTACTCAGCAATCATTTCAAGTAATACAACCTAATTTTATTCTACTTACCAGACCTGAATCACTAAATCCAATATTTGAAACAAAAGATTATAACCTTCTATCAACTAATTTAACAAACAGAGCAATAGAATATAGAATTATTGATTCTAGAAGTGAGAAATCTCCCATCTTTTTTCTATCACACGCAATTACAAATTTTATTACAAAAGGAATCCCATCCAATACTATCTATATGTTATTAGTATTTCCTTTTATTGCCTTTGTTATTACTCTAGCCAGACAATTCGTAGGCATGTCTACATTTGGTATTTTTACTCCACTCGTAATCTCACTTTCACTTTATATATTAGGAATTGTATTTGGGATTGGTATACTATTAATCATTGTAGTTGTTAGTTATTTATTACGTAAATTATTAAACAAATTCAAATTATTATATATCCCAAAAACCGGCATCGTCTTATCGCTGATTGGACTATCATTTTTAGGGTTTGTCTGGTTTTTATCTTATTACCAAATTTCTCTTGCAATATCTATTGCGATTTTCCCCATGCTGGTTATGTCTACACTATCTGAGAAGTTTCTATCAGCACAAAGCGAAGCAGGGCTAAAAGAAGCTCTCTGGAGCGCACTATCCACCGTTATTGTCTCTATAGTAGCTTATTACCTAATTGTATGGAATACCTTCAATAGTCTTATTATGTCATGGCCTGAGTTGATTATTCTACCAATTATTGGACTAGTTATTTTAGGTAAATTCACTGGACTACGATTAACAGAATTTTTTAGATTCCGCAGTCTTTTTCAAGATAAAAATATTGAAGAATAATTTAATATGTCATTTTTCGCAAAATCTGCTGGAATACTCGGGATCAACTCTAGAAATTTACAATACCTATCTCGATATAATTCTAAAACAAAAAAGAAATTAGCTGATGATAAAATAGGGACTAAGCATTTTTTACAAGCCCGTGGTTTAGGCGTGGCTAAGCTTTATGCTAGTTTAAAATCATTACCAGAGCTAAGAAACTTCAATCCTAAAGCATTACCAAAAAGTTTTGTTATCAAACCAAATCGTGGTTATGGTGGAGAGGGAATTATTGCCATCCAAAAAACACAAGGTAGTACATATACTGATGTTAATGACAAAAAATATAAATGGGATGATTTAGTACAACACTGTATCTCCATCTTAGATGGTAAATTTGCTATATCAGGATTACGTGACAAAGTATTATTTGAAGAACTACTAATATCAAATGAATATTTTAATAAATACATTGAAGCTGGTTTGCCTGACATAAGAATTATCGTTTTTAAATACGTACCTGTTATTGCTATGCTTCGATTACCAACAATGGAATCACATGGTAAAGCAAATCTTCACCTAGGAGCTGTTGGTATAGGTATAGATATTGGCACAGGTAAAACTACATATGGTGTTCAATATAATAAAATAATAAAAAAACTTCCAAATGGCTTAATGGTAAACAGTATAGTAATACCACATTGGGACGAAATACTGCTAGCTGCTTCTCGTACACAATATATGACACAAGTAGGCTATCTTGCAGTTGATATTGCCTTAGCAAAAAGTGGTATCAAAATATTAGAAATTAATGCTCGTGCTGGCTTGGCAATTCAAATTTCAAATCATGTCATGTTAAGAAATAGATTAAATAAAATTTCTGACTTAAAAGTATTATCTCCTATAGAAGGTGTAAAATTAGGAAAAACATTATTTACAAAAATTATAAAAAAAGAAAATACCAAAGTTGTTTCTACTAGTAAGCCAGTTATTGGCCTTTATGAATATGTAAACATTATTACTACTAATAGTGGACCAATTAAAGCAAAAATAGATCCGCATAGTTCCAAAAATATCATAAATAGTAAAATATCTATCCCTGAAGAAAAAAAATTATTAACTCTGCTTGTAAGAAATAAAAAAATTAAAATACCCTTTATTAGGGAAGACCTTAGTGATCATAGTTATAAAATTATAATATCAGGAAAATATTTATCTGATTTTTTGGTAGATGTTTCAAAAACTGTTCCTGAGTACAGAGCGGCTGCATCTTCGGAAACTAGAGAAGAGAAAATTATTTTAAATATCGATAAAAAAATATGTTCTATCAATGAACAAATTGGAATTTTATCACGTATTAAACCCATAAATATTGAAGATGAACAAAAAACCTTTCTAAAAAATCCTGCTCATTCACCAAAATTTATTTATAAAAAACACGACCTAGATATTAACTATTATTTAAATGAGTTAAAGAAAATACCTCGCCTTATAAACCACCCGTTAATGCCTCTTTATCTAAAAAAGATTGAAGAAATAAAAAATAAATTACTACTTGTAAAACATGTTGGCGAACCTGAACTTATAGAATATAGCCATAAAGTTTTTGGTGAAGTTAATGAGCATCAATATGAGCAAGCCATTAAATTTATTAAAGAATCAGAATTCTCACCAGATACAAGCAAAAGACTAAAAATTGATGACATTGTTAAAAAAACTGAGAAATTTTTGATAGATAAGAAGCTTTCAAGATGGAAAATAAAAGTACTGGAAACTTCTACATCTGGTATGCAAATAAATAAAAAAAATACAATTTTCATCAGTAAAAAATCTAAAATAACCGCCTTTAGATTTCAAGCATTATTAGCACATGAAATTGAAACTCATATATACCGTCTAGAGAATGGAAGATTACAAAAATATAAATTATTTGAACAAGGAACTGCTAATTACCTTACCACTGAAGAAGGTTTGGCAATCTATAATCAAAACAAACTTGGCCTTCCACTTGGCAATAAATATCTTAGACCAGCTCTAAATGTTATTGCCATTCATCACGCCAACAGCATGTCATTTGTTGAATTATTTCATTACCTAATCAAGAATATGAACATACCAGAAGAAAAGGCTTGGTGGGTATGTTTACGAGTAAAAAGGGGATTACAAAATACTAACCAACACGGAGCACTAACAAAAGACCTAGCATATTTCAACGGTCAACGAATGATCCTTCAGCTTATTAAAGACAAGGGCGAAAATGAAATAAAAAAGCTATACGTTGGTAAGATAGGTATAATGGATCTAAAATACCTCGGTAACGAAAAACAATGGCCCATTAAATTCCTTCCTCCTTATTTAGCTGAAACAAAATAATTTTTTACTACCTCTAAATCTTGCTTAATTCTACTAATAAGCTCCTTATTGTCCTTAATAATAATTAAAGGTCTTATTTTTTTTATTGGTGTAATAGATATTTCTTTACCATATATATTTCCTCGATAATATAATAAATATACTTCTACCTTTCCTTCTTTCTGTATATTAACTCCAGGTACACCAATAATCAAAACGGACTGGTATTTTTTACCTTTCAATAAAACCTCTGCTACATAAACACCTTTAGCTATATTAGTACCTTCCAGGACGCTGTCTGATAAATTTGCAGTTGGGTAACCCTGCTTCCTACCTAGATGCTCTCCATGAATAACTTTACCTTTTATTATTTCCATTTTTTTATTTTATTCTGAAGTTTCTTTGTAATAACCGTGTTGCCTGCAATCAAACCACCATTAAAATAATTATCTTCTTCACCTTTAAAATTCAATACTTTACCACCAGCTTCTCTTACTAATAATATTCCAGGCAATAAATCCCACTTCGACAACTCTGGTGGCATAAAAATACATCCACTTACTCGACCAGCAGCTACATATGCTAGATCAAGAGAACCACTTCCTATCCAGCGCATATTCATAACTTCCTTTTGTAATTTACTCTGCATTGAAAAAAATATTTGTCTTGATTTAATATTATGTGTTCTTCCTAATAATACTATTGCATCCGATAATTTATTAATTTTATTAACACTAATTTTCTTTCCATTAAGATATGCCCCTTTACCACTTTCTGCATAATACATTTCTCTTAATATGGGTGAATAAATTATACTTAATAATATTTTCTTTCCTTTTGATAGAGAAATTGCTGTACAATGAAGGGGATTATTAATTGAAAAATTAGTAGTCCCATCTAGCGGATCTATAGTCCAAAAATAATCTCTAGAATCATTATCCTCCAAACCAGTTTCTTCACTCAAAATATCATGAGTAGGAAAGTTTTTATGTATAAGTGATTTAATAACCTTATTCGCTTGCATGTCTACCTTGGTGACTATGTCATGAGCTGATTTTTTCTTGATATCACTCGGTTTAAGATTACTATAATGCTTTGTTATAATTTTTCCAGCTTCTTTGGCTGCCTGAATGGCTACTTTTTTAAATTTTTTCATATTTGTTCTAATATTTTTAATTCTAATTTTTCTGTTGTTGTATTATAAACTGCAAACGTCGCTTTGTAAAACAATCCTGCCAATGTTCCAGGATTAACTACACGAGTCTTACCAATTTTTTCCTCCCATGGCTTATGACTATGTCCATAAAAAACTAGATCATACATACCAGAACTAGCTAATTTTTTTGCTTTATCTGGATAATGGATAAATGCAATCTTTTTTTTATCTAACTCAATTTTTCCCAAATCTCCGTAATGATTAACGTGTTTGATATTTAAAACTTTTTGTGATAATAAATCCCTATCTTCTACATTACCAAATACCATATGTATGGGGCCAGTAAATTGAGGTGCTAAAATTGCAGTCAATATTGATGGCGCACATAAGTCACCGCAATGAATAATTTCTTCTATATTATTTTCGTTCATCCAAGATATTGCTTTCTCCATATTTGGCACATTGTCATGTGAGTCTGATATTATTCCAATCTTCATAATTTAATTATCAATAAATCTTTTGCCAGGATAATAGGTCCTTTATAAATTGACTGTACTTGTTTCCTAATGTCAACAGTATCAGCAGGGGGATAAAAATGAGTTAGTAATAATTTTTTTGCCTCAACTAATGTTGCCATTTCCGCAGCCTGAAATGAATTTAAATGTCCTTCCGCTTGCATTGGAGCCGGAAATGAGTTCTCTGTAATAAGTAAATCACACTTATTAGCAATTAAACTTAAATCCGGATTATAATCCGTATCAGCAGTATATACAATTGTTTTTTTATTATATGTAATTTTTACAATTAAACTTGTTTCATTATGATTACCTTGTATTGTTTCAAACTTAATACCATTAATTATTTGTTTTGTTTTTTTCATTGAATAAAAAACTGATTTAAAATAAATTGACTCCTTTAATGTACTATTAATAAATGGTTTAGTTTTTTGATGCGCAACAATATTTAATTTTTTTCTTCGAGTGAAACCTGGAGTCCAATTAAGTGCCTGAACAAGTGGTCGTAAATCAGAAATATGATCCGTATGGCGATGACTAATAAATACAATATCTAATTTCTGATATGCCTGAGGACTAACTTTTGCAAGTTGTCGGAGTGATCCTGGACCAATATCTAATAATATTTTTTTATCTTTAATCTCCAAATAAATTGAGGGACTCGCTCTTTTCACTGAAGGAACACATGTCCCAGAACCTAAAATTGTTAATTTCATATTACAAATATCCTCTTAAATAATAATAAACTGTAGCTATATATTCTCTAAAAATTGATCGAGCATCTATCAAGCGTCTAAATCCATCTTTTTCAAAAATAGAATCCAGTGAAGCTGATATACAAATAATTTCTATATCTAATTTTTCAAATACCTTGCAAGCTCGCTTAGTATGATAATCAGAAGTTACTACCAGCGCTGACTTCCAATTTTTATCATTCATAATTTCTAAACTATTTGTGGCATTCTCATAAGTACTTGTGGAAGATTTTTCTTCAAATAAGTCTCCTGGTGCTATACCTAAAAGTTGAGCATATGCTTTCATAATTTCACTTTCAGTATATGATTCCCCTGATACAGTTCCGCCCGCTAAAATCATATTAGTAGCATAGCCCTGTCGATAAAGTACTATACCTTGCCTCATTCTTTCTTGAACACTCCAAGGTAAAGACCTAGTTTCTTTTACCACTCCTCCACCTAACACAATAATTACATCTGCGGACTGTGGATCCTCAGATCTTTCTAAAGGCATAACAAATAAATTATTAATACCAGTAAATACAAAAATTGCTAAAACAACAGATAAGCCAAACATTGTCCATAAGCCTATTGTTGCATATTTAGTTGAGCTATCATTTATAATCATCTGTTGTTTCTTATTTTTTTAAGTTTATTTAAATCAATTTTTCCTAAGTTATCATCCGGAGTTTCCAGAATAAAGTCTACTTTTTTTAGAGCAGGATGGCTCATCAGGGCAGTAAAACCCTTAATTCCTATTTTACCTTTTCCTATGTGCTCATGTCTATCTTTATTTGATCCAAATTCTGTTTTAGAATCATTTGCATGTATCAAAACTAATTTTGATAATCCAATATGTTTATTAAATTCTTTCAAAGTTTTATTAACACTCACTTTATCCCTAATATCATAACCAGAGGAAAAAGCATGACATGTATCTAGGCAAACTCCCAGATTATATTTCGGCAGAGCTTTGATTATTTTACCCAACTCTTCGAAAGTACTACCAATGATTGTGCCTCCGGCTCCAGCAGAGTTTTCTAATAAAAATTGCGTAGTGCCTGTATATCCCTTCATTGTTTCTCTGATTCCTTGGATTACTTTTTTTAAACCTTTTGATTTGCCAAAATCTTTTGAAGATCCTAGGTGTGTCATTAAAGCTTTTGCTTTTATTTTGGTGCCTCGCTCTAATTCTTGCCTGACCACCTCTATAGAGCCTTTATATATTCTTTGTTTAGCAGAGGCATAATTAATGTAATAAGGTGTATGTATATAATAATTACTTATTTCATTCTTATCACAATTATCCAAAAAATCTTTAATAATATTTTTTGTAAGTAACTGAGCTTTACCTCCTCGAGGCGATCTAGTAAACATCTGGAAAGACTCACATTGTCGTTCTGCGGCGTTTAGCGGGGCATTAATAATACCTCCGGCAATTGATACATGTGCTCCTATTTTACTCATAATAAGCTAATTATAGCATAGATTGTAATTTGTTTAATAAAAAATTCCGTATATTTATACTCATAACGAGAATTGAGTAATCATATTAATAATTTACTGTGCTCACTATTATTGCTCTCTTGTGTTTAAAGTCTAATTGTTTTAAATTATTAAAGAACTTTATATTTACAATAGAGTATATAATATTCATAAACAACATCAATATCTTCTAACTATGTTAAAATTATATTGACCAAATTGCTAAAATAAGCTAAAATTTAGTATATTAATTTGTCTGGATCATCAACAAAACAAAAATAATATTAATGTACAATTCATAATAAAAAAGGAGGCTTTTATGCCTTTCTTAACAATCAAGAATCCAACCCAAACAAAAGAGGAAGAGATTCTAGAAGCATACAGTCACATTGACACAACACCAAGGCTAGTGATCGACGCAGAGACAGAAGATGATGAAAATGCTCCAGTTATATTTAAAGACGTTCTTTAATCAGACGTCTTTTTAATTTTTTGATAAATCTTGCCACATCAGGCAAGGTTTTTTTATTTGTGTAAAAAAAGACGGATGGGTCATCCGTCTAATTGTTTAAGTTTCAATATTTCTTGCATTATAAGATCTGCAAGTTTTTGATAGCCATCTTTTCCGGTGGTAAGATATCTAGCTACCACATCTGCGGGAATCGGGTTACCAATTCTTAATGCCAATTTTTCCTTTCTCCAAAAACAAGCAGAAAGCTGATGTGAATTTTGGAGATAAACCGGAACTATAGGCATCGGTGTGCCGTTCGGCTTAGTGCAGTACAACTTAATAATCAATCCCAATCCCGGTTTGCCAGGTAGAAGAGTGTCTCCTGATCCTCGAGTTCCCTCGGGGAAAAATACCAAACCTTGTCCGGAATCAAATACTTTGAAAATCAATCTGAAAACCTTCCGGTCCACGGCGTTACGATTCACAGGAAAAGCGTGCATTCTTGAAATCAGCCATCCCTGAATCTTATTGTTCCATAATTCTTTTTTGGCAAAGAAATGTACCGGCCGCCAAATCCATGCTCCAAGGAAAAATGGATCAAGACTAAATTGATGGTTGGATGCCAGAATATAAGTCCCTGTTTTTGGGATGTTATTAGCACCATTACTTTTCATTCCGCAAATTAAACCTATAATCCTGAATAATATCCAAGCAATACTGTAAAAAAACATTAATTTATACCTCCCTATATTATGAAAAGAACTATGTTTGTTTGATTATCTTAGACTTTTATTGTAGATTAGTCAATAAAATTGATGTTAAGTTATTTATTGACATAAAAAGGTATTTAATGTAATTTGACTTAATTAAGAAGCACATTCAATAATTTTTCTAGGAGGAAAAATCATGGACAAGAAAACAGTTGCTCGTACTATAAAAGTGACTACTCGTCTCCACGACGCAAAACTTGAGGCAGCATTTCGTAGCACAATAATGCTTATGGCAGTCTGTGATCCTAATATCAAAGGCGAATCATCTGTTGCTGGAAATATCCGGACAGAAACAATCATATATGATAATGACAAATTTGTTGGACCAGCTGGAGCTGCTTCAAAGTCAATGATTTCTAGTTATTCAGAAGTGTAGCTAATTCAAACCAAATTATTATAAAACCGTACTTAAACATACGGTTTTTTTATTCATTGACAAAGAAAGGTATTTGAGATAATTTAATTGAATCAAGATGCTCGTTTAAAATCTTTTGGAGGAAAAAGTGGGACTAATTATAAGATTGTTCATCAATGCATTAATATTCATGTTTATTGCACACCTGATCCCTGGGTTTGAAGTTGATGGCTTATGGACAGCAATTTGCTGCGTTATAATACTGACCATTCTCAATTGGGTAGTGAGACCATTATTGTTTATTGCAACTCTACCGTTATGGATTTTCTGCTGGAGTTTGGCAATTTTATTTGCCAATGTCGTTGTTCTATATTTGGTAGCAGCCTGGGTAGATGGTTGTGATATAAATGGTTTTTGGGCTTTAGTTGGGGGTGCGTTCCTTATAACTATAGTCAATTGGCTAAAGAATTTTTTTTGGGAATAATACATATACAAAAAGCGCCGAATTATTATCGACGCTTTTTCTAATCTCTAATTTATTTTACTGAACTCTGTTTTTCTAAAAACTTAAACACTTTCTGACTTCTTAATATGTTCCGGATGTATTCTTTATATTCATCTGTCTCAAATTGCTTCAACATATCAGGTTGACTTTGATATTGTACCTTTGCAGCTTCAATCTCTTTTGCTACCTCACTATCATCTACAACCACCTTTTCTTTACTCGCGATATTTCGTAATGAGAGAGATGTTTTTATTCTTTTCTCTGCTTGAGGTACGAATTCTTTTTTAAGGTCCTCTGCTGATTTTTTGATACTTGCTAAATAATCTTCAAACTTCATCCCTTGAGTAGTAACCTCATGTTCTAGCTCATGTATCATTTTATTAAGTTCATAACCTAATAATACTTCTGGAATCTCTCCAAATTTTGAAATAGAAATTAGCTTTTCAATCACTCCCAATTCCCAACGTTGTTTCTCTTTGTTATTTTTTTCTTGAAGAATGTTTTTCTCTAATTGTTTTTTCATATCAGCAAGTGTTTCAAACTGTCCTGCTTGTTTCGCCAATGCGTCATCAACAGGCGGTTCTTCCATTATAAATATTGAATTAACTTTCACTTTAAAATCTACTGGCTTACCTGCCAAATCTTTTTTATGATACTCTTTTGGAAATTTAAGTTGAAATTCTTTTTCCTGCCCTATAGTCATGCCAACTAAATTATCCTCAAAGCCGGGAATATATTGACCCTCACCGACCATTACTTGCTGTCCTTTACTTTGCCCACCATCAATAGCAACCTTATCTACATAAGTATCCATGTCGACTTCAATCTTATTGCCCATGGTTACAGGTTTATCCGACTTAGTCTCTTTTGCAAACATTTTCTGAATATTTTTTATTGTTCCTTCAATATCTTTATCTTCAACTTTTACTTCTTTTTTTTCAACCTTAATAGTTTTATACTCACCTAAAGTCACTTCTGGCACCAAAGATACTCTTGCCTTATAGATAAATGGATTCTCTGGAGCAATTTTTTCTAAATCAATTTTTGGTTGACCAATAGTTAATAATTTATTATCTATAACCGCTTTTGGATATGTATCTCTAATAGCATTCTCTCCAGCTTCTTGATAAATTTGCATCGCACCAACCTGCTTTTCTAGCACTTCGTATGGCGCCATACCTGGACGAAATCCTTTAATCTCTGTTTTTTTAGATATATCTTTAACAGCTTTTTCGATAAACGGCTTTAATTCGTCCTGACTTAGTTCAATTACCAATTCTACTTCGCTTTTCGGTAATTTATTTACTTTTACATTCATTTTATTATATTTTATTTGTTAATTTCCGGCATAGCCGGATCAGGCTCTACCTGAAATTATTTTTTTGGTCTACTATCAACTAATCTTTTTTCCTTTAATTCAGTTTCCATGCCTAGCATTTGCAACATCTGCTGTAATGGTTTTTGAATAATGTTTGCTCTGATAAACATTTGACTATGAAGCTCGTGATTTAATTTTGCCTCTAATTGTTCAAAATTAACACCCTCTTTTGAGGCAATATACAATACTATTTCATCAACATCAAATGGATCATTATTCTTCTTTCTAATTTCTACCTGCCATTCTTCTACATCATCAATAGATGTAAGTAGGGGATAAAAATCATTCAAATTTACAAATTCACCTTTTACTTTAGTTAAATGAAATTCTTTAATTTCTGAAGTTCTTTGAATATCCATTTTAATTCTTGGTACAGTTTTGCCACAATGTGTACATGGTTCATATTCTATACCTTCAGTCATATCACCCGTTCTATAACGTAGAACGACTGTACCGCGCCAATTTAAAGAAGTATATACTAATTCACCTGGTTCACCTTCTGGGACTCTATTGCCCTCCTTATCAATTACCTCAAAATATTCTAAATCTGGATATAAGTGATAACCAGAACTTTCATGACATTGGATCCAAGCTACTTTTCCTTCTGTAAACGCGTAAGTTGATACAAATCTAACATCATCAGCTCCAATTTCCTTCAACAACTCTTTAGTCTTTGTTTTCATACCCATACTTGCTCTCTCACCACCACTTGCTAATATTTTTAAACCTGAAAAATCTCTTTTCTGCTTTACTGCCTGACGAATTAAGTGATATCCATATCCAGGTATGAAAGCAATGAATCCAATCTTCATTCTTTCCATTGCATCAATTATCTTCTGAGTTCCCATAATCTTACCACCTCCACTTTGAATAGATGTTAATCCTATTTTGGTACAAGCATTATATACCTGCCAAAATCCTAAATGTGGAGCATAGGGGAATGCATTCATAGCTGTGATATCTCTTGGAACACCAGCTACATCAAGCATTCTTTCTCCAGCTTCGCGTAAATAATATATATCTCTTGCTGAATAAGTAAAAGCAATAGGATCTGTGCTACGTCCAGTAGTAAAGTGAATATGGATTGGTTTATATTCTAACTCAAGGTCACGTTTTACATCTTGTTTTGTTAGCTTGCCCCATATTATTTTTGCTAACTTACTTTTTGGAGCATGTTTTTTAATTAGTTTTTCATCCGGTTGTAAAATAAATTTCTTTGCCTTAGCAGGATCTTCTTTAGTAGCTAACAAATCTTCTTTTGAAGTAAATGGTAATTTCTGTAAATCGTCAACATTTTTAATATCTTTAAAACTAATATTATTATCTTTGAACATCTTACTATAATATGGAGAATAAGGAATTTGATGTCTGATCATTTTTTCTAATTGTTTATTTTGAAGATTTTTTATTTCTTCTTTTGACATTTTTGATATTTCAGACCATTTCATATATTAATCATTATTAATAAATTAAAAACTTATTTTAAAACTCGATCTTATCCATGATTTTGTTAGTAGCCTCTACTAACATTTCCTTATCAACCTCTTCATCATAATATTCATCTATTTCAAAAGTTTTTCTTACTTTGATTTCTAAAGAATGTGGATTTATAATCGTATTCCATATGACTCTCCATCTATCATGTCTATTCCCGTACATGTCTCTAGTCATATTATTATATTTCAAACTTATAGGTAATATTGGTACTTTAGAAGATATTGCCAATCTTGCCACTCCGGTTTTTGCCCTCTTTTGGCTTTTATCTCTTTCTAATAATCCTTCAGGAAATATTCCAACAATTTTACCTTGCTTCAAATATTCTTTTGCGATATCCAAACATATATGTGGATGCTTCCTATAAAAAGGAATAACTCCAGCCCATTGCTCAGCTACTATTTTTTCCCACAACCATCCCCATCTAGCTACGTTAGATACAAAATGTATTTTTTGCTTTATTATCGGAATCATAATCGCCGCTAAAAAAACACCATCCAATGAAGCAAGATGTTTACAAGCTACAATATAAGGACCTTCTTTGGGAATATTTTCAAAACCTTCTGATTTCCTTATAAAAAACCTAATAAAAGGTAAAAATGTTCTATTTGCTATTGGATATACCATATCAATAATTATATTCTTTATTAGACAATTTTCCAATTTCTTTCATCAACTTTCTAGTTGCATCTTCTAAAAGGCTTTTATCGATCTCTTTTCCGTAATATTCTGAAAAATCTATTGGTTGACCAATGTTTATTTCAACTTTTTTATCTTTGTTAAATAAACTTTTGATAGCCTCACCAATTCTATAGCCAGTATTATTAATCAATCCAATCGGCACCACTTTCATCTTACTACCAATTGCTATACGCACTGTTCCGGTTTTTCCTTTTAACAAATTTTTCTTATCTGAATTCCTAGAACCTTCTGGAAAAATTCCAAATATTTCTCCTTTATTTAGATAGCTAATTGCCTCATTTACGGCTGCGCCTTTTTTTTCCTGATTATCCTCATGAAGAGGTATCATACCTAACCAATGTATTGCTAAATATTCTCCCCAGATACCCCAAATATTTTGTGCCGTTAAAAAAAATATTTGTCTCTTATATTTATTATATAATACTGTTAACAATACCAATGGATCAAAAAACCCTTCATGATTTACAGCAACAATAAAAGGGGGCTGTTCAGGAAGATTCTCTATCCCAGTTACATTGCCCCGCTTTTTTCTCATCAGAGGGCCTAATATTTGACGAAACCCTTCGTAGGCCATATTTAATCTTTTAAATAATTAATCCAATTATCAACAATGCGACAATATTGATAATCTTAATCATTGGATTGATAGCAGGACCAGCAGTATCTTTGTAAGGATCACCAACTGTATCTCCAGTGACAGCTGCTTGATGCGCTATTGATCCTTTACCGCCATGATTTCCTTCTTCAATATATTTCTTTGCATTATCCCATGCAGCACCACCAGTAGTCATAGATAAAGCAACAAATATTCCAGTAATAATACTGCCAACTAACAAACCACCTAAAGCAACTGGACCTAAGATAACTCCAACTAATATAGGTGCAGCTACTGGCAATAAGGCAGGTACAACCATTTCCTTAATAGCTCCCTTAGTTACAATATCAACTGTTTTAGCGTAGTCTGGTTTTTCAGTACCCTGCATAATACCTGGTTTTTCTTTAAACTGTCTTCTTACTTCTTCGACAACATAACCAGCTACTTTACCAACCGCTTGCATTGCTTGTGCGCCAAAGAAATACGGCAGTAAACCACCTATAAATAATCCGACTAATACTTTTGGATCATCTAACATAAATACGATAGCCTGACCGGCATCAGCTAATTCTTGAACATAAAAAGCAAATAATACTATAGCAGCAAGTCCAGCTGAACCAATAGCGTAACCTTTAGTTACAGCTTTAGTTGTATTCCCAACAGCGTCTAAAGCATCAGTGGTTTTTCTTACTTCTTCTGGTAATTTGGCCATCTCAGCAATACCACCTGCATTATCTGTAATTGGTCCATAAGAATCAATAGTCACAATAATACCGGCCAAAGAAAGCATACTCATAGCTGCAATTGCTACACCAAAAACATCAGCTAATGCATATGAAGCTAAAATACCACCAGCTATTACTAATACAGGTAAGGCAGTTGATTTCATACTAACTGCTAACCCAGTAATTACATTAGTGCCATGTCCAGTCTCAGAACTTTTTGCAATAGATCTGACTGGAGCATATTTTGTAGAGGTATAATATTCTGTAATAACTACTATCAAAGCGGTGACTACTAGTCCAACCAAAGAAGCTAAATATAAATTATTAATACTATATACTCCATTACCCTCCATTAACCAATTAGTGATTGGATAAAATGAAGCTGCAGATAAAACCGCCGCTACTATCATTCCTTTATAAAGAGCTCCCATAATACTCTTATTTTTACCCAATTTGATAAATAGGACTCCAATAACAGAACTAATAATAGCTAGAGCGCCAATCATTAAAGGAAGCATTAAAGCATTCTCAAAACCAGGAAATATTAAATGCGCTAATAACATAACCGCTACAGCTGTAACAGCATAAGTCTCATACAAATCAGCTGCCATACCAGCACAATCACCAACATTATCACCAACATTATCCGCTATAACAGCTGGATTACGAGGATCGTCCTCAGGAATGTTTGATTCAACTTTACCTACTAAATCTGCTCCTACATCAGCAGCTTTTGTATAGATACCACCACCTAATCTAGCAAAAATAGATATTAAACTACCACCGAAACCAAGACCAATCAACGGTTTTACCTCACCAGTGATAGCATAAAACCCAGCGACTCCTAATAAACCAAGGCCAACTACTAACAAACCAGTTACTGCTCCACCCTTTGATGAAACACTTAATGCTTTGGCCATACTTTCTTTTGCAGCTTCTGCTGTACGAACATTAGCTCTAACCGAAACATTCATACCAATATAACCTGCTATTGCTGAAAGAGATGCACCTACTAAAAATCCTGCTGCAGTTGTCCAATCTATTAACATTCCTAACAACAAAAAAACAAATACAGCGATAAATGAAACCGTCTTTGTTTGTCTGTTTAAATAAGCTTTTGCCCCCTCCTGAATTGCTTTTGCAATTGATTGCATCTTTTCATCACCTGCAGGTAATTTAAAAATCCAACGGCTCAATAGCACACCATAAATAATAGCTACTACTGCTGATCCCAACGCAATGATAATTGGTGTAGACATAGTTTTTTAAAAAGTTAGTTATTAATTTCAGGCAGAGCCTGATCCGGCTCTGCCGGAAATTATTTTTATTACTTATTAAAATTATTTTTCTTTATCCTCCTTTTTTTCTTCTACAACCTCTTCTTCCTTAACATCCTTCTTCTCTTCCTCTTTTACTTCTTCTGAACTTGCCTGTCCGGTAGGCAGGCTTGCTGCAAGATCTTTTGGCTCCTCTTTTTTTTCAATCTCTTCTTCACTTTCAATATCTTCATCTTTATCATCTAATTCTTCCTTTGGTATGGCCGGTATACCAGCTTCTGAAATTATGTCAATCTTCCAACCAGTCAATTTGGCAGACAATCTTACATTCTGACCCGCTTTACCAATAGCCAAAGATAATTGATCTTCTTTTACTTCTACTTTGGCAGTTTTTTCTTCTTCATTTGTATTAACACCTAATACTTTAGCTGGGGATAGAGAATTTGTAATAAATTTAACAGGATCTTCATCCCACTCAACAATATCAATTTTCTCCCCACCAATCTCAGAAATTATAGTTTGTACTCTTGCACCACGTTGACCAACACATGAACCAACTGGATCGATATTTTTCTGAGTTGTAAAAACAGCCAACTTAGTACGAGAGCCTGCTTCTCTTGCAATAGATTTTATTTCTACTGAACCGTTACCAATTTCTGGTACTTCCAACATAAATAATTTTTTTACCATTTCAACATGAGATCTAGACAAAATTATCTCTGGACCTTTTGGAGTCTCATTAACTGCAACTACATAAAATTTAAATCTTTGACCAGAATTATATCTTTCCATTGGTACTTGCTCTGGAGGAGGTAATAATGCCGTAGTCGGACCGAGATCAACCAACACCATTCTTCCTTCTACCCTCTGGATAGTCCCGTTTATTACGTCACCTTCTTTATCTTTAAACTCTTTATAAATATTCTCACGTTCTGCTTCACGTAAACGTTGAACAATTACTTGCTTAGCAGTTTGAGCGGCCATTCTTCCATATGCAGCTGGTGGTGTAAGAGCGGTTTTGATTTCCCCCTCTAACTTTATACTTTTCTTAATTTTTTTGGCCTCTGATAAAGAAATATCAGTTTTTGGATTAAATCTCTCTACTTCTTCCTCATCATCTATTTCCTCTTTTTTTTCTACTTTAGTAGGTTTTTTTTCCTTTTTAACAATTCCTTTTTCAGCATCAGCAGCCTCTTTAGCTTCTTCTGCTAATTTTTCTTCTCTTAATTTTTCATATACTTCAAATATTTCATCTGTCACTACCTTTTTTACATCAAAAACACTAGCATCGGCAGTTTCAATATCAAATTCAACTTTAATATTTTGATTTTTTTCACCAAAATCCTTACGATAAGCCACTGCCAACGCAGCTTCAATTGTTTCGATGACTGATTCAAATGATATATTTTTTTCTTCACAAATTTGCTTAACTGCTAATACTATCTCATTTTCTTTTGCCATATAATTGTCTAAATATTTAATAAAATAGACCAGTTTTGATAAACTAGTCTTAGTATTTAGAGTATATATTATATAACTTAATTTGGCAAGTTTATTCTAAGGATAAATTTTTATAATGAGTTATCTTAACATGATCAGTTTTTTTGATTGTAATCAGATCAAATCTATATCTATTTTTATATCCAGCTTCCTGTAAATAAAACATAATGATATTACCTAGGCTTTGTTTCTTTTTATAACTTAGCGATTCTTCTGGTGAACCAAATTGAGAACTTATTCTAGTTTTAACCTCTACAAAAACTAAATATCTATCATTTTTATCATAAGCAACAATATCAATTTCACCTTCTCTTTTTTGCCAATGTCTATACATTATTATATAACTTTTTTGTAATAAATATTTTACGGCTAAATCCTCCCCCCAATTACCTAAGCTTTTGTTATTATTCATAATAAAAAATCCCTTATTCATTAAGGGAAGGTTTTATTAAATTATAATAATTATTACGCTCGCTTTAACAATAAACCAAAATGATAATCACTTGGTTCAAATTCTTTTTCTAAAATTAATCCGAACGACTTAGCTATTTCTTTAATTTCTTCAGGTTTTGTCATCGAAGCTGGATTAGGACTAAAGCTTAATTTATCACTTTTCCAATCGATAACCATAATCTTACCACCATTATGCTTTAAGACTCTATCAACCTCTTTGAAAATTTCTCTTCTTTTTTTTGATTGAGACATTATCTGAACCAAAAAAACCATATCCAATATATTGTCATGTATACCACGAGAAGCTCCAAAAATCTCTACGTTTGCCCAAACAGGTTTAACATTGGTTAGCCCAAACATTCGCGATTTAACATCCAATGAAGATAATGCATTTTTTAATACATCAACACCATAAGCTACACCATCGTCACCAATTATTTTTGCGGCTGGAATTACAAAATAACCACCACCACAACCAAAATCAGCTATTGTTTCACCAATAGACAATCCTATTTCTTTTAGAATATTCTCTGGGTGTAAAAATGTATGGCCAGCTGGCTGCTTATGATTCATGGTTATATTATATCATATATTAAAATAACTGCTAATTTACTAGGTTTTTACATTAATTCTTTAATTGGTTGGTAAGATTGTCTATGTATTGGGGTTATGCCGTAACTCTTCAAATTATTATGATGTTCTTTGGTACCATATCCCTTGTGCTTATCAAATCCGTACTTAGGAAATTTATTATGATATTGTACCATAATACGATCCCTCGTAACTTTGGCAATTACTGAAGCTGCTGCAATAGCTATCACTTTGGTATCACCTTTAGTAATAGATTTTGCAGGGATATCATTCCAAGTAACCTTAAAACTATCGATTAATATATAATCAGGTTTAATCTTCAATCCTTCAGCGCTTTTTTTTATAGCTAACAAGTTCGCTTTACCAACTCCACCTTTATCAATTTCTTTCGATGGTATTATGCAGGCATAATAGGCAAGTGCATTTTTAGTAATAATTGTAAAAAAATCATCTCGTTGTTTTGCGGATAATTTCTTAGAATCATTTAAACCTTTCAGTTTAAAATCTTTGGGTAATATTACTGCTGCAGCAACCAAAGGACCAGCCCAGGCACCACGCCCTGCTTCATCAATACCAGCAACATATTTATATCCCTGTTTAAATAATTTATTCTCTTCTCTTTTTGTTGGATATTCCATAACTATAGTATAGAAGAAATTTCTGTAAAAAAAAGGGCGGTCTGACCGCTCCTAAAAGATTACTTATTGAGCGTCAACCACCCTAGGATTATTCTATTACCTGGTGTCCACCTAATAAAATAGGTAGGCGCCAAGATTATTTATAAGAATAATCTTTAAGCTTTTTGTTACTGGCGATCAAAAAGCAATCTTTTAAATTCTTCACCACTTCGTGGTAACATCTCAAATATTTTATTATTTAGGATATTTCCTTTTTATTTTGATTATTTTTTCAAAATTACTTCGTATATCTCTCGCGTCAAGAGAATGAAGTCGGAGTACCAGTCACTCCATTTAGCAGTAAAGAACGATTTAGCCTTAAATAACCTTATTTAAGAGTAAATCACTCCCTGCTGTTGATAAAATGTTAATATACCTTATAAAAACAGTATAGCACGTATTTAGCCTCTTGTCAATAGTAAATATATGCTAAAGTTAGCAATAATTATAAAATTCCAACAATGCCCATTATTATGCCATTTTAGTTATCCACAGGCAAATATACTTACTTTTTTAGGAATTCAACCTTTAGGCTATTAAATAAAACCATAAAGGGTTAATTCCTGTTAATTCCTATCAATAACACCTCCTATGGAGGTGTTAACAATTAACTAGATAATAAAAATCATTTTGTTACGATTAGTTAACTACATAATTATATCTTTATTCAAAATTAGTGATGAATTTATTGACAGAAAATATCTATTGTATTAAGGTATTATAATATCTAATCATGATACTTATTTGAGGAGGAGAATTGTACTTTAAAGGAGATAATCACTTTTTTAACACCCGTTTAACTGATCACGGATGAAGCAAATTCACTTGCTAACTGGAAGAATATGGAAGGGAAAAATTGTGAGCACTTTAACTTTCTCAGCAGAGACGTTTTTCACGACAAAAGAATTGGCCGGTAGACTTCAAATGAATGTCCAGGTCATCACCCGCAAGGTTCAACGAGGTGAAATCCGAGCTTACAAACTAGGTAAGGACTGGCGAATACCAGAGAGTGCAATCGTCGAGTGGCTTGAAAAAAATTCCAATACGAAAGCTACAAGCGAGTAAAAGAATCATGCCCATTTAAAAAAATTGCCGTTTATATAAATATAAACGGTTTTTTTACTTATAGATTCTGAAATAAATTCAGAATGAGGAAGATTGTATAAATACTACCCCTCATGCCGAACTTGTTTCGACATCTCATTTGTTTTTATTTCACTAATTTCTCTTTTACAAAATCATAAACTGCTTGATATTCTTCTTCTGGATTCAAATTTGTTGTATCTAAAAATAAATCGTAATTTTTCTCTTCAAAAATATCGATATCATAATACTTCTTATATCGAAAATCATCACTCTTCATTCTTTCCTTAATACTTTGTAAAACATCTTCGTGACTTTGTAGATTACTATCTTCATTGCGGTTAGGCTGACTATTTTTTTCGATAGCCCCCCAAATTCTTTTTGCTCCTTCTTCTGGACTAACATCTATAAATATTTTTAAAGAGCGAGGAATGAAATGAAAAGCTGTTCGACTTTCAATAATGAAATTATCTTTTGTCTTACCAAGTTCTTCAACATACCTCTCAAACTCTGCGTCAGCATCATTACCTTCTTCTCCCCACTTATTAAACTCTGCTAAAGTCATCCCTTTCTTTCTGGCAACTTCTCGACGCATACCACCAATATATATTCTCTCATAACCAAGATCCGCAGCTAATTTTCTAGCTACGGTACTTTTTCCTGATCCTGGCTTGCCACTAAGACTTATTATCATACTGACAAAATAAAATTAATTATTTATTAGCGGGTACGTCGTGGACGATCATCTTTACCCTTAGTTGCACCAGTCGGCTCGTTAAAAATTTTATGAGATAATTCTATTCTTCCTCTTTCTTTATCTACGCCCATTACTTTTACTTTCAGTTTCTGACCTTCTTTAACTATATCAGATACTTTAGCAATACGCTCAGCAGTAAATTGAGAAATATGAACCATACCATCTTGGCCGGGTAATAATTCTACAATAGCACCAATCTCTGTTCCGCTATTTCTATCTGCAACAATTTTTAAAACCGTACCTTCATAAACTTCTCCCACAGTAATTTGATGAGTTAAATTTTCAACCCACTCAATAGCTTTTTTACCTAGCACATTGTCGGTAGAAGTAATCATAACCAGACCATCGTCATCGATATCAATCTTGGTTACATCTTGACCACCGCACTCATCAATAATTTTATTGATCATTTCACCACCTTTACCAATAACATCTCTGATTTTTTCTGGATCAATCTTGATAGAAGTAATGCGAGGAGCGTAAGGGGACATCTCTTTACTAGGTTCTGCAATCTTAGCCTTCATAACATCTAGAATTTTTAATCTAGCATTCTTAGCAGATACAAAAGCATCTTTCAAAATATCTATACTTACACCGTCCAACTTTACATCCATTTGAATAGCTGTAATACCTGTAGTAGTGCCGGCTACTTTGAAATCCATATCACCATCATGATCTTCTACCCCTTGAATATCAGATAATATTTTATAATTTTTTGGATTATCATAATCAGTAATTAAACCGATAGCAATACCAGCGACTGGAGCAGTTATAGGTACACCAGCGTTCATCAATGATAGGGAAGATCCACAGATTGAAGCTTGTGAACTAGAACCATTGGAAGACATAACTTCTGATACTACTCTAATAGTATATGGAAAATCTTCTCTAGAAGGTAAAACTGGCTCCAATGCTTTTTCAGCTAAAGCACCATGACCAATATCACGACGGCCAGGACCTCGCAAAGGTTTTGCTTCACCAACTGAAAAACCAGGAAAATTATAATGGTGTAAATAATGTTTTTTTCCACTCTCTTCCATAGTATCCATTATCTGTTCATCGCCAGGAGAACCAAGTGTTACTACTGACAATACTTGTGTTTCACCCCTATTAAATAAGCCACTTCCGTGTGTTCGTGGTAATAAACCTACCTCACATGATATCTCTCTAATCTCATCTGGAGAACGACCATCAACACGTTTATCATCCTCTAATACTAATTTTCTAGCGGCATCTTGAAACATTCCTTCAACTAAAGATGTTCCTTTTGCTCTAGCTTCTTTGCTTACTTCATTATCATCTTTCAACATTTTATCTAAATCAGTACGTAGTTGTGAGATAGCTTCTTTCTGTTCTGCTTTTCCTTTTATTTCAAAAAGTTTGTTTATTTTATCTCCAACAAAATCCTTAACTTTACTTTCAACTTTATCCATTCCTTCTTTTTCCTCTTCAGTTAATTCCTCTGGTTGGATTTGTACTTTTTCTTTTCCTACTTTACTTTTTATCTTATTGATAAATTCTAAAGTTTTTAAAATTTTATCTTGTGAAAATTCAATAGCTTCCAAAACTTCTTCTTCTGGTACTTGCTTACCTCCAGCTTCAAGCATAGTAACTTTATCTCCACAATTTACAACTACTAAATCTAGATTACTTTCTTCTCTCTGTTCGTAGGTAGGGTTATAGATTAATTTACCGTCAACCTTACCAACACGAGCGCCAGCAATAGGTCCTGCCCAAGGAATATCAGAGATTAACAATGCAACTGACGATGCTAATAAAGCAACGACGTCTGCGCCATTCTCCATATCTACAGACAAAACGGTTGCAATAACTTGAACGTCATTACGAATTGTTTGGTCAAACAATGGTCTTAATGATCTATCAATCATACGACCAGCCAAAACAGCTTCGTCAGAAGCTCGGCCTTCACGTTTAATAAATCTAGATCCTTTTATTTTTCCAGCTGCATATAATTTCTCTTCGTAGTCAACCATTAATGGGAAATAGTCTATTCCATCTCTGATAGTATTACTTTTTACAGTTGTAGCTAAAACAACAGTCCCGCCATATTGGACTGTGCAGGCACCACTAGCTTGAGCGGCATATCTTCCTGTCTCGATAATTAATTCTTTACCATCTATTTCAGTGGTAAACTTTTGGATTTTTTCCATATTTTTTCCTTTCAACGAATCTTCCTTTGTTGGATATCTCATTGCCAGTTCATAAACTTTTTGTTTCTTAATAATATTTATTATTAAACAAGAAGTCTACGAATCCCCAGCATTATAAAAATATCTAAGCAGGCCGATTCGACTTATTAATTATTTTCTTTCTTCTTATTGAACTTTTCATTAAATATTTATTGCGCTTGGCACTCAGATCAGTAAACTCATCCACTTCTGCTTTTAATAGTGTTGAAGTTGATTCGCCAAATGACACAGCTTCTACATATTGACCGTGATTTCTAAGATACTCTACCAAGGGAATAAAATCTCCATCACCCGTTACCAGAATCACAGCATCAAGTTTAGGGGATAGGCGAATAGCGTCCATCGCCATCCCAATATCCCAGTCACCTTTTTTATGACCACCAAAAAATATTTGTAACTCTTTCATCTTAACTTCAAATCCCTGACTACCCAAAGCCTCAAAAAATTTCTGCTCATCAACATTCTGAGCCTTTACTACATATGCAAAAGCTCGTATTAGCTTTCTATTACCAACTACGGTTTTTAAAACTTCTCCAAAATTTACTTTTTGACCATATAGATTCTTTGCAGAATAATATAGATTCTGAACATCTACAAATACTCCAATTCTCTGATCGTTACGATTTATCATTTATTTCTTCAATTTTAGTTTCTGAATTAAATCTAGATAACTCTTTTCATTATCTTTATTTAAATATTTTAATAAACGACGTCTTAAACCAACCTTCTTAAGAAGACCACGTCGTGATGAAAAATCTTTCTTATGATCCTGAAGATGTTTTGTAAGCATCTTTATTTCGCTTGTCAAAATAGCGATCTGGACTTCTGAAGAGCCAGTATCAGTATCATGTGTCTTATATTTCTCGATTAGTTTGTCTTTTTGTCCTTTTGTTAACATAGTTTTATTCCTTTATTCGCGAATTCTGAGTTAATGGTCAACTACTCCAAATACCAAGAATTCGTAAGCTATTTAATTAGTATACTTATTATAGGTATTATTAATAATTTGTCAAGGATTAGCCAAAAAATGCATTTCAATATAATAAAAAAGCCATCGCGTAAAAACACAATGGCTGAAATTTGATCAATCATTAAGAAAATGATTAATTCTCTCAATAAGTTCTTCATTACTGTTATCTAAGGTGCTTTTGTTTCAACAAGCCTGATACTTAAGCTACTCACTAAAATCAGTATGAAAAAAGTAATTAATACAGAACCACTTTTATCATATCCAAAAAAAACGAATAAATCACCAAAGAAGCCCATGGTAAATACAAACCAGCCAAAAATTTTACGATCTGGGTTAGAAGTAAACCAGCCAATGAAACCAGCCCCAAAGGCAAATAATAGAATTGCCCAAGTGAGCCCTTCGTTACCGACTATGAAGCTCGGGACATCACCAGACACAGCCCGGAAAATATTTGTTACAATAACCATTACTACGCCAAAAAGGAAAATCAAAAATCCTTTTTTAATCTTTGAACACTTTTGATCTACCATTTCTACGCTCCTTATTATATATAAAGGTTCTATTTTTCTTATTAAAATACCTTATCAATAAAAATATTATCAGTCAACCAACCTTTGACCAAATTTTATAAGTGTCGTAAAATAAATCTATGAATGACATTAATAAAAATTTAAATAATTTCTTAGAATATCTTCAGCAAAAGAAAAAAACTACGAAACAAACTGTAAATAACTATAGTTTCTACCTTCACCGTTTTTTTAATCAATCCAACATTAGGCAAGCTTCAGATATTACCAAAGAAAAAATTGATTTATTCAAAAACTACTTAAGCACTATACGTAATCAAAAAAAAGAGTTATTAAAAATAAATACACAAAACTATCATTTAATAGCCCTAAGATCCTTTTTGGAATATTTAAAGAAGAAAAATATTCATTCATTGCCATTCAAGGAAATTGTTCTTAAAAAGCAAATAAAAAAACATTATAAACCACTCGAAGAATCAGATATCGATCTACTATTATCTTCTCCCTTGCATGAAAAAAATCCTGGGATTATCCAAAAAAGAGACAAAGCAATCTTAGAACTCCTGTTATGCTCTGGTCTCAAAGTATCAGAGCTTGCTTCATTAAAAAAAGAAAACATAAACTTCAGTACAAACTCAATCAATATTTTACGTAAGAAAAAATCTCGTTCTCTAAATTTATCAAATCAAGCTAGTTATGCAGTCCATGAATATCTAAAAATAAGAAATGATAAATTTAATGCATTATTTATTAGGCATGATAAAGCTAAGAAAAGACAACTAAGTACTGTTAAAAAAGAAACTTATCAACTAACTCCACGTACCATCCAAAGAATCATAAAAAAATATTCAAAAAAAACAAATCTAGGTAATAATATTACTCCCGAAAAACTCCGCCAAGCATATGCAGTTCATTTAAAAAAACAGGGCTATGACATCAAATCTATCCAATCAATACTTGGTCATAACTTTATTACCACAACCAAACTATATACCAGCAATTAGCATTGACTTAAATAGTTTTTATTGCTAATATTCGAAATATTATTTAATAACATTGAGCTGAACGATACCGTTCTGCGGGGAAAGGAGAAATGATATGAATGGTGGAGTTAGCAGCGAAAGCTGAAAACGTAACCAAAAATATTATTTAGACGCGCCCTTGTAGTTTCCGGCAAAGCCGGATCAGGCTCTGCCTGACAACGGATACCTGCCCGCCATTGCCATTGCCCTTGTAGTTCAACGGATAGAACAACGGCCTTCTAAGCCGTGGATAGAGGTTCGATTCCTCTCGAGGGTATTGGCGATGGCAGACGGGGAACAACGGCCTTCTACCACGCCCGCCAAAGCTACGCTTTAGCGTTGCGGGCGGGAGCCGTGGATAAACAATCTTTTAAACTTAAGGTTCTGCGCCATAGGCGCATCCGCCTTGGGCGGAGATTCTCGAAGATCCCGCTCAAAGCGGGGCTCTCGAGGGTACCATTCCTATAATAAATAATACCGAGCTGAACGATACCGTTCTGCGAGGAAAGGAGAAATGATATGAGCGGTGGAATTAGCAGCGAAAGCTGAAAACGTAACCAAAAATATTATATCGACGCGGGACGTTAGCTCAGCTTGGTAGAGCAGTTGCCTCTTAAGCAAACGGTCAGAGGTTCAAATCCTCTACGTCCCACCAAAAACCTTCCCTTCTAATAAATAATAAAAGGGAAATTTTATGAATGTTTATACGTACTTAATATATAGTAATAAGTTTAATAAATATTATTGTGGTATTTCTATACAACCTTGGAAACGTATTCACGAACACAACCAAGGAAAACTCAACAGCAGTTCAAAATATAAACTATTTAAACTTGTATATTTTAAAAAACACCATTCTTATAAAGAGGCAAGGAGGCACGAATTGTGGCTAAAAAAGAAAAATCATCAATATAAAAATAAATTAGCTCAGCTCGCCCCGCCTTTAATAGGCGGGGTAAAGTAGAGCATCCCGCCAATTCTTAGCGGGATAAAGTTGCCTCTTACTTGTCCCGTCCGAAAGGCGGGAAGCAAACGGTCAGAGGTTCAAATCCTCTACGTCCCACCAAACAACCAATTTCCTTAACACTAATGAAATGGGGTGTTTTTATTTCCATAAAATAGTATAATAAAAACATAATATAAATAACTATTTATATAAAAAAATATGAATAATCAAAGGGGGATTATTAATACAACAATAATCATTACTATATTGGCTATTGCTATTTTATTAGTGGGAGTTGCTTGGTATTTTTATGCCAATAATGATGAATCAATAAATACCAATACCGCTCCACTGGCAAATGTTACATTTAGCAATATTAACACGAACACTGCTTTAAATATTAATACAACGGTAGGAACTAATGAGGCTACTGATATTATTAATACTAATCTCGAACCGGCAACTAATATAAATGCAACAACAAACGTAAATTCAGCCGTCGATAATACTTCTGGATGGTTAACTTATACTAATGATTGGTATAACTATCAGATGATGTACCCACCAGACTGGACGATTGAAGAAGTCGACATCTCAGCTGAAGACTCGGTTGGTGGATGGCAAAATCGTTATATTAAATTTATCTCACCTGGCGGGGAATATATAACTTATTTTGGCGTCCGAATAACAGGAGAAGAAGTTGGCGCTTTTTGGCGCAGTGGAATTGGAGCCGGGGACATAACTGATGAAGGCAGTACTATGCTAGGAGATACATCAATACCTATTACCTACATAACTTATGATGGAATTATTCAAGACATCTTTTATCTAAGTACTGGCTTATCTCCAAACATAATTAATGGACATGATATATATGCGGCTTTTGATGATCCAGATGATGTGGCCGGACTTGATGGAGTTTCCGAATTTGATACGTCTAAAACAATCCTTTCGACTTTTGAATGGATAGTAATTGATGAAGTTGAAGTGAGCTCAATATATGAGAATACTGACTGTGGTTATAATATAAATCTTCCTACTGGATGGTACGCTCATGATATGACTTCCAGTATATTTTTCTTAAAAACAGCCACACTTCCTAGTATAGGTGCAACTGAAGTATATGCCTTAGGTCATCAATTTTTTATCCGCTGTGGTGATATTACTGAAGATGCCGGCGCTACCACGGCTGAAGAATTTCTCAATGCTATGATAGAAGACGTAGATGTCTATGACGTTCCGATTATTCAACAAAATGTTGTTAGAAATGGATTGAATATGACACGTTTTACTATGAGTGCGGCAGGAGCTGATGGCACTACTCTAAACTATTATTATTTCAACGGCAATACTTACTTTGATTTTTCTCATTGGCCATATGATGAAGGTAGTTCTGATTCTATAGATTTTGAAGCCGTAGTTAATTCATTCTCAACTATTTAAATAATATATTAATAATGAAAGAATAAAATTTATGAAAAAAAAGCTTTTAACCCTCGTAGTGGTAGTTGCTTCTATTGCTTTGACAGCTGGGATAGTCAACGCAGCAACTAGTCACAATGTCACTTCACAATTTGGACCAGAAGGAGACATATTTCAAGTAGATGGAACAATGAACATGAGATCAGTTATGATCGGTGAACAAGGTGTTGGTGGAGTAACTTACTTCAATGGATCTATAATCAATGCCACTACAAACTCCGGTGTAGACAATCCCGTAACTTTTGGTGATAATGTTCGTATTGACGGACGTGTTTTTCGCGGAGCAACTGCCGGAACAGGAGACACTCAACCTTTTATCGTCAACGACAATATGGAAGTTACTGGATCATTAACAGTAGCAAGTTTACTTGGTACCGGGATAGTAACATCTGACAATATTACTGACGCTACTATAGCTACAGCAGACATAGCTGATAGCGTAATTACAACTGCAAAAATTGATGATGATGCTATTACCTCAGCTAAAATTACAGACGGAACTATTGTATCTGGAGATTTAGCCAGTAACTCAATAATTAGTTCAAAAATTACAGACGGAACTATTGCTACAGCAGATGTAGCTGATGACGCTATAACACCTGACAAGATCAATGGTACGGGCGGTGCCAATCTGCCTATTGCCTATGGTTATTGTAATTCAGATGGCTCTGATAGAGGTGGTACCAGTAACATAGCTTGTTCCTGGGACGGTGGTAGTAATCAATATGAAATTACTATTACTGGGGTAACTTATTCTTATCTTACTCATGTAGCGGTTGTTACACCGATAAATTCTGGATTTATTCCGGCTACAAATAGCGTAAATGATCATTTTACTGTTGATTTTGTAGACGAATCTACCGGGTCAGCTGGCCAAACTTCATTTAGTTTTATAATTTACGAAATGTAAAAACTTTTGAAAAAACCGCCTCTATCAACTAGGGCGGTTTTTTGTTTATCAAAAAAAGGGTATAATAAAATCGTGATTATTTATCAATTTAACAACTAAACAAGGAAAAGGCCTATGAAAAAAAAGCTTTTAACCCTCGTAGTGGTAGTTGCTTCTATTGCTTTGACAGCTGGGATAGTCAATGCTGCAACTAGTCACAATGTCACTTCACAATTTGGACCAGAAGGAGACATATTTCAAGTAGATGGGACAATGAAAATGAGATCAACGATGATCGGTGAACAGGGTGTAGGTGGAGTAACCTACTTCAATGGATCTATAATCAATACCACAACAAACGCCGGAGTAGACAATCCCGTTACTTTTGGTGATAACGTCCGTATAGATGGACGTGTTTTTCGCGGAGCAACAGCTGGTACTGCAGATTCAATGCCATTTATTGTCAATGACAATATGGAAGTTACTGGATCATTAACAGTAGCAAGTTTACTTGGTACTGGGATAGTAACATCTGACAATATTACTGATGCTACAATTGCCACCGCTGACATTGCTGATAATGCAATTACCTCAGCTAAAATTGTCGATGGAACCATCACTGGAAGCGATATATCCTCAACTGCCGATCTTAGTATTGACACAGTCACTACTACTGGTAACATCACCCAGGCCGTATCTGCTGAAGGAGCATTAAAAGGATGGGCCTATGTTAGTTCAGGAGGTACGTTAACTAGTGGATATAATGCTACTGCTGCCACAAATACTGGCAATGGTAGATATGAAGTAACTTTCAATTTTGCTGTAAATAATGGTTCAGGTACACCAACTAGAGCTTACATCGCTACTCCAAGTGGTACAGGCGGTGCTGTTGCTATTAGATTAATTGGCGCTGCTCCTCATGCATCTGATCCAAATACCGTTTTAGTTTGGGAACATGATAAAGATGAAAATCCTGCCGATGGTGTATTTATGCTGGCAATATACTAAAATTTAGATATATAGAAACTCAAAAAATCACCTCTGTAATATGGGGTGATTTTTTATACCTATTAAATAATAAAAAACTTGTATTTAAAGATGAATTTAGCTATGTTTAACCTATATGAAACAAATTACATCTTTATTGCAAAAAAAAGAACTTTCTTCTATTAAACATCTTCAAAAAAAAATTCCACAAGCCGAAATTTTTTTAATTGGGGGGATTGTTCGCGATAGTCTTATTGGGCGAGAATCAAAAGACTATGATTTTGTTATACGTAATGTATCAGTCAATAAACTTCTTAAATTTCTTAAAACTCTTGGCTGGGTAGATATAGTAGGTAAAAAATTCGGCGTACTTAAATTTATGCCCAAAAACTCTACTCTAAAAGAACCTCTCGACATTGCCCTACCTCGTACTGAACACGCTTTCCTAACTGGTGGCTATAAAGATTTTGATATCCAATCAGATCCAAATCTGCCAATCGAAGAAGATTTAAAAAGGCGTGACTTCACGATCAATGCTTTAGCTTACGACATTAATAAAAAAGAAATTATTGATTTATTTAATGGGCTCAAAGATTTAAAAAAGAAAAACATTAAAACTGTTGGATTAGCAACTGAACGGTTCAAAGAAGACTACTCAAGAATATTAAGAGCTATTCGTTTTGCTTGCCAACTAAATTTCAAAATCGATAATGCTACTTGGTCAGCAATAAAAAAATTAACTCCTCAAATTAATAAAAAAGTAAAAGGAGAATTTTTAGTTCCTAGAGAAACTATTGCAAAAGAAATGACTAAAGCTTTCGTCGCTAATCCTGCCTTAGCTTTTGAACTTTATGACAAGAGCGGTTTAACCAAAGCGCTAATGCCAGAATTGTTAAAAATGAAGAAATGTCCCCAACCAAGGAATTTCCATTCTGAAGGTGATGTATGGAAACACACTTTATTATGTTTACAAAATCTAAGTTCAAAAAAATTTACTACAAAATATAAAAATGAAAAACTTGATGCTGAATTAGTATTTGCTACCCTTTTTCATGATATTGGTAAACCCTATACTATAGAGAGGTCTGATAGACTTAGATTTAATAATCACGATACAGTTGGTGCAAAAATAACCGACGAAATTATAAAAAGATTAAAATTATCCAGCGCTGGAATCAAAGCAGAAAATATTGTGTGGCTATGTAGCAAACATATGATCTCTACCCACACAAAAAAATCTCCCATGAAAAAAACTACACTCGAAAAATACTTTTTTAATGAGAATGTTCCTGGACATAATTTACTCAAACTAACTTTCGCTGATATACAAGCTACTATACCAAAAGATGGCCAACCAAATTTTAAAGATTTCAACAAAATTGTTAAACAAGTAGAAGCATTAGAAAAAATTTCTAGAAACAAAAAAGTACTACCAAAAGAATTAATTAACGGTAATGAAATAATGAAAGCACTCAAAATAAAACCTGGAGCCAAAATTGGTAAGATTAAAAATGCTCTAAGAGAAGAACAACTCAAAGGTAATATTAAAACTAAAAAACAATCCTTTGATTATATAAAAAAATATGAATAGATATTCAATCACAAAAGATGATGCTGGCAAAAGACTTGATAAATTTTTGACAGGAAAATTAGACATCACAAGATCCCAAATTCAAAAACTTATCAAAAATGAAACAATCCTGGTTAATAATAAGTCAGCAGTAGTCCATAAATTCTTAAAAGAAGGTGATATTATTATCACAGATAATAAACCAGTTACGACAACAAATGATATTAACACAACTTCCCAAGAAAATTTTGTTACTTCCTCTTTAAAAAAAATAACTAATATATTTAAACCTGCTCAACATAAATTAAATATCATTACTGAAACGGAAAACTATTTAATAGTAAACAAACCAGCTGGACTATTGATACATGAAGCAGATGGTACCAATGAAATAACTCTTGCTGATCAACTAGTAAAAAAATATCCCAAAATAAAAAAAGTTGGAGAGAACCCAATCCGCCCCGGTATCGTACATAGGCTTGATCGGGAAGTATCTGGCTTGATAGTAGTAGCAAAGACACAAGACATGTTCGACCATCTGAAATCCCAATTCAAAGAAAGAACTATAAAAAAAGAATATATCACATTAGTATATGGCACACCTCAAAAGAATGAAGATGAAATTAATTTTAATATTAGTCGTAGTGAAACAAAAGATTTCAAAATGGCAGCTGTCCCAGAACATGAAGAGAGGGGACGTAAATCAATTACTGGATTTGAAGTATTGGAAAATATTGGCAACTATACATTATTAAGGATTATGCCAAAAACCGGTCGAACTCATCAAATCCGCGTTCACCTTAATGCTTATGGCCTACCAATAGTTGGGGATCTAGTTTATAAACCAAAAAAACTTAAAACCAAAATAAAGATGAGTAGAATTTTTCTTCATGCCCAATACTTAGGTTTTACAGATTTGGATGGTAAATGGGTAGAATTTACCCTCCCTTTACCAGAAAAACTTCAAAATATTCTAAATAACCTCAAAAAGTCTTGACAATAAAGCTTGTAATCGCTATTATTATAACTACTTAAATTATAATTATTAGATAAATAGAAACTATGGTAACTGCATATTCACTGAATACATCAAAAGTAAAACAAGATTTGCCAGATATCAGTGCTGGTAACACCGTTATTGTTCATCAAAAAATTAAAGAAGGTGAAAAAGAGCGTATCCAAAAATTTGAAGGAATGGTCCTATCACGACGCGGTGGTAAAGGTCTAACTTCCACTATTACTGTAAGAAAGATTTCCGAAGGTATTGGTGTAGAGAAAATATTTCCTTTGAATTCTCCTTCAATCTCAAAAATTGAGATTGTTAAAAAAGCTAAAGTACGTCGAGCAAAACTATACTTCTTAAAAGATTATAAGAAACGACTAAAAGAGACTAAAGTTAAAAAATAGTTTTAACATAAATGGCCGGCGGACGTGGCGGAATTGGTATACGCACTAGGTTGAGGGCCTAGGCACTTTTGTGCGTGAGGGTTCAAGTCCCTCCGTCCGCACCAACTGATTTTTTACATTAAACATCCCGAACACATCAGGAGCGCAATAAAATGAGCACAGATGTGTGAGGAAAGGCAGATTTACATGAAAGGTGGAGTAAATTCGCGAATGCGGAGATACGTAACCTGGAATGTAAAATCAACGTGGTGGCTATAGCACAACGGTTAGTGCACTGGTTTGTGGAACCAGCTATGAGGGTTCGATTCCCTCTAGCCACCCCAGAAAAATTTTATTATCCCTTGTAGATGATGAAATTTTTTTGATATGGGGCAAAATAGGAATCGAACGGATAGAAGCGAGACGAAGGCAAGAGTCGACCCCGCACCGCGGGGTCGCTACCCAGGACAAGGAGCCTTTGGCGACGCGAAATTCTCCCTGCCGGCTTTTCTAAAAACGCCTTTAATATTAAGAGGTATTTTTGGTAACTATCTATAATTTGGTCTTGAATCATTCAAAAATTACTCTGATTCCTTTTCAATTTTTTTATGATTTTTTTCCATTGACTCGGGATAGTAATACTCGTCATCATAAAGAATGTTAGACGCAATATATCTTCCTGGTTTTTTTGTCTTATGTGCGATTTCTTTAAGATATTTTTTCCAATGAACCGGTACATTAGCCAGAACATCAACTACCTCTGGATTGTCAGGGTCGTCGAATGGAAATCTTAAAATTACGTGATCGCCCATATAAATAAAATTAATATTAATTCTTTTTTATGTATTAATTATATCACAAACTACTAAACTATGTTATTAACCACTCCATATACCTCCAATCCATCCATTAAATAAGTTCTAAGATAAACAGCTATCCGACCCCAGAAAAAGTTTTATCATATTTATATGGTGGAACTTTTTTTGATATGGGATAAAATGGGAATCGGACGGGTAGAAGCGAGCCAATAGGCGACGCGTAATTCCCCCTGCCTGCCGGTAGGCAGGTCTAACCACCCATTTTATAAAAGTTACCCTATAGATATGTTATTAGGGTCGTTTTTGGTATACTTAAATTATTGAATATTAAATTTATAACTATGAAAAATCAAAAAGGTTATGTGCGTTGGGTGGTGGTAATACTAATCTCAGTTATGGCCGTAGGATTGGTTGGTGCTACTTGGTATTATGAGGAGAATAGGGAAGAAGCAAATACACCAACTACCACTACTACAACAAATACAAATACGGTTACAAACACCTCACTAAATTTGAATACTAATACGACAGCAAATGCAAATATCACAACTAACTTAAATACTGAAATAAATACTAATACTACTCCGATAACGACAAACACAAATGCGACTTCAGAAACAAACATCTTTTCTATTGAAGCTACTGAAGCATCATATCAACTTAGTTGTTCAAGACAACCAGGAGAACTTACTAATCAATATTTGTGGTATCAAACATTCTCAGACCAAATAATTGAAGGGTGGGGTCTTGATATTGTATGTTTTAATGAAGAGCTTAATAAAACTATATACTTAAAATCACAAAAAGATAGTCCCTATCGCTACGACCCTGACAAGGACTCATACGGTACAAGTCAACTTGGAATTTACAATATTAGTGAAAATACTTTCACAAAAGCAGAAGAACACAGCTTATCATTCTATGAGGGATGTAGCACAATAAAAAACTGGTCTACTACTAACGTAATTACCTATATGTGCGCAGCTGGTGATGCAGGCGTCGGTACAGTGTGGACACATTTATATGATATCACTAGTGGAGGAACAACATTAAGCGAATCTTGTTCAATTGAAACAGATGAAGGATGCATTGAGTCCCTTAGATAAATACTGAGGCTTGCTTTAATATTCCTACCATATACCTAAAATCACCCAAAACCTTCATCAGGTTAGTTAAATTAACCGACCGATAGGGACCCCAATAAAGACTATCTCGAATAAATCTTTATATTAGAATCTGGAAACTCTACAGGACAATTCCCATTTCCATTTGCAAGCTGGATGGTTTCTTCACTTACTAAATTCAAAAACATCCAAGTATCTGTGTTGTTGTCAAAATAGCATGCTGAACTCCCAACCTTAACATCTTTTGGCATGACTTCTGTCCAGTAATCATCCACGCGTATTATTACATCTTCCAGATTATTTTTGACAATTGTGTACACATTACCACCCTCCTCGCCAATTGTCATAAACTCACCAGTCATCATCGTATCGTTTTCTCCCAAAAACCACCCACCGGAAATTGTTCCAACAATATCGTATGATGGATTACCACAGCTCTCTGCTTTTACAAATCCTGTGTAATAATATGTCCCAATTTTTTCATAATACTCACTTTTCAAATCATCTGTATATAGATCATACGGACAGACAGCATGCAACGCTTGATCCCAGTCCCATCGTTCCGGATTAATATGAAAAACGTCAGTATTTTTATCTATTACCAAAAAGTCAAAAGTTTTAGCCTGTTCTGTTCCATCAGTATATCCCAGAAGTGTTCCCGCCTCAACCTCAACCGAAAGATTATTAGTACCGTCAGTTGCTAGTGAAGGCTCAATAGGCGCATATTGCTTTAATTCATCCGATATTGTGTCCAAATGATCTAACATAAAAGTTACCCCACAACCAGTATCAAAACTAAAACCATATTCTGGGTAAGGCGCCTCTGGGCCACGATATGAATATGCAATAAATTTTAATGTGGCATCCATTGGGGCGTATACCGGGACAGTTTCTCCTTCTTTAATATCCAAATAACTACGACCAGGAGAAGCGCCGGTGATAGAGCCAATTGGCTGGATAGCATTGATTTTTGTAATATCTGTAAACCGATGGGTAAAAACAACATCACAGTCTTCTGGCACATCTGATACCTCTAATATATTAATGTTACTTTGTATTATGTTATCTTGGACAACATTTGAAAAAATACCTTCATCCTTCGTCATATTATCCTTACTAAAATAATTCCCAATCACAGCCAATAGTAAAATACCTACACCTATTATAAATCCAATAAATATTGTTTTATTTTTCATAATAAATATCTTAATAATATAACCTACCAAAGTAAGTCTACCATATACCCAAAATCTAATAAAATTTCAGCCCCTTTAAGTATCTACTAATATTAGCTATAATAATAAGTGAACATTGGATATCTAATAATTTTCATATAATACTATGAATAAAAAGAAAATATTCATCAGCCTAGGTATTGTGATTATAGCTGGTGTGATTTTGTTATTGATCTGGTCCCAAGGTGGAGTAACAAAAAAAGGACAATTCTCCAAATGTATGGAGGTTTGTTATGACTTACTAATAATGGATTCATCCAAAACCTATTGTCCAGAACAATGTACTAATGATACAGGATTTGATCCAACCCAAAAAGAATTAGATGAAATCATCGCAGATATAACAAATATTGAAATAGAGAAAGAGGATGATGAAAAAGTAATAAATATTAATACCACTACTAATGTTAATAAGGCTATAATAAATGTAAATACTACAATCAACACTAATACCGTTACAACAAACATTAATAGTGAAATTGATCAAACTGCAGAATTTTATTGTGAGTGGTCTTGGCCACAAAAAATTATTTATAAAGATACAAAAAAAGTAATAATAAAGTGTTCTTCTGACCAACCTTGGTGCAACAGAGCCGACGGCACCTATGATAATGTAAGTTGCTGTACGGACGATGAATATCTAGACTGTACAAACTTAGATAATTTATTAAATTAATTAAAAATATGAAACATCAAAATGGGGTTAGTAGTATTTTCATTATAATACTCGTAATCTTAATTCTAGGCGGGGGACTCACCTGGTATCTAGTAAACCAAGATCAAAATGTGGAAGACAATACCAATCTAAACATTTCCCCTATATCCAATAATAATACAAATAAAGTTACAGAATGGAAAACTTTCATCAACAATAACTATCATTTCACAGTTGATTATCCAACCAGTTGGTTTTATATACCGGACGCAGTAACTGGTCCTCCTCCACCCGCCACCAACTCATTTGCCAGTGTAGCTGATATATCTGACTACAAATATTCCAGTTTTTTTATTTATGTAGCCGACCTATCAGGTGAAACATTGGAAACCTGGTCAGAGATTGGATTGTTAGAACAAGACGGTTATCAAAAAACAAATATTAAAGTTGATGGTGAAAATGGCATAAAATTAACCAGAAACACTCATGAGAATGATACAGGTGCCACAGTCTATGTCACAAATAATAATTATATGTACCGCATTTCTTGGGGTTCAACTACCCAAGAACTTAATACTACTAACTCAAACATTCAAGAAAATATGCTTAATAATTTTGAATTTATTAATCCTTTGGTAACTGATTTTGAACAAAGCGGAAACCTATCTCAACCAGCCGGTGAAAATTATTGGAACTTAGTATGGGATGAACCAGGTAGCCCAGCCTTAAATAAAAAATTGACATTTGATACTATGGACTTTATTAGTACATGTATAAAAGGTTTCAGCCGTCCAAAATGTACAGATGCCATGACTAATAACCTCTTCGATGAAGACTCAACTGTAATAGTGCAAGGAATTATAAATCCAGTTGATAATAATGAAATATTTGTTACCTATATTACAGAGCTTTAATTTTTAAAAAATATGAAAAATCAAGAACAAATTACAGACAAATTAGATGAATTGGAATTAGAACTGGAAGAAATTAACGAGGAAGTAGAAGAAATGGAAGAGGAAGTTGATGAAGATAGCCATTCTTTCGAAAAAGATTGGAAAATTAAAATGAAATATAAGAAAAAATTACTGGAAAAACAAATTGAACTGCTGGAATGGATTTTAGATTTATAAGAAAAAATATGAATAAAAATATAATTATAATAATTGTCATAATCATATTAATCATTGGCGCCGTGATACTGTTTACCGGAAGTAAAACTTGCTCTGAATTAAATGAACAAGAATGCAAAATGGACGACAGTTGCTTAAGCGTACTGGTGCCATGCACTAATATTGATTGCACTAGTGACACAATATTCAAAGAGTGTAAAGATAAATAATCATTAAACATAAAATTTATGAACAAAAAACTAATAACATCGTTGGTAGTGATCATTTCCATCGCATTAACGGTGGGGATTGTAAATGCTGCGGCCACACACAATGTCACCTCCCAATTTGGACCGGAAGGAGATATTTATCAAGTTGATGGAACTATGAAAATGCGTTCAATTATGATCGGGGAACAGGATATTGGAGGAGTAACTTACTTTAACGGCTCTATTGTAAACGATACAACAACCAATAGTGTTGATAACCCTGTGACCTTTGGAGATAATGTAAGAATAGACGGTCGTGTTTGGCGTGGTGCTACAGCTGGGACAAGTGATACCATGCCATTTATCGTAAATGATAATATGGAAGTAATCGGATCATTGACGGTGGGAAGTTTGATGGGGACAGGGATAGTAACATCTACCAATATTGCAGCCGGCGCCATAACTCAAACGAGTGAAGCTTATGGAACAACTACGGATACAACAACACAAAATTCCCCAAATTATGATATTTTAGATGAAACTATTGTTGTTACAACTGGCGCCAGCACCGTATTAATTAATTTCAGTGGGGTATTTAGTATTAATAATGACTTTGTTTCAGCCAGGACTTTTTTAATTGTTGATGGGACAATAGTTGATCACACCATTAGAAGAGGAACTGCCGCTTCTTCCGGCGGTCCATTTAACATGGCCTTCAATGCCTTGGTAGATGTTACTGCTGGATCACATACTTTTCAGGTTGGCTGGAATGTTGATGCCGGCCAGACAGCATCGATTTATAATCGCACACTTGATGTAGTTGAATTGAAAAAATAAATAATAAAACACCTCTTAATAAATAAGTTCTAAAATTTACCCCGCCTTCCATGAAGGACGGGGTAAACAGCCCGCCCGGCACGCCTACGGCGAAGCTGTGGCGGACGGGCTATCCGACCCCAATCAAAAAATCCCGCCTCTTAAGGTGCCTGCCTGCCGATAAGCAGAATTTTTTAATATACTTTAATTAAATCCTTTTGTGGCATTATAATTATCAACTACTATATATAATAAAAGCAGCAACCAATAGGACAATTATTACCCACACCCAAAATTTCCAATCTTTAAAAAGTTTTGTTTTATTTTTTTTCTGAAGCCTCAGTCTTTTTTTCGTAATAATTAGCCGCTTCTCCCAATAGATACGTAACAAAAATCATAGAAAATATTAATACATCCATCTGATTAACATCAGGATTTGCAGTAAAAATACCTAGTAATACTACAGAGGCAATATAAAAATATTGCCAAAGTTGAAATTTAACAAGTAAACGAACATCTTTAATTCCACGGTTAGCAAACACCCAAAAAGAAAAAACCCCGCTTATAAAAAAAATAGAAGCAATAAATTGAAATATTATAAAAGGAATTTCGATGCCAAATAGATTCCTTAAAACAATTAGAACTGAAAATAATCCCCATACACATCTACTAAAGATTTTTATTTTTTTAAAAGTTTTATTCTTAGGTTCTTCTGGCTGAAATGTTGTATGTTTTTGATTTTGTTCTTCCATATTTACACCTTTATTTTTTATTTGATAATTTTGGAATTACTATTACTCCTAATATTATTAAAATAATAAGAAGATAAAATGGTAATATAAAATTTTCCCAACTTTTAGACACCTTTGTTATTGTGAAGGCCAACAATACTATTACAACAATTGTAATAACTTGTTTATAATTCAAAAACCTATATAGTGTCTTTTGATTATTATTATCATCTTTTTTAACTCTAAAAAATAAATATGCTATATATATAACCAAAACTATCGAAAGTAATGATAATATAATTATAAAAATTATGTTTGTTGTACCTAAATTCATATTTATACTATTAATAACTTAAATTCCTATATTAAGTCTACCATATACCCAAAATCCAATAAAACCTCAATGATTTTGAGATTGGCTTGTCCCGCAGAATGTGGGGTTCGAATAATCTTACGATAGCCACCTGGGAAAATAACTGAGTATTTAGATGTCTCTCCAAGAAAAAACATCTTATTCTCTCGTGAGGTGTTTTTATTTTTTTATAAAAAAATAATTCTTTAAAAATAGTTCCAGTACCAGTTAAAAAATACCACTGATGTAATTAGAATAATAGGTATTAACAAATAGTATATAAAACCTACCACACACACAATCCATTATAATTTTTATGTGTTAAGAGAAAAATAATAATTGCTATTAAATATATAATATTTACAATAAATAAAAAATACGACAGCAGAACAAATTCAACCCAACCAGACCAGGAGGGGGTATATTCATACATTAAGTATAATATTACAACTATAGCAAGTAATAATTCACAAACAATAAAAAATCTTTTAGAATATTTACTTAACTTGGAGAATGCTTGTGAAAAATTAATTTTTCCTTTTCTGTGTTCCTCGGACTGCAGTACTGATTGCTGCTGAGTTGGTTGTTTTTGGTTTTGTTCTTCCATATTTATACTATTAATAACTTAACCTCCTACATTAAGTTTATCATATACCTATAATCTAATAAAACTTTTTTATTGCATTATTTCACCCAATGATATACGATAAGTAATATTATTAAATAAAATATATATGGCAAAAAGAGCTACGGGAGTAGGTAAGAAAAAAAAGACTAAGTCTCACAAAACAGCAAAAAGACTCGAAGCAAAGAGGATTATGCTTGAAGAGAAGGCAAAAAAGAGAAAAGGTAAAATCTAAAATTATTACAAATTAATCATTTTATTTATTTTAGGATATATCTGAGTAAAAGTCTCCTGTGTAAAAAATTGCCTGGATGCTTTTTCTCCATGTTCACCAACTCGTGCTCTAGTATATACCTGACTAGCATGCAAATGGATTGCTCGTAATTTTATTGCTCCAGAAGCGTAAAATTTAAAAAACAAATATAAATAAATAAAAGCCCTATCAATAGACAGGGCTTGATAATTTATAACGCCCAACGGCGTTTCCTCTTAGCTACTGAAAGCGGATGTCTACGGGCCTTTCCCCGTAAAACACGTCGGGATTTACTTTTTCTTTTCCCTCCGCATCTTCCTTTTCCATGGCACTTATTGCATGTACCCCAATATGTTCTACCCGTCCCACTACAATTGCCACACTTCATAATACCTCCGTTATAAAAACTCTTTGGTTTTAAAATAGTTTATCATATTTAATTTATATCGTAAAGTTACTATTTTTAATAACAATTTTGATTAACAACCGGATATGGATCCACAATATCATAATTAAATGCGGAATCCGGTAAATTAAACCAAATAGGATTTGAAAAACTCCTATAACCTAAAGAGGTTTCCACTTCTGTCCAAACTGCGAAAGTGTCAGTTTGGTTTAATGAAAATAATAATAATGTTTGGAAATCATAATTTCCAGAGAAAGAAAAATTTTCCGTACTATGTCCGAGCGAATTGATTATATGCACTGTAGCAGTTTCCAATCCTCCGAATTCATCTGATGATTTCCCACTAATTAATAACTTGTCACTACCACTATAATTAATACGATCTCCAATATTTCCTACTGTCCAGCTACTACACCCCCCTGATCTTCTGACACTCATATTTACTAACGGCCCGTCACTTACTATAGAATGGCCGTTTTTTAATGCATATAACAAGTTTTCTTGGCTCAAACCGTTCGGTAAATAAGCTACTGTATGAACCTTACCTAATGCATTGTTATTTGCAGCAACATCCACCAATCCATAATTATTACTTGTTTCAAAATTCGCATCTCCATGTGCATCAGCACCACCGGAAAAAAATATTTTCCTGTCCAAATTATCTCCTACTAATTGATTGAACTTAGTAATTCCATCCTGCCATTCCGTATCCCAATTGGAATTCAAACTCCATGGGAATGGATTTACATTGTCAGTTGTAATTCCCGTGTTATTAAATGACGTCTGACGTCTGTTAAAAATTTCCATTCCTACAAAAGATTCATAATCGAATGCTTCGGTATAATTAGTAGATGACCAAGGCTTAATAAATCCCCAGTTTGACAATGCTGTAATTTCTGATAATGGATGAGCTGCATATGAAACTCCTCCTTGTGTTTCTATATCATCCAAAATATCTGTCATAACCCTTGGTTGTGAACCAAAAACATCAAATCCCGGAACAATATCAGGTCCTGATATCCAACTGTCAAATCCCAATCCTAACAAATGAACTCTATCATCCACCAAATCATTTGAATTGTTATTATCAACTGAAAATTCCATACCCGGAAGTACAATAAAATCGTCGGTTGAATTTTCTTGAGCAGTAGTTTTCAAATTTTCCCACTCCGAAGCCGATACATCATAAGAGTGATCAGTGAAAGCAATCCAATCCATACCGATGTCTTTTGCAGCTTTCACGTCAAATTCCGGAAATCCTCCGTATTCAAAAATATCGGAAGTAAAAAAAGTATGATGATGGATATCTCCACGATACCATCCATCCTGCTGTGGTAATGATCCACGTATAGCTATTGAAAGATAATATTTATAAGTATGATAAATTAGTTGATCCCTAAACCTAATATTAATTCGTATTTGCAGATCATCTCCGTAATTTAATCCCAAATCATTCGGAGTCAAGTTATTGAGACTTATATACCAAAAAGGGGAATCTATAGTTACCAGACCAGATGGATTATAAACAGCTACTAATTGCTCTGGATTCAATCTATAAAAAGCCACATAATCCAAACCTATACTATCAAGATGTGCATCCTTGATAAATGAAATTATTGGTATTTGTTCATCCAAACCTCCTCTATGTACCCAAGGAGCATCAGAATTAAAATCCTTGAATGGCGTGTTTGGATATAACATCGTCTGTATATATTTTTCAATACTAACCTCTGAGTCCAAAAGGTTTTGTTTTATTGGTTGATTAGGCGCTGAACGCAAAAAAGCGGTCAACGGCCAACCTATAAATAAGATAATGACTAATGTTGATAAAATTATTCTTAATCTCATATGATATTTATTTACTTATTCTAATTATATAATATATCAGGTATATATTTTTTGTCAAAAAAATGACTTACCACAAATTAGATAGTGCCTATGACATGGAGTTTCTTGCAGAAACTTTAGATATTTCTTTAGCCCCCCCTTGACAATATTTTTGTTTTGATGTAAGTTGATCAATCGCTCATTTTTAATTTAACGCATTACAAGAGGGTCTAATATGGCTTGGTATGATAAAGAAACGGTACGTTTTCGTGGTCGCTTGGTAGAGGTTAATTTCCGTTATGGATGTTATTCGTATGCCACAGTGATAAAAGGCAAACCGATAAACATCCCAGGCGATAACCCTACTAACAAGACAGATAAAGCGGTCTTGATATGTCTATTCAAGATAATACATCACCAAGGTTTAACTGATATATTTGGTGACCGCTACCATTTTTACTCTAACTTGTAATACATAAGATAAACCGGGGTGCTGATGAGTCCCTCGTAAGGTTTAGTCACTTGATTGAAACAGCTTTGAGCAGAGGTGGTATCTCTGATCTGGGTGTATTTACCCCTCAAAGTAAGCCAATCTAGTAGATTAAGCTAAAGATTTTATGGTGACCACCCAGGTGGTCATACTCAAAACATAAAATTTACTCACCTGAGCACACCAACACTCAGGCGTTGTATGGGGCACAATGTTAGAAGTATATAATTTAATACTTCAAGCCCCTTTTTTTTTACCCTTTTTACTAGTATATATAATTATAATACTTGTATTATTATCAGCTAGATGATAGAATAAATTTCATAAAATATTAATAATATGGCAGACAACAACGTCGTCCTTAGATTCTCAGACGTAACATTTGAATATGAACACGGTAAAAAATTACTTGATGAAGTAAATTTTTCAGTTCGCTCAGGAAATAGAATAACTCTGATGGGTCAAAATGGCGCTGGTAAAAGTTCTATGTTGAAATTAATCACAGGAGAGCTCAAACCTATCGAGGGACAAGTATCACGTTCACCGCAAGATGCTACAGTCGCCATTGCAAGACAAGTAATGCCAAAAGAAATGTTAGATCTAACCATCCAAGAATATTTTGCTACTGCCTTCGAAGATAAGCAATACTCATTGGATAAAATGATTAACGACGTTTTAGAAGTAGTGAATTTATCAGTACCAATCACAAAATATATTAAAGAACTATCTGGTGGTCAACATGCCAGACTCCTTTTAGCTCATGCTTTGATCCAAGAACCTGACCTACTTCTATTAGATGAACCAACAAACAATCTTGATCAAGATGGCATAGACCATCTGACTACCTTCTTAATAATGTATGAAAAAACTGTCTTAGTAATATCACATGATGCAGAATTTCTAAATACTTTTTCTGATGGTGTTCTATACCTTGACGTACATACAAAAAAAGTTGAACAATACACTGGAAACTATAACGACGTAGTAGAAGAAATTGAGGCACGTATAGAAAGAGAAAATCTTTTAAATGCACGCATGCAAAGACAAATAAAAGAAAAAACAGCTCAAGCAGAAGTGTTCGCACACAAAGGCGGTAAACTACGTGGTGTAGCAAAACGCATGAGAGAATCAGCAGCTGAAGCAAAAGAAAATCTTGTTGATGTTCGACAAGGAGATAAAACAATTCGCCCATTTACAATTCCAATGCAAGAATTTGATGATCATTTCCATGGAAAAATATTACACATTACCTCCATTACAGCCATGAAAAAAAATAAGGTTGTAGAAAAGAAAATTGATATTTTATTACGAAAAGATATGCATGCTTTAGTTTCCGGACCTAATGGTATTGGGAAAAGCACATTATTAAATATGATTATCGAAAATAAATCAGAACATATAATTATCCCCGAAGAAATTAAGGTGGGGTATTATCAACAAAATTTTGAAAATCTAGATGGTGAACAAACGGCCTTTGACGCACTAAAAGAAGTTATGCAAGAAGATGATGAACAAATGTTACGTTCTACTGCGGCTGGATTTTTATTAAACGGTTCATTATTAATGAATAAAATAAAATCCTTATCAGAAGGTCAAAAAGGGCTACTATCTTTTTGTAGATTAGTTCTTATGAAACCAGGCTTATTAATCTTGGACGAACCAACGAATCATATTAACTTTCGTCATTTACCAATAATTGCCAAAGCACTTGATCAATACAAAGGGGCTTTGATAATGGTATCTCATATTCCTGAGTTTGTTGAACAGATACGTATCGACGATGAAATAAATTTGAAAGATTAATCAACATATCTACTTATCTATAAACTTAAGTTGTTTTTTGATATACTAATAATATCTAATTAAACTATTACATTTTATATGAATGAAAAGGGGGAACAATTTGATCAAAAGGATATTGAGAATTCACCAAAAATTGAAATTATTCGTTCTACAGACGGTAGAGAAGTGGGCTTTTCGCCAGAACGTGGCGGAATTATTACCTCTCTCAAATTGAATGACAAAGAGCTATTTTATTTAGATGAAGATACTTTCAATAACCGTGATAAAAATATTAAAGGTGGTATCCCAATATTATTTCCAAATGCAGGACCTATTAAACATGCTGATTATCCAAATATGAAACAGCATGGCTTTGCAAGAAACAATACATGGACAATAGATGAAATGGGCGAACAAGGATTTATTGAATCTCTTCGTTCAAATCCAGACACTCTAGACAAATATCCTTATGATTTTGTCTTAAGAATGATAGCAAAATTTGAAAAAAATGGTTCATTTTCTCTCACCCAAGAAGTAAAAAATGAAGAGACAGATAAAAACTTACCAGTTTCAATGGGACTGCATCCATATTTTCGCATACCAGCAGAACTTAAATCAAAAATAAAGTTTGATTGGGATGGTGGGCAAGCAATTGAAGATCAAGTAGAAAAATGGGGAAATGGGAAGGGAGCAATCTCCCTAGAAAATCCCAGCACAGAAAATGAACTAGTGCCACTGAACATCGTTATTCCTGAATTAGGAACAATAGTAATGACTGCTTCCTCAGAATACAAACGCATTTGGGTCTGGTCAGCTAGTGCTGACGCCAACTTCTTCTGCGTAGAACCAGTCATGAGAGACAAAGGAGGACTAGTTGACGATCCAGAAATAATCAAACCGGGTGAAACGCTATCACCTAAAATGAATATTCAATTAATTTAATAATATAATATTATGGTCAGTAAAGAATATCTTAAAACAATGGTCCAGCTTTCTACTACAGGTTTTGGATTGGTAGCAGCACTTGCCTGGAACGAAGCTATAAAATCTCTCTTTAGGGAAATTTTTGGTACTACTTCAGGTATAATTGGGTTATTTGTCTATGCCATCATTATTACTTTTGTAGTAGTATTAGTAACAAAAAAATTAGCCAAACTACTTGAGAAGGTAGAGAAAGAAAAAGTATAAAAAAATCTACTTAATATTCATTGTATTATATTTTAAAAACATAATTTATTATGATATGATACATTTAATTAAATAAAAAATAAAAAAATGGATTTAGTAAAAAATAAAGTTGATGAACTAATTAACTAAAACAAAACTGTACGTTTCAGCGAACACCTTATAGTAAAAAAAGTAATAAATACAACATTTATCATTAAAAATGATACCAAACTCACCTGCGAAGAATCTGAAAATTACAGATTCTTTCATGAACTAAAGAGAGAAATAGAATTAAAAAAAGACAAAAATTCAGTTCAATAAGATGTTTAATAAGTTTTAAATATTAATAAAATACAAAACATATGGAAGACGACAATAAGAAAAAAAAGAGAAATTTAATACTAATAATTATTATTTTTATTATAATAATTGCAATCATAACATATTTCATTACTACAAATAATAATTCTGACGAAACAACAGACAACACCAATACCATTATCAATACTAATGAATCAATAACAAATGACACAAATACCAATACCACAATTACGGAAAATACTAACTCCGATACTACTGATGTAAATATCATTCCACTAACTAAATTTGAAGAGGTTTCCAATGACTGGTACGAGCATATTTGGTTTAACCCAAATAATGCTAATAGAGAAGTAACCTATTCAAACGATGGCGTGACTTTCGCTGGTCTAGAAAACAACTCAAGAGCAGGAATTATGACTGATGTAGAAACTGATGTTAGTAAATATAGTGAGCTAAACTTACATCTTATCACTACCAATTCTCAACAAACTTTAACTGGGACTGGATGGGATGGACGAGAAGCACCAGTCGCAGTAGCTGTTAGTTATACTGATACTAATGGACTCCTGCACGTTGGTTTGAATATAGATCCTACTGTTCCTGAACAAATATTCTGGCAAGGATTCTATACTTCAGATCCAGAAGGTGGCTCTGGTATAATTAATGGAACAAAAGTAGTTAGTGGTGAAAAATTTACGTATGATTTCGATCTAATGACTCTAGACCCTAAACCAGTAACTATTCATTATGTCGGTTTAGAAGGTGCTGGGTGGCCAAAAAGACAAGGAACTATCCATGAACTAAGTCTAGTTGGAATTAAATAACATAGATTATTACTAAAAACACCCCCATAATTATGGGGGTGTTTTTTCATTTACCCTTTTAGTTTATAATAACTATATGAATTTAATAATTGCCTCTATCAATTTTTGGGGATTGCCCTGGCCTCTATCAATAAATAAAAATAAACGTCTAAACAATCTAATTGCAATAATTAAGCAATACGATTTTGATGTTGTAGCAATGCAAGAAATGTGGCTAACCTATGATATTAATAAAATAAAGAAATTCCTGCCTAGCTACCATGTAACTACAGTTAACAATACGTTTTTTAACTTCTCTGGCCTGGTAACTCTTACAAAGCTAAAAGTTAACAATAAAGCTTTTTTACCCTTTACAAAGCTTGGACTACATAAAGAATTTTTTACAAAAAAGGGATTATTGTCTACTGAAATAAAAATTAATAATCAGGCAATCAAAATTCTAAATACACATCTATTTTTTCCTCGGTCAAAAAAACAAGATAAAACTTTGAATCTTCAACTTTCCCAATTAAACAAATATCTTGGCAATAATCCTACAATATTGTCTGGTGATTTCAATACGAAATATAGTCTACTAAATTTAAAACCTAATTACAAAAATATTTCTAACATTGATGGCGTATCTCTTGATATCAATAATAAATTTAGTACCCGTGGTCTTAATATAATAAACGAAGATGTAATTTGTCCAGATATCATCATTGCTAATTTCAATGTATCAATTGTTCGCAATCAAATATTAAAAAAACCAATAATTTCCGATCACTATATGACCACATCTGAAATCAATATAAATTCTGTCAAATAATGCACGTTTAGATAGATTTACTAAAATACAGTATCTGATATAATGTATTCAACTAATTCAATAAGGTTAATAGCAAATGAGACTTAGACATATTTCAATATTTGCATCTTTAGCGATAATGATAGCAGCAATATTATGGGCCGTAGATGGAATATTATTGACCCCCTGGATTACCGACTTAGGTCTGTGGGATGTACCTACCTTTGTTTTTATGTTACATGCGGTAGCAACAATTTTTTTATCATATTTTTTAATAACAAAACGAGAAGAAATTAAAAAACTAAATAAGCAAGATTGGACCGCATTTATATTAACAGGACTATTTGGTGGGGCAATAGGCACTATGGCTATTATAGCCGCTATTATTAACGTCCATAATAACGATCTTAATATTTCTGTCGTCTTATTATTACAGAAACTACAACCAATCTTTGCAATCCTCCTAGCAATAACTTTTCTAAAAGAACGTCCAAAAAAAATATTTTATCTACTTGCTGTCATCGCTTTATTGGGTAGTTATTTTTTGACCTTTGGATTTGATAAAGTAGATTGGAATGCAAACAATATGCTTACTCCCGCAATTCTTGCTTTGATTGCTGCTTTTGCATTTGGTTCTTCTACAGTTTTTTCCAAAAAAGCTATTACAAAGATTAGTCACGGTCTTAGTACTTCTTTAAGATTTACAATTACAACCGGAATCATGTTAATTATTATTATCATAATTTCAATATTAAACTCAGCCGGTATTAATACTAACTATGAAGGATTTTCCGGATTCAAAGCTATTAACTGGGAAATTATTGGGGTGTTCATATTAATTGCTCTAACCACCGGAGGTACAGCAATATTTATATATTATTGGGGACTAAAAAAAATACTAGCCTCTAGAGCAACGATTTTTGAATTAATGTTTCCAGTTAGTGCAATTATACTAGAATATTTTATTAACGATAAAACTCTAACCACTGGGCAGTGGGTTGGCGCTTTAATCGTATTAGTAACAATTACCATAATTGTTAACTTAAAAAATGGTAGGAAAAAATTAAATAGCTAAATAAAAAACCGCGGACTTTATTATTTGTCCGCGGCATCTATCAATAACCTTGTGCCTCAAGTATTCTTTTTACTATAGGCAATAGATCCTTGATGTCTTTTTTAGTAGTGTAATTAACTCCTGTGGCCATAACAGCATTTAATGTATGTTTGTCACACATCACCACAATACTAGAAACAGGTACTTTGGCAATAATTTTTTTCAAATCAAGACCAAGGCCTAGTTTATAGTTGGTAATAATTACCAAATCTGGTTCTAATTGACCCAACCACTTCTCTGTATCTGAATAGGTTGGCGTTTCAATGATAGAGTCTAAAGGACCAAAATATGAATCAACGGTATCATTAATCAATGATTGCCATTCTGGTCGACCTACTATCATAATATGAGGTCTTTTTTTGGTACAACTTTTCAAACTCTTCAATATTAGTTTAGCCATGAGCACTCCTTTGTAAAATAACGATTTCATATTACCATATATAATATTGCTATAAATGTCAATACTATAGTATTTCTGTTATAATATCTATATGAAAAAGAAACTTTTAGTTAGTATAACTGGCCGTCATAAAAAAGACTGGGTAAAGAAATTGGCAGAAATAGAAAAATATAATATATCTGAAATTGCTCTATATATTGAAATATTTAGCCCAAAAGATCGTATCGGTCTTCTGGAAGCTTTACAAAAATCTTGTGTCAAAAAAATTTCGATGACTCATATAAAAGATGATACTACCAAAGAGGAACTTAATATTCTCTATAAAAAATTTGGTACGAGATACTTTACCATTCATGAAGACCATTTTAATAAAAAAATTATTAGTCATTGGAAAGGTTATTATAAAAATTTATACCTTGAAATGACAACGGATAACTATGTATCTCCTAAAGTGAAAGTAGAAAACATTGGTGGGTTTTGTATTGACCTTGCCCATTTCAAAAAACAAGTTACATTGCAAGATAAAGAATATGCTTATATTTTTGAACATATTAATAAATCAAAAAGTGGTTGTAATCATCTGAGCGGGTATTCAAACAAAAACAATATAGATCTTCATGTTGTGAAGAATGCGCAAGACTTTAAATATATCAAAACACTTCCACATAATTTATTTGGTAATGTAATATCTTTTGAAATTTTTAACTCCATAAAAGATCAGTTAAGATTCTTACCAACAGTTAAAAAAATATTAGAGAAAGATTTAAATTTTAAAATAATTAATAATTAATCAAAAAATATATGGTTATTGATTTTAAAGATGATATCGTCGATGAAGACGGTAAACTAGAATACTATTCCTACAAAGAAAAAATGAAAAAATTCTACCCGCTCATGAAAGAAGCTAAAGCAAAACACAAAAAAATGAGATCGGAACATAAATTGAAAGGCAGAACTTATGAATTCGTAGTTGATAAGGATGGTACCGCTAGTTTCAGAAAAAAACCAATCAAAGGCGGTTGGTTCTAAAAAAATTATAAAAAAATAAAGTGAGCTAATAATTGCTCACTTTTTTATTGATTTTTAATAATTCTTTGAAGATATGTTCGTATTTTAGGAACTGGGTTCCCGTGCAGAAGATGGCAATAATGATTTCTTGTGGCACCTACTGCATGTAAGAACATTATCTTCAATAGAGCCGCATTTCGTACAGCATTCTTTGAGACAATGAAAACAACCTAATGGGTAATTTTTTTTCCAGTCGGTCTCTTCACCACAAGGACATTTGCCAGGAGCATTCAACAAAGATTCCTTAAGTTCCACGTCCATAATCCCTCCAAATAAATTTGAGATTTACTGCTTATTCTGGCTTTCCAAATTTAAAATAATCAGCAATTACAGTATCATATTTGACAGTCAGTACAAATGCCCGAAGCGCATATCTGTGACGAAATTCATCATCAGTACCGCCAAGTTGAAAATTATTAAAAGTACAATCAAACTATAATTTAATTATACAACATAATTAGTAAAATAAAAAATCCCAAAGTTTTTTCTCTGGGATTTTAATAGCATGAACATTTATGCCTCTGCTTAATCAACTTCCTTGTCACTAATTATCACCTCAATCCTTGATTTAATTTCATCAAGACGCAATCTGGAATTTTGCTCGTGGAGAAAACCAGCAGCAAACTTTGGTTTTTTGGTTTCAAGTTCGTTTTCTATTTCGAACTGCTCAACCAATAAACTTACTAATTCTTTATGCCTTTCGTGATGACGTCCAGCAACCAAATGAAGAAACTCGTCGACTTTATTAATTTCCTCAACTAATCCATCGACGAACATCGTTCTTTCTAGTTGCGTACCAAACGACGTGTATCTCAGACCATACATTGGTCTTTCATCCTCATGTTTTACCCGTCGCAACTCATTTGTTGATTCTTTCTTTTTTTCAAGTTTATCTCTGATAAACTTAATTAAATGTTGGTAATGCTCACAAGTACTTGTGCTCATTATCTTCACCTCCTTAGACATTAAAAAGATATTAAAGGACACTTACCGCAAATATATTATCAACCAAAGACTATTTAGTCAAGCAATAATTATTAACAAAATCCCACTCATGATTAGAGTGGGATTATAATACTAAATTTATTATGATTTACCGTTTTACACTAATTACTGTATCTAATTCTGGGTCACATGATCCAACCGTAACTCGTCCAGAACCTCCTTCTCTTTGAATGTAATAATCAGTATTTGCGTCCGTAGCATTTGGATCTTTTGGTATACCAACTATATAATCATCAACCAAAACTGATGTTAGATCTACGCAAGCTGCTACTGTAGTTAACACTCCACAAGTTCCATCACAACCTGAAGCAGCTGTACCTAATACTTGGAATGAAGTATTAATAGAATCTATCCCGTCTGGAATATTACCATTATTATCCACTGCATATTGATGTACAGCATTAAGAGTTGCATTTACATCATTCCATCGTTGCGCATTTCTAGCTTGAGCGAACTGTCTTGCAGGATTAATAGCTACAATAACAATAGCGGCTAATATACCGATAATGCCAATCACAACTAGTAATTCTAGCAAGGTAAAACCTTTTTTTTGAGAGATCTTATTTGATTTCATATTTTTACCTAGTTATTAAGTTATTATATATAATTTATTATAACACAAAACAAACCACTTACAAAGTTAATAATCTACTTGACCAGATGGATTACTACTTTCAATAAAATTGAATAATGGCTCTTCTTTTCCGCTACTTAACATTAATATAATTAAAAAAGAAACTATTAATAAAATAAACACTCCTAATAATTTCATCATTCGTTTATTTTTAAATATTTTTTTTGTGTTTAATTTACCTTCTTTCTTAATTTCATCTTTAGTCGCAAAACTACTCTCGTGAATATTTTTATGATCCTTACTACTTTCTAATAAATTTAGACCTTGGTGAATAGATTCTACTCCGATACCTCTTTTTGCCAAACCTACCACAGTAGAAAATAAGACAGGGGATTGATCTCCAAAAACACCTTTACTATTTATATTTTCTAATGGATTACCAGGGACTGTTTCAATCGATAATTCTTCATTAAATAATTTAATCAAATCTTTCATCATACTTGTGCCTCCACAAACTACCACCTTATCTACAATATCGCCTGTATTTTTTTGATGATAATTTATTGATTTTTTTATTTCCGAAGTTATTTTAGTAGCGATAGACTTCAAATCAATATTTTTACCATTAATATTAGTACCTAAAATACTATTAACTCTTTTTAAGCGGGCTGCTTCTTGAATTGTCACTCCTAATTCTTTAGAAATTTTGTTAGTTAAATCTGATCCACCAATAGAAATATTATTAGAATATCTTATCCCATTATTATCATATACGGTAATAATCGATGTTTTTGCGCCAAGATCAACAATAGCCAGATGATTTTCTAGCTTCTTGGTTATAAATGCACGGGCTAATGCCATGCTTTCGGCTTCAATAATTATAGGTTTCAGCCCTGCTTTAGTAATTACTTCTTTGTAATCATCAATAATTTTTTTCCAAGCAGCCACATACAGAACATCTTGATTATTATTGTCTTTATAAATAATTTGATAATCATGATAAGTTTGATCAAAAGTTATAGGAATAGTTTCTTCCGCTTCGTACTGTACAGACTCTTTAATATTTTCTATTGATATAACGGAAGGCATTTTAAAAACATGTAAAAAACTTGTTATTTCGGGAATTGCTAAAATAACCTCTTTTGTTTTGAAGCCAGATGGTTTGGCCTGAGCATAAGCTTCCTCTAAAGCAGAAATTAATTTTGATTTATTTATTATACGACCTCTTTCAACGATTCCACTTTCTAATTTCTTTCTTGCGTATGCCTCAACTGTCTCTTTACCCCAAATTTTTTTTAACTCAAGAAGCTCTATAGAATTATCAGAGATATCAAGACCCAAGGCATGTTTAGATAAAATTTGCATTATTTAAAAAATCAGTTTGTTAATCTTTCCCAACTATTAACTGTGATATTATTACCATTAATTGTGATATTACTTTCATATTTGCTAATAACCTCATTTACATTTGCTTCGGAAGTAATAATGTAATCAGGACTAGATGGCATTACAGTAATAGTACACGAGCCTTGGCCAATATTCAAACTACCACTTGTATACCCACTATCTTGTCGTAATTGCCAATATGCCTCATGTAAACAACTTTCTGCAACGGCCTGACTTTGTATAGACTGTTGTATGATCAACCCATTTTGTGTTTCTCCAATACTAAGACTATTAAGACTAAGTCCTATACTTAAAGTGACAACCACTATTATCAAAACAGCGATTAAAGCAATATATCCACTCTGATTATTAATAATTAATTTCATCATAATTATTGATCTCTTAATTCTATTGTTGTTTCAAAATCTTCTGTAAACTCATACTCCGTACGACCAGCCGGATTAACATGTTCTATGATCATTACTAATTTTATATTCTGAGTGCGATTATTTGTGGAAGACATATTAACAAAATCCATACTAGTAATCCTGACTTGATTAGAATTTAATAAAACTGTTGGTCCCGCATCTTCCTGCCACTCCAGATCATCTCCATTAAGATTAATAGAAATAGTTTGTGTACCACCATCATTCATTTCAAGATCTAAATTACTGGCAGTATTACCAACAAGAGGAAAAGTAATAGCATTTGCTTCCTTAATCACTCCAGCAATTTTCTGTGTTATGAAACGACCATTTTGCTCAACCTCCTGAATAGAAAATGCTTTAGTGCGATTATTAATAATATTCCAAGCGAAACTAGTCGCTGCCAATAAAATACCAGAAACTAAGGCTAGATAGACTAGTGTTTCGATCATCGTAATTCCTTGTTGTTGTTTAATCTTCATAGTCGATTGTAATATCATTAATGATTGGTGTAACTACACTATCCCCATTTAAATAAGCTTTGCATTGGATCCATCTTACACCAGATGCCAGAGGGTCTACCTCAATTATTTCTCCTATAGTTGAATAAAATGTAACGCCCGTGCCATCAGAACCAACCCAAGTGGCAGTAATAAGATTAACTTCAATATCAGCTGTCCTTATCTGCCATTGAAGTTGAGTACCAATCGGTATATCAGCAGACCAATCTATATAATTATAAACTGTATCAATAACTCCCGTATCATAATTTGACGATTCAAATGTACCGGTCATGAAATATCCAGTGCCACCGATTACAGTATATTCTACCATCACATTATTCAACCCAACCAACTGCGTCCCATCAGAAGATAAAAAAGCCTTAAACATTAGTTGTTGAGTAGTGGCTGGGAAAGTAGGGATATTAGTATTAACTACCGTAGCAATATTGTAATCAGTAACCCCAGCGACTATGGCCCATGAAGAACCGTTCCAATACTGCCAAGTGGATCCATCGTCATCTGAAAGTTGATAATATATCTCACCGCCATTTTTTATGGCCGTTTCTTGAAAACCAGTCCAAGTATCAATATCTACTGAAGCGAAAGAGTTGGTTGGTTTAATCGTTGGATTAGTTGTTGGATAACTTCCACCACTTCCTGTCTTTTCCCAATAAACTATTGCTTCATCAAAACCAACATCAAAAGGACCTTTGTTCTGAGTACCCGTAGTTATCCAAACGACCAACTTAACATAATATGTTCCAGCGACAGCAATATCAGAACTAATATCCAAATTTACAGAAGCATAGGGTGAAATTCCACTAATTTGCCCTGAAGACCATATTTCTGTACCGGGAGTTGGTTCTCCAGAGACAGTATCTAAAAATGCAAATATTTCAAAACTATCATTACTTGGATTAAATGATGAGTCAAAAGTTATTATACTATAATCAAAATCCAAAGTGCCAATATCTGGATTGTTATCTGTTACTTGAAATGATTGTTCAAAATATCCGCCTACTTCATCTCTTTTATCGCTTGGGATATTAATATGAGCATGACCATCGGGATTACCATCCCAATAGCCATCTACATTTGCTTCACCACCATTTTGATCCCAATCATTATATGACCAAGGGTTAAGCGTAGAATCAAAACTTGAATTAATAGTGCCTCCTGTTACGGTAGCACCTTGATTTACCAAACTGGCTTGTGATGAAGACACTTCTATATCGGATAGGTTGTAAGTGTAGTTAGCTGGAACATCGAAGGGGGAATTGAAAAAACTAGCCACTGAAGATTGTCCTAATACTATTTCTCCGTCATCAGATGATGTAATTGCTACATTATTCAATGTTCCCTGATTGAATTCTATTTGAGTAGTATATTTCCATTTTGTACTATGCCAATTTGTTAGTATTGATTCAACGGTCACTTCTGAAGGACGAGCAGTAGTAAAATCCCAAATAGTTTTAACTGTAACTTTTTTAGAATCAAAGTCTATAGACCCACCAGTTTCTACAATATCACCATTAATATCTCTATAAACAGAATCAATTATAATTTGTCTCGTAAAAAAATCAATCACATTAGAATTTCCCAACCATTCCCAAATCATACCAGTGTCATCTATACCATAAGTGCCGTCTACTAAATTTTTCCATCCTTGATTAGCTATACTATAAGTTGCCTCTATTCCTTGCTGTGAAATTAATGATGCCTTTGTTCTTTCCGCTCCCTGTCTATTGGCCGACTGAGCATCCAAAACCAAAAACATAATCCCTGATACAACCATAATAAAAACTGTCATAGCAATCATTAATTCTATTACACTAAATCCTTTATTATTATATCTATTAATTAACATTGGGCACTCCTAATCCATTAATTGTAATACTATTACTTCGTCCATTATTTGTATTAATTGTTATAGTAGCTTCTACATTCGGCAATCCCGATACAGAAGAAAATATAATATCATCATTCCCTCCCGTAGACACTGAAAGAGATGGCGATAAATCAAAAGACTCATTATATATATCTGCTGGATTATATATAGCTCCTCTAAACAAAATATATTGTTGGCCTGCAAAATGAATACCATGGTCAGACAAACCTTCTGATGACATAGCAGTAATTTGCGCCCGTCGAATTGTTTGAGTAATTTCTTTGGTTGTATTTTCAAGCTCACTTGTTACTTGGAATGACTGATAGAAGGGGATAGCTAGACCACCTATCAAACCTAAAATAGCCAGTATTAATAATACCTCTATCAAAGTAAAACCTTTTACTTGCCTCCAAACTCTAATCATAAGCTTATCTCTGTAACGACCCAGTGAATTGATATATTGGTGAAATAATAGCAACTGATAAAAATCCAAGAACTAAACCAATAAATATTAATAATATAGGCTCTATAACAGTCGCTAGATTTTTAGTAGCATTATTTACTTCTTCTTCATAAAAATCTGCTAGATAAAATAAACTTTCCTCTAATTTACCAGTTTTTTCTCCAATCGCAATCATTTTATTTACCATAGATGGGATAATTTCTGGTCGACTTCCCATCGTCACTGCTAATGGCTGACCTCTCTTTACTCCCTTTAATGAATTATTCAAAATATCTTTAAATTCCGTATTCTCTACAGCGACAACGGCAATTTCTAGACTGTCATTAATTGTTACTCCGCTTTTTAATAATATTGATAATGATCTAGTCATTCTTGCTAAATTTAAATTCCTTACTATTGCTTTTGCTACAGGAATTTTTAAATATAACCGATGAAAATATTTTTTTGTTTTTTCTAACTTCATCAGCACTCTAACTACTATTACTGATAAAATAACAAAAATTAATACATATATTCCATAATCTACTAAAAAGGTAGCGACTCCTAAAAAAATCTTTGTTGTTATTGGAAGCTCCAGTTTAAAAGTATCAAACATATCAACAATTTTTGGTAAAATAAATATTGTTAAACCAATACCTAAAATAAATGTCGCGGTTATTACTATTATCGGATATAACAATGCTGATTTTACCTTTCTAGTTAACTCATAATCTTTTTCTAATTCACCGGCTACATATTCAAGATTTCTTTCTAGAGTTCCACTTGCTTCTCCCACTTTTACCATTCCAATAAAGATTCCCGAAAAAACTTTTGGAAATTTAGTTAAACTTGATGCTAAATTATTACCACCACTTACATCAGCTCTTACTTTACTAATTATTATTTTAATTTTATTAGATGTAGACTGTTCTTCAATAGCTTTTAATGCTTCAACCAATGGTAATCCTGCACGTAGCATGACAGCAAGATGTCTGGCAATTATTACTTTATCCATTAAAGTTGCTTTACCCTTACCAATATTAGCATCCAAAAAATTAGCACGTTTATTTTTGTGCTTTCCTTTGTTATGAATAGAAACAACCTTTAAACCTTTTTGTTGTAAGTATTCATGTGCTTTCTCTTTTGAAGAGGTGTCAACAACACCATTTTTTAACTTACCTTCCTTCGTAGTGGCAATATATTGAAACTCCATATTTATATAAAATTTTTAATTTTGTGTTACCCTTAATAATTCTTCCATGGTAGTTGCTCCTCTTAGTACTTTTTTTATACCGTCATCAAACATGCTCGTCATACCATCTTCAATAGCTTGTTTTCTTATCTCGTCACTATTAGCTTGTTTCATTATTAAACTTTTAATTTTTTCATTCATTTCCAATATTTCAAATATACCAATTCTCCCTTCGAAGCCAGTGTGATTACACAACTTACAACCCTTGCCACGATACAAACGCAAACCAGTCTTGTCCATTTTATGCTGTCGCCATTTCTCCTCACCAATCACATTTTTAATATTTTCTTTTTCACTTTCTTCAGGAGTAAAGCTTTCCATACAACCTTGATGAATTTTTCTAATCAATCGTTGAGCAATTGCAATATTTATAGTGGAGGCAATTAAGAATGGTTCAATTTTCATGTCCAATAATCTTGGTAGGGTAGTCGGTGCATCATTTGTATGAAGAGTAGATAATACAAGATGCCCGGTCATTGCCGCATTTATCGCAATGCCTGCAGTCTCCTCATCTCTAATTTCTCCCACCATTACAATGTCGGGATCTTGTCTTAAAATTGATTTCAGACCATTTGCAAAAGTTAAATTTGTTTTTGAATTAACCTGAATCTGATTAATACCTTCAACATCATATTCTACTGGATCTTCAATAGTCGCAATATTGACTTCTCTTGAATTTAATAATTTTAGAATTGAATACAAGGTCGTAGTTTTACCAGATCCAGTTGGTCCAGTAGCTAATACCATGCCATGAGGCTTCTTAAAACCTTTTGTTACTTTTTCTAAATCTTCTCCCTCTAATCCTAACTCTACTAAATTATACTGCCTTGATTTTTCTGATAATAATCTCATTACAATTTTCTCACCGTCAGATACTGGCACAATAGAAATACGTACATCCACTTTACCGTCATCAATCAAAAATTCCAAACGACCGTCTTGAGCAGAACGATGTTCGTCAGTTCGCAATTTTGATAATATTTTTAATCTAGTAACTACAAAAGAATGAATATCTATAGGTAATTTTACAGCATCATGTAAAATACCATCAATTCTAAATCTAACTATTACCTCTTTATCATGCGGCTCAATATGAATATCTGACGCTTTATTATCATAAGCATAATCTAAAATCGTATCCACAATCTTAGTAACTGGTAATTCTCTATCTGCCTCTGCTTTGTGCTGTACTTCTTCAACGTTTTGTCTAATAATATCATCAAATTCTTCTTTGATACCCTGTCGATAATTAGCCGCCGTTTCTCTAATGTCATCTTCAGTAGAATAATATATATTTATTTTTTCTCCTGTTTTTTTTGTCAGGAAATTTACAAACTCATTATTATCAGGGTCGGACATTGCAACTTTGATACCACTCAATCCTCGTTCAAAAGCTATAGCCTTTTGACGTTTTGCAACAAGCTCTGGAATTATTTTTAAAACAGAATCTTCAATACTTTTCTTTTTCAAACTAACAAAAGGTACTTCGTAAATATCAGAAATCACCTGACCTAAATTTTCGTCAGAAATGAATTCACTATCAAGTAATACCCTCTCTAGAGGGATCTCATTGTCCTGTGCTTGTTTCTTAGCTGAGTCAATCTGTTCTTGAGTTAACAAGCCAGACTCAGTTAATATTAAAGATAATTGTTTATAATCAATTGCCATTAATCAATTTTATTTAGATAATATACTTTTTTACTTTGGCTACCAAATCTAATAGACTAACATCTGATTTAACTAAATAATCTATCGCTCCTAATCTTTTTCCTCGCTCAATATCTGCAGGTTGTCCCAAATTTGATAAGATTACAACTGGAATATTTTCTGTTAGTGGATCTTTTTTTATTTCTTCAAGTACTAAAAAACCATCCATACCAGGTAGTATAAGATCAAGTAACACAATATTTGGTTGGTCTACCTGTGCCTTCCGTAATCCCTCATCTCCAGTTGTCGCTAACAATACATCAAAGCCGCTAATTTTTAGCTTATTGCTATAAATTTTCATTAGAGATAAATCATCTTCTACTAAAAGTACCTTGGGTATATTGTTCATTATTTATTTAATTTATATTTAGGTAATTTGAATGATACGGTAGTTCCTTTGTTCTCCACAGAATCAACCCAAATTTCTCCACCAAGTGACTCAATAATACTTTTTGCAAAAAATAACCCCAAACCCGAACCTTTTGTATCTTTTTGAATTACGTTAGTTGCTCTAAAAAATTTCGTAAACAATTCTTTTATTTGATCGGACGGTATCCCTACGCCCGTATCTTTACAGTGAAAAATAATAAACTCTTCTTTATTTTCCAACGAGATTGTTGCGCTTCCTTTGCCAGATGTATATTTTATTGCATTTACAATAATATTTTCTACAACTTGTTTTACTTTTATCTTGTCAACCACTACTTCAACTAAATTTTGTTCTGGCTCAACAAAATTTAACTCACAATTATATGCTTTGGCTAATATTTTTAATTTATCTACACTATCTTTACTAATCTCTATTAAGTTACCACTGGACGGATTAACTTCTATTTTTTCAGAGTCCAACCTTACGGCAGATAAGTAATCGTTAATTAAGAGAATAGTTTCTAAATTTATTTTCAATGCATCATCTACATAATCTTTTTGCTCAGGCTTCATTTCACCCAAATCACCATCTGATAATGATTCTAAGAAACCTTTAATTATTGAAAGAGGAGTTCTCATTTGATGACTTATTATAGAAATAAATCCAGAACGCCTGCCTTCCATTTTTTTAATCTCATTTAGCTCGATAGTTCTGACTTGTTTTTTTAACCTTACTATCAAGTAAACTAAAACTGCAATGATTATTAATAAAAATATGATTAAATAACTACTCATAATGTATGTATTTCATTATTAGAATACCACGAAAAACCGATTTTGTCAATCTAAAAAACAAAACTCTCCTTTGCTTAATATACAATCATTTTATTATTTGCAATTATTATTATCACATTGACAAAAAGCTAAAATTATGCTAAAATTATAATATATATAAAATAAATTAAAGTGTGATCAAATTAAATATTTTTTTAATTCAACAATATGGCAAAAATAGATAAAATATTAGAATCAGCAGTAAAACAAAAGGCCTCTGATATTCATATAAACGTAAACAGACCTCCAATATTTAGAATAGATGGAGAACTCGTAGAAATGAATGGTACAAACCCATTAAAGAAAGATGAAGCAGAAAATTTGATCTATGAAATACTTTCAGATAAACAAAAACACCTACTAATTACTAATAGGGAACTTGATCTTTCCCATGAAATTAAAGACTTGTCGAGATTTCGTGTTAATTGTTTTTGGGAACGTGATAGCATTGCCTTAGCTGCTAGAATTATTTCACCATCAATCCCATCGATGGATGATTTAATGATGCCTAAGGTCGTTCATGACTTAATGAAGCTAAAACAAGGGCTTGTGTTAGTCACTGGTCCAACTGGTTGTGGTAAGTCCACCTCATTAGCCGCTATGATTAATCTAATTAATCAAGAAAGAGGCGATCACATTATTACCCTAGAAGATCCCATCGAATTTATTTATCCCAAAGGTAGTGGGAAAAGTTTGATAGTTCAAAGACAATTAGGCACTGATATGATTTCTTTCGCCCAAGCTCTAAAATATGTATTACGACAAGATCCTAATGTAATTCTTGTTGGTGAGATGAGAGATTTGGAGACAATCGCCGCTACAATAACTTTAGCAGAAACCGGACACTTGGTATTAGCTACTCTTCATACTTATAATGCTGCTCAAACTGTTGATCGTATTATTGACGTCTTCCCACCATATCAACAAAATCAAGTAAGACTACAATTATCATTATTTCTAAAAGGTATTATTTCTCAACAATTATTACCAAAAAAAGATGGAGGAAGAATTTCAGCTAGAGAAGTATTGATTAATACTCCAGCCATCAGCAATCTTATTAGAGAAAATAAAGTTCCTCAAATTAAAACAGTGATTCAAACTAGTGCAGACGAAGGAATGTTTACTATTGACCAAGATCTAAAAAGATTATACGACGAAGAATATATAGAAAAAGAAGTTGCTCAAAGTTATATGACGACTCCCTCAATGATAAACTAACAAATTGATCACTACGCTATAATAATGTGTTGATTTATTATATCTAATATGTTAAAGTATTGAAGATATATTTTTCACTATATATCAAATTAACTATCCATACCTTTCAACATGCGCCTTTAGTTCAATGGATAGAATGCTGGTCTTCGGAACCAGAGATAGGGGTTCGACTCCCTTAGGGCGCAATTAAAGATCATATCTAGGGCAACTAGCTCAGCTTCCGGCATAGCCGGATCAGCCTCTGGCTGAGGTTACCCGCCCGAACGTACCGTTCGGTACGGGCGGGGAGCGTCTCAATAATAAATCATTTTTTAGTTATGTATACTGTATATGTATTATGTGATGATCAAGGTAGATTATATAAAGGCTGTACAAATAATCTGAGACGTAGAATTTTAGAACACAGAAGAGGTAAAACAAAAACTACCTCAAAAATGAAAAATATTAAAGTAGTGCATAAAGAAGAATATTCATCTTCAACATCTTCTAGAAAAAGAGAATTATACTTAAAAACTGCAGCAGGACGAAGATATTTACACACAATTTTGGGCAACTAGCTCAGCTGGTTAGAGCGTTCGGTTTACATCCGAAAGGTCGGGGGTTCGACTCCCTCGTTGCCCACCATCAAATTATTAAACTAACCCATACGATATGAAATATGTACTTGGGATAATCCTCATCGCGCTAGGTTTCCTAATAATGTGGAAATCTGACTGGATTATGAATAATTTTGGACGTATTGCTTGGGCTGAGGCTAAACTAGGTATGGACGGTGGCACTAGATTATTTTGGAAATTAATTGGCTTAATAATTATTATTGGATCATTTCTATATATGAGCGGCGGGCTAGGCGCAATAATGAGAATGATATTTGGCAATACTATAGAATCCGTTGGTTAATATTAAATAAGGGCCCTTAGCTCATTTGGTAGAGCGCTGCGTTTGCAACGCAGAGGTGACCGGTTCGAGCCCGGTAGGGTCCACCAAACAACTAATGCCTAAACAAAAAACTCAAATATTTCTCGTTCATGGAGGAATGACCTGTAAGAATAATAGAAATTATTTAAAATTTTTACGTACCAGAAAAGTAACAATTAATAATAGAATCAAGTGGAGTGGTGATTATTTAGATATAAAACTTGGTGATAATTTCCAAATTATAAGACCTCGCATGCCTCTTGAGGATAATGCTCAATATAGTGATTGGAAAATCCATTTCGAAAGATTTTTTCCTCAATTAAAAAATAATATTGTTTTAATTGGTGGGTCCTTGGGTGGTATTTTCTTAGCTAAGTATTTATCTGAAAACAAATTCCCAAAAAAAATATTATCAACCTATTTAGTTTGTCCACCATTCGATAATACATTACCGACTGAAGATTTGGTCGGGGGATTCAAACTAAAATCTGACTTATCTTTACTAGAGAAAAACTCAAAAAACTTATATTTACTTTTTTCAAAAAATGATGACGTTGTTCCGGTCTCACATGCAAAAAAATATAGAGACAAATTAAAACAAGCTAACATCATTATTTATAATCATATCAAGGGCCACTTCGTCATATTAAAGTTTCCTGAAATTGTAACGATGATCAAAAACGATGTAAAAAATAAATAATCGTTAAATATAAAAAAACGCTCAGCTTTTTTATAGATCTTGACAAAATATCTAATACATGATATACATATATATTGTATAGTTGTTTGAAACTACCAAAAGAAAGGTATTTACAATGCCAAATAAACACGGACAAATTACAACTGATGATTTTGTAGCTCCTGAGGGAAAGTTCAGAATTATACATGAAGACATGAGGGACGGCGAACTTGAAATTGTAGCAGACTTCTACAAACAACTCCCCGCTGAACAATTCACCAAAGGACTAATAGAAAATAGTTCAGATGATGATATTTTCACTCTATGGGATAGCAGTGGCAAGGAAGTAGAGTTGTCCTAAAAACATCTATCCATATTCTGGTAACTAATGACATTGCGTTAGTTACCAGTTTTTTATTACACTGAACGAAGTTGAAGAGTTATTTGATAAATTTAAATAACTTTCTAAATGAACAAGTCTTATATAACCAAATTCCTAAATAAACTCCCACTTTAGCTGATCCGGATTCTTTTTATCATGCAAAAGCATAAACAATAGCAACCATAATTACAAAAAGAAAATAAGGTCTTTGTTGACTATCTAAACTAGAAACCACTAAATAAGTGAAAACAAGCTAACATTATTATTTATAATCATATCAAGGATCACTTCGTCATATCTGAATTTCCTGAAATTGTAAAAATGATTAAAAACGATGTAAAATACAAATAAATATTATATATAAAAAACGCTCAACTTTTTTAAGGTCGAGCGTCGGTTGAAGTTTTAATTTTTAGTGAGTAACGGCATGATCGGGTAAGTTAACCATAAAAATCCTGGCAATTCTTCCCACAATAATACGAGAAGTGTTCATCTTGAGTGCGGCTAACTTATCATCAATAATACTTTGCCACAAAGGATCGTGTTTCCCAAATTCAGAATAAAATTCATCCCAATCATTGGCAGGCTCATTCGTAATGGCTTCCTTAAATTGAGTTAGGGTTATTTTTGGAAGTGATTCTCCATTGGACACCCAGACGGGTCCCAAAATCCATAACAGCAACCCAATTTGATTCATAAACTCTGTTGCCAATTCAGGCGACCATTTGTCCGGAGTTTTTCTGGCCATCATCATGATAATTTTATTTTCAAAATCAGTCTGATGACTCGTATCAGCTAAAATTCTATTCATAAGAAATTTAACAGCGCCATCTATTGTTTTCAAGTCCTTAACTAATTCATAGAAGGCCTTGATTTCAGAACGAAAAACCTTGTTCATTACATGTCTCCTAAAAAATTAAAGGACTCTTTTTTAACTAAACATAATATCAAAAAAGATTAGATTTGTCAATACCCCATACTTCAAAATAATAAAATATAAATAAATTTTATATATAAAAAACGCCTCTTAAATTGAAGCGTTTTTTGTTTTATTTTACTATTAGTCTATTTATCTACTCTTGTTATTAAATAAAATTCTCCTCCCTCAACATCGGCTCGTGGATATTCAAGATAAAAAGTATTCAGGAATAGCCCAGGCTCGCCTGGACCCTTAAGACGAAAACTAAAAGTCCCTACACTACCTGGCTTAACAGTTGATTCCGTCATATATGTAGCTACATGGCTACTAGGCCAACTTTTATCATAAAAACGACTAACTGCACCACCAAGATCATCTAGTCTTAAATTCATATTCTTATCCCACGTTGCCACTCCAGTATTTTTATATTTAATTGTTATTGGTAAATTCCAATTATACATTATAGCTGGCGGAATACTATATGAAACAAGTTCAGATTTAAACATAGAATCAACCCGCGTTATAGAATAATCATGTGGTTGAATAAAATTATCAATACCAGTCAAACGATAAACATTTAAAAATAAACCTGGGAAAGATGGACTTTTAAATTTAAATGTAAAAGTGGCTAATTCACCTGATTTAACTTCTGCTTCTGTAAAATCAATTTGTCCATATTTATCAGCCCAACTTTTATCATAAAACATACTTACTTTATCACCTAGATCATAGATATTTAATTTAACCTGCCCCTGGGACCATGTTTGAGTACCACGATTGGTAAATTGTAATGTTACTGTCTGCCCAGCACTAGTAAATGTTGCTGGACGGATTTCTTGATTATCTAAAACAGTTGCATATTGAAAACCACCTACCTGCGCTGTCAGCGTAAAATTACTAGCTAAGATACTCTCACCATTTACCGTTAATTCAAATTCTTCTGATAATTCTAACTGATCTGTTGGTCCCTGTATAGTAAATATAAACCTTCCCACTTCACCTGGCGCTACATTGGCCGTAGCCAAACTAGCTACTATAGCCGGCGACTCCCAAGCAGCAACATAAAAATTTGATGAAATATTTTTTGGTACAACAGCCAAAGCTCCACTACCATAATTACGCCAAGTTACATTACCATCATTCCTAAAATCAACCCAAACTTCTTTTTCTTGTCCAGTCATTACTTGTATAGGGTCTTCGCTCTGATTTATCAATGTGGCCTTAACTATTTCCTTTTGTGAACCACCAAGAGAATCATAAACTAATTTTGCTCCACTCCGAATATCTGACATTTGGCTATATAAATTTGCACCCGGACAGTTAGTACAATCAACATCTTTATGACCAACAATATTAGGATAAACATCATCAACAAAATGACCTTCACCAGAAGGATCAATGCCAAACTCAGCTGATTTTACACCAATCAAATCGATTAGAGCCTGTTTAACAACTGGATTTAATACTAATCCACTTTCATAATCTCCTAATATAGAAATACCAACTGTACCATTATTAAAACTAGCTTCACCGAATTCATCGCCAAATCTGAGCGCCGCACAAGTAGAACTTCGATATGCATGGGCTCCAATAACTCCATCCCCTCCAGCCCGCCCTTCATAAATTTTACCCGATTGATCTATCAAATAATTATAACCAATATCACCCCACCCCGAGATCACGGCATGCCAATAATATATTCCTCTTATTGTTGCTTCCGGATTATTTGTACCTGCATCTCCAGCTGTATGGTGCAGAATAATTTTTTCAGGCCATTGATATTCAGTGGGCCAATCCTCAGTCCCTTCACTATCAAATCGCCAATCCTCATCTGCTCCCCAGCCAGCTCTATTTATAATATCAACAGTAGTTGCTGCACTGACTTTCTCAAATAACCAATCAAATATATTCCATTCTGCTTTTTTATTATTTATCGAATCTAAATAAATAACTTTAATCAAATCTACTTGTCTAGTATCTTCTAATTTGTATTGAAATTTTATTCCTTGATTCGCTATAATTGGCTCAGCGCCATAATGCCATCCATCTCTTTCGGTACTATCAGCTGATTCTGGGATATACCATTTACTCCAATCATTATCATTATAATATCTTAAAGAAAAATCCACTCCCTCTTGCCCCTGCCAAGAAAAACCAATAATATTAAATTCAAACTCTGCTTCATAAATAGGGGATAGATATTCACTTTCTGAATTTATGATTCCTTGATCCAATATCTGGCCTTGCTTAACTTCTGCTTGAGATACAGCATGAACTTGAGTAGACAAAAAAACCACCATCATTATGGCAATGGTGCCAAAAACAAATAACTTTTTCGTTATTTTACTATTCATATTTAATGGTTTTTATTTTTGTTTTTTGTTACTCATTTACAAAGTAATAATAGCACATTTTAACCATTTTGTAAAGGTTTTATTGACATTAATGGATCTGCGTGACAAGATAGTATAATTGATCTTTAATAATATCTAGGAGGAAATAATGGCAAAAAAACCTAAACTATTAATCCTTGCATCCGGTTCAAGCAATGACGGTGGATCTGGTTTTCGTAATCTCGGTATACAGGCCTTAATGGGAAGCATGGAGTGCATCATAAGTTTATCTACCTCATCTCTGTAATTTTTTACAAAGTTTTTTATTTGACAATTATTAACTAATAATTTAAGATAATATACTGCTCATTAAGATTTATAAAAACGGAGGTTAGTTGAATGAAAGACTTTGTAGTTGCACGAAATTATCAAATTCAGGCAATCCTGACCAAATTTGAATCACCAGATAGAAGCGTCATGTCTCGTTTGAAACAAATACCAGAATTTCCCACTCGAAAGCTTACTAGGACAGATATGGGACAGTCCAGTATACCTGGATTTTTTACTGCGAAAGATATAAAGCTTTATCGGTGGTGCCATGCTGGTTTTATCATGGTATTGGTATACCAAGGCAACTCAAAAGACATTCGTTTAGATATAATGGATGAATTGGATGGCTGGCAGGAAAAAGACCCACGCTTTAAAAAGCGGTTACGGGCTATGATAAAAGTCATGCGTAGCTTTGTTAAAATAACTGGATTGAAACTTGTTCCTGTTTCACCGGATAATTATGTGATCAAGCAGCGGATGAAAGGGCTGCAAAAGGCCTATGGTATTTCCCAATGGCTACAGGGCAAGGCAGAAGAGCATTTAGCGACAGTAGTTCTGGAAAATACGGGCCATAATCCGTTTGTTAGACTTAGTTGATAAGTTTAATTAATTTATTCTTTGGTGTACCTGACATTGGTACATAATTGATAAATTCGTCTACCTCACCTCTGTAATTTTTTACAGAGGTTTTTTATTGACACCAAAATACTATTCAACTAATATTAATATAATAACGCAATAATAATATTGCTAACACGGAGGGATGCAATATGAACTATTATGATGTTCCCGAAGGAGAACACGAGCTATTAAATTGGCACTCTGATGGAGAATCGCTGGTAATTAATATTCCAGATACGACAATCACAATTACCAGAGAAGATGCGCTTGGGGATTACACAACAAGTAGTGGCAGACCACCAAGTCTCAAAGTTGATTTCGTAGGACTTACAAACGGCAATAATCCATTTGTTCGCAAGGATAATGACGGCACCATGACAATTGGTGCACAACAAATGGACAAAACAATCATGCTAAGGATACTCAGACTGCAATCAATTTCATAGCTAATGCTGTTTATTTGAAATCCGCTTCAATAAAACGAAGTGGATTTTTTTAATTATTTTTTAAAAAGGCTTTTTTGCTGATGACAATTCATGGCCCACAAACAGCGGTTACTATGCATTTCGTTTCAGAAGAATATGATCGCGGACCTATATTCTTTAGATATCCAATAGAAATCAAAGGTGATGATACTCCTGATACGTTAGGTGCTAGAATAAACGCGATGGAGCACAAATTCCAACCATATGTTACAGATTTGATAGTGAGAAAAAAAATTATCCTTGATAAGAATAATAATGTGATTATTCCGCCTAGCTACAAATATTTATAACCAAAAACAAACCCTTATTGATTAAGATAGGGGTTTTTATTTTGTTACTTCTTGACTTTGTCTTTTTAATACAACGGTCAAGCCTATCAGCACCCAAAATATTATCGCTAAGTCATTCTTAAAATATGGTGTATCAAAAAAACCGTGAATTAATAATGCTATCATTGCTGCCATTAATCCAACAGCTAATGGTTTATTATTTTTAAGAACCAAACAAAGAGATCTAAAATATTTAATAATAATCCAACTAAATAATATTAATCCAGCAAGCCCCATTTCTATCCAGATACTTAATATAAAATGATCAGGATTAGGAAAATATTCTACATGAGAAGCTTCTTTGTAATCCTCATAAACTATTGGAAAACTTGCCAACCCCGTTCCTAATATTGGATTATCTTCAATTATTCTTACCGCTCCTTTCCACATAACCAATCTAACATCAGTGGAAGTATCCTTAGCATTAAAAACGTCTGTTACGTTATTTCGAATTGGTGTAATTAATAAGGAGACTATTATCAATAATCCTATACTTAGCAAAATCCATTTTTTCCATTTTGAAAAAAAACTTATAAATAATATTGCCACCAAAACTCCCAGCAATGCTCCACGCGAAAAAGAAAAAATAAGACCCATCATTCCAAATAGAACGCCCCCGGCTAAAAATAAATTATTTTTTACAAATTCCCAAAGAGACTTAATAAATAATTTACTATTAACCATCCATATACCAATAAACAAAGCTACTATTGGACCAATCAACTTACCAACCGCCGTGGGAAAAGGAAAAAAAGATGTAGCTCGCTTAGGAATCTCTAATCCATAATCACCAGGAATGGATATGATATTTAAATACTGCAACATTGTCACATATCCCACTAATACGGTTAAAGCTCCAAGTGCCCATAGGATAGAATGAATATGTTTTTTTGTTTTTATAACATTTACAAAAATAACAAAAAATATAACTGGCTCCAAAATGTATGCCTTCCACAAACCTAAAGCCTGTCTAGTATCTGGAGATATTATTACTGCAATTATTCCTACCAAAACAAATAATACAGTCAACCACTGCCATGGCCACCAAATATTCTTACAACGATCATTCCAACTTTCTTTATTTAGGAATAATGCTTTTACTATCCAAATAACAAAAACAACCAAGACCATAATTTCTAGAATTGTCATCGGAATAGAAAATAATTCAAAACGCAACAAATATGTTGGTACGAATAATATAACTAGGACAATTGCCCAATCTATTTTCCACCAAGCTACCCAAGCGAAAAAAACAGTAAATATTACTAATAATATTATATCTAACATATTTCTAGTTTATCACATCAACTTAAAAAAAGAAAAAATACTTTTGACAAAAAATAAATATTGATAAATAACCAAAACCCAAGAAACCTCAAGAGGAGGAAATAATGCAAAGTATGGTGTTTGCAATTCTGCTGGCAGTAGTGGGAATTATTTCCCTGATTACTATGGAAGTCACGAAGAGTGATGAAATGAAGGGTAAATCTGGTAGGGTGTCTTTAGTCACCTTAATAGTTGCTTTTTGTCAAGACCTAAAATGATCACCTTGACAGTATTAATAAAACCAATATAATTAATATCGGAAATAAAATAAAAACCAAAACAAGCTCTTTGAAAGGAGGTGTTTTAACATGAGCAATACTCAGATCTTCCAGCTTTTTTTGGAAAAAATACGTGCATTTATGCAGTATGTCTCTCCAAAAGGAGAAGTGCGACATTTTGGCCAATTTCTCCAAGAAAACCCGTTTAAATCAGAAGACGATCGTCTAAATCCAAGCTTTTGGGTTTCTGATGGGAACGGACTTTTTCTAGCCAAAATCCTCATCAAAAATAAAAAATGGATTTTTGGCATGGTTGCCTCACTGGAAATGCGTTTTGATATACTTGTACTGGAAATTTACTGTCCTTATAAAAAGACAGTAGTAATTCAAATGGACGAGCTTATTGAAATGCAAGAAATTATTCCAAGGATGGATAGCAGGTTTTCAATTGTTAATGCAAAACTTGTAAAACATCTTAAACCCAAAACCAGTCTGCATAGAGGGGATGCTAATGCACACAACACTCAACTATCTAGAAAAGAAGATGGATCCTGTCCAAACCAAGCTTCACCTCTGCTCTAGAACCGCCAAAAGCCGCCTATAAAAAATTACACACAGTAATTAGTAGGCGGCTTCTTTTTATAAAAATTTAATTATATGAAACTTCTTGGGTCTTGGTAACAACGCTCACCCAAATATTTCCTCTATTCAATTTTATTTCTTTTTCTTCCTCATCATAAAAACTGATTCTCTCAGTACTTAAATATATTTTCCACCAAGCTACCCAAGCGAAAAAAACAGTAAATATTGCTAATAATATTATATCTAACATATTGCTAGTTTATCACATCAACTTAAAAAAAGAAAAAATACTTTTGACAAAAATAAATATATATTATATGATCTTTTTAGTATACTTTTAGCCTAGATTGGAGAAAAAAATGAGACCAGGCTATAGAAATATTGCTCAACAAATGGTACAGTATCGCAAAACTTATATTCAGCGAAATCGCATACGCATGCTGATGCCAAAATATCGTAAAGGTAAAACCTTAAAACCGAAAGTACCCGGAAGATGAATAATCGGACATAAAACATCCCAAAATATATTTAGGATGTTTTTTATTTATTAACTATTTCTTCTTTATTAAAAATAATTATATTCTGTACAGCTATCATTAATCCTATCACAAACCAAATGTGCATAATATATAAAGTAGAAAAAGTTTGATACTGAGCAATAATACCAATCAGTACAGCTAACAAAGAAATCATTATTGATTTAGTGTAAAAGTTCTTCGAGATCTTTATTGCTTTTATTGAACGTACTATTAAAATACCAAGGATACTTAAAAATATTATTAAACCAATTATTCCGTTCTCTGCTAAGATTTCAATGAATTGATTATTAACAATCCTCCAACCATCTTTTGGCATATAATATGGATGTTCTGCAGCATATGTACCAAACCCACCAAAGCCAACACCAAACCAAGGATTTTCACGCCAAGCTTGAGTAGCAGTAGTGAAAGTATCAACCCTTTCATCAAAAGACGCTCCATAAAAAGCATTTGCTATATGTTCGCTAAATTTATCCATAGTAAGGAACCCCCCTCCAATTCCTAGAGCCTGTGATACTATCCAACCAACAGCGACTATGACTATAAAAAATATAACTAGATTTTTTATAGTCAATATCTTTTTCAAATAAAATAAAGATATAAAAGCTAGAGTCGCAAACATTGCTAAATAACCTCCACGCGAAACTGTTAATATTAAGTTAACTAATCCTAAACCTAACAACATTACCCACCAACTAATCTTGAATAATCCTTTTCCTGATAAAAGAAAAGCAAATATTAATGCAATTGGCAATAATAAATAATTTGCGAAATACAATGGCTCATAAGCCGTTGATTGTACTCTTGTAAATCCTAAAATATCTTTAGTATATAATTCTCTAAGGCCTGTTACTTCCATCGGTAAACCAAGCATATCCCCGGCAAATTGAAAAAGTCCAAATCCAGAAACCAAGACAAAACTTAATACAATTACAATTACAATTTTTTTTAACTGCTTTGTAGTTATAACTAAATTAGGAATTAAGAACGATAGAACCACTGTAAATAAAATAAACAAATATACAGTCAAAGATCTTTCTAAGTTTAATGTAGTAGGTAAACTAAAAACTCCAACTAATAAAAATAAAATCAATGGGATTATAATTGGATTCTTAGCAAATTTAAAAGTTCCTCTAGATATTAATCTGAATACCCACCAAAACAAAGTTATAACCAAAAAAACCTGGCTTAGGCGAATTGTCATCTCACCAAATTCATAAGCACCTAATCTCTCAAATGGTAACCAAAAAGCTATTAGCAATATTCCTAAAAATGTATCTTTCCATATAAAGAAACTAGCAACCAACATTATCAATCCACCGAGCATAAGATACCATGGTAAATATGCACTAAAGAAACTTGCAACCACCACCATCAAAAATACTACTCCAAATAAAAAATAATATTTTTTCGGTAATAAATTTAATGTTTCACTTAACGACATACTATTTTCTAAAAAGTAAGTAATAATCTCGGGCCATTCTTTCTAAGCTAAATTTTTCTTCCACCAGATTTCTTGCCGCAATAGTCATATCTCTTATTTCTGAACGATTATTATATAGATACATTAATTGATCTGCCAAATCACCGCTGTCACCAGGCTTGGCCAATAAACCATTTTCACGATGAGTAATTATTTCTGGGACTCCACCAATTCTTGATCCTATCACTGGCACACCGCTTGCCATTGCTTCAATTATAGTAATGCCAAATGATTCTCTAATAACCGAAGGTAATACATAAGCATCAAAATAATTGTACCACTTTTCAATTTCACGTTGACGGCCTACCCACTGAATATTTTCTTTTAATCCTAATCTCTCAGCCAACCAGGCTAATTTTTTCTTTTCTTTACCGTCCCCAACTACAATTAATCTTACAAATGGTACAAATTCTTTTACTATTTTTATTGCCTGAATGAGAAATTCTATTCCTTTCTCTTTCTCAATTCTTGCTATACAGCCTATATTATAACGTGCTGCCTCACCCCAACGATTATCATGTATAGCAAATTTTTTTATATTTACACCGCTATAAATTATTACTATATTCTTTTCATTAATCCCAATTTTCTCAATTAATTGCTTTTTTACTACCTCTGACACTGCAACAATAGTCACATAACGTGATAAAAATTTATAAAATACTTTCAAAGGATTCAAACTTAACCATCTATCAATAGTGACGTGTTCTACCCAAATAACTTTCATGCCCAACACTTTAGCTGGTAATGTTACTAATATTTTTTCAGTTAATGAAAGGCAATATAATATTTTAACTTTTTTTGATATCCGATAAACTAGAAGATGACGTAATAAATTTAAAAAAGCAAACGGTGCTTGAAATGGCCAAAGCAATAAAGCTCCTTTTGAAACAGGCTCCCTACCACCCCAAACTTTTTTGGCAGGCCAATTTATTTTTTTAAACTCCTCCAATAGTACTGGACAAGAAGTGGCCAGATAAAAACTAAAGCCTTTTGTTAATAATGACTCTACCAGCATTAAAGTATGTTGTTCACCTCCACCAAAAAGAGAGGAATATGGAAATTTTAGTATTAGTACTTTTTTCATAATTAATTTCGTTTTACTATTTCATGCAATACGTCTCGACTGATTGCTCTAGTGATATACATCATTGCTAGATATGTAAGTCCACCAGCAATAATCATAATAAATAAATTATAACCGGCCAAAGAATATAATATTCCTGCCATCACGCCACTTGCTAAAATTGATTTCATAAATACTGTCAACGATAATTTTGCTTTGGTTATATAGAGAACTATAGAAACAGCAGCTATAGTTACTAACAACTCTGCGAAGATTGTCATACCAGCTGCACCAAAATATGAATACTTTGGAATAAAATAAAAGTAACCTACTATAGATACAATAGATACCATTAAATAAAGCCACATCATTTTCTTTTGCTGGTTTATAGCTACTACTGTATTGCCAAATAGATTTCCTACAAAAATTATTCCTGTAGCAAAAATTAACATCTGCAATATTTTTGAAGAGTCAGTAAATTCAGGGGCAATAAGATCCATAATAGGCTTAGCTAAAAACAAAGTTCCCACCACCAACGGTATAGCGATCATAATCATTGCATCAAAAGCTTTTCCCAATACTCTAGAAAATTTTTCTCTATCCATAGCTACCCAAGCCGCTGCAAGTAGTGGTAAAACTAAACCAGCAAACATTGCTGGAAAAGTTGTCAGCACTTCAAGCACTTTATATGACGCTCCATACACACCAACCGCTTCATCAGAATAATACAAAGATAAAATGATTGTATCTAATTTAAAATATACTAAATTAAAAGCTATCGACAATGCAATCGGCCAAGTCTCTTTAATAATTCCTCTCCAGACAGCCATATCAAAAGCTAATTTTATATGAACCAATTGCCTAGAAAAAATAAAAGTAAAAATAAAATTTACTATACTACCAGCTGCCACTGCTCCCAAAACCCACAGTAATCCCATATCTTGCCTAATCACTAAATAAATACCTCCAACTAATATAATTCGTCCAATTACCTCTGCCGAAATTACTTTGATCATGCGAAGATGTTTTTGAAAGACACCAACTATAACCTGATTTAAAGTTATACCAAGAAATGAAAATGTAGTAATTGCAATACCAATTTTGACTATACCTGGATAGGGAAACATAAGAACAATTAACGGCGCAAGTCCCAAGAAAATAACTGCCGAAACAAGCCGTAAAGTAAAAATATTGCTTACGATTTTATCTTCATCTACCCCTGGAGTGGAAATCTTCTTAATTAGGATAATATATAAACCCATATCCACCAAAACACCAAAAAACTGCAAAAAAGCCATTATAGTAGTATATTGACCATAACCCCCTTTGCCCAAATATCTCGTTAACATCCCAATAACTACAATACCAATAACCGTGCTTATGCCTTTTCCGATGATCTGAATAATTGTATTGTGAGCTATTTTACGAGTATATGACATTTAATCATTTAATTTAATAAAATCGTCCATAAAAGACGCTCCTCCTATAAACTATACTACATTTAAGTTAAATTTACCCTATCATTTTGGTGAAATATTGACAAACGCGTTAATTTATGCTAATATTACTGTAGAGATAAACTCTCCCAAAACAAAAACAAAACATAGCCCCCAAGAATATAAACGGGGTTTCCAAAGACATTTCAGTCTTAAAATAAAATAAAAATCATCAATTTATCAAATAACTTGCGTCACATTTGGGAGTGTAGATGTATTTTTTTATTGCTCTTTCATCGTCAAAAATAAAAATATAAAATAAAAACTATGCACAAAAATAACTATTCAGCCCTTTTTGCGGTGGTGATGATTTTAATGCTTGTACCATTTGCACCTGCTATTGTTGAAAGTCAATTTAATGAAGATACTTCATTAAAAAATACTTTTTCTGGCATCCAAACAGCTTATGCAAATCCTCAACACGTACAAACCACTGACTATATAAGTGCAGGGTATATTGGACAATACGGACCAAACCAAAAAACAAATGATGCAAAGGTATTGGGAATAGCTACTCAAAGAGATAGCTCTCCACCTCCTTATCAAGCACAAGAAATTGATAAGAGTAATTCAACACTAAATCTCGATCCAGGCACTGCTATTACAGTCTGGGTTGATTTTTTGAATACGGGACAATCGACTTGGTATAATACTGGGGACCATTTTGTAGCAATGAACGTTACAAATCCAGCTGGTCGCCACAGCGAATTCCAACATAAATTTTGGGGATCAGATTATTATCGTCCTTCAACTCTCTTGCAAAACGAAGTGAGACCTGGCGAAATTGGCAGGTTTGTCTTTGCTTTACAAGCACCAGACGCAAAAGGTACTTACTTTGAAGAATTTCATTTAGTGGCAGAAAATCTGACTTGGATTGATGGTGGCTATACTACTTTTAAAATTGGGGTTGGAGAAAAAGTTAGCTATACTCCCGACTACCAAGCCGAAGAAATATCTAGAACAAAAGGGGGAACAATTGATGCTGAACCAGGAACAGCTTTTACATTCGAAATAAATTATAAAAATACTGGTCTTAAAACTTGGTACAACACAGGTAATCATTTTGCAGCAATGAATGTCGTTGATCCAATCGGACGACACAGCGTGTTCCAACATGAATACTGGCCAGATTATTATTACCGACCTGCTAAACTTTTGCAATCACGTATTTATCCGGGTGAAATTGGTACTTTTCGTTTTGCTATACAAGCTCCAAATATTGAAGGGTACTACACAGAAAAAATTGCTCTAGTTGCAGAGAATCTAACTTGGATTGAAGGAAGTGAAATATCTCTACCTTTCAAAATCGGAAATCCAGTCGCTAAATCAAATGATACAGTAGCAATTAATTCAGCTGAACCTAAAATACGCGTTGGTCTATATAATACTAACGAACCTATTACTATCACTGCTAATGGCTCATACAATATTATTAATATGAACGATAGCTCTACAATTTCCAAATTATCTGGCGAAGCTACTACTATTACACCCGGTGTTGATTCGTACTGGAGAATAGGTGGTACAGATATTAATACAATATTAGAAATATCTAGTTATGAAAGCAGACCCACTTGGAAACCAGAATTGAATGATAATACTTTCCGTGGTGTCATAGAAATTAGATACAGTGAAGCTACAGAAAAAATTTGGATAATTAATGAATTGCCCATTGAGTCTTATCTAAGAGGCTTGGCTGAAGTTTCTAATAAGCAACCTAACGAGTATCTAAAATCATTAATTATATCTGCAAGATCATACGCCCTTTGGCACCAAGTAAGAGGGGGGAAACATGCTAATGAATATTTTGATCTTAATAATTTTACAGATCAGGTTTATCGTGGCTATGGATTTGAACAAAGATCTATTGACCCAATTAAAGCAGTAGAGGTTACGGCCGGACAAATAATTACTCACCCAGAGGCACTATCAAGCCTAAACCCAGACTGTATTGCATTGGCTACTTATTCATCTGGTACAGATGGTAGGACTAGAGATTGGACAGAAGTATGGAGTGGGGATGGTTTTCCATGGCTAATCTCAGTCGATGACCCAATAGGTGCTATCTCAAACTGGGACACCTTAACCGCAAATCATATGGTTGGTATGTCGGCCAGTGGAGCTAGAGCTTATGCAATAGATGAAAATAAAACTTACGACTGGATACTTAAGCATTACTACACTGGCATCTCTATTGCTAAAATTTATTAACTACTTTATGATGATTTAGCAACTTAGTTATTAATCAATTTTTTGTTATAATACTTACATATGACAATGATCGGACCAAACATGGAGGTGACTGAAAATGATTGGCAGAACATGAAAGATGAACTGCGTAATTACTCTATGGGAAAATTTTGGAAAGATTATACTTGGCATGCAGCACGTATGGCAGTAATTGACCCTAAACTATTTAAAGAAATCCTTATCCCCGATAGTGAATGGCTCGGGATGCTTCGCGAACTTGAAAAATACAGATTGAACGAAAGCTGGGACGCTTTTACTGCTCGCTTTGCTAGGATGAAACTTATTGACCCAAATAGAGCAAAAGATATCGATCTGACGGACCAACAATGGGAAAATATAATTGGTGTACTAAAAAAATGTACCATTCAAAATAATTGGGTACTATATGCCTCTCACGCCAATCACATGAATGGCGTGGATCCAGATAGATTTAATACTTACACCATAGAAGATAAGGCATGGCGAGGGATGGTAGACATCTTAGCCGATTTTAGAGAACACGATATAAGAGGAAAGTTTACTAAGCATGCTTCCTATCTAAAAAATATTGCCCCAGAAAAATCTAAAAGAGATGTCAGAATAGTGGCGCATGACTGGGAAGAAATGGCAGAGGAATTGAAAGCTAAAAGAGAAAAAAACTACTGGGCTGCATTTGCTGCACAAGCAAGTAGGATAAAAACTTTAATGGAATAATATTTTTTGTAAAATAATAAAAAAACGCACCCCTTAAAAAGAAATACGCTTTTGTTTTTAGTTTCATCCTAACTTATCAGATAAACAAATAATTATAAAGAAATTTTAACAAATAATACTACAAATATGTTCCTTGGGTAATTTTTTAAAATTTTTATAATTCTTCGCTTCCAAATGGTCAGGTCAGGCGAGAATATCAACATACACGGATTGACATAAAAACAATAATTTGTTACGTTTTGAAAATAGAAATAGTTATTTAATAATCAAATAAAAACATTAAGAGGAAAAAATGCAATTAATGCCACACATATGGACAATGCATTACCACAACGTTTGGATGAGACGAATCCACAGTTGTCTTATAGCTGTAATGCTAACAACAACGATTCTATTGGGAAAATGCATACTTGAGGATTGGGTTTACGTGATACAACACCTACACTATCTATTCATGCTAGGCGAATGCATTGCAGTGCTAGTCCTGAGTTTAGTGCTCAGATACATATTGACCATATATCACCTGAAGTGTATAGAGGTGCAAGTGATATATTTCGGACCATATATCGAAGGAGTATGGGATTAACGAAAGGAAATGAGATGAAAAAATTAAGGATACAACCATGTACATATGTGTGCGGATCAGTAAAATTTTCATAACACTCTTTCTTCTCAATACTTTAAGAAAAGCTTAACCGAATTGGTTATCCAAATTTAAGACTATAGTTTGTACTATAGTCTTTTTTTATTACCGTTTGTCAATAAATAAAAAAACGCACCCCTAAAAAAGAAATGCGTTCTGCTTTTATATTCGTGATGAATGAACTAATGCCTTACGTTGGAATTACAAATGTGAAAGACGCACGGAACGTGTAATCATCAGTATTGCGATAATACACACCGAATTCAACAAGGTCAGATAGTCCGATGTGAATTCCACCCCAAGACTTAGCATGACCGTCCATACGTACAACTTCAAACTGTGGGCCAAAATAAGCCGGACGATCTTTAATTGAAAAGTTGTACTCAACCGTTGACCAACTAAAGTAATCGAACTTCTTACTTTCCTTATCATAGATAAAAGTTTGGTCAGTCAAAAATTTCCAGTCTTCACTTGGATTAGAAGTAAGTTTAACACCAGTGAAGAAAGTCCCCTCATCAGCCCAATCAGAAACCATGCCAACATACCCATCGACTGGGCCTTTGTTCAAACCAAGGTATGCCCATTTCTGACTGTAATCCGTCATCATGAACATACTAATCTTTGTAGTCATGTTGACGTTCTTGCCAAGATCAAGATTCGGTACTTGCGCAGTAAGTACATACTGTGCTCTGTCTTCAGCACTGACCATAGTGGCCATAGCGAAAATTAAACATACAACTGTTAAAGCGGTTGCTAGCTTTCTCATGAAATCCTCCTGAGATTGTTTATAGTATTTTTTATGTGCTTTTTATATTTTTATGTGTAAAACAATAAAGTATAATACAAAAAACTTAGGATGTCAAGACCTAAGGACAAAATAAAAAAGATCCGGATTAAATCGAATCTTTGTTTGGTTATACTAATTATTTAGTACGGGATAAAAAATGAAAAATAAGACAAGTATGACCACTACAAAACCTGAAAAAATGGGGACCTTATTTGTATCCTTACCAAGAATTACATCCTCTACTTTTGTATTCCTTTCCATTTGCCTCCTTTGCAAAAAAATGAACAACTTAAAGAACTTACCTTTTAAAATCCTAAAAATTTATTTTATACCTAAAAAAACTACTTGTCAACTATATTGGTATTTTCTTTGTTTCTATTTAATAAACATACCATCACCAAAACTAAAAAATCTATATTTTAATTTTACTGCTTTTTTATAAATAGCCAAAGTCTGATCCCTCCCAATGAATGCTGAAATTAACATCAATAAAGTCGACTCAGGTAAATGAAAATTAGTAATCATGGCATCTATAAATTTATACTTATAACCTGGATAAATAAATATGTTTAACCATCCTTTAAAATTATTTAATTTAGATGGTTTATTTTTTTTCAACACGGCCTCCAATACCCTGACTGATGTTGTGCCCACTGCAACAATTCTTCTACCTTCATTTTTTGCCTTATACAAACGTGCTAAAGTTGCCTTATCTACTTCAGCATACTCAGAATGAATTTTGTGCTTTTCAATATCTTGTACTTTAACTGGCTGAAAAGTCCCATAACCAACATGTAACGTAACGTATTCAAACTTTATTCCTTTTGATTTAATCTTTTTTAGTAATCTTTTAGTAAAATGGAATCCCGCTGTCGGTGCAGCTACTGAACCAGTCTTCTTGGCATAGACTGTTTGATATTCAGATAATTTAGTTACTTTTTTTACATAGGGTGGCGTTGGAGTCTGTCCAATCTGTCCAGCAATTTTCATTACTTCCTTTTTCGACTTATTAAATCTTACTTCCCATATACCATCATAAATTTTTTTAATAACCTCACAAGATAAATCTTTGTTAAATATAATTTTCAGTCCTACTTGTTTTACCTTACCACCAATCAGAACCTTCCAAATTTTGGATTCTCTATTTTCCAATAAAAAAACTTCCATCTTACCACCAGTTTCTTTTTTACCAAATAATCTAGCAGGAAAAACCTTAGTATCATTAAATACTAAAACATCAGTCGGCTCTAAATATTTATCCAAATTAATAAACTTATCATGCTTAATAACATTAGTTGCCTTGTCATAAACTAACAAACGAGAAAGATCATGAGGCTGAACAGACTCTTGAGCAATTAGTTCCTTTGATAAATTATAATTAAACAAACTTAATTTCATAAAAAATCCCAAAGCAAATTAAAAACAAAACGCTGATTGTCAGCATTAGCCTGATCAACAATTATTACCGACATCATTGTTTGCCAAGAAACTATCATTACTCTATTCCCATAAATTATTGTATTAACAAAAAATTTTTTGTCTTTGGGTAAAAACTTAACCTGTTTATATTCATGCTTGGATGTTTTTGATTCGTATTCTCCGTGCTCTGAACGCTCAACAATAAGCTTTACCTGTATTCCACGTAACATTCTCATTCGAGTAATTTTTTTATATCCTTCTGGAAAAGTTTCAAACAATTTTTCTGAACTTCCGTAAACTAAATTTTCTTTATAGTCGTCATGTTCAACTCTGTCTTGATAGGCTTTCCACACCGCTTCTTTACCTTCGTAATACATTACTTGTGGTCTGCCCTTACCTTTATTCTGTATTGCTTTTAATTCTGGCAAAAGAGAACTGAATTTTTCCTGTTTCTGCTTTAATGAAGCTAATATTTTTTCTGGTTTTTCAGCTATAAATTGTTTCTTTTTTCCTTTGATTGATTGGCTTATCAAGCCCTGTGAAATTAAGTTCCTTAAAATATCATATGTTGTTACTCTGTGTATATTTGCTGTTTTTGCGATATTTTGAACTGAATCATACCCCAATTTTAAAGAGGCGATATATACACTCGCTTCTTTATCTGTTAATCCAAATTCTTCTAATTGTTTAGTATTTATCATAATTAAATGTTTTGTTGTAGGAAATTTACTACATTTTTATTATAACTATTGACAATACTTTTGTCAAGCCTTATTATTAATAGCTATTCGCTCATTAACATAAATAATATATGTAGAAAAAAGACTACAAAAATAGTATTTACATATAAAACAACAAAAAAAGGAGAATTTTATGAAAAAATGGTTTGTTGCGTATTTTAAAGATGATCCTCCGAGCCTGCACAGTAAATTCGCTGATCAAAAAATTGCTGATTTCGCCAATCAACATAACTTAGAATCAGGAGAAATAATTATTTATAATGCTTTGGAAAAAAGTGATCATCTATCAGAGGTTAGTTTACTATACTACGCAGAAAAAGAAGCAACTCAATAACTTGGAGATTTGGAGATGAAGATACAAACAATAATATTGGTAAGCTTTATTTTAGCTTTGTTTTTCACAACAAACGTAAGCGCACAAGAAACTTATAATAGTAAGATTGTGCTCCACGGTACCAAAATGACAAGTGATTCCTCTCGGTTTGGAATTACTGGGAGAATGGCAATCCCCAATCCGGGAGCCAAAATCGTAGTCACCATTGCTGGTCCCAAATTTTCAATAAAAGACAAATGGTCCATTGAATTTATGATTGGAACTTTCAGTAAAGAGAATGTCGGTGAAATGCTGTTTGATTCCAGAATTTATTATAGTGTTTTAAAGCCACTACTTCTCTCATCCTGCATTGAATACTTTCCGAAAAGTGGAAACTGGTACACCTACTTTGATGCCAACTACAAAATCGGAAACCTAGGACTCGTCGGAATAGAGTCTGAGAACATGCATTTTAAGGGCACGCCTGACGACCCGAGCTTTGGACCAAGAATCGCCATACCGTTTCAAGAAGGACATTTTATCCTGATCGGAGCATATCAGTTCCATAATAGTGGCAACGTAAACAAAGTTTGGATAAGAGCGATACTTAATTTTTAAAACAATAACTTGGAGTGAATTATGAAGGCAAAGGTGGTAATAACTGAAGCAGATGCTATCCAGGCTATAGAGCAAGAAAAATATGACCTGGCAATACTTATGAGGGGAATAACTCCGGACTATAATGATCTTCATTTAATAGTCTTACCGGCAAATGGACAACTCGCTGGACAACTACTTTGCAATGAAAAAATAACTATCTATTCTGGATTATTGTTTCAAAAAAAATCCGCCCTTATGATAAAAAGTGATTATGTGGCATGTTCTATTACTTGGCTTAATAAATTAACACTTTTTCATGAAATTTTTCCAGAAATTGAAATGACAGACAGAGATAAGTACCGGTTTGATGGTCTAGACTTGGGTAAACCTATTCAAATAGTTTATCCTTATGTTTCATGGACTTCATTTCATGGAAAAATTCACTGTTTTCGCATAGTTTTTTCAAACTCTCAAAGCAAATCTTTTGATAATCGTGAAGACGCGAAATTGATTATCGCTACAGCCTTGAAACAAGGGGAAATCAATAGAAGTGGTTCGGCATTACTACTTAATTGGTTGAAAAATAGAAAGGATATCATTGCAACAAAAGCTGAGGTTGAAGAAATAGAACAAGGTTATTTGAAAAAGCATAACCAACGTCAAATCAAAGCATTTGCTAAAGAATTAGTAGATACTATAAAAACAAAAATACCTGATATTAAAATTGTACGCATTGAAAAACAGAAGGATCTTGATAATTCCTAATTGTTTTAAAAGGGGAATCTTCATTCTCCTTTTTTTATTTAACTTGCTGTTCCAAAAGCAAATTGCTACAATAAGTCCATTAATATGAAAAAGATTGGAAAAAAATACATTTTTACTTTTATCCTAGTTATTATACTTATAATAGTAGGTATTTTTATATTCAAAAGTTGGCAAGACAGCCCAACGATTATCCAAAAAGCCAATATTAATGAGACCATATTCCCTAATAATACTAATAGCACAGTTGCCCTTGAGACCAAAGAGAAAGGTGAGCCAGACTATATCTATATACCGGACGTCAATATAAAAGTACCTATCATATATATTACTCAAGAAGAAAATAATGAGGAGGGATATCAGACTGCTTTAGAAAATGGAGTAGTACAATATCCTGGCACAGCTATTCCTGGAGAATATGGCAACCCTTATATTTTCGGCCACTCTTCTGACTTCTTCTGGAAAGAAGGTAGTTATAAAGAAATTTTTAAACCAATTATTGATATCCCGCTTGATACAATTATAAGAATTACGAATCATGAAGGAGACCTATTTATATATAAAATTATTGAGACTAAAATAGTAGGCCCAGATGAAGTATCCGTTCTTGATCAACAAAATTATGAACGTCAGATACTAACCCTACAAACTTCCTGGCCTCTTGGGACAGCTCTCAAAAGATATTTGGTAATAGCTGAACTTGATCCAAAAGCAACCTACAAATCTGAAGAATAAAAAAACCGTCTGTAAAAACAAACGGTTTTATTTTTTAATTATCCTTATCTAACATAAAGGATTGTTGTTGCTTCACATAAAATATTAAAGCAACTAAAGAACTAAATAACATTACCAAAAAACAATTTAAGATCACATGTTCTGGTAATTCATAAACGCCAACCTTGTAAACAAAAACCACAAGTAGAATCAAATAATGAACAACTGCTCGATATTTACCCCACTTATTTGCCAATGAAACTGTTCGGCATCTTTGAGCCGTGTACAGATTCACACAAGCCGTAATTACCTCTACTAATATTATGACAATAATTGCATACCTTATAGCAGGAGTATCAAACCACCGATAGAACCAAGTGATTACAAAAAATCTTGCCACATAATCACGGACAGGATCCAAAACAGCCCCAAAAGCTGTTTCTTGATTGAAGCGACGAGCTATTTTACCATCCACCCAATCAGATCCAAAGATCCAAACTAACATTGGTATGGCTACATTCCAATTTTCATTTGCAATCGCAAATCCCGTTGGGACTAACATCATCAAGCTCGACAATGTAATTATGTTTGGAGCGGTGACTATCCTCATTTTTGGATCAACCGGTACATCCATACGATACAAATGCCCAAGCAAACTTCCAATTCCAAAAGCAATAGAAATCCATAACAAATATTCACTAATAATGACTACTGCATGTGAACCTGATAATTGCAACAACAAACCAACAGCGATTGTTTGGATAAACATTTTTATCTTACCAAACTTATTCGAACCAATAGTCAATGGGTAACCATACCTTTGTTTTAAAAATGGTTTAAGAAAAATAGATGTAAACAATAACATCCCCTCAACCAATAAAAACATTGCTACGATTTGTCCACCGATTAGGTCCATGCCATAAAATAGCAAGATAATGCCAATAAAAAATTTATCAGCAATAGGATCCAGCTTTGCACCAAACTCAGAAACTTGGTTTGTTGCACGTGCATGGGCTCCATCAATAAAATCTGTGAAGACAGCCACCCAATACAAACTCACTATAATATATAGGTTAACCTGTTCTTTTATGGCCAGTATTATAACTAACGCTAAAAAAACTCTTATATAACACCAGGTATCTGGTGAAAGCCATGTTAGTTTATCCAGCATTAATATCCTGGTTAAAAAACTAGGCAATTTTTTTGCGACCGATTCATATGGCCACTTAAACATCCTTAATAATATGACCATTATACACCTCTTTATTCATTGTTAGATTATTTTCAAAGATCACTAATAAACTATCTTAGCCTAAAAGGCGCAATAGAGCAAGAAACAACTATTAAATTATTTTTACACTAATTTCTGCTGTAAATCATCTGGTATATCTCTACCAATATGTTTATACCCATCAGCAGTAACTACCCGACCACGTGAAGTACGAGCTAATAAGCCTAACTGCATCAAATATGGTTCGTAAACATCTTCCATAGTAGATTGATCTTCAGCAATAACTGCTGCAATAGTATTAAGGCCAACGGGGCCACCACCAAATTTATCAATAATTGTAGTTAATATTTTACGATCTATCTCATCCAAACCAGAATGATCAATATCTAAAGATGATAAAGCATCAACAGCAACCTTAGGTATGATTGCTCCATCAGCTTTTACCTGAGCATAATCTCTTACTCTTTTTAACAATCTATTTGCTACCCTAGGGGTTCTTCTAGAACGTTTGGCAATTTCTGGCAAAGCTTCTTGATGAATATCAACGTTTAAAATATCTGCTGAACGACTAATAATTTTCTCAATATCATCTACATTATAAAAGTCCAATCTAAAAACATTACCAAACCTATCACGAAGAGGGGGAGACAATAAATGAACCTTGGTCGTAGCACCAACTAAAGTAAATTTTGGTAAATCTAGTCTTAAGGTCCTGGCCGAAGGTCCCTTACCAACAACGATATCTAAAACGTAATCTTCCATAGCAGAATAAAGTACTTCCTCTATAACTCTGTTTAATCTATGTATTTCATCAATAAATAAAATATCCCCATCTTCTAAATTAGTAAGGATAGCTCCCAAATCACCAGCCTTCTCTATAGCTGGTCCAGATGTAACGCGAACACTTGATCCCATTTCTCCACCAACAATATGCGCCAAAGTTGTTTTGCCGATTCCTGGTGGTCCATGTAACAATACGTGATCCAATGGTTCACTGCGTTGTTTTGCCGCTGCAATAAAAATATTAAGATTATCTTTTACTTTATCCTGTCCAATAAATTCCTTAATGCCTTTTGGTCTTAAAGTATTGTCAAAAACTCTATCCTCATCCTTCTCTTCACTATTTAATACTCGATCTGTCATTTATTTATATTGTAGTTTATTTTTTCTTCTTTTTTGGTTTAAGTTTTTTGACTTCTTTTTTTGCAACCGGCTTACGTATTTTTTTAAATCTTTTTACTCTAATCAAACCAGAACAAGGAACTATCTCTACACCTCTTTTTTCAAACTCATCCAACAATAAATTCATTCCGATTGAATCAGATGACATATGTCCAGCGATAACAACATTGAGATGATGTTTTTCAGCTTCTTTCTTATGCTCCTCATGAAGGTGCATCCCAATAATTGTACCGACTCCAGCTTGAGCTAACTTCTCATACATATGTTTTGATCCTTCCGTACCACCAGTTACTTCTGTTACTGCTACCTTACCAGCAAAATTATCTTCAGAACCTGCGAACAAAGTTGGGCCTGCTTTTAATTTAGTTGCTTGTTGATACTCAGGAATTTTCCTTAATAAATCCATCAGATCACCTACTCGCTCAATATTTTTCTCATTCTTTTTAACTAACTTCAAAATAAAAGTAGCTACCATATTATCTGCAGCAGTATGAGTACACATCATATCAAAACCAAGCAGTTTAGCTGCATCTAAAACACGATTATGGTTAGAACTAGAGACTGATCTACCAACTTCTTCGATTCTTACTTTGGTAAGACTTTCGGCAACATTTATTGGTACTCCATATTGTGCCATCACTTCTGCTTGCAAATGCATAACCTCATGTAATCCAGCTAAAGCTGGTCCGATAGGGTGATGTGCCAAAACTAAATCAATTGATTTTTCTTTACCCAACTCTTTAGCCAATAATAATTCCTCTGTGCCAATATCAATACCAGTTAAAATGCGTCTAACCGGCTTACTTGGATTTTCTGTAAACAACCTTGAATCAGAAAAAGGATTTACTAATTTTTCTTTATCAAAATCTTTTTTTTCTTTTTCTGACAACTTTTTATATAAATCATTTTCTCTCTTTAATCTTTTTTGTACAATATCCGCCCCTCTCAGATCATTCTTTATGCCAAGATTAATGGCAAGGTCAAATATTTGTTTTATAGTCATCATAAATATTTAATTATATTATTAATACTAAGATCTTATCATTTAAAACCGCCCTTGACAAGATGAAAAGCTTGTGTTAATATTGACTGTTATTAATTTTAGACCTTTAAATATCACATTTTTCGTTTATTTACAGCCGGAAGCTTATTAGTTAAACAAGTGGTGTTTACTAACCTGCAGTCACGACAAGCATGGAGTTTGATTTAAGGATTATTGGGGATTTATTCTTAATTTTCCCTTATAACAACCTTCTTGACTGCAGATTAGTGAGCATTAACTTATATTAATTGGTTGCCGGTTGTTTGTATATATAGATAGTATCATTAACATATTAAAATACACTAAGGAGGTATAACAATGACAGGACATTGTCCAGTCTGTAACGGATTCAACATCAAAGTCATTAAGGCTACCAACCCAGGTGATGCTGGATACAGAGATGACAATGAGGCAGCAAATTATCGCCTCGAAGATCATCAGCGTGATGATATCGGTGGTGATTGCGGACGATCATCTTTACCGCCAGATAGTTTGGATTAACAATCCAAAACAAGACAAGGAAGTAATTTAATAAGTTTCAAGGAGATAATTATGCTTGAATATCTATTGAAATGGTTTGCAGATGGTGTCAAAACAATTCTCTATGACCCATTTATGAGCCTTTTCACAAGTACTAGTGTCCCACTAACAATCCTCTTTGTAATAGTAATGCTGCTTAGTATTGCCCTTGCATTTTCGATTCGCAAATTTGGTGCACATAAGTACCTCGGCAAGCCAGTTAGAACAATAGCACCATTCCTCATGCTGTTTTTCTTCAGTTTTGGTATGAATATTACTGGCAATTATCAAGAAGGTGATATTGCTGATACTTCAGACCAAGGAACACATGTCCTATCATCCGGTGATTACCAAATTACTGGAGATCTCGATCCAATTTTAGGAGGATACAATATCTCCCTAACCCCAACTAGTGTTATGGAAGATCCCATGATTATAAACAAATGGGAACATACCAAAACAACCCACTGGGATCCCTGGCAAATTAACGATGCTACTAGTTTGGAATCTGGTCAGATTGTAACCGTAGCGATCACCGGACTTGATCAGAGACTTTTTACAAAACTCAAAGAACGACCAATCTCGACAGAAGAAGAGCCTTGGTGGAGTAACATATTTAATGAAAGCGGGAGTGACAAAACTGCAAACGGTTCATAGTTGTACCCCCCTCGTCTTCTCCCTTCAATAATCAAATCGATTGGAGGGAATCATGTACCTACTACATAAATATACAATCAAATAATAACCCGATTCACATAGGATGTGACTCGGGTTTTCTTTTTGAAAAAAATTATTCTTCTGTAGTTTCTGGTTCTTCAACTTTTTCCTCGACCCCGATCAAACAAACTGCTTGCCATGGCTTGTAATGACTACGATAAACATCTACTTTTGTTTCACCTGAAGCATAAGTAATACTGTGTGTAAACTCTGCATCGGCCCCAGCGTGAGCACTTTCTGTACACTTCTTTACACCTGGTGCCAAGTCCGTAGTTTCGATCAGCTTAGTTGGACCCGGCTTTACGATATTATATATCCTTGGATAAGTCTGTTCTACCTTACGACCATCTTTTGTTCCATAAATTCTAAATATCAATTCACTACCGTCAATTTCTGTATTAAAAAGAACATGATTTTCTGTGTCATTAACAAATTTAAAATCAGGGGCTGGATCGTAAATCGTCGCATCTGTCCCTGCCGGCTCATAATAAGAAACTCTATAAGAATGATTTTTTCGTTCTGTAATATTAAGTCCAGCATTTAATACTGATCGAAAGGTAGTTGTGCCAACCTGACATAGCCCGCCACCATATTCTGGAATTGTTTGATTACCCTTAATTACTAATTCTGGTAAATATCCTCCTGCCTTATCAATATTTCCTAAGGTTTTTACAAGAGAAAAAGTCTCACCTGGTGCTATCAAAGTACCGTTTACAGAATCTGCACCTATTGCTATATTGTGACGACGATTAGCAGGACTACCTGAGAAATTTGATCTTCCTTCTCCGATTAACTCTACAATTCCCATATCATTAAGTTCGCTTGTTTTAGTAGATGGTTCTTCTTCTAAAACTATTAAATCAATTTGACTTACTCCTATTTGTCTAATTTTTTGATTAAATAATTCCGCACTATCATCTACCTGCATCACTCTTCCGTTTTGTGATGGTTGGAATTCTAAAACTTTACCATTCTCCATTTGAAATTTTGCTTCTTTTACTTCTACATCAATTTCATTAGCTACTGCCTCTAAATATTCTGTTAACTTTTCTTTGTGTAAACCAATACTAACCTCACCATCAGCTATAGCAAACTGTAGCCACTCTCGGAGTAGTGCTTTATCTACCTCCCAAGACATCTCATCGTAAACTAATGTGTATGGGGTAGAAGACAGAGCTTGATTAACTAATCCTAGAGCTGCTTCAGCGTCTGTTTTAGTAATTTCTGGTTGGTCATTTTCTAATATTACAACAACAGGAGCTTCCAATAAATTCATTAAGCTCCCATACACCTCGGTAATTATCTTTTCATAATTAAATGCTTGTCCACCTTTTTCAGAGCTTATTGTTAATTCATAATCCTCACTTATTCTTAAAGCAGCTTCCACAGCCGGTTGTTCATACTGTGATAATTCCTCTGATAATACTTCAACCAACTTTTCTTGATCTATTGTTATAATCGGAGTAACCTCCCAACCAGTCAACCAATAATAAATTTTCTCTGCCTCGCTTCTTCTGTTATTTATTTTAATTAATTCTGTAATTGTCTTCTCAATATCATATGAAAACAATTCTGTACTCAATTCTGGATTTGCCAAATCACCAACACTAGATTTTATTGTAAATTGCTGACCATCATATATAAAATTTAGTCCTTGATCACGTACATCGTTTGTCGCAACTTCCAGTTTTTCTCTCAACTGTTCATAAGTAAATCCACCGGCATTAATCCCGGCTACAGTAGTACCTGGATATACCTTCTCTTGATATTTACTATCAAATAAAAATACAAAACTTATAATAGCTAATCCAGCTAATATTAAAAAAAATAATAAGATTATAACCCAAGCTGGAGCCTGATTAGTAATTATCAACTTTTTATTCCAAACTGAATCTGCTTTTTTTTCAGATTTTTTTTCAGATTTTTTATTTCCAAACATTTATTTAACCTGCTAAAATACTATTTAATACTGTTCTTGCTAATTTTTCTCTTGACTCCTCATCAGTTTTTTCAGTAGAGACTGCCAATCGTAAACTTGCGCCTTCTTTAACATCGTCGGGAAGATTTTTGATTGGCCATTTTAATAATTGATTATCTTCTGTTTCAATCAATGCAAAAATCCCCTCAAACTTTTTTATAGTAACGTTGAGATCATAGCTCATCCCGTCTTCAAACATATTTATTATTCCTCTTTAACCTTGACTACAGTCACTTTGTTAACTTTATCTGCCTTAGGCAAAGATATTGTAAGAACACCATTTTTCATATTTGCCTTTACTTTGTCAGATTTCACATCCACCGGAAGAATTATTGATCTGGAAAAACCTCCCCAATAACATTCCCGATAGAAATAATTATCTTCAATAATTTCGTGTTCTTTTTCTCTTTTCCCACGAATAGTGATCATATCATTATTAATTGCAATATCAATATCTTCTGTCCTTACCCCAGCAATAGTAGATTTAATTATTATGTCATCTTTTGTCTGATAAACGTCTACTGCCAACTGACCAGAAAAATCATCATCATCCATCCATTCCTCATTTTGAGGATTATTTAAATCAATTTCTTTGTCTATTGTTGAGTTATTGCTGATTGTTTTTGAATTTTTTGTTGATATTTGTTTACTCATGATTATATTTTTATAAAATTTATTTGTATAATTATTATAGTATAAATATAGCTTTTAAACAATATGGTTGACCCCGCCTGCTAACCTCACTCCCATTAAGCAGGGCGGGGTTGACTAATCATGTAATTTAAGTTAATATTTTTTTAAACCCATAGAATATACATAAGGCGCCATCGTCTTCAGGCAGAGCCTGATCCGGCTATGCCGGAAGCTTGATAATAATATAATTATGTATTACGTATATATTCTTAAAAGCATAAAAAATAGTAGATTATACATAGGGAGTACTAATAATGTTAATCGAAGAATCAAAGAGCATAATAATGGCAATGTAAGTTCATCAAAATCATATATACCTTATAAATTAGTTAAAATTGAAAAATTCTTGAATAAAACAGATACTCGTAAAAGGGAACAACAAATTAAAAAATCAGGGCTACTTCGTAAACAACTAAAACAACTTAATTGAGTAAATAAATATATAAGGCGCCATCGTCTAGCTTGGTCAGGACACCACGCTTTCAATGTGGTAACAGGGGTTCGAATCCCCTTGGCGCTACCAATCCATTTTTATTACCTAAATAAGCTTATAACTATATATAAGCTTTTTTGAGCTAAAGGATTTGAACGAGTAGAATTAAGCTAATAGGTGAGAGTCAATAGTAAATAAAAAAAGCCCCTTTTATGTTACAATAATAATATGATAATTCTAGGAATTGAATCTTCTTGTGATGAAACAGCTATCAGTGTGGTCAAGGCCACGGCTGGTCGTTTTGAAATTCTGTCACACGTTGTAGCATCACAGATCAAAACTCATAAAAAATATGGCGGAGTAGTTCCAGAAGTAGCCGCAAGAGAACATGTAGTTAATATTATTCCCGTCTTAGAAACTGCTCTTACAAAAGCAAAAATAACACCAAAAGATATTTCTAATATTACGGTAACTAAAGGGCCTGGGTTAATTACCTCACTTCGAGTTGGAGTACAGACTGCAAAAACATTAAGTGTTACCTGGAACAAAAAAATTGTAGGATTAAATCATATGGAAGGACATATCTATGCTAATTGGTATGAAAATCCAAATTTAAGATTACCAGCACTTTGCTTAGTTGTCTCTGGAGGTCACACAGAATTAATTGAAATAAAGAAACATAATAATTATAAGTTAATCGGTCAAACTCGTGATGATGCGGTTGGAGAAGCTTTTGATAAAGTAGCAAAATTATTAGAACTTGGCTATCCGGGCGGTCCAATGATTCAAAAAATAGCTAAAAAGGGTGATCCCTATAGTTATAAATTTCCGCGCCCAATGATAAACCAAAATAATTTTGATTTTAGCTTTTCTGGTCTGAAAACCTCCGTTCTTTATCTTGTTAAAAAACAATTTAACAATAAAAACGTCCCCGTCGATAATATAGCTGCTAGCTTTCAACAAGCTGCCGTCGACGTCTTAGTCAAAAAAACTATCAAAGCTGCTAAAAAACTTAAAATTAAAACAGTCCTCCTGGCTGGTGGTGTAGCGGCAAACAAACCTCTACGAGAACAACTAGGACAAGCTGTCACCAAAGAACTCCCTAATACTAAGTATCACTATCCTCCTCTCAAGCTTTGTACTGATAATGCCACGATGATTGCCATCGCTGGATATCACCATGCAAAACAAAAAGATTTTTCTGATTGGAAAAAACTCGATGCTGATCCAAATTGGGAATTAGTAAAATAAAAACGCCCCCTTTATATACCATAACGGAAGGGAAAACGAATGTTTTGGTTTGTTTTTAGAATTTCTTTTTAATAGTAAAATATAATTCAATTTTTTTTCTCGAATGATTTATTGACTTGAGATTTTTATAGGCAAACTTATCAACCCCCACTTTAATAAAATATGGTACCCAATTTATCACTAACACAATTGCCAATCCTGAAAATAATATTTCCATTAAAACAATAAAATCTCCTTTATATATAAATTGTTGTACCAAAGCAATAGAAACAGAAATTATTGCAAATCCCCTTGATAGCATTCTTCTAGCTCTCCATGGTTTTTCCAAAGTAAATTGAATAATCTCATTTTTAACTTTTAATCTTTGAACATGCTTCTTAAAATTTAGTAATATTTCTTCTTCATTTATTCTATTAGATAATGATTTAAATAATAATTTATTAGCTCTTCCTGTTACCAGTCTAAATTTTTTTTCAAATCGTGATTCTGATCTATGTGCTATATAACTCATACCAAACAATTTTCTAATTATCTTTTCAGGAAATCGAAAAAATAAATTAAAAAATCTTGAAGTAACATTACTATTCTTACCAACTATTGAATAATAATAACTTGATAACATCTCTATTGTATACATATTATCAAGTGCCTGGAGATACCATGCAACATATTCTCCAAAACTAATCATTTTCTTTACCTCCCGATAATTCCAAGAATTATTTACTATCCTAATTTTATTATTTTGTAATTTAATACTTAATACTTCTAATACTTCTTGGATTAATTTTAAAGCGTCTATATATACATTTTTTAAAGCATGTCTATTAACTAAATATACACCTAATCTTAAAGGTGATAATTTAAGAATTTTTTTAATAATAATAAATATTCTTTTGAAATTTTCAAGCCCCCCATTTTTAATAAAATCATCTAGTTCGTTTTGACCATTTTTTAATAATTTAGCTTCATACGAAAATTTTGTTAGAGTATCATCTAAAGACGCCGTATGAAATATTGGCTTATTTGAAGTATTGCGGGTAGTTTTATAATCAATATTTATTTTTGATAAATCGTTCATACTTTTTCTTTTACTTTGCAATAAATATATATTTTATACTAAATATATTTGCGTTAATATTATTAAGTCTACCATATACTTAAAATCCAATAAAACCTCAATAACATGTTCTTAGTGTATTTTTTCAGTATACTATAATTTATGAATACAAAAAAATAGTCAAAGAAAAATTTCAGACATCGCAAAACAGAAAAAAAACTTAAAATTAAAACAGTCCTCCTGGCTGGTGGTGTAGCGGCAAACAAACCTCTACGAGAACAACTAGGACAAGCTGTCACCAAAGAACTCCCTAATACTAAGTATCACTATCCTCCTCTCAAGCTTTGTACTGATAATGCCACGATGATTGCCATCGCTGGATATCACCATGCAAAACAAAAAGATTTTTCTGATTGGAAAAAACTCGATGCTGATCCAAATTGGGAATTAGTAAAATAAAAAGCCCTATTACATATTGTAACAAGACTTATAAATCTTCGAACTGATCCCTTTCTACTGGGTCAATCTTTTTTAAAGGAATAAAATCTATTGGGCATAAATTATTTGCCGGGGCAATATCAGGATCCCAAACCTTACCACAGGCAGGACATTCAAACCAAAATTTGTATTTCTTGCTACATTCAATATTCAAATCACTCAATATAGATATAATCGTCTCTTTATTTGCTTTTCTTCTTTTATCTAGCAAAATAATTGATGAAATACATATACCTATAGTTGATCCTATTACGCTACATAATACCATATCCCAACTAAACTGATTAAATCGCATGTTGCCGAATAGTCGCAACATTAACATTAAACTCAGAGAACAAGCCATAGGCAATAATATATAGCCAAAAAATATATACAAAGGCCATGAGATAGGTTGATTTTGTGCAAAACTATCTTTAAACTCTTTTATCATTCTTTTCCTCTCTTCTAATATAAATGAACAAATGGTACAATATTACTGCAAATTAACTCTTTTTTGAGATTTAGTCAACTATATTTTTATGACCGAAGAATTATCCAAAGCATACCAACCAAATAACGTTGAATCACAAATTTATTCCAAATGGGAAAAATCAGGGTATTTTAATCCAGATAATCTACCAGGTAAAAGAACCAAATCTTTTAGTATTGCTATGCCCCCACCAAACGTTACAGGAGAACTCCACTTAGGGCATGCAACCGGAATGACCATGGAAGATATTATGGCTCGATATCATCGTATGCAAGGAGAAAAAGTTTTATATATTCCTGGCACTGATCATGCTGGTATCGGTACGCAAGTAATGGTAGAAAAACTAATTAAAAAAAGTGGTCTTGATCGTCATACGTTAGGAAGAGATAAGTTTGTAAAAAAAGTATGGGCTTGGAAAAAACAATATGGTAGTCGTATTACTAAACAAATAAGACAACTTGGCACTTCATGTGATTGGTCACGCGAACATTTCACAATGGACGAAACAATGACTGTCGCTGTCCAAACTGCCTTTATCAAAATGTATAACGACGGACTGATATACCATGGTGATAGAATTATTAATTGGTGTCCTAGATGTTCATCTGCCCTCTCAGACTTAGAAGTAATACATCAGGCTACTACTGGTAAACTTTGGTATTTGCGCTATCCATTAGCGGGTAGTACAAAATATATAACTGTTGCAACTACTAGGCCAGAAACTATGTTGGGGGATACTGCTGTAGCCGTAAATCCAGACGACAAGAGATACAAAAAATACCTCGGCCAAAAGATAATTTTACCTATCACAAATCGTGAAATTCCTATTATCACAGACAAACAAGTAGATATGAAATTCGGAACTGGCGCTGTTAAAGTTACTCCTGCTCATGATCATTTCGATTATGAATTAGGAGAAAAACATAAACTTAAAATTATTAATGTAATTGGACAAGACAACAAAATGACTAAAGAGGCTGGAGTTTTTTATGGTCTTAGTGTCCAACAAGCTAGACATGATATTTTAGAATTATTAGAAGCAGAGGGGTTATTAATCAAAACTAAAATATACGAACACAATGTTTCTCGTTGTGAAAGGTGTAAAGCACCAATCGAACCCCTGATATCAAAACAATGGTTTATCAAAACAAAACCACTAGCAAAAAAGGCAATTGAGGTTGTTAAAAATGGAAAGATAAAAATATATCCAAAACGTGAAGAGAAAGTATATTTTTACTGGATGGAAAATATTAAAGATTGGTGTATTTCTCGCCAATTATGGTGGGGACACCCAATACCAATCTGGTATAATGGTGATAAAGTAAAAGCTTCCGTTACAAAACCGTCCGGCAAAGGCTGGGTACAAGATACTGATACATTAGATACTTGGTTCTCTTCTGGCCTTTGGACTTTTTCTACATTAGGATGGCCTAAAAAAACTAAAGATTTAAAAACTTTTCACCCAACTTCGGTAATGGAGACTGGTTGGGATATTCTATTTTTTTGGATTGCTAGGATGGTAATGATGAGCTTATATTTTACAAAAGAAATTCCATTCGAAAAAGTATACCTACACGGACTTGTTTTAGACAAAGATGGTAAAAAAATGTCTAAATCAAAAGGTACTGGTATTGATCCGATCCCAATGACTAAAAAATACGGGACTGATGCTATCAGATTGTCCTTAACATTAGGTACTTCTGTGGGTCAAGACTTTAGAATTTTTGAAGAAAAAATTGCGGGTTTCCGAAATTATATTAATAAACTTTGGAATGTTTCAAGATACATATTCACCAATCCATACCCTAAAAAGACAAAAGTTAAACCTGTATCCATTTCTGATCAATGGATTCTAAGTAAACTTCAGTGGTTAATTAAAGAAACAACAACAAATTTAGAAGATATGAAATTTTCTGAAGCAGGTACAAAAATTTATGATTTTTTGTGGTCTGACTTTGCTGATTGGTATATAGAAATTTCAAAAGAAGAAAAAAATATCCCACTTTTATATTATGTATTAGAAAATATTCTAAAATTATCCCATCCTTTTATTCCTTTTATTACTGAAGAGATATGGTCACGTTGGATTGGTACAAAAAAAGAACAAATGTTAATTATCCAAGACTGGCCACAACAAGACAAAACTTTAATAAATAATTCAGCAGAAACAGAATTTGAATTTACTAAAAAATTTATCACTAATCTAAGAAATTTTTTAGCAGAAAATAATATCTCCCCAAAAACTAAACTTAATGTATTTTATTGGGGTAAAAAATCTAAAACCATAGATAAAAATCTAGTTATTATACAAAAATTAAGTAAAATTAAATCCATTATAAATAAAAAAAGTACAGACACAACAGGAACTCTACCTGGCCTTGATTATTATATTAACTATGAACAAGACGAGTCTGTAATAAACAAAGAAATCCAAAATATATCAAAATATATCCAAACAATTGAAAATAAACTTTCTAATAAAAATTTTGTTGCCCATGCACCAAATAATATTATTGAAAAAGAAAGAGAAAAACTCAAAGAACAACAGGAAAAATTAAAAAAACTAATATAACACAAAAAATAGATTAATAATTAATTATAATCTATTTTTTTATTACCCAATTCCTTTTATTACTTCTTCTGGGGTGGTTATTCCTTTGATTGCTTTCAACATCCCGTCTTGAAGCATAGTTATCATTCCACTTCTTTTTGCAATTTCCTCAATTTGATATTCCGACACTTTGCCTGTCAAAATCAATTCTTCAATTTCTTTATTCATCGTTAATATTTCGAATACTCCAATTCGACCCTTAAATCCTAAACTACTACATGCCTCACATCCTTTGCCCCGATAAAATTCTAAATTATCTGTATCAATATCTTTTCTTTTATCTTCAGCTAAAGAAAGAATAACCTCTTTTACTTTTTTTAAATCTTCTGGTTCTGGTACATATTTCTCTTTACAATCCTGACATATTTTTCTAACAAGCCTTTGACCAATAATCACATTGAGAGATGGTGCTAATAAAAATGGTTTTATTTCCATTGATATCAAACGAGGGATAGCTCCAGCAGCACTATTAGTGTGTAATGTAGAAAGCATTAAGTGTCCAGTTAAAGCTGCTTGTGTAGCTATCTCAGCTGTCTCATGGTCACGAATTTCTCCAACCATAACAATATCAGGATCTTGACGTAAAACCGCTCTTAACCCACTTGCGTAGGTAAAATGTTTTCTACCGCCTCCGCCAGTTAATAACTTTTTTAAATCTGATTGTTCTCCATCACCACCCCCATCACTTTCTACTTGACTTTGCGTTATCCCTTCTAACCTATATTCAATTGGATTTTCCAGTGTAATTATTTTACTTTCTGGATTATTTATTTTCTTTAAAATTGCATAAAGAGTACTAGATTTACCAGAACCAGTCGGTCCAGTAGTTAATATCATACCATTTGGTTTAGTCATTTCTTGTTTCATAATATCATAAGCAAGACCAACTAAACCGATATTTTCAAGATCTAATCCAACCGCTGATGACATCAAAAGACGCATAACAACACTCTCGCCATAAGCACTTGGAACCGTAGACACACGAACATCAACATACTCATCTTTCAGATAAATTGTAAATCTACCATCTTGTGGTATATCATTTATATTAATTTTAAGTTTTGCTACCAATTTAACTCTACTAATAATTTTTGACCATTCTTTTTTTGGTAAAGTAGCAACATCATATAAAACTCCATCAATACGATAACGAACTTTTATATCATCTTGTTCTGCTTCTATATGAACATCCGAACTATTTACTTGAATAGCTCCAGATAATAACACTGTTAAAACCTCAGTGGCGGTTACATGTTGTACTTTTTCAGCAATATCTTTAAAAGACTTAATACTACCTTTATATTTATTAAATTCTTCAGCAGAAATTTCTATCCCAGCTATATATTTTCTAGGTTTAGGCATTGTTTTATAAAGCTCTAATGCCGCATCAAGACTTTGTTGAGATATTTTATAAATTTTACCGTTAGATCTAAATTCTTCTGTTAAACGTTCTTTGAGTTTTTCAATTTGTAAATCTGTTGGATCTACCGCGCCAACTCTAAACTCTGTATCTGTTTTGAAAAAACATACAGCTTTTAAACTTTTTGCTTCAACTTCTTCAATTGATATTAATGCTTCGGGAATTATTGGAAAACCCTTCAACGCAATATGGTCAAACCCAAGTTCAGCTGCCTCATTTCGGGCAGCTTGTTCAATTTTCTTTGAAGCAATTTCTTTAATTTTAGTATCTAGTTTATCCGAAACTTCATCCGAAGTTATTGATATTTTTTTATTCGAAGCTTGTGACTGACTAATCAAATCATCAATACTACTATCATTTTTTGAAATTAAATTATCATCCATGATTAATATTATACCAGAAAGACCTATATAGGTAAATATAGACCAAAAAACATTATACTATATTTAGACTTGTTGTGTTAAAAAATCCTTCACTACAGTCAGAACTATCTTCTCAACATCCAATAGCTCTTTGTTGTTAATTGAAAATTTTGTAAAATTCTTTGTTCCTGTTGGATTAAATTTCTTAAATAAATTAAAACCATTGATCGATTTTAAAGTGTTTACTATTACTTTAATATTATTATTATATTCATAAAATATTACAACTATCTCTGCATCTGGTGTATTAATTATTAATTCATCAATTACCCCTTCTAAATTTTCTTCTTTTGAATTTGATTTATCAAAATCTTGCTTATTTAGTAATGACCAAACAATTCTTCCATTTAAATCTGTCTTAAGTCTTGCCAAAGCTCTTCCCCATAATTTTAAAGTGTTTATTGATTTTGTTCGATATAAATTCTTAATAATATCATCCCGTCTTGCACCATTTTCAATAAGGTGACTACTTATAGCTAAAGACCTTGGAGTAACGGTAGTACTTTGGAAGCTTTTAGTTTTTGAAATAATACCAGTTAATAAACTTGTAGCAACATATTCATCCAGCGCTGGATCTAATTGTTTAATAAGTTCAAAAATTATTTCGGATGTTGAAGTAGCTACCAAATCTATTACATTTATTTCGCCAAAATGTTCGTTTGCAGGATTATGATCAATATTAATTATTGGGGTGTTATAAAAAAATTCAGTATTATTATCATATATTTTTCCAACTCCTTCTAACGTGGGTGTATCAATGACTATAATAGCATCATACTCATAGGAAGATGCTGAGGTCGTCACATCTCTTGCTTCAAAAAAACCATCTTTAGGTGTAATAAAAATATCTAATTTTTTATTATTGCTTATATCATAGCTTAATTCTTGCACTTTTGTTCTTGATACGTCTAATGTAATGATGAATTTCCTTAATGCCGTTAGATCTGAATGAATTTCTTTACTTTTTGGTAAAAAATTATGTTGGGGTGGTAAATCAAATTCACTACAAACAACTTTTACTTTTTTCCCCATTTTTTCAAGGGTTAAAAAAAGACCCAATCCTGATGATACGGCATCAGTCGTTGGATTGTTAGGCAAAACTATTACAATATTGTTACTTTTGCCAAACAAATCTATTGCTTGTTGTGTAGGTGTTCTTTCCATTTATATAAATTTAAAAAATTGGAATTATTTATTATACTTCAGGCATACTATAGTGTCAAGTTTGGCATTATACAAATTATTAGGTAAACTATCGTTATGATGATAATAAGTAAATCACCAACAGAAACATCAAATTTAGGGCTAAAATTAGCAAAAAAAGCTTCAACGGGAGATATCTATTCTCTTATTGGAGACTTAGGGAGTGGAAAAACTCACTTTACTAAAGGTTTTGCCAAAGGATTGGGACTTAAAACAACTATAAATAGTCCTAGCTTTATTTTGATGAAAATATACAAAATAAAAGATAAAAAGATTAAGTATTTTTGTCACGTTGATGCATATAGACTTAAACGACCAGAAGAAATTATTGAAATTGGTCTTGAAGAATATCTTAGTAGGGGAGATACGATTGTAGTTATTGAATGGGCAGATAAATTAAAACATTTTCTTAAATCATACAAACAAAAATTTATTAACTTTACTTTTATTGATAAAAATATTCGAAAAATAAAAATAACTTAACTATAAGTTATTTATTAACCCATATTATCACAACTATGCTACTATGGCTTGTTTTTGGATATTTTTTTTCTCTTTTTCGACCAGGATATTATCTTCAACTATCATTTTTTCATTTGTAATCAGTATTACCTGTTCTCGGTTTATTATTAATTCGGCAGATAATAATTCTTTAATACTATGTCCACTTCTTATGTAATAACTTAATATTGTTTGTGTATCACTTTCAAATTCAAAATCAACTATCTTACCAAGATGTTGACTCGATTCTGTATAGACAGGGAGATTAATTATGTCCTGTTTTTTTAGTATCATTAGATATTACTTCTACTTCTGGTTTTTTATCTTTCCTAAATAAATAGAGTTGTTGTAGTGCTGAAAACAATGTGGAAATAAACCAATACAAGGCTAATCCTGCAGGAAATTGATATGCAAAAAATACTGTAATTAGTGGCATAAAGTAAGTCATTTGCTTATTCATACCTGCCATCATACTTTCATCTTTAGCTCCAGGGACTTGTGGTGGTTTTTTACTCATCAACATCTTTGACTGCCAAAATTGAGCAGCCCCAGCCATTGCAGCTAGAACAAAATTTCCTGTTTTGGACAAATCAGCAAGTGCAAATTCACCAAAGAAGAATGGATTTATAGCTTTTGAACTAAATATTTCCCTCATTGGTTCATATAAATGCTGTATTTGTTCATCAACTAAAATAAAAGTACTAGGGTCTGTTTGAGCAACAGCTAAAAATACCCTATATAGGGCAATTAATATAGGAAGTTGAAGCAATAATGGCAAACAAGAAGAAAAAGGATTTACTTTATTATCTTTATAAAATTTCATCAACTGCCGACCAAGCTCTTCTTTATTATTTTTGTATTTATCTTGTATAGCTTTTAATTTTGGCTGAGTTTCTTGTAGTTTTTTTTGAGAAGTTATAGATGATCGAGAGGGGATATACAAAATAAACTTGATAATCAAGGTCAATATAATAATTGCTACTCCCAAATTTGGGATATAATTATAAATAAAAACCAAAGCATTAAAAAGTGGTTCAAATAGTACTAAATTATATATATCTACAATCATATTTTTATTATTTTACTGGGTCTTCTCCCCCTTGATTTAATGGATTACAACGAATTATTCTTTTCATTCCCATCCATCCGCCTTTCAATAAACCGTATTTTTCTATTGCTTGATAAGTATAATTTGAGCATGTTGGCCGAAACCGACAATAGCCATATGGGTACTTATAAGAGAAAAATCCATGATCTGGCGATAAGGTCTTTTGATAGAACTTTATAAGCTTTAAAACTACTTGTATTATTAATTTTCTAATTATTTTAAACATTTATCTGGTTAACAACCTTTCTTTTCTTAAAAGTTGATTAATCATTTGTTCAATTTCGGAATAATTATTACTTTTTATCTTCACTTTAGCAATTAAGATAACATCGTAACCTTCTTTAATATTTGATAATTTCTTTTCTATCACGTCTCGCATTCTTCTTTTAATCAAATTTCTATCTACTGCTTTTTTGCTAATCTTAGTGCTTACAATAAAACCAAAGCGAGTAATTTTGGTATTATTTTTAATATATTTCAATACTATTTCAGCAGAATGAGCTCCAATACCACGCTTATGTAGTTTATTCCACTCAGACAGCTTAACAATACGCCTTTCTTTGGGCAACATAAAATATTATGAAGCTAATTTCTTTCTTCCTTTTGCTCTTCTTCTGGCAATAGTTTTTTGCCCACTTTTAGACTGCATTTTCTTTCTAAAACCGTGTTTTGTTTTTCGTTGCTTTGTTTTTGGTTGATAGGTTCTTTTTGGCATATATAAAAGTTTACTTAATTACAATGCATTATATCAATAATAAAACACTGGGTCAATCTATAAATTATACCCACATGATATTAACAATTTATACACATATTATCAAGTATTCTATATATTTTAATTATAGTTAATATGGTAATATATACTTTGTACTCAAAATTTCGTTAATAACAATTTATTATTCATATGAATAAAGAACAACTCTGGCAAGCCGCCTTGGGTGAATTAGAGCTCTCTCTAAGTAAGGCAAATTTCACCACATGGTTTAAAAATACTTTTATTTCATCACTTGAAAATAATAAAATTGTTATTGGTGTACCAAATGCTTTTACAAAAACCTGGTTAGAAAATAAATATCATAAAGAGATATTACAATCGCTACAAAATGCAACTAATAATAAAATATCCGAAGCTACATACCAAGTAGAAACTAATTCAAACAAACAAAAAGAAGAATCAAAAACCCCGGTTACAAAAACTGAAGTTGTTTTAGATTCTTCTAACACTAATTCTTCTACTAATGCTGTAAAAAACGGCTCGGGTTTTAATAATTCAAATACTTTTAAAAGTTTTATTGTAGGTAAGGGAAATGAACTTGCTCACGCCGCCTGTCTAGCCGTAGCAGAGCGCCCTGGAGAGGTTTATAATCCATTATTTATATATGGAGGATCTGGACTAGGAAAAACTCACCTACTACAAGCAATTGCCCACAGTATAACAGAAAAGAGCCCTGACAAAAAAGTAATTTTTGTAACATGCGAAAAATTCACTAATGATTTTATTAAATCCATTAGTCAGGGTAGTACCGAACAATTTAAAAACACCTACCGGACTGCCGATTTATTACTTATTGATGATATTCAATTCTTGGCAGGAAAAGAGGGAACACAAGAAGAGTTTTTTCATACTTTTAATGCCCTACATCAACAAAATAAACAAATAGTAATTAGTTCTGATCGTCCGCCAAAAGCAATTCCTGCACTTGAAAATAGGCTTATTTCTCGTTTTGAGTGGGGAATGATTGCAGACGTTAATTTACCTGACTATGAGACAAGAATTGCAATATTAAACGCAAAATGTAAAGAGAAAGACCACCAGCTTAATGCTGATATAATTGCTGTTATTGCTAATAATATACAAAGTAATGTTCGTGAACTAGAAGGGGCTTTAAATAGAATAATTGCCTTTCATCAGCTTAACAATACAGCTCCTAGCGTTGAATCTGTTAAAAATATTCTTAGCAGTGTATCCAGCTACAAACATCGTGACAGCGCAATTACAACAAAACAAATTATTAATATGGTTGCTTCTTTTTTTGATAAACCAAAAGATGATTTACTAGGTAGTAGTCGTAAAAAAGAACTCGTTATTCCTAGACAGATAGCAATGTTTTTATTAAGAGAAGAGATTAAATGTTCTTACCCAACAATTGGACAAGAATTAGGTGGACGTGACCATACAACCGCTATGCATGCTTATGAAAAAATAAAAAAATGTTTAGATAAAGATGAAAAAATTAGACAAGATATTAATCTAATCAGACAACGTCTATACAATAAATAATTTTTTTACTGTGGATATATTATTAACAATCTGTTATCTAAATGTTTAAAAACTCATCAAGTTAAATCAAGTTAAAAAAAACATAAAAAGTTTCCCCCATCTATCCACTTATAACTCTCAAAATATTAACAGAAAAAAACTTTAAAAAAATAACTTTTCTCTAACCTTTCTTTCTAAATAAAAAAAGTTATTAACTTTTCCACTCTATTATTACTAATACTATTTATATATAAAAACTTAATATAATAAATATATGAAGATAACTTGTACACAAGAAAACTTATCTAAAGGATTACAACTAGTAAGTCATATTGCAAGTAAAAATATTTCTTTACCAATTCTTAGTAATGTTTTATTAAAAACAGAAAATGGAATTTTAAAATTAATGACCACAAATTTAGAGATGGGGATTATTTGTCAGGTGAGAGGAAAAGTAGAAAGAGAAGGATCTTTTACTGTCCAAGCAAAAACTTTAAGTGATTATATTAATTTATTACCAAAAGAAAATATTGAAATAGAGCTTGAAGAACAAAATTTAAAAATAAAAAGTAGTAATTCAAAAACTTCAATGAAGGGTATGGAAGCATCAGAATTTCCATTAATACCACAAGTTGAATCAGAAGAAAATATTGAAATAGACGGAAAAATCTTAAAAAATGCCCTAAATTCAGTCTTTTTTGCTGTTTCTTTTGACGAGACAAGACCTGAAATAAATGGAGTATTTTTTAATTTTATTAACAATTCTTTAGTTCTTGCCGCCACTGATAGTTATAGGTTAGCCGAAAAAGAAATATCCTTAAATAAAGAAGTTAAAGAACAGAATTTTATTGTCCCAATTAAAACAATTCAAGAGTTAGTAAGAATAATTGGAGATGAAGATGAAATGTTACAAATTAAGATAAATGATAATCAAGTAGTATTTTCTATTGCTGGTGCAAAACTATCATCTCGTTTGATAGAAGGAAAATATCCAGACTATAAACAAATTATCCCAAAAGAACATAAAACCTTGGCAATAGTTAATACAGGTGATTTAATTAAAACAGTTAAAAGGGCTAGTTTGTTTTGCAAAACAGGGAGTAATGACATACTAATACAATTTTTAATTGAAAATAGTGAAATTACAATTTCTGCAAATAATATGCAAATTGGAGAAAGTGAAGCGAAACAAGAAGTTAAATTAGAAGGTATAGAAAATAATATTATTTTTAACTATCGTTTTTTATTAGAAGGTTTACAAAATATTGAAGATGAAGAGTGTATATTAGAAATTAATACAAATACAAATCCTGGTTTATTAAGACCAAAAAATAAAAAAGACTACGTTTATATAATCATGCCGATTAAACAATAAATATAATATAAAAAAATATCCTCAATTGAGCAGGGTATTTTTTTTGTACAATTTAAAAGTTTATTCAATTTAGTTAATAATGGCTTTATTGTCAATCTACAAATATTATTACGAATTTTTGAAATAAAAAATGAGCAGTTTAGAGACTTGCTCGGGTCTTAGGGAGGAGAATGTCAACAGTTGTTAACAGAGCTGACTGTTATATATAGTCGTATTCTCAAATATCAGGATACTTTTTATTCAACAGGCTGGAGATTCTCTTTTCTTTCTTTCTGTAGCTCCACAAATCTTCCTTGCGAGTCTTTTTTATCCCATTCGAAGGTGATCATCTCGGTACCATCTTCTGAATTGGTAGTATACCTGCAAAAAGGGCGGTATTCAACGATAGCGGCGAAAGCCTCTATTAGTTCTAACTCTTCTGGTACCATACTTAGTAACAGAAAAGTGTCTTTGATCCAAGAAAAATAAAATCTGGTGCCCTTAGCTGTTTCTCCTGCACAGCCATTCTCTTTCACAGAAAGAGGGTCAATAGTTACACCGGGGAGTTTCCCTTGTGTTTCCAGATCTTTCATGACATTGAACCAGTGCCATTTTGGTATAGAGCAGCGTTGCTCAATAGTTTCAGCCATTATTTCCTCCACTTTTTATAATATTGCTTTATTATTGAACGTATTAATTTATCATACAAATCATATATTGTCAACTTATCAGCTGAATTATTTCTTAAATAAAAAAAGAGACATTATAAACGCCTCTTTACACTAACCACTATGTTGGTTACTTTTTCCCCCATGGTTTGAGAAATTTCTTTTTTGAGCTATCAGCTTCATCATCAATGGGCCAGTCTTGTTTAGCCGCTAACCTAGCTGTATTGAGTGTCGGATCAGCAAATCTGATAGTAACTCCTTTAGGGAGTTTTACATTGAGAACTTCAAGAAGTTCGTTGAAGACCCAAGCGATCATATGTCCCCTCATTTCACTACGTGACGATTCACCATAGAGATCGAAATTGCTACAGATGACGATATTAACAATATTATCGCTAATCAGAGCATTGATATCTCGCTTGAGGGATTTCATAGGGAATACAATCGGGTATATTTGGCTAACTACAAACCTTATCTCAGCGTAACCCGCCATGGACTTAATAGTGTACTCGTAAGTACCAGGATTCTGCATGTGTGCTTTGCCCAAGAATTCTTGCGCTTCCTTCATGCTGTCTTGAGCATAGAGGGTGTGATATAAAATCTGATATAGCTTACGGTTTTTTCTGTGTTCTTCACCAGAGAGAAGTGCAAAATTGTATTTTTTGGACATGATACTCATTCGTATGGAATGAAGAGCTCCGCTGATAAAAAACCATTCTTTGTCTGGGATTTCAATTCCGGAAATATCGAATATCACGCTTTGAATTTTGTTTGCACTTGCCACAAGACTCATTGCTTCGTCTCGAAACTTTTTCCAGGTCTCATACCCGTTTGGACAAGACTCCATAAATAAGTGAAGTATTCCGTCTGTTGACAGAGAACTAGTGTCTTTTACTGTAATGAACGATAATTTACTCAATACTACCTCCTTGCATTTAGCATTTAGTTACTTATAATATTGTCCATATTATATTAGTATAGAGGGATATGTTTGTCAATTAGAAATAATAAAAAAAGTATCCTCGATTATCCGGGATATTTTTTATTTGATAAGTTATAAAGAATTAGTATTTGAATTTGTTGTTGGTTGTCCAACTAAATAATTAAAGATAACTGTCTCAGAAGAAAAATTTTCTAATTTATCATAGACAATAACCTTTAAGTCGTGAAAACCATTTTCAAAAGTTGTATCACTAATAGTATGGGAAAGGCTGAAAGGAGCCTTTTTAGAAGTTCCTATTAGCACATCATCAATATAGTAATCAACTCTTTCTAGAGCGCTTGTAGAGGTGGTTGAGGCGCTTGCACTAACAGTTAATGCAAGAGAGTTTGTGCTTACGGTGTCATTTTTTGTTGGTGAGGTAATTTTAATAGTAGGTTGATTTTCTACTGCACGTAATGCACAATCTCCTAGCTCTGGTTTAGTTTCTAGGTAGTCATTTTCTGTTGCCCAACGTCTTACAGGTTCTTCCCATCTTTCGTATTGTGGATCAATGGTAGGATCGGCTGGAACAGGACCATCGGGATTACTTTTATCTACATAGTGTAAAATATTGTGAATAATTCTAAATATTTTTTCTTCAATAAATAGTTCTGGATAAGTGTCTTTACATTCTTCAGGAATAAGTTTTCCAGTAATACTGTCTACTTGAAGAGCGGTTTCCCCTTCTATGTTCCCTTGTAAGATATCTTTAGTAGTTGTGTTGGCAGGTGCTGTTTGAAAAGTTTCAACTGGACCTGTAACTACTTGTTTCATATAGTTGTGCCAAATTGGTGCAGCAACAACAGATCCTGCAGCACCCCGTCTCATTTCTGAATTATCATTATTACCTACCCAGACCCCAGTAGCAATTGAAGGGGTGTAACCAATAGTCCAAGCATCACGGTAGTCGTTAGTAGTTCCTGTTTTCGCTGCTACAGGGCGTCCTGGAAGAGTTAAAACACTACCGGTACCAAATACATAGGCACGAGCTCCATCATCCGAGAGAATGCTGTTAAGTGTACGAACATTTTCTTTGTTAAAAACTTGATCTTCTCGTGCTTCATATTCTTCCAACACTTTTCCATTATGGTCTTCAATTTTTAAGATAGATACAACTGGGTGATATACACCTTCTCTTGCAAAAGTAGCAAAAGCCGAAGTGTGGTCTAAAAGAGTTACTTCACCACCACCCAAAACTAGAGATAATCCAAACCTACTTCTGTCTCCAAGGGTTGAGTAACCAAAACTATCTGCGGCATCAAGAACATTTTCAATTCCAGCTAAATACAATGTCTTTACAGCGGTTACGTTTAGAGAACCAGCTAAGGACTCTCTCATGGAGACTGGGCCACGTTCTCCTAAATCATAGTTTTTTGGTTCATAGTCGGCAGCACCTGTTTTAAATTTGGTAACGAGGTCAAATAGGATGGTTTCTGGTGTAAAACCTTGATTAAAGGCGGTTAAATATACTAAAGGTTTAAAAGAAGATCCTGGTTGTCTGGGTCTAAGAGTTACGTTAACATTGCCGTCTATCTCCTCATTAAAATAATCTTTTGACCCTACCATGGCTAATATTTGACCAGTCTTTGTATCGATAGAAACAAGAGCAGCATTATTAGCATTATAATTAATTTTATTTTTTTCTGCCTGGGTTTCAAGTACTTCTTCGGCGATTGTTTGTTTTTCAATATCAATAGTAGTGGTAACTCGTAAGCCACCCTGCTCAATTACTTTCTCTCCATATTTTTCACTGAGCTGTTCACGTACATAAAAAACGAAATGTGGGGCCGTGATATTTTCATACTTTGGTTTGAGTCTAGCTAATATATTATCATTTCTTGCTTCCTCCGCTTCTTCTTCTGTTACAAATCCAAGTTTAACCATTTCGTTTAATACGGTGTGAAGACGGTTAGAGAGAGCTTCTGTATTATTACCATAAGGAGAATAGTAAGTTGGTCTATTTGGGATAGATGCTAGAAAAGCTGCCTCAGATAAAGTAATATCTTGTATCGGTTTACCTAGGAAAGATTGAGAAGCAGATTCTACTCCATATAAAGTAGAACCAAAAGGAATTTCATTGAAATATAGTTGTAGTATTTGGTCTTTTTCAAATTGTTTTTCTAACTGATAAGAAAGTACAAGTTCTTTTATCTTTCTTGTATAAGATCTTTCGTTAGTTAATATCGCATTTTTTACAAACTGTTGAGTGATAGTAGAGCCACCACGTTGTGGGCATAGTCCACCAAGATTACCAAAAACCTCATGACAAGTTGCTTTAATAATACCAGCCAATGAAAAGCCACCATGTTCATAAAAATCATGGTCTTCAATTGCTATAGTTGCTTGTTTCATAATGTCAGGAATATCTTCAATTTCTACTAAGGTGCGTTTTTCGTCTCCATGTATTTCATATAATAAAGAAGTTCCATCATTAGCATATATTTTAGTGCTTTCAGCTATTGTTCTTGCCATTATTTTATCGGGATCAGGAAGGTCACGTGAATACCACGCAAAAGCACTAATTATTAAAATAACAAATGTAAAAGCAAGAATGATTAATACTAATAACCAGTTAGATTTAAGCCATTGAAGTTTACCGAGTTTTTCTCTTGGTTTATTTTTTTTTCGGTTTCTTCTATTAAATTGGCTTACTCTCGCACCAATTTTTTTTACTCTAAAATTTGGTTCTTTTAGGTGTGGGATAGGCATATAATTACTTTTTTCTAGTATACCTTGTTAGTAGAGCTGCGCCAAGTACGCCTGCATCGTAACCTAGTTTTGATACTTTAACTTTGGTTTTTTTATATTCAGGCGATGATAGGTGAGAATAAATATTTTTTATGGCTGGCTTGGTAAGTACGTTTAATTTAGCTAACCCCCCACCAAGAACAATAATATCAGGATTATAAGAATTGATTATATTTGCAAGACCTAATGTTAGATAGTGACTAGTAAGAACGACCGCTTTTTTAGCACTAGACTTGTTTAGTTTTGCTTCTTTTATTATTTCATAAGAAGTTTTGTTCTTATTGGTTAGTTTTTTGTATGTTCTTTGAATTCCGTCACCAGTTACAAAAGATTCAAAATGCCCATATTGTCCACAATTACATTTTTGTTTTTCATTAGAAATAAAAGTATGACCAAATTCGAATATGTTTTTAGATCCGGTGTATAGTTTTTTATTAATTATGAGACCACTGCCAATACCAGTCCCTAATGTTAAACTAAAAACAATTTTATTATTTTTACCTTCGCCTACTATTGCTTCAGCCAAAGCAATGCAATTGCCATCATTTTCAATAAAAGTAGGTTTTTTAAATTTTTTACTTATTAGTTTAGTTAAAGGCACGTTGAAAAATCCCTTTGGAAGATTGGGGCTTTTTATAGCAATGCCTTTTTTGCTGTCTACAAGGCCGGTTATTGAGATGCCGATCGCTTTAATATCTTTTGGGTTATAATCTTCGATAGAGTTAAAAATACTATTAAGTGCCTGACTCTTTGTATTTCTTTTCATTACTGATTGTTTACCCTGAATAACTTTTAGATTAGTATTTACTAATCCAGTTTGTATTTTAGTTCCTCCGATATCTATTCCTAAAATATATTTTAGCATAAAATGTTATTAATAACCTTTATAGTATAACAAAAATAAGGTATACTTTAAAGGAATAAGGGTAAATAATATGAATAAAATAGAAAAAATAGAAGAATTATTAAAACGAGGCGTTGATCAGGTTATAGTAAATAAAAGCTTAACTAACAAGCTTGAATCAGGTAAGAAATTAAGGATAAAATTAGGTGTTGATGCGACTGCTCCAAAGCTTCATTTAGGACATACCGTAGTCTTGAGAAAATTAAAACAGTTTATGGAGCTTGGCCACCAGGTTATATTCTTGATTGGTGATTTTACAGCAAAGATTGGCGATCCTTCAGGAAAGATGTCGGCACGTAAACCAATAACCACAGAAGAAATTAAGAAGAATATGAAGTCCTACAAAAAACAAGTAGGAAAAGTTTTAGATTTATCGAAAGTAGAATTTAAACAGAATTCAGAGTGGCATAATAATATGGACTTCGCAGAACTTTTTGAGCTAGCCTCTTTATTTACGGTAAATCAAATATTAGAGAGAGACATGTTCAAAAAAAGGATTCAACAAAAAAAACCACTTTGGATACACGAGCTTTTGTACCCAATATTACAAGGATATGATTCTGTTGCTTTGAGGTCAGATGTAGAGTTGGGTGGTACCGATCAAACATTTAATATGTTAGCAGCTAGAGAGATTCAGCCAAGCTATAATCAAGCACCACAAGATATAATGACTTCTCAACTACTTGAGGGGACGGATGGTAAAGAAAAGATGAGCAAGAGTATTGGTAATACAATAGATCTTGATGATACTGCAAAAGATATGTTTGGGAAGACGATGTCTATCCCCGACGATTTGATAATTAAATATTTTACGCTTTTAACAGATGTAAGCCTTAAAGATATCGAAAGTTTTACAAAAGGAATGAAAAAAGGAGATAATCCACGTGATTATAAAGTTAAATTAGCTCGAGAACTAGTAACTATATACTATAGTGAAAAAGAGGCAGATAAAGCAGAGGATGAATTTAATAAAATGTTTAAGGAAAAAGAAAATCCAGACAGTATGCCTGAATATAAAATAGGTAAAGAAGATAATTATACCCTATTAGATGTAGTTGCTGAAAGTGGGTTAGTAAATTCTAAAAGTGATGCAAGAAGAATGATAGAACAGGGGGCAGTAAAGTTTGATGGCATGCAAATAACAGACTGGAAAGAAAAAGTAAGAGTTCTTGATGGTATGGTGCTCCAAGTTGGAAAAAGAAAGTTTGTAAAAATAGTTAAATAAAATAAATACCTATAATATAGAAGTTGGTGTTAGTTTTTTGTATATTCTAATTTGTTGTTTAGGGTTGACAAATGGATAGTTTGGTGATATTATAATTGGTTAAAAAGAAATTTGAAAAATAAATCAAAACCAAGGGAAAAAAATGAACAGTAATGTAAAACGAAGCTTTGGTTACTTGAAAGCAATCGGCTTTTCATTGGGCAGTGGTTTTATTGTTACCTTGATATGTTTATTCACTTTTCCATTTTTTGCAATGGTAATGTTGGAGCATTCAATGATGAAACCAACAATTGGCAATATCTTAATGGCCAATGGAAGTGTTGGTTCTATGGTTGCCATATTTCTATTTATAGGGATGTGTTTTGAATATATTACTGAAAGAAAGTGAAAAAAGCTTAGGTCTAACAAGCCTTAAAAAAAATTCTGATGGAGGTCAGGACTCGTAAATATGACCCAGCGAGTAAAATAAATGGGTCTTTTTTATTTTACTATTTCTTGTTCCCAACTTGGGAAATAATCACCGATAATATCAAGGGTGAATTCACTTAAGATAGATTCTTTTGATTCTTTGTTCAATAAAAACTCAAAAGATTTTATAACTAGCTGTTCTACTGGATATTGCTCGCCAGTTAATCTAGAGTAGGTTGTAAGGGGGATGGTGACCAAATGTTCGGTTGAACTATCATCATCATTTATTTGGACAGTACATTCCCAACCATGGTCGCTTTCCATGGTTTTTAGTATTTTTATTTCGGGCATTGTTTAATGTATTAATGTTTTAAATAATAAGCTTGGCTTACTTACAATATATGTAGGTTTAGTTTTTGATAATCTTCTTTTTGTCATAAATCCCCAAGTTACGGAACACGTTTGGCAGCCCACTTTTTTCCCAGCTTCGATTTCATGAGTTGTGTCGCCGATAAAAACAGTTTCTTTTGGATTATAATCACTTTTGCTTATAACTTTTTTAATAGTTTTTGTTTTATCGTGAATATTGTATTCTATTTGGTTAAATATATTTTTAAGTTTATACTTCTTCATTTCTAAAAAAAGAGTTTGGTGTCTATCACCGCTGAGGATGGATAATTCTACACCGGCTTTTTTAAATTTTAATATTTCACTTCTCATTCCAGGGAAAATATTTGCAGGTGGCAGCTTGGTAATGATTTTCTCGTAAACTTTTTGTTGTTCTTTTAATCCTAACTTTGGCATGTACTTATTATAAAAAACCATATATGGCTGGGTAAAATTTTCTCGTGATTCTTTGATAGATAGTTTTTTATGACCAAAGTGTTCAAATATCTTTGTTGAGGCGATAAACCAATTATCAAAAGTATCTGCGATTACTCCAGACCAGTCAAAAACTATATGTTTGATTTGTTTTTGTTTCATATAATTTAATAAAATAATATAGGATCATACCAATTTTCAAGTTCATTTTCGTCATCTACGTATCCATGATAATTAATTTTATCGCCTTTGATAATCCCAAAATGTAGATGTCTTCTTTCGAAGTCGGTTTCTTTAGTTTTGTCTTTACCTAAATATCCAATAACATCTCCTTGTTTTACATACTTATTTTTATCAACCGAGCGATCGTCATTCAAGTGTCCGTATATTGATAAAATTTCTTCGTTATCATTGATTGTATGTTTTATTATCACAACACCACCATAACCTGAGACGGTTTTAGATGCCACAACTTCTCCGTCAGAGATAGCTATGACCGGCACATCACTAATGGTATATGGATATTCAACATCGACAGCAGTATGATAACCACTAAATTTTTCTGGTTGGATAGGGGAGGTATCTGGGGTAATATAAATACCAAATGGTTTTTTGGTAATACGCTCTTGGAATTCTGCTATTGGTTCAATAAATATAGGTTCTTCTATTTGAGGAGCGGTATTAATATTTGAATTAACGTTTGTTATATAAACCTGAGTAAAGTCATACTGTGGATCGTCTTGCATGATTTGAAATATAAAATATCCAACTACGGATAGAATTAAAATAATAATTATAATTGGTATAGCTATTTTCATAATTTTATTGTATCAATTAATTGATAAAGAATCCATTTTTGTTAAAGTTTAAAGTGATAAATGATTTAATCTTTCTAATTAAAAATAAAAAGCCCCGTAATAATTTACAAGGCTTTATTTTTATACCAAATTAATTAATTTGAAATACTATAAATTCGATTAATGATCGGCGCGACTTATCTCATACCATAAGCTGTCGCCACTATCCCACATTAATTGTATATTATCTCCCTTACCTAAAGTAATTGCAGCATCACCCACGAGAGCAGTATTAGCGGCATTTGGTATTTGAACTGTATTGGTGTCGTGAGTGCCTTGAATAATTACAATTTGTCCATCTGCAGCTCCATCTTCAATTGCAGTACTTCCTAAAACAATTCCTCCCCCATCGCTTACTACTCTAACAATACCATTATCAATTGTAATAGTAGATGTAGCCTCTCTTGTTTGATCTGTCGATGGTGTTAATGCAAATCCACTATCTATGCTGAGCCCAGGTGCAGTAGGGTCAAGACTTCCTGTTAGGATATCACCAATATTTAAATAATAACTACTTGCTCCAGGAGAAGCCGCATCAATATCATATCCAATCAGAATATTATTATTCCCAGATGTTATTCCGTTCCCAGCCTGATAACCAACGGCAACATTGTTATCACCAAGCGCTACTCTTAAAGCCTGATAACCAACGGCAACGCTCGAGTCATTACCCGTGCCAGTAGTAAGAGTCTCATAACCAACAGCTACATTCCAAGTTCCACCTGTGCTAGCATCTAAGGCATTTCTACCAATAGCAACATTCATAGCACCAGCGCCATTGTGCGCTGCCATGGCATTATATCCGATAGCGGTGTTTGAACTGGCTAATATATTTGCAGTAAGAGCACTATAGCCGATTGCTGTGTTAAATTCACCTTCAGTATTTGCGTCTAATGCTTTACTTCCTACTGCAGTATTTGAATTACCTATTGTATTAGCTGCTAAAGCATCATATCCAATTGCTGTATTATTAGTTGCAGTGCTAACAGCAAGTGCGTTACTGCCAATTGCGGTATTATTGGCATTTGTAGATATAGCACTAAGTGTGTTGTAGCCAAATGCTGTATTATTGATTCCCGAAGTAATTGCATCTCCAGCCTGATAGCCAAAAAGTGTGTTATCTGCTCCTGTAACTAATGCCCCAGCGTCAATACCAAGAGCTGTTAAATGAATATTGCCGGTATTATCTAAATTAAGACTAGCTAAATAATTAAAAATTGTGTTATTTACGCCACCACTACTGATCAATGTAGCAGCAATACCAGAATCTAGTTTCCCAGCATCTATCTTGCTGTTTCCAGCAATATCGTAGGTTGACTTCAACATATCACCAACTCCTTTGGCAGAGATCTGAGATTGCAAACTAGAGTCCGTTGTTTCTAAAGTGGTAATCTGAGATTGTAAGTTGGCATCAGTCGTTCCAAGAGAGCTTAAACTGGAAAGTATGTTAGTTGATCCTACAGTTAATGATCCAACAACTTCAAGATTATCATTAATAATGAATGGTTGTGTATCTCCAGTACCAGCTGTTGCTCCACGAAACAGTCTTCCATCTATTCTAACATCATCTCCAAAAGCTACAGGATTACCCACCCCATCAGTAGTTGTTTCATTAATGATGGTGCCATTAAAGTAGGTAACACCACCAACCCCTTGTTGACCAACTCTTAATGAGTTAACTTGCAGAGCATCATCAATAATTTGAATAGCTTCAGCAAAGTTTGCGCTGACAAAAATGGCTATGGATATTCCTAAAACGAAGGCTAGTTTTTTCATATGTTTTTAATTATTACTAAATTATATTAATGTGGAAAAATTATTTCAGCAAATATGTATATGGTAATCAATAAACTAAGGAAGGTAGATATGTATACTAACGCAGCTTTTTCTTTATGTTTTATTATTGCAACGAGACCTACTATTAATGATATAAATCCTGATAGAGCAGCGATTACAGCCGAGATTGATAAGAGAGGGTTACTAAAAAAAGTATCACCACCTTTTTGGCCAGTAATAATTAAAATAATTAATATCATCATCCAAAGAATAAACGAACCCATTAAACCAACAGACCATTTTCCTAACTTAGTTTTTATCATATGGTTACATGATTTATTTTACGCGAATCTTAGCAAATGATCAAATGAATACTACTCTTGACAAAAAGAATAATTTGATATATATTTATATGTTAACATAAGGTAAACATTTGATTTCAGGGAGATTTCTAATGAGTAAGAAAATAAGGAAAATCAAGCAACGGCAGGGAAATCAAACTTACCACAAGCGTACTAACGATACTGAATTGACAGGCGCTCTGGGTAAGGGAGTAAAAATCATATTTATCTTAGTGATAGTTCTTGTAATCGTGGGCATAGCCGCCTTTGCCGTCTCGGATTACAATAAAGACTTAAATAATATTGAGTCATCTCAAGAGCAAGTTGAACAGATAAACTAATTCAAAAGTTTATCAAAAATTATAGCCGGACTTCCAAAAGAAGATCCGGTTTTTTATTATGCAATTACCACCTTTATGACTATTGACAAATACTATATATGTGTTATTGTTAGCAATTAAAATTGTTATTTGAAAAAATATTCATAGGACGAATACTTATTAATTTAAAAAGGTGTTAGTTAGGGGACTAATTAATACCATTATTTTTCCAAGGAGGAAAAAATGGAGAGCTGTATTTTCCGTTCAACAATGCTAAAGTTTTTGGTAATAATATTATTACCAATAGGGATGTTTGCTATACCGGCCGAAGCTCAACGCAAGCGAGGTCATTTGAATCCTCTCGAAGTGTCTGTGTATCTGCCAGGTGGACAGACTGTTCATGTGCCATCAACCGACATCAAGCTCTCCGGTGCTTTTGGAGTTACGACAAGCTATAAGTTGGCAAGGTTTTTCAACTTTGCGCTAGTTTATACTCATTATGCGAATGCATCAGCTGGAAGCTATCAGGAAGAAAAATCAAAACTAGGTGTAGGTACTTTTGTGGCCACACCTTGGTCCAAGCTTTACTCTCGAAGTAGGCAATTATCATTTGTCCATTGGAGAGGGAAGATAACCGGTGTTTATGATTTATCTGGTGTGAAGATGAATACGAATATTCAGGATGGTTCATTAGCACGTCTGAAACAAAGCTATTTCTTATTGAGTGCAGAGTTTGGCATTAAAACAGGCTCAGGAATGGTTTTTATAGGATTCTCTTTACAACATATAATGAATTCTTACTCTGGTGGACCATTTAGAACCGACAGTAATAATGGCTTTACATTTAATCTTGGCATTTCTCTGCTGTAGCAAGTTCTTTCAAACTAAAAAGTCTCTGTTTTTTAAAACGGAGACTTTATTTTTTTTCGGATGGCTACTGTAAACTTATTTGAACTAATCTCAAAATCATTGAGGTTTTGGGTATATGGAGGAGTTATTAGGAGAGATAAAATTTTTGAATAATCCTGCATTTACTGTATAATATATATGTAAGTAAAGGTTAAAAAAATAAAAACTATGAAAAAAATATTTCCCCTGCTTTACTATATCGTTAAACACGAACTAGTTCTTGTAGCACTTATTATACTTATTGTTCCTACAATTTGCCTGGCAGTGAGCGATAGTGTGAATGTTTCGGTTACAGTTGCGCCACCGCAAGCTCCCGAAATTACAATTATAACAGCTTATTCAGATCAACACGCAATCTCTATTCAGGGAAAGACTATTTATAAGGATCAGATTATTTATCTTGTGGATAATTTGATTGGAGAGACGTTGGAATTGCAAACGGACGACCAAGGTAATTTTATAGCAATAGTAGATGATTCAAGTCGATTTGTACAGATTGGCCAACACCAAATAGTGGTTTTAATAGAGATAAATCAAGAAGAGTGTAATCATCTTGAAGGTGAGAAAATTTTATATTACGTTAATCAAGACTATCAGGTGACCGTTGACATAAGTAATGACCAGAATGTTGAATTATTAATAGATGATATTTCGAAAAAGGAACTGGAAGATTTACAAAGAGCACATCCGAACAGAGATACAAGTACCACACTTATAGATAATATTTGTAATATTGCGGAACTAGGATTTGGACAAGAAAATCAGAGGTTGACTGTCTGGCAATGGGTGGTTATTGTATTTTCAAGTTTAGTAATTATGATGTTATTAGTTAAGAGATGGATAAGAAAAAAGAGGCAAGGTAAATCTTTTTGGAGTCTTGATGTTGGCACATATCTTTATAATAAACAAAATAAGTAATAGTTTTTAAATAACTAAAAACACCTCCCGTGATAAGGAGATGTTTTTTAGTTTAAGTTTATTTTCCTCTATAGAATTTCGCAGCATCTTCTGGAGCGACAGTATTTACAATGACACGTGATCCAAGCTCTACACCAGCATGAGTATCTCGTCTTGGGCAAACTCTTAGATAAAAATATTCATGTCTATCAGTCAATGTTTGGTGCATATAAAAATTGTATGGGAGCTCGAGTTGATTTACTTTCTTCAATATTTTTTTCAAAGCCTTAGCTAACGATTTTAACTCATCAATTTCAAGCATAGATATGTTATCAACTTTTCTTTTTGGTACTAACCATGCTTCATAATTATAAGAAGAAGCATATGGACAAAAAGCAGTTATATATTTATCTTCGAATATTTTTCTAGGTCCTTTTCCTTCACGATTAGCTAATTTTTGATAATAAGAAATACCTTTTTCAATCAAATATTTTCTTGCTCGGCCCAATTTATTTACAATATGAGATGGGACAAATCCAGCAGCCATAATTTGTGAGTGGGCATGTACAAGTGAAGCACCAGCCTTACCACCATGATTCTTAAAAATAAGAATATATTTTATCTTAGGATCTTTTGATAATGCTTTTGTTCGCGCTTGATAGGTTTGTAAAAGCCTGACAATGTGTGATTCACCAAATTCCGCCAACTCTTTGTTGTGGTGAGGAGTTTCTATTACAACTTCTTGGTGTCCATAAGCTTTTGGATTGCCTGGCGAAAGAAAGGGGAAAATATTCCGAATAACTTTAATTTCCCACCATTTGTCAGGTCCGACTAAATGAAGAGGAGGTTGTGACAAAAAATTAGCTTCTTTACAAAAAGGACAGTCTTTAGATTTAACTGGAACTTCTTTATGTTTTGCTGTATCATGAGGCCTTTTTGATCTACCGGGAGCAATAATTACAAAACGATCATGGATTTCATCTACTCTTATTTCACTATTTGCAGGATTAATTTTTACATCTTTGTAGACGGTTTTTTTAACTATTTTTTTTGTAGTTTTTTTTACGGGCATTGTTTAATCAATTATTTTTTTATATAGCTCAATGTATTTATTAGCTGAGGCAGTCCAGGAGAAATCTTTCTTCATTATTCGTTTGATTAAATTGTACCATTTCTTTTGATCTTGATAAAGATCTAATGAATTTTTTATAGCTTCAAAGAATTGATCAGCATCATAGTCATTAAATACAAAACCATCACCAGTATCATTTTTTGCGTCATAGTTTTCTACAGTATCTGCTAATCCACCAGTATATCGAACAATAGGTGCTGTACCATAACGCATAGAAATCATTTGGCCTAAGCCACAAGGCTCAAATTTTGATGGCATAAGGAACATATCAGATCCAGCATAGATTAATTGTGCAAAGGCCGCATCAAAAGCAATTTGGGTATAGAATTTCTCAGGATATTTCTTTGCAATTTCACTCATCATTGCTTCTAGTTTTGGATCGCCAGTTCCTAAGCAGACAAACTGAACATCTTCTTTTGCAATTTTATCAGCAATATCATAAATTAGATCTATACCCTTTTGGTCGGCTAGACGAGAGACAATACCTAAAATAGGAATTTTTGGATCAACTTTAAGATCACATTTTTTTTGTAAATCTTCTTTACATTTAGCCTGTCCAGATAGGTCGTCAACAGAATAATTGGCGATTAAAGATTTATCTGTTTCAGGATTAAATCTATCCACATCTATTCCATTAATCACTCCTTCTAAATCATTTTTTCTTACATCTAAAGTACTTTCTAGACCTGCACCATATTTTTTGGTTAATATTTCTTTAGCATAATTTGGACTAACAGTATTAAGGTGGTCACTAGTTAAAATTGCTTGTTGTAAACTATTAATTTGTCCATTTTGGTTTTCTGACAACGTTTCATGGTCAGATTTTTTAATACCAAAAGCATTGAAAATCATCTGTTCATCATATCGTCCTTGATATTCTAAATTATGGATAGTTAGTAGTGATTTAATATGAGCAAGTTTGTTGTTTTTTTTGCTTAATATTTTTAATATTACTGGGACAAAACCAACATGCCAATCATGACAATGAATAACGTCTGGATACCAATCTAATGGCTCGAAGATTTCCATGACAGATCGAGCAAAAAATGAATATCTTTCAGCCTCTCTATTTGAACCACTAGAGGATGCATCAGTTTCAAAATAAATTCCGTTTTGTCCTAAGTACTCAAGATTGTCTAATAAATAAACAGGCACCTTAGTATCTGGTAGAGGAGTAGAAAAAATATTCATTAGTTTATCCTCACCTTCAAAAGGAACTGTTACATTTTTGGCTAGTTCTGTAACTGGATATTCTTTTTCGTCAATCACACCATATTTTGGAATAGCGATTCTTACGTCTACACCCAATTTAGCCAATGCCTTGGGTAAAGCTCCAATCACGTCAGCCAGACCGCCAACCTTGGCTATAGGGTTAAGTTCAGAAGCTATCAAAAGTACTTTTAAAGGTTTCATATTTTTTATAAGTTAGTAATTTTATTATTTAATTGTTCAAAAATTTTATAAGGCACATGGAAATAATCCCATTGTCTCTGAATAAGTTCTTGTTTTTTGAAATCTATATCTCCATGAAAATCACTCCCGCCAGTAATTAGTAAATTGTTTTTATCTGCAACTTTTTGGTAATGTTCTATTTGGTGCCAGTTGTGATAAGGGGAGAGGACTTCAATAGCATCTAGCCCCTTAGAAACTAAATTCAAAATTAAATTATCTTGTTCATAGGTTAATTGTTGTCCAGGATGAGCTAGGGAGGAAAAACCACTACCAGCTTGTATAATTTTAATTGCTTGATCAGTAGGTATCTCGGATAAAGGCATATAGCCTGGGCGACCTTGTCCAAAGTATTTTTCAATCTTTATAAAAAAATTATCAAAATTATTACCTAAATCTTTTTCTAATTTTTTAATATTTTCTGGATGAAGCTCCATCTCTTTGAGAATATGGATTGCTCCAAAATTACGAGAGGTTGACTTGAATAATTTTTTTTCATCTATTACAAAACCCTCTTGCTGTAAATTTGAGATAGAGTTGTTAATATTTTTTTCATTGTCAGTCTGAAGATCGTGGATCATTTTTTTGATTTGTTTATTTTCAGGATCAAAATTATACCCGAGCAAATGTAGCGGGACATTTTCAAAATGTGTATATATTTCCACTCCAGGGATTGCTTTGATTCCATAGTCTGGAGCAAGTTTAACTAGCTCGGCTACACCGGCTATTACATTATGATCAGTCATAGCTAAGACGTGGATATTATTATCTTTGGCTAATTGTAATAATTCTGGGACGGTGTAATCTCCCTCGGAATAAACTGAATGAAAATGTAAATCAATATTTTTTTCCATATTATTTTATTTGTTTTGTGATTTTTTTAAAATTTGTTTGACCATCTTACCTGAGAATATTGCCAGCGCTTCAAAGTCTTTTTTGTCAAAGTAGTGGTGGTAACTTATTACATTATAGACTGATTGAACCAAGACAGTAATATCCCAAAGTTGATCAAATTGTTTATATTTTTTGTATTTATTCTGAAAACTTTTTTTAAGTTTTTTCTGCCAATTTGGATGGTTATGTGCTCTCATCCACATAGCAACTATATCATTAGTTGGAGTGGCCCAGCCAATATTTTCCCAATCAATCATTTTTAATTGGCCATTTATGTTTATAATATGGGGTGAATATACTTCTTGGTGGGCTAAAACTTTTGGAGCATTTTTGTATATCTTGCTGTTTTTCAAGAATATATTATGAATATCTTTCGTTGACCCAGGGATACCAATAAATTTTTCCAAAGTTTTATAGTCCGGACTAATGAAACGCCAAAGGTATTCGAGTGTTTGGTGGGGATATAATAGTTTTTTAAATTGTAATGGTAAGTCTTTAAGGGTAATATTTTGAAGTTCTGAAAATGCGTTTATAAACCAATTAAGATGAGCGGTTGTAAAGAATGAATCTTTAAATCTGATATTACCACCATTAATATTTTGAACTTTGCCAGTTAGATATTCACGAAAATACCACGCTCTTGTTTTAATACTTGAGTCGTAAATATGAGGAATTGATTTTTTTAAATTTTTAAATTTTGAATTCTGAATGATATTTAAAAATAATATTTCACGGGAGAATTTTTCATTAGTTAAGTGATCGTATGATTTAGGGTATAAAGCGATTTTAAATAAGGAGGTGTATTTTTGATAATTTCCTTTAGCTACAAAATATCGGGGACCAAATCTAATACGCTCTGTTGTTACAAAACTTCTTTCATTGGTAATTTCTTTTATTATTTTACGTGCATAAGCTCGGTGGTTTTTTGCATCATCTTTACTTTTTGCTAACATAGTTTATTTTTTTGTTATTTGATCTTTTTTTTCATTTAATTCGATAACCCTATTTCTCAATTGAGCCGCCCTTTCATATTCTCTTGCCTTGGCTGCTTCTAACATTTGGTTTTCTAGATTCTTAACCATTTTATTAAATTCAGCTACGGGAATAAAAGGCATCTCTGTGGTTATACGTTGAGTAACGTCTTCGTCTGCTGATTTTGCCAGCTCATCTACTTTACCTGAACGTTGCCAGTCAAAAGCAGTATAGATAATATTTTTATATAAATCTTCAGCTCTATCTTTATCTGATTGTGGCAATGAAGATTGGAGAACTACGTTTTGTAAATCTCTTGCACCTGCTTCAATCATTTCAATGCTCCACCATGGCATAGCAGATGCCCACCAGTATTGATCTGAATGGATTGCTTGGTCTAGAGCAGCTCTTACTTTGTTAAAATCTTTAGTATTTTTATCAGTGCTTTTTATGCTTCTTAAGGCAAGATCAGTTAATTCCCATTGCATATTATGAATTTCATTATTTTTATCTTGCCAACGTGAAAAGGGAGTATTTTGTTCAATATCTTTTTTCATCAAGGCCCAGGAAGAATCTCTTGGCTCAACACTTTCTTTATTTTTGAATAAATCAATCAGGTCGGAAACATGTACCGGTTGTAATTTGTCAGTTTTAAATAAGTCAAATAATAGTTCTTCTAAACCAGGACGATGATGACCAAATGTTTCACCATCCATGGCAGTAATTAGATATTCATTTTTGTCTACTCGGTCACCAAGTAGTTTAATTAGCATGTCACTAGAAAAAACACTCATTCCAATTTCCGCTGATAGGATTCTAAAACTTGCTTCTCTTTCTCGGAAGAATATATAGAAATCATCAAAACCTTCTAAGTTGTAGGTTTTTGACCAATTGATTGTTTTGGTTTCCCCTGAGTGGGCCAACTCGTCAAGAATTAACCATTTGTAGCCAGCTTTAGCAACTATTTCTCCTACTTTTCGATTATAAGCCATTTCTGGTGGAAAAAAACCTTTAGGATTAAAAGCATCACCAAAGTATTTTTTGTTAGTGATTGTGTTGAGTTCAATTTGTCTGATTATTTCTTTCTCTGGCATTAAGGGTAGAAAAGGATGGTATTTAGCGCTGGCCGTTAACTCAATTTGTCCTTTTTCTGCTAATTTTTTAATTCCTTGTATTACATCCTTGCAATCAAATTTAACAAATAGCTCAGTAAGAACAGCATTGATATTTAAGGTGGCCTTACTGTTTGGATCTTTCTCCATGCCCTTAATTATTTTACGATAACTTTCGTTAGCAATTTTTTTTACCCAATATTCTTTTTGGGTAGGTGGTTGGTAAATATGAAGAAAATTTGCCCAGTACATAATTTATAATTTTAGTTAGTAATTTTATTACCGCCTATGAATCTTGTATTATCATTTTGATTATCTAATAAATATTTATCAGCGATTGTTTTAAATTTATTAGTTGATTGCCATTTAGTAGCAAGTTTAATTATTTTCTTTGAAATATTAATTCCTTCTTTATTATTTTTGTCTACAAGTAATATAACTTCTTGAAGTTCTTTTGTTTTTTTCTTAATTATTCTCAGGCTCCACCATGGTTTTGCAGAAGCCCACCAAAATTGATCAGAGGCTAATCGTTTATCAAAAAGTTTTCTTGCTTTTGTATAATTTGAGTGTTTGGTTTTTTGATGGAGGAGCTTTGATGTGTAATGAATAAGATTCCATTGAAGAGAATGTATTTGATTTTTCGGATCATCCCATAATATATATGGATGTTTGTTTTTTAATTCTCGATCCTGTGATGACCAACTAGCATTTACTGGAGTAATAATTTTTTTGGATTTATATTTTTTTAACAAAGAATTTATGGTAAGGGTGTGTATTTTTTTGTCTGTAGCTAATTTTTTCCAGTAGATATCCCAACCTTTTCTATGATGACCTAAATTTTCTCCGTCCATTGCAGTTATGATAGCTGGATTATATCTACCATCTTTCTCAACAGTATCCCAAAATTCTTGTGGTTTTTTTGGATTTCCATGAAAAGAAAAATAATCACTAATGGCTCTGTTTCTAAATACTATATTTACTGAAGTACCTTTTATTTGATAGCGTTGGTTGAGCTGACTTGCATTTAATACTCCGTTGTAACAAATTTCATCAACGATTATCCATTTATAGCCGAGGGACTGAATAACAATAGCTATTTTTTTGTTATAAGCCATTTCAGGAGAGAAAAATCCTTTTGGGTTATATATTTTACCAAAATATTTTTTGTTTATTTCTGTGTTTAATTGAATCTGTCTTATAATTTCTTTTGTAGGTAATAAAGGTAGGATAGGATGATAGAGCGCGCTGCCTGTAAATTCGATTTGTTTTTTTTTAGCTAGATTTGTAATATCATCAATTATGTCATTAAAACCTTGTAGAGCTAATTGTTCTGTAAGAGAGCCAGAAATATTCAAAGTTATTTTTAACTTAGGACTCTTTTTTAGTATTGTTAAAATGGGGCGATAGCTTTCTTTAGTTACTTTTTTTATTATTTGTGGTGACCAGTTAGGAGGTTGGTAGATATGAAAAAAATTTGCCCAGTACATTATATTTTTTTTCTTTCTGCCTTTTTTTTCAAGGCGATGTTAAATAGTCTTATATATTTTTTTGCTGGAAGTTCCCAAGAATACGTTTGTTGCATTGCTTTCCAGGTTAGATGTTCCCAAAATTGAGGAAATTTATAATTTTCCAGTGCTCGAGCTAGGGCCATCATAAAATGAATAGAATCATATTGTTTGAATACAAAGCCATTTCCTTTTCGAGTTTTTGGGTTATAGTTTCTAATTGTATCTGAAAGTCCCCCAGTTTCATGAACAATAGGCACAGAACCATATCGTAAACTTTTTAATTGGGAGATACCACAAGGTTCAAATCTGGAAGGCATTAAAAACATATCAGATCCAGCATATATTTTTGATTCCATAATTTCTGTAAAAGGAGTGACTAGGGCTAATTTGTGGGGATATTTTTTTGCATATTTTTTGAAGAATAATATGTACTCACGAAAACCACTTCCAACGATAACTAATTGTATGGGGAGCTTCATAATAATTTCAATATTTTCCATAATAAGTTTGAAACCCTTTTGTTCTGTTAGTCGGTTAGTCATGCCAATTAATGGAATATCTCCTTTTTGTTCTAGACCAAGTTCTTGTTGAAGGGCTAATTTATTTTTGCTTTTACGACGTAAACTATTCCAATCATATTTATACTTTAAATTATTATCAAAGGCTGGATTATGAATTGTATAATCAATACCATTTATTATTCCATATAAGTCGCCAGATCTTTGTATTAGATATTTATCTAAACCTTGCCCAAGTTCTGGAGAGGTTATTTCTTCTGCATATCTTTCGCTGACAGTATTAATAATGTCAGCATTATATATAGCCCTTTTGGTAAAATTTAGATATTTGATTTTAGAAAAATCTTTTAAAGGATTATTACGCCCATTATCTTTTTTATTAGCTGGTACATTCCACCAACCCCCCGACATTTGGAAGGTAAGATTGTGAATAGTAAAAATAGTCGCTGATTTTTTTAGACTAGGGAATCTTTTTTTATCTAATTTAAGTAAGTTTGGGATCATTCCCGCTTGCCAATCATGACAATGGATTATATTTGGTTTTAATTTTAATAATTCAAGCATTTTTAAAACGGCAATATTGAAAATAAAAAATCTAAGATTATCATTTTTGTAACCATAAATATTTTTACTGTTCCCAAATAATTTTGCATTCCCAATAAAATATACGGTCAAATTGTTACTTATAGTAAGTTTTTTTATTATGATTGGGTAGGAGTTATTTTTAAATTTTACAGTAAATTTTTTATCTACATTTTCTAAATTCTTTTGTTTTTTGCAGATAAAACTATAGCAAGGAGTGATAATACTTACTTTGTGACCAAGTTGGGATAAAGCTTTGGGTAATGATTTTGTGACATCACCAAGACCACCACTTTTTGAATAAGGGGATACCTCAGAAGCAATGCTGGCGATTTTCAATATTTTTGCCATAAACTTATATTTAATATTCTTTTGTATAGGCACAGCAGATTGCTATGGCTAAAGCATCAGCAACGTCATCAGGCTTCGGTGTAGTTTTTAGATTTAGTTGCTGTTTTACCATTATTTGGATTTGTGTTTTGCTAGCACGACCATATCCAGTGATAGCTTGTTTGATTTGTAGAGGAGTAAATTCTCTGACGGATTGATTATGTTGCCAGACTGTTTGCATTATTACTCCACGCGCTTCCCCAACCTTAAGAGCTGTCTTTGTATTTTTAGCGAAAAAAAGTTTTTCAACTCCTACGACGTCCGGTTTATATTTTTTTAATATTTTCGTTAGTTCTTTATTGATTTTATTTAATCTTTGTCCGTGTGGCTCTTTGGCAGAAGAAGTTATTGCTCCACAGGCTACTAATGATATTTCTTTTTTATGAAATTTTATTAATCCATATCCAGTGATAGCAAAGCCAGGATCAATTCCTAATATAATTTTTGGTTTAGAAGTCGGCATTTGTATAAAAGTTATTTACATCTTCATTGTCTTCTAATTCGTCGAATAATTTTTGTAGTTTCGTTTTTAATTTACCGTCAGAAACTTTTATTTTGTCATTTGGTATCATTTCAATATCTGCCGATTCAAAAACAATATTAGCTTGTTCAATGTAGTCTTTAATTTTTTTAAAAGAATTAACTTCAGATAATATCACAAACCCTTCATCTTCCTCGATTATGTCTTCAGCCCCATTATCAATCACGTTCAGTTCAAACTCATCTTTATTTTTAATATTTTCTTTTAGTATTCTAATAATTCCTTTTTGAGCAAACATCCACATTACACTACCGCTATTGCCGAGGTTTCCATTATTTTTTGTAAAGATGCTTCGGATAGCACTAGCTGATCGGTTTTTATTATCAGTAGCAACTTCAATGATTATTGCAATTCCGTCTGGTCCAAATCCTTCATATATTACTTCTTCTACAACAATATCTTTAAGCTCACCTATTCCACGTTTTATAGCACGATCTATGTTGTCATTGGGCATGTTAGAATTTTTTGCCTTATCAACTGCTAGTCGTAATTTGAAATTCATGTCTTGATCGCCACCACCCTGTTTGGCTGCTATTGTAATATTTTTTGAAAGTTTGGTAAATAAGTTCCCGCGTCTTTGGTCAGTAACTGCTTTCGCTCTTTTAATTGTTGACCATTTAGAGTGACCGGACATATTTGGAAATTATTACTTTAATATCGTTGAATATACCATATTTTAGGGTAAAAATCAATTTGTTATATACCTTTAATTAAACTATAATTAGTCTATTAATTAATAATTAAATGAATAATTTATGAGTAGTCTTGATAATTTAAAAAATATTATTAAGTTAGATAAACAGGGTATGGCTGGATCGATAGAATCTCTTGGATTGCAGTGCCAACAAGCTTGGGAAGAGGCAAATAAAATTAAAATTCCAAATAGTTATAAATCTTGTAAAAATATAGTTATTAGTGGGATGGGTGGATCGGCTCTTGGTGGACATGTAATAGAGTCTTTGTATAGTAATGATCTAAAAGTTCCATTTAGGGTGACAAATAGTTATTTTGTTCCGGGGTCAGTTGATAAAAATACTTTATATATATTATCTAGCTATTCAGGTACTACGGAAGAAATATTAGCAACTTTACCAATAGCTAAAAAACGTAAAGCAAAATTATTAATTATTTGTGCTGGTGGTAAATTATCTAAGGCAGCAAAAAAATATAAAATTCCAGCTTATATTTTTGATCCTAAATTTAATCCTTCAAATCAACCAAGAATGGGATTGGGTTATTCTATCGTTGGCCAAATTGCTTTATTGAAGAATTGCGGGATGCTAAAAGTAACTGATAATGATTTTAAAAAAGTAATTAATTTAATTGTTAAACTACACAATAAGTTTGGCTTGAAGGTTCCATCAAAAAAGAATAAAGCAAAGCAAATGGCCATAAAGCTCTATGGTCGATTGCCAATTAACATTGCTGCAGAACATTTAGCGGGGAATGTTCATATAATGACAAATCAGATTAATGAAAATAGTAAGACTTTCTCAGCATATTTTTTAATATCAGAATTGAACCACCATTTAATGGAGGGTTTAATTTTCCCAAAGACCAATAAAAGTAATTTAGTGTTTACTTTTTTGGAATCAAAGCTATATCCAGCAAAAATTACTATCAGAGTAGCAATCACCAAGAAAGTTCTTGATAAAAGTAAAATTCCATATATTGGTTATATGGTTAGTAGTAAAGACAAGCTATCTCAGTCGTTCGAAGCTCTGTTGTTTGGTAGTTATGTTAATTTTTATATGTCTATGTTGAATAATATTGATCCATCCCCAATACCGGTGGTAGATTTTTTTAAACAACAACTAGCTAAATAAATTAAAATAGTTTATAATAGCTTTATTATTAGTCTTCACTCCCATGCTTGGTGAAGACTAATTTTTTTTGGCTAACGATGTTATAATATGAGCATGAAGCAGTTAAATACAGTTGCATATTTTTTTAGAAATAATTGGTGGATTATCGCATATATCGTATTATTAGTGATAAGTTTTTCATATTTCATTTTTTTACAATCAACTCCAACTTTAGCTGATCCGGATTCTTTTTATCATGCAAAAGCAGCAATGTTAATTCCTGAGCATGGTTTTTCTACAGAATTTCCCTGGTTGCAAACAACAATTTTAAAAGATTCATATATTGATCAACATTTTTTGTATCATGTATTTTTGATACCATTTACAAAAATAATGGATCCACTCATGGGAGTAAAATTGGCAAATATTTTATTATCGGTTGGGTTAGTACTTTTATTTTATGGATTACTTCGTAAGTTCAAAGTAAAATTTGCCTTTTGGTTTACAATATTGTTATTGATAACAACTCCATTTATCTTTAGAATTAATCTGATTAAAGCACCAGTATTTTCAATATTGATTTTAATAATTGGGTTATATTTTTTGTTTAGATATAAGTATTTAGCACTATTTATTTTATCTTTTATTTATGTTTGGTCTTATGGAGGGTTTATTTTGATATTATTATTTGCTGGAGCCTATGCTGCAGCGGGGATATTTAAAGATTTATTTTTCAGAGCTAAAAAGCGTAGTTTAGGCTTTGTAATAGGGCACAATCGTGAATTAAGGCTGTTTTTTGCGTCTTTAGGGGGCATTCTGGCCGGTTTAGTGATAAATCCATATTTTCCACAAAATATAGTTTTTTATTGGCATCAGCTGGTAAAGATAGGGATTATTAATCAGCAGGCAGTAATACCAGTAGGTAATGAATGGTATCCTTATAATTTTTTTAATTTAACTTCTGGGACCGCTTTAATGACTATTATTTTAGTTGTTGCACTTATATTGTTTGTTTATAAATTCAAAAGACTAAATAAAAAAACTATAGCCTTGTTTTTAATCTATCTATTATTTTTTATTTTTACTTTAAAGTCAAGACGTTATGTAGAATATTATATTCCATTTACTATTATTTTTAGCGCTTTTACTATTAATGAATTTGTGGCTAGAATATCATGGTTACATATATGGAGACAATTTGAATCTTTTATTAGAAAATATTGGGTTATTTTTGTTATTTTAGCTTTGTATTTTGTAATAATTATTCCAATGTTAGTAGTAAAAGACGTCCGTCAAACTCATAACGATTTTAAAAGTGGAATAAGCATCAATAGATTTAAGAATGTTTCATTATGGTTGCAGGAAAATAGTCAGCCAGGAGAAATTGTGTTTCATTCAAGTTGGGATGAATTCCCAATATTGTTTTATTACAATTCATATAATTATTATATTGCTGGTTTGGACCCCACCTTCACATATGAGTATAATGAAGAGGCTTATCATAAAATGGTAGAGATTACTACAGGAGTTCAAAAAGAAAATATATATTCAGATATTAAAGATATTTTTGGTGCGGATTATATATTTATTGAGAGTAATCATACGGCGATGGAACAAAATATCCAAAAGTATAATAAGTTTTTACGAGTTTATATGGATGATGAGGCGTCTATTTATAAAGTTTTATAAATATAATTATGGAGAAAGTTTTAGAAAATAAAAATAGGATATTAGTAATTTTTTTGGGGTTCATATTATTATTTATTTTGGTTTTTGTGTTAATGGTGAACTCACCGGCTAAATTTGTTACGGAAGCTAGGGGGGGCGGAATAAGTCTTGTTTGGGATGATCATGAGATGGGAGTATATTTTGATCGGGTTAGTTTCTTTTATAATAATGGAACTCCCTATGAATATACTCGAGCAGAATACCCGGCGCTTGGTATGTTGTATTTAACAATTCCAGCTTTTTTTGCTGATACGTTAGAAGAGTATCAAAATGCTTTAATTATTCAAAATTTATTTTTTACATTACTACTAATTTTTTTAACATATCGTTTAATAAAAATACTTGGCCGCAGTAGTAGTTTGTTGTGGCTGTTTATGCTACCTTCGTTTATATATTTTGTAATTAATAGATTTGATATTTTTCCGGCCGTGCTAATACAATTAGCAATATTATTTTTATTAAAAGATAAATTTACTTGGGCCTTCGTAATATTAGGTTTATCATTTTTAGCTAAGGGGTATGCCATAGTATTATTCCCAGTTTTTTTAATTTATTATTTGGTTAAGAAGGATATTAAAATAATCAATGTATTCAAAAACAAGCCGTTGTATTTAATGGTGTTGCCAACAGCTGGTGTATTATTAATATTAATGATTTGGGCGGGGATTGAGAATGCATTATTTCCATATATTTTTCAATCAGGTAGGAGTTTTGGTTACGGATCAATTTATGCAATTTTTATCTCTGCAAATTGGGATTATTTCTCAATTGGTTTTTGGAAATGGTATATGGCGATTGGTTCCAAGATACTTGGTTTAATGCAATTAGCCTTGCCATTAATCATATATGCAGGTTATACAAAGTTTAAAGAGTTTATTCAGACCAAGACAGACGTTATTAATTGGTCTTTATTGGTATTGCTGTTGTATATCCAACTATCTCCATATTATTCACCACAATGGTTTATATGGGTTTTACCGTTATTTATCTTAATAAATATTGGCAAAAAAGAAATAATAATCTTAGTAGTTTATGATTTATTAAACTTCATGTTCTTTCCATTGGTATATGGATATTTTGGTTACGATCACTATGTATTTGATATAGTTGTATTTGTTCGCAGTTTGGTGTTTGTCTGGCTACTATTTATTTTGGTAAAAAGAATAAGACAAAATAATAATCAAATAAAAGAAATCGAAAAGGTTGCTATAGTATGATAAAAATAAATAAAGAAAATTTAATGGTCATTGGACTAATATTATTTTCTTTGGCTATCCGAATTATTTTTGTGACGGATATTCCTTTAAGTCCTGATTCTGTATTATATTTAAAATTGGCTGAAAAAATTAGTTTTGGGGAGTTGGCATTAAATGAATCTTTCAACATGGCTAATTTAATACAGCCTGGGTACTCAATAGTAATATCTTTTTTTAATTTTTTAGTTCACAATCCAGTTACGACAGGTCAAATGATCTCATTAATTAGTGGTGTACTCATCGTTTTATTTTCATATTTATTAAGTAGAGAAATGTTTGGGCATAAGGTAGGTATGATCGCAGGTATAATACTTGCAATAGATCCATTGGCAATAATTTTTTCACACAAAGTTTTAACAGAGTCTTTATTTGCCTGTTTGTTGATTGGAATATTGTTATTATTTTGGTTGGTAATAAAACATAAATGGCAATGGTATTGGTTTATTTTAATTGGTGGGTTAATAGGCTTAGCGTATTCAATCAGATTAGTTGGTTTGTCACTTATGTTTTTATTTTTTTTATGGTTGCTATTTGAAATGATAAAAACAAAAAAAATTAAATATTATTTTATTAGGATTGCATTAATATTCGTTGGAGTATTATTAATTGTGTTCCCGTATGTGTCATATCTATATTCACAAACCGGATTAATAATTTTTACTGGTCAACAAGCTTATAGTTCTAGAGGAATGGATAAATATGATTATGAGGCCGAGGACTTGGTATATGAAAAGCGTATTATTTATCAATCTCTAAATGAAGATGAAACAGATTATCTAATTAATAACGAATTATCAAATGGTGAAAGCAAGTCAAATTATTTTGATAGTTTGGTAGTATATGTAAAGCTATTTTTTACAAACTTTAGTTATAACTTGAAATACGCAACGGAAATATTATTTATAGTTTTGGTATATATTATAATAGGATTGTTTAGAAGTAAAAAGGCTAATAAATTATTACCTTCAGTATTTTTAGTAATGGCGGTTCCAATATATTTACTTTTATATTATTTTGCCAAACCACCTATTAGATATTATTTACCAATATATCCGGTGTTAATTATTTTAGCTTCTTGGGGTATATATAGTGTTAGTTTGTATGTAAATGATAAAATTTATAATCCCTTAAAGATTAATTTGAAGTATGTAGTAATAATAATTGCTATTTTTTCGGTTTTCTCTTATAATTTTATGATATTACCTACTTTTTATAATCAAATAACAGGGATAATACTAGTTTGGGAGAAACAAGAGATTAGTGATTACCAAAAATTTGGACAACAAATTCAGGATAATTATGGGGGTGATCTGAAAATTATGTCATCAAATAATTTGATTACTTATTACGCAAATGCTGAACATTATGTAGTACCCTTTGTCGTCGAGATTAATCAATTATTTGATTTTATGAAGCTTAAGAAAATTGATATTTTATTTCTTGGTAATTATGAACGTTATTATCATGAGTTAAATCAAAAGATAGACAATCTTGATGATAATATAAAAAAAGAGCAATTTAATGATATAATAGGGGGAGAGAATTATTCGATATATATATTACATAAATAACAATAGATTTGATTGGTTTATGAAACTATTAGTAACTTTACCAGCATTAAATGAGGAAAAATCAATAAAAGTGGTAATTGAAAAAATTCCAAATAAAATTGACCATATATCAGTGGTTGATGTTTTAGTATTAAATGATGGTTCATCAGATAATACTGCGAGTTATGCTATACAGGCTGGAGCAAGAGTAATAAGCTTAAAACATAATATGGGATTGGGTTTTATTTTTCAGAAAGGGGTTGAAGAGGCTATTAAGGGGGATTACGATATTATGGTTAATATAGATGCTGATGGACAGTTTAATCCACATGATATTGTTAAATTGATAATGCCAATAATAAATGAAGAGGCAAGTTTTGTAACTGCTTCTAGATTTATTGATAAAGAATTAATACCAAAAATGCCAGGCATGAAAAAATGGGGAAATAAGATGGTGGCACATTTGATAAGTTATATTTCGGGAAAAAAATATTATGATGTATCTTGTGGATTTAGAGCATATTCTAAAGAAGCTTTACTAAATTTAAATCTTTTTAGTAAGTTTACCTATACACACGAAACGTTTTTAAATTTATCATTTAAAGATTTAATTATTCATGAGGTGCCTATAGAAGTAAGAGGAGAAAGAGAATTTGGCAATTCAAAAATGGCTAGTAGTCTATGGAAATATGGCTATAATATCTTTAATACAATTTTTCGAACAGCCTTGGATTATAAACCATTAAAATTTTTTGGCTGGGGCGGAATATTATTATTCGTAGCAGGATTAATTTTAGATATATTTATTGGTGGTCGGTTTTTGATCACAGGTTTAGTAACTCCATATAAAACAATAGGTTTTGTTGGATTGTTTTTAAATGTTTTTGGTTTAATGTTATTAATAGTTGGACTATTGGCGGATATGATAAATAAAGTAAGGTTGACTCAGGAAAGGTTGTTGTATTTTTGGAAAAAAAATGAATCGAAAGAGAAAAGGAAGAAGGATTAGTATGAAAGAATTACTTAAAAAAAATAGACGTTTAGTTAACAAAGAATTGAAAGGAATAGAGAAGAGAAAATATTTTTCTCCTTCTCTTTTATCACAATATAAAAAATTAGTACCAGTTCTTAATAAGTATGCGAAGGGAGTAGTTATTGATGTTGGATGTGGTGATGCACCATATTTAGATATTGTTAAAAATAATATAAGTCAATATGATACATTTGATGTCGAAGAGAGGGATGTAAAAGTTACGTATTTAGGGGATATTCAAAATATGGAAAAAGTTCCAGATAATAAATATGATACAGTATTAAATTTTGATGTTTTAGAACATGTAAAAGAACCACGAAAAGCAATTTCAGAAATGTGCAGGGTACTAAAAAATGGAGGAAAAATAATAATAAGCGTTCCACATTTGAGTCGTCTTCACGAAGTACCAAATGATTATTATCGCTTTACTCAGTATGGACTAAAATATCTTCTTGAAAAAGAGGGTTTTGAAATATTATTACTAGAATCAACGGGAGGGTTATTTAGTTTTATAGGACATCAAATTTCGAGTATTATAATATTACCTTTATGGCATATACAATATTTAAAAAAAATAATACTATTTATTAACAAATGGTTGTTTGTTTTGCCAGCATATTATCTTGATAAAATATTCGATCGAGATAAACTATTTGCATTAGGATATATTGTTGTAGGAAAAAAATAATAATTTAGAAAAATAACATTAAGATGAGAATTTGTTTAATTACAAACGGTTTCCCAATTAATAAGTCGGACTACGTTGCCGCTTTTGCATATTATTATTCGCTTTCATTAATTGAAATGGGTCATGAGGTTTTTGTATTTACGCCAAATAGAGTAGGGATAAAGAGCGATTATGAAAATATTAATGTACGATGGTATGAATGGTGGGGTGGTAGCAAACCATTGGTAAAATATAATTTTTTTAACCCGTTTGATTTATTTAAAGTAGTGAGTTTAATGTGGAGTGGTAAGAAAGAAATTCTAAATTATGTACAGGAAAATAATATCGATTTTTGTTTAGCGCTTTGGGCTACTCCAAGTGGTAAATTTGCAAGTATCGTGAAAAAAAAGTTAGGAATTCCTTATGGTGTATGGTGTCTTGGCTCGGATATTTGGATATATTCAAATATCCCAATTATTAAAGGGATTACAAAAAAAATATTACAGAAAGCAGATGTAGTTTATGCTGATGGGATTCAGTTATTAAAGGATGTGGAGCAATTAGCAAAAATAAAATGTGATTTTTTACCGACAAGTCGTGTTCTCCCAAAAAAGAATGATTCAATATTATTAAATCCTGATAAAACAAATTATACCTTTGTTGGTAGACTGGAAAAAGTGAAGGGGGTAGATATTTTGATAAAAGCTATTTCTGAATTTATAACTTCAACAAAAGATATAAAGGTTCATTTTTATATCTTTGGCGTTGGTACAATGGAGCAATATATAATAAAATTAATAAAAGAGTTAGAGCTTGAAAAATATATATCTTTTAAAGGTTATGCGTCGGCAGAAGATGCCGCAACATATCTGGAAAATTGTGATTGGGTAATTATTCCCTCTATTAATGAAAGCATACCGGTAGTTATGTCTGATGCTGTTCAAAAAAACACACCTCTAATTGTGACTGATGTTGGGGATATGGGAGATTTGGTAAAAGAATATAATGCTGGTATTGTTACTAAATCAAATAGTGTTAGTGATTTATCAAATGCGTTGCAAAAATCATATTTAGAAAAAGACAAATATTCAATTTATAAGGAAAATACTATAAAATTGGCACAAAAATTTGATATTCCAACTGCAGCTAACAAATTAGTAAATGATATAAATATAATAATAAATAATAAAATATGAGAAAAGATTTTTTAATATTTGGCAGTCCGAAGATAGGACAAGATGAAATAAATGAAGTCGTTGATTCATTACGTTCTGGATGGATTTCAACAGGACCAAAAGTAGCAAAGTTTGAAAATAATTTTAAAAAATTTATTGGGGCTAGGTATGTAGTAGCTTTAAATTCGTGTACTGCCGGATTACATCTTTCATTGATTACGGCGGGGGTTAAAAGAGATGATGAAATAATTACAACACCAATGACTTTTGCTGCAACTGCTAATACTATTTTACACGTTGGAGCAAAGCCCGTTTTTATTGATGTCAAGAGGGATACTATGAATATTGATGTTAGTAAAATTGAAAAGAAAATTACAAGAAAAACTAAAGCAATAATGCCCGTACATATGGCTGGACGGCCATGCGATATGGATAAAATAATGAAAATTGCAAAGCGGCATAAACTAGTTGTTATTGAAGATGCGGCACATGCTATTGGAGCATCATATAAAGGTAAAAAGATAGGTACTATCGGAGACTATACGGTTTTTAGTTTTTATGTGACAAAAAACTTAGTAACTGGAGAAGGTGGAATGGTGGCATCCAAAGATAAAGACATAATTAATAGAATACAAACTTATGCACTGCATGGGATGAGTAAGGGGGCATGGAAAAGATATTCAGATAAAGGATATAAACATTATCAAGTGGTAAATCCCGGATATAAATATACGATGATGGATATTCAAGCGGCGATAGGAATACATCAGTTAAAAAAATTTAACAAATATCAAAAAAGACGAAAAGAAGTATGGAATAAATACAATAAAGAATTCAAAAATTTGCCAATTATAACACCAGCCGATCCAGAAAAGAGAACCATTCATGCGCGACATTTGTATACAATAATGTTGGAGTTAAATAAACTATCTATTGATAGAGATAGATTTGTGGAGGAACTATATAAAAGAAATATTGGCACAGGGGTGCATTTTATTGCCGTTCACCTTCATCCATATTACAAAAAAACTTTTGGATATAAGCGAGGAGCATTTCCAAATGCAGAGTGGATTTCTGATAGAACTTTATCTTTACCACTATCCGCAAAATTATCAAATAAAGATGTAAAAGATGTAATACAGGTAGTAAAAGAGGTATGTAATTTATTTCAAAAATAATTTATTGGATTATGACACAAGGAGATTCTGCAAGATTTACTTATTTATTAGAACCAAGCAATGATTGGATTTCTAGTTGTAAATTAAACAAAAGCATTGTTCATAATATTGATTGGCAGGCGTTATTACAGAAATCTTTTGATATTAAAACAATCTATGTATGGGATGAAGTGAATAGTGATGGCTTTACAATCTCTGTTTTTAGTGTTGGACCATTTCATATTGGGTATATAGGATTTCCTACAGGAGGAACTATAAAAGGTAAACCAATAGATATAAAGATAATAAATGGTCTTCAAGAAAATAAATTACCATTAAAAATTCATGCTATTCGTTTTACAAATTCGTCATTTATGGATAAACAAATAATTAATCTTCCGTCAGAATTAACAAATGAAACAAGTATTGAAAAATTATGGGAGTGGAAACAAGAAAATTTACCAAAGGCAGTAAGAAGTGACATTAGAAAATCTAAAAAGAACGGTGTTGAAATTGATAATGCGATTGGGTTAAAAGACGGGGTAAATATATACGAGTTATATCGAAAAACTATCAAAAGAAATAAAGGGAATGAAAGATATAATAGCAAATATTTTGAACAATTAATTGAATTATCTAAAAATAATAAAGACATTCAATGTATCAAAGCTACTTATAATAACAAAACAGCTGGTTTTGTTGTATTATTAATTCAAAACAAAATAGCATATTATTTGCATAGTGTTTATGTTCAGGAATTACAACGATTCCGTTCGTCAGATTTATTATTAAATAGTGCTATTGATTGGTGTAAAATACATAATATTGAAAAGTTTAATTTTATGTCGTCGCCGATTGGTAATGAGTCATTGGAATTTTATAAAAGAAAATGGGGAGGAGAAACAAGATTACAAAAAACATATACAATAATTTTGAATCCAATAATGATGAAATTATTTGATATTGGTAATTATGTTCGGAATAAAATATTTATATTATTAAGATGGAAATAAAAAATAATAACAAGAAAATAAAAGTGGCATTATTAACGGGTGGATCAGGTCCTATTTTAAATAAAATGTATCAATATTTATTAATTAATACTGATTTAAAGGCATTAGTTATTTCGAATAAAGTAAAGAAGAAATCATTTTTTATTCATACTTTTAGAGAATATGGTTTGTGGTATATATGGCAGATGACAATAAAAAAAGTTTTTTATATTATATTTAACTGGTGCATATCTCAGAAAAAAATAAAAAATAAAGGAATAAAATTATTGAAATGGTCATATAAAAAAGATGAGATTGATATAATTAATCAATTAAAGGAGTCAGGTATTGAGCTGGTAATTACATGTGGATTTGGAAAAATTGTGAGTAATGATTTTATTAATTCATTTAATTTTTGTATAAATATTCATCCATCTTTTTTACCATCTTATCGCGGTCCAGAACCAATAATTTGGGGGCTATTATTTAAAGATAAAAAATTTGGTATAACTGCACATTTGCTCGATGAACAGATCGATAATGGTAATATTATAAGTCAATCTGAAATAAAAGGTCCAATTTTACCTCTTCATATAAGTGTAGAGATAAATTTATCAAAGAAAATAGAAGTTATTTCAGAAGAAATTATAAAATTTGTATCTGATAGTAAACAAAATAGTACTAAGCAATCTAAAAGTCAATATTTTCCACTTCCTAATAAAGAAAACCGAACGAAGATTTTTATTGACAACAAATTTTAATTATTTTTTATGTATTCAGAAAAAAATCGAGAAATAAAATATAAGAAAATTGAAGCAGTTCTAAAAGATTATCTAGGTAAATCAGTTAAGAATTTTAGAATATTAGATCTTGGATCTGGATCTGGGTTGATCGGGGATTATTTTTCAAATGACAATCGAGTAAGTTATGCAGATATTAGTGATTATAGATTGAAAAAAGATGGAAACTTTTACAATATCATTAGTGGGGATGTAGAATGTCAGGATTCTTCATTTGATATTATTATTTCTAATATGGTTATTGAACACACGGGGAATCATGAAAAACATATAAATGAAATAAAACGACTTTTAAAAGATGGTGGAATTGCATATTTTGGTTCACCAAACAGAATTTTCCCTATCGAACCTCATTATAAAATTCCATTTGTTCATTATTTTCCAAATAAAATTAATTATTTAATAGTAAAGTACTTAAGTAAATATATTAGATTTGAAGCGCCTCTGGAGAATATAGATTTACCATGTTATATTAATCTGAAAAAAAGTATTAACACAAGGTTTGAGGTTAAAGAATATAGTTCATATATATTAAATAACCCGAATAAATTCAACAGTCAGGTTAAAATATTTAGTGGGTGGCCAGTGTGGCTGTTAAAAAATATACAATTCTTTTTTCCTACAAATATTTTTATTTTAAAAAAATAGCTAAAAAATAAACTTTTAGCCTAATTTGGTAAGGGATGTTTTTTTTCAATAATTAAGCTTATAAAAAAACAAATTATCTCACCTATCAAGAATACTATTCTTGCTATCAATGCAACTAATGTGGCGATTGGTACACTGACAATAGTGCTTAGTAAAATAATCAAAAAAACATCTCTAACACCAATCCCTGAGGGCATAAAAAATACAACGAATCCAACTACCCAGCTTATTGCATAAATACCAATTAATGATGGAATGTTATCTACACCGAGTGGAGTAAAAGCGTTAATAATAATATATAAAAATAATCCAGATAATATCCATAAAATAAAATATAGAGAAGTTGCTTTAGCTATGGTTTGCCTATTTAGGGGAATAATTGATAGTATTTTGTTGTAGAAAGTTTTATAAATCTTAATAAAAAAAGAAGGTGAAAAAATAAAAACAAATCCAGTAATTGTAAGTATGATAGATAAAATTGCAATGATGATATATATATCCGAAGGCGGCTGAAATAATAATATTGATATGGATCCAGTGGCAACTACAAAAAGCGATTCAATAAGAATCAAAAAAATAATTTGGGTTTTTTTAAAACCTAGTTTACCCGTAAGGTATGTTCTTGCAAAATATACCCATATACCACCCGGAAGGTATCTAGTAATAACTGATTTGAAATAGGTAATAAATGAAGCAGAAAATTTTAGAGTATTATTTGATTGTTTAAGTAGAAGATGCCAAATGTAACTTTGTAAATATAAAATTAGTACTATTAGAAATATTCCTGATAGTAGTAATAAATAATTTGCTGATTTTAAAGATACTGAAATGTCTGACCAATTATTTGAAAGTATTTTCCCAATAAAAATAAATATAACTACATATATTAGAATTTGACCTATTTTTTGAAGTATTTTGGAACTAGTTCTCATCATTTTTATTAAGAAATATATTTAATATTTCCCATGTTATTAATGTTTGAAGAGTAAAGAATAATATAGTTAATATAATATAAGTTGCTGCATTATTAAATATTTCAGGCTTATAAAATGGAAGATAATGATAAATTATTTGTAGAGGATTTGCGGTATAATATTCCCAATCAACTATTATTCGGCTATCATCATTAATTTTATTATTAATTATTAAACTGCCACCATCATATCTTTCGGGTTCGACCGTATAAAATATCAAATCAGAACTAGATAATGTGCTAATAAGTAATATATAATCTTTATTGTTAGAATTAGAAATTGGGTCTATTATCCATTCTAATATTTCTATACCGCCATTAGTTAATTTTGTTGATATACTTTTTTGTCTAATAATTTGATTATCAGATTTATTTTTTAATTTTAAATCCAAGATGATAAGCTTATTTGTTCTAAGAGAAATTATTATCTTACCTAAATTGTCAAGGCGACTATATATTTCTTGTTTAATTTCAATAGTACTATTAGGTGGAAATTTAATTTCTTCAATTTCTTTATAATTACCCAAAACCACACCTTCCTTGCTGAAGTAGTTATTATTATTTATTATAATAAATAAATATCCCAATATTAAGATTAATATTAATATAGATATTATTAAAAAAATGAATGATTTAGATTTTATAAATAAAATTTTAGAAGGATTATTTCCCATATTGAAATTACGTTCATTATTAGCAGACTAACTATTAATATTATGTATGATAAATTTATAATTTTTTTTGGTAATAGATAGTGAATCCCAAGTAAAAAAATAAATGATATATTAAACACCAGTGGCAAGTAGTATCTACCATCAATAGGAAATCGTGCATATCCAACTGCAATTAAAGTTTTAATAAATAAATATAGAAAGAATAGTTCAATAAAAACTAGACCGCTAATAAGATATATACCAATAGCTTTTTTTTCGGAACTTATCTTATCTTTAGTAAAAAAAGTTTTATAAATATATCCAAAAAAAGATAAGGCACTTAATATAACACCACAAAAAATTATATAAAGAGGTAATATCATTTCTGTGGCAAACCCGAAAGCATAACCATAGCTAACGAAGGCATATATCCACCTACTAATTAAAAATTGTATGATTTGAGCAATAGAAATACTTACTGATTCTCCTAGTGTAATATAGCTTAAAAAAATATTTCCTTGCTGTAGATAAACCCATAAATGCCACCAACCAGAGATTACAATAATAAGTAATAGGATGTATAAAAAATATTTTAGTAACAATTTAATGTTGCATTTTTTTGTAAAAACTAGGTGGTATATAAACGGAATTATTGTAGGAAATGCGAAAATTATAAACTCAGGTTTTGTAAGCATGCCAAGTCCGAGAATAATGCCTAGCCAAATAACATTCTTTGTAGATATATTTTGAAATACTCTTACACTCCAATATATTAATAGAGTAACAATCAGTATTAGTAAAGTATTATTTGTAACTCCAGCGACTAAGTGACTAAAAACTGGAAGCAATCCAATTAATAGTAGAAGTGTTAACGAGAATTTAAAGTTTCTAGATATACGCATTGCAATAAGATAGCATACTAATAATGTTAAAATATAAAAAATATTAGAGAATAATCTCATGGCGTATAGACGTGTGACAATGTCTTGATTGCCAAGTATTGTATATGGTATTGCTTCAAGAATATAGTAAAGCGGTTGGTAGATTGCAGCCGAATTTATGAATTTATTATTTTGCGGTAATTTGTAATAAATATCATTATATTCATCTCGGTTGTCGGTAATAGATAAATATTTACCTGACTTATTTATTAAGGCCTCTTTTATTGTTGAGAAGTTTGAGTATTGTTCATCAAATCTTTGGTTTAAGAATCTAAATTGTTCATTGGGTCCTCTCATAATTCTGGTTGAATCAGTGATTATTTCTGATTCAGCATATGCTTCTGAAAATGATAAACCGCGAGATGTTATAGGGATTTCATTTAATGGTAGTTTTTTTTCTTCCACAATATATTGAGTGTAATGAAAATGAGCAGGTTCATCGTGATTGTTCCATGCTGGCACAGCAAATACAAAAATTATTTGTTTGATTATCAAAAAAACAAATATAATAATTAGTAGTTTGGTTTTGGAAGAAATTTTACTCATCTGAATCTTATAGCATTTAACCACATAAAAAATGTAATAATATGATATAATTATAACATAGTAATACACATTTGTGCCTTATTTGTATGATAGAATTAATAAAATCTGTAAATAAAAAAGAGTGGTGGCTGGTAATAGGAATTGCAACGTTATTAGTAATTATTACAGCCGTGCCATATCTTTATGGTTATTTTAGTACGCCAGAAGATATGGTCTATACTGGTTTGCATCATTTTGCCCCAGGGGATACTAATGTATTTCTATCTATGATCGAGCAGGTAAGGCAGGACGAAAATATATTTATTAACTTATATACCTCGGAAGATCAATTACGAATATATACTAATCCTTTATGGTTAACAGTTGGTTGGGTTGCTAAAATATTTAGTTTGTCAAATTTATTATCAATACATGTGGTTCGTAGTATCTTAATTTTTATTTTTGTGGCAGTGATGTATTTGTTTTTGTCATACTTATTTAAAAAGATAAAAAAAAGAAAATTAATTTTGTTGATAATATTATTTTCTTCTGGTTTAGGATCTTTTTTTAATCCTTTTTTGTATGATACAGGTAATATATATGAACACCCAACCGATATTTGGGTAACAGAAAGTATTACTTTTTCCACCCTTTTTCATACCCCACATTTAACAGCTTCTCTAACATTAATAGTAGTAATATTTTTGTTTATGTTATTAGCTTTTGAAAAGAATAAATACTTATATAGTGTTTTGGCTGGCTTTGCCTGTTTATTGATGTTATGGTTTCATCCATTCAATGGTCCAACAATTTATGGTGTTTTGGCTGTTTATTTATTAATAATTTTCTTAAGAAATAAGGGGATAACATGGTCTTATATAAGACATTATGCCGTTTTATGCTTGATTCCAATTCCAGTAGTATTATATTTTTATCTAATGAATAAGGCTGATTGGGTAATTAGGGCTTGGCAGTCACAAAATATACTTCCATCGCCTAGTGTATGGATGTATTTGATTGGATATGGACTTTTAATACCAATGTTAATATTTGGCTTATGGTCTGTCTTCAAAAAAATGGATAACAAAAAAAGTTTCGTTGTTGCATGGTTTATTACTTCTGCTATTGCTATATATGTTCCAATATCTTTTCAGAGGCGCTTATCTGAAGGTTTGCACATACCGATTGCAATTCTAGCTATGTTAGGAATTTTATTTGTGTTTAATTGGATCAGGTCTAAAAGAGGTAAGTGGAGCTTATGGAATAGTGCTTTTGTAATGATATTATTATTATTTTTACCAATGACAAATTTTTTAATAATTGGACAGGATATAACATTATATTCAAAAGCAAAAGACCTGCCATACTATATATATCAAGATGAGGTGAATGCCATGCATTGGTTAAGAGATAATATAACTATAGATGAAATAACTTTTTCTAGTAAATATATGGGTAGTTTTATACCCGCTCATTCTGGTAGAGTGGTATGGATTGGTCATAGCCCACAGACCGTTGATTTGCTAAATAAAAAAGAATATCAATATTGGTTTTGGGAAGATGATAATGAATCAGAGCTCAAGTATGATTTCTTAATAAATAATAATATTGATTATATATTTTTTGGTAGGAAAGAAAAAGCACTAGGCACTTATGATCCTAGTACTAAGAATTATTTGGATAATGTTTACTCTAATAAAGAAGTAACTATTTATAAATTATTATAATCGACAATAATTTCAGGACCAATATTTTCTGATTTATAAATAGATTTTACGGCTGAACGTTGACCATCTAGATTTAGACGACCATCAATAATATTTACGACTTGAAAAGAGAGTTGATAAGTATCTAGAGAATAATTATCAGGGAGACTAAACCAATAGTTAGTAGCCATATTATTTTTCCAACTACTAGTTGGATATAACCCATAACCAATTGGATATATTTTGCTATATTCAATTTCCCTATTTTTGTTCGTGAGTCTAAGTTGGATAAAATAATTATCTTCAATTTTGTTATTAACTTGCCAGAAAAATTTAAGTGGCAAAGTACTAAAAATATTTGTAGATTTATTGATTGCGAGCAACGTCAAGTTATCATTAATTTTTTCATTAATATTATTTATTGTTGGTAAAATATTTTCATTGATAAGCTTGATATCCGTTAAGGCATTTTTTGTAAAGATAGCTTGAGTGTCTGTAATAGAAGTTAATTTAAGATTATGTTCTGCAATAATATTTTTAATTCTTTCCGCGCCATCTGGGTATAGCCCTGTTTTATTTGATGAATACTTTGATTGAAGATAATAGATTGTGTAATCGTTAAAATCAATTATTGCTTTATCTATTGGAACATTGATATCAAAATCTATATCGGTAAATTGTTTTTTACCAAAAAAGGCATAATGTAGAGAATATACATTTACACGATCTGAAAGATTAGGTAAATATTTAAAACTTGAAATAACGCTCTCACTAGCTGATACTTGTTTTATTAATTCATTTGCTACTTTTATATTGGCTTTATCTTCATTAAATAGGCTAGAAATAGCAGGAATTATAGGGCTAATCGTTAAGAAGGAGTAGATAATGGCTGTAAAAAATATCGCAAAGAATAATATTCTCTGTTCTATAAAAAATTGAAATAATTTATTTCTTGAAGATGTCGTTTGAATAAAATATTTCAAAGAAAAAATAAGAGAAATAAATATAAAAGGTAATAGTAGGGAAGTATAATGAGTCTTCAGTATAATTGCACTTGAAGCACTAAGTAGTAGTAACTGACCGCCAACTAAAATTGATGGAATTAAATATTTTGGTTTTAATAATGGGAGCGCAGCAAGGGGCAAGAAAATACCTACAACCGACAATATGTTATTGAAGCTAAAAATTTGTTTTAATAAAATCCAAGGTTTAGTAAAAATATTTTTTATCATTTCTGACATACTATTGCCTAGCCATCCATACATTGAAAGGAATTTATAATTTCCAGATTGATTAAAATAGCCCGTAAGTTGCATAGCCATAATAAACCAACTTACACCGATTATGATAGGAGTAAGAATCCATTTTAAATCTCTTTTGTCTATCCAGGCAAGTATACCAAACATTATTATAACTAAAGAAACATCTTCTCTAATGATAATTGATATTAAAATAAAAATTAAAAAAGGAGTGAATTTATTTTTGTAATAAAAATAAAAGGAAAAAAGTAGTGTAAATATTGCAAATGGTAAAATATGAAATTCAAAAAACTGTAAATTTAAAATTAATGGATTAAATAAAAAAATTAGAATAACCATTAATGACCAGGAGGAACTTAATTTTTGTTTTGCTATTAAGTATAGTGGCCACGCGGCTAAACCAATAAAAATAGTTTGTAATATTAATAACGTTATCGGAGAGGCAAATATTTTATAGAGAGGTATTAAGACCAAAATAAATAATTCAAAATGATCCCCTAAATAAGAATGTGGATGAATGCTCATTTCGAAGAGTCTTCCTTCAGTGGTATTAAAAAAGACTTGATTGTATATTCCTAAATCAAGAGCGGTAAATCCAAAAGCATTATATTTTGCAATTAAGAGAAGGGAAATAAAAATTATATACCCAATAACTAAACCTATGGTAATTTTTTTATTGTGTTTATTAACAAAGATTTGTACTGCTATAATTAAATTCATAGTAATAATAAATGTATAATTTTGAGTTAAGTTAATTTTAGCTTAGATTTTTGCATAAAACAAACCCCCCTCGCATTTGCGAGGGGGATATATATTTCTATTATCAAATATTAGCTAAGTGTTAGTTGGTTACTGTAGTAGTCTGAGATACAACAAATATTACGATAGCCCATGCTAATAATACAATAATTAAACCGATTACAGCAGCAGAGATAATTTTCTTTGCAGATGCAACTTTTTCTTCATTACCACCAGCAGTCATCCATTGGAAACCACCGAGCAAAATCATAATAACAGCTACTAAACCTAAGAAACCTAATGCCCATTGGACAATGTTAATTACTGTTGCTTCTAAATCAGCAGTACCTAACTCTAATGAGGTTCCTAAAGCAGTATCAACTGTAATAGCTGAAACAGCAAATGGTACTAGTAGAGCAAAAGCCATTAAACCAAATATAATTTTTTTCATTTTCATTTCACCCCCTTTCCAAAATAAGATAGTTCTTTATAAGACAATTATAAGCATAAATAAGGATTTTGTCAAGTTCTTTTCAATTATGCACCAAACCCTTTTGAAACTTGTTCAAAAATATATTTTAGGATAGTATAGCTTAAGGTAATTACCAAAATACCAACAGTCGCCCAAACTAAAGTATCTTTTGCTTTTTTTACTCTTTCGGGGTTACCAGCAGAGATAAGGAATTCAAAGCCACCTAAGATAAACATAAATAAGGCAAAAATATCTACAACAGCTAAGGCAATTTGCATCACTCTTAACATAATTGTAACAACGTCAACCTTGTCATTGCCGCCTGTGATAGGATTTGGCAAAGTTTGAGCAAATACTAGAGTGGGGACAATAAATATAACAACGTTAATAATTATTAATGCTATGAGGAATGTCTTTTTTTTCATATTATTTATATATACTATTAGTTGAGAAATTATAATGCGCAGCCACCTAAGATACCACATTGGTTTGTATTACCTACAGAGCCAGGAAAATCTAAGCAATAATTATCATTCATTAAATCACACGAGTCATATAATGGCAAAGTTCCTGTAGTGCAACATGAAGTCCCTATAAGGTGATTATCTTTAAAATTTAGCCAACCTGTTATATTGTCACATGCCTGACCTTGCGTCCAATCGCCTGCTCCAAAACTTGTTGTTATTGGGTCACATTCATTTTTTGTATTATCCTTACAACCAACGCCCGGAACATAACAACTACCGGAAGCTCCTTGTTGTCCGTTCTGATTTGAACTGGCTTCGCCTGGGTTCCACCACTCTGTTTTCCAAACCTGTATATATTCGGAAGAATTAAATAGACTAGTCTCTTGATCTTTACCATATCCTCCAACTAAAGTTTGTATAACAAAATAAGAAATTACCCATCCTCCTATTACTATTATGACCATTCCAATAAATACACCGCCAAGGACTTTTTTTCCTTGTTGGATTTGTTCTTGTTTACCTCTCGCTGTAACAAACTGATAGCCTCCATAAATTATAATAATCATTGCTAGTGGAGTAATCAGCTTCAGCATGATATTGGCAAGATTGATAAATAATTGAATAAATGAATTTAGATCACAATTTTTATCAGTACTTTTGGGGTCTATACACTCATGTGGAATAATTTCCCAACCTGTAGCATAGTGACAATAGCCTGGTTCGCCTGTTGCGGGACAGATTGCTTCTGCAGCTTGAGCGATATGATTAAATGGTATAGTAAAAAATATTATACTAAATATAACTGTTAAAAAAATTGTTTTTGTTAAATATTTTTTCATAATTAATATTCCCTTCCGATTTTTATAGCTGCTAAGTTTAACGCTTCTTGAACGGTTAAGGTTTCATTCACAATAGAGTTAATCATATCAGAAAAATGTTCTTCTGCTTGTTGGGCGTTATTCCCTCTATACCAACTTTGTGCAGTTAGAGCTTGTTCAGCAATAACACCACGATCAAGGTCGGCTAGCTGGGTATTTATAACAGATTTTAAAACACTTGCTTGTTTGGTGGAATCTAAATAATTTGGTACGTTTTTTGCTGCAGAAGCATATTGTAAAAAATTCCAAGCAAAGTTAACTGCTGAGGAATTTCCAGATACAGTATAAACCCAGTAATTTGCGTAATTTACTTTATTATTTACATTTATTTGAGGTATTGCAGTTACTTCATAGTTTAATCCTTGGCTTTTAGCAATTATTTCCGCTTCTTGGTATGGATAAGCAAATAAAAATGCAAGTTTGCCGGAGGCAAATTCATCTATGGCATTTGGCATTGTTTTATTCCACGTATATACGGATTTCCCGGAATTTGCAAAATCAGTGTAAAAGTTTAATGCTTGGATTGCTGGGAAATAAGTTGGGTCAGTTGGGGAAGCTGCAGTAAAACCAATAATACCTTTTTCATTTGTCATTTCAGCGCCATTTTGCATCATTAGCGTAGTAACAATATCACTAGCATTAGGGATGTTATCATATGTTCCTAGAGCAGCACCGGCTCTAATAATTTGATCATTTTCATCAACTAACGTTATTTTTTTAACAATGTTGTTAAATTCATTCCAAGTTTTAGGTGGCTGGACCACGCTAGATTGGTTGAGTAGGTCAGTATTATAATACATGGCCAGTGTATTCATCCCTAACGGTAGACCATAAATTTTACCATCTCGAACAATATCGTTATACACTACATCAATATAATCTCTATCAATATTAGTTGCAGTTAATGAAGTTTCCTTTTTTGTTTCTATTTTAGTTTCCGTTTTAAATAGAATTTTCTCAGTGGTATAGTAAGATACGCTGGTTGTTTTTGGTAATGGAAAAATAAAGTTTTCTTTGTATTGTGTAATCCATGAGGCAGGAATAGCATAAATATCTGGACCATTGCCAATAGCCCAGCCTTTTACTAATCTATCTTCATATTCTTCGTAACGAATCTTTTCATAAGAAATAGTTATATAAGGATGCAGTCTATTATAGCCTCTAATTAATGATTGTAGGTCGGAGGTTTCATCCCAAACCCCCCAGATAGTTAATCGAACGTTGGCTGGTGCTGGAGTTGGTTTATTAAGAACAGTAAAAACTAAAACAACGCCAACCAATATAATAAAACCAAACAAAGAAATTATTAGCATTTTTGACAAACCTTTATTGTTTCGAATGTTACGCATGATTATTTTATAGTTTTTAGATAATCTAATAATGGTTGTTTCAAATCTTCTCGTGTCAAAGCAAATTCGATATTTGCTTTAAGGTATTCTAATTTGTTGCCGGTATCATAGTATTTACTATTTTTGATATCACAGGCGTAGATTGGCTCTTGTTTCATTAAAATATTTATTGCATCAGTTAGCCATAACTCTCCACTTTTTCCTGGTTTTAAATTTTTTAATATTTTAAGGATGCCAGGAGTTAATATGTATGCACCGTGCGTTGCTAAATTAGAAGGAGCTTTACCAACTTCTGGTTTTTCGTGGATTGATAATATTTCATGAACGTTTTCTTTTCCTTCAACTGGTTTTATTTCGGCAATTCCATAACGTGATACATCTTCATCTTTTACTCTTACGGCGCTGATGACTGAATGCCCATATTCTTCATATACTTCAATCATTTGTTTTAGTCTAGGAGGTTTTGCGGAAAAAAATTCATCTCCCCATAGTACAGCAAAAGGTTCATCTTCTCCAATAACATGGCTCGCACTAATAACTGGAGTAGCATTGCCATAGGGACCTTTCTGACGAACATAAATAAAATTGGCCATTTCAGCAATTTTCTTCACTTCCTCTAACTCTTTATGTTTTCCAGCACTTTCTAACTGACGTTGTAATTCTAATGAATAATCAAAGTGATCTTCTAATGATCTTTTTTGCCAACTAGTTACTATGATAATATCTTTGATTCCTGAAGCAACCGCTTCTTCTACTACATATTGAATAACAGGTTTATCTACAATCGGGAGCATTTCTTTTGGTTGAGCTTTAGTAACTGGTAAAAAGCGTGTGCCAAAACCGGCCGCTGGTATAATTACTTTGGTAATTTTTTTTCTCATAGTTTTAATATTAATTTAATATTATTATATCACAAAATGGCTAGAAAGTAAAGTTATTCATCCGTTTTAATATATTTTCTCCTTCTTGTTCATTAAGTATCCTTGGTTGAGAATAGTCAAAACTTTTAATTGGTATAAATTCAACATGATCTAACCTTTTTTCTATGAATGTAATCTTGGTAATAGCACCTTCTCTAGTTTTTTCTGACCACATTTGATCAAAAATAAAATTTCCAAGGCTATATATGATATAACCATCTTTATATATTTCTGTGGATTGAACAACGTGAGGATGATGGCCAATAATTAAGTCGGCTCCATTGTCGATTGCTGTATGAGCAAAATCAATTTGTTTTTGATTTGGTTTGTCTGTATATTCTACACCGGCATGCATAGATATTATTACTACATCTACTCCATCTTTTAGTTTATTAATATCATTAATTAACAAATTTACATTCATAAATGGTGATCCACTTCTTGTTTCGGTTGCACCATAAGATTCTGGTACGAAAGTATCGTCAAGATATGCCAAAAATCCAAAGGTGGTGTCATTAATAGTTATGATTGCCGGAGTTGTTGCTTCATCAATATTAAGGCCAGCTCCTGTATAGCTAATATTAGCCAAATTTAACTCATTGATAGTATTCGATATTCCATCTGAGCCTTGATTTTTAATATGATTGTTGGCTAACGATAATACATTAAATCCTCCATATTTTAATCCACTAATAATTTTTGGGTCTGTTCTAAATACCATAGAGCCAGTTGGCGTTGTAGTACCTTCTACAAGGGGTGATTCTAAATTTGCAAAAACAATATCACCTGTAGTAGTAACTTGGTAAGTTTCTCTAAATGGATATAGCCAATCATTATATTTTAATATTTTTGACTCAACGGTTCTCCCGGGCATGATGTCTCCAACAGCAATTAAGGTAATCGGTTCTATGAGGGTTGTAATTTGTTCTGTTTTTGAGTTTTTTGTAATATAAATCTGTGGATCGCCAATATTTTGATTGAATAATAATATCCAACAAACTAGTAATATTAATAGCACACTTGGAATAATTAACCCGATTTTGAATATTTTTTTCAAACTAAGTAATATTAATTATCTAATTATAGTATATATATTATACCATTATTAATTTATTAAATAATAAGACAATTGATTCTATTGTATAATAATTATATAATAGAATCGATTGTCAATCACAACTTGTTCAGGCAAATTTTCAATATAATGAGTATAATTATGCTTATTCAGATTTTCCAGGACCAGGTGTTGGTATATGCTGTTTGGCACATAATACAATGATTAAATAAATTATTATTAATAATATGGAGAAAAAAAGTATGACCATTGAAAAAACAAAAACTGAAGCCGTTACAAAATTAGCTTTGGATACACTAAATTTGAAAGTTTTTGTAATAACTGGTATCTTAGGTGCTTTTTTTGTTGGGATGGGTTTTGTAGTGGCATTATTTGGTCTACAGGATTCAATATCGAATTTATCTATGACCCCACTTGTGATTGAAGATCCTTGTGATTCAATCATTACGTCTTTTAATGGTACAAATGCTGAAAATATTTTTAATCAACTCGAAAATAGTATCTGTAGGAAGGTTATAAAAGAAAAAATTGGGATACTAAATGTTATGGATATTGATGATTTTGATAATATGGTTAGTGAAGAAAGATATTATTTGGTATCTGCTGACACCACACAGTATCAAATATACTTTGTAAATTTAAATGGGAGTCAGTTTTCAACCAATCAGCAAATAAATATTACACTTAAGGGTTATTTGATTGGAGATAATTTGTTGGTAGATTTTGATGGCGATTTAAATGATAATACAAATTTTCAAATAGATGAAAGTAGAGGCGCATTGGACATGGACCCTATTTTTGGTGAACAAACGACAGCTGTTTTATTACTCGACTTTGAGCATTTACAACAACCAGATTTTTCTGTCGATGATGCAGTAATATACATGGATACAGTACAAGATTTTTATGTTGAAAATTCATACCAAAAAATTGAATTTACTGGAGTAATAGACGCTGATGTCCCAGCTGATATAAATGGTAGATACTCTATTCCTATGAGTTCGTGTGAGGCCACTGATTATTTGACGATGATTTATGAAACAATGGATGTTGCTGATGATGATTTTGACTTTACTCAGTACAGTCGTATTATTTTGATAGTGCCGCATGGTTGTCAGTCTCATTCTCCTCATCGTGGTCCACGAGACTATACTACGCCTGATGGAGAGGGGTCATTTACTATCGCTATTTCAGATAGATACGGTATCAATCAGGGCGCTGATACTATTTCTCATGAGTTAGGACATAATTTTGGTAATCCGCATGCCAGTGGGTTAGAGTGCAATGTTTTAACTACACCTGTACCAGAATGTTCTATAGAGGAGTATGGAGATGCAATGGATATTATGGGATGGGGATTTCGTCATAATAATACAAAGTATAAAGAATGGTTCGGTTGGCTGGATGAATGGGATGAATCGGCTGGCGTAGGAAATATAATAACAATATCTGAGGCAGGTGAATACATATATACTTTAGAACCAATAGAAACAATTTCCAATGGATTAAAAGCAATCAAAATACAAGATGCAGGTGAAGATTATATGTATATAGAATATCGTGAAGCAATTGGGTTTGATGAACAGACATCTTCACCACAAGTGTTTAATGGAGCTCTGATGCACTACAACCTTTTCATTACCAGTTCACATAATAATAGGTCAGGATTATTTGATCCCGATGGTGTGTTTGCCTCACTTACGAGAACGCCATCCCTAGAAGAGGGTAATAGTTTTGTTGATCCAGAAACAAAAATAAATATCACTACTCTGTCAGTTGATCGAGATGAAGCTAATCCAGAGGATTCAAGAATAACAGTGCAAATAAATATTCCAATAAAATGTTCTGATGGTACAATAGAAGGTGAGTGTAATATGGAAAATATGTACTGTGATGATGATGGAGAATTGATTGAACATTGTACGCTTTGTGGTTGTACTGACGCTAATTGTGTATTGGATAATAATGATGGCAGTTATTATTGTAGTAATTGTGCACTACAGGGCGGGCGATGCCAGACCTGGGGTAGTGGAAGTCCAGAATGCCCAACTGGTGCTGAAGAGGCAGAGCGTGAGATGATAACTGGAGAGGAATATTATTGTTCAACTGGATTGTGCTGTGTTATTAAAAAACAGCCAGTATTTAATTAAGGATAAATACTAATAAGTATAACTGTTGGAATGATATCTGCGTTTACAATCGGTTTAGCCTTTTTAATATTTATAAGTAATGTTAATTTTAAAAAGACTTCGGTTACTAACAAGGTTATAGCACCAACAATTGTTGAAGAAGAAGATACTGAAAATTTACCTGAATAGGTTGTGATTGATAATTAATTCTATTATATAATTGTGGTTTTATTGTTTATAAATTTCACTAAGAGCAATATTTAAATAATAATCTACTGGAGCGTGGTCGTCTGTTAGTATGGGGACATCATTAGGAATATCTTTAGTCCAAAGATTGGAAAGATATTTGTTTAGTTCTTTGTCCGGGCTTTCAAAAGATGGAATAATGTTTGATTTTAGAGCAATCATTATAATATTTTGAAATTTTTTACCATCACTTGGAGAGAAAACAGGGATTATATATACTTGAGGAAATACCTCTTGATAAGTTGCAATTTCTGCTCTTAAAAATTTCCCCCCATCTCCCTCTATAGCTGAGGCAATATTTATTATTGCCAAACCATTGTCACTTAATAAATTGTAAATATTATTTACTGCTTCTATAGTAGTTAGTTGGTAAGGGATAGAATAGAATGAAGTAAAGGCGTCACCAAAAATTACATCATATTTTTTATTGGAAATATTTATAAAAGTCCTTCCATCCTCATGAATAATTGTTAGTCTATCATTATCAACCAACCCAAAATATTCTCTAGCTAGCTCAGTAAGTTTGGGATCTATTTCTACTACATCAATAGTAGCTTTGTCGTATTTATCTAAAAAATCTTTTGGATAAGAGTAGGCAGCTCCACCAAGCATTAGAGTTGAATAAAATTCAGGAAAAAAATGTTTAGCTAGATGGTAATATTTTGTATATTCATAAACTAATTCATCGTTATTTAAAAATATGGCTGAGTGGCCATCTGAGCTAATTTGAAGAACCTTAATCGGTTCATTTGTTTTTTTATCGATGTCATTGTAAATCCACACCCTACTATAGGAAGTATCTAAATCTATAAATTCTTCAATGGCATTCAAAGGGCTTGGGATGTTTATTAAGCTTATAATTAAGATAAGAATAATAGTAGCAATTCTAGTGGATAATAACTTTTTTGAATAGCAAAGTAATGATACAACCACTAAGATGATGGAGAGAAATATTAAAATTTTAGCATTACCAAATAAGGGGATAAGAAAAAATCCAGCCGAAAATGTTCCAACGATACTACCAATAGTAGAGATAGCATAAAGATTTCCAGCTGTTTTTCCAGCAGAATCTATATTATCAAGTTTAAGTTTTAATGCATAGGGCGATACCATTCCTAATAAAATACTTGGAATGGTAAATAAAGTAAGTGCGGATATTACTGATGCCCATCTAATATCAATGATTATATGTTGGATCGAAACAAGAACATTATCTTTTATTAGAGTAATTAAGCCAATCAAAAGTCCAGCGAAAAAAATAATTAAAGCTAAGGTTTTGTAATCTGATTTTTTGTCTGCTAATTTACCGCCTAGCCAATAACCAATACTAAGGCTGGCAAGAATAACTCCAATAAGACTAGTCCAAACAAACGTCGAGGTACCAACATAAGGACTTAAAATACGTGATCCGGTAATTTCGAATATCATTACTACGGCTCCTGATATAAAAACGATTATTTCTAATAAATATTTCTTCATTAATTCATAGTTACATTAATTTATTGTATATATTATACCATCTTTTAAGTGTATATTTCTATTGTTTTTGAGCTTATAATTTTTTGACAATACATTGATTTTGGTTAATAATATAAAATATATGCATAAAGTAGTATTAGATATTGAGACAAAAAATACTTTTGAGATGGCTGGATCTCCTGAGCCAGTTGCTTTGGATTTATCTTTATTAGTGGTTTATGATTATGCTACTAAAAAATATACGAGTTATATGGAGAAAGACTTGCCCGCTTTGTGGAAATTACTTGAACATACAGATCTAATTATTGGTTTTAATCAGGATCATTTTGATATTCCCATATTAAATAAGTATTATAATGGGGATCTTACTAAAATTAAAACTTTAGATATACTTGAGGAGATAAGAAAAGCTTTTGGCCGAAGGGTTTCATTGAATAAGGTGGCTGAAGGAACTTTAGGTGAAAAAAAATCTGGTAATGGACTTGATGCTATCACTTGGTGGGAGAATGGTGAGATTGAGAAGATTAGAAAATATTGTGAAGATGATGTACGGCTTACGAAGGATGTTTATGAATATGCACTTGAAAACGGAGAGCTCAAAATGGCGCTGGATGGTAGGATTGTCCCAGTAAAGTTTGATACAAAAGATTGGGAAACAAAATCTGAAGAATCAATAAATTTTACCTTACCTTTTTAGGAATATTGAAAATATTATTTTATCATGATATACTAATAAATGTTAGTTTTAAGATAAACTAACATATGGTTGTTGTTTTAACAGTTGTTAAAATTTGGAGGATAGGCACTGCCTATGAAACGTTCATTAGTTATGGGTATCATCGCTTAAGAAGGTCATGAAAAAAATGCGACTTTGGTATTAATTTACCAAACCCAGCCGGGTAGAGATTATTCTCCCCGGTTTTTTATTTATTTTTATAAAAAGAGTATAATATAAATATAAATAATTTATCATTTTAACAATTAAATAGGGAAAAAGACAATGAAAAAAATTATATTTCTAGCCTTGATAGGGATCTTAATAATATTAATTCCTTCGGTAAATGCAGGAACATGGAATAGGATTAGTAACGGAACCGCCACACCTATAGTAATAGGTGATTGTACCCTGATTGATACTCTAGCTGAAGCAGACAGCACGCATGTTTATACACTGAATCCTGATCACACAAGTGATTTAAATTCCAGATACGTATCATACTGGAGTCGTAATGCACGATGTGATGAACTTCAATTTCATGTTGATCATTCCACATCTATTTCACGTCTTAACTTATGGTTAGATGGTGTGTCAAAAGGTTGGTTGGATAACATTGGTTCAACTCATTACAACAACCAAACAGTAAGCACCTTAAATCATGAATGGTTTTTTATCGAAAATGGTGTTGCTCGTCGCATTCCAGATGTTTTAACCGGATGGTCATGGGGATTTTTAGTGGAAGATAGACTCTCTATCTATCAAACCCAATATTTTTATGATAATGTAACTATTGGTGCGCCAGTTGATTTTAACGAAGGACAGTACGCAGAAAAAATTCATTCCATTTGGAAAGATGATGATAGCGACTTCTCTTTTTTACCTGCTCGCTTAGCTGAACAGATACAATATTATTATGATAGCACTGGGATAACAGAATCTGGAAATCTTTTTGAAAGATGTAATTATGGTACAACAACTCCCGGTAACCCCATGACGATACTTTTAGATTGGAGCTGGATGTTAAACAATAGTTATTGTGCGCTTGGATTATATTAATATTAAACAAAAAAGCCTGATTAATTTAAATTAGGCTTTTTTGATTTATTTATTTGATAATATTTATTTAATAAAAAAAGTAATTCTGGATGAAATAATTCATTAGATTTTATCATTTTTTTTATTTCATCCATAGTAAAGAATTTTACTACTTCTACTTCATGAGGATGGGTAATAAAAGGTCCATTGTGAATAATTTTAAATGTTTCAAGATGTTTATAAAAATTTCTTGGATCACGATATATATCTTGGTAAATTAATTTAGGAGTTGCTGTTATACCTATTTCTTCCTTTGTTTCACGAATAGCTGCTTCTTTGTATGATTCTCCAGACTGAACATGACCACCAACTGATGTACTCCAGCCCATAGGAAGGTAATTGCAATTTCTGCCTCTTTGTTGCAATAACATTTTGTTTTGGTTATTAAAAACTAGGGCATGTACTATACGATGTTTTAATTTTTTGGCATAAATATCCTCTTTACTTGCTCGACCAATAACTTTATTATTTTTGTCTATTATATCTAAATATTCCATAAAGATAGTTTAACATATTTTTATAATAAAAAACCCTCTGAAATATTTTCAAAGGGTTGTAATTAGTTAAGGAACTTTTTAAGGTTTAATATCTATTGCGCCTCGTCCAGCATTAGGGTAGATGATAACATGAAAATCATTTCCATTATTATCTATAAAATGAACACCATCTGATGTACGGCAGGCAATATATTGACCACCAGACAAGACAGAAAAATCATAGACTGATAAACTACTTATCCGTTGTGCGGACCAAATATCCACTTGCATGATAGAAATTCCTGCCGAAGTGTTATAGGCGCACCATTGACGATCAGCTGATAAACGAAGTTGACTAACCCCATCAGTTATTGGTTTGGTAACAGTTATACTTCCAGAATCTGGAATTAGTACATTATAAACTCCATTACCGCCAAGTTTAAAAATAGCAGTACTATCGGTAGTCCAGTATAGATTAATTACTTCATCAAATCCAGTAGTGAATCGTCCATAGATTAACCTACGACCAGACCCATCTGAGTTAACTGTATATAGCCAGCCACGTCTCCCCCAATTATTTAGCAGATACATAATCTTATTTCCACTAGGAGAATATGCAGGACTATGATCGTAGCAGGATCCAGTAATTTTGCCATACCAATTGGTAGAAAGAATATTCTTGTATATTCCTCCGCAATAGTACCCATAGGCTAGTTCATTACTATTGGCTGACCAGGCGAAGTCCATAGATCGATTTCCGTTGAAACCATTTATCCATGTACCATCTGATGTAACCATTGAGACTGCCTTGGTGTCACCGGAGTAAGCAATCTTATTGCCATCTGGCGACCAAAGCATTCGGCCATAATGAGAGATATAGCTGCTTATATAATCATCATAATCTACAGCCAGCGTATCAGTATTTATCCCATCAAGATTTGCAACGAATATAGTATCGCCTATAGTATAGGCAAAGGAAATATTAGGAGCATTAGTCAATGAAAAGGTTAGATGATTTTCAAAGCCAAGAACGGCTGTGAATAATGAATCAACCGGAAAATAGGTTGGTAGATTTAATCTAATCTCATAATCATCAGGAGCAATATTCTCAAAAGTATGTGGAGTAGTGTATTCAGTAGCAATATTATTAATACTGATAATAGCTCCACTTGGATTACTCTTAACCTCGATTGAAGTTGGTTTTGCAGAAAGGGGAAAATCAACATCAATTGTATCATTCATAATGACATGGATAGTTGAGTCAAAATTATAGTAGCCAGCTTTCTGAACACTGATGAAATGATCACTCGGTATAGTAGAAATTATTGCTGGAGTAATCTCACCAGTCGGTAAATTATCTAGGTAAATGAATGCACCACTTGGGTTGCTAGTAATATTGATTCCCCCAGTAATCAAAACCAGATCAAAGTGGATACTGGTTGTATCAAAAGCTGACAGAGTAACATTCTTTGTTTCAGTATGATAACCATTTGCTTCGGCTCGGATTGTATAATTACCAGGTGGCAACGAATCAATTGTCGGTGTAGTTAATGGCGTAATTGAGTTATCAATATAAATACTGGCCGTGGTCGGTTCTGAAGTTATTTGGATCCAACTAAGTATAGAATCTAAATTAATATTGACTATAGTTGTATCGTCCATATTAACATAAATTTTTTTACTGAATGATTCATGACCTTCCAAGCTTAGAGTCAAATTATACTCACCCGCATAGATAGAGTCGAGAAAAAGAGGAGTAACTTCGTCGTAGGTTTTATAACCAAGTTTTATAATTGCTCCAATCGGCGTAGTAATAATTGATACATTGCCATATCCTTTTTGCATTGATCCATAGATCGATATTGTTTCATCATTATCTACAGATACTTTCTCTTCATAAGGTAAGTAGTTGTTAAGAGTTAGTCGGACAGTATATTGTCCTGATTCCTTATCTTTGAATGTATAAGGAGTTTGTCTGTCTGTATTTTCCCCATTAAGGAAAATTAAAGCACCGTCTGGGTATGAATCAATTTTGATGTTTCCAACATCTGGTCCAAAGATTTTGTCGCAAGAGACAAGGGTTGATAATGCTAATGAAATCAGCATTAAATTGAGTAGTAAATTTTTCAAGGTACACCTCCATGGTATGTGGATTTTTGTATTTGTTCTTGTTTTCTGATTTCGCTTAACTTTAGCAGAATATGGCTTCGAATGTCAATTGATTATTGACACACCCTGTAATGATTGATAAGGTTGTTGAATTAGTACATTAATAAAGAAACTTAAAGATTGGAGAGAAGGTATGTTTAAGAACATATTAGTTGTATTTTTGGTGTGTTTTGTGGTGACTGGACTATCTGCTCAAGAAAATACAAAGGATATTTCGGGTACGATAGTTGATTCTCAAACAAAGATTGCGATCGGCGAAGTATCAATTTGGATAGTTGCGACTGACATTTTGTCCATTTCAAACTTTGCAGGCAATTATAAAATACCCAGCGTAACTACTGGGGAACATATTATATTGTTTGAAAAAGATGGATATATGTCACAGCTAATGTATTTTGCAGTTAATATAGACTCAACTATTAATTCAAATAATATCGAGCTGGAGAAAATTTCAGATTCTCTATTGGTAGCATCAAATGACAATTATGATGGGACATATCTAGTTGTCGATACAGCAAGCTATGAAGATCATAATATTCTATTTGTAGTTCCTGAATTTGTATTCTTCGAAAGACAGGAATATCTAGTTGGTACATACATGGGTCAAGAATATTCTAAATCAGGATTTAATTATCGCAAACATAAAAATGCTGAGGAAGCTTTTTTCTGGATGGCGGTACTTATTGCTCCGAAGGAACCAGAAGTATACCCACGTAATGTTATAGTTGCTTCAAAATATTTAGTAGCTACTCCTTATAACCCTTGGTGCTGTGGAGTAATTACCTCAAAAATTACTGTATCAAGGTTTATCCAACCAAGTGAAGAATATAACAAGCTTCGTGATATGGTCCGTGCTGTTCGAGAAAGACAAGAAGCCAAAGAACAGCTAGTCGCTCATTTTCTTAGGGAATAGAATTATTGATAAAGTCAGATTAAGTTCTGACTTTTTTATTTGCAAAGGATACTTAGAATATTTTTCGCCCATATCATTTTCTTGTTTATTAACTTTAAAAGGTTATTTCTTTAACACACTGTCTTGACAAACTGGCAATACTATGATAATATTATCAGTTTCGTACATTTGAAAAATATCAAAAAAACATATAGAAAGAGGTGTGAGATGGATCGTGAAAGTCAAGAAATGATGATACATGGTGGATTTATCGGCGGTATACTTCATGCAATATTATTTTGTGTGGCACCACATGGTCCGCTTGAAATCTACGGTGATTATATTGTACCGGCAACGACATGGACTGAAACCTTTGGATTTTTGTACATTGTCCTGAGTTCACTGTTTGCACTTCTATGCGTCGGTGGCTTGTTATTTGGACTTATTGACGTCCTCTTCAAACAATATCTCTATAATGTACAACACGTGGATAATGATATCTTGAATGGTAGTGTAGTTATCCTGCTATGTAACATCGCATTGTTCAAAATATCCGCGGGGATGTACAGCACCACACCGTCAATGCCAAACGTTGATTATGTGGCAGCAGGAATGTTGGCAACTTTCGCAATTTGTGCAGCCTGGGTGGCGGTCATGATACCGCGTTATCAGGGGCGACAAGTAGCGACTGCTTAGTCGACAAGATATTTATCTTTAGGGGTGCGACTGGATATATCCAGAACCGGCCCCTTTTTTTTATTTAAAAAATGTCACGAAATATTTCATTCGGATGCACCAGAAATAACCCCCAGCAAATGTAACTAGTCTATTTATATTATTCTGTGATTTGTTTTATTAATTTAACTGGGAAATTGTGTATTTTGATTTTGAATATTTTACATTGGTCATGTTCCCATTTAGCTCCGAAAGATGATTGCCAATCAGATAGGAAAAATACCTCTTGGATATATCCGCCACGAAAAAGAGGTAAATAAAAATCTTCCAATAAAGGCATACAATATTCATCTTTATTCCAAATATTATTTTTTATTTCGGACATTTTATCATCAAAAGGCGTTTGATCAAAAACATTAACTCCTGAATCATAAAGCACTTTTATTGCTCGTATGAACTGTTTCAAATTTTTTTCTGGGAAACCAAGACCGCCAGTTGATATAGGACCTGAAACCATGGCCACAGGTTTGGACATACGGTTAATAATAGATTTTGCGATTGGTAATAAATCAATAAACTTTTCGGTTTTTTTTAAATCCCGAAAATTTTTTTCTTCCCAGTAATGTATCATTTTTTTACTGTCTTGGCTCTTGATTTTCGTTTGGCGTTTCTGTATTATCGTCTTTTTTCATATCTGATTGATTATCGAATTCATCTGTTTGATAATCATCCTTACCTTCCTTTAATATGCCAATTTTTCGTAAAAAGTCAGTAAATGACCCCATATTTTTATCTTTAATTATTAGTAGATTAATTATACCATCTATTAGGAATTGTTGTATAATTCGATAATTTTTTACTAAAGTTTTCTTTATAGTTTTTTTGGTTTTGGCGGGGTATCGTAGAAGATGTTAGAACTGAGATTATTGAATATTACCTATTTTCTTAGTTAGCTTCTTTATAAAATATATAAGATTTCCACCAATAATTGATAGTAATGTAATAACTACCAAAGAAGTTTGTCCGTTTGGATTTATAAAAACTGAATTTGTAGACGGATAATATATTAATAAACCTGCTAAAGAAGCCCCAAATAAAAAATATACCCATGAACTATCAATCTCTATTATAAATATCCTTTTCTTATTAAAGATAAAATCAATACCCAATGCATACAATCCCGCAGGTAATAATGAAAACATAACTAAAAGTAATATTGTTAATGGATTTGAAAAGAAAGTTAATTCAAATATACTCTTCGTAGAGTCATTTATTACTTCGTTAATAATTAAAGTAAAAATTGAATCAAAAATTAGCATCGTAAGTAATATCATTATACCTAAAACAATATTTTTTTTGGGCGTAATTTTATTAATATTTTGCTCATCCATAAAATTAGTATACCAAAAAATACTTCAAACATCGAGGCGCTGTCTGGCGGAGAGGGTGGCCCCGTAAAGATTCTCACTTATAATATTATTGGCGGTGGGAGAGGGATTTGAACCCCCGATACCTTTGCAGGTATACGGCTTTTCGAAAGCCGCGCATTCAACCAGGCTCTGCCATCCCACCGAGTTATTATATTTGGTCTATGGAAATTATCTGTTAGTCGACCACTTATCATGCGGTTAGACCTTTATCCCGCCAACGGCGGGGACTCTGGCACCTCTCCATGTTATTTTTATTATAACAGTATTATATATTAAAGTATAAAAAAACCCCGCCAATGTGGCGGGGTTTTTTGGTAAAGATATATTTATCTATGAACTTCTATTAGTTCATTTTCTATAATTGTACATACTCCATTGGAACATTGACCAGAGGGACAATCATATACCATATTACCATTTACTTGTCCTTCTCCATCTGGGTTGTCGTAACACCAGTATTTATTTACCTGAAGGCCTGAATCAGAACATTCATCTTCAGCTCTGTATAATTCACCATTACGATCTACTCCTGTCACAAAACCTTGTATGTAAATATTTGTATCCGGCTGACTATCTGTGCAGGTAGGTATTTCCTCTCCAATCTGACAAGCACCATTCAAGCAACCATTTTGACAATTATACCCTGTCTGACGGGGTTCTGATCCTTCTCCAGTTGGATTGTCATAACAATAGTACTCGAATAATTGAATATCATTACCAGCACACCAGTCATCATGTGTATAGTTATCTCCATTACTGGTAGTCCCATTTACTGAGCTTGCTACTCCAACATATCCATATGAATTAGGGTATGTTCCAGGGTCATTATCAATACAAGAACTGGTTCCGTCTTCTTCTACAGCCCCCCATATCTTGAATGAAACAGGTCCTCGATCATCATGATTGACAGTATTAGAACGGGCATAAGTTAAATCATACTGGCCATGTTCTCCAGTAATTGGAGAAATTTCTCCTGCAGTGTATACTCCAACAGACATTGTTGTCCAAGTATGTTTAACTATTTTATAAGTGAATCCAGAATACATAGCTATCTCATTTCCATTTTCAAAGTTTCCTTTTATCTCTCCCACTTCAGAAGTACTCATGTTAATTACGCCAAGTAATCCTTCATTCTCGTCAAATATCTCTACATCAAAATAACACTCACCATTACAGTAATTAAAATCAGTTCCAATAGCAGAGACCATCATATCTTTAGAGGGAGTAAAAATACCTTCATCATAGTAATGCCAATAAGTCATCGAATCATAAGGCCCATCACCATAACCACTACTAAAAATCAAGCTGGTTGTTTCAGGTTCGGGTAGGCATTCTCCATTAGCACATCCATTTTCACATTCATATTCAGTGATTGTATAATAATCCAAATCTACCGGACAAGATCCTTCTCTTACAGAACATCTATCATCACTGTTGTCACAAGAATCTACATCAATAAAGCCAGTTTCATTAACATAGGTTATGCATTGGTCAGTGAAACTACGAGGGTCCATAATTGGGTCATTAAATGTATCTTCTACCGTTCCTTGGGTATAATAATCCAAACCACCATCAGAATCAGTACAAGTATCTAGTTCAGGATCTTCTTCTACAGCCCCCCATATCTTGAATGAAACAGGTCCTCGATCATCATGATTGACAGTATTAGAACGGGCATAAGTTAAATCATACTGGCCATGTTCTCCAGTAATTGGAGAAATTTCTCCTGCAGTGTATACTCCAACAGACATTGTTGTCCAAGTATGTTTAACTATTTTATAAGTGAATCCAGAATACATAGCTATCTCATTTCCATTTTCAAAGTTTCCTTTTATCTCTCCCACTTCAGAAGTACTCATGTTAATTACGCCAAGTAATCCTTCATTCTCGTCAAATATCTCTACATCAAAATAACACTCACCATTACAGTAATTAAAATCAGTTCCAATAGCAGAGACCATCATATCTTTAGAGGGAGTAAAAATACCTTCATCATAGTAATGCCAATAAGTCATCGAATCATAAGGCCCATCACCATAACCACTACTAAAAATCAAGCTGGTTTCTATTTCTGGTTGAATAACTACTGGTTTTTCTTTCACTTCTTTTATGAGGCCACCCATAAAAAAGAGCATGTTTACGCCGACAAAAAAAGCACCGATCATACCAACTGTAATGGCGACGGCGATGTTAGTTTCTGTCAGTACTTTGGTTTTAGTTTGTTGTTCCATAATATTATATTAAATAATAAAATATATATAATTATGCTAAGTATAGCATAAAAATAGTCATTTGTCAATTTGATAGATTATTTTTTATTTACTTTATTTGCCTATCTTTTTTTGCTTTATCTCTTTCTTTATTAGTAAACACATTAACTGTGCCAAATTCACCATCGTAGCCAGGTAATATATGTAATTTTCCTTTTCGAACTCGCATAATTCCTTCGGCAATTAACTTGTCAGTAGCTTGCTCAAGTTTTTCTCTGGAAGTATGTAAAAGTATTTCAAATTCGGGTCCAATATTTCTAATTATATTTTCATACTCAGTTTGGACGCGTTTGGATGTTGGACCGACACCAAATGCATTAGCGATTATTTCTTGTAAGGGGATAATAGATTTAAAAGGAGGTCGGCCTGCCCGCAACGCCTCGTAAGCCTCGGCTTGCTTGGCGGGCGGGTCGGTTGGATTTATGTTAAATGGTTTATCAGCAAGTTTATCAACTCGGTTCATTACTCCAACTGTAATTTTCTTTTTACATTTCGGACATACGCTATTATATTTTTTAGTCTCAGTTGGGGATAATCGTAATTTACAATTACGGTGTCCATCATAATAGTACATACCTTCTTCAGGATATAATTCAATGGTGTATGATATTTTATTCTTTTGGGTAGGATTTTCTATAGCTTGTTGGATGTTATTATATGTTAATTCTTTTAGTTTTAGTACGGTAGCTTCACGACCAATCTTTCTAGCCGAGTGGGCATCAGATGAAGATATTATTTGCATATGATCTAGTTGAGATATCTGCCAGTTCATTGCTGGGTCAGATGATAAACCAGTTTCGATTGCATGAATGTGTTTATATTGTTTTCCAAAACATTGTTTGGCATTATCAAAACCTGATTTAGATCCAAACATAGCAAACCATGGAGTCCAGATATGAGCAGGGAAGACCATAGAATTTTTATTTGCTATTTTTGCCAGCTCTGTAATTTTTTCAGCACTCATTCCAAGAATAGGCCGACCATCTGATTTTAATTTACCACCATTGTCAATTAATAGTTTATTAAATTTAGCTACAGCATTTAAGTTGGGCATCGTTACCACTAGATGGATTCTTCTAACTTGACCATCTTGTGAGTAGATACATGATAATTCTGTACTTAAAATAAAGTGAGTTATATTAATACTGTTTTTCAGTTTATATAAGCCATTTTTTTGTTGCTTGAGTTTACTTTTTAATTCAGTAAACCAGGTAGGATGAGTAAAATCAGCACAAGATAAAATATCTATGCCTTTTTTCTCCCCCCAAAAAGACATTTCTTCTAAGTTCATATCTTTGGAAACAGCTCGAGAATATTTAGAATGTAGATGTAGATCAACTATATATTCTTTCATATATTTGTAGTTTATCATTAATTCATACAAATTAAAAAACACCTTCTATTTTGGAAGATGTTTTATAATAAACTGGCGATGGCTTACTTTCCCCACGGTTTGCCCCGTAGTATCATCAGCGCAGGCAGTCTTAACTGCTGAGTTCGAGATGGGATCAGGTGTGACCCTGCCGCTTAAATCACCAGAGGCTAATAAATAACCGTTAAGTTATTCACTAGGCCTCTCAATTCTTTGAAGAAAATGATTTAAGAATCAATAGACATTATAATTTTATGTAATTCGTATTATATCACAAAATTTTGTAATTTAGTGATTGCAATGTGGCTCGATTAGTACTCCTCTGCTAAATCCATTGCTGGACTTACACATAGAGCCTATCAACCTGGTAGTCTCCCAGGGAGCTCATAATGAAATCTTATCTTGAAGACGGCTTCGCGCTTAGATGCTTTCAGCGCTTATCCGTACCGAATGTAGCTACCCAGCTTTTGCCCCTGACGGAACAGCTGGTTGACTAGAGATTCGTCCTTCCCGGTCCTCTCGTACTAGGGAAGAGCCTTCTCAAATTTCGACGCCCACGGCAGATAGGAGACCGAACTGTCTCACGACGTTCTGAACCCAGCTCGCGTACCGCTTTAATTGGCGAACAGCCAAACCCTTGGGAGCTTCTTCACCCCCAGGATGCGATGAGCCGACATCGAGGTGCCAAACCCTTCCGTCGATGTGGACTCTTGGGAAGGATCAGCCTGTTATCCCCGGAGTAGCTTTTATCCGTTGAGCTTCGACCATCCTACATTGGATCGTCGGATCACTAAGTTCTGCTTTCGCAACTGCTCGACTTGTCGGTCTTGCAGTAAAGCTAGCTTGTGGCTTTGCCCTACAAAGCTCGATTTCCATCCGAGCCTAGCTAACCTTTGTAAACGCCTCCGTTACTCTTTAGGAGGCAACCGCCCCAGTTAAACTACCCACCAGACACTGTTCCCGCACCAGGTAATGGTACAGGGTTAGAATTAAAACTATATTAGCGTGGTATTTCATATTTCGACTCCACTTTCCCCAAAAGGAAAATATCAAAGTCTCCCACGTATGCTAAGCAAAGATAACTCTAATTCAATGCCAAGTTGTAGTAAAGCTTCACGGGGTCTTTTCGTCTAGCCGCGGGTAACTCGCATCTTCACGAGTCTTGTAATTTCACCGAGTCCATCGTTGAGAGAGTCCTCAAATCGTTATGCCGTTCGTGCAGGTCGGAACTTACCCGACAAGGAATTTCGCTACCTTAGGACGGTTATAGTTACCGCCGGCGTTCGTCAGCGCTTCGGTTCAGAGCTTGCACCCCTTACCTTAACGTTCTGACACTGGCCAGGCATCAGCCCCTATACGTCATCTTGCGATTTAGCAGGGACCTGTGTTTTTGGTAAACAGTCGTTTGAGATCATTCGCTGCGGCCCATGTGCCCCGAAGGGCAATGGGCAGGCCATATACCGAAGGTACGGCCGCTGTTTTGCCGAGTTCCTAAACGATGGTTCTCTCGTACACCTTAGCGCATTATGCGCCCACCCACCTGTGTCGGTTTTCGGTACGGATAACCTATAAATAGAGTTTTTACCTTTTCTTGGCACCCTCTGGATCCAAATTGGTCTTGGCTTGCGCCGCAACCTGCAATCATCCCCGCAGAACGGGAACAATAACGCATGTAGTCAGAATACGTTCGGATTTACTTGATGCGTCAGTAAAAATATTTCATAAGTTAGTACAGGAATATTAACCTGTTGTCCATCGACTACGCTTTTCAGCCTCGCCTTAGGACCGACTAACCCTGGGTCGTTTTGCGTTGCCCAGGAAACCTCGGGTTTACGGTGTGGGGGGTTCTGACCCCCATTTTTGTTACTTATACCAACATTCTCACTTCGTATTCCTCCACCGGCCCTCACGGGTCCGACTTCAGCGGAATACAAACGCTCCTCTACCACCTTCACAATAAAGTGAAGATCCGCAAATTCGGTACTAGATTTAGCCCCGGTACATTTTCGGCGCATCATAACTTGACCAGTGAGCTGTTACGCTATCTTTAAAGGATGGCTGCTTCTAAGCCAACCTCCTGGTTGTATAAGTTACGATACTACCTTTTACACTTAATCTAGATTTAGGGACCTTATTTAGCGGTCTGGGCTGTTTCCCTTTCGACTAGTGAAGCTTAGACCCCACAGTCTGACTCTATACATATAACTTGACCAGTATTCGGAGTTTGGTTGGAGTTGGTAAACCGAAGTCATCCAGCCCCATTCAGTGCTCTACCCCTGGGAGTCATGTATAGGCTAGCCCTAAAGCTATTTCGAGGAGAACCAGCTATTGCCGAGTTCGATTAGCATTTCACCTCTATCCACAACTCATCCCCTCGTGTTGCACGGCGAGTGGGTTCGGTCCTCCCCTTTGACTTCTCAAAGGTTCAACCTGGTCATGGATAGGTCACCCGGCTTCGGGTCTTGTCTGCATAGTCAAAAAACGCGCTATTAACGCTCGCTTTCACTGAACCTTCGTCCTACGCGGACTTAAATAAACTATACAGAACAAACTCGTTGGTTCATTCTTCAATAGGCACACTGTCATCCAGTAAACCGGACTCCAGCTGCTTGTAAGCGCATGGTTTCAAATACTATTTCATCCCCCTCACCGGGGTACTTTTCACCTTTCCCTCACGGTACTTGTTCACTATCGATCACTAAAAATATTTAGTCTTGGAACTATAGTCGTCCCAGATTCCCATAGAATTTCACGTGTTCCATGGTACTTGAGAAAAATTAAGCAGAGTTTAGGTTATTTTCGTCTACGGGACTATCACCCTCTATGGTAGCTCTTCCCAAAGCTTTTGACTAAAGACCTAAGAACCCCTTTACTGGACCAATAAAATTAGCACAGAAAAGGAACTCCATAACTTACTGATTGATTTCGCAAGAAATCAAAATATAATTTCCTCGCAACAACTTAAATGCAGCAGCTTGCGCTTCTCCCTTAAATTCGGTAAACCGAACCTAATTTCACAAAAAAGCTTTAGACTCATCCCGTTTCGCTCGCCGCTACTCAGGGAATGAGCAAATTACTTATCGTCCGTCACGAACATCTCGCGATTAACGAAAAGAAATTTGCGTTTGTTTTCTTTTCCTTCGGCTACTAAGATGTTTCAATTCGCCGAGTTACCTTCTTACATCCTATTTATTCAGATGCAGATAATTGTGATTTGATACACAATTGGGTTACCCCATTCGGACATCCCCGGGTCAAAGGTTGGTTGCCACCTAACCGAGGCTTATCGCAGGCTCCTACGTCCTTCATCGTTTTTTAGTGTCAAGGCATCCGCCATGCGCCCTTGTTCATTGCAATCACTAAAACACAGAACTTTATGTTGGTTTTGTTTTAGTAATTTTTCTACTATCACTAAAATAAGCAATGCGTTATTTTAGTGGAAGATACTTGTTACACCTATATAATGTCTATTAATATGTCAAAGTTCTTGTTCAAAACTGAGATGGTCGGACACTATATTATATAGTGTATTTTATCTTAGTTTTGACTTGTTATAAGGTACAAAAAATCCCGCTTGAGACGGGATATAACCGTTACCAAAAAATGTATTAACGATTATCCGTCTTTTTTATTTAATAATTGATTTTTTTGCATATTTAACAAGGTTTTTTGTAATTGTGTATAAATTGTTAATATTGTAGTGTTCAGTATAGAGTAATCAAAAAGGTATGTCAAGGGTATGATATATGTTGGATTTTATTAAATATTAAGGCTAATTATAGTGTATTTTTGATAATTTTCTTGACGGATTAAATAGGTCATGATAGAGTATGAAAACGATATAGTTCATTTAGTTAATTATCTATAAAAGACCCCCCTCTGTCTCTTTTTGAGACAGCCCTGCGTTGGGTAGGATTATTTATAATCCTACCCATTTTTTTATTTTAAAAAACAACCCAATTAAATTGAGTCGTTTATAGGATGGATCTACCTTGACAATTTGTTTTTGTCGTGATATTGTTTACCGTTGAAAAGTTGAAAAGTTGAAACCAAAATCAAGGAGCTCATTAAAATGGCAAAGAGAGAGATGTGCTGTTTCTTGATTTATAAAATTGAGAAACGGTATCGAAGAAGTATTGCTCGTGTATATAAGGTCGAAGGCCAGCATGCAACAATTCATGCGACCAGTAAGACGGCGGCGTTAAAGATACTTAAAGGACTTTTTCCTGGATTAAAATTTAAAGTAGTAGTGAATCAGAAATGTTGTCCTACAAAAATAGTCCAAGGTGATCATTGTTTTAATAATTTGATCGCCAAAGATCCGTCTGATTTTACCCTATTAGGATTTATTCAACTGAATAGTCCAGAGTGGATACGCCGAGTGCAAGATTCGTCTAAACCTATTTCTGACAATCGTCAGAAAATAATTAACGATATGCATAAAAAACGACCTGATCTTTATGACTGACAAACGTCTACAATTAAGTAGGCGTTTTTTTAAATAAAAAAACGACTCAATTGCATTGAGTCGTTTGTGTTAAGTTTATTTATTGTACGATTGTTGGCCATTTGCGATTGCCAATATCTTTACGATAAATCTTTTTTTCGAACTGAATTAATTCAGCTGCTTTATTAGCTCTGGCTTGAGCAATTTCTAATGAATCTGCTACGCAGATAATATAGAGCACTCGTCCACCAGTTGTTACCAGTTTACCTTCGTCATTGTACTTTGTCCCTCCATGGATAATAGTAATATCATCCATTTTAGATACTTCGTCTAGACCGGTAATTTCGTAACCACCTTTTGGAGAGCCCGGATAAGGATCTTCACATAACGAAACGCAAACGGCATGCTTGTTATCTTGCCATTCAAATTCTGGCCATTCACTTAGTCGTCCATCAGCACAGGCTGATAAGTAATCCAATAAATCGGATTTTAGAAGTGATAGTACGGCCTGTGTTTCTGGATCACCCATTCTAGCATTCCATTCCAAAACCTGGAATCCTTTACTGGTATACATCAAGGCGATGTATAAACAGCCGGTGTAGATGATGTCATATTCTTCTTCAAGATATTTGAGAGCGGGGAGAATACGTTGATTAACAAAATCTGTAATCATTTCATTCGTAATCCAACCAACGGGAGCAAAAGCTCCCATCCCGCCAGTCATTAGACCGGTGTCACCTTCGAAACGTTGCTTATGATCCTGAGAAGCAATCATGGATCGGATTGTTTTACCGTCGTAGAAGGCCATGAAAGATATTTCACTACCTACAAGGAATTCTTCAATGACAACTTTTTTTCCTGCTCCACCAAATGCCTTTCTCAACATCAATGAATTCAATGCTGCCATTGCTTCATCTAGGTTGTGACAAATAATCACACCTTTGCCACCAGCAAGACCATCAGCTTTAATGACGATTGTACCATCAGGGAATGTATCATAATATTTGTCAACGTATCTGGCAGCCGCTGCATAATTATCAAAAGTGTCAGATACAGCAGTTGGGATATTACATTTTTTGAAAATGATTTTTGCAAAATCTTTTGATGCTTCCATTTTGGCCGCTGCTTTGTTTGGACCAAAAATTGACAAACCAGCTTCTCTGAATTCATCGACGATACCTTCGACAAGTGGTCCTTCCGGTCCGACGACGGTTAAGTCAATTTTGTTTTTTTTCGCAAACTCAATCAACTTATCAATTTCAGTTGGTTTGATTGGAACATTAGTTCCATATTCTGCTGTGCCTGCATTGCCAGGGGCAATAAATAGTTCAATCTTACTAAAAAGCTTAGATAAGCTGATTAGTAAAGCAAGCATAGCTTCTCTTCCGCCACTACCGATTACTAATACTTTCATGATTTCTCTCCAAGATTTTATGGTTATTTTATTAAGGTTCAATTTTTTGAGTAGTTTATTATCTTAAAATATATTAAGTAATTTGGCAAATCTTGATTTGGGCATTTTTTTATCTTTCAAGTACGTGGTAAGATTGAAAAGTAACCACTTAATAATTTACATCCCTAATCCCTATGAGTAATAAAGCTACTACAAAACTCGATACTGATATACGTGTTAAATTAGGCCTATCTTTAGGTATGATCGCAGCTGCATTTGTTGGAATGGCTTTTATTGGAGTATTAAGTAAATTAGTAACTACCGAAAAAATAATTGAACCAATCCCGATTGTGATTGCGGAAGATACTCCTACATTCACCGAATCAAAATTACAATTTGCGCCTGGTGAAATAATTGTGAAAATGAAATCCGATGCTATAAAATCTATTGATGATGTGGCAAATATTATTAAACAAGATACATCAAGACTATTTAAGAATAAACAAGCTAAAGAGCTTGCTACTACAACATTTTCATCAAAGAAGGTATTTAAAGATATTGATGATAAGAATATACGTGGTACTGATCTAGGATTAGATAGAGTGTATTCAATTTCTATTCCAAAAGAAATTAATGTTGTTACATTTTTAGAAACTAGCTCGCTTCTCAGTAATGAAGATATTGAATATATAGAACCTAACTATCTTTCCTACATAACATATATTCCTAATGATCAAGATTATTTATCCCAATGGAGTCATCAAATTACAGATGCAGAATTGGGGTGGGACATAGAACGAGGAGATGAAGAAGCAGTAATTGCTGTCCTTGATACAGGCGTTGATTATTTGCATCAAGATTTATTTGATAACATGCTAGGTGATTGTACAAATGGCTGTCCAGAAAATACGGGTTATGATTTTGTAGATATTAATTTTGCTGATTATCAAGCATATGGGTATATCGCTGTTGAAGGTGAAGATTACGATACACCAGATAATGATCCTTCAGATGTGCACAGTCACGGAACACATTGTTCAGGGATTGTAGGAGAGGTGGCCGATAATCTAAATGGAGGAGTAGGGGTGTGCCATAATTGTAAAATCATGCCTGTACGTGCAGGATTTGCTATGACTGATAATTCAGGTGCTAGATTGGGATCACTAGAAAATGACGATATCGCAAATGCGATAGTATATGCAACTGATGCTGGGGCAGATGTGTTTAGTATGAGTTTCGGGGGTTCATGGTCTCAATTAGAAGAGGATGCAATTGCCTATGCTTATAATAATGGAGTAACACTTATTGCAGCAATGGGAAATGATTTCTCGGAAGGAGCTAAATATCCTGCCATGGATGATCGAGTTATTGCCGTTGCAGCAACAACAGATAATGACGATAGAGCGGTCTATTCAAATTGGGGGTATGTAACCGATATTGCAGCGCCTGGAAGTCAGATTTATTCTACTATTCCAGGAGGTGATTTTGCAGAATACAGTGGGACTTCTATGGCAACACCTTATGTAGCTGGACTCGCTGGACTTATTCTTTCTCAGAATCCGGAGTATACATCACAACAAGTTAAGCTAGCACTTCAAAATGGTGCGGATATGATTCAAACAGATCACTATATTGGTGAAGGACGAGTGAATGTTGAGGGGTCACTCTCGCTTGATTATGTTTCTAATATGTTTAGCAATTTACTAGGCCATGGGGACATCATGTTTGAGGAATACGAAATTATTGGATCAGCTTATGCTGATGAACCAATTAGTGGTTATTTTTTAGAATACTATGATGGGACGTCTTGGAACTTTTTTGGCGGAGGAACTCAATCTGTTGAGGATGGTATTCTTGGCGTTTTGGACGCACGTACTTTGGTAGATGGCCAATTGTATGATATACGTTTAACAGTTGCTGATAACACCAATCAATACACAGCTGTTTCATATGGGTCATATACGGCAGTACATACAGAACCATATATTAGGTTGCCAATTACACGCATGCCGGCTGCTGTTGCTGATATTGATAAAGACTATCAAGGATTAGAAATTGCTGCGCTTTCACAATCGGGTGGATTATTTATATATCATGAGGATGGAACAGAAGTTCCAGGATTTCCCACTGGAGTAACTTTAGGATTAGGATCATATGAGGCACTTTCAATTGGAGATATTGATAATGATGATCAAGAAGAAATAATTATAGGTGCATGGCAAGACAATAGATTATTTGCAATCAATCATGATGCAACTGAAGTCGAAGGTTGGCCAGTTTCATTCCCTCAAGGGTATCAGCCCTCAACAGCAGTTATAAAGAATGTTGATGAAGATCCAGAAAACGAGATTATAGTAATAACACTTGATGGAATTGTTTATATCATTGAAGGTGATGGAACAATACAATTAACCTATGAACAAGTTAATCCATCATATGGAAATAGAATTGGAGAACCCTACGTACTTGATGTAGACAACGATAATGAAATAGAAATAGTAACTGGTATTAAATATTATGATGAAATATGGCATTCAAGAATAAACATACTTGATATTGAAGGGAACATCGAATACACATGGGATGTGGAAGGAGAGGTGTTAACGGATTTAGCTGTTGCTAATATTGATCGTCAAACTAAAGAATATGAGATTGCTTTCACGGCATGTGAATTTATGGCATTTGATTGTAATGCATTTATCAAACGACTTGATGGAACTAATATTAATCAAAATTGGCCAGTCTACCATGATACATGGTTATCAGGTGGCATTGTAGCTGCAAATATAATCAATAATACGAGTAATGATCGTGATAATCTTGAAATAATTTATACAATTGATGATCAACTATTTGTGTATGACTTTGAAGGAAATCTTGTGCAAGGATGGCCACAACAAATATCATGTGATCAAGCAATTGAAATTGTAGTAGGAGATGTGACAAATGACATACACCCAGAAATTGGGTTTGGAATGGGTTCAATTTTCTATGATACACAATGTTCTGCTCAGATCTTTTCTGCTGATGGAACACAAGCCCTAGATTCTCCTTATTATTTGATTGGAGGGAAACTATACGGACCGACAATTACAGATGTTGATCAAGATGGATATATTGATTGGATACAATCAACGTATGGCATGGGAGTTTACAGATTTGAATTACCATATTCCTATAATTCAGAAACACTTCAAATCCCAACGTTCATGTCTAGCGCTTCTCGCATGTCCGAACAAAATTATGTTTGTCTTCCAGGAGCAGAACAAGATATAGATTGTGTTGAAACGCGTGTCTGTAGTGATGGGACATTATACGGCGAATGTAATACCCAACAAAAATATTGCGATGAAGGCTCATTAATAAGTAGATGTAATTTATGTAATCGAGGATGTACAGGTGATTATTCATGCCAAAGTGGAGAGTGTTGCAAGAAAGTGAGTGGGCAACTTATTTGTAAAGATGAATTAGAGCAACAAAATGAATCTTTACCCCCAGCGTTATAGATCTATATATTAAGAGCACTGTCTAAATCTTGACGTTTAGGGTAAATACGTTTGAAAAATTAGAGCCGTATAGATTAATAATCTTTACGGTTTTTTTATTAAATAAAAAAGACCAAAGCATTGTTAGTGCGATGGTCTAAGAGTTTTAATTTATGGGCTTAGTTTCACATACTGAATTATAGATTAAGCATTTTTTCAAAAGTAGTATCTCCTTTTTTTGACTGCTAGGATAGTAGTCACGGAATCAACTTGTCCGTGTACTTTCCAGGAATTTCGCAAGTTGGCAATACACCCAATTAATTCAGATCCACCATTTAGGGGAAAAGCATAAAAAGGATTAATTCGTGCGTTGAGTTCGTCATTTACAATTTTTCCTTTCGCATCGAGATAGATAAAAGGGAATCGTTTTAGACAAAGATTTTGTAAAAGCCAGGGTTCACTAGGACAATGTAAAGGAAAAGAGGGCTTTTCATCAAAAAATTCTATTGGAATGTATCCTGCTATTACTTTTTCCATCATTTTTTTTACATTGTTTCTTTGGTCACTCATAGCAAGATTGTAGACCCCTCTTCCTCCCGCTCTCAATTTTGGATTAAGTCCAGAATATTTTAGTGCTAAGGGTCTCTCTGAATTTTTTAAGTTTATAATATCAAATAAACTTAAACTTGAGAGATATCTATTTCCATTTAGATTTATTTGATATCTTCTAAAAGGGTCTACCAAATGGGTGATTGGGAATAGATTTCGAACGTTATTAGAATAATGATTCATTGTTTGTGAATCAAATGGAAGCATAAGACTAACCTTGTGATCAGTCAAAACACTAGGGGGTGGCTCAATTTCAATAGAACCCTGGATGTAAAGTTCTAAAAGATTTTGCCAACCTTCGTATTGACCAAGTTCTTCCATGTAATGACGCAAGACAATGTCATAGCTTTCAATATTCTCAGGAATTGATCTTACGCAAATTGTAAAATCTATTCCTTCGTTTCTGATAGCTTTAGCAAAATGTTCAGCTTCATTTTTATAGAAATCAACTTTGTGCAACAGGTGCACAACGCGTGAAGATTCTTTGCCAGACAAAAGACGTAAGTGCTTTGCAACCGACTTTACAAATTCACGACCGATGACGTTGTCAGTTTTATAAAGTTCGGCCATAGCAGTGTAATACCCCCAACCAGATCCGGGAGTTTGAGCTTCTACTGCTTTCCCGAAGTCAGGTTGATCCATGCGCATGAATAATGGAGCGCGGATAGGACCCGTCTTAAAGATGCGACGATGGTACGGAAGCATTTCTGGACTCAGACCAGTTTCCAATAAATCACGCAGTCCTTGCATCTCCTCATGGTGCAACGACTGGTGATAGATTAAGTTAGTGGTTTCTATCCATTCACGGATTACTGGGCCACGATTAATTAACTGCTTATGTGAGAATTGATCAATAAAAAAGGGGGTTGGACTGACAAGGGAAGTAAATTTTTTTTGCTCTCCATGCCCAATACCTAAATTATTTAGGTATGTAATAATCCTAGAAGCAATTATTGCCAGGCTAGTTTTCATTTCTTGAGTAACAAGTTTGTTCATTTTTTAAACCTCCTTAAGGTTCAATATATGTTAATGTACTGTCTTATTTTTTAGCGATATTTATTAAAAGTTCATTTTTTTTCACCGGACCTGATAATTTGATTCTAACAATTTGACCAGATACGGGTGAGTTAATTTTTAATATTTCTTTTTTTGTTTTAATTATTCCGATTGTTTGGTTTTTTTTAATTGATATCCCTAGACTAACCAGCTGTTTGAAAGATCCTTTTGATTTTGCTCTGATGTTTTGTCGCAAAAAAACTCTTCCTTTATTTTTATTTTTAATTTTTTGTTTTAACAAATGTTTTATTATATTATTAATTCCTTGTACGCTTTCTGAGACCTGTGATGACAATAAATGATCTAGTGGTGGTAATTCTGCACCAACTGACGGTATTCCAATGTTGATAGTATTGAATATTAAAGTTTTATGTATATTGCTTATACTTTTACTTTTCGGATTAATCTTCCAGATTATAGGGAGGTTAAATAATTTACATAGTTTCAATGATTCTCGTTTTATCTTTTTATTACCAGTATTAATAAAGATAGTTTGTGGTAGAGCGGGGTCAGAAAAATTATGTAGATCTATAATAGCATTGCATTTTTTTGCTTCTTGCATTACTAAGTCCGCTATTCTTTTACTTATATATTTACTATTAGGAGAGCCAGGAAAAATTCTATTCATATTTAGTTTGTCCGTTGGGTTTTCTTCACAATTTTTCTTTAGGCCAAGTGGGTTTAATCTGGGCAGGATAACCAAAGTAAGAGGTAGTCTATCATTAACTTTTTTTAATAATTGTTTAATGACTAATTGTTGACTATGCTCATCACCGTGAATACCTGCTGTAATAAGGATCTTTACCTTACCTTGGCCAATTTCCCAGCGCTCAATATTAACTTTTTCGACTTTAATAATTCGTTTTTTCATATAAAAAATAACCATAATAATAAAAAAACCTCTTTGAAGAGGTTATTTGGTATATGGTTTAATTAAATTTTATTAATTGAAAACGCAAACAACACTCTTCGTTAAGAGGTAAAAAAGAAATAATAGTAGCTGTTTGTTTGAATTGTTTTCATATTATTTTCAACATACACTAACTTAATAATGTTGTCAAGAGGAAGTATCTAATTATTTTATTGATTCCCAAAGCAGATCAAACATTTGTTTGTTTGTATTTATAATGCTTTTATTTTCTATGACCACGGCCATTATAGGTGGAATTAACTGATGAGTTACTAGCTTATTTGGGGTAATTATTAAATTTGTAGTTAACTTAGTTTTTTCAGGTAAAAACTTTGAGGTAATATTATAATTTTTTGAATATTTTTTATGTTCAATGCTAATTTTAGACTTTTTTGTAAGGATTTTAATATGGATATTTTTTTTGGCTCGTTTTTCCAAAAATTTTTGGTAAAACTTCTTGTCGGTGTTGTACCATTTTTCAGTATCAGCAAATACATAATAAAAATCTGTAGGTTTTACTTTTTGCAATAATTCTTCATAAATATTTTTTACAGCTTCTAATCCCTCATAATGTTTGATAAAACCTTCACCACCTTTTAGATTATAAAGAGCCGAGAATTCTGGTAATGAATTTTGAAGTTGGATTTTTCTAGATTCTAAAATTGATTCCAATTTGTTTGGATCTTCCGCAACATAAAATTGTTTGAATCCTTTTATATTCAATCTCATCAATCCTTTTTCTTTCAATGACTCTACAACCGAATAAACTGTTGTCCTTTTGGTTTCGGAGGCCCTGGCGATATTTAGGATAGTGGTAGGACCAAGTGATAGGGAAGCAAAATAAACCTTAGCTTCGTTTTCGCTTAAGCCAAGGTTTATAAGTGTGTTGATAAGTTTATTATCTGGCATTTTGCTGATTTATGTCGGATTATTCGTCAACATAATATTAGCATATTTCTTAGTAAAAGTCAATATTTTCAATACTATGACGACATAAATGACATAAAATCAATTATGTTATATGATTATTTGTTAAAGAAGAGGAGAGAGTACATTGAAACAATAACAAAGGAGTCTCAAATGAGAACAGTAATGTTGGTTCTAATGATGGTTCTGGCTACTACCTCAATGTCTGTAGCGGGAAATATTCATGGAGAGTATGAATCTCGTACCTCTACTGACAAGATTAACATTTGGTATCGGACATCTCATCTTGAAGTGTTCGTACTAAAGAATGCTAATCTAAAGATCGCGATTGGACCACGATTCAAGTTTGGACCTTTAACTGTAACGACAAAAATTGGTGGCGATTGGCGTGTCGCTGATAGTACGGTTAATGGAAACGGTTCCGTAAATCTATTTTTTAGACAAGGTAGGTTTACGTGTCTGAGCGTTAATGATTTCAATCTGGAAAAAATTTCTTTTAATAATGTTTTTCAAGAAGGTTTCGTTTTGGTAGACGTGCCAGAAATCACTGATGGTTTCTCAATGGGGATGAATTTTGAACATTATCATATTAATAATGTTCAAAAGTGGGTCTTCGGACCACGAGTAGACCTGAAGCTTGGGTCTGGGAGTCTGAATAAAATATCGTTATGGGCAGGGATTACGGACAATCCGACTGCGGCGGTACTATTACATTTCAAGATTCCGATGTAAGCACATTTTTTGTAAGGAGAAGATTAAACCCTTCTCCTTTTATTAAAATGTACTTTGAAAATAAAATGGGAGAATTAAGATGAAAAAAAATACACTTACAGAGAAGAATCTCACTTTAATGGACGACATCCAAAAAGAAATAGTTCTAACACAATGGCAAAAACATCAACATGAAACCTATGAAATAGATTTTAATGTTAGTGGAGAAGGAGATGTCATAAATAGATTTATTGTAGGCGAAGGAGTATGGGATCCTTTTTTAGCTTCTGGGAGATATCATGCAAGATATTTATTCTACAATAATCATTTATTTTATGGAAAAACTGCCATAGAGATGGGTTGCGGAACAGGCCTTATGGATATCGTAATGGCTAAATATGGAGCCAAAAAAGTAATAGCAAGTGATATATCTCTCCTTGCCTGTCAAAATACAATAGATAATGCAATAAAATTCGGACTCGAAGAAAATATTCACGTTGTCCAAGGAGATTTATTTGAGAACATTAGTGAGATAGTAGATATGATTTTATGGAATATTCCATTTTTCCCTGGAACACCACCAAAAGGAGATACAATTGCTGCCAGCATGATAATACCTCCAGAATTGTTTGAAAGATTTTTAATCGATTCAAAAAAATATCTCAAATCAGGCGGTGTAGTTGTTATACCTTCTTATAGCCTTGGTGGAGAATTTAACGATCCCATGAGCGTAGCTCCAAAATTTGGTTATGACGTTAAAAGAAAATGGACGCACAATTCACTAAATGGAATTCAACAAGGTTTATTGTATATTGATGAGCTAAGATTAAAATAAATCTTCTTTCTTAAAAACAAATTAGTTGAAAGCTGAAAACGTTAAGTCAAAAGCACATTTTTCGCAAGGAGAAGATTAATTTTTTCTCCTTTTATTAAAATGTACTTTGAAAATGGAGTTATAAAATGAACTGGATTGAAATAAATAATTTTGGCTGGAACGCTCAAACCATTGGGGCTGTTGGAATTCTTGTTTTTGTCGGGTGGAATGTTTGGGCTATGTTAAAACAAAATAAGCTAATTTGGTCGAAGCAGAAAGGAACTTCTGTTTCAATTGTGTGGTTTGCTTATTTTGCCGGCTATCAATTAATCGGAGTGGTTTATGGGTTTGAAATAAAAAGTTTAACCATGGTAATTAATGGTTTGTCACGAGGGTTTTTCTTAATACCTATTTTAATCGGCCTCTGGAAGTTCAAGGGGTATAATAAAATCGAAAAAATAAGTACGGTTTTAATTTTCGTTGCAGTTTGTACATCCCTAATCATTCCTTGGATTGAATGGTATTTTTTCATTTTTTCTTGGGGCGTACTTGGAACCATGGCCTTACAACCAATTGAAATTTGGAGAAATCGGGATTCGGGAGTGGTTGATATCAGAATGATTATAGTTTATATTTTAGCTGGGATTTTTTGGCTGAGCTATGTATTTACCATCAATGATTTGGTTTTGATGATTTTTAATTCTGTTTCCATATCAATTATGATGATCACTTTGGTTATATGGTTGAAATTCAAAAAGAAAGGATGATTATGGAAAAGCAAGAATTGCTTTCCGGACAGCTACTGTTAAATGCAATTGAGGAAAGTGGAAAAGATCGGTTTCCTGATCTTCCGGAAGATGTCCAAGATTCAATTGAGGCAAATGTTACTGTTGAAGACAGACTCAGGGGATTATCGTTTGTTAAAAATTTTCTAAGGAAGGAAATAGCTGACAAGAAATAGCCAGCGCACCGTCTTACATTTATTGTGAGGCGGTTTTTTTATTGGAAAAAATAAAACAACCCATATTAGTATAGGTTGTTGTGTTATATAAATACTTAGGACAAAACTAATTTCTTACGGCTGACGAATGCAAGTTTGCTTTTAGCATTATAATTGCAGTTTTTGTGACCATTATTCCATGTGAGCCTGGGAATATTGTCTTCAAATGAAATACTAAATAGATATGAGATGATGGTATCATGAATTGGTTCCATTGCTATCGAAAAATCATCGTTTTCTATTTGATTTCCATATTGTAAAACATATTGTGGTCCCACTTCTGCTGGACAGAGTTCAAGTCCATACTTAAAGGCTCTTTCACAGACTTCTTCATATTTAGCTCCGTGTGGGAAGCCAAGATCGGCAACAGATAGTAAAACTAAATTTACATATGTGGGCGTATCTTCTATGGTGAAAGAATCATGATTTAGCATGAAATCTAATATCTCAGCGGTGCCACTAGAATTGTCTCTGATTAATCTAAGATAATCATTAACAGTATTATGATTTTTACCAAGTTGGATAATTTTCCAAACTGGAAAGTTCATTCGACCACCATTTTTTAGAAAGGCTGTAAAATGTCGTCCAGCCTCTTTTGGGCTACGAACAACTAATTCTTGCAATGCGTTTAGATTGAAATCCAATTTATTCCAATCGGTATTGGCAAGAAGAGTGGCAATGACCTGATAAGATTGGTCTGTTGAGATTAGTCCCATCATTAGTCTCCTTCTTTTTGAATAGGTTAGTACTAGAGGACCACTTTTTGTAGCCATAGTCTTAAAATACCCTAAATAGAGTATCTTGAGGCTATGGCTAGTTACAAAAGTATTTAAATGTTTAATGAGCTAGTAATTATATATAATATAAAACTAAAAGGATGTCAAGTACTTGCAATATTTAAAAAATAAAAGTCATTTGATTTATGAATGACTTGTTTTTCTTCTTTAGCGCATAACTTCTTTCAAGTTGAATGTGAGTTTTATAATATTCATGAGTATTTGTAAATCAAAAAAGACTATTATATGTAAATAGTCAATTTTTTGGTGCTGGGAAGACTGGTTAGTTTATTTAGAATATTAAATTAGTGGTGCCGAGGGGGAGACTTGAACTCCCATGCTTTTACAAGCACTAGCTCCTAAGGCTAGCGTGTCTACCAATTTCACCACCTCGGCATGATATTAATACTATATGCCAGCTTGTCCCGCAATATTATGCGGGATTCCACCATCCCAGCTTGTATTAATAACATTCTAACTATTATATAGAAATAATGCAATTTTGCAAGTAAGTTTGACAGTTTTTGGTGGCAGAGTTAAAATATATAACTATTAAAATATATAGTAAATATAGAACATTAATATAATAAACAAGGAGTGTGTATAGTGCAACTTAAAGTAATTGCAGGACCAGCTTGTGCTGAGACTTTGAAACAAGGAATTAAGCGTAAAATCATTGAAATGTCAGGGGATGAATTATTTGATTTTACTCAATGGGATGACAAGAAATTTCCTGATGGAGATTTTTTACCCCAGATTCTAGATAGTGTAAGAGGATCTGATTTTTATGTAGTACAGCCAACAAATTCTCCCGAAGAAAACTTTAAATATATGAAGTTACTTGCAAAAGGAGCAGCCGGTTCATCTGTGCGTCGTATTACAGCAGTCTTTCCATTTATGGCCGGGCTTAGGCAGGATCGTAAAGATAAGCCAAGAGTACCAATAACAGCGCAGATGAATGTTCAAGAAATTGAAAACGCAATGCGTGGTGTGCCCGAACGTCATATCATGATAATGCAACCGCATTTTCCACAGGTTCAAGCTGTATTTTCGGATGCGTCATCTGATTTACTTTACCCAAGAGATATATTCATTCGGGCTTTGAAACAACAGCTAGGTGATGATATATCACTTGTGGTTCCTGTTGCCCCAGATATCGGTGCCGGTGCAATCGCAGAATCATATGCTAAGCATCTTCAGCTTGATTATGTGGTTGGTGATAAACATCGCCACCCAACTACTGGTAAAGTAACTATCCGGAAGATACATGGCGATGTTAAAGGCAAGATTGCTGCTATCTTTGATGACATTTTGGATACAGGCGGAACGTTGATTGCACTTATCGATAAACTTGTAGAAATGGGCGTTATTGGTGTATATGTATTTATTACACATGGTCAATTTTCGGGACAGTGTGTCGAAAAATTATTAGCGGCTCAGAAATCAGGCGCCTTGAAACATGTCTATGTGACAGATTCTATTAGACGGAGCAATGGTGATTTGCCATCTGATTTGGTAACAATCGTGCCATGCGGTGAGCTCATTGGCGAAGCAATTTATCGTACTCATATTAATGATTCTATTAGTGCTATTGATGGGATGTTCAACTAGAAGAAATTGACTTAAGGCTGTTGATTATATCGACAGTCTTTTTTATTTGCGGTATAATTTATCTAATATGAAAATTATTAATAGTGAAAAAAGATTTCCAACTATTATAATCATTGCAGTCGTTGCATTGTTAATTCTGTTTGGTTTTGCTTTGTGGCAGGAAGAAAGTAATCAGGGAGCTATCGTTAATACTGGACCAGAAACATCTTTTCAACCAACTGCTATTAACGAAGAAACGATTGGTGAACCAGCCAAAGAGTTAACTGAAGAAGAAAGTAACGAAGCATCAGATAGAGATGAGACAAGACTTACTGATATTAAAAAAATGCAGGAAGCTTTGGAAAATTATAAAGATAATAATGGAAATTATCCAGATAATTTTGAAGGGTTGGTACCAGATTATATGGAAATAGTTCCCACAGATCCTTCTTTGAATGGAACAGAATATAATTATACGGGAATAGGAGCAAGTCCATATATGTATTATGACATGACTTATACTCTTGAAGTTGGAGTTAATGATATTAATCCGGGGATGCATGTAGCAAATCCGGATGGAATAGCAGTGCCATAAAATTATCTAAATAAATAAAAAAAATATTTAGTTTCAAATTGACTAAAGGGCTTTTTTGTGCTATAGTTAAGGTAGAAATTTAATATTTAGCATAATTAATAAAATTATAAAAAATATGGAAAATCAACCTGACAAACAAGAAACAATTACCAAGTCAACTACCAAAACACGCCTTATTGTAGGTTTGGCGTTTGGTGTGGTAGCAGCAGCTCTACTTGGAATTGCGTTAATAACAACAATTGGTGATTTAACCGATAAAACAGAAAAAAGTGTTTTACAACCTATACCTGATGTTGTAGAAGAAAAAGAAGTTATTGATTATGAAATACCGTGTATTTCAAAAAAGGATTCAAATGGCGAAATTGTCTCTTGCGGTGAGGAATTAGTAAAAAATTATGCATTAGGTCAGTTGTTGGTCCGTTTTACCAAAAATTCTGGCATTGATACGGAAAAGGAAGTTGCTCAAAAATTGTTATCACTATCTAAGTTAAACCGTTCTTTGCCACCGGTACTTGAGACTAACATTGAGCAACTAGTTCCTAATGCAAATGATCGTGGAGAGCATAATTGGGAAGGTCTCTTCTTGATTAAATTTGACCAAGATGCAGATGAAAATATTGTTGATATTATTAAGGAGTTTGAAAAGGATGCCAGTATTGAAAATGTAGAACCAAATTATTACTCTTATGTCTTGACTAATGATCCTATGTTTTCTGACCAGTGGTCTCACCAAGTAATGGAGTCTGAGCAAGGTTGGGGAATTACAACAGGTAACTCGTCAGTTATTATTGCGGTTATTGATACTGGCGTTGATTATAACCATGAAGATTTGTCTGCTAATATGATGGCAGGTTATGACTTTGTTAATCTGGAAGGAACGACTGCATTAGAGTTGTGTGCGGCTGATGAGGATTGTACTATTGAGGATAGCGATCCAATGGATGTTTATGGTCACGGCACGCATGTTTCCGGTATTGCAGCCGCAGTAACTAATAATGGAATAGGCATTGCCGGCGTATGTCAGGATTGTAGTATTATGCCGTTACGGGCAGGATGGAAGAGAACTAATGGAAATGCGGCATTATTGAAAAGTGATACAATTCAGGCATTGCATTATGCTGCTGATAATGGAGCAAGTGTGATAAATATGAGCTATGGTGGTCCATATAATTCGGATGAAGAGGCAGCTATTGATTATGCAGCTGATCAGGGAGTTGTTTTAGTTGCAGCTGCGGGAAATGATTTTATAATCACCCAAAACTATCCCGCCGCTTATGACGCTGTTATTTCAGTAGCAGCAACTGATAGTAATGATACTAGGGCTTATTTTTCTACTTATGGTTCATGGGTGGATGTTGCAGCACCGGGACATGAGATATTAAGTGCTTTGCCGGGAAATAATTATGCTTCTTGGTCTGGTACCAGCATGGCCACACCACAAGTGGTTGGTTTAGCGGGTTTAATTTTATCTAAAGATCCAAGTTTGGATGCCCAAGATGTTAAAAATATCCTGCATACAGGAGTAAATGATATATTAATTGGCCAACGAAGTGACTATGTTGGGACCGGTCGGATAAATCTTTATCAGGCGCTACAGATTGATTCTCCACCATTAGCTTTTTTAAGCCCCGACTATGATGATAGGTATTTTAAAAATTTTCATATAGATGGTTCAGGTGAAGTTATTAATATTGAGGGATCAGCTGGAGGAACTGATTTTATTAGCTATAAGGTTGAATATGGCAATTATGCTTATCCTGATTCATGGACACTAGTTACTGAATCAACTACTGCGGTAACCAATGGATTATTAGCTCAAATAGATGATTCAAGGTTATTAAACCATGGATCTTCTTCTACTATCCGGCTTACAGTTCAATCATATACTGGTGAAAAGAGTGTTGATAAAATAAATGTTTGGCATATAGAAGATTCATATTCTAATACTACTAACATGGATGTTGAAATAATATATGAATTAACTGGAGATGGTGAAGTTTTTATTACTACGCCGTTGGTGGTTGATTTTGATCAGAATGGCGTTACGGATTATATTATTGCATCAGGACCTTGTAAAATGTGTTCTGAAGGAGGCGGATTAACGGTACGAAAAATTTACGCTTTTGACCATTTAGGAAATGATTTAGTAGGTTGGCCGGTTGAAAATGAATGGGGTTACTGGGGTTCGCCAGTAGTGGTTGATTTGGATCAAAATGGAGATCTTGAATTGCTTGTGGCGGCTTTGGATGGTAATTTTTATGTCTATAACGATGACGGATCCATACTTTGGCAACGTGATGGTATAAGCTATTCAGATTTTTATTATGGTTTTGTTGCTGGACCGCAACCGGTAGTTAGTGATCTGGATGGTGATGGTGATTTGGAAATTATTGTAATGAGCGACAGAATTACACGATATGTTTTAAACGATGATGGATCTGATTTTTTAGCACCCTATGCAATACCTGGTGATATAAAAGTAAAATCCACTCCATCTGTAGCAGATCTGAATGGTGACGGGAATAAAGAAATTATTCATACAGTTTTACATTATGATGCACCTACTGCTTCCGAGCGTTGGGCTGATATACACGCGATTGACATAACTACCAATGACAATATTGTTAATTTCCCAGTCGGTTCGTATGCTATGACCTTTCCGGAATTATCCGAGGTAACGTTAGCAAATATAACAGGAGATGCATCAGAAGAGCTTATTCTCGGTTTTCAGGGAGGAATGAGTATCCTTGATTCTTCTGGTAATCATATTGGTAATTCTCCGTATGGTGTTCCAGTTGATCCATATTACAGCCCCTTTTCAACTGTAAAGGCAGCTCCGGTAGTGACAGATTTAGAACATGACGGTACTTTAGAAATCGTATATACTGGCCATGATTTGTCGGTGTGGGATCTTGATGCTAATGGCAATGCCACGTTACGGTTTAAAGTTCCAAAAGATGTTTTCATTAACGATTTTGGTGAATTAGGCTTAGCGAGCGGAGCAGTGATCGGGGATATTACAGGAGATGGAATTTCTGAAATAATTTGCGGGATGAATGAATTTGGCTATGTTTATGCTTTTGATAAAGATGGAAACATGCTACCAGATTTTCCAATTAATCTTGTAAGTAGGTTTGTTAATCCGGTAATAGCTGATGCCGATGACGATGGATATGCAAATTTAGTAGTACCAGGCGACTATGGGCTGTTGTTTGTTGTTAGTTTTGACGGTGTTGATTATAGGTCTGACTGGCCAAAACGGTACCATGATTTTTTAAACACGAGTAATTATTCATTCAATGATGTTCAATGTTATGATGGCACACCCTCTGGCGAGTGTAATGGAAGTGATTATTGTAATGAGAGTGGGCAATATATAAATCAATGTGGTTTATGCGGAGTAGCGTGTTCCACAGGATATACATGTATGGGGGGAGAGTGTTGCAAAAAATTAGGTGGTTCATGGCAGTGTGGCGGTTTGCAGTCACAGCCAGCGGCAGGAATAGAGTAATCTTTTCATAGAATATAATATGATTCCTTAAATCATTAAATTTAGGGGTAACCATTTCACCACGGATATATATCCGTGGTGTTTTGGTATATAGGTAAATAGTTTTTATAATATTAATTGGCAATTCATAATATTTTAATTTATTAGTTTATTAATTTCAAAGAGATTGACTAAAGGGATTTTTTGTGCCATAGTTAGGGTAGAAATGAACTCAACAAAAAAATAATAATAGATCGTTTGGTAATTAATAGTTGGGTGGGGGTGAAATATATTATTTGAATTTCCTCCGCTTTTTAATATTAAATTTAATATTTTAAATATATAGAAATATAGGCTTATGGAATCAAACGAAGTACAAGTAAAAACTAAAGTTTCAATTGAAGAAAAGATTGGCGTTGCTCTGATGATGGGAGCGTCTTTGTGTTTGGCAGCAGGGATTGTTGTTGGGTTTTTTAGTACACCAATATCATTTGTTGAACAAAAGATAGTAAAAGTAACTTGTATTGAATCAAGGCCACTGGTATTAGAAAAACTAGTAGCAGATAGTACTGACATTGAAGAGATGACAAACTCTATGGGTAAATTAAATATTGATCTCAGACAAGCACTTTCAGTAGGCAAGAATGTCAGTTTAATACAAGAACTCATTATTGAAAGAAAACAGCTTTTATCAGATCTGATGCAGGTAGATTCATCCGCAGCTTTGGATTCAGTATTTACCAAAGCAGAGCTAGATAAAGTAAATACCTACTCTAATAATTGTACAGAAATATTAAATACTTATGATGGAAAAGTCTATATAACTACTTTTGATGGTTTTGAAGAAGGCATAAGTAAAGAACTATATACCTTTGTATCAAATAATAATAGAATAAGTTTATTCCCTTCAACACCACCACCAGAAATAACAACTTCCAGAACAGTAGCTCAAATAGTTGGCTATACTATTGATAATAAACTATTATTTGATGGAGCAAACAACCTTGCTGAAAAGTCTGCAAATAGTCTTTCAGGCTATAGAGTAACTCTAGAAAAGTCTAGTAGAGCATACCTTGGTGAGCGCAAGACCATAATATTAAAAGTTGATTTTGCCAATACTTCTGAATCAAGCCCGGAGCATGAAACTATCGGAAAAGTTATGGATAATGTTGATGATTACTATGTAGAAAATTCATATAATCAACTACACTTTGCAGGTATAGCAAACCCTACAGCCTCAGCTGATATTTATCCTATTAATCCAAATTCACGGTATAAGATTAGTATGAATAAAACATGTGATCATGGGGAAGAGGATCAAATATGGGAAACTTTTTTTGAACAATCTATGCAAGTTGCTTATGATGCTAATGGTATTGATTTTACGGAATACGATCATGTGGTAGCAATAGCACCATGGCAACATAGTGACGGAGATTCGTGTGGGTGGCTTGGATCGGCAACCCTTGGATCATATGATCAAGATGCTATTACCGTGCCTGGTACGGAGTCTGGTGACGAGTATAGTATAAGTTATATGACAGCTATTTCAGAATACTTCCCTCCTTATGAAGATCCGGAATATCCAAATTATGAATTTGATCTTAATAATTCTTCAAGGATTGTTGGACATGAATTCGGACATAATCTTGGTAGTAAACATGCAGCACTTCTTCGCTGTAACGCACTTACAACTCCATTGAGCGAATGTGTTTTTAATAGTAGTGATGAATATAAAGATGCTCATGATATTATGGGTTATTATTCAATGTCTCACTATAATGCTCTCCATAAAGATGTAACAGGATGGATGAATGGTATTGAAATTCAAACTATTACCAATAGTGGAACATATGAATTATATCCTATTGAAATTTCTGATAGATTAAAACTTAAAGCCATAAAAATACCACGAGGAGATGATCACTATATATACATTGAGTATCGTCAACCAATTGGTTTTGATGAGTTTGCAGTTAATTGGTCTAATCTTATGACTGGCGCACTTATTCATACCACAGAGCGTTCAGCTGGAATTGATTTTCATAGAAATAAATCATTCCTTCTTGATCTTTGTGGACCTCCTTATGGTGGTTGCGGAAATTGTTCACCTTGGGGTGGTGTATGCAAAAATACAGCACTTCAGCTTAATAACTCATGGACTGATCTAGAAACAGGTGTAGTAATTACGCCTCTATCTGTTTCTGATGATAGTGTACCAATGGAAGAAAGAAAACTAACAGTAGAAGTAGAATTTCTTTGTAAAGTTAACAGAGATTGTGCTGATGATGATTGGTGTACAGTAGATACTTGTGTTGACGCTGGGACACCCGATGCACACTGTGAAAGTACTCCAGCTGTAAGTGGTTGCGGTGATCGTACTTGTGGTTTTGATTCATGGGCACATTGTTTTGCTTGTGGAGATAATGAAGGACTATGTGTTGATGATGGAGACGTATGTACTGATGAAGGTTATTGTGAACAAATCTGTGAAGGTGGTATTCTGCCAGGAGAATGTAATATAGTGGGCGATACTGGAAAAATATGTATTGATGGTGAATTAGTTGAAACAGATTGTTTAGATTGTGGGTGTAGAAGCGGTTATCAATGTAACTTCACGGACCCAGAAAATCGTTATTGTGAATGTAATGTTAATTGTGATAATCCCGCTAATGATGATCATCCATGTTGTCCAACACCAGTGTATAGATAAAAATAAATTTCACATATTTACTAAATAAATATCTAATATGTCTAATAATAAATATATGGAAAACCAACAAGATACTAAAGTTAAGGTACGACAAATCAACGCGACTAAGATAATGCTTGGAATAGGCATGATCGCGGTATTATGTGTTGGTGCTGCTTTTGGATTGCTGCTTTTTTCAAAGCTTGATCAGGATATAGAAGCAATTCAACCACCACCAGAAGATACCTTAGTTGCCGTAGATCAAAACAGGGATGCAATGATACTCTTAGTTACTGATGTCGATACCACCTCTCTTATCAGTATTATTGAAAAAAGCGGTGGAATAATTGCCGATCAATCATCAGAGGTTGCTTTGTACGCAACAATTCCATATTCAAGCATTGAAGCACTAAGAGCTGACGACAGTGTGAAGGATGTCTTTTTTGGTGCTATCCAGTCGGAATATGATCCGAAAGAGCAGGCATATTATGAGGAGGTCATTGATCAATGGAATACAAGTGAATTTAACAAACAGCAGCCGCCTGCACTATTAGCCGGAAAGAGTGGAACTGAACTAATTGCGACCACTAAGATTACAGAGAAACAAGCTATTGTTGATGCAGTACAGTCCCAATTAAGTTCTGACTTAATTGGAAGTCTATCAGTCAATAATTTTGAAGAAACATACAGTGTCATAATCCCAGCTACAGAAAGTAGAGCAGCTACAGCCTTTGTTGACTTCGTACAAATGAAAGACGGTTTACCGGTTGAAGACACCTATGTTCATTTCGCTATTAAAATGACTGACACCGAAAGTGTCATCCAATACGCGTCAAGTAATGTTTATCCAGAATTGTCACTTGTTACAGCAACGCCTCAGTTAGAAAGAATACTAGAACAACGAGCAACAGAAGTACTGGGAATTGATGATAGTACAGATAAAGCTTCGATAGTTGGAGCACTCACGCTTGATGATAGTAATTATGAAACACCAATAGTTGAATCATCAGTTAGATACATTGATAATGCTTGGCGTAGAGTTAATATTTATGCCTTTAAAGGTTCTACGGATATCGCAATAGTAGACCGTGATAACGGTGAAGTGTTCCGGGAAAATGGCCTTATCTTTGCTCAGATACAAGGCAATGTAACGGGACGTTTTGTAGAATTTGATCCAAGGACAACAGGAGATAGTTTGACCGAAGCACCATTAAAAAATATGAAAGTTTGGTCTGATGATAATGATGTAGCTTACACTGATGAATCAGGCGATTTCTCACTTGATGTTAGCACTACACCAATTGGTATTACAGCTGCTATGAGAGGAGAACATCTTTTTAGTGGAACTTGGAGCGAACCATGGGTATATTATGAAAATGACAATGCGACAGAAAGTATTGATGAGATAATACATTTGAATCCCACGGGTAATGATGAACATTCTACAGTTCAGGTAAATGCTTACTATCATGGTTCTTTTATTCATGACTGGATAGAGTCAGAATTGGGCAGCCAAGTGTCTGTTATTAATGAAATTTTTTTTGGGCTTGATTATCCAGTTCGGTTGCATGTAAATAACCCTGATCCAGATTATATATGTAATGCATCATATGATCGCTATTTTTTCCATATTGAATTTTATCTCTCTGGCGACGGGATTTGTTTAAATCCTGCTTATGACACAATAATTTATCATGAGTATGGTCATTTTGTGGATCATAAACTTGGGGGCATTACTAATAAAGGTTTATCTGAAGGATGGGCTGATATTTTCTCAACATTTGCTACTGGCCAACCATTAATTGGAGAAAATTACTGGGCAATGGGTGAACATATACGAACAGCGGATAATGATTACCAGTATCCTGAAAATCCCGAGGGTGTTGATGAGCATGATCTAGGACAAGCATGGGTTGGTTTAGCTTGGGATCTTAGGCGAGCACTTGGCGCGGAAACAGCCGAAGATATTGTATTACCAACTATATTAGCTAATTCATCTGATATTCCTAGTGCTGTGCTTGATTTACTTATTATTGATGATAATGATGCTAACTTGGGAAATGGCACACCACATCTAGGCGCTATCATTAATGCAGCTGAAAATCATAATTTATATCCATTCCATCTTGATACTGTAGCGTTGATTACACAACCAGTTGAGACAATATATTTGTCAGAACTTTTCTTGGCTGGCGAGAACTTTGTTTCAGTTATGGGTAATGCAAATGCACTGGGAATTGTGGCAGAGCTAGATGATTATAAATTATATTATGGGGAAGGTACAAATCCAGATACTTGGACACAGATTATAGAGGGTTTTACAGATGTTGATAACGGAGTGATTGGTGAGTGGGATGTACATAATTTACAACTAGGTGTTTATACTCTGAAGCTTATAGTGAGCACATCGGTGGGTTATTTTATTGATACACAAACAGTTAGCATTGGTATAATTCCGCCTATTCAGCTTACGACGGATTTAGGTAGTCAAAATAGACCACAAATTAGTGGTGATATAATCGTCTGGCAAGATGAGCGTAATGGTTATGATATTTATTATTATGATTTGAATAATCCTGGGGCCGGAGAACAAAGAATTACATTTGATTCAGATTTTCAGAGGTATCCTATTGTAGATCAAAATTATATCGTCTGGCTTGATTATACTAAAAAAGAAATATATTACTATGATCTTAATAATTCGGTTGCAGGAGAGCAGTTAGCTGCTACCGGACTTATTGGGTGTTGTAATTCTAAAATGGATATGGCGAATAACAAAATCGTATTTCATGATGAGGGGACAGGTCCGAAAGAAATATATTTGTTTGATATTATTAATCCGGGTTTAGGTATACAACAGTTAACTGATGATTCTTCAATACAGTCATATGATGCAAGTATGGATGGTGATACAATTGTGTTTTTTTCTACGCCGCGTGATTTTCTAGATGATGATGATATTTATTATTACCAACTTGATAAGCCAGAGCTTGGGGCACAGTTGGCTGTTAGCAAGGCTACTTGGCTTAGAGAACTTGATTTTTCGGATGGTAATATAGTATGGGATACATATAATTATAATCTGTTTATCTATAATATTACTAGTCAGACAATGGAAAGAGTATTTGATCATCCAGCAGATCAACAACAACCTTCGATTGATGGAGATTATATTGTATTTATGGACACACGAAGTGGCAATGATGATATTTATTTCTATGATTTAGCTAATCCCACTTTAAGTGGAGTACAGTTGACTTTTGATACAGACAGACAAACAAATCCAGCAATATCAGGAGATAAAGTTGTTTGGATGGATAATCGAGCTGGCGGGTCTAATTGGGATATTTATTGGACATATATCAATAACGATCCAGTTATCCGTGCTATCGATGATCGAGAAGTAATTGCTGGTTCTTCCTTTAATCTTCTTTTGAAAGGCATGGATTTTGATGGTGATGCGATAGAATATTATGTGGACAATCTGCCAGCTGGAGCTAACCTTCTTTCTGCCAATGGAGTATTTATGTGGACACCTACTATAGAACAGGTTGGCAGTTATGATCTCACCTTTGGTGTGAGGGAAGTAGCAAATCCAGAGAAGTTCAACACAGTATCAATGACGCTTACGGTTATAACGTGTAGTGTTAATGAAGATTGTTATGATAGTAATTTATGCACGAATGATATTTGTGTTGGAACTGGGGTTGATTCATATTGCACAAACGCTCCTGTAGCAAGTGAATGTGGTGATTATGAATGCGGTTGGGATACATGGAAACATTGTTCCGTATGTGGAGATTATAATGGATCGTGTGTAGGAGGTAATACATGTCTTGATAACTATTGTTATTCAGATTGTGGAAGTACTCCCGCCGGAGCATGTAATGGAGTGGGTAATGGCGCTCTGTTATGCGAAGATGGCCAACTAATTGATACGGATTGCCGAGTATGCGGATGTAGTGGCGGGTATTCCTGTTGGGATAATGGCCAAGGAGATTATTATTGCGAATGTTCTGTTAATTGTGCAAACTATCCAAATCATGCATGTTGTTCAACGCCAGTGCATAGATAAAATATACTATCCGTTCATAATATTTTGTACTAATGCCCATTCAACTAAAAAAATCGTATAATAATAAATCTATGAAATTAGATCAACCACAAATAAAAACCAAAGTTTCAATTGAAGAAAAAATCATTATTGCGGTTATGATGGGAGCGTCTTTGTGTTTGGCGACAGGGATTGTTGTTGGATTTTTTAGTACACCAACGTCATCTATTGAACGAAGGATAGTAAAAGTAACGTGTACTGAATCAAAGCCGTTGATATTAGAAAAACCAGTAGCAGACAGTACTGATATTAAGGAGATGATAAGCTCAATGAACAAAGTAAATACTGATCTCAGAGCAGCCTTGGCAGCAGGGAAGAATGTCAGTACAATCCAATCCCTTATTATTATCAGAAAACAGCTTTTATCAGATCTAATGCAGATGGATTCATCTGCAGCTTTAGAATCAGTATTTACCAAAGCAGAGCTTGATAAAGTAAATACCTATGCTACTAATTGTTCAGAAATATTAACTACGTATGACGGAAAGGTTTATATAAATACTTTTGATAATTTTGGAGAAGGCATCAGTAAAGACTCATATACCTTTATTACAAATGATGATAACTCAATAAATCTGTTCCCATCCGTACCACCAAAAGATATTACAGTTTCAAGTACCACGGCTGAAATTATTGGATATGTGCTTGATGATAAGTTATTATTAGACGGGGCGCGGAATTTAATTGAAAATCCTGCTGATGGCATATCGGGATATTTAGTGACACAAGACAAATCTAATACATCATATCTTGGTGAACGTAAAACAATAATCTTAAAGGTTAACTTTGCCAATACATCTGAAACAAGCCCAGAGCATGAAACTATCGGAAAAGTAATGGATAATACAAACGATTACTATCTAGAAAACTCATATAACCAATTAAGCTTTAGAGGAGTAGTAAATCCTGGAGAAACAGCTGATATTTATCCTAGCAATCCAAGTTCACGGTATAAGGTTGATTTCAATACTACTTGTGATTATGAAACATATTTAAAAACATTTTTTGAACAATCTATGCAAAAAGCCTATGATGCTGATGACATTGATTTTACGGAATACGATCATGTAGTTGTCGTAGCACCTTGGCAGGAGAGTGATGGTAGTCCATGTTGGTGGGCTGCATATGCAAGTCTTGGGTCTGCTGATCAGGATGAAATGACAATACCAGGTACGAACCCGGGTGATGAATATGAAATAGGACGTGTAACACTTCAATCTAGATATTATCCAGCCTATGAAGGTGTACCAAATTATGATTCATATTTTAGGCAAATTTCAATTAATTCCGGACATGAACTTGGGCATAATTTTGGCAATCGTCATGCTGCGGTTCTTCGGTGTAACGCCTTTACAACACCATTAAGTGAATGTGTTTTTGATAGTGGCGATGAATATCGCGATAGCCATGAAATTATGGGCAATACAGCAATGTCTCATTATAATGCTCTCCATAAAGATGTAACAGGATGGTTTATTGACGGCACAGAAATTCAAACAGTTGATGCCAATGGAATATATGAGTTGTATCCGATTGAAATTGCAGACAGATCAAAGTTAAAAGCTCTTAAAATACCACGTGGAGATGATCATTATGTATATGTAGAGTACCGCCAGCCAATTGGCTATGATGAGACTTCAGTTAATTGGTCTAATCTTATTACAGGTGCACTTGTTCATACTACAGAACGTTCAGCAGGAGTAGATTTCCCAAATAGTGCTAAATCATATTTAATTGATCTTTGTGGACCTCCATATGGCGAGTGTGGAAATTGGTTTAACGCCGCCAGTAGGAATGTAGCATTACAAGTCGGGAATTCATGGACTGATATAGAGGCAAATGTAAAAATTAGCCCACTATCAGTTTCTGATGACAGTGTTCCCACAGAAGAACGAAAATTGACAGTTGAAATAGAATATCTTTATCTCTGCAGTACTAACAGCGAATGTGACGATGGAGATAGGTGTACGACCGATATATGTGCTGATGTTGGTACTGCTGATGCGAATTGCTCTAATGAATTAATACAAAACTCGTGCGGTGATAAAGTGTGTGGTCAAAGTGTTGATGGATGTTTTGATTGTGGTGAGTGCGAAGCAGGAAGTTATTGTATGAGCGGACAATGTAGCACAAGTACATGCGAAGATGAGGGTGGTACGTGTATTAATAAATTTATAAATGAATGTGATGATTACGATCTTTATGATGCTAGTGGTGTTAAATATTATTGTTCTCATATTGAATGGAAATGTTGTATACCAGAAGCTCCCGTGTATTATTAAAAAATATTTATTAATATATATTAAATATGGCTCAACAAAATAAATCATCTAATACATTTAATGATAAAAACATGGAGAATAAACAAGTCACAAAAGTAGCTACCGAAACTCGTCTAGCCGTAGGAATTACGGTTGGGATGATAGCAGCGTTTTTTGTGGGGTTGGCTTTTGTTGGAGTGCTTGGATCACTTATGACAAAAACTGAACAACCAGCACCTATTGTACAGCCTTTACCAGTTGTTGAGGAAGGACCAAATTTTCGCATGGTTGTCGTGGAGAATTTTGATTTAACAGCTCTTGTGGTCAATTCAGATAAACCGGAGTCGGATATTGCTGCGTTCAAAGAAGAAATTGAGAATAGAGGGGATAGAATATTTCTCATTTTATCCAAAAGAAAAAATCAGGAGTTAAATAGTCTTGAGTCAGAGCACCTTTTTATTGGTCGGATAGCAGAGGATAATTATGAAGTGATTCGTGAAAACGCATTAGTAACAGAGCTTATCACAAGTAATGATATATTAGCCAAAGATTCACTTGATGAGTATAGTGCTGTAACCCAGGAGTTTCTCAATTCATATAAAAAAATAGTTTATAGTGAGGTGGTAGTTAGTGATCGTAAAGAGGTTTTAGATTTAGGAAAAGATACAATAACCGATGAAGAAGCATTAGAGATGATTATTGAAGATGTTAATAATGATTCATCGCTAACAAAAGAGGAGCGACAAGGAGAAATTCAGATACACCAGGATTATTATGAATCACAGATGGACGGAGGAGAAAAAAGCTCTACACCGGGAGCAAGTGGCATGCACGGATTGATTTACGTTGATCTTATTTATGTTGAGAGTGCAGCCAGTGGATCCGGTGATGAAAATTGGACATACGATCAATATATTGATCACTCGTTAAATACTTTATACGGTCTTTATGGATTAGCCGATGCTGCTCCAGAGAGTAAAAATCTTTCATTTCATGTACTTTATGAAAATCCTGCTGATTCAGATCAACAAACTGAATATGAACCTTCAACAAATGTTGAGAATAAGTATTGGGTGCACCAATTAATGCGGAATCGTAATGTGTGTGTATTTGGTACTACTGACTTTGATATTTGTTTTGATACTGTAAATAGTTTTCAATCCGAGGTAGATAAATACTCTCAAGAAATGGCTGATTATTTTAATGCACAAACAGCTTTTGTTATTTTTGTAGTTAAGGATGAATTACGTCCAGCGGTGAATGGCGATAATTATTGGCCTCAAGCATATCTGGGGCACTTTGCTATTCTTAATTGGTCTTATGGAATGAATAATTTGGATGAACCAACTGGCCTTGCGATTGATCAGATTAATAATAAATTATATACAGTTGATAAATTCAATAATCGTGTTGCCCGTTTTGACTCCGGCTCAGGAGGGACAACATTCGGGCAGAATCAAGAGAGTATGACTTTGGGATTAGGACTTTCATCACCGTGGGGCGTTTCAGTTGATTCGGGTAATAACAAAGTCTATGTAGCTGATACGTCTAATAACCGTGTTGTACGTTTTGACTCCGGCTCAGGCGGGACTACACTTGGTTTTAATATTGAACAATTTGGAACTGTTGGATCCGGCGTTGGTCAATTTAATGGTCCAAAAGGAATTGCTATTGATGATATTAATAATAAAGTCTATGTTGTTGATACATCTAATAATCGTGTTGCCCGTTTTGACTCGGGTTCTGGCGGGACGGTATTTGGTGATAATTGGGAAACATTTGGATCCTATGGATGGGGCGGAACTAATCGTTTTTGGAATCCATTAGGCATTGCCATTGATAGTGTGGGTAATAAGGTTTATGTAGCTGATGAAATGAATGGTCGTGTTGTACTTTTTGACTCCGGTTCAGGTGGCACTGTGTTTGGTGATAATTGGAACACCATAGGAATTAGTATTCCTCAAGATATTGCTATTGATACGGTGCATGATAAAGTGTATGTTTCGGGGTTTAATATGTTTTACGATTATCGCTTTGATTCTGGCACAGGAGGAACAACGTTTGGTGATAATATTGAAAGTGCAGATGCCTTATACTCAGGGAGTATAGTCGTAGATTCGCTAAGTAATAGTTACTATAGGTTAGTTGGCTCCGCTATTTATCGTTTAGACTCCGGTTCAGGTGGCACTGTGTTTGGTGATAATGAGATAGGTATTTTTCTTGAGGGAGCGCGTGATCTTCGCCGAGATTCAAGTGTTGCTGCTCACGAATCAGCACATGTATTTTTTGCCGAGGATGAATATGGGCGTACAGACAGTATTGGATGCAACGCACGTGCTACAGCTGCTAATCGGGTCATTGCTGCAGGAGGAAATTCAGCCAAGACTAATGAAAATGATATTATTTGCAGTCCATACCAAATTGATAGTCTCATGAAGAATGGCGCTTGGAGTGATTGTGGTCATTTCTGTGATGATCTCGGAGAACCTATGTTTGATTGGCATACTATGGCCCAAATTGGCTGGGGGGATACTGATATACTTGAAATTAATATTAACAATCCGGAAGGCCTAGATGGAAGAGTGTATGTATATATAGATGATCAACCTCAAGCTCAAGCTCAAAGAGATATAAAGAGTTCTGAAGGAACATCATCCGTTCGTATCTCTATTACCGAAGGAGTCCATAAGCTGGAAGTATTTGGATACCCCTATTATGAACATGAAGTTTTTCTGACGATAGTTGGTGAGCAATATATTAATGTAACAATTCCTGCAATAGCAGGTCCGGGACCTAATTATGGAATAACTACAATTGATGTTGATGTTGGAGATGGTTGTGATGATGGTACGGATCCTTATAGTTGCAATGCTAGCCGTCAGTATTGTGATGGTCGTTATTTAGCAAATGACTGTATCAAGTGTGGATGTGAGAGTGATTATATTTGTAATACAGCAATTAACGAGTGTGTTACGTGTATAGAAAATAGAACTTGTGCTGATGATGATCCTTGCACAGTAGATACTTGCGTTGATACAGGAACGGCTGATGCTTATTGTGAAAGTACTCCAGCTGTAAGCAGTTGTGGTGATCGTACGTGTGGGTTTGATTCATGGGCACATTGTTTTGCTTGTGGAGACAATGAAGGACTATGTGTGGAAGCCGGAGATGTTTGTACTGATGAAGGATATTGTGAACAAGTTTGTGAGGGCGGTGTTTTACCAGGAGAATGTAATATACCAGGTGATACCGGGAAAATATGTATTGATGGTGAACTAACTGAAACAGATTGTATGGATTGTGACTGCAGAAGTGGTTATCAATGTGATACTGTAAGTCGTACTTGTGAGTGTAATGTTGATTGTAGCAGGCCTGAAAATGATGATCATTCATGTTGTCCAACGCCAGTGTATAGATAATACATATACTTACTAAATAAATATCTAATTTATCCAATAATAAATATATGGAAAACCAACAAGACACCGTAGTAAAGGTACGACAAATCAACGCGACCAAGATAACGCTTGGAGTAGGTATGATCGCGGTGTCCTGTGTTGGAGTTGCTTTTGGAATATTCCTGTTAACGCTGGCATCGAAAGATACCACGACTGTTACCCAACCTGCCGTATTACCAACCATACAGGAAGAAGCTAACCAGGAAGCACTTGTTATCGTATCTGAGACTGCATATGAAGACATAGATTCTGTGAAGAATATTATTGAACGCGAAGGCGGAATGATTAGACGCGTTTATGACGCTGGTGCATTTATTGCACAGATTCCGTATTCAGCCGTTCCAAAGTTGGAGGCATATGAAGAAATAGCAGGAATTTCATTTGGAATTGTTGCTACAATGACTACACGGTTACCAGATTCTAGACTATCGAATGTAATTAAAGAATGGAATCTTGGTATTCAACAAAGTGAAATGCCTCAGCATGCGGTTAGAAAAAGCATTGGATCTGTTGATCTGCGCGGGAACCCTCAAACAGAAGCTGCGGTTGTTGATGAACTTGAGAATTATTTAGTAAGTAATACTGACTTCATCGGTGGAATCAAAGCGGGGGAAATGAAGCATACTTATATTGTTACAATACCGGGCGAGGTAAATAAACCATCAACTGTATTCGTAGATTTTATTCAGATGCACGATGGGCTTGATGTGGTGGGTTCATATGTACACTTTGCGATAAAACAATGGAAAGATAAGAGCACGGTTGTATATGCAAGCGCTCAAGTATACCCAGATCTTGATTTACCGAAAGCAGTGGAACGGGATGATATATCTATTCAGCGAGCTGCTGCGACATCCCTAAATTTGGAGGCCAGTCGATTGATCCCCAAGGGTTCAGAAGAAATAATTAAATATATGGATGGACGTTGGAGAAAGTTGCAAAAAGTACAGTATGAAGAAGCAGTTGAAACAGTATTCGTAGATAAACACACTGGCGCTGCCCGAGTCCGTGATAAGCGTCTGTACGCCACTATCCAGGGTTCTGTTCATGGCCGCGGCGTTTTATTTGATCCATTAGTGACGTTAGACGATCTGACGAATTTTGAACTCGATGATTTAACCGTTTCAACAACATCAGGGAGTGAGCAGTTTACCAATGACGATGGTAGCTTTATATTCCCGACTGAAACGAGTCCAACAAACGTACAGGCACAATTATTTGGTCAATGGGCTGCTGTGTATTCCTTGAGTGGCGCAGAAAACATTGAATTTGATGAGTCGGCTGATCCCGGTGTATCAATTGACCTACCATTTAATCCAGATGGTAATAACGAGTCTTTAACGTCGCAGGTGAATGCCTATTACCACACGACATATATACATGATTGGGCACAGGAACATTTGCCAGTGCCATTGACGGGAATAGATATTCCTTTACGGGCGTTAGTAAATAGAACGTCTGGTTGTTGCAGTACATTATGTAATGCATATTTTGCATACAACGACGATGACCAGGAAATAGGTTTTTATCGCGCAGGATATGATCAATGGCTAGGTCAAAGCTGTATATATAGTGCGTATGATACAATACTATATCATGAATACGGTCATTTTATTGACCATATGGCCGGTGGCATACCAGATACTAACGCAGGAATTGGTTTATCAGAAGGGTGGGCAGATATTTTTGCTACTTATGCAACTGATCAGCCGATTATTGGTGAAGGTTTTTTCGGAGAAGATACTTACATTCGTACTGCTGAAAATGATTATCAATACCCCCAGGGCGGAGTTGATGAAGTTCATAGGCTGGGACAGGCATGGGTTGGTTTTGCATGGCAGTTACGTCAAATGCTTGGTGTAGATATAGCAGAGAGTTTGGTAATGTCGACCGTACTTGCAAATTCACCTAATATCCCTTATGCATTATTTGACCTTATAGTACTTGACGATGATGACGGAATTATTATTAATGGCACACCACATTTTGCAGAAATTCAGGCCGCTGCTGAAGTAAATGGATTATATCCATTCCCTGTCACTGAGGTTGCTGAAATTACTAGTCCAGCTTTGTATACATATCTGTATCCGCAGGAATTGCTGCTGGATACAATAACTATCACGGGAACAGCACATGCTGCCACAGTTGGTTTTCCTCAAACATCATATCAGCTTTTATATAGCGAAACAGGCAAAGATGATTGGGTAGCAATAGGAGGTCTAGTCACAACACCAGTAATAGATGGCATTCTTGGTGAATGGAATATATTGAATGTGCCAATTGGTGACTACACAATTCGTTTATCAGTCAATTCTGCAATAGGGGGATTTGTATATGATACGCCGATACAGCTTGCATCTCGTGGTCCAGCAAAATTAACGCATGGATATGGCTACACAGTTGATGGGGACTGGGAACATAACATCAAGCCAGATATATCGGGTAGTCGTGCAGTGTGGGCTAGATATAATTATGATGATACCTATATAGACACCTTTGATTTTGATAATCCGCAAGAGGGAATTCAAAGTATTGCTTTATCCGCCGATTGGTATGTTACTAATTTATCTATTTCGGGTGATAATGTAGTGTGGACTACAGCTGGTTTTATTTACTATTATAATCTATCTAATCCAGGAGCTGGTGTTCAACAGATAGCTGATTCTAATTTGTATGAGCTTGATGTACTTGAAATATCAGGTGATAATATCATTTGGTCGGAAACTGGTTTGTGGGAAGTCTATTTTATTTACCACTACGACCTATCCAATCCCGCTGCTGGAGTCCAACAACTCCCTGGAACTGAAGCAGAGAGACACTTATTAGATATCGATGAAGGTAAGATAGTGTGGGTTGATTGGGGAGACGAAAATCCGTATATATATATGTTTGACCTATCCAATCCCGCTGCCGGTAAGCAGCTGATAGCCGAATCTGATGGTGCGTTTGCTAGAATTTCTGGCAATACTATCATTTGGAAGAATTATAACAAACTTTATCTATATGATTTGTCAAACCCTACAGCAGGCCAACAATTGATTTATAGCATTCCCGAGGGCCATATAGAAGCACTAGATATTGATGGTTCAAAGATTATATTGTTAAAAGCTTCTTATTTTAATGATGATAATCCACTGTATTTATATGATCTTGATAATACAGCAGCAGGACTTACTGAATTAATGAGTGGATCATCAGATCCATATATATCTTTGGGATATATGGCAATTTCTGAAAATCGAATAGTGTGGAATGCATATGGGGTGAATGGTAACGATAATGATGATATTTACTTTTATCACGATTGGGATTGCAGCGATAACGAAGTGTGCCTAAACTATCTTGATGATGATTGTGACGGTTGGATTGATTATCGTGACCCAGATTTACAAAGCGTTGTAACATCTTGTACTGATTTAGCTGGTTACCATTCTCAAACATGTAATGCAGGTAATGTCCAAGGCTATCAATGTGGTACAAGTGGCTGTGAACCAGCAGAACTTTGGACATGTGCAATTGGTTGTGCTGGTTCTAACTGTGTTTGTTATGATTCTGATAATTGGTGTGATGGAGGAGATTGTGGAGGATTTAATCCTACAGAATTTGGTAAATGTTATGATAAAGATGAATATAATGAAATAACATGTGTAAATTCAACTCAATATATGGAATATTATTGTAGTGATCAATATCATCCGGGATGGGATGAATGTGTTGGAGTACCACTACAGTGCATGGGCTCATGTGCTAGTGGTCAGTGTGAAGCACCAACACCACAACCAGATGATCCAGAGTGTAGTAACTATAATCCACGTAAACCTGATCCAGCTTGTGCAGGTACAGATCCAGCTGGAGGAATGGATTAATTTTCATATGAAGAAAAGAAAAGAAATATGAAATTAGATCAACAACAGGTAAAAACCAAAGTTTCTATTGAAGAAAAAATTGTTGTTGCCGTAATGATGGGAGCGTCTTTGTGTTTGGCAACAGGGATTATTGCAGGGTTTTTTAGTTCACCAATTACAACTGTTGAACAAAGGATAGTAAAAGTAACGTGTGCTGAGTCAAAACCATTGATATTAGAAAAACCAGTAGTAGACAGTACTGATATTAAGGAGATGATAAGCTCAATGAACAAAGTAAATACTGATCTCAGAGCAGCCTTGGCAGCAGGGAAGAATGTCAGTACAATCCAATCCCTTATTATTATCAGAAAACAGCTTTTATCAGATCTAATGCAGATGGATTCATCTGCAGCTTTAGAATCAGTATTTACCAAAGCAGAGCTTGATAAAGTAAATACCTATGCTACTAATTGTTCAGAAATATTAACTACGTATGACGGAAAGGTTTATATAAATACTTTTGATAATTTTGAAGAAGGCATCAGTAAAGACTCATATACCTTTGTTACAGATGATGACAGTTCAATAAGCCTCTTTCCATCAGTATCACCAAAGTATATTACAACCTCAAGAACCATCGCTCAAATTGTTGGTTATGTATTGGATGACAAGCTATTATTTGACGGAGCAAATAACCTAGCTGAAAAGTCTTCAGAGAACCTCTCAGGTTATAGGGTAACATTAGAGAAATCCGACAAGTCAGTTACTGGTGAGCGTAAAACAATAATCTTGAAAGTTGATTTTGCTAATACCTCTGAAACAAGCCCTGAACATGAAACTATTGGAAAAGTAATGGACAATATTAATGATTACTATGTAGAAAACTCATATGATCAACTGCACTTTGCTGGAATAGCAAACCCTACAGCCTCAGCTGATATTTATCCCACAAATCCAAATTCTAGGTACAAGATTGATTTGGATGTATCATGTGAAGTTTATATATCTTTTTATGAGCAGTCCATGCAAGAAGCCTATGATGCTGATGATAGTATTGACTTTACGGAATATGATCATTTGGTAATTATTGCACCATGGCGAAAGAGTAATGGAGATTCATGTACTTGGGCTGGAATGGCAAGTATTGGGTCAGTTGATCAAGATGCTATTACTATACCTGGTACAGAGCCTGGTGATGAGTATCAAATAGGCCGTGTAACAGTTAGGGCGCTTGATTTTCCTGTTGCAGAAGGTGCGGTTGGTTATGATTATGATTTTAGAAAAAGTGCTCATTATTTAGGTCATGAACTTGGACACAATCTTGGTAATAAACATGCAGCGGTTCTTCGCTGTAATACATTTACAACGCCATTAAGTGAATGTGTTTTTGCTGGTGGTATTGACGAAGCCTTAGATCTCCACGATGCAATGGGTTATGTCACAATGTCTCATTACAACGCGCTTCATAAAGATGCAACGGGCTGGATGAACGTTATTGAAATTCAGACTATTACTAATAGTGGAACATATGAACTATATCCAATTGAGATTGCTGACAGATTAAAACTCAAAGCACTAAAAATACCCCGTGGGGATAATCATTATATATATGTTGAGTATCGCCAGCCAATTGGTTTTGATGAAACCTCAGTTACTAGTTCTAATCTTCTTACAGGTGCACTTATTCATACCACAGAACGTTCAATGGGAATTGATTATCCATATAGCCATAAATCATTTCTTCTTGATCTTTGCGATCCTCCTTATGGTGGTTGTGGAGGTTGGTATCATGGTGCAAGTAAAAATGTAGCCCTTCAACTTAATAACTCATGGACCGATTTAGAAACAGGCGTAGTAATTACACCTCTATCTGTTTCCGATGATAGTGTACCAATGGAAGAAAGAAAACTGACCGTAGAAGTAGAATTTCTTTGTAAAGTCAATAAAGATTGTGCTGATGATGATTGGTGTACCGTAGATACTTGCGTTGGTGCCGGTACAGCTGATGCTTATTGTGAAAGTGTGCCAGCTGTAAGTAGCTGTGGTGATCGTACGTGTGGTTTTGATTCTTGGGCTCATTGTTTTGCCTGTGGAGATCATGAAGGACTCTGTGTAGACGCGGGAGATGTATGTACTGATGAAGGTTATTGTGAACAAATTTGTGAAGATGGTGTTTTACCAGGAGAATGTAATATACCGGGTGATACTGGGAAGATATGTATTGACGGTGAACTAACTGAAACAGATTGTACTGATTGTGGCTGTCCTAGTGATTATCAATGTGATACTGTAAATCGTTCTTGTGAATGTGCTGTTAATTGTGATAATCCTGCGAATGATGGTCATCCATGTTGTCCAAGACCAGTGTATAGATAATAAAATAGTCTGTAGATTGATATTAAGCAGAATTTTATTTGTATGATGATAAAAATTTATGGAATTAATCCAAATGCAGGTAAAAACTAAAGTTTCCATTGAAGAAAAAATTATTATTGCAGTTATGATGGCTACATCTTTGTGTTTGGCGGCGGGAATAATTATTGGAATGTTCAGCAGTCGGATTGATCACGTGAATCAAGAAATCAGCAGGTGTCCTTCTGTAAATACGGATCAGTGGGCTAGCAGCAATATACGTTTAGATATAATTGACCAGTCATACAAAACTGTAGATATGGAAGAATGTAGTGGTAGTATTATCACATTACAAGGAATATTACAGGAAGTTGCTTATGATGATTTTGATAAGAATACAGCGTGGAGTGAATTTTTCTTACATACTGATGACGGCGTTAAATATCAACTCTTTTTTACAAGTGAATCAGAACCAGGATTAATATCCGGAACCACTATGTTGGTTACTGGGTATGATGTGGGGAACAACACGCTTTTGATTGAGAATATTATAGATGAAAATGAAGAGAGTAAAACCGGCATAGCTCAATTAAAATCCGGTGAACGAGATTCCGTGCTTGGTGAACAGCGGGTTTTGGTAATACCGGCGAATTTTCAAGATACAGAACTGCCAAGCATTACGAACGCAGAGATAGATCAGGTAGTTTTTGGATCAATAAATGAATATTATCAGGAAGTGTCATTCAATCAGATGAATCTGAGTGGTGAGACACTCTTGGGTCTGGCGGAAGGATGGTCCACACTTCCGATTAATCATACATGTGGTTTTAATGAGATATATGATGCAACAATAAATTTAGTGGATCCTGATGTTGATTTTACGCAGTATGACCACGTAATGATTGTTGTGCCCGTAGAATCCAGTTGTGCGTGGGCGGGTTTATCAACTATCGGTAAATCCCCTCATCCTACAGATGACGGTGTTACGCCATTTTCAATACAGGTGGTCCGTTCGGTGTATATGACGTATACGAGTTATTACGTTCCGGGCCATGAGCTTGGACATGGGCTCGGAGCTCGTCATGCAAGTTTTATTGATTGTGGTGAAGAAATTATTACACTTGATTATGAAAATTGTGAACTTTCAGAATATGGAGATTGGTACGATATTATGGGAAGAGGATTTTCGGGCCATTTCAATTCAGTACACAAAGAATATATGGGTTGGTTTAATGATACCTATCAAATTCATGAAGCATCAGAGAGCGGCACTTTCACTTTAAAGCCGATTGAAACACCGGTGACAGGCGGCGCACAGGAAATTAAAGCATTAAAGATTCCACGGACTCCCGGAGATTATTTGTATCTCGAATTTCGCCAGCCGTACGGCACGGACAGTGATTTGAGTTGTTCCATACTTGGCGGTGCTTTGTTACATGTTAATGGTCGTGAGTACGGGTTGGTTGATCCGGCACGTTCCTGGCTTTTGGATATAACTCCTGGTGATTCTGGGTGCCCGGAGATTTTACCGGAACTGTTTTCATTTACTGATCCGGTTACCGGTACTGTCGTTCAAGTTGATGAAGTTTTTGAAGATTCCGGAAATCCGGAAAATTCGTATATGAATGTTACTGTTATTATCGGTAAAACAGATTTTGATCCACCAACAGCGTTATTCACATCTCCGAAAATGGGAACAGAAGTATCTGGTTTGGTTCCACTGGTTGTTTCTGCATCCGATCTTTCAGGAATAGAAAAAGTGGATTTTTTTCGTAGCGGATTAGTTTCTCTTGGTACGGATGCTATCGTACCCTATGAGGGAGTTTTTGATTCTCGCGAGGTCTTGAATGGTTTGGAATTTGTACAGGCACGCGTATATGATAATGCAGGTGCTCCTTACGGCGCGCCTAATAATTCCAGTTTTATTTTTACCAACATGATCGTCAATAATAACATCATGTGCGGTGATGTAGATAATAGTGGGAGTATTAATATTGCTGATGTTACGTTCCTTGTTTCGTATTTATTTACAGGAGGAATAGCGCCTTACCCTTATGCAGCTGCAAATGTTGATTTGGATACACGAGTGTCGGTTGCGGACCTTACCTATCTTGTTGCGTCTCTTTTTCTTGGTGGACCGGATCCATGTGATCCTCCAGCCGCATATTCTCCAGTTGGAACTGATTGGACGCAAGGGGAATATGAAGCATGGTATCAAGAAAACTTATAATATTTTATTATTACTAACTAGTATTTAATAAAAAAAGTAATTTATTTTATCCTTGTATAATTTACTAAGGTCGTTTTTTGTGCTAAAATAAAGGTAGAAATGAACATTGAGAAATAAAAAAGAGACGGCTAGGTAATTAAGTGAAGCTAAAAAAAATCAATGAAACAAAATATTATTTCAACGATAAAATGAGCCGTCGCATGAAATTGCCGTCGGAAAAATCTGTGGATAGCAACAAATAAAACCAAAAATGATCATTAAAAAAGTGAAGAAAGAGAGGTGTGGTGCTAAAATTTATTTTTAATTAGTAAGAAGATAACGTGGGTCGCTTCTTACGAATGATATTTAAAAATAAAGAGCCTACGGTAAATGTTTTTATTTAAGGAGTATTGTCATGCTGACAAATACTGTTTTTAAAAAGTTCGCCATGGGTTTCATGACACTGGCGATGTTTTCTATGATACTAATGACTGTTGGTTGTTCTGACAATGATTCATCTCAACATAATCCTATTGCTTCACAATATGATGGGTTGTTAGATGAACAACAGCTTAGTGACGCAATAGCGTATGTAAAAGCAAATGAAATGACAATAGTTGCTGTGAAAGAATTAAGTGATCGTGGTTATGAGGTGAACTATGATCAGGCAATTGGTGGTCAGTCGGAAGGTATTACTGGTATTATTATTCCATTTAAGGGAAAAAATGATAGTAGTTTTTATCTGTTACGTTTCATTGAAGAGAATGAAGTAGTATCGGTTGATGTAACTGAAGTAAATGTTATTGATAGTGAGACTGCTGTAGGCACGACTTATAATGTGTCAAAGAAAGGCATTATGTCCAAAGCGGCAGCTTCGTCTTGGTGGAGCTGCTTCTGGCTATGTGTTCTTGATAAATGTGGAGGTGGTGCCATTGGTTGCATTTATGCTGGACCATTTTGGTACCCATGTGTTACTGGCATTTGTGGTTTTTCTGCTTGGCTCTGTGCATTTATTATATGCAAATATTAATTGTAAATGCTAATCACTTTACTCTCTAGGGGGCAAACGTAAGTTTGCTCCCTATATAATATATATATGTATATATTATTTTAAAAAAATTAATTAGTTTAAAAATATGTTAGATTTTTGGTCAATTTTAGGAATTATAATCATCTATACATTTGTTTTGTTTGCATTGTTACGGACATACGCAAAGTTTAAAAATAATAAACTTGCTATATTGATAATTTTTGGATTTTTAGTAACTATAATATTTTTTTTAGTTGTGTCGAATCTTTCAGATCTAACGAATTCAAAAAGTATGATTTATGTTGTTATTGGAGTGTATTCAACAGTAATGATTATTTATCAAATATTATTTAGAAAATTAATTAAACAAGCAAATAAAGATAATAATTATTTAGACAGGGAAAACAATTAATTAAACAAAAAACAGTTCTTTAAATTTCAATTCACCTAATCTATATTAATTAAATTTATTGTAAATTATTTATGAAAAATAAAAAAAACTTATTAATTGGTTCTGTGGCAGTAATTTTTATGGGGCTATTAGCTTTTTTTATGTTCTGGATACCAAGTTTTTTTGTAGATGAATTTAATTATATTGATATTACTTATACAACGGAAGGACTAGATATTGTAACAGATCCAAAGGATCTTTTTGAAAAAAATATAAGCAAATGGACAGATGTATCTGCAATACTAAAAAATAGTAGTCAAGAAGAATGTAGTGTGGCTATAAAATCAGATACTGTAAATATTACCTTATCACTTGATTCAAATTTAGAATATGGGGTCTTGTTTCCAAAAAAAGAAAATATTATTATTGAATTTTGTGGAGTGAAAAAAGATATTTATATTAAGTAAATGGTTTTATATAAAATATAAAATAATTAACCAAACAAAAAACAGTTCTTTAAATCTTAAAAAAGAGTAGAAAGGCAGGTGCTATGTTATCAATAGTTATTTGGGAGTTGCGTGGGCTACTCCTTAATGATTAACGTTTAAGCTCACAGAAATTGTATAATTTAACTTAAACTTATCAAAGGAGGTAACAGAAATGTTACTTAAGAAATTATTGATTGCGTTAAGCGTGATCGCAATGGTCGCGACCCTTGCTTTGGTGCAGGGTTGCAGTGAAAATGAGAATCCGATTGAGTCATCCGAGATTAGTTTGGATTTACCAGTTTATCCCGATGATATGGCGTTTCAGGCTGACACAATTTCGATTGATTCAGGCGCCATAATAGGGGATGTTGATATTGAGGGAGGTGCAGCAAAAAGATACGCTGCTCTAGGTATTGCTTGGCCATTTGGTAGATATGAACATCCAAATTGGTGGAGAGGTGATGAAGGCTGGAAAACAGGTGGCGGCACTATTACTGCATGTGGGCGCAGATTAAATTCACATACTGGTGCTGATTGGCATGCTCGAGATTTCAGTCGTTATGATGGATCACAATGGGCTAAGCCAATTTATGCAGGAATAAGCGGTAAGGTTGTGAAAGCCGGTAATTCAGGAGGCTATGGTAATTGCGTTGTGATTTATGATGCTGGACGTCATGTAGCGGTTCGTTATGCACATTTGATCCTAGCAAGTGTAGTAGGAGTTGGTCAATACGTTAGAGCTGGTCAACATATTGGTTGGCTTGGTAATTCGCCTGGGGGATTCACGGAACATTTACACCTCGTTGCATATGAGAATGTGGTTCATAATAACGGTAATCCCATTATTCCATCTGTATGCAGTCCTGAATGGTATAGCTGCGCCACTTTTTTTTATTGGTGGTAAGCTATTTAGCCTACATATTATTGGGGAGAGAATAATCTCTCCCCAATTATTTAAAAAATATATGAATAAAAATTTAAAAATTAAAAAAAATTATTTAGTTGGTTTGTTAACTATTGGAGTAATAATTGCAATTATAATATTTGTTTCACCCAAAAATGAAGTGGATACCAACATTAAGTTAAATACCAATATTGTAAATAGTAATACCAAATCAATTTTAAATACGGAATCTTACACTTTTAGCGGAGGTATATTTGAATTAGATGTTGAATCTTATGACGATAATACCCAAAGATTAAAAATGAAAAATCTTGGAGATGAAACTAAAAGAGATTTAGGTTCAAGTATTGTTCAGGGTTACGGTGAAATAAACCATCAATACACTGGGTTTATTTGGAATGATAATAATTCTCGAATATATTTTATTTCTAAAAATGAAGATCGGGATTATATAACACTTTTTTATATTGATTCTAGTGATTATGATCCATATGCTCTTACGGAGATAGTTTATACGGATATTAATAATGTTTTTACACTATCCACTGAATTAATTGATGTTGAAAATGAAACACTTACATTGTTAGTAGGTGAAGATAAATATTTGTTAGACATTTCTTTAGGAGTAGATGCCATACCAATTAAATTTTAAATAAATAATATGTTAGAAAGTTTCGAGTTTTTATAATCTAAACCCAAAAAGACGACCTTAGTTTTGAAAGGCCGGTCGTCCAAATTTTGGAAGCTGTGTATTTTTATATAGAAAATTTCTATTACGGTCTTTTTCATCTTAAGCATCCTAACGTGTAGGAGAGTTCAGATAAGAAAAGCTTATTTAGTAAAGACATTCTCTAAGAGCTTATTTTCATTTTAACTCTTTAAATATTAAAGTCAATAACTTATTAATTAACTAACATTAGCCAATATTAAAAAAATAATTTAGTTGGAAACAGCTTTGATCGGTGCTAGCCCAATCGTCGGTGTGGAAAACTATAGTTATGAATAATAAACTAACCAAAAAGAGAAAGGATAAAGTTATGAATCTTAATAAAGCAGAGTTGATCGGCAATTTAGCTGCTGATCCAGTAGTAAAATCGTTGTCTTCAGGGCAATCGGTAGCAGATTTTCGAGTAGCAACTAACTATACTTGGAAAGATGCAAAAACCAAAGCAAAACAGCAAAATACAGAGTTTCATTCTGTTATTGCTTGGGGCAAATTAGGTGATGTAGTAGGTGAGTATCTAAAAAAAGGTGATCGTGTTTATCTTGAAGGGAGATTGCGCACACGTAATTGGGAGGATAAAGAAAAAATCAAGCATTATAAGACAGAGATCGTTATGACCAATCTTATTATGCTTGGTGGAGCAAAGGATAAAGAAGATAAGCAAACGGATAAAGTAAATGATGAAATTGTGGTTGAGGAAATTGACGTTAGTAAGGCGGGAAAATAAAAAGGTGGGTAGATAAGGAGATTACTCCTTATCTTCTGACCTTATCGTTCTTGGGGAAGGTCTCGATAAGGTTGGATAGATAGGGAGTAAGAATTAAAATTAATTTTATGTTAAAAGTAGAAAAATATTTTATTATAATAATTGTAATTATAATAGTTAGTATAAATTTTGTTTCGGCAGAAGCAGAACATATTGTGATCAGTGAAATTAAAATAACTGGTGGGAGTGGATTTAGTACAGACGAATTTTTAGAGTTATATAATCCGACTGATCAGGATGTCAGCTTAGCTAACTGGAGTTTGATAAAACAGACCGCTGCTGGGAATGAATATATATTGGTAGAAAATTTCAACGAGAAACTTATTAAAGCTCACGCATTCATATTAATAGCGCACCCAGCTGGTTACAGCGGAGAAATTAACCCAGATATATATTATTCAACAACAAATTCAATTTCAAGCAATAATTCGGTAATACTATTAAATGACATGAGCGAAGAAGTTGATAAGGTGGGCATGGGGGCGTCCTCTGATTATGAAGGAGAGGCAACGAGCAATCCAGGTAGTAATAAAAGTATAGAGCGAAAAGCAAAAAGTACTTCTGACTCAGATAGTATGGTGGAAGGAGGCAAGGATTATTTTTTAGGTAATAGTGAAGATACTGATAATAATGCAAATGATTTTATTATAAGCTCACAGCTTACGCCTCAGAATTCAAGCTCGGAAGTTGAGTACCTAGAAATAGTAATTCCAGACAATAATTCTGATAATCCAATAATGGAAGGAGGATTTGGGGATATTATAATAACAGAATTATTTCCAAATCCTCTAGGATCAGACGATAGTGAGTTTATAGAGCTATATAATAATGATACAAAAGAAATAAATTTAGCTGGCTGGCAGTTGGGAGATAATAGTACGCGGAGATATATAATAAGTATAGACGATTTTGATACTACTTTTGTTGGTCCAAATCAATATATAGTAATTGAGAAAGAAATATCAAAAATTAGTTTAAACAATACAACAGACGCAGCTTATCTTTACGATGCTAATGGTACGCTGGTAGAAAAAATTGAATATGAAAAAAGCCAAGAAGATAAGTCCTACAGCCTAATAAGTGAACAATGGATTTGGTCAAGTGATTACACTCCTGGGAGGGCAAATAATTTCGTTATTGATAACAATCCGCCAGTTGCCAAGTTCGAATTGGAAGAGATAAACGTTAGAGTGGGACAAATTATTCAGCTTGATGCCTCATCTTCAAGTGATCCAGATGAGGATAAATTATTATTTAGATGGAATTTTGGTAATGAGGATTTTCTTGAAACACCTGAAGTTGAGTATAGTTATAAACAGGTTGGTGACTATGTAATTTCTCTGACTGTAATAGATGAGTTGGGAGCTGAAGATATTATAGAACAAATTATTCATGTGACTGATTATGATTATTCAGATAAAATAATTTTATCCGAAATTTTACCATCATGCGAAGGAGCAGATGCTGATTGCGAGTTTATAGAGATCTATAATGATGATGGTCGAGAGATAAATTTGGCAGGATGGAAGTTAACCGATCTAAAAAATGAATATTTTTTCCCGAATGAAATAATTGAACAAGGTGACTATTTAGTTGTTGATAGAAAAGAAAGTAAAATAACTTTGAATAATTCTGGTGATGTAATTTATCTAATAGATCCGAGGGATAAAATTATTAACGGAGTAGAATATAAGGATGCAAAATCAGATTTATCATTTTCTTATGATAGGAATAATAACCAATGGAGCTGGACAGAAGAAATAACACCAAGTAATGAAAATATAATTGTCTTCAGTGAAATTGACAACGAAGTTGAAATGGCACAAGAAGAACTGGAAAATTTAAGCCCGATGGAAATAAATATTAGTAATGTTAATGAAACATTATTAGGAAGGGTATTGATTGTTACTGGTGAGGTAGAAAGTATTAAAAGTTTGAGCATATATTTAATGGATGAAGCTGGTCATTTATTACGTGTTTATATACAAAAAAAGACCAATATTAATAAGCCAGATGTTGAGCCTGGAGATAAGATGACTGTAGTTGGATTGTTGGACAAAACTTCAGCTGGGCTACGTTTATTACCTCGTACAGAGGAGGATATTTCTATTACAAAAAGGCAAATTGAGCCTAATTCTACTAAGGTTTTAGGAGTTGATATTGATGAAACTGAGACATATGAATTTATGCCTAATAACAAAGATAAACAGGTAAAATTATATCTATATATTACAGTCGGTTTTTTAATAATAATAATTGGAGGTTTGTTAATAAAAAAATTCTACATAAATAATAGTAAATCAGACGACCATTTAGAAAAGGACGACATATAACTTTCATTGACAAAGTAGGGTAAATGGATATAATGTTGTATTAAGGAATAAATTTATGATTCAACGTTGGTCTAATGAGATAGCATACCTTGCCATAATAGTAGTAGTCGGTATTTCTAGTACTGGTTTTTTTTGGTATTACAGTACAGAAATAAATAAACCAACCGTGGTTGTAGAGATTACCAAATCTATGCCAATGGTTTTAGGGGTGCATGAAGAAATGAAGTTGCCGATTGAGACAGCCTTAGCATTAGAAACAGAAGAAGTTAAAGAGGTAAAGGAGTATTCAGAAAAAATGTTACCCAGTGAAATTAATAAGATTTTTAATGAATTTAAAAATCGTGACGCGACATTTGATGAGCTAGATAGTTGGGTTGGTAAATTGCAAATAGATTTAGAAAATATTTTAAGGTAAATAAAAATAATTGATGATAACTCGGACGTTGGAAGATAATAATCTAATGGACTTTTTTATTTGCTGAATTTAGAATATATTGATAATCTAAACGTAGTTCTTTAACTATCGTAGGAGGAATTTCATTATGAAATGGAATTATTTTTTGTGGACCTACTTAGTCGTTGCTGTTGTTGGAGGGATAATCTCTCTTGCTACACAGCAAATCAATTGGTTTCTATTTAGCCTAAGTGGTGGATGGTTTCCGTCAGCTATTATTTCTGAGAATAGTTTTCGGAAAGGTTTCCAGTATTATTTCGGAGCATTGTTCCGTAACAGTTTTTGCGGTAACGTTTGTCGAAGTATGTAGCTTCAATAATAAGGGTTTTGTCATTTTGTCAGAACTCTTTTTTTATTTGTCGAAATATCCAATAATAGCAAGTGTTCCGGATTTTTGCCAACACCAATTCTAATTTCACTTTTCCTGACTGTCTTTGTAAATTCACATTTTAATAAGGTGTTCTTTTTTTGTATAAATAAGCTTGACATATATCATAACGTGTACTAGAATAGTTAATTCATAAAATGAACATAAAATATAGGAGAAAGGATAGAACTTTAAAAACAAGGATAGTTTATACAATAAATTCAATTAACCAAAGGAGTAGTTTTGAAGAAACCTATTTGTTATTTGCTGGTAATGATTTTCTTAATGACCGCACATGGGTGGTCGCAGGAAGTCGTAATTGCTGGATACCCAAAAGGGGTAGCTGGTAGTGTCAGCAATGATTTTTTCGAACCTGTTTATAGCCAATTGCAAGAAGTTGCTGATGTTCTTAATCAGAATCCGACTGCCGATGGCATTATTACAGGTGTAGCTGATGGCTATAAATATCATAAAAACAATGACACAAAAAATCCTGGCCTAGCCTTGGGTAGAGCCCATGTGTTAAAGCAGTTAATGATTGAAAAATTTTGTGTAGATTCTACACAGTTAATTATTCAGTCAACGGATGTCAAAGTAAAAGGTGATGAATATCGTTATTCTAGTATTCGCGTCAGAAGAGAATTGCCATTACCAATGCCAAAAGCAGATACAGTTTATCTGGTGCCACAAATTCAGGTAAAAGAGATTCATCATAATTATTATAATGATGAATTTGGTCTGAAGCTTGGACTAGGTGTTACCAGCACTCCATCTGGTATTATTCCGTTTGTTTCTGGTGCGGTCGTTTATAAAAAATGGCTGTATATAGAAGGATTGTTCGGTCATACATTTTGGTCAGATAGTCGGGATGTAGCTGGTAAATCTCATGATACTTGGTCCCGGTTTACTGGTGGTCAGTTAGTAATTTTTCCATTTGAAAAAAAGACGGTAGGTTTTTCTGCCGGTTGGATTCGCTTGGAAGAAATTTCGCAGCATCATTATAAGTATGCTCTAATGTCAGAAGGTTTGACTATGGGTATACGGTTTCAATTTTTTGAAAACTTTGAGCTTGAAGGAAAATATTTTCCTAATAAGCAAAGGTTGGCAGAAATGGACCGAGATTATGCTGTATCCAAAAAAAATCAATGGTTGATTTCCGTCTCTTATAACCTTTTTTTCGGAGGTGAAAAATGAAGCGGCCAATCTTACTTTGCTTTTTTGGGTTAATGAGTCTATTACTATCTATCAACTGTTCTGATCCGATGGACATAAGTGGGTCAGATGTTGATACGGACACAGTCGTTGAGTATGATTCAACAATTGTTGTTCAGGTTGATACTTTAGTTTTTGATCATTACGATACAACAATTGTTGTAGAAATTGATACGGTTGTTGAATATGTTTATGATACAACAATTATTATAGAAATACATATGGTAATTGTGAATCATTATGATACAACTTTTGTTGATAGAATTGATACTCTATATATAGATCGTGTTGATACTATATTAATAGAACTGCCTCCGGATACAGTAACAATATTTGATACTACATTCGTGGAACTTCCACCAGATACAGTCACAATCTTTGACACCACGTTTGTGGAGTTGCCTCCGGATACAGTTATCCAGATTATTACTGAGACTGATACAGTGTATATTCCAATTCATGATCTTGTGTATTATGAATGTAGCCCATGGAAACTTGAATGGGAGAAGTGGGCAGACACTGTCAATCTAAATAATCCATACTCTCAGAGAGTTCTATTGGGTTTTGATCGGATAACATTAGGCAATAAGCCAAGTGATGTCGAGCCAGCTATATTCGTAAACGGAGAAGAGATCTTTTTTCAAGTTTATGGTGAGAAAAGCCTTATGATTTGGGTCGGTCCTATGGAGGTACCGGCTAATGCTGAAATTGTGATAAAGTTTACCGCGCCATACTATGGTAAGGTGGCGAGTCCTCAATGTCACGATTTCTTAAAAGGATCGCATTGGTTTATGGTCAATGCAGATTCTGTTAATTACGTACCTTAAATATTTTACAAAGGATTGAAAGTTAATTTCAGTCCTTTTTTATTTATTGACTTATTATAGATTAGGTGTTAAATTATTATGAAATAAAATAGAACATTTAAAATGAAGGAAGGCGATATATGGACGCGTCCATACTAGTTCAAACTGGAATTAAATTGTATAAGCCTCAGGGTGACTTGGAGCATACGGCTAATTTTTTTCTGATTCTTAGCTCTATTAACCATGGTTCAGTTAAAGGTCACGTTGAAAGGGTAGCATTGCTATCTGATAGAGTGGCAATAAGGTTGGAGAAAGACAGCAAGGCTGCATTTTTTGCTGGAGTACTTCATGATATTGGTAAATTGGTTTTACCATATGAATTGTTTGATGGTCACGACATTTCTGGTGAAGAATATGCTGAAATAAAGACACATGCACTAAATGGTCTCCTTGCTCTTCAGGGTCATCATTTATTTACTGCGCTTTGTGCTGGTCTTCATCATGCTATGTATGATGCAGGCTATGGTCTGACCATCGAAGATTTTCCAAAAGACTGGGGCTTGGCAACAATAAAAAAACTACTTGATATTGCAATGATTGTATCAATTTGTGATTTTGTTGATGCCTTCACCCATCGCAAGACGAAGATAAAAGATGGATCTGATAAAGATTCGCCTGATCTAAAAGAGATGCTTTATAAAAAGTATCCCAATGAGCACCAAGTGATAGATATCGCTTTGGATGTCAATACAAACAGAGATTTCGATTAGAAAGTAAAGATAAAGTACTTAAGGCAACTTGAGTACTTTTTTATTTATTGAATTAGATATATAATAATTAAAGAAAGGATTAATTTATGTCTAAGAAAATCAAAGTAGCCGTTATCAGCGGAGGTACTTCAAGTGAGAGGAGTGTATCAATAAAATCGGCGAAGCAGGTATATGATAATTTGCCTGAAGACAAATACATATCAATCTTAATTAATATTACCAAGGATGGTCGTTGGCTTTATAATAATAAAAAACCGTTAAAATTATACGATTCAAAAACTGGTTATAAAAAATCTGAGCTAAAAAAATTCGATGTTGCATTTATAGCATTACACGGACAGTTTGGAGAGGATGGGAAAATCCAAGCTTTATTAGATATTATTGGATTGCCGTATACGGGCTCTGGCGTTTTGGCTAGTGCTCTGGCAATGGACAAAATTAAGACCAGCGAACTTGTTAAATTATCAGGAGTTGCTGTTCCGAAACAACTAGTAATTGAAAAAAGTTTTAAAGATGTTAAGTCATTAAAAAACGTTTTGACTTATCCATGCTTTGTTAAACCAAATAAATCTGGATCAAGTCTTGGCATAAGTCGAGTAGAAAGTCTAAAAGAGCTACCAAAGGCTTTAAAACTTGCTTTCAAAGAAGATAATACTGTCTTGGTAGAAGAGTTCATAGATGGTCGGGAAATAACTTGTGGGGTATTAGGAAATTCTGAAAAGGGTAAAATAGTTATATTACCGCCAGTAGAGATAGTCCCCAAAAATAAATTTTTTGATTTTAAAGCTAAGTATGATGATGATTGGGTTGATGAGATATGCCCGGCAAAAATAACTTCAGGTCAGACGAAAAAGGTACAAGAGCTGTCAAAACAAATTCATTTATTGATAGGTGGTGATGGCCTTACAAGGACCGACTTTATTTTGAAGGACAATGTATATTATTTTCTAGAAATTAATACTATTCCTGGGATCACAGAAGAAAGTATTTGCCCAAAAGAGGCTAAAGCTATTGGGTTAAGTTTTGGAGAGTTTCTTTCTCAACAAATCAAGCTAGCCATGAATAAATAAGTTAAAAATTGTTGGTTTGCTATTTATTTCGAAACAATTATACTATATACCATGTATATAAAACTTTTTATAATAATCTTTGTTTTACTATCTTTAGTTATGATGGTCACTGGTCATGCTGGTCTTTGGATATCTTTTATTAAATTTTTTAGTATTAATAGTTTGATGGTCAAAGAAATATTAGGCATATTTCTTGGAATTATGTCTATTAGTTTTATTGTTGGGATGGGGTTGGTTCACTGGCACGAAACACCATTTATAAGTAATTTATATTTGATTTCTGCAGTTTGGTTAGGGATGGTATGGTATATAGCTTTGTCAGTTTCAGCTACTTGGGGGTTTATCTGGTTGGGTAGATATGCAGATATTAAGTTCCCGATAATGGCAATTTCAATTGTATTATTGGTTGCCGCAGTAGCATATTCTAGCTATGGTATATGGAATGCTTTTCACCCAAGAGTTAAAAGCATAAATGTCAGTATAAGAGACTTGCCAGATTATTGGCAGGGAAAGAAAATTATTCAACTTTCAGATATTCATTTAGGAACTATCTATCATAGAGGATTCATGAATAAGTTGGTTAAGCAGGTTAATGAATTAAATCCTGATATTATTTTTCTGACCGGAGATTTATTTGATGGAGCAGGTCAAAAACTAAATCATCTTGCAGAGCCAATTAATGATTTCAAGGTTACACATGGGACATATTATATTGATGGTAATCATGAAACATATATTGGTTTGGAAGCCGCATTAAAAGCAGTAAGTGAAACAAGTGCGATAACTTTGCGTGATGAGTTGATTGAGATTGAAGGATTACAAATATTAGGAATAGATTATCCAATGCCAGGAGCTGAGCACGACTTGAAGCCCGTTTTGAATAAACTGGATAATAGTCGTCCCAGTATAGTTTTATACCATGAACCGAAAGAACAGGTATGGAAAATGGTTAAAGAAGCGGGAGTAGATTTATTGTTATCTGGCCATACACATAAAGGACAGATGTGGCCATTTGGTTGGATAGCAAAATTAGTTTATGGTGATTATTATTATGGATTACACACAGATAATGATTTTACTATATATACATCTAATGGGGTTGGTACTTGGGGACCGCCAATGCGGATTGGTAACTTTCCAGAGATAGTAGAAATAACATTAGAAAAAAAATAAATGAAAGGTAAGACACATGCAATAATCGGAGCCAATGTAGTTTGGATCCCTTTTTTAGTTGGTACTGTGGTTGATCCTTGGCTTGTAGCTGTTGGTGCTTTGGCTGCCTTGTTACCAGATTTGGATGCTTCGGAATCAAAAATTAAAAATTTGAAAGTAGGTGGATATATCGGAGGAACTAAAATTTGGTTCAAACCATTTTTACCTATTGCTTTTGTTATTTCATCCATATTTCGTCATCGAGGTGTAATGCATTCTTTATTAATATTGATACTGTTGTCAGTCGGCCTAATGTCAGCGATTCCTAATACTTACTCTGTAATTACCTTAGTGATAATGCTAGGTTATGTTAGTCATTTAGTTCTTGATGCCTTAACAAAATCAGGAATTGAATTTTTTTGGCCAATTAAAAAACGTTTAGGATTGTTACCTAAGGCATTGAGAGTTAAAACAGGTGGGATAGTTGATACTTTATTGTTATTAGTCGGTTCAGTCGGTGTAGTATTATTTTTATATAATGCATTTTAGATATTTATCTCTTTATTAATTAATGTGAATGTTTAATTTTTATATTAAATAATTTTATTATTTTTACTTTTTTTGGTCACAATATATCCTTGACAATAAAACGAAAAGTGGTTAAGCTACTTTAATTACAAAAAATAAAACAGTTCTTTTCATTAACTATTTTATGGAGGAAATATGACAGACGTAAACGTTGATTTCACGAAAACCGATGTCAGCCAAAGTACAAACTTTGCATTACCTGTAATTCTATCTGCGGCAGAGGAGGTTATGCAGTTACTGAACGGTTTTCCGGAATTCCAAGAGATTCGTAAAGGTGGATATCTCACCATTCGCCTAAAATCATCAGAAGAATTACTACTGTGTTGTCGTATTGGTACAATCTTACACGTTATAACTTCTGATTCTATTCACACAACCCGGGCCCGTAAATTTCTATGGTGTTCGCAGGAAAAAGCCAAGCGACTTATCCTAATGGCTCAACAAGGTCATGTATTATCATGGCAATCACGTAACGAAAGTTCCAATCAATTCGGTGGTGCCGTATGGTGCGGGGAATTTGCCGTATCATTCTCTGGACTTCCGGAATTGGCTGATGAGGCTCTGTGCCTTGTATTGGCAGTATATTTTGATTGGATCACTCTGGAGCAAGCAAAAGAATATGTTTCGATAAGCTCCAATCCGTACTTTGCCCCCCTATGGAAAGTATGGGTAGCCGCCAATCCAAAATAATAGACAAAAAAACAAAACCCCAGATCATATGAAATGGGGTTTTTAATTTATATATTTTATTTCTTCCTAGGGCTTGACAAAATACTTTCTTTTTGCTAATGTCTAATGAAAAATAAAAATTGTATATTAAAAAACAAGGAGGTTTTTAGATGCCTGAGATGTATATCCGAGAGATTGCAGGGTTTAAGCAGTTTGAGAGTCAAGTTGGCATAATTGTTAGAACCAGAGCATCAGTTGATAAAATTTTAACCTTATCTGAATCGATTTATAAACGCTTCATGTTTGGTAAAAATTTTGATGATTCATTGCAAACTTTTCTTGGACTTTGTTATAGTATTGACCAAGCAAAAATCAAAGCAATTGGGTTCAAAGCTACTACAGTGATGAGTAATCCTATCATTCGAGCCCTTGCTTATCAGTTTGCTTTGGATATAACTGAAGCAGATAAAGCTGAGAAACAACTCAAAACAACCATCGGAGAAATTAAAGATAGTGAAGATAAGCGGACGGTTTGGTTTTATCCGAAATTATTGATTCTAAAACAAGCCATCGAACAGACTAGACAAACCCGTTCGTATGTTAATGGTCTGAAGATCCCCGCCGGCTTACATTTACGTGATACTATTGAATCTTCCATTACCGAGATCGATCGATATATGATCGAGATGATGGAGAAGCTTCGAGAAATTCGTAAATATGGTGTGAAGCCTTCATTTTTTGAGCTTCAAAAAATGACATCACCAAATGATGCCTGGGTTTTCTGGGGGTACAGAGATTTCATGGGCAAAACTTTTCCTGGTGGCCCAGCTACATCTGACAACTATGTCGCTCAGATTGCATTAGCTGGGAAAAGAGGGTTGATAGATCTTCGCCCACAATATCATCATGAAACCGGTGTTGGTTCCACTGAAGTTAACTGGGTTAAATTACCATTTGATGGGAAATTTGTTTGGAGCATGAACTGGCAGGGTAACTTAGATTTAACCGCCGGTTTTGATCAAAGTCTAGTACGTCGTATTTTTGAACAAGAAGGACGTGAACTAGAATATCATGCGTTACGAATGCAATTGATGTTCTGTCTGTATGATCTCATTGCACCTATTGAAGTTGTTGCTACAATTCCTTCGATAACTGGACCAAAACCAACTTGGTCGGAACGTGCAATAAATGTAGTAACGAGAAAAAAGCTATCATCGATTTCTGATCTTGTTGTTCCAAGAATTCGTTCATTGGACAATATGTCTAGAATAAATGATATGCTCTCCCGGGAGGTAGAAGAGGGTGTTCAGGAAACAGAACGACGTATGAGTATTAAGCGACGTCATGAAGTTACTGAACATATTCGGAGACTTCCTGAAGGGCATAAAGCTTCGCCTGCTGCAAGATTGTTAGCATTCGAAGAGTTTGGTATAGAGCTCCAAGAAGGCGAGACGTTTGTCGTTAAGCATAAGCGTGGCAAAGGAGATAAAATAACATCTCACAGAGCCTTAACTCGCAAACGATAATAATAACCCCCCCTAGTCATTATAGTATGATTAGGGGATTTTTTTATTAAAAAAAGCCCGCATAGTATTTCATATGCGGGGGATAATTTTTTGTTATAGTTGTTTGATGACTCGTTTAGCACCAAAGAAAACTTTTTGGACTTCTTTTCGAATTTCAACTTGGAAATTCTTTTTATTTGCTTTTTCAAGGTACAATTGAGCTCGAATACTTTGTCCGACACTGATGGCTTGACCGGTGGCGAATTCAGAAATTTCCAATCTACCGCAAGCTTTTATCCATTCACCGCGGCAGTTTGACCATTTATCTGGATCCATAGCTTCGTGAAAAGCTAAGACACTCAGTACTCGAGTTTGAATCATCTGACTTGGGCAACGAAGTTTTTTTAGACCATCAATAATGCGAGCGGCCTCTCCTTCATTGAATGTCGGTTCTAGAAGAACGTTCAATAGATTATTGAGATGAATAACTCTGTTACGAGCAATTCTAGCTTTTCCACTCGAATATTCGGTAATGGTGTGAAGAGTTTCAATTGATGTTGTACGATTACAATCCTTTTTACTTGCCATTTTTTAATTCCTCCTTGGAATTTGACGGTTTTTTAAGTTGCAATTTAAAATAGCTATCAAATATAATTTGTAATAGTAGATTGTTATAGGTAAAATGTCAAGGGTAAAAAAATAGGAGCAATCGCTACCAGCATCCCTCTAAAGAGGTTAAAGAGATATTGGTAAGCGATTGCTCCATAATATAAAGAGCTTTTTGTTTACTTTTTATTTTTATTTTTACTAACATCTTAATATTAGCACAAAAAAACAAGTTTGTCAAGTATAATATGATAAAAAATACCTCAACTATTTGGATTGATAGTTGAAGTAGGTATCATTATATAAAAGTCTAGCCAGACCCTGAAGTGGGAATTCGCCATTGGTTAACTCTTCCATTAACCATTCTTCATTCATAAATTATATTTCTTGGCATGAAACATAACGAAAGGAAAATAAGAGCTGTCGAGAACAACCCTCTGAATAGCCTATTTGGCAGGCCTCCGCGTCCTTGGACTTGGAGCTTTGCTAGAACGGTCTAAACAAAAAACCACATCTCGATCTTCATATTCGTACTTCTTTTATATAATGACAATGTTCAGGGCTCTATCTTATTATATACGAAAAAATTTGTCAAAAAATATGATATAATTGATAGTCAGATGAAGAAAAAATTGATACAATACATCTACTATGGCTACAAAAAAATTTATTATTATAGATGCAAATGCATTATTGCATAGAAGTTTTCATGCGATACCACCTCTTGCTACTAAAAAAGGAGTACTAATTAATGCTGTTTACGGTTTTACTAATGTATTACTAAAAGTTTACAAAGAGATAAAGCCTGCTTATATGGCTGTCGCTTTTGATTTGAAAGAAAAAACATTCCGCCACAAAGAGTTCAAAGAGTATAAGGCAGGTCGAGTAAAAGCACCTGATGAATTTTATGATCAGATACCTATGGCTAAAGAAGTGCTTAAAGCATTTAATATCCCAGTTTTTACTAAAGTAGGATTTGAAGCAGACGATGTTATTGGTACAGTAGCAACCATTAATGAAAAAAATAATTTAGAGACTATTATAGTAACAGGCGATAAAGACGCATTTCAATTAATTACTCCAAAAACAAAAGTTTATACTTTGCGTAAAGGAATGTCAGATACAGTTACTTATGACGAAGAAGCGTTTCGTGAAAGATATGGACTAGAGCCTAAGCAGATTATAGACCTCAAAGGTATTGCTGGTGATCCTTCCGACAATATTCCTGGGGTACGCGGTATAGGTGATAAAGGTGCTACGTATTTATTACAAAAGTTTGGTAGCTTGGAAGGTATATATGAAGCGATTGAAAAACAGGGAGAAGATGTAGATATCAAAGCAAGACAATATAAACTACTGACAGAACAAAAGAAGGAAGCATTGTTAAGCAAAAGATTGGCGACTATAGTCCTGGACGTGCCGATTGATTTTGATCCTGAAGAATGTTTATTGCGTCCGTATGATCGTCAGGTAATTTTTGATTTGTTTAATAAGTACGAATTCAAAACAATGTTATCTAGGTTGCCGGAATTTGGTATAGAACCAAAAAAAAATCTGAAAGCTCCAGCCAAGATTGTTGAGAAAACAGAAGAAGTTAAAGAGGAGATAGTAGAACAAGAAGTTGTAGAAGAAAAAAAATCTAATTCTAAATACAAATTAATTAATAATGATAAAGACTTTGAAGATTTTATAGCTTTGGCCAACAAGCAGAAGTACATGGCGATAGACACAGAGACGACTAGTCTAGTTCCGTGGTCTGCAAAATTATTGGGTGTCAGCTTCTCTTGGAAAGATGATCAAGCATATTATATAAATATCAAGGATAATAAAACATGGTTGAAAAGCTTGAAGATTTTACTAGAGAATGAAAAAATAAAAAAATGTGGGCATAATTTGAAATATGATTATGAGATATTACGAGAAGCTGGCATAATACTTAATCCTATGAGCTTTGATAGTATGATAGCTTCATATTTATTGAACCCTGGGTCTCGAGGTCATAGTTTGGATAATTTAGCTTTAGAAAATTTTAACTATGGCATGCAACCAATCGTTGACTTAATTGGTAAAGGAAAAGATCAAATACCGATGGAAGTAGTACCTCTAGATAAGTTAGCTTGGTATGCAGCGGAAGATGCTGACTACACATGGCGTTTATGTAATTATTTCAAAGAAGAGTTAGAGGAGAAGCAGCTATTAAAATTAATGAGGGAGATTGAAATGCCTCTAGTTAAGGTAATTGCAGACATTGAAAAAAATGGGGTTAAGATCGATGTAAAATTTTTAGAAAAACTATCTAAACAAACCGGCGCTACTCTAGAAAAACTAGAACAGGATATATATAAAGCAGCAGGAGTTACTTTTAATATTAATTCTCCTAAGCAACTAAAGGAAATATTATTCGAAAAACTGGAAATTAGTACCGAAGGCATAAGTAAAACAAAAACAGGACTATCAACTGCGGCTGCGGAATTGGATAAATTAAAAAATAGACATGAGATAATACCTTTTATAACTGATTATCGTGAATTAGCAAAACTGCAGTCTACTTATTTATTAGCACTGCCAAAATTAGTTCATCCAAAGACAGGGCGAGTACATACAAGCTTTAATCAAACAGTAACGGCCACAGGTAGACTATCTTCATCTGATCCGAATTTACAAAATATTCCTATTCGTACGGAAGAAGGACGAAAAATAAGGAATGCTTTTGTGGCGGAACCAGGTTATAAGATTATCGCTGCGGATTATTCTCAGATTGAGCTAAGAATAATAGCCTCTCTAGCCGGAGATGTAAAAATGATAGAGTCATTTAATAAAGATGAGGATATTCATAAACGTACCGCGGCGGATATACACGGCATTGAACTCGAAGAGGTAACAAAACAACAGCGTTATGAAGCTAAGGAAGTGAATTTTGGGATTCTGTATGGGATGGGAGCTTGGGGTCTGGCTACGCGTCAAGGCATGACTCGAGAAAGAGCTCGAGCATTTATAGAAAAATACTTTTTTACTCATCAAGAAATCCAAGAATATTTAGCAACAACTATTGCCACGGCCAAAGACCAAGAGTATGTTGAGACATTGTTTGGACGACGTCGATATTTGCCAGAAATAAATGCAAGTATGCCACAGATGCGTGCATCGGCAGAAAGAATGGCAGTAAATATGCCAGTCCAAGGCACCGCGGCTGATTTATTAAAAATTGCGATGATAAATATATATAAAAAACTTCCCGCTATAAGTAATAAAACAAAAATTATTTTACAGGTGCATGACGAATTAGTTTTTGAAGTTCCTGAGAAAGAAGTTGATAAAGTAGCTAAGTTTATAGCCGAAGAGATGAATAATGTTTATAAGTTAAAAGTTCCAATCAAAACAGATATCGCGATTGGTAATAGCTGGGGAGAGTTAAAAGAAGTATAAATTTATTAAGAAAAAAATACCACGACCGTTGTCAGTCGTGGTATTGAATATACTATTTGTATCCTATTTCTCGCTTTACATCGCTAGATGCATTTCTGGTTATTTTTAATAACCGCCTTATTATCATTGAGTATGCTTCGTTCGCATGCTCGTGTATTTCGGGTGAATGTAATAGTGCCAGCATAACGGGAGGCAGGTCAAGTAAGGGTGCTGCTGGATTAAGATTACGATTGATTGAGAGAGACGCTGTTGGACAAGATAAATCTGAATAATGTGTCCGTTCAACTTTTGAGATAATCCAACGGTTGAGTGCACCATACCAGTCGCGCTTGCTTTTAAATACAGCTTGGGATGGTTCGATTTTCAATCCGCACACGCTGCATTCCGCTTTCAGTTCGATGCCAGAACCTTTTACAAATGATGGCATGAGCTTGAGTGGACCTTGGCAAATCTTTTGATCATCAATGTAGCCGTACCCACCTGATTCTTGAATTTCAGTAATTGGGTAGTGTGCCCCGATGAAAATCGGATCCCCTCCATAGAGAGCAGTATCTTTGGTGAATATTACAGGTAATACCTGTAATAGTTTGGTGGACATAGAGTCCTCCTTTTGCTATGCGCTCAACTTTTTACGTGTTTTTTGGTGTACACATTAGTCGCGCATTCAGTAAAGGTTAAATGTTGTTGCCCGTAAATTATAGACGGACAAATGATAAAGATCAATTTAATAATCTTAGATTATATATCGATGGTTGTCAAAAATAAAACCGCTTCAACATAAGATATGTTAAAAAGTGGTTTAACTAAATAGTGAATAATCCAAAATTTGTTTTAATCAGCGAATAGTTATATTATAGTTATATGATTATTTTACTCTATGGCTCTGATATTTATCGGGCAAGAAAAAAACTAAATTATTATCAAGCTGGATTTATCAAGAAATATGATCAGTCTGGTTTGAATATTGTTCGACTAGATGGTGAGAAGATGACTATGGAAGAAATTCGTAAGCATACTGGTCAGATGGGATTTCTAGCTGAGAAAAGATTTATAGTTATAGAGGGATTGGTTGGTAAAAATAAAAAGAAAACTATTCAAGATGAAATGGTTGAATATCTAGACAAAGAATGGTCAGATGATAATGTACTTGTTTTTATGGAAGAGACTGAAAAAACAAAGTATGGTAAAAAGGTAACTTCAAAATTATTAAAAAGGTTGTCAAAAGAAAAAACAGAAGAATTTAATTTATTGTCAGGAGAACAATTAAATCAATGGATTCGTCAGGAAGTAAAAGAGCGAGGTGGTAATATTGAGCCACCGGCGGTATTGGAGTTGGCGAGTTTGGTCGGGTCTGATTTATGGAGCATGTCTACAGAGGTAGAAAAATTAATTAATTATAAAAGTGGTCAGCCAATAACAGCTGATGATGTTCGTCTAATGGTAAAAGCAAAATTTGATGAAAATATTTTTCACCTGACAGATGCTCTAGCTGCAAAAGATGCAAAACTTTCTTTCAAATTATTGTATGAGCAGTTAGCAGCTGGAGCACATGAGTTATATATTTTGACTATGTTGATCCGTCAGTTTCGTATTTTATTACAGACCAGAGAAGTGATGGATAAAGAACCAAATCATTTTACTATTGCTTCTAGATTAAAATTACATCCATTTGTTGCTCAGAAGGCAATCAGAGATGCTAACCAATTTACTCTTGAGGAGTTAAAAATAATTTATCGTCAGTTATTGAATATAGATACAAAAATAAAATCAACCAGTGACGATCCTCGTCTACTGTTTGATTTATTTATTACTAGCGTTTGTAAAGTTAAATAAATTAACTTAATTTATTAACTTGTTTTGTTAATCTTGATTTAAGTCGAGAAGCTTTATTTTTTTTGATCCTCTTATTCTGAGCAGCCTTATCCAAAGTTTTGATAGCTTTTTTTAGAGATTCGGAAGCCTTGTTTTTATCTTTCCCTAAGATAATCTCACGAGTTTTCTTCACGACATCCTTAGTAATACTCTTAGCTGCCTTGTTGCGGGAAGTTCTTTTTTTCGTTTTCCTTAGATATTTGATAGCTGATTTTTTGATTGGCATATTTTTTCTATTTTAAATATTAATTTCAGGCAGAGCCTGATCCGGCCTGCCTAAGTAGGGCAGGTATTGCCGGAATTTTATAATGAAATTAGTTTAGCAGGCTTTTATTTATTAATCAAGTCTTTTTTAGTGCTTTTTTAATAATAGATGATTTGTATAAATTAGGCTTGAATGATTTCAGTCTAACTATTTTTGGCTTTAAACCTCTTTTTTTTAATTCTACCCTTAGCCCTTTGGTAAAAGATTTTTGGTCATATCCTAAGCAAATAATATCTGGTTTTTGCAATTCAATTACCTCAAATTTATCTCCAATCTTCCCTAAGATAACTCGATCAGCGATCTTCAATTTCTTTATTTCATCTTGTCTTTGATATTCATTTTTTAGGGGGGTTTTGTCTTTTATTTTAGTGACAGTTTTGTCTCTAGCAATAACCACAATTAGAAAATCACCAAGTTTTTTGGCTTGCTTAAGGAAATCAATATGTCCTGGATGAATGTGATCAAATGTACCTGTTATAAGTACCTTTTTCATACTTATAGTATAGCATAAATATTTTTGACATATCATTCTATTAATTGTAAGATAAAAGACTTCTAACAAATAAAAAAATAGATATTTAACATAATATACACATGGAGGTAAAATATATGTGTGGTTTTTTAGGATTAGCAGGTGGAGATTCTACGGAATTAGTGAAATCATTTGCTTTAGCTTTACCAAGATTACAACATCGTGGTCCGGAAAGTGCTGGCGGTTCATGGACTGATTCACATGGAAGGGTTCATGGAACTAAAGGTATGGGTTTGGTCAGTCAGCTTTTAGATATGACCATGCTTGACCGAATTGAAAAACACAAACCATCTATGATCATTGGTCATACTCGTTATGCGACCGCTGGTGAAGGTGCTAGAAAAAATGCTCAACCTCAATGGTTGGAAAATCAAAAGGGTCGTGTGTCCATAGCACTCAATGGTGATGTTCCAAATTTGGATCAGCGGAAGATCGAATTATTTGATAGTTCTGGTGCGGTATTCCACAACGAGAACGATGCTGAATTCATTCTGAAGATGATATTTTCTATCATCGCGGCTGATAATCCGGATTGGAAAATGGATTATATCTACGCGATTGAAAAGGTTATGCGGACACTGACTGCAACTTTTTCCGGTGGTTTATTAACCGGTACGCAGATGTATGTATTTCGTGATCGTTATGAAAATAGACCGCTTTTTATCGGTCAGAAGAATGGTACTTTTGTGTCCGCTTCAGAAACAGGCGTCTTTGATCTGATCGGAGCTACCATCGAGCGAGAAGTAAAAGGAGGAGAGATAATTGCTGTTGCACCAAATGGTGAATACAGATCTATTATTGCTATGGATCCTGGTCCCTTGGCCAAATGTATCTTCGAGGCTATTTATTTCTCTCGTCCGGATAGTATCGTTTTTGGCAATGAGACTGGTGCGTCATTTCGTCGTCGTCTAGGTATCGCCACGGCTAAATATGAATTAGAAAGGAATGGTCAGTTTCCTGAAGCTGATTGTGTTGTCAGCGTTCCTCAATCCGGTGATTATTTTACCGATGGTTACTCATGGCAAAGCAAAATTATAATGCGTAATGGCATTATGAAAGATGCTTATACCGGCCGAACGTTTATTTCTCCTGGTCAGGCAGCTCGTCGTTTGAAAGCTATCAGGAAATATACGGTTTTGAGAGATGTCCCAAATGGTGTCTATGATGCTGAGGGTAATGTACTTATTAAACCCATGAAAAAGGTGATAGTCTGTGACGACAGTATTGTTAGACTGACTACAGCCAAGGTATTGGCGAAAAAAATTCGTCAGGCCGGATATGAAGAGATTCATTTCCGTATCAGCGCTCCCATGATTACAGATCCTTGTTTCTTTGGGATTGACATGAAAACACATGATCAGTTGATTGCTGCTAAAATCAAGGAAGATGAAATTCGTCAGGAATTAGATATCGCTTCACTGCTCTACTTGCCACTTAAGTGGCTTGATCGGGTGATCGTCGAAGGTGGGGGAGATGCCTCTGATTATTGCCGGACATGTTTCGGTGCTCCATGTAAAATCCTTCTTGAAAAGAAAGATTAAAGAAATAAACCGTTTGAAGAAATTCAAACGGTTTTTTTATTTTAAAAAAATAATTACAAGTTATTATAGAAGTGAGGGGATTGCTATTAATAATAATGAAAAATGGAAATTAATTTTTTGTAAATTTACGTTATAAAAAATACCATTATAAATAGAATATAAATAGCTATAATTAGCAGAAAAATAGTCCACTTCCCTCTTTGACAAAACTTGACAAAACTTGACAGACACAATTTCTCTTATTATCATAAAGGCATGGAAAAGTTATATACCTTAAATGAGGTCGCCAAATACTTACGCGTAAGTGAGAGGACTCTTTTTCGTTATATAAAAACCAAAAAACTCCGTGCTTATCATATTGGCCAGTGGAGGATTGGCAGCAAAGACCTTAAGAAATTCTTAAAGAATAATTCTAATTTATGATTTTAATGTTGAGAAATTTTATTGATTCAAAAAAATGGCTGGTAACAGCTAATATAGTATTAGTTTTAGTAATTTTTATATTGATTTTTTTATCGCCTAATAACGGAACTAATGCTCAATCCATTGATAGTGGGGGTTTTGCATCCGTAGAAAAGGAAGTATATGTGTCAGTAATTGTTCTCCCAAATTTGTCTTTATCAATAGATAATGGATTGCCAATATATACTACCAACTGGCCTTTTGGGGCCACATTAAGAAAGGATATAATCAGTGAGAATGAAATATATTGGACTGCCACAGCAGATTATTAGAGGAAATTTTTACAAAAAAGTTGATTTTTAGTATAATATGACTGTAATTTATGAATAAATTTAATAAAATTTGGCTTGTTGTTACACTGCTTATTAATGGAGCAGCAGTCATGGTTTTGGAAATTTTGGGTACTAGGATCCTCTCTCCATTTTATGGTTCAACGATTTTTGTTTGGTCTTCGCTTATCTCTACTGCACTTGCTTTTCTTGCATTAGGGTATTGGCTTGGAGGCAAAGCTGTCGACAGATTACACGATAAAGAGTTTGACCTGAAAATATTCAAAGTAAAAAAAATAACTGATTTATTCGTGTCTATCCTTTTTTCAGCCGGTATTATTTTTTTAATAATTCCAAAATTAGACAGCATTATTCTTATTTGGACGGATTCTTTTGGAATTCGTTTTGGTCCTTTGGTTGCTTCGGTAATTATGTTTTCAATCCCATTATTTTTACTCGGTACTATTTCCCCAATAGCTATTCGGTACCAAACTAAGGATATCGGGACAGTAGGCATGCAGAGCGGAAGAATTTTTGCCATAGCCACTGTCGGTTCTTTGGTGGGCGCGCTTGCAAGCGGATTTTTTCTAATACCAAATTTTTCTTTGTCAGTTATTTTTAGTACAACCGGAGCATTGCTTATTATATTAGCTCTTGGCTGGTTATTTGCGAAACGAGGAGGATTCACGTCGATCATTACAATTGTTCTCTTGATAATTATCCAATTTTTATTACCTTCACATGTAGTGTCACAACCCGCTCAGGCAAAAATTATCTATAAGGAGCAAAGTTATTTTGGGGATATTAAACTGTATGAACTACGGGCAGTGAACCAAAACATCAGGTGTCTGCTGATTGATACGTCCAGCCAAAGTTGTTGGAATTATGATATTAATTCATCCGCCTGGCCTTATACGCGGTATTTTCGAGGAGCGATTAATGCTTTTCCGGAGGATCAAAAGCTTGATATCCTAATTCTTGGATTGGGCGGAGGTGCCGTAGTCAAAGAGTTAAGCGATACCACGCATAATGTTGATATCGTAGAGATAAATCCACGCATTATTGAGCTCAGTACTGAATTTTTTGATTTGCCAACCACTGATAATTTTACGTATATCGTACAGGATGCACGTTACTATGTTCGTCATACTGACAAAAAGTATGATTTAATAATGATTGATATAGTTATTGGATCTGAACCATCGATCCACATGGTGACTGAAGAGTTTTTTACTGAAGGAAAAAGTATCCTCAAACCCAATGGTATCCTGAGTACGAATGCCATGGGATGGATAAAATCCGAAGACCAGCAACCCATTGTTTATAATACGCTGGCAAGTGTTTTCTCTATGGTGAAATTTTCTGTGTCTAATCCTGATGGCTATGGATCTATTGTGTACTTTGCGAGTGACCGTGAATTTGTTGAGCAGGATTTCCGGGGGATGATACCAAATTTTTTTGGCAGAGAATTACTGGAGAATCATTTTACATTGAGCGAATTACCAATATTTACCGATGACTATAATCCTTCCTATACGCTGGATATCCCGACTATTGTATATGGACGTAATGTTACGTTGGAAGATTTTGGATATGAATTTTATTTATTTGAACCAAACAATGAAATTTAGTTTATTATTAAAATATATCATTGTATTAATTGTTGTAATCTCGGCAAGTTTGTTTACATATGTTGATTTTGCATTGGCCCATGAATCAGGCAGTCCTAATGTTATCCAGATACACTACTCGTTGCGTGATGATGATGGCTCGGAGACTGCTGCTTCATTTCTTAATACTGACCTGTCATCTGTTGACGCTGATTCTTCTAATGGCGTAACAGTCGGCACTAATTTTCGTATTCGTTTTGAGCTGTCAAATGAGGGGACTGCTGCCAGCACTACCACTTCTTTTATTTTGCAGTATGCAGCTCTTGGCGGGGCAGGTGTGTGTACAAGTGTGGCTGATGGTAATTTTGCCAATGTGCCCGTTACTCCTACTACCGAGCCGGTGGAAATGACCACCACTAGTTATTACGCAGATAATGATCAGTCAACAAATTGTACATCGGTTACAAGCTGTACTTTGGCTGATGAAAATTCGTTATTTCAGACCGGTGATATGGCCGAGGATCCGTCCAATACTTCCGATCCCAAAAAAGCGCTCTTAACAACTTATTATACGGAAATGGAATATACGGTGGCCTTTACCAGTAATGCCTCAGATTCAGAAACGTATTGTTTTCGGGCCAGTCCGTCGGATACGTATACGGTTATTCCTGGGGTGATTGCCAGTGTACCTGCAACCAGCACTATTTCTGGAATTGCTTATACTAACGAAGGAGTAGCCACGCTGAATAACAGCGGAGGAGCAATTAAAATAGTAAATAGTTCTACTGGTGCTACGGCTTCGGATGCCGACGGCACGGACGGATCAGGGAATTGGACAGTCAACATTACTGAGCCCTCCAACGGTGATGAGCTGGTGATATGGCTGGATGGTGCTACGGCTGATGGCACGCTGGTAGTAACTTACGGGGCGGCCTGTACGGGTTCGCCTAATTGTACCGGCCTGTCAATTTATCAGGATCGGGTTATTGTTAGGGATGAAAATTCCACTACGGTAACTAATGCTGATCTCGCTGACTGTGATAATGATTCCGGTACTAACTGCATTGATACTGAGATTGGATTCACGTCAAATGCCGGTACGCTGACGGTCAGTGATGCGAGGATATTTTATGTTTGGACCGGGGATGAATTCGTGCCTGGCGGAACGACAGTTTTTGATGATATAAAAATTGTAGGTACTTACACGGCTGGATCATCAGAGTCCATTACCGTGTCAGGAGATTGGGTGAATACCGGTACTTATACGGCCTCATCTTCTACAATTACTTTTGACGCGGCTGACACCGATAATATTATAGAAGCGGGTAGTTCTGGTTTTAACAATCTGACATTTATAGGCAGTGATGGTAGTGGTACGTGGACAGCTCAGACTAACGATTTTACGGTTAGCGGTACGGTAGATGTTGATACCAGTGATATTTTTACTATTGATACAGGTCGGATTATTACACATACTGGGGCGACCATGACGCTGGATGGGGACATTACGGGTGCCGGCAGACTATGCTTTACTGATGCTTCTGGTGGTCCAGGTGCGGGAGCTGGGACACTGAGCGCTATCACACGTTTCGATACTTCGGCTGGTAATATAGCTTCAACTACTTTTGATGCTCGGACATACAGTGGTTTAGTAGAGATATATTCTAATAGTGCGACAGGTCGGACGGTTACATTTGCCTCCGGGACATATACTTTGGCTGGAGCGTCTTCTCATCTTTATGTTATAGCGGCTGGAGATACTCCTGGTGATGTAACTTTGACTGGGGTTACTAACAATCCGACTGTTACGATCGGGGGAGATTTGGATTTCACTGGAGCGGGGACTAGTGCTGAAAATATTATTTCTGGCACGGGCACTTGGACAGTTTCCGGCAATGTCAATTTTTCGGATGGATCTTATACTGCCACCGCCGGTAATACGCTAGTTATGGATGGTGGTGGTTTATTAACCACGGCCGGCAATACGCTACAGAATTTAACGCTCTCTGGTGGTACTATTACTTTGGCTAATGCTACTCATACAGTAGCGGGTGATTTGAATATGACTGGTAGTATTATTATTGCTGGCACATCGGCGGTAACTATGACCGGCACGTCAAACAGTATTGTCGGCGGTAATGAAACTCTAAATAACTTAACAATCGATCCATCTTCAACTGGTACTATTACTTTGCAGACGAGTGGCCTGACTGTTGGTGGTACTTTAATTGTAGTGACTGATGATACTTTTACTATTGATACTGTTACGTTAACTATGGACACTTCATCATCTATTACGTTGAATGGCACTATTGATGGTACGGGGTTGCTGGATTACCAGTCATCAAATATTTTCCCTACATCAGGGACTATTTCAGCACCTCTGAGGTTTTTTATTAGTGAATCAGGTGATACAAATATTCCCCAAAGAACATATGGTGATAATGTAGAAATTTATAATAATAGTGGTGCAAATACGTATACGGCTACTCTTGGCACGGTGGGTAGTCAAACGTTGACTTTTTCTGGAAATTTGGAGGTAACTGATGATACATTAGGTGGTACTACGATTTTAACTGGTGTAGGACATGATCCAATAATAAATATCACCGGCGATCTAATTACTAATTATGGTGGAGGCGGTACGCCTACACTTAACACAGGAATAAGTGCCTGGACGGTTACGGGTAATATTGACTTTACTGGTGGTAGCGTTACTTTTACCAGTGGTAATACTTTCCAGATGGACGGGTCGTCTAAGACTATTACTTCTGACGGAAATACATTTCAAGGTTTGTCTGTTACCGGCACTGGTGATGTTTCAAATGCTGATCAGCTAGCCGTGGCGGCAGATTTTAGTATTGGTGCCAGCGCCAATTTTTCACACGGTAATAACGTTGATTTTATTGCTACTGGAGATGGAGAGACTTCTTTTGTCATTACTGATGGGGGTACATTTGATTCTTCCGGAGCTGGTACAGGTAAGCTTATTTTGGATGGTGTGCTGGATGACCAGTGGTTTGATGATCAAAGCACTGGTGCTAAGCAAGATATGGGTATTGTGCAGATTGGCCAGAGTCCCGGCACTACTAAATTAAAAAGTGATTTTTCTGCCAGTAGTTTAACTATAGCTACGGGTGATAGGCTTGAAACACACGGCTGGGAAGTAGATATTTCAGGGGCCATAGATGTGCAGGGAACTGGTGCTTTTGATTTACAGGATGATGCGCCAAATGCTGACGCAGATCCTACCACAGTAACATTCGGCGGTAACTGGACTATGTCTGGTACTGGTACGTTTATTCCGTTTACAAATTCAATTGTAGAGCCGGATGGTACTGCTGATCAAACTGTCACCACGGGCAGTAAAGCATTTTATAATTTTTATTCAAATAACGCTGGGGCATCAGATGATGTTGACGATGTAATTATCTCCGGCGCATTTACCGTCGATGGTGCGTTGACCGTGAATGACGGCGAGTTGGATCTCACAATCAATGATCCGGTGACTGACGTAGCTGGTAACGTTTCCATAACTTCTGGAGCAGAGTTGAACGCATCAGATTCCAGTGCATTCAATGTGGCTGGTTCCTGGGATAACAACGGTACCTTTACTTCAAACTCGGGTACGGTGACATTTGATTCAGATGCTGGTAGTGAAACAGTAGAGGCGGGCTCTCAAAGTTTTGGTACAGTTGTTTTTAATCATGCTTCAGGTGACTGGACTGTACAGACCGATAATATGACAACAAGCAGTAACCTTACATTGACCGCAGCCAGCGCATTTTCTGTAGCAAGTGTTGTTTTGGAGGTAGGGGGTAATTTTGACTTAAGTGTGGCCGGAGCTAATACTACCTGGACTGGATCAACTCTGTATCTTAATGGCTCCGGTGGTATGTACAACATTAATAATAAAACGCATCTCGGAGACACTTTTATTACCTTGCGTATTGGGGCATCAGAAGACATAGTCATGTGGGATTCTGTAGCTACTACGTTTACCATTGATTCTGGCGGCTGCCTGTTTTCTCAGGATCACGCTGGCAGTGCCGGCCGGCTTAATATCTATGGTACGTGCAATTCCCGCACCAACGAGTATTGGAGCTATGCCAAGGATTTTGAAGACGGCGCGGCAGTAACCCGTCAGGCAGACGTACGCTTTGCTCCTGGAGCGTCCATGACTGTAGATAATGGTGAAACCCTTGAAATAAAAGGCCAAAATGCCGCCTCAAATAGAACACTTATTACTCGGGATAGTACGGGCAACTATGCAATGGATATAAATGGCACTATCAACGCACAATATTATGATTTTGACTATATTGATAATGATGGGTTGTATATTCATACTACAGCAACGGTAACAGAGCTATCTGATGGAAGTTTTGACAATGCCGGAGATGGAGTTGATTCCAGGTATATTGTTGCGGATGGCATCACTTCTGATGATATATTTAGGAATGTTATATTTGATGATAATGGGGATGGGATAGATTCTATTGTTGATTTTAATGTTGATGCAATCGGTGCAGGTGTTTATTGGAAGTTTCTTTGGTGGGATGGAAATAAAGGAGGTGAAGCATATGATCAAGAAAATAGCGGGGCTGTCGTGGACTGGAGCGATAATTTAGGTTTTTCTTTAAGTGCTAATGTGATGAATTTGGGAGTTATTAATACTCTAACAGTTGGAAGTGATAATCATAATTTAACAGTTACAACCAACGCTCCGAATGGTTATACCTGCAGTGTGGTGGAGGATGGTAATATTCGAAATGGAGCCGATGATATAGATGATGTAGTTGATAATACGGTGACAGCCGGTAGTGAAGAATATGGCATTAGTTGTACTGGAGCAGATTGTCAATTAGGAGCTAACGATGTTGCTATTACTGGTGCGCCACTTACTGTAGCATCTAATGCAGGACGAGTTACTGCCAGTGCTACAGCTATGACCTACGAAGCGGCTGCAGCGGCTATTACGGCAGGCGCTATTTTTTCGCATATTGTTACTTATACCTGCGCCGGAGATTTTTAATAATAATAGGTGAGTCAATAATGTGTTCATTTAATATTACTGGATTTATTATTGACTAGTTTCTGAATATATGCTATTATAGATATATATACTACCTGTTTAGACGCGGGAAAGAATATAATAAAATGAAAATATCCTTTAAAATAAGGGACAAAATGAAAAACAAAAATCATAAAAATAGGGTTTATACACACTATTTCCACAATATCAATATGTTCAAATGGAGGCGGTTTTTTAATCTATTAAAAAAATCCGGAGCAATTATCAGTATCATTACTCTCGTATTTGTAATGAGCCAGTTTTCTGCTGGACGAGATGCACAAGCAGCTGGTATTGATATAGTGACTACCACCCTAGTTACTAGTGAAGCTATAAACACTGAGTCACAAATTACTATTGTTTTTTCGCCGACAACTGCAATAACGACTGGTGACACTATTACTGTATATATTGGTGAGAATTCAGGCGGTGACCCATGGGTTGATACGGATGGTACTATTGATTCCACTGATATTACTTGTGCTCAGGTCGGTGCGACATTTGGATCTTATGTGCAGACCGATGCTACGGCCACTGCTGGATTATCAGCTAGCTGTGATGTAGCCTCTGGTGGAGATACTAGTTCATTGACCATGACTATAGGGACAAGTGGTACTGACAGTTTATATAATCCGGCTGGGGCAGATATATATACCGTATCTGTGGTAACTAATGATGACGCTGGTGCTGGTGTGGTTTATGTCGGTAACGCCAACGATGTAAATGTTTCAGTTACAGTGTTACCAAATCTTTCAATGTTGCTTGATAACGCGGACGGCACTTATTGTACTGGTACACCGGTTGTAACTTGTAATCTTGGCGTAGTACTTACTACCACTGTTGCTTCTGGTAACTACGATATTAATGTGGGTACTAATGCGAGTGGTGGAGCAACTATTTCTATTGCTGAATCCGGTGATTTAGGCAGTATTACGGATTTTGTGGAAGATAGTGGTGCTATTACTGCCGGTACAGATGAATATGGTATTTCGGTAGCTACAAGTGGAACTTGGACTTTTGGTACTATATATTTGGATAATGATTCGCCTATTGAAGCATCTATTGCACTAGCTTCCTCGGGTGCTGCTATTGCTGAAAGTGGTAATGATATCACGGTGACACATAAAGTGGCGGTTGATTCTTCAGTTGCGGCAGGATCTCACTCACACACGGTTACCTATACTGCTGCTGCAGACTTCTAAAATTAATTTTTAAAATTATTCAATTATTGAGTCTCCGATTAAGGAGACTCTTTTTGTTATATCTTAGTTGAGTTAGTTATTTGAGGATAATTTAGCAAAATGGTATAATATTACTATTAAAATAAATATAATAAATTTATGAAAAAATCTTTTTTGTCAATAATTGCCGTTGCTATAATTCTTATGGCTTCTATTTTTATTAGCCAGCCAGCTGAGGCAGTTACAATTTCTCAACTTAATTTAGAAATTGTAGCTAGACCGGGTGAAACAATTGATGAGCAATTGGTACAGCTTTATGATGAGTCTTTTTCTGGTGCTACTGTATATCCAGTAGTTTATAATTTTACAGAATCACCTGAAAAGGAAGGAGCTGTTCTTATTCTGACTGACCCTCAGGATTTGAAGCCAGATCGATCTTGGATTCAATGGGCAAATGTACCAATTACTGCCGAGGAGACTGAAGAGAACGTTGATGCTGATGAAGTAGACGTCGAGGAGACTGAAGAAGATATTGATATAGTTTACGGCCAGGAAGAAATACCAATTACTATGCCAGCCGAAGGTACTTTAGTTGATTTTCCATATAAGATCGTTGTGCCACGAGATGCTGAACCGGGTACTCATCTTATTTCATTAGTATTTCAGCTAAAGCCTTCTAAAGAAACTGATTCTGATGGAGCAGCTGTTTATGTTGGTTCCAATGTAGCTACCAATATTTTTATTAAAATTTTAGGAGCAACTATAGATGATATTGAGGTAGATTTTCAATCCGGTGTTTTTACTAATAAAGATCCAAAATTATCACCAGCTGATAAAAAGGATTTTTTTGAATCGAAGAATTTTTTCCTCAAACCACCAATAGATTTTTTAATCACTATTGATAACCAGGGGAATACTCATCAGAAGCCAGATGGTAATATTAAGATCATCAATGATCTATGGGGATCCCGAACAGAGGAGATTCAGGTCAATGAAGTTAATAAAATTATTTTACCTGGTACAGATAGAACGTTTGAAGTTCCTAGTTATGGCACGGGCTTGATGATTGGTAAATATCGAGCCAAGATTACTCTACTGTATGGTGACCCATTACGTCCAGTGCAAAAAGAAATTTCATTTTGGATTATTCCATTAGTTGAGATTTTGATAATTTTAGGAACAATAATACTGATTATTATCATTATTGTAATAATTAGAAGAATGCGAAAAGGTAAACGTGAAGCTAAAGAGAAAGATAAAGAAGAAAAGATGAGACAGCAGATTGTAGATGAATTGAAGGGAAATATAACAGAATCGGAAGTAGTTGAAGAAAAGAAAGAGAAAAAAATAAAAGCTAAATCAAAAAAAAATATTGGAAATGGAAAGAATAAAGCTAAGGCTTATAATAAAAAATAGTATGCGATAAACGTTATAAAATTTCCTCCTAAATAGGGGAAGTTTTATATTTAGAATATATCATATATACATTATGACTAATAAAACAAATAAGGTTTTGTATATTGGCATAACTAGTAATCTACAAGGACGTGTTTTGCAACACAAAGATAAAGTATTTCTAGGGTTTACTAGTAAGTACAATGTAAACAAGTTAGTATATTTTGAAGAGTTTAATAGCCCTTATGATGCTATAATGCGAGAGAAACAGTTGAAAGGAGGTTCGCGAGTAAAGAAGATTAAATTAGTAGAAAGTATGAATAATAAATGGATTGATTTATCAACTGAATGGTATGATTGAGATTGCTTCGTCATTCCATTTCTCGCAATGACAATTAATAAATAACCCCGTCATCGCGAACCCGAGAAAGTCGAGGGGGAAGCGATCTCTAATATTACTACTTAATTTTTTTGAGCATAGCTATCTCATCTCTAAAGGTAGCTGCTTTTTCGAATTCTAAATTCCTAGAAGCAATTTCCATTTTACTGTCTAAATCCGCTATTAGATGAGGAATTTCTTCTTTAGGTGTATTTTTAAACATAAATTCTTTAACCTCTTTCTTCGAGCCTGCTAGCCTAGATTCTTTAATTTCCTTATTGATAGAAGTAGGAGTAATGCCATGTTTTTTATTATATGTTTTTTGATATTTTCTTCTTCTGGTTGTTTCTTTGATAGCTCTATCCATCGAACCAGTTACTGAGTCTGCATACATGATTATATGACCTTCTTGGTGTCTGGCAGCTCGACCCATAGTTTGGACAAGAGCGGTCTCAGATCTGAGGAAGCCCTCCTTGTCAGCGTCTAGAATAGCTATTAAGGACACTTCTGGTAGATCAAGACCTTCTCTGAGTAGATTTATGCCTATTAGTACGTCGTATTTTCCTAAGCGCAAATCACGCAAAATTTCTAAGCGTTCTAGTGTATCTACTTCAGAATGAATATACTGAACCTTAATATCTAAATCGGCCAGATATTCTGTTAAATCTTCGGACATACGTTTTGTCAAAGTGGTTATTAAGACGCGTTGTTTTTTAGCTATGGTTTTTTTTATTTCGCCAATAAGGTTATCAATTTGATTGGTTGTTTCTCTTATTTCTATGGTTGGGTCTAGAAGACCAGTTGGTCTGACTAATTGTTCGGCGGTTTGCTTTGACCATTCTGCTTCGTAGTCACTTGGAGTGGCAGATACATAAGTTAACTGATTTATTTTTTTATTAAATTCTTCAAACTTTAATGGTCTATTATCTAGTGCAGCCGGAAGTCTAAAACCAAAACTTACTAATGTTTCTTTTCGAGCTTTATCCCCAAAATACATGCCACGAATTTGAGGGATGGTCATATGAGACTCATCTATAAACATCAGATAATCTTTAGGAAAAAAATCTATCAAGGTAGAAGGGGGTTCGCCAGGTTTGCGTTGGTCGAAGTATCTAGAGTAATTCTCGATGCCATTGCAGTAACCTATTTGTTTAATCATTTCTATGTCATAGCGCGTTCTCTGTTCTAGACGTTGAGCTTCAATCAATTTGTTTTCCTTAGTAAATTTAGCCACTTGTTTCTTCATGTCTTGTTCTATTTGTTTCAAAGCCTTTTTCATAGCTTCGTCTGGTGCAAGATAATGCCTAGCTGGATAAATCTCTACTTCATCATGTTCGGCAATAACTTTCTGAGTAAGAGAATCTATCTCAGTAATTTTTTCTATCAGATCACCGAAGAATTGAATCCGATAAAAATTGTTTTCAGAGGAAGATGGAAATATCTCTAAGACTTCTCCTTTGATTCTGAATTTGTTTCGCCAGAGATCTGTTTGATTGCGTTGGTAGTGAATATTTACTAGGTTAGTTAAAATATTATCACGTAATTCATTCTGACCTTTTATCAATTTAAGAGCATCTCTTTTGTATTCGATAGGCGATCCTAAGCCATAAATAGCTGAGACTGAAGATACTATAATTACATCATCTCTAGATAGTAGTGCTTGGGTGGAAGCATGTCTTAGTCGATCAATCTCTTCATTGATAGAAGTCGTCTTCTCTATATATGTATCGCTACGTGGGATATATGCTTCTGGTTGATAGTAATCATAATAAGAGACGAAATAGTGCACGGCGTTATTAGGGAAGAAGTCTTGTAGTTCTGAAGCAAGTTGTGCTGCCAATGTTTTATTATGGGACATTATTAAAGTTGGCTGTTGTATTTTTTCAATAACATTAGCCATGGTAAAGGTTTTACCTGATCCAGTAACACCAAGTAGTGTTTGATGGGTTAGCCCCTTTTTAATACCAGCGGTGAGTTTTTTAATTGCTTGCGGTTGGTCGCCAGTAGGTTTAAATTTTGATTGAATCTTAAATTTCATAGTGTATATAATATAACATATATTTTAGATACAAATAAATTCGGGTGGTATTGTATATAATTTGGTATACTGTTAATATAATTTAATTAGTAAATAATTATATTAAAATATATGGCAAAACGAGGAGTAGAAGGAGGTGGAATTAGTTTTAATTATGACGGACCTAGTGGTAAGCTTGTAGAAAACAATATGCTTGGTGGAGTGAAGAAAACTCAAGAACAGCAATCGTCTGGTGAAACAAGTTATCAGAAATTTGATGATGCTTTGGATTATGTGAAGGAAAACCAAATTGGCGATCCTACTGATCCTCATGCTTGGTTCGCATATGATTTACATGCAACTATAGCCGATGAACTAGGATTAGAAGATTATAGTCAATTAAAATATTATACAGCTGTCGGATCTTCGTTAGATCAATATCATAGTATTGATTGTTTTTTTGAGTTTCAAGTTGATCCAGAGAATAATCCAAAAGATATCGTAAGAGTTACTATTGATTTAACTACAAACCCAAATAAAATGGATTACCGGGCAGATATGGTAATTTTGGTACCACACGACGGTCTTGATCCAAAGGATGATGATTATAAAAAAGTTTTAAATGATCATGCTCTTGAGATTGCAGTAAAATTTAAGCCCTATATAAATAAAAAAGAAGTTTCAGTTGCATAAAATTTAGGGGTTGACCAGCTCTTTAATTAAAGAGGTGGGTTGACAAAATATTCAATATTAGTTAAGGTGGTTTTCGCGAAACATTCATTATTGTTATAGGAGGACATACATTGAATGATCACATTAACAAAGGAAACATGTTAGGAAAGACAGGTATAGCTAAGGCAATCGGAGGATTCAAGCCTAATTATATTAGGTTACAAGAGCCTCTGGAGGGGCCTGAATCTGTAATGTACTCGTTTTGTACTGGATGTGGAAACATATTAGAACAGACTCAAAAAGGAGTCGAATTATTATCCGCTGATATTGATCAGCAATTGCCTGATAATTTATCTGATGTTTTCTTCCAAACAGCATCATGTAGTTGCTGTGACGGTACTAACAAAGCAGTCTCAATAGTAGAAATTAACCTACGTGGTTAATAAAAGGGTCAGATTAAATATCTACCCTTTTTTTATTGCATTGACAAAGTATAAGTTAATTGTTAAGTTTGTTTAATAAAAAATGAACATTAATAAACAAAAATAACAAGGAGGCAATACGTGTCATGAACAAGCAGGAAGCTAATGTGAATGCGTTGGAGTTATTGAGGATAATAAGAAACAGCATGGGGAATGTTTCTAAGAGGGGCGTTAGATCTATCGCAAAAAAAAGAGGATGGCTTGGCCCAGAATTTGGTATTTCTCAATGGATTGACAATGTCAAATTTAAACCATTAGGCGGGAGTGAATTTCATAGGGTAACTATGGCTAACAGATGGCTTAAATCCGTTATTCATTTTGCCGGAAATCATGGAGGGATAATAACTTACGTTGATCTTGAGGAGCTTGTTAAAGAAGCGAGATGTATGGTTAATTTTCCTTCCAACCCAGCAAGGGCAGTAAAAAAAGCGTTCATGATTTTTATGTGGTTTTGGACTGCACAAAAAATGAACAATTTTGAGCTTGTTGAGGACGGAAGTTCTAAATATCCTTCACGGTTTGATTATCTGATGCAGTCTAACAAGAGGTGGATATACTTTCTACGCATAAGGCATGACAATGGCTATAAAGCTAAGGTCAAACAGCAGTTTATGCTACGCTATCTATTTATTGTTAATAGCGTTGCCACACGATTGGCAATGGGATTTCCAAGATCCGTGGAACTGAAGGATTTGATACATGATGGTGTTATAGGATTGTCTGAAGCAATAGACGAGTTTAATCCATATGCCGGAGTCAAGTTCCAAACATATGCCACTCCGAGAATCAGGGGTGCAATTCTTGATTCTGTGCGTATGCTTGACTGGGTCCCTAGATCAACTCGATCTTCTCATCGTGAAATTGAAAAAACCTATAGTAGGTTACTAAACGATTTGGGTGACAGACCGGAAATGACAGAGCTCATTGCTGAAAAAATGGGAATAACGCCGGAAAGATTATTGCTTCAAATGGCAGACCTGAAACAGGGATTAGTTCTATCCTTAGATGAAATCATATATCGGGAGAATGATAATAGGCAGGTCCCGCGAATTGAGACAATAAGTTCTGACCTTCCCAGCATAACTTCGGTTATTTCGAAGCAACAGGTTGTTGACTATGTTCTTGATGCGATAAAAGAAAAACTGAACTTCCAACAGTCATCTGTTATCTATCTATATTATTTTGAAGAGATGACATTGAGGGAGATTGGTGAAGTTTTGAGTGTATCTGAATCAAGAGCTTCACAGGTTCATACATTAGCTATAAGGGTTCTTAGAAAATTGTGTCTTGTACAATTCAAGGGACTGAGATTAATCGATCTTCAAGGGATTGGTATGGATTCCGTGAGAATAGATATGACGGGTAATATTTTCAAAAATGATATGCCTGACTATGCAAAACATTTGATGGCCGTTGCTCCTTAATGTTGCATAATTAAACGCATTGATCATTATCACAAAACCAACTTATTATAAGTTGGTTTTTTTATTTGGTAATATTTGTATAAAAATATTAAAAAACCGTTTATTTTGGCAGTTTTTATTTTATCTCATATTAAAATTCGCTGAGTCTTGACTCTTTCATGCAAAAGAGTATCATAATATTTAAATAGTTCGGTTGAAACGGGCTTTTTTTAAAAATTTCATTATTAATTAAAATTAAAAAAACAAAACTATGGATCCGGAAGAATTAGCACATCTCGTGCTTCAGTTAGCAGTATTGCTAATGGCCGCCAAATTATTTGGCTTACTATTTAAAAAATTTAAACAATCTGAAGTTCTTGGTGAATTGATCGGTGGTATGGTCGTCGGACCATTTGCTTTAGGTGCGATCACATTACCATTTATTGGAAAATTATTTCCAGTGATTGAATCAGTCGGTGAGCATGTTTCAACATTACCAATTTCTACTGAATTATATTTCTTTGGTCAGATTGGAGCTATTTTACTATTATTCTTAGTAGGTTTAGAGACTGACGCTAAATTATTTATTAAATATGGCATGAAGTCATTAGGCATTGCGCTTGGTGGTGTGGTTTTACCATTTTTCCTAGGTGTTTGGGGAACAATGATGTTTGGTTTCGCTGATAATATAATGGATACTTCAGCCTTATTTATGGGGGCGATCATGGTAGCGACTTCTGTAGGTATTACAGCCAGAGTTTTATCTGATATGTATAAGCTTGATACTCAGGAAGGTGTTACTATTTTAGCTGCCGCTGTGATTGATGATGTTATTGGTATATTAATATTAGCTTTGGTTTTGTCACTAGCTGGTGGTGGTGCTGAAGGTGGGGATGGATTCTCTTGGGTTCAGTTAGGAACGATTGGACTGAAAGCAGTTGGATTTCTTGGAGGTATGACTTTAATAGGTTGGTTTTTTGGCAAGAAGCTTTCAAATGTTCTGTTAAAATTAGATGGTAAATCTTATATGGCTATCGCCGCTGCAATTTGTTTCGCAGTTGCTGCTGTTGCTGAAATGTTTGGTTTAGCTATGATTATCGGAGCTTACTTAGCTGGTATTTTATTATCAGTTACCAAGGTTGGTAAGGAGCTTGAAGAAAAATTAGCTGGCGCTTCGCATTTGATTGTGCCGGTATTTTTTGCGATCATGGGTACTTTGGTTGATTTTCAAGCTATGGGAGCTGTACTAGTATTTGGTTTGGTAATTAGCGTTTTTGCAGTTATTGGTAAAGTTCTTGGTTCTGGTTTACCGGCTTTGTTTACAGGATTTAATTTTTTAGGTTCAATGAGAATCGGTATTGGAATGTTGCCACGTGGTGAGGTTGCTTTAATTGTTGCTGGGATTGGTTTATCAGCTGGGATTATCAGTGGTGAGATATTTGGGGTAGCTATAATGATGACTTTGATTACTACTTTGATGGCGCCAATGATTTTGATTCCATTATTTAAGAATCCAAAATCTGGTCTCAAGAACCCTCCAGAAGAAGATAATATTGAAGTGATAGAACCATATAGAGTATTAAAACAATCTCCACATTTTATTTTAGCTATGAGAGATTTTTTGATTGAAGAATTTGAGAAAAAAGGATATGAACTATTAAGAGTTGATAAGATTAGAGGAATTACGGAAATTGTTCATAGTGAAGATAAATTCAAAATTCTTACTGTCAAAAGAGATAACGGTATTTTAACTATTGATTGTAGTGCAGGTAGCACAGCTGATGTAGATGCTATTGTAGCTTCTGGTTTAGATCATTTTGAACAAGCAGTTGCTAGTTTAAAAACTACTTAAAAAAAAATAAATTATTTTAAGCCGTTGCATATTTAATGTAGCGGCTTTTTGGTTCTACACAGTTTGTCATCTCGACCCTGCCTGCCGGCAGGTGGAATGGAGGGATAACCATTTTTGGAATTCAGCCTTTAGGCTGTATAAATAATAAAACACCCTAAAGGGTGAATTCCAGAACGTGTTTTATATTTTTTCTTGTGATGACAAATATATGTTATAATTACTTATAATATGATTTCATTAATCAATGGGACAATAAAATATAAGACAGATAAGTCAGTCATCGTTGATGCGCATGGAGTAGGCTATGAGGTTTTTGCTTTGCCAATTTTTTTGGAAAAAGTTAATAAAGGGGATGAAGTTGAATTATATACTCATCTGAATGTTCGTGAGGATGCCATGGAATTATTTGGTTTTTTGGATATGAAAGAGGTTAGTTTTTTTAAGAAACTAATTAGTGTCTCTGGTGTTGGTCCTAAGTCAGCCCTAAATATCATGTCATTAGCTGTTCTAAATGAATTACAACAAGGGATTAGTCAAGGTGATGCTAGTTTATTAACTAAAGTGTCGGGAATAGGGAAGAAGACGGCAGAACGTTTAATTTTAGAGTTAAAAAATAAGATTGAATTAGATGACTTAGATTCATCGCAATTACAATCAATGTCAAATGGCGATAGTGATGTAATAGATGGCTTAATGGCTCTAGGTTATACAGTCAGAGAAGCAAGAGATGCGGCCAAGGCGGTTGATAAAGATATTATCGAAGTTAAAGATAAAATTAAAGCAGCTCTAAAATCTTTGGGTAGAAAAGAATAATTTATTAATTACAAAATGGAAGTAAAAGAAATTAAGGAGGATCAGATATTAAATAATTTTGTTGGCTCTCAAAAACAGAGCCAGTTTTTGCAATCGTGGCAGTGGGGAGAATTTCAAAAAAATATTAATAATAAAATAAAGAGATTTGCTTTGTATGACAATCAGGAGTTGGTTGGTATTGCTTTAGCTATAAAAAATAATTTACCATTTGGTACTAGTTATTGGTATATACCACGTGGGCCAATAGTTAGTGATCAACTACATCCAGATAAGTTTTTAGAAGTATTTGAATATTTTATAGGAGAACTTGTTGCTCAGTTATCAGAAACTAAGGTAATGTTTATAAAAATTGAACCACCTTTAGAAAAACACCATTTAGATAAATTTACAAAGGCTATTAGTAAGTATAAATTTGTAGCTGAGAAATTTGTTCAACCTCAAGATAGCTGGTTACTAGATTTTAATATGTCAGAAGAAGATTTATTAGCCCAGATGCATCACAAAACACGTTATAATATTCGATTGGCCGAGAAAAAGGGGGTAATAGTTAGAATAGGTTCTACTGAAGAAGATTTTGAAAAGTTTTGGCAACTAAATAAGGTAACGGCGGATCGAGATAGATTTAGGTCTCATAATCGAGAGTATTATTATAATATATTCAAGACTTTGTCTCCGTCGGGAATTGTAAAAATATATTTAGCCGAATTTGAAAATAAAACATTGGCTGCAAATTTGGTATATTTTTTTGGTGATACCGTAACTTATGTACATGGATCTTCATCGAATGAGTATAGGAATTTAATGGCTCCGCATTTATTACAGTGGCAGCAAATAAAAGATGCAAAAGAGAGTAATTATAAATATTATGATTTTGGAGGAATCGCTCCTGATGGTTCAGCAAAAGAAATGGCTTGGTCAGGAATAACAAGATTTAAAAAAGGTTTTGGTGGGCATGGGGTATCATACTTAGGGGTATATGATTTGATTTTGAACAATTTTTGGTATAAGCTTTATAAAATAGTTAAAAAAATAAAGAAATAATATGCAAGAATTTGCAAAAAATTATCCCATGGATGATGAATTAAAAAAAGTTGACAACGAGCAACCAGAATTAAAATTTATCACTGATACTGACGGAAGTCGTAAGTATGAAATGACTTGCCAGGATTGTGAGCAAAGTTTTACCCGAAGCATTCCGAATAGTTGGTTTAATGGGGATAATGAGATTAAACAACATAATTTACCAGAGAACTTTGATGCAGATGGAATGCAAGCAGTTTTAGACAATCCTTTATGTGGAGCTTGTCAGCCAGAAACTAAGAAAAAATTAGAAGATTTAAAAAATATAAATAACCAATAATATGTCTATATTACAACACACGAGTGTAATTATTTTAGCAGCTGGAAAAGGGACAAGATTGAATGAGGGCCAACCATCTGAAATACCAAAAGTAATGCATAAGATATGTGGCAAACCTATGTTAGAGTATTCTCTAAAAACTTTAGAGAATTTGAGTATAGATGATGCTGTAGTAGTAGTTGGCTATAAAGCTGAAGTAATTAAAGAATATTTTGGAGATAAATTTAAATATGCGCTTCAGGAAGAACAAAAAGGTACTGGACATGCTGTTGCCTGTGCTACTGATAAAGTAAATCCTGGCAGTAAATATGTATTGGTAATGCAGGGAGACGATTCTGCTTTTTATAAGCCGGGAACGATTATAGATTTATTGAATATGCACGTTAAGGAAAAGGCAATTGCCAGTGTTTTAACATTAATTCATCCAAATCCCGCCGAGCTTGGTAGAGTAATCCGTGATGATAATGGGAGAGTTTTGGCTATTAAAGAAAAAGAAGTATTGACTGAGGAAGAAAAGAAAATTAATGAAATAAACGCGGCCACTTATTGTTTTAATGCTGATTGGCTCTGGGAAAATATTAAAAATCTTCAGCCATCTGCTACTGGTAAAGGGGAGTTAATATTACCTGATCTTATTAAGATGGCCGTAGATCAGAAAGGTATTGTTTGCGCTCATGCCATAAGTGATCTTGATCAATGGGTAGGAGTTAACACACCAGAGCAATTAGAGTTGGCTAATGAGATTATGACTAAGAGATTAGCGTAATTATTTTAAGAAAAATAAAAAAACAGCCTGTTTTAGAGGCTGTTTTTTAGAAAGTGTTTTATAATTTTTATTCGATGTCGAAGGTGTTAATTCCTACGGTGGTTGTTCCTTCAGTTTCATCTACAGAAATAGTGACGGTAATAGAGCGGTTATCTTTAGTTCCAGTCATCATTGATCCCCCACCAAAGTCTAAGGTCGAATCAATTGTCCAACCATCGTTGGCAAGTTCTGTCTGATATTCCGCTTTAACTTCTGTGGGCGAATCATTAGTACTAAGATTTATAGAGAATGTATTATTTTCGTCTATGGTCATAGCAGAGATGAGATTTCCATTTAATACATAGATGTCTGATGGAAAATTATTTGGCATACTTACTTTCTCTCCAACTTCTAAGGTACCGCCATTTGTATTAAGGGTAAGGCTGTTGTCATCAATATCCACATCAATTTCATTGTTGGTGGCTGACTCAATTGTGTTTTCTGCAACTTTTTCGGCTACTCCACATCCGCTTAATATCAGGCCTGCCCCGATAACTAAAGTGATGATTAGCAATTTTTTCATAGGCTTTTTTTAATTAATTATTTCAGGCAGAGCCTGATCTCCTGCAAAGCCGGACCAGGCTCTGCCTGGCGGTAAACTTTGCCGGAAATATATTATTATTATACACCAAAATCAGTATTTATGGTACTTATATATGAAATATACTTGATTTTTTGGTAAATATATGCTATACTGACTTGTGGTGATCCAATCAGGCTTATGTTTGAAAGGATCCCGTCCGTCTTTATTATGAAGAAGGATAAGCCCGTATCACCAATTGTTAATTATTTATATAATAGTTGCCAGCTGGATACGGGCTTTTTTAATTGACAATTTTTTTGACTATTTATTAAATAAAAATCTTCTTGACATGAGTACCAGTTTTATAATAAGGTGTGAATAGAAAAAGTAAAAATAAACACTTGGAGGATTTTGTATGCGTTCTTTTAAAACTTTTTATCAGGTGACACGACCACTGATTTGTCTTACGTCTTTTGTTGGAACATGGGCAGCAACGGTTCTGTTTAGCCAACAACTTTTTACGTCGCAGAATATTGCTGCTGCTACGGCGATGGGACTTCTCTGTTTGGCGTCCAGCCTCTATTACTCTGCGATGGCACATAAACGTCAACAGGATTCTACTATCTTTGGCGTTTGGTTACCGCTGATTAGTGGTCCGGCTTTTCCTCAGTGGAAAAAGCAATTACTGACGGGTGTTGGTATTCTAGTCCTAATCGCGACAGTAATCGTTGCTCGGTATCTGTCCTTGGTTAACTTTATAGTGATTTTCTATACAGCGTGGATGGTCTACCGGTATACTAAACTGGATGGAAGTGAGCCGTTTTGGCTAAAGCGAAGTATGTATGGTGCTGGGATTGCTGCTTGTTGTGTGCTATTTAGTGGTGCTGCAGTTAATGCTGATTTAAATCCCACTAATACTGACGTGTATTTGGTGTGTGCAGTTGTATATTTTTTATTTCTCTTACGTGAGATATTAAAACACATGCAAGTCGCTAATCTTTTCTCGACACTCAACAAATTCCCGATCAATGTTGGTGATACTAATTCACCGTCACCAGCTAATCTTGGTATACAGGGAATGCTTGGTATGATTACCCTTATGTGTATTATGCCACTTGGAGTAATGATGCTTTTTGCTCGACCGTGGATTCATTCGGCATCACCGAATGTCATCATCAGTCAGTTCATCGGTACATCAGTAATTGTGTTTATGATCTGGATTGTAGGTAGTATAATACTGGGAATCATTAATTCATTTGATGATCCACCTACGGCTGTTCGTCCGTTACATGGCATACACCATCTGGTGACTGCTTGTACGTGGTTAATGGTCATTGAAACAGTTGTGCATGTTGTGTGAAATACTCACATGTCAACTGTTCTACTTATAAAGTCCGCGTTTGCTTGCAAGCGCGGCTTTTTAAATTGACATCTAATCATTCGCTTGCTATACTTTTTTTACATTAACAAAATAATATCTTATCAAGAGTGAACACCAGGGTTTTGGCCCGAAGACGTTCACAGCAACCGCGAAGCGTCCTGAACCTGCCTGCCGGTAGGCAAGTTTATTTCAGGACCTATCGAATGGTGCTAAATCCATCCTTAGTCATAAGGAAAAGATGAGAGAATACTTTTTGAATAAAGATCTCTTATATAGAGATTTTTTTGTTTATAAATAATAATTTACTAATAAAATAATAATATGAGTCAAAAAAGATTATTTACTTCTGAGTCAGTAACAGAAGGGCATCCTGATAAAGTATGCGATCAATTATCTGACGCAATTTATGATGAGATGGTTAGGCAAGATCCAGATACCCATGCAGGTATTGAATGTTTTGTAACAACTGGTTTAGTGATGGTCGGTGGAGAAGCGCGTACCAAAGCTTATGTAGATATTCAGAGTATCGTTAGACGCACGTTAGACAAGATTGGTTATGATAAACCAGAGATCGGTTTTTGTTCTTCTGACGTTGGTGTAATTAATACTTTGCATGAACAGTCTCCTGATATCGCTCAAGGGGTAGATGAAGGTGATGGAGAATTCAAAGAGTTCGGTGCTGGTGATCAGGGACTTATGTTTGGTTATGCTACTGATGAAACACCTGAGTTGATGCCATTAACTATTTCTCTAGCTCATAAACTTACTCACAAATTATCAGAGGTGAGAAAAAACGGTAAATTGTCGTATCTACGACCAGATGGTAAATCTCAAGTAACTGTTGAGTATGAAGATGATAAACCAAAGAGAATTAATACAGTTGTTATTGCAGCACATCACTCAGAAGATATTGAGATGGATAAATTACGAGAGGATATCAAGGAGTATGTAATTAAGCCAGTACTCGGTGAATGGTATAATGATAAAATAAATTTTTTTATTAATTCTACAGGTAGATTTGTATTAGGCGGTCCTCCAGCTGACGCAGGACTGACTGGACGTAAGATTATTGTCGATACATATGGTGGAGTTGGCGCTCATGGTGGTGGATGTTTTTCAGGTAAATGTATTACTAAGGTAGATCGTAGTGCGTCATACGTTGCTCGTTATATTGCAAAAAATATTGTTGGCGCTGGATTAGCTAAACGTTGTGAAGTTCAATTAGCTTATGCTATTGGCGTAGCAGAACCAGTTTCTATTATGGTTAATACTTTTGGTACTGGCACATTGCCAAATGGTGATATTGTTGAGCTTGTAAAAAAACATTTTCCAGTTAAACCGGCAGAGATTATTTCTGAACTTGATTTGAAACATCCAATGTATGAAAAAACTGCCGCTTATGGACATTTCGGACGTGAAGACCAAGGATTCCCATGGGAGAAATTAGATAAGGTAGATTTACTAAAAAAATAATTTAGAATAAAATGGATATTGAAATAGTTAGATTATTACCAGTCTTGGGTTTAGGATTTATTCTTGGTTTAGAGCATGCTTTGGATGCTGATCATGTCGTGGCAGTTACTACTATTGTTAGTGAAACCAAAAGCTTCAAAAAATCTTCTTTAATGGGGATGGTCTGGGGTATTGGTCATACTGCCACTTTGATGATGGTCGCTTTATTAGTACTTATCTTTAAATTAAATATTCCTAATAGATTGGCCATGTCTATGGAGTTTATAGTTGGTATTGTTTTGATTTTATTGGGAGTTAATGTTTTATGGAAAATATATCAACATAAAATTCATGTTCATACTCATAAACACGGTGGGGAGGTTCATACTCATTTTCACTCTCATCAAAAATCAAAAGCACATAGCCATCTGCATACTTCTCTTTTGATGGGCATGGTGCATGGCTTAGCCGGTAGTGCTGCTCTGATGTTGTTAGTTTTAGCCACACTACCGTCTGTTACGGAAGGGATTATTTATGTATTAATTTTTGGTGCGGGTTCTGTTCTAGGTATGATGATAATCAGTAGTTTAATTGGTTTACCTTTTATACTTAGCATGAAAATTAAAAAAATAAACTCTATTATTAAATTTTCAGCTGGGTTTATCAGTATCGTATTAGGATTAATGATAATGTATCAGATTGGTTTTGTTGATGGGTTATTAAAGTTTTAAGATATAAGTTATAATATAAGTATAAGTAAATAAGCCCTTTTAAATATTGGAGGTAAGAATGCCTAGCCAAAATTATGAGGATAGAATTTTAGATTCCTTTAATTTCAAGGCTACGAAGCTGTTTGATCCTAGTAGGCAAGAGGATAGTGACAAAAAGATACTTAGCTTATTTGTTAAGCAAGTAAAGGTAAAGAAAAACAAAGGTATTGCTGATAGTTTGGTAGAGTTGGCTTCGGTGTATGTTTCGCCCAATAAGCTACTACTTTCAGTTATTATTTTGAAAAATGTTAGTGATGACATGGTATCGGATTTATTTTTTACTGCTATTGGGTATATCACCGCAGAAGAATTACTTAGTGCAATAACTCTAATAAAAGTAAATCGTTATCCTCTATTTGAAATTCTCGTAGGAAAGATATTGCAATTGACGGATCTCGAAGATTTAATTGAGGATTTGGTTATAATACCAGGTCAAGCATGACAATAATTATAAGCCCTTTGAGATATTCAAAGGGTTTTTATTATTAGTTGTTTTTTAGTTATTAAAATACTATAATTAAGTTGTTATGAAAACTATAACAATAAAGAAAATATCAGTCGTTTCACTATTGGTTTTACTAACTATTATTGTTAGTGGTTGTACAAATGCAGAAGATGAAGCTAATAATAATACTTTTACAGCGGTTGAGATCGTGACTGGTACGGCGGCATTAAAGATCAAAGATAATACTGATCATGATTTAGCAATTATTAAGGCTAAAGAATTATATAGAATAGCTTTTTACAATGGGGATGATTTTTCCAGTGGGCCCTGTTTATCCAATGCAGTTATTCCTGGTTGGGTGGCTGACATTGCACATAACCCTCGTCAAGCAATTGATGATCAACCTGCTAATCAATGTTCCGCTTTTCTAGATGGTACCGCTAAACATTTTGTAGAGCTTGATTTGAGTGGAGAATTAATTAGAGCAGAGTAGTGATATAATCTGAAATTTACCCCTGCCTACTGGGTATAATTAGGAAATGTAGAATTGTTAGTAAAATACACAGGAATTCACCCTTCAGGGTGCTTATAATATGACAGCTTAAAGTCTGTAATCCAAATATGTTTGTCATTTCGACCTTAGGGAGAAATCTTTATAAAGATTGTAATTACTACCAACCTTATTAGGGTTTCTCATTATACTCGAAACGACAGAAACGTTTGTTAAACTTAATTATTTAATTTATGATTCACGTATATATTCATTATCCTAGCAAACGTGAAGCTAAGAAGATTTCAAAGATTTTAATAAATAAACATTTAGCTGGTTGCGTTAGCTTTGTTAATCAAGAAGATATATATTGGTGGCAGGGGAAAATTGTAGAAACAAAAGGAGTAGTAACTTTTATTGCCACCAAGAAAAGTAATTATAAAAAAATTGAAGCAGAAGTAAAAAAATATCATTCATTCAAGGTACCATGTATATTAGAGTTGCCAGTTAATAGAGCATTCAAACCTTATCAAGATTGGTTATATGCCGAAACAAACAAAAGAAAATAAAATTGAAAAGATAGAAGATAAGTTAGAAAAAACTTTAAAAAAACCTGTAAAAAAAGCAGCGCGTTTTTTACAAATTGATGAAGATAGAAAGAAAAAGGTAATTCAAGATATTAAGGAAAGAGCTAAGCCGGATTTGGGGTTTGTCTTGATGACAGTATTCTCAACTATTATTGTTGCTTTGGGATTGATTATAGATAACCCAGCAGTAGTAATTGGAGGTATGATTATTTCTCCATTGTTGTGGCCGATTCTTGCTTTAGCTATAGCTATTATTAAGGGGAGTGTTTCTCAATTAAAGAAACAGTTATTTACCATACTTAAAGTTACATTAATTATATTTATTGTATCATTTGTAATAAGTATTTTTTCTCCATTTTTAGGTGAAAGCAGGGAGGTTCTTTTACGTACTGAACCAACATTATTTGAGTTGTTTATTGCTTTAGCTGCTGGTTTTATCGGTACTTTCGCTGTAGCTCATCCAAAATTATCTGGTGCATTAGCTGGGGTAGTAGCAGCAGTAGCCTTGGTACCACCATTGTCTGTGATGGGTATTTTATTTGCAGAAGGTAGTTATACTTTAGCTACTGGTGCAGCATTATTATATTTTACTAATCTTATAGCAATTACTTTAGCGGCAGTAATTTTATTTTTATTAGTGGGAGTAGAATTTCCACAATGGGAAAAAACTAAAAATAGAGCAGTAAGTAATATTAGTTGGTTTGTAATTTTCTTAATTATTATTGCAATACCTTTAACTCTTGTTATGAAAGGGGTTATAAAAGAAAATAAAGAAACTGCAACGATAAAAAAAGTTATTGAAGAGTATACCGTAAGTACTAAAGTAACTTCCTTAGTTATTGATCATCATGGTGATATTATTAGTATTCAAACTACTATAAATTCTCCATATGAAATAACATCCAGGCACGTTGATAGATTGTCAGATATTTTGATAGATGAGCTTAATTCTTCAATAAATTTGATAATAAATGTAGTGCCGACATATGAGGCAAATAAAAATTTAGAAGACTCAGATACTGTAAGCAACGCAAGATAGAATGATATGAAAAAATTTTTTAAAAAAATAATTCCCAAATTTGTTTTACAAATATACCATTGGAGCTTTGCTCGAGTAGGGGCATTTGTTTATGGTCATCCATCTAGAAAAATGATCGTAATTGGAGTAACGGGGACCAAAGGTAAATCCACAGTTGTAAATCTAATATCAAAAATTTTTGAAACTGCGGGATATAAAACGGGGATTATTTCTACAGTTAATTTTAAGATCGCAGATAAGGAGTGGGCGAATGAAACTAAACAAACAATGCCTGGTCGCTTTCGTCTTCAGAAGTTATTGTCTGATATGGTGAAGGCCGGATGTAAGTATGCTATTGTAGAAACTTCATCTGAAGGAATATCACAATACCGCCATTTAGGTATTGATTATGATGCAGCAGTATTTACCAATCTTACCCCAGAACATATAGAGTCGCATGGAAGTTTTGAAAAATACCGAGAAGCTAAATTAAAATTATTTCAAAACCTTTTTAATAGTTATAAAAAAAATATTGATGGGAATAATGTAAAAAAAATAAGTGTAATTAATCATGATGATAAGTCTGCAGAGTTTTTCTTAGTACCTCCAGCTGATATGAAAATAACATATGGATTAGATGCAAATAATCATTTAATGAGTAATGATTCATATGAAGCTAGTATTTTAAATTCAGATGTAAATGGAGTTACATTTAGAATATTAAATGAAATGATTAAATTAAAATTATTGGGGGAGTTCAATGTTTATAATTCATTAGCAGCAATAGCGGTGGCTAAATTTTATGGAATAGAAATGAATAAGATAAAAAATGCGTTAGAATCAGTTGATTTAATACCTGGGCGTATGGAAGAAATAAAAAATACTAGAGGATTCAAAGTTTTTATTGATTATGCACATGAACCATCATCTCTGGAGTCAGTATATAAAACATTGAAAAGTTTTAACCCAAATAAGATTATAAGTATATTAGGGTCACAGGGCGGTGGTCGTGATAAGATCAAAAGACCACAATTAGGTAAATTAGCCGCAGAGTATACTGATTATGTGATTGTTACAAATGAAGATCCGTATGATGAAGATCCAGAAATTATAATTGATGACGTTATTGAAGGCGCTAAACAGGTAGAAAATGGCCCACCTATAGAAAAGATCGTAAATAGGGTTGAAGCAATAAAAAAGGCAATTTCTATAGCTAAAGAAAATGATATAATTATTATTACCGGCAAGGGCTCAGAGACAATAATGGCGGTGGCGGAGGGTAAAATGATTCCATGGGATGACAGAAAGGTTGTTAGGGATAATATCTAGGTATAATTGTGGATAAGTTGTGGTTATGTTTTTTATAAATATATACTATCCACAATCAATAATTAAATAAATAGCTAATATTAGCACATAATTTGCTTATTAGTATCTTTTAGTTACATTACTTGACAACGTATGAATATATTGTTACACTGCTGATTACTATTAATTTCCTTATTAGGAAGCGTCCAAACATTATAATGACGTTTGAATACAATACAATATATTAAATATCTATTAAAAGAAACGACTCTTTTCTAGCTATATAGCTAGGAGGGAGCTTATTTTAACTTAATTTCAATATCATTTATGTCATCCGCGTCAATGACTGAAAGAAAAAGATTTACCGATATTAAGGCAGCTATTGAGCTACCTGATTTGATTGAAGTACAAAAATCATCATATCAGTGGTTATTAAAAGAAGGTCTTAAAGAATTATTTGATGAAGTATCACCAATTAAAGATTTTATTGGTCGTGATTTGGAATTATATTTTTTAAATTACTATTTAGATGAACCAAGATTTGACGAATGGTCAGCTAGAGAAAAGAATGTAACTTTTGAAGCAGCTTTAAGAGTAGATACAAAGTTAGTCAATAAGAAGACTGGTGAGATTAAAGAACAAGAAATATATTTAGGTGATTTTCCTTTGATGACAGATCGAGGGACTTTTATTATTAATGGTATTGAACGTGTCGTAGTTAGCCAGCTAATAAGGTCAGCTGGTGTTTTTTTTACATCTGAAATATTGAAAGGTAATAGGTATTATGGTGCCAAGATTATTCCTAATAGAGGAGCTTGGTTAGAATTAGAAACTGATGCTAATAATGTAATCACCGTAAAAATTGATAGAAAAAGAAAAGTAGCAATAACTTCATTATTACGGGCTTTTGGTTTTGGTAATGAAGAAGAGATAAAAGCTATTTTTGCTGAGGTTGATAATAATCCAGAAGCACAATTTTTAGATTCTACTTTGGCAAAAGATTTGGCAAGAAACGAAGGTGAAGGATTGCGTGAAGTATATAAACGTATCAGACCGGGTGATTTAGCTACTATCGATAATGCTAGGGATTTAATTTATAAAATGTTTTTTAGTTTTGATCGTTATGACTTTGGTAGAGTTGGTAGATATAAATTAAATCAGAGATTTGCCTTTGATTTCCCTAATGACAAAGAACATCGCGTATTACAAAAAGAGGATCTTGTTGAAATTATCAAAGAAATTATTAAATTAAATAATACTCAAAAAGAACCTGACGATATTGATCATTTGGGTAATCGTCGCGTTAGAGCAATTGGTGAGCTAGTTCAAAATAAATTCAGAGTTGGTTTAGCTAGAATGGAACGTATTATTAAAGATAGAATGAGTACTTTAGACGTAAATACCCTAACCCCGAATCAGTTAGTTAATGCTCGACCTATTATTGGTTCTATCAAAGAATTTTTTATGTCTTCTCAACTATCTCAATTTATGGATCAGACAAATCCATTAGCTGAGTTGGAACATAAAAGAAGATTGTCAGCTATGGGTCCAGGTGGTTTATCAAGAGAGCGTGCCGGTTTTGATGTTCGTGATGTACATAGGACTCACTATGGTCGTATTTGTCCTATTGCTACTCCTGAGGGTCCAAATATTGGTTTAGTTGGACATCTTGCATCTTTTTCTAGAATCAACGAATTTGGTTTTATTGAAACTCCATATAGAAAAGTTATTCATGATATTGGAAATAAAGCCAATGTAACTGAAGGTGAGATTTTAAGAGAAGATATCAAAGATGATAATGGTCAGGTACTATTGAAAGCCAATACAGAAATTACTAACGATATCGCTAAGAAATTAGCAGAAACTAAATTAAATATCATTCCAATAAAATCTAGAGTAACTAGTGAAATAGTTTATCTTGATGCTTTTATTGAAGAGCAATATGTTACTACGGCTGCTACTACACCGATTGATGAGAATGGTTATTTTGTTAATGACAAAGCAGAGGTTCGTCTTCATGGTGAGCCAACCCAGGAGTTGATCAAGAGGGTTGATTTCATGGATGTAGCTCCATTTCAAATTATTAGTATTACTACTGCTTTGATTCCATTTTTAGAGCACGATGATGCTGTTCGAGCTTTGATGGGTACGAATATGCAAAGACAGGCAGTTCCATGCATTAGTCCCGATGCACCTTTAATTGGTACTGGTATTGAAAAAAAGGCAGCTTGTGATTCTGGACAGGTGATTGTTGTAAAAGAAGATTGTAAAGTCACTAGCGTTGATGGTAAAGAAATTGAAACTATTGATAAAAATGGACAAATTGAAAAATTTTTATTAAAGAAATTTATTAGATCTAACGCTTCTACCTGTATAAATCAACATGCAGTTGTAGTAGCTGGGCAATCACTAAAAAAAGGAGATGTGTTGGCAGATGGACCAGCTACAGAAGGTGGTGAACTAGCCTTGGGTCAAAATATTTTAGTAGCATTTATGGGTTGGGAAGGTGGTAATTATGAGGATGCTATTTTACTTTCAGAAAGGTTAGTAGAAGATGACCGTTATACTTCTATTCATATAGAAAATTATACAGTTGATGTGCGTGATACAAAGCTGGGTCCTGAAGTTGTTACTCGAGATATTCCAAATATTGGTGAAGAAAAATTAAAAGATTTAGATGAAGAGGGAGTTATTAGAATTGGTGCAGAAGTTTATTCAGGTGATATTTTGGTAGGTAAAATTACTCCAAAAGGTGAAACAGAATTATCAGCAGAAGAAAAATTACTTAGAGCAATTTTTGGTGAAAAGGCTAAAGATGTAAAAGATAGCTCTTTATATTTAGAACATGGAGAGCATGGTAAAGTTGTAAATATTAAAATTTTCTCTAGAGAAAAAGGTGATAAGTTAGCTTCTGGAGTAAGTAAATCTATTCAAATATCTGTAGCACAATTAAGAAAAATTCAAGTTGGAGATAAAATGGCTGGACGACATGGTAATAAAGGTGTTATTTCAAGAATAGTACCAGTAGAAGATATGCCATATTTAGCAGATGGTACACCAATAGATATTATATTGAATCCGTTAGGTGTAGCCTCTCGTATGAATATTGGACAGATATTAGAAACTCATCTCGGATTGGCCGCAAAATCACTTGGTTATAAAGTTGCTACTACTCCATTAAATGGTACACCTGAAGAATCTATTAAAGATGAATTAGAAAAAGCTGGTTATCCTAGAGATGGTAAATTAAAACTACATGATGGACGAACAGGAGATACTTTTGATCAACTAACTACAGTTGGCTATGTATATATGTTGAAACTAAATCACTTAGTTGAGGATAAGATTCATATGCGATCCATTGGTCCTTACTCATTGGTTACTCAACAACCTCTTGGTGGTAAAGCTCAGTTTGGTGGTCAGCGTTTTGGTGAAATGGAAGTATGGGCACTTGAAGGTTATGGCGCTGCGTATACATTACAAGAAATGTTGACAATTAAATCTGATGATGTTCCAGGTAGAGCAAAAGCTTATGAAGCAATTATTAAAGGTGAGAAAATAAGTAAATTAAATATTCCAGAATCATTCAATGTATTGGTAAGAGAATTGAAAGGTTTGGCTTTAGATGTTGAACTTTTAGGTGGCGGTGATCAAATAAGTCCAAATGAAGTTAAGAAAGATGAAATATCTACAGAAGAGAAAAAGGCATCAACTAAACCAGCTGAAAAAAATATTGAAGAAGATAAATCCGGCAAAACAAAAGAATCTGCCGCAGAGAAAGATAAATAATTATGAGAGACGAAATAGTAACCCAAAATTTAAATTTCAATGCTATTAAATTGAAAGTAGCTTCACCAGAAGATATTTTGAATTGGTCTTTTGGCGAAGTTTTAAAACCGGAAACTATTAATTATCGTACTCAGAAACCTGAAAAAGATGGTTTGTTTTGTGAAAAGATTTTTGGACCCTCAAAAGATTGGGAATGTTATTGTGGTAAGTATAAAAAAATAAGATACAAAGGAATTATTTGTGATAAATGTGGAGTTGAGGTAACTAGAAGTATTGTTAGAAGAGAGAGAATGGGACATATAGAATTATCAACCCCCGTATCTCATATTTGGTTTTTACGAGGTGTTCCATCAAAAATTGGTTTAATGTTAGATTTGTCTGTTCAAGAATTAGAAAAAGTTATATATTTTGCGAATTTTATTATTACAAATGTTGATAGTGATTTGAGAGATGAATCACTAGGACAAATTGAGATAGAATTCCAAGCAAAGAAAAAATCAATTGAAGCTGAATTTAGTAGGATAGCTACTAGTATAGAACAAAGAAAATTAGAAAAGATTAATGAAGATCAAAAAGATTCCGAAAAGAAAAAAATTAATAAAGAATTTGATGAAGAGATTAAGGCAAATGCAGAGATTAAAGAAGAAAAAATGCTTGATTTGGCTGAAGCAGTAGATTTGGCAAAAAAAGAACTGAAGCAATTGAAACCAATGCAAATAATTTCGGAGCAGATGTATCGAGATTTATCATTGAAATATGGTCATGTTTTCGAAGCAAGTATTGGCGCCGAAGCAATTAGAAATTTATTATTAGAGGTTGATCTTGATAAAATCATCAAAGAGCTAGAAGTGGTAGTCGTTGATGCTCCAGAGAGTAAGAAGAAACGTTTGATTCGAAGACTTAGATTATATAGAAGTTTCAAAAAGAATAAATTTCGACCTGAGTGGTTGGTAATGACACATATTCCAGTAATTCCACCAGACCTTCGCCCAATGGTACAATTAGATGGTGGAAGATTTGCTGCATCAGACTTGAATGATCTATATAGAAGAGTTATCAATAGAAATAATCGTCTAAAAAGACTTGTGAATTTAAATGCTCCTGAGGTTATTAGACGAAATGAAAAACGAATGTTACAAGAAGCTGTCGATGCTTTGATAGATAATAATGCACGACATGGTAAAACTGTAACTGCTTCAACTGGTCAGAAAAGAATGTTAAAATCTATTGCTGATATTTTGAAAGGTAAACAAGGTAGATTTAGACAAAACTTATTAGGTAAACGTGTTGATTATTCTGGACGATCTGTAATTGTAGTTGGCCCACATTTAAAAATGTCAGAATGTGGTCTACCTAAGAAAATGGCTTTAGAATTATTCAAACCGTTCATAATTAGTCAATTAATAAAAAGAGAATTTGTACATAATGTAAGAAGTGCTGGTAGATTTATAGAGTCTGGTCGTCCAGAAGTTTGGGATATTTTGGAAGAAGTTACAAAAGATTCTCATGTATTATTAAATCGTGCCCCAACTTTACATAGATTGGGTATTCAAGCTTTCAAACCCGTTTTGATCGAAGGTTTAGCTATTCAAATACATCCATCGGTATGTCCTGCTTTTAATGCTGATTTTGATGGTGATCAAATGGCCGTACACGTACCATTGACTGAAAATGCAAAAAAAGAAGCAGCTGAAATAATTGCTTCTGTAAAAAATATATTAAAACCTTCAACAGGTTCTCCGGTTGTTGCACCTCAACAAGATTTAGTTTTGGGCTGTTATTACCTATCTAAATTAAAAGAAAAAAAAGAAGGGGTGAATTTGAAAATTTTAAGTTCTAGAGAAGAAGCATTGATGGCATATGAACTTAAGCATATTCATATTCAAGAGCAAATTAAAGTAAAATTAGATAAGGAAGTTATTACAACATCTGCGGGAAGAATTATCTTTAATGATATTTTACCAAAGGACTGGGGTTATATTAATGAGGTAATGGATAGAAAAGCTTTAGTTCAATTAATTGCTGATTGTTTGAATAAACATGGCAATGAGGAAACAGTTTTATTGTTAGATAATATTAAAGAACTTGCTTTTAATTATCTTACAAACTCTGGAATTAGTTGGGGTATGAGTGATCTTATAATCCCTACGAAGAAAAAGAAAATAATGGAAGAAGCAGAAAATCAAGTAGAAGAAATTCAATCTCATTATGAGCAAGGTTTATTAACAGATGATGAGCGTCATGTAAAAGTTATTGAAATTTGGTCATCAATCAAAGATGAAATGCAGAAAATTAGTAGAGAAGCGCTTGATCCAAATGGTCCGGTTTATGCAATGATTGAGTCTGGTGCTCGTGGTTCATGGGGGCAAACAACTCAGATGATGGGTATGAAGGGATTAGTGACAAATCCGTCTGGCGATACTATTGAATTGCCTGTTAAAGGAAGTTTCAAAGAAGGTTTTGACGTTTTAGAATATTTTATTTCTACTCATGGTGCTAGAAAAGGTCTTTCTGATACAGCTTTACGTACAGCAAATGCTGGTTATTTGACTAGACGTTTAGTGGATGTTAGTCAAGATATTATTATTACAGAACATAGTTGTAAAACAAAAGAAGGTTTTGCAATCACTAGAGCAGAGAGTGAAGAAATGGGAGATGATTTTGAAAAACGGTTACTAGGTAGAGCATTATTTGAAGATATAATAAATCCAAAAACTAAGAAAGTTGTTATTGAAAAAAATGAAATTATTACTGAAGAATTATTACCAAAGATAGAAAAGCTAAAACTTGATGAGGTTAAGGTGCGCTCTGTAATTTTATGTCGTGCAAAATGGGGCGTTTGTAAACTATGTTATGGTAATGATTTGGGTTATAACAAACTTGTTGAGATGGGTACAGCAGTAGGTATAATAGCTGCTCAAAGTATAGGTGAGCCAGGAACTCAATTAACTATGAGAACTTTTCATACTGGTGGTGTGGCTGGATCTGATATTACTCAAGGTTTACCTAGAGTTGAAGAAATTTTTGAAGCTCGTCCAATTAAAAATCCTGCTATTATGGCCGATGTTACTGGTCAGATTGTTATAACTGACGAAGCAAAAGGAGCAAAGAAAATTGTTATTAAACACAAAGCTGTTGAAGAAGAAAAATATGTATATCGTAGCAAAAAAGTAGAAGTTAAGGTTAAGGACGGGGATAAAGTCAAAGAAGGTGATATTTTATTCAATTTAGGAAATAAAGAAACGATTGCAAAAAATAATGGAGTTATTAAAATTGAGGAGAAAGCTGTTCTTATAATAGTTGATGCTGATAAAGAAAAAGAATATATAGTACCATCCGGTCAAATGTTAAGAATGAAGAATGGTGATTTAGTAGTAAAGGGTGATCGGTTAACAGATGGTAGTATTGATTTACACCAATTATTCTTCCTAAAAGGTCAGGAAGCTGTACAGAGATATATGATTAAAGAGATTCAATATATTTATTCATCACAAGGTCAGAAATTAAATGACAAACATATTGAAATTATTGTAAAACAGATCTTCTCAAGAATATATATTAAAGACCCAGCTGATACAAACTTGGTATCAGGTGAAATTGTAGAAAAAACCAATTTCTTAGAGACAAATGATGAGACTAGAAAAGAAGGTGGAAAAGAGGCCGTTGGTGAACAATTACTATTGGGCATTACTAAAGCATCTTTATCTATCGATAGTTTCTTGTCTGCTGCTTCTTTCCAAGAAACAGCTAGAGTCCTTATTGATGCAGCAGTAACTGGCAAAGTCGATAGATTAAGAGGATTAAAAGAAAATGTAATTATTGGTAAACTGATTCCTGCAGGAACAGGTTATAAAAAATAATCATTAGTTTTTAATTTGCTAGATTAAGACCTCCCCTTCATTATATGGGTACTTTTTACGTTGATTTATCAGTTATTAAATGGTAAAATTCAATTAAATTTACTCTAAATAGTATTAACTAATAATTAGTCATGAAGAAGAAGAAGTTAGACAAATATAAAAAAGAAGCTAAAAAAGATATAGGCAACGACGATCTTGAAATTGGAGAGGATAATTATTTGAAACCGGAAACAAAAAACAGCATTTTTGTTATTACAGTATTTTTGTTAATAGTAATATCGATATTTAGTTTATTTGGTTGGGCTGGGTCTTTAGGAAAAATGATTAATACATCTCTGTCTTATTTATTTGGTTGGGGTAAATATATTTTTCCAGTTATGTTAGGACTGATAGCATTTGTAATATTGAACCCACGTAAATATAAGTTGAAGTTAACAAACTATTTAGGATTTGGTTTGATGATTTTAAGTTATTCTGGTTTTATACATTTGGCCGGTGTGCCGATAGATCAAGCTACAAGTGCAATAAGTGAAGGTAATGGTGGTGGAGCAGCTGGATTATTATTATCTTATATTTTTATTAAAGCTGTTGGAATTTGGGTAGCAGGAATAATATTAGTATTTTTATTTGTAATATCTATTCTCATCTCATTTGATATCACATTACGTCGTGTTCTTGAGAGTGGAAATATATTTAGAGGAGTAACAGAGAAGTTTAGATCTTTTTATTATAAGATACAAAATAATATGGAGACTACTAAGAATGATGCTGAGGATGAAGATGTTGATGAGGAAGATGATCAAGAGCAAGTCTCAGAAGCTGAGTTCAACGTAAAAGAATTAGGTGAGAAATCTACTAGTTCATCAGAAGAGGCTCCTTTAATTGTTAGCAAACCGGAAAAAGAAACTGATCAATTGAATATTTTTAAAAAATCTAAAAATAGTATTAATAAAGTTGATATCCCAATTGATTTATTGGATTCAAGTTCTGATAAACCAACAAGTGGTGATATAGAAGCAAATAAAGATATCATTTTTAACACACTTAAAAGTTTTGGTATTGATGTAGAGATGGGAGAAATTCAAATTGGTCCCACGGTTACACAATTTACGTTAAAACCATTGGATGGAGTAAAGCTATCTCAGATAGTTACATTAAATAATGATTTATCTCTTGCTTTGGCAGCTCACCCAATTAGAATTGAAGCACCTATACCTGGCAAATCTCTTGTTGGGATTGAGGTTCCGAACAAATCTATTGCTGTCGTAAAATTGAAAGAACTTTTGATGAGTCGTGAATTCAAAAAACGAAAGTCTAATTTAACAATCGCTTTAGGTAAAGATGTTGCAGGTAATAGTTGGTTGGCGGACTTAGATTCTATGCCTCATTTATTAGTGGCTGGTGCCACTGGATCAGGTAAGTCAGTTTGTTTAAATGATATTTTAATTAGTTTATTATACCAAAATTCTCCTGAGCAACTTAAGTTAATCTTGATTGATCCGAAGAGAGTAGAGATGACAGCATATAATGACATTCCACATTTAATAACGCCAGTAATTAATCAGACTGACAAGACAATCAATGCATTACGATGGGTAGTAGCTGAGATGGACAGACGTTATGAACTTTTATCTAAAACTGGACATAGAAATATTCAAGGTTTCAATAATAATAGTGATGAAATGATGCCATTTTTGGTTTTGGCAATAGATGAGTTGGCCGATTTAATGTCTACTGCATCTAAAGAAGTAGAGGCGGCTATTATCCGTCTTGCGCAAATGGCTAGAGCAGTCGGTATTCACCTAATATTAGCCACTCAGAGGCCTTCTGTGGATATTATTACAGGATTGATTAAGGCTAACATTACAACCAGAATAGCCTTCTCTGTAGCCTCTCTTGTTGATTCTAGGACTATCCTAGATACGTCCGGAGCAGAAAAATTGTTAGGAAAAGGTGATATGTTATATATTTCACCTTCATTATCAAAGCCAAAAAGATTGCAAGGCGCATTGGTTAATGATCAAGAAATTGAAAGAGTTCTGAGTTATTGGAAGAGTAAAGGACAGCCAGAGTATATTGAAAATATCACTGAGAGAGTAGTTGATAAAACTTTATCTGGAAATTTTGAAGATTTAGGAGATGATGAATTAGTTGAACAAGCAAAAGATGTTGTTTTAAAAGCTGGTAAAGCTTCAGCCTCATTGTTACAACGTAGATTGAGAGTTGGTTATGCTAGGGCAGCAAGGTTATTAGATATTCTAGAAGACCAGGGTGTGATTGGACCAGGTGAAGGTGCAAAGCCAAGAGAAATTTTAATTGTTGGTGAAGAAGAATATAATGAAGAAGAACATAACGGTTTACCGGTAGATGATGAGGATGCTGACGATAGTGATGATGAAGATGAAGAGGATGAAATTGAAGAAGAAAGTAAGAAAATTGAATAATGGATTTTAAAAAGAAAAAATTAGATAAATCAAAAACACTTGGAGAACGTCTAAGGATTACTAGAGAAGAATTAAATGTAAGTGTTGATCAAGCTGCTCAAGAAGTGCAGATACAAAAAAAATATTTAATTGCTTTGGAGGAAGGTAATTATTCTTCGTTACCTGGTCCTGTATATATAGAAAGTTTTTTAAAAAAATATGCTGAATATCTTGGAGTAAGTAGTGATTTTGTACTTTCTATTTATAATCAACATGAGAAGAGAGTATATAAGGAAGGAAATAAACAAACATTTTCACCTAAGCCCAAGGAGTTACCAAAAGAGTTTATTACACCTTTATTGATTAGGAGAATTATGATAGGTGTAGTAATATTATTAGCACTGACGTATGTAGGGTTTGAAGTATCCAAGATTTTTTCTCCTCCCAAATTAATCATTAGTAGTCCAGCAGATTTTCTAACAGTCAATGATAATATTCTTCAAGTAACAGGTGCTACTGACAGTTCAGCAATATTAACAATTAATGGTAAAGAAATATTGATTAATGAAGATGGTAATTTTTCAGAAACTATTTCATTAAAAGAAGGTATTAATGATATTGTAATTTCATCAATCAAAGAAAAAAGTAAAGCAACTTCAATCACGAAGCATATATTATATGAAATTTCACAAACTAAATAATTCCGGCAAAGCCGGATCAGGCTCTGCCTGAAATTAATAACTAAAAAGATAATATGACTAAAGATAATCAAAAAGATCAAGGTGCAAAAGACAAAGCCACTCAAACAGCTATAGATCAGATAAAAGAACGGTTCGGTGAAGGATCTATTATGAAATTTGGAGATATAAAAAAATCTGATATAGAATCTATTCCAACTGGATGTTTATCTCTTGATCTCGCATTGGGTGTAGGTGGAGTACCGCGAGGTAGGATAGTAGAAATTTATGGCCCAGAGGCATCAGGTAAAACAACCTTAGCTCAACACATTATAGCTAGTGTACAAAAACAAGGTGGCACAGCAGCATTTATTGATGCAGAGCATGCATTAGACCCAGCATATGCAAAAAAAATTGGAGTAAATGTTGATGAACTATTAATTTCTCAACCTGATACAGGTGAACAGGCTTTAGAAATATTGGAAACATTAGTAAGGTCAAGCTCTGTAGATGTGGTTGTTATTGATTCTGTTGCAGCTTTGGTGCCAAAAGCTGAAATAGAGGGTGATATGGGGGATTCTCATATGGGATTACAAGCAAGGTTGATGAGTCAGGCATTGAGAAAATTGGCAGGGATAGTCAGTAAGTCTAAAACTACTGTAGTTTTTATTAATCAGATTAGAATAAAAATTGGAGTATTTTTTGGTAATCCAGAAACTACAACTGGTGGTATGGCATTGAAGTTTTATTCATCAGTTCGAATTGAAGTACGAAGAGCCGCTCAGATTAAAAAAGGAGATGTTATCATCGGTAATCGGGTTAAGTGTAAAGTGGTAAAAAATAAAGTGGCTGCTCCATTCAAAATTACTGAATTTGATATTATGTATAACGAAGGTATTTCTGTAGCTGGCGATATGATAGATACAGGAATATTATATAAAGTGATCAAGAAGAGCGGAAATACTTTTTCTTATGGAGATATTAAGCTGGGTGTAGGTAGAGAAAATGCAAGATTTTTCTTAAGAGAAAATAATAAGTTGATGGAAGAGATTAGAGGTAAAATTATCGAAGTTGTTGATAAAGGGGAAGATGATAATAAAGAAGTAAATAAGGATGTAGAAGATAAGAAATAACAAATAATAACATAAAATACCTCACAATAAAAGCGGGGTTTTTTATTTGTAAATTTCAGTGAATATGATAAGATAGGCACACAAAAATAATATAAAATTGAACATTAATAATAAATCAAGGAGGAAAAAATTGAGTTCTAAGATCGTTATAGCGATTGATGCTATGGGTGGTGATAATTATCCGGAGTCTCCAGTTCTTGGGGCATTAATGGCGTTGGATATGTTTTCTGACATTGAAGTCCAGCTTGTTGGGGTGCCTTCAATAATTTCTGATGAACTTGGAAGACTTGATACGGTTGTACGAAAAAAACTCGTAACAAAACATTCTAATCGAATCAAGATAATTGATGCATCTGATGTTATCCCGATGGATTTCAAAAAATCGGCGGATGTGCTTACTAGAAGAGAGTCATCAATATTCATCGGAAGTCAAGGAGTAAAAAAAGGAGATTTCCATGCATTTGTGAGTGCCGGCAATACCGGTGCATTATTAGCTGCTGCGTATAGACGCATTGCACGTATATCGGGAATTTCACGCCCTGCTTTATCTGTGGTTTTTCCAACCGCAAATGGCCCATGTGTTGGGCTGGATGTCGGTGCTAATGCAGAAAATACTGTTAAGCACCTGATTCAGTTTGGAATAATGGGAAAAATATATTCTCAGATGGTTTTGGGAGTAAGGGTTCCTCGTGTTGCTCTTATGAATATCGGTGAAGAAGATTCAAAAGGCCCGCCATTGTATATTGAGGTTCATAGACAGTTGAGAGAATTATCAAATAGAGGGATAATTAATTTTATCGGAAATGTTCAAGGAGGAGATATTTTTTCCGGCAAAGCGGATGTTATCATATTTGATGGGCTTCTGGGTAACGTACTGTTGAAGCAGGCTGAAAGCTTAATACCAACTTTGAAAGGTGCAATTCAAAGAAAACTTTCTGAAAGTAGTTTTTTTCATAAAGTGGTTGCAGGAACGGTTAGTATTTTGCTGAAGTCCTTGGTTGGAGCAATAAGAAAAGAGTTTGATTACCAGCAATATGGTGGAGTACCATTTCTTGGTGTAAATGGGGTCGTAGTGAAAGCTCATGGGAAATCAACTCCGCTTGCTATCATGCATGCCATACGAGTTGCTAGGGAAGCATGTGTAAAAAATCTTGTCGGTGTGATACGACAGGAAATTAGTTCCCTTTCAATTTAATTATTTAAACGTTAGATTTTTTAAATCTGGCGTTTTTTATATGCTGAATTTTTTTAGAATAATTTGTTGCCCCAGCCATTTACTGGACATGTCAGAGAGATGAGGCGTTATATCACTGAAAAAGAAAGAATGCTCATTACTCTTTGATAGAGATTTTTCAATTTCAGGATTTTTTTTGAGGAATTTTTTAATTTCTAGTGAGGTTTGTTCCGCAGGATCAACAAGTGAAATTTGTTTTCCAGCCTTTTCTTTGATAATTGTCTTAAGTAGTGGGTAATGAGTACACCCTAATATTAATGTATCAATTTGTTTTTGTTTAAGTGGAGATAAATATGTATTTACTATAGATTTTGTTACAGGTTTGTTTATCCATCCTTCTTCTGCTAGTGGCACAAAGAGTGGGCACGCTTGACTGATAATAGTGTAGCTCTTGTCTGATTTATGAATTAAAGTTTTATAAATATTACTATTAATCGTAGCCCTTGTTCCAATAATACCGATTTTTTTGTTATTTGATATTTCCAATGCTTTTTTTACTGCTGGTGTTATTACTTCAAAAATTGGGATATTTGGAAATTTGTTTTTTAATTCATCTGAGGCTACGGCAGAAGCAGTGTTACAGGCAATAATAATAATTTTTACACCTTTTTTTATTAGAAAATTAGCATCCTCTATAGCATACTTAATTACCGTTTCTTTGCTTTTTATCCCATATGGTGTACGTGCAGTATCTCCAAAATAGGTTATTTGGTACTCGGGGAGCAGTTTAAAAATTTCTTTGACGACAGTCAATCCTCCTACTCCTGAGTCAAATATTCCTATCATAAATTTACTATAGAATTATAATTTATCTTTACAAACGTTGTAACTTTTTTATCAGCTGTCTTATAATATTTATTTAATGCATTATGTCGTCTTATTCCTAAGCATTTCATTTTCGCTTTTTTTGCTGCTAATACTCCACTGTAAGAATCTTCTATAACAAGGATTTCAAAAGTTTTAACATTTTCAAAAGATTTTGCCGCTTTTATAAATATATCAGGTTCTGGTTTACTTTCTTTGACATTATCACCAGAAATAATTTCTTTAAAGAATTTATTTAACTTAAACTTTGACATAGCATAATCGATTACATCTGATGGAGATGATGAAGCCACTACCATGGGAATATTATTTTTTTTAAATTTTTTTATTAAGGTTAATATGCCTGGTACCAGCTTTAATTCTTTGTCAAAGACTTCTAATAAAAGTTTTGTCCTTACTTTCATGATTTGGTTGTATGAACCTTTTAATTTAAACTTTTTCTTAAGTATATTTATTACTTCTTTTTGACGGCGACCTCTGAAATTAATATCAATAAAAGTAAGCATAGAATTCTTATCAGGAAATTCTATTCCGACTTTTTTGAAATATATATTCGTAGATTTAATCCAGAGTGGTTCGGAGTCAATAATTACTCCGTCCATATCAAAGATTACAGCTTTTATCATTTAGCAATACTTTTAATATAGTCAACAATTTTAGCCTGATTAGTTTTAAGAATTTTTTGTGTATCACCTTCAACAGTTATTCTTAACAAAGGCTCTGTATTAGAAGGTCTTACATTTACCCACCAATCTTCATATTCAATAGTAATACCATCTAATTCATCTTGTTTGCCATCACTAAATTCTGCTTTAACTTTCTTGATTACTTCGTCAACGTCATTAACTTCGATATTTACTTCATCAGCCTTACTAAATGGTTTAAGTGGTTCTACAATTTCAGATAATTTTTTATCTTCTTCAGTAATTAACATTAGCAAAGTTAAAAAGGCGATAAAGCCAGAGTCAGCGTAGAAATTATCTCTAAAGCTATAGTGAGCAGAAACCTCTCCTCCCATAATACCTTTATTATCTTTCATTCCTTGCGCTACATTAACAAATCCAACTTTTGTTCTAATAGGAACTCCACCCCACTCTTTAACTTTGGTAGGGACAGCTTTACTGCAAACAGCGTTATAGGCGATACCTGAGCCAGGCTCTTTCTCTAAGAAGTGTTTTGCCAATATTAAAAGAGTGGTGTCCGCTGGAACAAACTCACTATTTTCATCAACAAAAAATAATCGATCTGTATCACCATCAAGGATTACTCCAAAATCAGCTCCAGTTTCTTTGATTTTTGCTTTTATGCCAACTTGAGATTCTTCTAATAGTGGATTTGAAGGATGAGCAGGGAAATTACCATCAAGTTCAAAATTAATTGGTATTAATTCACATGGTAGTTTTTCAAATACTAGAGGCATAATTTTGCCGGCCATACCATTACCTGCATCTACAACGATTTTAAACGGTTTGATTTTGTTTATATCGACAAATGAAAAAATATGTTCTAAGTAACCTTCTGTCGTATCGATTTCTTTAGTAGTCCCTGTTTTATCAGAAATAGTAAATTCTTTACCATCAATAAATTCATAAAGTTCTTTTCCACGCACCATAGAAATACCATTATCAATAGTTGTCATTTTTAGACCGTTATATTCTTTTGGATTATGTGATGCGGTTATCATTACACCACCATCATATTTGAAATATCCAGCAGTAAAATATACTTGATCAATCGGCACCATGCCAATATCGTCTACATCAACACCTTGACTGTTTACACCTTCAATAAATTTTTTTGATAATTCAGGAGAACCCAATCTCATGTCTCGTCCGACTACTATTTTTTTAACACCAGTTAATTGGGCATACCCTTGTCCAGCGATATAAGCTGTATCTTCATTTAAATCATCTGGGTAAACTCCTCTAATATCATAAGATTTGAATACTTTTTGATTAATTTTTTTCATTGTTTTTTCCTTTCAAACTTTTTTTATTAATTTGAATAATTTTAGCGACTGTACCAAAGAACCAAATTGTTCCTAGAAAACCTACTAACCAGCCAATATATGGAATGTTTTTTAGTAGAACAAAAATAAATGTACCTAAGAGCATGGCCCATATAAGAGGCGCATCTTCATTTGATTTTTTTAGGTTTAATATTTTATTTCCAATAAATAACCCGATAAATATTGGACTGATAAAATATAGGAATATGTATATTGCCATTGATATTATGGCAAGTGGAATACCAATAACTGTGATAGAAATAAGAATAGCTGCGAAAGGTATGCCCACTATCATGATTAAGCCCAACAGTATTTTGTTAAAAGGGTAGACAGCTAATTCTGAGACAATTCTTTTACTTGTTTTTTCAAATAGACTTACGAGTAATGTACCGACAAGTAGCATACTAAAGAAGCTTATTAGTTTTGCGTATATCCAATAAGAAGATAGGAATTTCTTTGCTTGGGTAATTTTTTCTGGGACTAGTTTGTGAATAGTATTTCCTTGAATAGTAGCTTTGTCGTTAATGACGGCAATTCTGTCCCCGCGATATTCAAACCTTCCATTTATAACCGTCTTTTCATCGATATTGACTTGGCCTAAATCGTCTAATATTAAAGTAACATTATTACCCACTGTGTTATTAATATTTATTTCTCCTCCGTAACCATAAATACTGCCATTGACCGGAGCATTAATATTAATATTTGCAGATATAAATGATAGTGTCCAACCAATCGTTGCTTTGTTAGTAATTGTAGTATCGTTTGATATTATATTAATATTTTTACCGATAGAGTTGGAGATATTTACTTCCGCACCTATTACTCTAACATTGCCGATAACAGGGCCATTAATTTCAATTGTTTCGGCAATAGCAAGTACATCACCAGAAACTTCACCGTTAATTATTAATTTTTGGCCAGCGATTACAATTATATCTCCTTGGATGTCACCATTAATAGTGATATTTTCTCCATACCTAAAGAAATTATCTTCTATGATTGTATCTTCCGATACTATAATTGTTTCTCCACCAAAATTTTCAAATATTGGTTTTAAGTAATTATTATATGTATTATCAATAGTGCTTTGTGCGATAGAGATTTGAGGAATTAAAAAAATGGTCAAGATTAAAAAAAATGACCAAAATATTAGTTTTTTATGATTCATATTGGTTGGATAATAATTATTTAAGTAATACTAATATACCACTTAACTAAGCTATTTTCAAGACTTTTTAGCAATGGTTATTAAATTAAAACCACTAAGCATGTTGCTAGTAATATCTTTTTTTGTATAGAATTGTTTAATAGTTTTTAGGTTGTTTTTTTTCAGCAGTCCTGAAATTTCATTTTTTGTAAAAGCATGTAAAAATCTTTCGGCTTGTACTTGGCCCTGGCTATTTTTCCATGGTTTTGATACGTCTTTCCAGTCAAGGTTATTGTTACCGATGATTTTATCCAATGAAAATTTTGCTATTGTTGGCCACCATTTAGTATTTAGTAAGTTCCAGTTTGTCATAATTAAATATCCACCAGGTTTTAAGACGCGATAAAATTCGTTAATAGTTTGTAATCTAAGTTTTTTACTAGGAATGTGATGTAAAGTGGCTATGCAGAATATAGTATTGAATTTATTATCTGAAAAGGGTAGAGTGGTTATATCGCCAGTTTGGAAATTGGCAGTAGGATAGCTTTTTGAAGCAATTTGTATAAGGCTATTACTACTGTCTAGGCCGGAATAATTTATTCCCTTTTCTTTAAAGAATTCAAATAATCTTCCATTGCCACAACCGGCATCAAGAACATTGTCTCCATTTTTTACATATTCATTAAAAAATTCAAAATCATGCCATGGGAATTTCCTGGTACTAGAAAAATGATCAGCTGTTTGATCGTAGCCTAGTCTATTTTTTTCCATTATTGATTTAGCAATATCCTCTTTCATATGACTCCAAAAGTTTCAAAAAAATATATTTATAATTTAATTAAGCTTAATCCTCAAGATCCAGAAGGATTGCGACAAGCTAAGCGTGATTTAGCTAAGAAATATGATACTACTATTATAGCTAATTCTTTGATTTTAGAGTACTATCGAAAGTTTTTCAAGCCCGGACGGTATTCTAAGATCGAACGTCTTTTACGTAAACGTGAAATTAGAACTTTATCTGGTATTGCCCCGGTAACAGTGCTAACTAAGCCTTATCCGTGTCCTGGCCGTTGTGTTTATTGTCCTACGGAAAAACAAATGCCAAAAAGTTATATTGCTTCTGAGCCAGCTGCCCAACGAGCCTTACGTTTGAAATTCAATCCATATAATCAAGTAAAAATGAGAATCAAAGCTCTGGAAGCCAACGGGCACAGTGCAGATAAAATTGAACTAATCGTTTTAGGTGGTACTTGGTCATACTATACCAAGAAATATCAAGATTGGTTTATCAGGAGATGTTTTGAAGCGGCTAATGAAAAGTCATCTAAGACAATCGCAGAGGCTCAGAAGATTAATGAAAAGGCTAAGCATAAAATCATTGGACTTACTTTGGAGACAAGGCCGGATTATGTAACTAAAGATGAATTATGGAGAATGCGAGAATTGGGCTGTACCCATGTTCAAATCGGTGTACAAACGTTGGAACATGAAATTCTTGATTTGATAAAAAGAGATGACAGTATAGAAAACATAAAAAGAGCTACAAATATGCTGAGAGATTTTGGGTTTAAGATAACTTATCATCTGATGCCAGGCCTTCCAGGGGCAACTCCTAAGTCAGATTTAGCCACCTTTAAAAAAGTATTTAATGATCCTGGTTTTAAACCAGACATGCTTAAGATATATCCATGTGTGGTAATCAAATCAACTACACTATACAAATGGCACCAACAAGGTAAGTTCAAGCCATACAAAGGAAAGCGCTTAGCCAAACTATTGGTAAATATTAAAAAAGATATACCACCTTACGTACGTATTAATCGTCTGATTAGAGATATCCCTGGAAATGAAATAGTTGATGGAAATCTATCAACTAACTTACGTCAGTTACTTCATAATGAAGGAGTGGTTTGTAGATGTATTCGTTGTCGTGAAGCAAGAAAGTCGTCAGTGACTGAAAAAGATGTTAAATTAGTAATTAGAAAATATAAAGCAGGTCAGGGGACAGAATATTTTATTAGTTTCGAAAGCAATGATTATAAAAAATTATATGCATTTGCTAGATTGCGATTGCCAGACAAAAAAAAGAGAAAAGCTAGTGAAATGAAAATTGTAAGGTTTTTTGATAAAAAAGAAATTACTGTTAAAGGGGACGAGCTGGCATTCGATATAGATACTGCATTGATAAGAGAATTACACACCTATGGAGAATTAATCCCGGTTGGTTCAAAGAAAAAAGCAGTCCAACACATTGGTTTTGGTAAACGTTTGATGAAAGAAGCTGAGAAGATTTCTAAAGAAAAAGGATATAAAAAGTTATCTGTCATATCTGGCATAGGTGTTAGGGGATACTATAAAAAATTAGGATATAAATTAGATAAAACTTATTTATCTAAAAAGTTAAGTTAGTCTTTATACTTTTTTGACAGCAAAAAAGTAACAAAAAACTGCTGGGGGCTTCAATGCGCTCCTCAGTAAATTTATTGTTACTATTTGGTATTGGCTTAATGAATCCCCCAGCCTGTCCGCCTTTGGCGGAACCCCAGCCAGAAAAAATAAATTAAGTTATAAAGTTTAATATAATATTAATTATGGCTAATATTAGCCATTTTTTGTGTATTAACTCTTGACAAGATAAGCATGTGGGTGTATGCTGATATGTTATACATAAAAAATTCAATAACCGTATCTGATTTCGTGAAGGAGAGAGCATAAAATCGATACAAATAGATTTACTATTGCAGGTGCTCTCTTATAAGTTAGGACCTAATTTTTTTATCTAGTTTCTGTGCGGATAATATATACGCTCATAATAGTGGATAAAATATATAAATGAATGAAAATTTACAACATAAACTAAAAGACTCCTTTCGGGGAGAAAACACAAACGGAGGTTGGTATGTTTGAAGCTTTTACAATCGTAGTCTTAGTGGCTATCGTAATCGGCTTTATCATCAGATGCAACACACTCAAAAAGGATCTTCAGCAATCACAGGACGATCTTCATGCATCAAATGAAATATCTGATACTTATCGTAATTTCGTTATGGTAGTATCTGATGCGGTCAAAGGAAATAAACCGTATAATTATCTTGATGCTTTAAGAACTTGTGATATTGACAATGCCTGCGATGTAACCAGCATGATTAATTTCATCTATGCGATCAATTCGGCGACCAAGACTTTGCAGGAAGCAGAGTCCGGTTGTTCTGCTGGTAGTGTTGAGAGCAAAGCGGCTCATGTCCGTAAGATGGTCGAAGAAGCAAATACATTGGCTCTCATGGTCAATGAAACTCTTTGCATCAATTCCGACCAGATGCTTATCGATCTGGGCCGTTTCGAGCATGATGGTAATGTATCTGAAGTGACGAAATCGGTTGGTTACGCTAATGATACTCTGAGAGAGATCTTTAGTCAGTTCCAGAAGTTGAACGTTCAGATGGATCTTCTTGGTGTTTCTCGCGCAGAAGTCGGAATCGATTCCGATACTCCGCTTGCCAACTTCCTTGATACGGCAAGAACTATCGCTGATACCGATGTCCCGGAAGCCGACATGGATTCGACGGACAACGTGTCCGACGGAGACAAAGACACTAATCCCGAAGAGTAGTCAATAGTACATTAGTACGCATATTTTAACATTGAGACGGTCAAAATCCACTGACCGTCTTTTTTTTATTTTAATTAAATGTATTTGATATCCAAACGCCTAAGTAGTGAGTAATTGTAATTACAACTATCGCTATCAATAAATGTTCTCCGACAATATGCCAAGGTTTTACTTCTTGTTGTTTTGCCAAGATATAACTAAAGACGGACATTAATAATAGTCCAAAAATAATACTTACAATTATAGCTGTTGATAGGTTCAACATTACTAAAGGAATAATAAAAATTGAAGCAAAAATAGATTTGGTTAAGAATGTAGAAATAGTAGACATCCAAATCTCTTTGGTTGTGTGTTTATTTTCTGACTCTTCTGCTACATGGATGCCAAGGGCATCAGAAAATGCATCAGCAATCGCGATAGTAATAACTCCACCGATTACAGCTAGGCGTGATGAAGTACCTGCTTCAAGGCCAACCATTAATCCAAGAGTAGTAATAACCGCTGACGTTAATCCAAAACTAAATCCTACTTTAATTGAATGATTCATATATCAATTTTCTCATTCTTTAATAACAATGTAAAGTAGTTGACAGTATTACACATTTATTGATAAGATTGTTTATCAATATGAAATTAGTTGATAATAATAGAACCTTTAAAATCAGTAGGAGGTAACAATGTTTCGTAGAATTGTATTAATTCCAATTCTTTTGTTGTTTGTATTTGTTATGGGTAGCTGTATCCAGGAAACTGATAAGTACAGTAAAAACGACAAGGACGAGGCAGTAGTAGTTGATGCCAAGCAGGTACGGATTGATTCTTTGCAAAGTTTTTTGAAAAATCTTGTTGATTCACTACAACCAGTAGTTAACAATGCTATTGCAAGAAGTGAATTGATTTATGCGGAGAATCAACTACTAACAGCTGAGAATAGCAAACTCAATGCTCAACTAGCTCAAGCAAGGGATGAGGTTATTCCGGCTATGTTGGTCAGTTACGAAGTCTCGTATGAAGTTCAGCGGTGTGCCATTGAAGAAAAAGATGAAAAAGTAACATCTTTGAACAATGATCTGTGGAATGTCAATTATTTGAATGACGCGTTGAAGGGCGATCGTGCAGATCTTCAGACTCAACTTAACTGGATGACGCAATGGACCAAAAAGTATCAGCAAGATTCTAAGCGTGGTTTTTTCAAAGTGTTATTTGGTGCTGGCAAGGCTCCTGTGCCAGATGTTCCGAATCCTTTGTTGGAATAAACACGAATTGATGTTAAATGACAAACGGGAAGTAGTTACTGCTCCCCGTTTTTTTGTTTATGAAATTTGTTTCTTAGTAAAAATTGAAACGTCTTACGTTAGGTTGTCCTTCCGATGCAGGAATAGTTAAAATTTCATCTCTACCATCTCCATTAAGATCTCCAGATGTAACATTTATACCACCTTCAAAATCTTCGGTGTATGTATAATAATCATTTCTAAATATTGACCCATCTTTATTGAATACTCTAATCAAGGAGGCTGATTCATGCCCTACGCTAACTACAATTTCATTAACATCATCACCATTTACATCTGCGCCAGTTACTGATACACCACCTTTAAAATCTGTGGAAAAAGCATAAAATCCAGGATTTAGGAGATGAGCCTCTCCATTTCTAATCTGAAATATTTGTATGTGAGGTGATCCATATTCTGGTCCGGTAACAATTTCATCGATACCATCACCATCAATATCTATGGCCGTGGCTTTGATTCCTCCTCGGAAAGTATCTTTATCGTAGGCAAAAAAGTTTAGTAATGTATTTCCATTTTTATCATAAGCCATGACTTGAGCACCACCGCCTTTACCGGCAGTAACAATGATTTCGTCATCACCATCACCATCAATATCCCCAGAAGTTACATGAGTTCCTCCTTGAAATTGTCCATCTAGGGCGAAGAAGCCGGGTGATAAACGTTGACATCTATTATTGAATATTTGTATATGAGGACGACCACTAGGACCTGCAGCAGTAATTATTTCAGAAGAATTATCACCATCTAAGTCAGCTACAGTGACTCTTACTCCCGATCTAAGATGTTCCGCATATGCAAAGCATCTGCCCAATACAACGCCTTCACTATTGAATATGCTGATTTGAGGACCAAGGCCATCACCAGTACCGGTAATAATTTCTGCGATGCCATTGCCATTAGTATCTTTTGCAAAAATATTATAACCACCGCTTAATTTTTCGTTATATGCAAAGAATTGTTTAAAATCAGGAACAGTAAATTCGACTGCATTACTCATTTTTACATGTCCATTGGTGTCACGTACGCCAATCGCAACATGGTACGTTTTGCCAATTTCAAGTTTTGTATTAACATTATCATTAAAATACAGTTCCGAATGAGGAATGCGTAGTTGGCTTTTTGTTTGTACATTGCTGGACCATCCAGTATTGTTTTCTGGATAACTAGGTGTATCATCATCATAGGATATTGCCAATACATATGATTCAAATTTATCATTATGTATTGCTGGTACCCACTCAGCTTTTAGGTATGCTCCATCGATTTGTACAGCCTTAAGGGTTGTAGAAGTTACGCGTTCGCCAGTTTTTTTGTAATAACATGTCTCGGAATAATAATTATCAAAAGTTCCATCATTATTACATTGTGCCTGATGTCTATTGCCACAGGTATAGTTAGAATAGCTACCTACTTCAAAATCTTGATCGCCTTCATTCGGATGTGTTGTATTAATAGTTTGATCATCACATTTTCTTACTTCTCTTTTTAACCATAAAGCATTATCACTGCTCGTAGTGTAAGTGTCTATATCCAAAGAACTGTCAAAATGAGCTAGCCATAATGTATCTTCGTCCGCTGTTAATAGTTTTCCATTTCCAGAATTATAATTTGCTATTATTTCTTCTTCAGATCGAACTTTACTTGAAACTCTAACTTCGTCGAAAGTTGCTCGGCCTGCGTGATTGTAATAGTTGTTGTTTCTTACATATTCATTTCCCCTTTGTCCTAAAAATATTTTACCACTTGTGAAGTCTCTAATATCCCAGGTTGTTTCACCATAGCCACCTTCAAATTCATGAGCTACACCATTAACGTATACAGTTGGCGTGTCTGTTTCTGACCAAGTCATGACAAGATGAGCCCATTCATTATTTTGCCAAGTAAAATTGTAAGTTAGTGGGTTGCGCCATGCCTGAAAAGATCCATTTGATTTATAGGCAATAAATTGCATTAGATCATATCTAGTATCTTTACCTCTTCTAAACTCAAAAATATCTTTTTTGTCTTGATTTACAGCGCTTAAGATTTCCCAATATCCATTACTGTCAGAAGTCCAATCGTTTGGTTTGACCCAAGCTTCAATAGTTCCTTGAATTGGATTAAGACCTTCGTGGCCGTTATAGGTATATATTGGAACATCATCTTGTCCAACTTTTAATGCTTGTCCAAATTTACCAGTTACATAAGTGGGATCTGTGTCCATTTCAAATTTGGGAGTTGAAATACTAGACACGCTAGATGCGGTAAAAACACTTATTCCAATAATAAAAACTAGAAATAAGCTCCATAGTAAGTTCTTTCTCATATTTTTTTACTTTAATAATGATATATTGATAAATTTAGTATAGCATATAAATAATTGACACAATATCTAATTAAGTTAAAATATAAATATATGAAACATATAATCGCTGCAGGACCAGTAATAATAGAGGATAATAAAGTACTCGTAAATAAACATGGGGACACTGATTTTTGGAAATTTCCTGGTGGAAGAATGGAAAGCTATGATGATCTTGATTTAGAGAATGTGGCGAAGCGGGAAGCCAAAGAAGAGCTAGGAATTGAGATAGAGATTATTAAACCAATGAGTACATTGTTAGTAAAAAAAGATGAGGACACAGCAGTCGTCTTGGTTCATTATTTAGCTAAGCGGATTGGTGAGATAAAGCCCGGTGAAGACATTAGAGAATGGAAATGGTTGGATATAAATAATCTACCAGATGACGCTGGAGATAATGTGAAGAAAATAGTTAGTGAGTATTTAAATAATAAGTAAACCCTTCTCATCCTGAATTTATTTCAGGATCTTTTTTTTGGTATTTTACTTTTCTTGGAGACAAGAAAAGTAACAAAAGAATCTTCGTACCTATAATAAAATTAACAAAATATTTGTTTCCTCATTTTTAGCTCAAAGACGCTTCGCTAAGTTGAGCTAAACCCTACGGGACATTCCTCATCTGTATATTTTGTAATATTTTATAATAAAGTACTATTATTCAGATTTATTTTTTTAGATTTAGATCAGAAAGACCCTAGACCTCAAGTTCTAAATAGCAAATTTATATCAACCTTTTTATTAATAATAAAAAAAGCCGTATGTAATTAACATACGGCGTGTTTGCGTTAGACGCATTATTTTAGTTGTACATGTAGAAGCTAGGAATTCGAGACGAATCATCGGTTCGGATTGGTTCCAACATTTTGTTTTGTGGTAGTAAGATCAAAATGTCGAGTCTATAGTGCCGGGCGATAAAGATGTAGATTTTTTTTCCGCCCACAGTATATATAGCATACTTAGAGCTTTTTTCTTTTGACTTCATCGGGATTGGCTGTGGATCTGGATTTTGTTCTAGAAATTGGTGAGCTACTTCCAAGGCTTCAGTCTTAGAGAAGATAGGACGTTTGGAGCAATCCTCTACAAGTATTTGCAAGTTTACTCCCTCTGGTCCACCGATAACGCGTACCCATTTGTTGGTTGGTGATGGGTTTTTTAACTTCTTCTTTGGTACAACATTTTCAACAGATATGTTATTAAATTGCACGTATATCTCCTTATTTGAATTAAAAATAAATTGTCAATTAAATTATCTTATTATTTTAGTTCTATTATGTCAAGAGAGTTGTTAGAGAATAATGATATTTTTTTGCTTTGTTTTGTTTTATAAAGTAAAATATAAATATAAAAGTAAATGGAAATTAAAGCATGAAGAAACTAAAAAAAGATAAAAATATGACAATAAAATCTAATCAAAGTGATACTATGACTGAAGTTTCAACTAAACAAAAATCAGAAGTTTGGATAAAGATTTCTGTTTTGGTTATGGTGTTTGGTTCAATAGTTTTGGCTGGGGGAATATTTTTTTCATTTTATAGGTTAGTAACTCCAAAAAAAGTAGTATCCCCAATTAGTGTTTGTCCAACTATTACCGTCGAGCAGTTAGTGATATCGGATAGTTATGATACATATTTGCAAAAAATGAAAACTAGCGATTGTTCATCTTCATTAGTAACCCGTGAAGGAATACTTTATGTAATAATTGCTGATAATTTTGAAAATGAAAAATCAGAAAGATCGTATGTATTATATAGTAATGGAGAAACTACATCTCTTTATTTCAGCGGTACATCTGATCAACCACTTAAGCATGGTAATATCATTTCAGTAACTGGATATTTGGTGAATGATGGTGGGGGCATATTACTTGATGTAGAAGATATTTCTATATCTGCAGACAAAACAGAAAATCCCCAAGCTCCTATTATAGGAACGCAAGAAACATTAACAGTGAGAGGAATCTTTGAAGGATATGAGAATTATGATTCCATTCCACATTTGTCGGCAGTGAGAGACTCAATGATCTATGTAGATAATTATTATTTTGAAAATTCATATGGAGTAGTTGATTTCAAGGGAGCAGTGAATCCAGATAAACCGGCTGATAATTTTGGTGCTTACGTATATGATTTTGAGAAACCAAGTGAAGTCAGCAGTGAATTTTGTGCACAACTAAGTGATGTTATGGATTATATGTTTATCAATGTTGCAGATTACTTGGACGAAAATGAAATTGTGGATTTGGCGCAGTATGATCAAAATGGAAAGCTGGCCATAATTGCACCGATGGGTTGCTGGTGGGGAGGTCTTGGTGGAGGTCACCGTCAGTTCATATTATCAGATGGTAGTAGTATGGATATTGATGTAATTTTGATCAATACTGACTGGGATGGCCAAGATGGTTATTTGAGTGCCACTTCCCTGCCCGTACCGATAGCTCATGAATTTGGACACAGTTTTGGTCATGATCATGCTGCATTTTATGGATGTAATATTTTTTCACTTCCTTTTGATCCGGAAAACTGTGAATATTTTAACGAGTATGGTGATAGATTCGATGTAATGGGTAATTTAGGTGTAAACCATTATAATGCCAAGCATAAACAGGAAAGTGGCTGGTTTACGGATTGGGATCAAAATACAGGAGAAGGCAGAAGAGCATTGGTGACTGAACAAACAGTAACAGATAATGGTATCTATACTCTAGAACCAATAGAAACCAATACAAATGGACTTAAAGCATTAATGATTCCACGGGTAGATGAAGAAGAGTATTTATATGTAGAATTTCGGCAACTCATTGGCTTTGATTCTGGAATGGGAGGTTGGCCTTTTTATAACAATATATATAATGGCGCATTGTTGCATATTGATGCAGGATGGTTAGATACATATTATGGTCCAGCTAATTTTTCTTATCTTTTTATGCCTGATGGTATTGAAGCGATTTATTCTTATCGAAATGAGGGCTATCCGGCACTTGAAGTGGGAGCTTCTTTTAATGATCCAGAAAGTTATACCACAGTTTCCGTGGAAGCAATTTATATTGATGAAGATAATCCAGAAAACTCTAGATTGACTGTAAAAATAATTTTTAATGATATTCCTACCGATATAGGGGATGCTTGTATAGATGGCACACCCTCCGGTCAATGTGACATGGTAGGTGATTATGGGCGACTTTGTATTGATGGCGCCTTTGTAGAGTCGGATTGTTTAGTTTGCGATTGTCCTAATGATTATGCTTGTGATATGAATGCTACGGGTGGTCCAATTTGTATCCAAGGAGAATGTACTGATACATATGAAAGTGAACCAAATATTCACCCAGGAACATGCACTGATGCATCTGGAACTTATGGTGGTATGTGTGTATTAAATGATGCTTATGAATATTATTGTACAAACGGAAGTGGTAATATTGGTGTTTGTGAACAGCGACAATATCAAACCTGTTCCGCTGTATGTTCTGAGGGGGTATGCACTATATGTTTAGAGGATTCAGATTGTCGTGATGCTGACGGATGTACATTTGATGTATGTAATAATCCTGGAGAAATTGATGCTTTTTGTTCTAATGAACAAGCGCCAAATACATGTGGCGATCGTGAATGTGGAATCTATGGGTGTAGTGATTGCGGTACATGTTCGACCGGTGAATTGTGTAATGATGGGTATTGTGAATTAACATGTAGTGATGGAACTATATCAGGTCAGTGCAATCAAGTAGGTGATAGTGGTCAACTTTGCAACGATGGTACTTTAGAAGACTCCGACTGCCAAACGTGTGGTTGTCCATCTATTCATAGCTGTACATCAGGAGATGGAGTAAATTATGCCTGCCATTTTGATGAATCTTATTGTATTACACATCCTGATTACTACCTCTGCCCAGATACTGGTATAAACTAAAGATAATAAAAAATCCGTATGGTCAACATACGGATTTTGATTTGTGTTTGTTTAAGGTTAATGTTTAACATAATTACTCCATTTTTTTCAAAGTTTCTTTTGTGTTTATATTTATTTTTAATTAAGTAATCTTAGTATAAAATGGTGACTGGTCAAATTGTAGATAGTATTAATGGTTTTTTCCTTTTCTTTGCTTTGTTTTAGTTTTTCCAGTAAAATAGAGTTATGAAGGAGTTAAAAGAGGACAAAAAAATATATCAGGCAATTGGAGATGAGATTGGAAGACAACAAGGTGGATTAGAAATGATCCCATCTGAAAATTTTGTTTCTCCTGCGGTTTTGGAAGCACTTGGCTCTGTCTTAACTAATAAATATTCAGAAGGTTATCCTAACAAAAGGTATTATGGTGGTAATGAATTTATTGATGTAGTCGAGAAAACAGCAATAGCAAGAGCAAAAAAACTTTTTAATGTTGAGCATGTAAATGTTCAGTCATATTCTGGTTCTCCGGCTAATCAAGCTGTTTATATGGCATTGTTAAAACCAGGAGATAAGATAATGGGGATGAGCCTGACTCATGGTGGTCATCTGACTCATGGATGGAAAGTTAGTTTTTCTGGTATATATTATCATCCAGCTCCTTATGGAGTGAATGAAGAGACACACAGACTAGACTACGATCGAATATTAAAAAGAGCAAAAGAAGAAAGACCTAAATTGATAATTGCTGGTGCATCGGCTTATCCTCGGGAAATTGATTTTGCTGCATTTGCTAAAATTGCCAAAGAGGTTGATGCTTATTTGTTAGCAGATGTAGCTCATATAGCTGGGTTGATCATTGCTGGTGTTCATAATTCTCCTGTTCCGCATGCCGATGTTGTTACTACAACTACTCATAAGACGCTTAGGGGTCCTCGTGGTGCAATGATAATGTGTCCTTCTACAGAAGATAGACTTAAAGAATTATATCATCCTGAGTCCAAATGGAATTTAGCCAATTTGGTAGATAGGGCAGTATTTCCTGGTTTACAAGGTGGCCCACATAACCATCAGACAGCTGCAATAGCTGTAGCGCTTAAAGAAGCTGGAACTAAAGAATTCAAGCAATATGGTGAACAAGTTGTTAAAAATGCAAAGGCTTTGGCTGAGAGACTTATTGAATATGACTTTAAATTAGTAACTGGTGGGACAGATAATCATTTAATGTTGATTGATTTAACTAATAAGAATATATCTGGACAGGAAGCGGAAACTGTTTTAGATGAAATAGGTATTACGACTAATAAAAATACTGTACCATTTGATCAGCGTAAGCCGATGGATCCATCTGGGATAAGGTTAGGAACACCAGCTATAACTACTCGAGGATTTAAAGAAGAGGATATGGAGTTGATAGCAGATTTAATAGATAAGACAATTAATAATTCTAAGAAGGAGTTGGTAAAAAAAGAAGTCCGAAAAAAAGTTACAGAACTATCTGATAAATATCCAATTTATGAAAATCTTAGACGGTAAAAAAATCGCTAATTCTATTCAACAGGATTTAAAAAGAAGAATAGCTAAATTTGATGGCCAACCTTGTTTGGCTATTATTTTAATTGGGGATGATCTTGGTTCTCATATTTATGTAAGTCTAAAGGAGAAGGCGGCAAATAAAGTTGGTATAAAAATTAAAAAATATTTATTGCCAGTCACTATCTCACAACGTGAAATAATAGATATTATTGAATCTTTAAACATTAATAATGAAGTTAATGGAATATTGGTTCAATTTCCATTGCCAAAGAATGTTGATGAGGACATAATTATTGCATCTATTGAACCGAAAAAAGATGTTGACGGATTTCATCCAGAAAATATTAAATTATTATTGAAGGGAAAAGAATGCTTAATTCCTGGATTAGCGGAGGGAGTAGTAATCTTATTAGAAGAAACTAAAGAAATTTTATTAGGCAAAAAAGCAGTCGTTCTAGCAAATAGTGAAGTTTTTAGTAAACCTTTAGAATATTTATTAAAACAAAAAGAAATGGAAGTAGAAGTTAGTCATCCAGATAAAGATAATTATAAAGAAGTTCTTTTGCAGGCTGATATTGTTATAGCCGTATTAGGCAGACCAAATTTTATTAAAGAAGGGATGATAAAAAAAGATGCAATAATCATTGATGTTGGTTATAATTTAGTAGATAATAAAGCAATAGGGGATGTTGATTATGAATCAGCGAAAAATAAAGTAAGTTGGATTACTCCAGTGCCGGGAGGTGTTGGTCCAATGACCGTAGCGATGTTATTAAAAAATGTAGTACGTGCTTATGAAAAGCAAAAGTCACTCAATATTTAAATTTTGTCCAATTTGTGGAGCAAAATTAGCTAAGAAAAAACATGATCATTTGGTTAGATTGGTATGTACTAAGTGTGCTTTTGTTTATTATCAAAATTCCAAACCAACAGTATCTGCTTTGATCAGGAATAAAAAAGGTGAACTTCTATTAGTAAAAAGAGCGGTACCACCCAATAAAGGTTCTTGGGATACTCCCGGTGGTTTTTTGGAAGATGGGGAAGATCCAATTCCAGGGTTACGAAGGGAAATGAAAGAAGAATTAAATGTAAAATTAAAAAATATAAAGTATTTTGGGATTTATACTGATTTTTATTTTGAAAGGTATAAAATTTATGCTTTGAATATTATTTATATATGTGAAATATCATCAGGTAATATTAAACCTCAAGATGATGTGAGTGAGTTCCAGTGGTTTAAGAAAAGAAATATTCCGTATAAAAAATTTGCATTTCGTTGGATATCTAAAGCGCTGAGAGAGTATTCAAAATAATATTAAATAAATAAAGTCCCGCTTAGAATAAATCTAAACGGGACATATAGCGTTGGAGAAGATTCAAAATCAAAGTAAGTTAGCACGCCTGATGTACGCTTCCTACCATAAGGCGATAGGGGAGCCAGTTCCTCGAATCCAGTTCGGTAATTGTCGCGAGGCCTTACCAAGCCACGCTAAGTGCGTTTAGTGCCTTATTTGTGGCACACAAGCACCTCTGAATCCTAATAAACTCGCGGACTTTTACGTACTCCTACTAACAACCCCAATTAAGGTTTTGTCCTTCGATTCTTCGAAGACCTTCTTCAACTAAAGAACTCTAATATATTATCACGTACGAAATTATTGTCAAATAGTATTTATTCCCATTATTAAGTAATAAAAAATCGGACTTATTAATAGCCCGATTTTTATATTTTTATTAAAGTAGTTTTACATTACATCCTGTCTCTACTGCTGTTTTAGAATTACAAAGTGGATTATAACCACTGGTAATTTCATCGCCATCCAAATATCCATCTCCGTCTGTATCTGGATTGATTCTGTCAGTTCCGTATATCTCTTCATTTTCATCAGTTAATCCGTCATTATCACTGTCTAGCAATGCACTATTAATGATTGTGTTAGTATTTTCATTAACATTAGCATTTTCGTTGATATTTTCATTTACAATGCTATTTGTATTTGTTTCAGTGTTAACATTCACAGTATTAGTATTAACATCAAATATTGAATTTAGATTCTCATTAACTGATGTATTAATATTCTCATTGATTATATTATTTGTATTATCAACTGTGTTTGTAATTTCATTAGTATTTACATCATTAACATTTTCATTTGTGTCACTAAAATAATTCAACGCATATATTGCTCCAGCAATTAACAAAATAAGTATTGCAAATATAATAATTCCAATCATAATAAACTTTCTTTTGTTTGGTTCTGGAAGATCAGGAGGCATATTTCCTGGTACATTAATATTACTTGGGACTTTAACGTTTGGATTTGGAGGTTGAGGTACGCCGCCAGGTGCAGGAGTAGTAGGGTCTTGATCTAGTGGGGGAGGTGGCATAGGACCAGCGCCTTTTTTTGAGCCATCAATAGGTTTCCAGGGACCCCAATCTTTTGGCTCATTCTTGTTGGGTTGGTTAGGTTGAGGTGTTTGGGGAGTATTTACATTTTCAAACATAGTTTTATATTAATATTTATTACTTTTTAATTATATCACTAAATATTTAAGGATTCAATAATAGAAGCGCACTAGCAGTAATAGCTGCTGTTTCTGCTCTTAAAATGCGATTTCCTAAATTCACGTTAGTAAAGTTGTTTTTTTTGGTTAGTTTAATTTCTTCAGATGTGAATCCTCCTTCTGGTCCTATAAATAGATAATAAGTGTTAATTTTAGGGTTAATTGTTTGGGAAATATTATTTTTTTGCTGACCTTCCCAAGCAATTATTTTTTCTCCTGGTAATTTTTCAATGTTTTTTATTGCATCTGCAAAAGAAATAGCCGGATTAAGTATTGGGACATTGAGACCACCACATTGTTCAGTTGATTCTTTAAGGATATTTTGGTATCTAATTATTTTATTTTTTGATATATCACGAACTATTGTATTGTTAGTAACTATTGGGGTGAATGAAGTAACTCCTAATTCAGTACATTTTTGTAAGATAAATTCAAAATTATCCTTTTTTAATAAGGCAGGAAAAAGGTGAATTGTTTTATTTGGCTCACGGTGGTTGGTAGTTTTATCAATAATAGTAGTTGTAATTGTATCCTTTTCAATGTTTTTAATAATCACTTGGTATTCTATTTGGTTAGAAAAAATTACAAATACATTATTTATTTTGAGTCTTAAAACATTTGCAATCTGATGTATTACATTTTTATCTTTGATTAATATATCTTTTCCTTTGAGGGGAATTTTTTCTAAATAAAATCTATCTAACATATTGTTATTATAAATGGTTTTTTGATACAATGAAAGCATATGAAAATATCAATAGGAATCGTTGGATTGCCTAATGTCGGTAAATCAACGCTATTTCAAGCTTTAACTAAAAATCAGGTTGATGCGTCTAACTATCCATTTTGTACTATTGACCCAAATATTGGTACAGTCGCTGTGCCAGATGATCGCTTGGAAAAATTATCAAAAGTTTATAATTCTGAAAAAACAATCCCGACAGTGATTGAGTTTGTTGATATTGCCGGATTGGTATCAGGAGCGCATAAAGGAGAAGGCCTTGGTAATAAATTTTTGTCTCATATTAGAGAGGTTGATGCTATTTGTCAGGTAGTTAGAAGTTTTACAGATAAGGATGTTGTTCATGTATCAAATAAGGTTGATCCAGAATCAGACAGACAAACAATCAATCTGGAATTAATTTTTTCTGATTTAGCCACTTTAGATAAAAGGATTGTAGAGGCGACTGCAAAAGCTAAGAGTGGTGATAAAGAGGAGATTGCCAAACTTAAGGTTTATGAGAAAGCAAAAACTAATTTAGATAATGAAGCATTATTATCATCTGTAGAATTTGATGAGGATGAGACATTAATTTTAAATGAATTAAATCTATTGACCGTGAAGCCAATGATGTATGTAATGAATGTAGATGAGGGAAGTAAAATTGATCAAGATGATTCTGAATATTTATCTATTAGTGCTAAATTAGAGGCAGAATTAGCAAGTATGCCTCCTGATGAAGTGACTGAATATTTAAATACTTTAGGATATGAGAAAACAGGCTTGGACAGGTTAATAATTAAAGCTTATAAGTTGTTAGATTTAATGACTTTTTTTACTGCTGGACCACAAGAGACAAGAGCTTGGGCTGTGTCACGTGGATCGTCTGCACCAATAGCAGGCAGTAAAATACATACTGATTTTAAAGATAAATTTATTAGAGCGGAAGTTTCTAAGTGGCAAGATATTATAGAATACAATGGAGAGAATGGTGCCAAAGACAAAGGTAAGGTAAAAACTGAAGGAAAAGAATATATAGTACAGGATGGAGATGTAATATATTTTAGGATTTGATTTATTCGCTTTTATTTTATATAATTAAATTAATAAGAAAGTAGCTCATTGATAGCTAAATCACTAACCTTATATATAAGAAGAGGAGGGTTTTATCTGTAAAAATAACAACAATAGAAATACTAATGAGGGTAATAACCCCCAAAATAATCACCTTTTACGTCGCACTGCGAATTACAAAGAAACGCAGAAAGTGAAACCTCAACTACCTAAACCAAAGAAAGGATAGGATGATGATCTCTCCAGCATTAAATCATGTATCCGTATCTCGGGGATTTTAAGGAGGTGATCTTATTCTTGTTGTAATGGCCTGCCCCGGCCTATTCGAAGGATGAAGTACGGACTTCAAATTCCAACCTTCGAATATATATGAAGGGAGGTGATTATTTTCTTCAAGGGAATAATTGCTATTGAAAATTTTAGAACTGAGACATTAATTTGTCTCAGTTTTTTGTTTTTTTAAAAATGAATATTTCGCGCTGCACTCTCTGTCCAGGCCTTTGATATATCATTGAACCTCTGGCAGTTACTCCAATTTTAGCAAACAAAGAAATGTTTTCTGGTATTGGGTCAATTCGAATAAATCCAAGATTATTAATTTTTTCTAAAATTTTTAGTACGTGGATATCTTGGTCTATAATAATTAGTGGAAAAACTATGACAATAGTAGAACTTGGTTTAGTTATTTTTTTGAAAGTTTGAAATGCAGCAAGGTATAGTTTTTCTAATTCATTGATAGTTGAGTTTATTTTATCCTGATTATTTTCAGAATGATCTTGAGGGCCAAGATAAGGTTCTGTAACTATTTTATCTACAGTAGATGAGTCGATGTCATTATCAAGCGTTTGGACATCTTCAGTGTATAAAGAAATATTAATATTTGTTAGAGAATATTTTTGGGTTAACCAGTCAATATTATTTTTGGTGTCATTGATTGCTTTTTGACTTATATCACTGCCTATAACATTATTTATATTCATTAATAAAGCTTCTTGAATTATAGTTCCAGAACCACAAAAAGGATCTAACAAAAGATCGTCTGATGATACACCGCCAAGATTGATCATTATCTTTGCCAGCTTTGGTGGGATCATTCCTGATTTAGCATCACGTTGTGGTCTTCCAAAGTCTCTATCTGAATAATCTTCAAAATCTTGAATTGTTTTGGTAACGCCGATATATAATCCGTTAGCGCTTTCAGCAATTACTATATCAGCCCCTTGTTGCAAAATTTTATTTTTATTTATTTGAACAGCTGTTAGGGCTTGAGATTTTGCCATAATAAATCTACTTTTATAGTCTAGTTTTTGTAGATCTTGTTTTATCTTAATGCCTAGAGATTTAATTTTATTCTGATAATGTGTTAATGAAGTTGAATATAAGCTAAAGCCAAAGATAATCTTTTGTGTTGTTTGTTTAAAAAAATTATTTAGTAATGTTTCAGTATTAACGCTTTTAAGTAAATCATTAATGTTTTGATATTTATTTATTATTAGTCCAATTTTAATTGTTCCACCAAGATAAGCTTGCCATTTGTTTATATCAATTTCTTTTGATTCAATAATTAAAATATGACTCGTGACATCAATAATGTTTAAAGTCGTTTTGTTTGTTTTAGCAAAGCTAAATATCTCCGCAATGGAAATCAATGGATTTGTACCTAAAATAAAGAAATACTTTATCATAATTAGTAAATTATAGCAGAAAAAGACACTAACAGGCTATACCTTGATTAAAAATAAGAGGTGTGTTAAACTCTCCATAAGATAAAATATACCTTGAAATAAGGTATTTTTTTTCTCAAAATATTTTAAATTAACTGAATTTACTAAGCAAATGACACAACATTACGAAATACTACTAATTTTTCCAATAAAATTAGAAGAAAAAGAGAGAGAAGCGGCTTTGAGCAAAATTTTTGGCTTTATTACAAGTGAAGAAGGTAAAGTTTCAGAACCAGAACATTGGGGTAATAAACAATTTGCATATGAAATTAAACACCAGACTAACGGTTATTATGTTTTAGCCGAGTTTGATTTGGCAAAGGATAAATTGAAAAAGTTTGATGCTGACTTAAGATTGATGCCAGAAGTATTAAGATATCTTATTACCATAAAATATCAAAAAACGGAAGCAGATATTGCAAAAGAGAAGATGATCCAAGAAAAAATTGCTGAAAAAAAGGTAGTTGCAGCTAAAGAAGAAATAATTGCTATAAAAGAGAAAGAAAAACCTGCTCCTGTAGCTAAGGTTGTTGAATCAAAACCAAAAGAATCAACTGAGGCTGGCAAGATTAAACTTGACGATTTAGATGAAAAGCTAGACGAAATTTTGAAAGAAAAAATTTAATAATTATTTTAAAAATATGAATTTAAATAAAGTAATGCTTATAGGCAATGTCACACGTGATCCTGAAATTAAAAAAATTCCAAGTGGTCAATCAGTAGTCTCATTGGGATTAGCAACAAATAGAAGATGGACTGACAAAGCTGGTCAAAAACAAGAACAAGTTGAGTATCATAATATTGTAGCTTGGAGTAAATTAGCAGATATTATTGGTCAATATGTAAAAAAGGGAAGTAAAATATATATTGAAGGTAGACTTCAGACTCGTTCATGGGATGACCAAAGTGGTAGTAAAAAATATAAGACAGAGATTGTCGCTGATAATTTAATTATGTTAGATAAAGCTGGAACAGCCGGTAGTGCAACTTCTTCACCAGCCACTGCCCAGGAAGCTACACAACCTGAGCCAGCGCAAAGTGAGCCAGAAATTAATGTAGAGGATATTCCTTTTTAAATAATATGCAAAAACACAACAATAATAACCAAAACCAACCACAGCAACAGCCAAAAGGATGCTATTTCTGTATTAATGGTTTGAAAGAAATTGACTATAAAGATATAAAGGCGCAACAACGTTTTACATCTTCATACGCAAAGATTTTACCTCGCAAAAAAACTGGTATCTGTTCAAAGCATCAGAGAAAATTAGCCACTGCTATCAAGCGGGCTCGTTTTGTTGCATTGATTCCATTTACTACCAGATAAAATAGATTTTTATGATAGAGAGTAATAATTTACGAGCTGGAGTGTATATAACTTTAGATGGCGATCCTTTTGTTATCGTAAAACATGATTTTATCAAAATGGGACGTGGTAAAGGGGTAATGCGAATCACTGCCAAAAATTTAAAAACTGGACAAACATTAGAAAAGAGTTTTAAAGGATCTGAAAAAGCGGAAGAAGCAGACATAAGTCGATCAAAAGCAAATTATCTTTATCAAGAAGGCGACAATTATTATTTTATGGACGGAGTAAGCTTCGATCAATTTTTTGTTACCGAGAAACAGTTGGGAGAGAAGAAAAAGTTTTTGATAGAGAATCTTGAGGTTGATGTATTGAATTTTAATAGCTCCCCAATTGGTGTAGAAATACCAACTAAAATTAAATATGAGATAAAATTAGCTCCACCAGGAGTAAGGGGAGATACGGCTCAGGGCTCTGTTACAAAAAAAGCAACTTTAGAAACAGATCTAGTAATAGATGTACCATTATTTATTGAACAAGGGGAGAAAGTAATTGTAAATACAAATACAGGTAAATACGTTGGTAAAGCATAATTAAAAATAACTTTTGTCATTCTGAGTGAGTCACGTGTTGCGGGGCGACCGAAAGAATCTCCCGCCGTAGGCGGGCAACTCTACTTCGTTAAAGAAGAAATATTTTTTATTACTTTACTTTTCTTGGAGACAAGAAAAGTAACAAAAGAATCTTCGCACCTATAATAAAATTAACAAAATATTTGTTTCTTCATTTTTAGCTCAAAGACGCTTCGCTAAGTTGAGCTAAACCCTTCGGGACTTTCCTCAACAGCACATTTTGTAACATTGTATTATGATGTGCGAGAGTTTTATTTAGTAATTAATATATATCAAAAACACACTTGTCATTTTGAGCCTGCCAAAGACAGGCTTTATGTTATATATAAAATCCTAAAGGATTTATTCCTAATCTAAAAAACCGTAAATATATTTATACGGATTTTTTTATTGTCGAAAATAACGTTTATGCTAAACCTATCTTCTTTTTTATCATTCCTAGGTTTTTATGGGCCTTTCTTTTCGCTTGAGCACTGCCAGATTTAAGGATTTTTTCTACCATTTTGGGATTTTTCTCAAATTTGGCCCTATTTTTTCGAAATTCAACAAGCTCTGGAAATTTAACTATACTATCTATCAATATTTTTTTATAATCAGAAAATTTAATTGAATTATTTTTTAAGTCCTTAACAAAATTATTTCTTTGTTTCTGTTTGGAAAAAATGTATAGCAACATATAAAAATTATATAGAGCCATAAAAGTGGAATAATTTTTTTCGCCAAGCCTTTTTTTGATATTTGTTAAATCTTCTTCTGTATGAATTTCATGATTATTTGTTTTGGAGTCAAGGTTTGACTTTTGTCTGGAGTTTATTTCTAGAGTACCGCCAATGAATTCGTTAATAATTTTTTTCTCATCTCCAGTAGCTGTTGGCATTGATTTAATCTTTTTTTCAATTACTTTTGGTCCATCTGATAATGCTAAATATGCTTTTGGGCCTAGACTTTTACTCATTTTCTTAGTAGGATCATTTAGACTCATTATCTTAGGGGTAGGAGTTATCTTAGCTTTTGGCTCAATCAAAGTTTTGCCATATTTAGAATTAAAACTTCTAGCTATCTCTCGGGTTAATTCAAGGTGGGCGAGTTGATCATGGCCAACCGGTACAGTATCAGCTTTGTATATCAAAATATCAGCTGCCATGAGTACAGGGTAGTTTAGAAGTCCAACATTAAGATTATGTTTATATTGCTCAGCTTTATCTTTGAAAGTTGGTACTCGTTCTAACCATGAGAGTGATGTCGTACAGTTTAATATCCAAGCTAAGTCAGTATGCTCAGGAACAAGTGATTGGAGCATAATTGTGCTTTTACTAGGATCAAGACCGGCTGATAAGAAATCAACCGCGGTATCAAAAATTCTTTGTTCTAGTTCTTTTGGATTAGGACTTTCTGTCAGAGCATGATAATCAACAATAGCAAAAGTACAATCATGGTTACTGCTTTTTTGTAGCTCAAGCCATGACCGGATTGCTCCGAAATAATTACCTATATGTAGTTGTCCTGAGGGCTGAATACCCGAAAAAACTATATGTTTCATATATTGTATTTTAACATATTTTACTTAATTTTGAAATTAGCTTGTCCCGCAAGATGCGGGGTTCGATTTCCTCTAGCCACCTGGGTATATAACTAATATATAGTTGTCTCTCCAGGAAAAAATATCTCCCAAACTATTGGGAGGTGTTTTTATTTTTCTTTTTATTTATTAAATAAAACAATAAAACAACTCCAATAATTAATACTGTGCCTCCTAAAATTAGTATTATAAAAATAGGACTATTATCATTTTTCCACCATGGTTCAGTGTACCCATCAATTTCAGCGGTTCCAGTAATAACAGTATCAACTCCATCTTCTTCTGAATAAATTTTAACTTTCCAATCTTCTGTGGTTGGACGCACATATTTATTGCTACTAACTCTGGTTAGAGTTTCACCGGCACTTTCAGGATAATTTTCATTATGAATTTTAACACTTGCCTTATACTCTTCATACAATTCCTTATTTGAAGTAATCATATAAGTATAATCAATTTGTCCATCTTCATAGGTATAAAAAACATTATCACACTTATTAATAATTACTACATTGCCCTCACAATCATCAGCGCTGATTTGTAAACAATCATTTGGGTTTTTAATATCTTTTATTGTAATATCAAATCCTGTACTACACCATGTTTCAACATTATCAATAGTTATAGCATATACGTTTAATGGAAATATAAAAATCAATAAAGCAAATATAACTAGTACAAATTTTTTCATATTTATGGTCTTAATTGTTTAACCTCCTTAATTAATTCTACCATATACCTAAAATCCAACAAAACCTCAATGATTTTGAGATTGGCTTGTCCCGCAAGATGCGGGGTTCGAATAAGCAGATCCCAAAACAAGTTCGGTGCAGGCTTTAGCCACCCCATTAAAAAATCCCTCCAGAGGCGGGCAGGCATCTCTGTAGATATGTTTTTAGGGTGGTTTTTTGAATAAAAAATATCTCCTAATTTATTGAGAGGTATTTTTCATATTAAGGGAAAGTAATAAACAACACTACACCACAAAAAATAAAATGTAGCCAGTATAAATTATTCCAATAATTGCAAAAAGTAATCCAGCTATCGCCAAACCTCTGCCTTTTTTATTTTTCTTCTTTACTTGACTAAGACCCATTCCACTTAATATTATCGCTAAAACAGGTATTGCTCCAGTTACTGCTAAAGGTGAAAGTATTGGTATCGAAAATAATCCAACAATAAAACCACCAATAGCCCAGCCAGAATAACTTTGAATATTTTCTTTTTTTGTTATTTTTTCTTCCATAATTCTAATTAAAAATTAATATAATAATAATTAAACAAGCAATAAAAAAGATAAAAGAATACACCCCCATTAAAACTAATTTCTTTACTGATACTTTATATTTTGAAGAGGGTGATTTTGTAGAAATATATGTCTGTATAATCCATAAAACTATAAATACAAACCCTGCGGCCAATCCGATTAATAAAGACATTATTCCATCTCCTTGCTTACCAACAAAAAACCAGAATACTAATATTGCACTAATATACATATATACTGGTGTTAAATAAAATCTCCAGTTAGGTATATCTCTTTTATTATCTTGTTCTTCTTCCATATTTATACCTTTAATAATTTAACTTCCTGAACTAAGTCTACCATATAAGGAAAATCCAATAAATTATCCCGTAGATATTTTCATAATATTAATCACAAAAAAGAGTGCTTAATGAACTTGGGGGAGTTTTAGTTGGTATTGTTAATGAAAGCCCACACGGCATATCGTCTCCACTATATGGCTCCAATCTATATTTTGCATCACTACACGTCCCTAAAACATATCCATCATTATTGATACGCAAGGCATCTTTATTGCTTAATTCTGTTTCTTGCGAATGAATATTAATTAGATTTGTCCAAGCCGAAGGCTCACATGCCCCACCATCACAATCACTATTCTGAATACAATTCTGGTTTGCCTTGTCTGAGCGCTCAAAACAAACTGCTCCTGACCATCCTATTTCTTTAATTATTCTTCCCGCTTTTTCACATTTATAATCATAAATATTTTTATTTATTTTTTCTATAATATTACCTTGTCCATATGCTTCACATAGACTACAAGGATAATCTATATCACTCCATATATATAAACTTAATAATCCCACAAAAAATCCTAATATTATTATTGTAAGTACCCACAACCACCATTTCTTATAAATTTTCTTTTTTGGTTCTTCTGGTTGTGGTGTTGGTTGCTGATTTTGTTCTTCCATACTTATATATTTAATACTTAAAAATCAACAGATGTAATTATTTTTTCAAAATCTGAGCTAAACTTAATTTCTTTTAGACTATGTTCAGAAATGCGAATAAACCCATTTTTTAGTGTTATAAATACATGTTCATATTTATATTCCTCTGCAGGCTCGTCATAATATAGAACCCCAGACCTAATAGCATCATATTCATCAATTTTAAATTTTATATATTCATCAATTTTATATGTTGGTTCTGTGGGAACACCTAGGCCATCTAAAATATTTTCGGGCATATTCAACTCTTCTATGGATTTTTGAGTTTCATAAAAAGGTTGATTAAGCAACTCATCAAGTGTTTGATTTTCATTATTAGGAATAAATACTACTCGCAGATATACATCAACTGGTTCATCCAAATTCTCAGCGTTGCAATCCGTATCGCAAGGCTTCACTGCGTATAACATATAACCATCACTTAATTCTTTACTTGTATCTCTAAACAAGTAATCCGGATATTTAAGCGTAATATTATATATATCATTATGAAAACTTTTCCAGCTCGCTATATCGGCCTGATTATTTGAAGAATTTTCGTCTTGACGTTCAATAAACCACACTACCCCTATAATAAGCATTAAAATTATAATTAGTGTCGTCCAAAACCACCATCTCGTATAAAACTTCTTCTTTGGTTTTTTTGGCTGTGGGGTTGGTTGTTGATTTTGTTCTTCTGTCTGTTGGTTTTCCATAGTTTATATTTTTAATAACTTAACTTCCTGTAGTAAGTCTACCATATAAGAAAAATCTAATAAAACCTCAATGATTTTGAGATTAGTTCGAATAAGCAGATCCCAAAACAAGTTTGGGACAGGCTTTAGCCACCCTTTCAAAAAATCATCCTGTAGATATATTTTTGGGGTAGTTTATGATATATTTAATTTATTAAATGTTAAAATTAATTATATGAATGATGAACTTAAAAAATGGTTAGGTGAAGCAAAAAAAAACGGTCTAAATAACCAACAAATTTTTGAACAGCTAAAATCGCAAGGTTATTCTGAAGATAATATAAACAAACTATTGGATAACAAGTCTAACAGTTCAAATAAACAGTTAAGTATTATTTATCGTATCTTATATTCTATTATCTTATCATTATTAGTATTAATTTTTCTAATTGTAGGTCTTTCAAGTGGAGGAAGGACTTATTTTTTTCAAGAAGCTTTTTCGGAATGGTACTTTATTGCTGTAATTTTAATCATTCCGATGATATTTAATGTTTCTTTAGGGAAGAGAATATTAATTTTTATTGGAACAACAATAATTTTTTCAATATGGGGAATATTTAATTCTGAGGGGGACGATTTTGCCCCATTAGCAAGTTTTTTCATTTACAATATTTTTGCTTTTGGTGTAATATTTATTGGCCATAAACTATTCTACAAAAAATTTAAAAAAAATATATTGACCATCATATCTATAGCTATAATAATACTCTTTATTGGTGTTTCATTATATACTTCTTTAATAATCAATAATAAATATATTGAATATTCAGAAAAAATAATCTATCGAGAATTAGTATGTGAAGGTGATTTAATGTCAATTGAAAAATTTGAGAAAGTTTGTAACATGCTTAGTGGAACACTTAATTCAAACGATATTATATCAAGTAAAGATAGTTGCTTTAAAGAACTAGACTACTATAAAAATAATAATAAAGTTAGGCCAGATTTTATTTCTTCAGACGGGAAGTTTGAAACTCAATGTAATAAATTTACTATGCCTTTATTTTTCAAATATCCTGAAATATAATATTACTCAGTTAATCCATCAAAATTTAGTAGTAAATTATCTATATACTTAAAATATAACAAAAAAGACCCTTTATTTAAGGGTCTTTTAATATTTATAAGTGATAGTATATTACTAAACCTCGATGACCACGGGTAAAACCATTGGCCTTCTCTCAGTTTTTGAATATAGAAATTGGCCAATTTTATCTCTAATTTTAGCTTTAATATATGCTTCATCAGCTTTGGCGCGAGGCTCTTTATCTTTTAATACTTTAATTACTTTTTCTCTTATTTGGTCTATTAGTTTTTTGTTATGTTTCATATAAATAAACCCGCGAGAGATAATGTCTGGCTTACCAATTAGCTTACCAGTCTTAGAATCTATAGTGACAATAATTACTGCCATACCGTCAGAAGCAAGCATTTGCCGGTCACGTAAAACGACGTGTGAGACATCACCAACCCCTAATCCATCTACAAAGACATAGTCAGTATTAACTTTTTTAGGTAGTAATCTAGGAATTCTTCTGGTAAATTCTAATATTGATCCATTATCTAAGACAAAAATATTCTTTTTTGGAAAACCTTTTTTGATGGCTAGTATTTCTGCTTCTTTGAGGAAATAATGATTAGCATAGACAGGTAAAAAGTATGTAGGCCTGATTTGTTTTATCATTTCTAAGATATCATCAGAGGTGCTATGTCCACCAGAGTGAACGTCCATAATGTCACTATGAACAACATGATCACAAAGTCGATATAGGTTGTCTTTTAGTCTTTGAATAGTTCTTTCATTTCCAGGAATTACTGATGAAGAGAACACAATCGTATCTTGTTTCTTAATTTTTACAAAACGATGGTTACCACTAATAATTCTCGACAAAACTGCATTTGGCTCGCCTTGAGCGCCTGTACAGATAACTACCACTTGTTTATCGGGATATTTATGAATTTGATCTATCGTAATTAAAGTATCTTTTTTTACTTTAATATAACCAAGTTCTTTTGCTACCTCGATATTAGTCTTCATGCTATAGCCATCGAGAGCAACTTTTTTTCCAATTCTGTTGCTATATTCTAATAGTTGTTTGATTCTTTCTATCTGTGAAGAAAAAGTACCTATTATTATTCTGCCTGGTGATTGTCTTATAAGTTTTTGTAAATTGTCGTACATTACTTTCTCTGGCACACGTTCTTGTCTTTTGGTTGAGCCAAGACTTTCTAGCATTAATACTGTAGGCTTCCTTAGTTTTGATAATTTGTGATAATTTGTTATCGGTCTTCCTAGAGGATCTTTTTCATAAGTCCAATCTCCAGGATGAATGATCGAACCTTGATCAGTTTCAAATACAACTCCAACTGCGTCCATGATAGAGTGATCAACTGCAAAAAATGTTGCTATGAATTTTCCAAGTTTAAATTTGTCATTTATAGATTTGATTGTAATTGTTTTCAATTTACTAGATGATCCTTTTTTGTAATCATCTACTCTTTTTTTAATTAAAGCTAAAGTAAGAGGACGCCCAATAATAGTTGGATTATTAAGTTTTTCTAATAACATTGGAGCAGCGCCAATATGATCTAGATGACCGTGTGAAAAAATTACTGCTTTGATATTTTTTTCTTTACCTTTTAGATAGGAAGCATTTGGTATTATATAATCAATACCAGGCATATCTTCTTCTGGAAATTGAATTCCCATATCAAGGATTACAATATCATTACCATATTCATATATCGTCATGTTACGTCCAACTTCTTCTTGGCCGCCGATCGGTATAATCCGTAATTTATTACCAGCAGAATTGTGCTGTTTATTTTTTGAGTGATTTTTTCTTTTATTTCTTTTTTCCATAAATTTATTTATTGTTAATGTCGCGGAAACTCCGTTATTTTATTAGTAGCATGCCCTTCTGCCAATACCTATGCCTAGGAGAGGACTCGAACCTCCATGGGGTTGCCCCCACTAGCTCCTGAAGCTAGCGTGTCTACCAATTCCACCACCTAGGCTTATTGATCATGCGTCTACTCGCCTCGACTCGCGTTCGCTCATCGACGCGAGGCGGGCCAATTCCACCACCGCGACATAAATTATTTAATTTGTAATTCAATCTACCCCGTTATTAACGGGAAAATTTCTTAAGTTTTAATTTATTAATTGATTTATTCCCAACCTAACTTTGTTTTTGAATACCAATCCTCGACGCCATTGAAGCGGTCGGAGGGCACAGTGATGCGTTTGGTATCAATTCCTTTAATTTTCTTAGTTACTCCATAATCATAAAGGGGACTATATAGAAATATTGCAGGCATATCCTCAGTTAAGATATTTTGAAATTCAATATATTTTTGAGCTCTTTCATCGTTATTATCACTTTGTCTAGCGTCTTCTAGAAGAGTATCAGCAGTTTTATTATAATAACTAGAAAGATTTAGACCACCATTTAAACTTTGACTTGAGTGCCAGAATGGATATGGATCTGGGTCTGAGCCAAGTATTTCTCCGTATAAGAAGGCTTCATAATTTCTAGTTTTGATTACTTCTTTATCAACTTGACTTGGGTTCATGATTCTTAATTCTACACCAACGTTTAGTGCTTCCCAGTTTTCAATAAGAATATTAGCTGTTAATAAATATTCTGGTTGATCAACAGTAGTTAAAGAAAACTGTAATTTATTACCATCTTTTTGACGGAGACCACCTTCTTCTGGTACTTTCCAGCCCTGTTCATCAAATACTTGCCCTGCTCTTACGGGGTCATAATTGAATTTTGCAATCTCAGGGTGATAACCAAGATATCCTTCTAAAATTGGAGCATCTACTATTACTCCCTGACTTTGTAATGCTTCTTTTAATATTCTCTCTTTATCTGTAGCTAATGATAAAGCTTTATTTATATCTTCATTTTTAAACAATGAGTTTTTCTGGTTAAAAAATATTGCAGTATATTGTGGTAATTGTAAGGAATGAATATATATTTTTTTATTTGTTAGAGAATCTTTTAAACTTTTTGGAATATAACTTATTCCGTCTACATTATTGTTGTTAATTGCATTAACAGCAGATTCAAAATCTGGATAAAATTTGAATGAAATTTCTTCAAGATAAGAAGTAGGTAAATAATAATTACTATTTTGTTCAAGAGAATATGATTTAATAGTACCTGAACGATCTTTGGTTAATTCTTTAAATTTTAATGGTCCAGACCCAATAGGCTTGGTATTGTATTCTGCTAATCTAAAATTACTAGGACCTACATCGTACCAGATATGTCCAGGTAGTATACCTACTGTTAAATTGGATAAAAATGGAGCAAAAGGATTTGGTAAAGAAAATGTTACTGTATGATCATCAATTCTTTCGATTGTTACACCAGAAAAACTTGTAGCAATTGGACTATTGAATTCTGAATCTTGAATAATCCCAAACGTATAAATAATATCATCGGCCAGTAATTCATTTCCATTATGCCAGAGAATGCCGGATCTAAGGTGTATTGTGTATGTTTTTTTATCTTCAGAAATTTCGTAGCTTTCAGCAAGGTCAGGAATAATATCTAAGTCATCATTATATTTAAAAAGTCCAGAGTATATTAATTTGCTGATGTCTCGATCAATATCACTTTGGGCTAAGACGGGATTAATATATGATGGTTGGCCGACTAAAGCCTCGACATAATTACCACCTTCTTTGGGAAGATATATAATATGCCTTTGGTAAAATCTAATTACTAATAATCCAAGACTAATTATAATTATTGCTAGTAGAATTCGGACAATAATCCTTTCTTTTGGTGATAGATATTTAGGTAGATATTGAACCTGTTTCCAATTTGGAAATCTTTTTTTAGCTAAAGAAAAAACTAACTTTTTATCCAAGTCAATCTGTTCTGCCATAGCTGTAGGCAGTTTGATGGATTTTGGTTTAACCTTAGTCCATCTTTGGAATAGTTTTTGTATTAGTTCTAAAATTTTATTAAAAATCCGTTTCAAGGTATTTGTAGTTAAATAAATATTTTATTTACTGGCGAATCAGAATATTTGCTATAGCGATTCCGAAAAAAGCAAGACTAAGGGCGATCGTAGAATAGAACAAAGTTTTTTCAAAACCACGTTTTGTACGATAAACATTGCCTTCGCCACCCATGATAGATCCTAGACCAGTACCTTTATTTTGTAATAAAATGACTACAATTAAGGCTACGGCTAGTACTATTTGGATAATATTTAATGTGTTTTCCATTATATTTGTATAGATATTAAAAAATGACTATTTAATAGTCAGATTGTAATATATCAAAACATCCACGATATGTCAAGATAGACTGGTGGTAGTCATTTTCCTTTACTTATTATTATCTTTTGTAGATTTTTAACTTGTCTTCCTGAAACTTTCATTGAAGGTTTTTTCTTTTTTCTGCGCTTTGCTAATTTATTTTCTAAATCAGACTGTATTTGCTCGGCGTTTTTATGAACCATAGGATTTAATATTAGTAGCTTTTTTTTCACCAATTATTTTACTTATTTTTACTTGGGTAGCATTTAGTACATTTTGTGACGAACCAAAATGTTTAATTAATTTTTTCTTTGTATTTGGACCAATACCAGGGATTCCATCTAGTTGAGAAGTGAATGATGATTTTTGATGAGATTTTCTAAAAAAAGTAATTGCAAAACGGTGCGCCTCATCACGCATACGTTGAATAAGAAAAAAGGCAGGGGAATTATATGTCAGATTTACTGGATTTTTTTTATTTAATTGATAAATATCTTCATTCTTTTTTGCTAGAGCAATGATTGGTATATTGATTTCTATAGCTTTGTTAACTGTATTGAGTTGACCTTTGCCACCATCTAGTATTATTAGATCTGGTTTTGGCCAAGTTTTATTTTTTTTATCAATATGTTGGAATCGTCTTGATAAAACTTCTGCCATCATAGCTGGATCATTTGCCTGGTCAATGGTTTTAATTTTAAATTTTCTATACCATTTTTTATCAGGTTGTCCATTAGTAAAAACAACCATGGAGCCAACTGCACTTATTCCTTGAATGTTAGATATGTCATATATCTCAATTCTTTTTGGATTATTTTTTAGTTTTAGCAATTTTTTAATTTCCGAGAGTGATTCTTTTGATATTTCATCTTCTCTTTGCCAAGTTGCTTTTTGTTGTTCCAAATAATTTTTAGCATTTTCCTCTCCCAGTTTTATATATTGTTTTTTAACTCCTTTTTGAGGGACAATCACCTTAAAAGAAAAAGTTTTTTCAATGATTGATTTATTTGCAGGCTGGATTGGAACAATGATATTATTTGGTTTGGTTGGAGATGATGAATAGTATTGTTCGATGAATGCTTGTAATATATCTTTTTCATTTTGACCATGAGTATTCTCCAGAATGAAATTTTCCTTATTTATTAGTTTTCCTTGTCGGATATTGAATAAGTTAATAGAACTAATAGTAGATTCATGAGAAATACTGATAATATCTTCGTTTACGAGTTTTATTGAGACAACTTTTTGTTTTTCTGATATTTTTTGTATTGCATATATTTTATCTCTAAGGCCAGCCGCTTTTTCAAACTTTTTATTTTTTGCCGATACTTCCATTTTTGTTTTAAGATCTTTTAATATTTGACTATAATCTCCTTTTAGAAATTGTATAATTTTATTTATTGATTGCTGATATTCTTTTTTATCAAGGGGCCCCAATAGTTCAGCATATCGTTTTAGTAGAAATTTTAATTGATGTTGTGATTTTGGTTTGGTGAAATTACGATGGGGAAATAATTTTCTTAATAATCGTAATGTTTCTCTTACCGACAAGGCAGATGTAAATGGACCAAAGTATTTTTCCTTATCTTTCTCTATACGTCTAACAGTAAATACTCTTGGGTAATCTTCACTAGTTGTGATTTTAATATACAAAAAATATTTATCATCTTTTAAATCGATATTATATGGAGGTTGATTTTTTTTGATCAAGCTAGTTTCTAATAATAATGCTTCAGTTTCGGAAGAGGTGATGAAGTATTCTATTTTTTTTATCTTAGATACCATTATTTCCTTATCTGGTGTTAAGCTCGCCTGATTATGAAAATATGAACTTACTCGATTTTTAAGTTTTTTTGCTTTGCCAATATAAAGAATATTCTTCTTACCGTCTTTATATATATAAACACCTGGCTTAAGGGGTATATTTTGTATCGATTTTGGCTTAATTATTTTCATATTATTAGTATATCATGCTTCAGGACTTGACCTTTGCCAGGAATGGGTGTACAATAATTTTCGTATATTTTAATCATAATAATGAGCTAATTTGTATGAGCAAAGAACAAAAAATCACTATCAGGGGAGCTCGAGTTCATAATTTAAAAAATGTTAATGTAGACATTCCACGTGATAAATTGGTGGTGATAACTGGCATCTCTGGGTCAGGAAAATCATCACTAGCTTTTGATACAATTTACGCTGAAGGTCAACGTAGGTACGTAGAATCACTCTCAGCTTACGCTAGACAGTTTTTAGGGTTGATGGATAAACCTGATGTAGATCTGATAGAGGGGCTGTCACCAGCGATCTCTATTGATCAGAAATCGACTTCTCATAATCCACGATCAACGGTAGGTACTGTTACAGAGGTTTATGATTATATGCGTTTACTATATGCTAGATTGGGTATTCCACATTGTCCAGAATGTGGACAACTAATAACTAAACAAACTATTGAACAAATTTCAGATCAAATACAAAAATTTTCTACTGGCACTCAATTTATTATTTTAGCCCCAGTAATTCGAGATCAAAAAGGGGAGCACAAAAATACAATTACTGAAGTTAGAAAAGCTGGATATGTAAGAGTTCGAATTGATAATAGTATATATTCTGTAGAAGAAGCGGAAGATTTACAAATAGATAAAAAGAAAAAACATAATATTGAGGTTGTTATAGATAGGTTGACCAATAATCATAGTCTAGATAAGGATCGGTTATTAGAATCATTGGAAGCTTCTTTGGATTTGGGTGATGGATTGGTAATTATTAATAAATCAGAAGAAAAAAAAGATATATTATTCTCTCAACATTTTTCTTGTCCAGATTGTAATATTAATTTGCCGCCGATAGAACCAAGAAATTTTTCTTTTAATAGTCCTCATGGTGCTTGTTCTGATTGTACGGGTTTAGGTACTAGATTGGAGATAGAACCTAAATTGATTATTCCAAATCCGAGATTAAGTATTGCTGAAGGAGCTATTCGTCCTTGGTCCAGAACTTCAGCTAATCAATCTTGGTATCTTAAATTTCTAGAGAATGTAGCTAAAGATAATAAATTTTCTTTGGATGTTCCTGCTGAGAAATTAACCAAAAAACAATTAGATATAATATTATATGGCACTGGAGATAAACAATACACTATGGATTATGCTAGTGACAGATTTGATGGAGAATTTACTAGAAATTTTGAAGGAGTAGTGCCAAATTTGATGAGACGATACAAAGAAACTCAATCAGATTATGTCCGAACAGAAATTGAAAGATATATGAGAGTCTTGCCTTGTCCAAGTTGTAAGGGAAAGCGTTTAAAACCTGAAATTCTAGCCGTGACCATGAATGAGAAATCTATTTCTGAGATCACTGACATGACAGTTGAAGATAGTAGAAAATTTTTCAAGAAATTGCCATTGAAAACTGCAAGAGAAAAAATTATTGCAAAACAAATACTTAAAGAAATAATTGCCAGACTTACATTTCTTAGTAATGTCGGGTTGGATTATTTAACATTAGATAGGGCTGCATCTACCTTGGCTGGTGGAGAGGCACAACGTATCAGATTAGCAACTCAGATTGGATCATCGTTAGTTGGTGTTGTATACATATTAGACGAGCCTTCTATTGGACTACATCAACGTGATAACGAAAAGTTGATTACTACTTTATTATCTTTGAAAGAGCTTGGTAATACTGTAATAGTAGTTGAGCATGATGAGGGGACTATTATGGCATCTGACTATGTAATAGATGTTGGTCCTGGTGCTGGAGAACATGGAGGTAGGATTGTAGCAGCTGGTACACCTAAAGAGGTTATGAATAATAAACAGTCAATGACCGGTAAATATTTATCTGGCAAATTGACCATCCCTACTCCTGAGAAGTATCGGGAAGGTAATGGTAAAGAAATATCAATTATTGGTGCTAGTGAATTTAACTTAAAAGATATTGATGTAAATATTCCTCTAGGAAAATTAGTTTGCATTACGGGTGTTTCGGGTTCTGGTAAGTCTACTCTAATGACCGAGATTTTGGCCAAAGCTTTGGTTCAGAAATTTTATCGTGCCAAGGACACGCCCGGTAAACATAAAGAAATTAAAGGTATAGAGAATTTGGATAAAGTTATTAATATCGATCAATCTCCAATTGGACGTACTCCACGATCTAATCCGGCAACTTATACTGGAGTATTTACCTACATTAGAGATTTATTTTCCCAAGTCCCGGAAGCTAAGATTCGAGGCTATAGTCCTGGTAGATTTAGTTTTAATGTTGTTGGCGGTCGTTGTGAAGCTTGTCAGGGTGATGGTTTAGTAAAAATAGAGATGCAATTTTTACCTGATGTCTATGTAGACTGCGAAGAGTGTAAAGGTAAGAGATACAATCAACCGGCATTAGAAATTCATTACAAAGGAAACAATATTGCTGATATATTAGGTATGACCGTAGAAGAATCAATGAATTTTTTCCGACATTTACCTGCTATTCATAATAAGTTAAAGACTTTGTATGAAGTAGGTCTTGGCTACATACATTTGGGTCAGTCTGCTACAACGTTATCAGGCGGTGAGGCACAACGTATAAAATTAGCTACTGAGCTGTCTAGGCGGGCAACTGGTAAGACTTTGTATATTTTAGATGAGCCGACTACTGGTTTACATTTTGATGATGTTAGGCGTTTATTAAGTGTCTTGAATAAGCTAGTAGATAAAGGTAATACTGTCTTGGTGATTGAACATAATCTAGATGTGATAAAATCTGCTGACTGGATAGTTGACTTAGGCCCAGGAGGTGGTAATAAAGGTGGTGAAGTAGTAGTTGCTGGTACTCCTCGTCAGGTAGCTAAAGTAAAAAGAAGTTATACTGGTAGATTTTTATCAGGAATGATTGATAAAAAATAAAACTCGACTTTTTATTGTCGAGTTTTGAAGGGTATGTTTTTATTCTTTTGATAATGTTATTTATCTAAGATGAGGGCGGTTTTTTTTCTTTTGCTGCGACTTTTGCTTTGTCGTCTTTGATTTTTATATAGATCTCTTCTCTATGTACGACAACATCCTCTGGGGCCTGTATGCCAATCCTAACCTGTCTACCATGAATCCCAAGCACTGAGACTTTAATATCGTCTCCGATAGTAATAGACTCTCCTAACCTTCTTGTAAGTATGAGCATTATTCCTCCTATGAATATGCGTTTTTATTTTTTATTGTAATAGTACTTTAATCTAACTCTTTATATATGTCAAGTATTAATTAAAGAGCTTATTTTAGTTACTATTTCTTGTGTTTCTGTATCTAATAAAACTTCATGACCAGATTTTTTTAGCCAGATAATTTGTTTGTCTTTTGCTTTTATTTTATTGTATATATATTCAGCACCAGCAGGATCTGCTAATCGATCTTTCTTTGAATGAAAGATAGTAGTGGGCTGTACGATTTTTTCTAATACGGAATCAAAGTGTTGAGTTCGGAGCCAATATTGATGAAAGGTTTTTAATGGAAACCAAGAATATCCTTTTTGTGATTCAGCAAGTTTTATTGTGCTAAATCTAAATAAATTAATTCCGGGAACTTTTTTTATATATTTAGTTACTTGGGAAGTGTATTTTGCTAATGGATTTTTAAATTTTAAGGCCGGTGATAGCAATATTAAACTTTTAATTTTGTCAGGGTATTTTGCTGCTAATTCTAATGATAATAAGGCTCCCATAGATAGTCCAATAATTATTATTTGTTCGCAGATAGGCAGTAAATAGTTTAATCCATCTTCTACATCTTTTTGCCAGTGTTCCCATGTTTTGCCTTCTAGATCTTCTGGTTTGGTATTATGACCAGCTAGTATTGGATAATGCCAGGGTATATTCTTTTTATCTAATTCAGGAATTAATATTTCCAAACTTGCACGGAATGAGGTAAAGCCGTGAATTAGTAAAACCCCAATTTTTTTCTTATTATCATCCATATGATATTATTATAGCACTATGAGCTACGAAGACATAAGTAATTTTCTACTATGAATTTAAATTTTGTATATTTGAGTTTAATGTTTCTGGGCGCTGGTATCTTAAGTGTGTTTTATTATAAAATTATTCCAGACAAGAAAACATTAAGAGATAGATTGCCAAATAAAGCAACTGTAGAGTCAGTGGTTTTATTTTTGGCTATATCGATCATGGTTTGGCAAATTATTATTAACTTTGATGGATTACAGAGAGCATCTAGATTAATGGCCCTGGTATTAGGATTACTTTTATTCGAAACTTTCTTTTTCTTGTTTATGTATTGGATAAAGAAAAATTGGTTGAATGTGTTATTATCAATTTTATTAGTTATTGGAATTTTCTCATTACATTATTCAATAGAATCTTTTGTAACTTTTAATTTAATAATAATATTGGCGACTATTGGAGGTACGGCTTATTTGGTTCGGTCAGGGATTATAAAAACATGGTTAGTTTTTTTATTAACAGCGATTTGGATGCCTTATGACGTTTATTTTGTTACACAGGTATTTGATAAATACACTAAGGTAACTGCAAGTCCTTTTCCATTTTTCGCTTTTCCTTCGGTAACTGTAGGAGATATTAGTTTGGGAGTTGGAGATTTTATTTTTCTAGCTCTATATACTTTTATACTAGTAAGTAATTTTAATAAAAAGATAGCAATAATTCATGCCATCGTTCAGGCAATAGGATTATTGATTGCAGGATACTTAGTATCAGTTCAGGATATTACAATTCCTTTTCTTGTAGTCTTATCACCAATATTTTTTATAATTTATTTCACTGCATATCTAATTAATAAAAAATCTAATAAAAATCAATGAGTTACGAAGACATAAAAAATAATGAAGGCAAAGTAATTAAGGAAGAGAATTTAGCGGTTTGTCGTAATAACGATGGAAAACTATGGAAGTTTGATAGTCATTGTACACACGGAGATTGTCATGTGAAATGGATAAGACTTGGGATTGTCCGTGTCATGGCGCTAGATTTACTTATGATGGTCACGTTAAAAAAGAGTCAGCTTTTCGGCCGCTCAAACCAAGGGATTAGCTATTACTAAGCTTTTTCTTTTTGTTCAGTAATCAGATATAATAAAGGATATGAAAGATTTAGAGAAAGCCATTATTGATACTGTTGCATATTTTGATATTTTTGATTATCCGTTAACGGATATGGAGATTTGGAAGTGGTTAGTTTTTAATAATGACGAGATTAAAAGTGTGTCTTTATTTGATGTTAAGAGTATTTTGAGCGATAGCGATTATTTGCAAAGTAAGATTGAATTTAGCCAGGGGCACTATTTTTTTAGAGGACGGAAAGATATAATCAATATTCGTCGTCAGAGATATTCATTGGCTGAGAAAAAATATAGAAGAGCACTTAATGTAATCAAGATATTAAGATTTGCACCTTTTGTAAAAATGGTCGCAATTTGTAATACGTTGGCATTTAGTAATAGTAGGGATGAATCAGATATAGATTTATTTATAGTGACTAAGAGAAATAGAGTTTGGCAATCTAGATTTTGGGTAGCAGGATTTTTAAAACTTTTTAAAATGCGACCAAGCAATAACAAAAGTAAAGATACTATTTGTTCGTCATTTTTTGTAGATGAGGATCATTTAAATTTAGAAAAATTCTCTATAAAAAATGATATATATTTATTGTATTGGATAACGCAGATCATACCAGTATATAATTATGATATTTATGATAAATTTGTTTCTGCTAATACTTGGACCAAAAAGATATTGCCAAATACATTACAAATTAATCCTGTAAAAAAACGATCACTTAGTAAAGTTAAATTATTTAAAGTAATTATTGACTTTGTTTTAACATTTTTTCCTGAAAAAATATTTAAAAATTATCAATTAAAGATAATGCCAGCTAATTTAAGCAAATTAGCAAATAAAGATACTAGAGTAGTAGTTAATGATAATGTTTTAAAATTTCATGATAATGATCGCCGGGAGATTTTTTTACAAAAATGGGAGACTCGTAAAAGTGAAATAATATGAGATATTTATTTGAAAAATCCTTAGAATATATTTTTTATGTTTTTATTATATTGTTGCCTTGGCAGACAAGATGGATTTGGCATGAGGAATTATTAAATGGGCAGTATTGGGAATATGGCAGTTTTAGTTTGTATGCAGTGGATATAATACTAATTATTATTGTGATTTTAGCTTTGTTAATTAGTAGGCAAAAAGTTTTTGTAACTATAAAAAAATATTGGGTTATTATCTTAAGTTTTTTATTATTAATATTTGCATCATCCTTAATAGCACAGAACAAAGAAATTTCATGGTTTTGGTTTGGTAAAGTTTTGGAGGGTATTTTATTATTTTGGTTAGTATTAAAAATTAAATTTGATTGGCATAAATTAGCTGGTGCATTTATAATTTCTGGAGTTATTCAAGCTGGATTAGGCATTTATCAATTTGTAATACAAAAGGTTTTTGCTAATAAATGGTTTGGTTTAGCTGAACACGATCCAAGTATATTAGGTGATTTTGTTATCGAGACGAGTAGTGGCCGCTGGTTAAAAGCCTATGGTGCCTTACCTCACCCAAATATTTTGGCAGGGTGGTTAGTTATTTGTTTATTAATATTGATTGGTGTCTTTATGACTGCCAAAATGGGCCAACGAAAATATATATGGCAACGCACTTATAGCTTAGTTGCGATGGGTATAATGTTTTTTGCTTTAATCCTAACTTTTTCTAGGTCAGCTTGGTTGGTTTTTGTTTTAGGATTTTTGATTCTGTTTGCTATTTATCTCTGGCAAAAAAATAAAGATAGACTTAAGGTGATTGGAATTTCTGGGTTGCTAATTTTATTAATAGTTATTACAACAGTATTTATGCTACCAGAAGTTTGGCAAACTAGGTTGGAAGGTGGGAGATTGGAAGAGATGTCGTCTGTAGAGCGTTCTGAATATTATACAGAAGCCGGCGATCTATTTAAGCGACACTGGTACAAAGGTGCTGGAATAGGTGGCTATACTGGCGCTTTATATGATATTGATACGACTCATGAGGCTTGGGATTATCAGCCTGTCCATAATATTTATTTATTGGCAGCAGTAGAATTAGGTATCTTTGGTGTGGCAATTTTTTTAGTTTTATTATTTTGGGTAGCTAAGAGTTTATACGAAGCAATTTTCAAAGAAAAAGATATTAATAACTGGCATTCAATAATGCTCGTATTATTTATTTCATTAATAGTTATTGGTTTATTTGATCATTATCTTTGGAGTCTTTCATTTGGTAGTATGTTTTTTTGGTTGGTGATGGGGTTGTGTGTGAAGAAAATTAATATTTATATTTCTTAATAATTTCGTTAGCATCTACTTATTGTCATTCTGAGGACCTTGAGCGAAGTCGAAAGGGACGTGAGAATCTCCGCCGAAGGCGGCATTGCATCACCTTTGACGATAAGATTCTTTAGTTGCACTCAGAGGGATAATGGGCCGGTGGAATTGTAGAGGATTATGTTGATTTAAATAGTGTGCTAGCTTTTCTTTTCGTACTTTCTGTAACTAGAAAGTACCAAAGAGTTTTCACCTGTTTAAAAAAAATAACAAAAAATATCTCATTATTATTCTTGGCTCAAAGCCACTACGTTTTTATTGAGCCAAGTCCCACAATAATATAATATTGTGGAATCATTCTGCTTCACTATTTTTTTAACTTTTTTTAAAATGGTGAAGGATTAGGATTAATTTATTGGCTAATATTAGGTATAATAATAAAAAAAATTAGTTATTCACAGAAGTAGTAGTTGTAATGGTTGACAAATATTTAGAGTATATATACAATATATATCACAAGTTAATTAGCACTCTATAAGGTTGAGTGCTAAATTAGAGACAATTTAATAATTAAAATAAGTCTAAAATATGAAATTACAACCATTGGGCGATAGAGTAATCGTCAAACCAGTCACAGAAGAAGAAGTAACAAAATCAGGAATTGTTTTACCTGATACAGTTGAGAAAGAAAAGAAAGAAGAGGGAGAGATAATAGCTATTGGTGATGGAGAGAAAATAATAAAACTTGGTCTAAAAGAAGGCGACAAGGTAATTTTTGGTAAATATTCTGGAGAGGAAGTTACCATTGACGATGTCGAACATAAAGTTCTTAAAGATGAAGATGTGTTAGCAAAGGTTGTCTAACTGTTAATAATTAATTCAGGCAGAGCCCGCCTACCGGCAGGCAGGCCTGATCCGGCTATGCCGGAAATTTAAATACTAAAATATAAATATGGCAAAACAAATTTTATTTCAAGAAGACGCAAGAAGTTTGATAAAACAAGGTGTTGATAAATTAGCAGACGTTGTCAAAGTAACGTTGGGGCCTAAGGGTCGTAATGTAGCACTTGATAAAGGATTCGGTGGTCCAACTATCACAAATGATGGTGTGACTATAGCTGAAGAAATTGAATTAGAAGATAAGTTTGAAAACGTAGGTGCTCAGACTGTTAAAGAGGTAGCTAAAAAAACTAATGATATAGCTGGTGACGGTACTACTACTGCTACTATCTTAGCGCAGAGTATGGTATCAGAAGGATTTAAGAATGTAGCCGCTGGAGCTAATCCTATGGTTATCAAAAATGGTATTGCAAAGGGTGTGTCAGCAGTTACAGAAGAATTAAAAAATATTTCTAAGAAAGTAGATACTAATGATGAAATTGCTCAGGTTGGCACTATCTCATCTCAAGATGCTGATGTTGGTAAATTAATTTCAGAAGCTTTAGAAAAAGTTGGCAAAGAAGGTGTAGTAACTGTCGAAGAGTCACAAACTTTTGGACTTGAGTTAGAGGTTGTTGAGGGTATGCAATTCGACAAAGGTTATGTTTCTCCTTATATGGTAACTAATGCTGATGGTATGGAAGCCGAATATAAGGATGCTCAAATTTTGATTACAGACAAGAAAATTTCAGCTCTTAATGAAGTACTACCTTTATTAGAAAAAATGGCCCAAGCTGGAAAAAAAGACTTAGTTATTATTGCTGACGAGGTAGAAGGTGAAGCTTTGGCTACTTTCGTAGTAAATAAAATTAGAGGAACTTTTAACGTTCTTGCTGTAAAAGCTCCTGGATTTGGTGATCGTCGTAAAGAGATGTTAGAAGATATTGCCATACTAACAGGTGGTAAAGTTATCTCAGAAGATGTAGGTCTAAAATTAGATGCTACAGAGATTGAATCACTTGGACAAGCAGGACGAGTTGTATCAACTAAAGAAAATACAATTATCGTCAGTGGCAAGGGAGATGAACAGGCTATTAAAGATAGAGTTGCTCAAATCAAAAATGAGGTAAAAAACTCTGACTCTGATTTTGACAAAGAGAAATTACAAGAAAGATTAGGAAAATTAGGTGGTGGTGTAGCTGTAATAAAAGTAGGCGCTGCTACAGAGACAGAATTAAAAGAAAAGAAACATCGCATCGAAGATGCTTTACACGCTACTCGCGCTGCGATTGCTGAAGGTATAGTTCCTGGTGGTGGTGTAGCATTAATAAGAGCGATATCTGCGCTAGATAAGGTTGATTCAGAAGGAGATGAGAAAATAGGTATTTCAATTCTAAAAAGATCTTTAGAAGAACCTATTAGACAGATCGCCATTAATGCAGGTAAAGAAGGATCTGTAATAGCTGATGCTGTAAAAAAAGCTAGTGGGAATGAAGGATATAATGCAGCTGATGATAAAATGGAAGATTTGGTAGCTGCTGGAATTGTAGATCCTACCAAAGTTACCAGAAGTGCATTACAAAACGCTGCTTCAGCAGCTTCTATGTTATTAACTACTGAAGCTGTAGTAACCGATCTTCCAGCTAAGGAAGGTGAAGGTGGTGGAGCTCCTGCTATGCCAGGTGGAATGCCAGGTATGGGCGGTATGCCGATGATGTAAAAATCTTTGAAAACCCCTTTAAGAAAGTGGTTTTCAATGCTTTCCGCAAATCATATGTTTCGCTCGGATCGGGACCCACAAGACCCGTATCCTCGCGAGCAATTATATGTTTAATATTTAGAACAGGCCCTCGTTTATTCGAGGGTTTTGTTTTATTTATATTTAAAATGCGTTATACTATAAATAGGAATAAGTATTGAATAATATTTATGACAGATAAGAAAAACTTAGAAAATAAAGTAAAGTTATCTGGCGATGAATCATTGATTGCTGGGAAAAGTTTGAGTTTTTATTGGCAGACTGTTAAATGGTTTATTTTATTGCTAATAGTATTAGAGGTAATAAATATTACGTTTAATGTTTATGAATATGGACACTGGATTATTGAAGTGTTTGTATTCATTGTATTTAGTTTTTGGTTATTAAGAATAAGGCGATTAGAATTCAATACAGCTTTGGTAGCAAGTATTTTTATAGGTATTGGTGGCGGTATTGGACTTGCAATTTTTGAAATAATCTGGTTTCATGAATTTGTATATTTATTGAGCTTAATAATTCAGCCGTTTATTATCACAGTAGTTGGTGCAGTATCAAGTTTTACATTTTTCTTATTATTTAAAAATTTATTATCAAAAAGAGATAATAATAAATCGAAAGGGGGTGGAATATATGACAGCAGACAAACCAATGTCAACAGTAGATTCAGATAACAAACAGCCTAATGATGGAGGTCAAGCTCCAACAAATTCAGACAGTAATTTGATGGCAGCACTTTCTTATATCTGGATAATTAGTATTGTAATGTTAATCATCAAAAAAGATGATAAATTTGTAAATTTTCATGCTAAGCAAGGAGTAATATTATTTATTGCTTCATTCATCGGCGTCATTCCAATAATTGGATGGGCACTATGGTTGGTAATTATTGTATTAGAAATAATAGGATTTATTAAAGCTTTATCAGGAGAGAAATACAGAATTCCCGTAGTTGGTGATTTAGCAGAAAAAATTAACATTTAATTTTTTTGAATTATAAAAAAAGTCTTAAGTTATTTTAACTTTAGGCTTTTTTTGTGTTATAATGATATTATCTTAATAAATTAATTTTAAATTTTGTATGGCAAAAGCAAAAAAAACAAAACGTACTGTTTCAAGAAATAAACGTTTTATTCTTTGGTTTGATGAAATAACAATTAAGGATATAGCACTAGTTGGAGGTAAAAATGCCTCATTGGGTGAGATGTATCGAGAATTGGCTAAGAAAGGTGTTAAAGTGCCAAATGGATTTGCTATTACATCATATGCATATAAATATTTATTAAAAAAAGCAAGAATTCATGATGATATTGAAAGGGCTTTAAGCGGTTTAGATACTCATAATTTGAAAAATTTGTACGAAAGGGGTAGGAAAGTACGGGATATTATTATGCACGCTCATTTTCCACAAGAATTACAGGATGAAATAGTAGCTGCTTATAAAAAATTATCAAAACAATATAAAATAGCTAATGTGGATACGGCAGTTCGATCAAGTGCTACTGCTGAAGATTTGCCTGACGCTTCTTTTGCTGGACAACAGGAAACATATTTAAATGTACATGGAGCTCACGCATTAATAGAATCATGTAAAGCTTGTTTTGCATCACTATTTACTAACCGTGCTATTTCTTATCGTAAGACTAAAGGTTTTGGCCAGTTTGATGTTTATTTATCAATCGCCGTACAAAAAATGGTACGTTCTGATTTAGCATCTTCTGGAGTTATGTTTTCCATTGATACAGAGTCAGGATTCAAAGATGCTGTACTAATTAACTCAGCTTATGGACTTGGTGAAAATGTTGTACAAGGTGCTGTAACACCAGATGAGTTTTATGTTCATAAGCCAACATTAAAACAAGGATTTAGACCCATTATTGGCAGGACTCTTGGTAGTAAAGAAATCAAAATGATTTATGCAGATACTGGTAATAAGCCAGTTAAGAACGTCCCTGTATCTAAAGCTGATAGAAAAAAATATTCTTTAACTGACAATGAAATATTAAAACTTGCTAAATGGGCAATGATTATTGAGGATCATTATTCTGCCAAAGCGGGTCATTTCAAGCCAATGGATATGGAATGGGCTAAAGATGGTCAAACTGGTCAGCTATTTATTGTGCAAGCTAGACCAGAGACTGTAACAAGTCAGCAAAACCCAAATGAATTAATATCATATATTTTGGACAAGCGAGGTACCGTATTAACTGAAGGAGCTTCAGTTGGATCCAAGATTGCAGTTGGGCCAGTACATATCATTAAAGACGTTAAAGATATTCATCAGTTTAAAGAGGGAGAGGTGTTGGTTACAGAAATGACTGATCCGGACTGGGAGCCAATTATGAAGAAAGCAGCTGCTATAGTAACAAATTCTGGTGGACGAACTTGTCATGCCGCTATTATCTCTCGTGAGTTAGGAGTGCCTTGTGTAGTAGGTACGTCTACTGCTACTGAGGATTTAAAAAAAGGAGGTATTGTTACAATATCTTGCGCTGAAGGTGAGCGTGGATTTGTTTATAAAGGTAAGATGCCATTTACTATCAAGAAAACAAACTTAAAAACTTTGAAGAGACCACGTACTAAGATTATGATGAACGTGGGTAATCCAGAAACAGCCTTTGCTGATTCATTGATTCCCAATGATGGTGTAGGATTGGCTCGTGAAGAATTTATTATTACATCTTATATTAAGATTCATCCATTAGCATTATTGAAGTTTAATAAAGTTACTGATCTAGCAGAAAGAAAAATAATTGAAGAAGCAACTGATGGATATAAATCTAAACCGGAATTCTATATTCAAAAATTAGCAGAAGGTATTGGACGTATCGCTGCAGCATTTTATCCTAAAGATGTTATTTTAAGATTTTCTGATTTCAAATCTAATGAGTATGCAAGTTTAGTTGGTGGTAAATATTTTGAACCAGAAGAGAGTAATCCGATGATTGGTTGGCGCGGAGCTTCAAGGTATTACGATCCAAACTACGAACCTGCCTTTGCCTTAGAGTGTGAAGCTATTCGTAGAGTACGAGAGAAAATGGGTCTAAATAATCTAAAAGTAATGGTACCATTTTGTAGAACTGTCGAAGAAGGTAAAAAAGTATTAGCCACAATGAAAAAATATGGTTTAGAAAGAGGCAAGAATAAGCTAGAAGTTTATGTTATGTGTGAGATACCTGCTAATGTTATTTTAGCCGATCAGTTTTCCAAGATTTTCGATGGTTTTTCTATAGGATCTAATGATCTTACGCAATTAGCTTTGGGAGTTGATCGTGATTCAGAGTTGGTGGCTCATATCTATGATGAACGTAACGATGCTGTTAAAAGATTGGTTAGAGATGTGATTAAGGCTGCTAGAAAAAATAAGAGAAAAATTGGTATTTGTGGACAAGCGCCATCTGACTATCCAGAGTTTGCAAGATTTATTGCCAAAGAAGATATTGATAGTATGTCTCTTATACCAGATACTGTAATCAAAACTACAATTGATATAGTAAAAGCAGAAAAAAGAAAATAAACAATATTCAAACAAAAGAGGCTTAAAATAAGCCTCTTTTGTTATTTTTAAAGCTTGACTAGATACAAAATATTTGTTAAGGTTTTTTAATTGTTTGTTCTTTAATAAAATGTAAAATATTCAAATGGGAGATATAGAATGCAAAATCCAGAGTTCAGTTTCAAATCTGTTCTCTTCATTGCACGTGGGGGAGATAATGTGTTCAGTGATCAGCTGAAACGCAGACAAATTCCCTTCACAACAAGCAGTGAGAAGAAACCTGATAAGATAGAAGGTAATCCGGATCTGATTGTCATCATAAATGAAAGTCTTGAAACCGTAGCGATTCCTATTAAAAAGGAATTTCCTGATACGCAGGTGATACTGTGTCGAGGCGGGGGGAAGAAGAGTTTTTCTCCACAGATTTTCGTTATTCATGAAGATGGGCATTATGATGTCCATTATTTTGAAGGAGATTGGGATAAGTTTGTTGGACTTATTGGTCAGGTTATAGAACCTTTGCCAATAATTTTTGATCATACACCAGATCAGGGATGTAACTATTCTAAGGTGCATTCTCTCGGTCCTACCGGAATTCCAGACCAAAAACTGAGTTTGGATCTTTTTAGTCCAATGCTTAGAGTTTCGGTTTCTTATCTGGAATGGTATTTGGGGTGGCTCCAAGGGATTGATCATCTTGCTTTTTCAATAGGATTCAAATTTCCTTTGAAAAGAGGGAAGAAAAAAGCGCCCAAGGTCAAGAGGGTGACGATTCCAATAACTGAAGAATTTATGTTTCGTGGAATGCCAGTTTTTTATGAAGATAATGTAATTATCTTTTTTAATTCCAGAGGCTTAGAAATTTCAGCTATTGTTGAATCCGTACGCGAAGAAGAAATAATTGTTTCTTTTCCCGTACCTATTCCAAGGTTCGCTGTCAATGACATCGTTCAATTTAAGAGAGAAGTGAGTAGCGGTATTGCACAAGCTCAGTATGATCTATGTACTAGTTTGGTGGATGATGATGAATTTTCATTGTCTTATCGCATTATGTCGGGTGTTCAGCACAACAACGGTGCAGAGCAGTACGACTCGTTATCTCTTGATAAATTTCAGGCCCGTATGCTTTTCCAAGACCGTTCGCAGCTATTGTCTCTGTCTAGCTTTGCTAGTAATAGAGGTATTGTTCTTGTGCAGGGTCCTGCTGGAACAGGTAAGTCATTTATGACTTCCTTGGCCATAAAGCAGTCATGGCTCCAAAATAGGATAACTCTTCTTGTGTCACACAGCAACCAAGGTACGGATAATTTAGTTTCTTTCGTATCTAAGGGTATTGGCAATGAAGATTTAATATTCAGGCTTGGAAACAATGCAGACAGTATAACTGATCCCGGGAAAAGTTTTCATCGTTCCACAAGATTTGTGGTAAATGACGAATTCAGAGACAGTGAGAAGGCTAATACGGACAGCGAATTGTCAAAGAGAGAAACTAAAAAAATTGATAATATGCTTTATGGTGGCAGTAATGTGGTATTGGCTTGTACAATGTCTTCCTTTCTCGTTGATCGCACCTTGAATGCATTGAGGAAATTGGGATATAGCTTTGATCTGACATTTATTGATGAAGCATCTAGAGGATTTCTTTTTGAAATCCTTCCCATTGTCCAGCAAACAACTGGCAAGATTGTGTTTATAGGTGATCCCGAGCAGCTTGGAAATATTGATATTGTTCCTGATGCCAGAGAGCATCTGGGTCATGCTGGTTTTTCTCCGATAGATATTGATAACTTTTCCAAGGGGTGGTTCAACTGCATTATCTCTATGGGTTTGCTTCCTGTTAATTTGTTAAATGTTAACAGAAGGTCATTGCCTGTAATTTGCAGGCTTATTAGCAGACTTTTTTATAAAGGAATGCTGATACCCGGGAGGTTTGATACTGATGATGACGGATATTTTTCTTTCTTTGACACTTCAGGTGCGCAAGATAACGAAGAGGAAAGGAAGGGAACTTCTTATCTGAACAGTCGTGAGGCTAATATCGTTGTTGAGCGTATTGTGAAACTTCTTCTAAAAGGCTATAGTCTGGAAGATGTTGCCACAATTACTCCATACAGGGCGCAGATTGATCTGATTAGAAGAAAACTGCGAGATGCTCTGTTTATGGATAGGCGACTGAAAGAGTGGAGAAAAACTGCTGACATGACTGAAGCAGCTATCCGCAGGATATTATACCAATCGGTAAATACAGTGGATGCTTTCCAGGGATCACAGCGAAAAGTGATTATTCTCAGCTTTGTACGCTCAAATACCAACGGCAAAATCGGTTTTAATAAGAATATAAATCGGTTGCGTGTTGCATTGTCTCGTGCTGAAGATGCTTTGATAATCATCGGTAATGCGAGTACATTTTTGCAAAGTGAAGAGGAAATGGTGCCATTGATATTTTCCGAGTGCATCAAAGAGGCTACTACTTTGGGTACTTACCACAAAGTTCAGTAGTTATGGAGAATTAAACAATTTAAGACAATATAAAGTAGGGCGGTTTCTAAAAAGGAGCCGCCCTAATTTTTTTGTTGGGTAGAACCAACCCTCTCCTCAAGAGCAACAATGGAGTTATAACAACTCCAAACCCTATGAGGTCCTACCCTCTAGCCATTCACGTTCCCGGGGCCGATAACAAATGCCTGATGTTGCTTTAACATTTGGGAAAAATACTTGGCAGCGCTCGATATTGGTCCACTCGGGACCGTATCGTAAATCTCCTAAGAGAATAGCACTTGCCAGTTGCCTGCTCGAGAGACGATTTTCGTCCTCCAACAGGATCGGATGGCTAGAGATTAGAAAGGGCTGAATAATAAACCCAATGACAGCTAAAGTGTCAAATGGAATCATATTACTCCCTCCTAATACTAGGTTCCAGCACCCATCTTAGCAGGTTAATGGTATATGTCAAGAGTTTTGAATAATATTATAAATATACTTGACATTGGGCATAAAATAAGTAATAATAAATTGTCACTTTCAAAATAAAGGAGTAAAAAGTGTCAAAAAAGAAAAAGAAGAAAAAAGAAACTGACCTAGAACGTTTTAAACGTTTACATGGTCGTATCCCACTACCAAAACAAACTGGTGGACCACATTCAGAAAAAAAGGGTGAAAAAGGATACGATCGGAACAAAGAAAAAAAGAAGGTGAAAGATGAAACGAGCAAGGCGTCAAAAGAATAAACCCGTCATTACAAATGTGAAGATGGGTTTTTTATTAATTAATTTTAGCTGTCCTGAATATTTTCAAAAACAATATAAAGTAGGGCGGTTTCTAAAAAGGAGCCGCCCTAGTTTTTTTGTTGGGTAGAACCAACCCTCTCCTCAAGAGCAACAATGGAGTTACAACAACTCCAAACCCTATGAGGTCCTACCCTCTAGCCAATCACGATTCCCAAGCAGACCAATTGCATCATGGGCTTCTTCAACATTTGGGAAAAATACTTGGCAGCGCTCGATATTGGTCCACTCGGGACCGTATCGTAAATCTCCGCAGAGAATAGCACTTGCCAGTTGCCTGTCCGAGAGACGATTTTCGTCCTCCAACAGGATCGGATGGCTAGAGATTAGAAAGGGCTGAATAATAAACCCAATGACAGCTAAAGTGTCAAATGGAATCATATTACTCCCTCCTAATACTAGGTTCCAGCACCCATCTTAGCAAATTATTAATATAAGTCAAGTATATTTATAAAATTATGCAAAATTGGCTTATTATGACCTTTTCTTTTGTGAATAAAAATGCTATGGTATACTGAATTAGTAGCATTTTTGGCTATTTTTAGTTAAAATAAGGAGAGGTCCCACCTTTGCTATGCTTCGGTGGGCAGGCGCATAATATAAATGTCCTTATGCTAGTGATTATGATGAAATAAGATATTTTATAGTAGTTAAATTTGGAGAGGTCGCATAGTGGTCTAGTGCGCTTGCTTGCCCCGCAAAGCGGGATGCCGCTCTGCGGCAGAAAGTAAAAATATATGTTTGTTACTTATGTTTTACAGAGTGAAAAAAATAGAAAGCATTATATTGGACATACTAAAAATTTAATTGCACGACTTAAAAAACATAATAGTGGCTCTGTAAGATCAACAAAGTCTGGTATTCCATGGATAATAATTTATAAAGAAATGTTTAAGTCAAAATCGGAGGCTTACTTGAGAGAATTAATGATAAAAAGCTTTAAAGGTGGAATTCAATTTAAAGAAATGTTGCGATCTGATATTAAATAAGACTTGGAGAGGTCGCATAGTGGTCTAGTGCGCTTGCTTGGAAAGCAAGTAAGGGAGTCAAATTCCTTCGAGGGTTCGAATCCCTCTCTCTCCGCCAGAGTAAAATTATATAAACAAATTGAAATAAATGGCACAAGATAATATTGAAGAAATAAAAAGTAAAATTGATGTGGTTGACTTGATTCAAGAGTACATTCAAGTAAAGCCAGCAGGTACAAATAATTTTAAAGCAAATTGTCCTTTTCATAATGAAAAGACGCCGTCTTTTATGATATCTAGAGATAAACAAATATGGCATTGTTTTGGCTGTGGTGAAGGAGGAGATATATATGGTTTTGTTCAAAAGATGGAAGGCATGGAATTTCCTGAAGCATTGCGTATGTTGGCAAAAAAAGCAGGAGTAGAATTGCAATATCAAGATCCAGCAGTAAATAATCAAAAAACTAGATTAATGGATGTTTGTAAGGAAGCTGCAAATTTTTATCATAAAATTTTAGTTGACCATCCTAAAGCAGAATTTGTCAAAAAATATTTAATTGATCGTCAGGTAAAAGACGAGACTATAGAAGAATGGAAATTAGGTTATTCTCCGGATGCATGGGATACATTAAATACTTACTTGGTAAAAAAAGGTTATAAAGAGGATGATATTTTTCAGGCTGGCCTAACTATAAAAAAAGATAGAGGAGTCGGATATAATGATAGATTTAGAAATCGTTTAATGTTTCCAATCAGCGATACACAAGGAAATATAATTGGTTTTGGTGGACGATGGTTAGGCAAGGAAGAAAAAATTGCAAAATATATTAATTCTCCACAAACGTTGGTATATAATAAGAGTTATGTAGTATTTGGTTTAGATAAAGCTAGACAAGAGATAAAGCAAAAAAAAGTAGCTGTGGTAGTAGAAGGATATATGGATTGCTTATCTTCACATCAGGCTGGAGTTATTAATGTAGTTGCGTCTTCTGGCACAGCTTTAACTTCTGAGCAAGTAAAAATGCTAAAAAGATTTTCAAATAATATTGCTTTTGCTTTTGATCAAGATGTAGCTGGCGATGCTGCTGCAAAACGTGGAATAGAAGTGGCCTGGCAAGAAGATATGAATACAAAAGTTATTCAGTTGCCTGACGCAAAAGATCCTGACGATTTAATAAAAAAAGATGTATCAGCTTGGACCAGAGCTATTGAAAATGCGCAATCTGTTATGGAATATTATTTCGATTCAACATTGAATAAATATGATGAAACAAAAGTTGAAGATAAAAAAGAAATTGCAAAAGTATTATTGCCTGTCATTTCAAAATTAGTTGACCCAATTGAGCAAACTCATTACTTACAAAAGTTGGCAGGGATTTTGAATGTAGAGGAGAATATTTTAAGAGATAAATTATTACAAATATTAAATAAAGATACGGCTAGTCAAAAAAAACAAAAATCTGATCCTGAAATAGCAAAGCCAGAAATAAAGAATCGTTTTATAAACTTGGCAGAGAATGTAATTGGCATGATAATAAATAAGCCAGAGTTATTAGAAGAATATGTTGACGTGTTATTACCTGAATTTATGCCAAATGAACAATTGAAAAAACTTTACAAAAGTATGATAATTTACTATACTGAAAAGCACAACTTTGACTATAATGAATTTATAAAAGTAAATTTAGCTAACGATCAAAAATTAGCAACTTATGCTAATATTTTGTCTTTAAAAGCCTCAAATCTTTTTGGTGAAATGGAAGATGAAGAAATTCAAAAAGAGCTTAAAACTGGGACTAAAGACTTAAAAAAGAATTTAATTCATCTAGAATTAAAGGAGATTGAGTTAAAATTACAAAAATTTGAACAATCCGGTGATTCGGTGGCCGCTAATGAATATAGTCAAAAATTTTCTGAATTAGCAAATGAGCTTAAACATTTAGAATAATTTTTTTAGATATGCCTAAAACAAAAGCTAGTTTGATTACAAAAACCAAAAAAACATCTAAACCTGTAAACAAAAAGACGGCTGCAAAAAAAGCCGTTAAAAAAACATCTAAACCTGTAAACAAAAAGACGGCTGCAAAAAAAGCCGTTAAAAAAACATCTAAATCTAAAGATCCAAAAATTTCAGCTAAAAAGGCAAAAAAGATTGAGCTGGATATGTCTAAAGTTGAAAAGCTTTATGAAAAAGCAAGATCAAGAGGGTTTATTACAGAAACAGAAATATTATATAGCTTCCCAGAACTAGAAGAATATATACTAGAATATGAAGATTTTTTGGATGATTTAGAAAGTTCTGGAATTCAGGTAGTTGAAATTACTGGCACTGTTTTAAGTAGGCCAGAAGATTTAATCGAAACTGAGGTTAAAGGAAAGAAAAAAAAGGCATCGGACAAGCAACGTTTGGATATGTCTGATATTTCTAATGATTCAATTCAGATGTATTTGAGAGAGATTGGTAAGGTACCATTATTACGACGTGAAGAAGAAGTTAAACTCGCAAAATTGAAAGAAAAAGGAGAGATCGAAGCACAGAGAAAATTGGTAGAGGCAAATCTTAGGTTGGTTGTATCAATAGCCAAGAAATTTACTGGGCGCTCCTTATCTTTATTAGATTTGATTCAAGAAGGAAATATTGGATTATTTAGAGCGGTAGAAAAATTTGATTATCGAAAAGGTTATAAATTTTCTACATATGCTACTTGGTGGATCCGACAAGCTATAACAAGAGCATTGGCTGATCAATCACGTACTATTAGAATTCCAGTACATATGGTGGAAACTATTAATCGATACACCCACGTATCTAGACAATTAATTCAAGATTTGGGTAGAGAACCACTAGCCGAAGAGATAGCTGCTGAGCTTGGAGAAACAGTAGAAAAAGTTCATCATATTATGAAAATATCACAAGATACAGTATCTCTTGAAACCTCTGTAGGGGATAGTGATGATGAAGATTCTGTATTAGGAGATTTTATAGAAGATCAGAAAACTGTCACACCTGACCGTGTCGCTGCAATGCAATTATTAAAAGATCACGTATTAGAAATTATTAGAGAGTTGTCACCTCGTGAACATAAAATTTTGGAAATGCGTTTTGGTTTAGTAGATGGAGTTTCTCATACTCTAGAAGAAGTTGGTCAAGAATTTGGTGTAACACGTGAACGTATTCGTCAGATTGAAGCAAAAGCATTGGAAAGGATTGAAGAACACCAAGGAATGAAAAAATTAAGGGATTATTAAATTAATGGCATATTGTACTTAGATTTTGTAATATATGAAGGATAAAAGAAAATATGCTGATCGGGCAAAGTATTTAATTAAAGCTGTAGCACAGCGAAGAAAAAAGATAAGAGAATTAGCCCTAAAACATAAAGGTAATAAATGTAGTATCTGTGGATATAAAATTTGTAAGGAAGCATTAGAGTTTCATCATTCAAGTGGTAAAAAAGATTTTGGAATTTCAAGTAAGGGTTATACAAGGGGATGGCAAAAAGTTAAGCAAGAATTAGAGAAATGCGTTTTATTATGTGCAAACTGTCATCGAGAAATTCATGCAAAAAATAAGTAGTAATTTATAAATATTAAAAAGTTTAAAAATACATAAGCATCCAATTCCGCGATAGCTCAGCGGTAGAGCAACCGGCTGTGAACGAAAACGCAGCTTCCGACAGAAATGTCGGGATGAACTCTCTGGGATAACGGTGAAGGCTACGTTCAATTAATTTTGAATATGCTAATACCGTGGGAACTCCTCCGAAACTTTATTAAAGGAGGGGAGCGCCGTAGAGACTAGATACCAGAGTGTCTAAATTCTCACTTTGAGAATATGGCAAAGATATAGTCCATGCCGTACGGAAACGTATGGATTACGTGTAACCGGTAGGTCGTCAGTTCGAATCTGACTCGCGGAGCTGGATGCTTATGTGCAGTGAAAGACGATAAAAATCGTTTTTTTTGTTGATTTTAAAGGAAAAAATAGGTATAAATAAGATAGAATTAAAGGAGTTACTATCTTATATTTAGTATCTGAAATTGGTGTTAGTAATTATATTTAAATTACCTAACTATGAAGAATTTTGTATATAATCAGAAAATTTTATCGAGATCACTAAATTGAGTTTTAAAGGAGGTTGGATTTTTTCTGTATCAAAAGGTTGTAAGACAGTGCTTGTAATCGATAGGGTAAAACTCGTTGTTTAGGATATAACGGGATTTGATATTTTAAATAATTAACAAAAAAAATTATGGATACAAAAAAAGTTAAATGTGTTGATTTCAATGGAGTAGAACAATACTTTTCAGTGGAGAAGCTGTCATTCAGACCGTCAGTTTATGGTGTATTAATAAATGATAATCAGGAAGTTCTCATGATAAAACACAGGGATAAGTATTGCCTTCCTGGTGGAGGTGTCAAAATAAGCGAAAAAATATCTGACGCATTAACACGAGAGATTTTAGAAGAGACTGGTTTGAAAATTGTTAGTTCGGAAATAGTTGAATGTGATGATTCCTTTTTTTTAGTTCCATATGAAAATAAGCCTGTCCATGCAATTTTGATGTTTTTTATTTGTCGATTTGAACAAGGTGAAGTGAATAATAATAATGTTGATAAATTTGAGAAAGAGTACGCAGAAAAACCGGAATGGATCAAGGTTGAGAATGTTATGGAAATGAATAATCTTATTTTTCCCCAGACAAAAAAAATATTGGAAATGGTCAAAAAAAGGCGATAACTAACTTCATGGCTTATAAAATACTTAATTTTTTGCTATAATTGTTAATAATGAATAAACAAATAATTATTAATGATCAAGAGATTGATTATACTCTAAAAATTAGTAAACGCTCTAAGAGACTTCGGATGTCAGTACATCCTGACGGTTCTTTAGTTATTACTAAACCATATGGACTGCCATCAATGTTTGTAAATTCTTTTTTACGTGATAAGGCTGGATGGATATTAATTAAGATTGAATATTTCAAACAATTTAAGGGTACAAAAAGTATTAAAAACAGTAAAGTGGATTATCAAAAATATAAGGAAGAGGCACGAAACTTTATTGAGACAAAAACAAGAGATATAAATAAACACTATAACTATAATTACAATAGGATTAGTATTAGAAATCAAACTACAAGATGGGGGAGCTGCTCTCAAAATGGTAATCTAAATTTTAATTATAAATTACTATTTTTACCTGTTCATATCGCTGAATATGTTATAACTCACGAAATTTGCCATCTAAAAGAAATGAACCATTCATATAGATTTTGGAATTTAGTATCACAAACAATTTCAAATTATAAAGAGTTACGGAAGGAGTTAAAGAAAAAAGGATTATATTTCTATTAGATGATAGTTTTTAGATACCAAAAAAGTCTCCTTGTTTACTGGAGACCTTTTTGTATTTAAATTTATTTTTCTATTATATCTATCTTGCTACTAAACTCTCCTAAGGTCATATTCGTGTTGATAGGATAACCTTGCCCGGTGAGTTGCTTATATAATCCCTTCACTCCACTTATTAGCCCTTTTGCCTGCTTATCATTCATACCTTCAAATCTTGAAAGTATTTCTTTAACATTAATGGTATCGCCTTTAAATACGGCTTCTTTGTTTTTTATAATATCATCTAATGTTAGATGGTCGGTCAGATATTCCATAGTTTTTTCATCAATACTATTTGTTGCTTCTTGGATTGATAAATAATCTTTCATATCAGCTTCAACTGGGATTTTAGTATTAAGCACTTCGTTAACGTTTGCAGAGACTTTTTGTGATTGAGCTACCGTATCAGCGTTACTGGCTTGTAATTCGGCTAGTTGATCAGTCGGAGCTTCACCTAATGAGGCGTCGGCAGATGTTAATTTGTCTTTAAATGATTCTGTTGCTTGTTCACCTGCTTCTTGGAATCGATCTAGACCACTACCGATTGAAGGGGATGCGATTGGACCATCAGGACCTATTAATCCAGTTTTCTGACTAAATTCACCTACAGTCCAGTTCCTATCAACATTACCAACTTCTTTGCCAACATGCTCAATGAAACTCTTCATGTTTTTTACAAAACTTTTCGCTTCATTATTATTGAAGCCCTCCATTTTGGATAAATGATCTTGGAGGTCTACTGGATTTCCATCCGAACCCAGTATTTCACCTTTAACAAAGTCTTGTACTTTCATATCAGTCACTCTGTCTAACGTTCTACTAGTTAGGTATTTTGTAGATTCTCTAAGTTTTTTCAATTCTTTCCAATTTTCATTCACTGGCAGTAACTCTTTTGCCTGTTCTACAGCTTCAGGTGCTGTTTCTGTAACAGTCTCATCCCCACCATCTGCAACTTCAGAAGCTTCTGAAGTATCAGCAACATCTGTCATTGTCTCGGTAGTTGAGGTACTATTAGTTATATTTTTAGCTGCACCTTCTGCAGAAGTTTCAGTAGCAGTTTCAGCTGTAGCAGCTGCACCATCTACTGCTTCAGAAGCAGCTCCTATGTCGGAGTCAACTGTATCATCACTTAAAATTTCATTAACCAATTCACTTGTTAATCTTTTACCTGGATTGTCTGTTACCCAATCTTGCAATGTATCATTATTGGCGGTTATATTTTCTAACTGACTTTCTGTAAGGGTTGCTGACGATTCAAGAGCTGTACCAAGTTCGCTACCTTTTTCATAAAGAGAGGATAGATCAATTTGCTGACCAATTTCTAGATTATCTGGGTTTTCTAGTCCAAACGCCCCAGGATTATCAGCTACAGTGTCTTTGAATTGATCAATTAAATGAGTTTGTTGTCCTTCGCCAAGAGCATCCCATTTTTCTTCACCCATTTGGGTTTTGACTTGATCTTTAATTATGTTCCATAAGTTATCACCCTTTTCAATAGTTACAGCACCATCAAAAGCTTCTGGTACATCTTCAACTATAGGAGTCTCTTCTGGTATAGGAGTTGCTTCTGGTACATCTTCAACTATAGGAGTCTCTTCTGGTATAGGAGTTGCTTCTGGTACATCTTCGGTGGTTGGTTTTGGTGTTTCCGGTAAGTTGTTAAATCCTCTCACCCCGATTACACTTGCCATGATTAATCCTGAAGCTACTGCGATAGTCCATTTCTTTTTATTACTTTTTAATATTGCAGCATTTCTACCTTCAAGTTTTTTGTCAGCATCCTTTTCAGAAGTATCCATACTGTTCATGATAACATCATATGCAATATCACTGTCTGATTCACCTGTCTCTTTTTTGACATCTAGATCAGCCTTAAACTGTTCTGCCTTAAGCACCATAAGTCTGTCAGTGATCATTTTTATATCCTTTCTTTCTTTAATAATCCTATTTCTTGATATAAGTGGGTTCAACATCTTATTATTTTCTGATAACTTATCCCAATCAGCGTCCAGAAGTATCTTTGGTTTAATATATTCTTTTTCGATGCCTTCTATTTTCTTTTTATCTTTTTCTGATAATATGTCCCAATTAGCGTCAGACATGTCATCAGGTTTAATAAATGTTTTTTCAGTATTAACTCCTCCAGAGAAACTGGCTTCTTGCCCTCTGTCTAAACCTTTGAGTGATGAGTTAATGGTATGAGCCGCATAAGCATCCTCAAGCTCAGATAAACTCATTTTATCTACTTCCTTACTCGTAAGTTCTTTAGTTTTACCATATTTGGTTCTTGCGTATTCATAGCCACCCTCAACTGCTAGGGTAGTGCCTACGCCTGACAGAGCGACTCTACCAGCTAGAAGAGCTGCAGTGATTGGTAAACCAGCACCAGTTGCACCGGCTACAATAGCTCCACCTGTCAAAGTAAGACCAGCTACCATTCTAAGTTTAGCACTTTTTCTCCACCAGTTTTTGAACTTTCTGCCAGCAGTTGATTCATGTATTTCTTTAATAGCTTCTCCAAGCGCTTCTCTTTGGTCCATGACCGCTTCATTTATCTCCGCAAATTTTTGTTGATGTTCAGGATTTTCAGGATCAAAAGGATCAATACCATCTAGTTTTTCTTTAACTTCTTTATCTAAATAATGCATTAAAGAAGTCTCATATTCTTCTCTTGCTTGATCTAGATCTTTATCGTAATTTTTACCTTTGAAGAATTTACTACCTCTAGAAATCATTTCAGCATATTTATCAGTTGCTCCCTTGATGTTTATTTCCTCTTCTTTCTCGTCTTCTGGTTTAGGTTCATCATCATCTTCAGATTTAGGAGTTATTTCTTCTTCGTCTTCTGGTTTAGGTTTTTCTGGAGTTGGTTTTTCTTCTTCGTCTTCTGGTTTAGGTTTTTCTGGAGTTGGTTTTTTATCCAATTCTTCTTCTTCATCTGATATTCCTGGTATAACTAATTCTAGACGACCATTCAAAGTTTCACGAGCACTGTCTATATCAAGAGTTGCGCTTGCATTTTCACCCCCACGATAATCTCCTGCAGCAATTATTGCTTCTCTGTTTATTCTTTCTTCTTGCATTGTCTGATATTCTTCATCACTCATTTTGGGGTTTTCTTTATATCTTGCATCATGATATGTATCACTATTGTCACTCAATATTGCTGCGGTATTATCAAGATTACTAACCATCTGGTTAAGTTCTGCATTAATATCGTAGTCATCATTAGAAATGTCAGTTACTATTTTTCCTGCCAAAGATTCTTTATGATTTTTTGTAAATCCTTTTCCGTTTTTTTTCATTCCTACTGCCAGGGTTCCGTCTTGTTTAAAATGTCTAATTGATGCTTGTTCTTGTTCTTTAATCTTTTCTGTTACCAATTGTTTGATTGAATCAGCGGCATCTAATTTTTTATAGTGACCTCTTTTTGTTAAATCTTTTTTGAGCTCATTGGCTGGTAATTCGGCACTTTCTTTAATTTTTTCTGCTCGCTCTAATATGATTGATATCATATCATCTGAAGGAATTCCTTCTTCTTTAGATATTGTTCCTTCTTCAGCTTTTGCGGTACCTGTTAATGAAGAGCTGTCAAATCTTTCTCTAATATTATATTTACCAGTTTTGGGATTAATTGCTTTCTTTATTTTTGAAATAGTTTTGGCTAGCCATGATTTACGATCACTATTTTCCAGTAATTGAATGGATTCTTCACCCACTTCGATTGCAGAATATATTTCTTTTCTTTTTTCTTTGGCTTCTCTGATTTCTACCGGCATTTCGCCTTCTGGAGTTTCTTCGGTTTCGGGTGTAGTTGTATTATCCTGTATTTCTTCTTCTTTAGGTGTTTCAAAATCTTCCTCATTTAATTCTGTTGGGAATACTCTTCCATTTTCTGGATTGTGTATTGTATATTTTTTCTTCCCTGTGTCATCTATACGGACTGATTTGATTGTTCCTGGTTCATATCTATCAAATGATTCATTTCTAAAACTCACTTCTTGTCCAACTGAATATTTAGGTTCTTCTTCTTTCTCATCTTTTGGTTCTGCGACAATTACTTCGTTATCCAATCCTGATTTTATATTAGCAGTACCACTACCATGTGTTGTAATTTTATTATCTCTCCCTTCATTAATTGTTAGTTTGGCATCATCTTCTACGGTAATAGAGGAGTCTTTAGCTGTATTTATGGTTAGGTGTTCTCCAGTTACTGCTGTATCGCTACCATTTTCCAAGTTTTCTATTTCTCTGGGTGTGTATGTTTTTTCTGTTTCGGGTGTAGCTGTATTGTTCTGTATTTTATCTACTTTTTTTCCCAGAGTTGTCTCTGCATCTGTAGCACTTTCAATGACTGCTTCAGCTTCTGGAACATCTGTTATATTTATTCCGGCGTCGGTAAAATCACTCTTAATTTTGTCGACATCACCTGCTGCTTTTTCTTTAGTCTTATCAGCAATTTCATCTGGTGTTGTTGATTCTACATCATCAAAACTTAGCTCTGCTTGAGCATCTACTAGCTTCTTTTCTGTTTCGGTAAGTTCAGGTGTGGCTGGAGTGTCACTTTCATTATTATTATTTCCCTCTTTGTCTTTTTCTGGAGTAGTCATAATTATAATTTTTTAATTTTATTTAATATATCGTCAGCTTTTGATTTATCCATTGTTTCAACAAACTTTTTGATTAAATGTCTTTGATCGGTTCTCAAAACTTCCATAGTTTTTTTAAACTCAGAATATGCTTCAACCATTTCTTTAATTTTTTTAGTATTGTCAGTTTGTTGGTTTGTCATATTATTAAGATTGAATCATTTTTTTAAGATCTTCTGCTTGGTCAGCCATTTCATGTTTGTATCTTAAAGTTTCCTCCATGACTAGTTGCTCCATATTTTTAACATTTGCATCTAAAAAAGCAGTGATTTTATTTTCATCACCAGCTTCACTAATAGTATTAAATTCTTGCTTTTGGTTTTCTGTAAATTCGTCATCTAGTCTATTTGCAATACGATTTTGCAACACTTTTGCCATTTTTTCTCTTAGCTGTGTTTTTTTATCTTCTGATACTTTTTCCAAGCCTAAAATCTCAATAATGTCTTTATTTAATAATTCATCTTCCATATTTTTTTTATTAATTCATTAAATGCCGAATTTAATCGGTTATAAATGTATTATATCACATTTTAGTACATTTGTCCAGTTATTTACTGAGATTAACTTAACAAACTAGTTTATCATATATTATTTAAAATGCAAGATATGGCTTTTCTCATGATTAAAAGAAGAGAGGATTAGTTATAATGTTTAGTAGGGGAATTAACCCATGGTTATTTCTATTGACAAAGCAATTTAAGGGGGTATAATTAATTATGGGTATATATTCATAACTGTGGATAACCCAAAAGGTCGAAATATTAATATAATAAGAAAGGAATAATAATATGCCAAATCAAGATAAAACAGGTCCTGCAGGTAAAGGTGCAAAAACAGGTGGACAAATGGGAAAATGTACTGATGCTAAACCGCAACAAAGGCCGTTTGATGGTCGTGGACAAGGAATGGGGCGAGGTCAAGGTAGAGGACGAGGTTTAGGAAGAGGTCCAGGACGTGGAGTTGGTAAAGGTAATAATTAATAAATTTTAAATGTTGCCAAACAACTTTAGACTCTTCATAGTAATTCAAAATGGAGTTACAAAAATAATTTAACTCTATTTTGAATAATTATTAAATTATATTATCTTATGCCAAGACCACGATTGTGTCGTAGAATACAACATAATCCAAAAATAACATACTTCAAGCCAAGTGGTGTACCGATGCGTGAGTTAGAAATTATCGAATTAAGCAAAGAAGAGGCTGAGTCTTTACGTTTGAAAAATGTTAAAGGATTAGAACAAGTGAAATGCGCCAAAGAGATGAATACTTCTCAAAGTACATTTCAAAGAATCTTAATTTCAGCTAACTATAAAGTTGGTTATGCTTTAATTAGTGGTAAAGCAATTTTGATTGAAAAATAAATAAAAAAAATGAGTGTTTTAATAAATATTTTAATAGCTACCTTTCTAATTAGTTTATCAGTCTGGTTTGCTGTATTATTTTTATATTTTAAAAAAGAATTTCTATCTAAAATTACAATATTCTTAGTATCACTTTCGGCCGGCGCTTTGATGGGTGGAGCTTTTATCCATTTATTGCCAGAAGCATCAAAAAAGATTGATCCTGAAAAAATGTTTTTAATAGTATTAGTTGCTTTTCTTTTCTTTTTTTTGATGGAAAAATTATTATTTTGGCGTCATTGTCATAAAGAAAATTGTAAAATTCATACTTTTGGGTATATGAATTTATTTGGTGATGCAGTCCATAATTTTATTGATGGGCTGGTTATAGCAAGCGCTTTTTTGATTGATGTAAAATTAGGAATAGCAACTACTTTGGCTATAGCTTTACATGAAGTTCCTCAAGAGATTGGAGATTTTGGAGTGTTAATACATGCTGGATTTAAAAAGAAAAAAGCATTAATTATCAATTATTTAGTTGCTTTAACCGTTGTTCTGGGAGGAGTAGTTGGTTATTTTATATCTTTCTTTCTTAGTAGTATTATTCCTTATCTTTTGCCTTTTGCGGCCGGAGGATTTATATATATAGCGGCTTCTGATCTGATGCCAGAAATAAGAAAAGAGCCTAATTTAAAAAGATCCATGAGTTCTTTCGGAATATTTATATTAGGTATAGTTCTTATGTTTTTAGTAAAGTTAATAAATAATTAATATAAAATAAAATGGCAATTATAAAAGAAGTTGAAGAAAGTCAAACAAACGACATAAGTAAAAAAATCTATGAGAGCTTTAAAGAACAGTCGGGGAATATTCCTGAATGGGTTAAGGTTATGGCTCATCGTCCTGAGATTCTCAAAGAGTTTACAGAGCTTTTCAAAACTATTATGGGAGATGGTGAAATTGATCCCTATCTAAAATGGAAAATTGCCTATGTAGTATCCGAAACATTAAAATGTGAGTTTTGTGTTAGTGTAACAATAAATATGCTAAAAAAATTAGGAGCTGATGATGATTTGTTAAAAAAAATTAAAAAAATAAAAGATTTACCTGAAGAGGAAAAGGAGATATTAGCTTTGGTTGTAGATATCACTTCTGATGGGCATCTGGATCAGCCTAAAATAATGGATAAATTAAAAAAGAAATTATCAGAACCACAAATGGTAGAAATTGTATCAGTAATAGGCTTATTTAATTATATTAATAGGTTTAATAATGCTTTTATAATTTTACCTTTATAATAATATAAGATATAATTTAAATTGATATGTAGCTAAAGTTAGCTATAATAATTGAGAAAAAATAATGAATATTACCGTTAAGAAAATTTTTGTACCAATCTTAGTAAGTATTTTTTTTGTTTTGCCGGCAATAAGTCAGGCTCAAACTCAAGAAGTAACTACTAATCCAGTTAATATTTATTTTTTTTATAGTGAATCTTGTCCACATTGCAGGGCAGAAAGTCAATTTATATCCGAAATTGAAATTGAATTTGAATATGATAATGTAGTGTTTAACCAATATGAAGTAACAGAAGAATCAGAATTATTTGGTAAATTTAATTCTATAACTGGTTATCAATTAACAGGTATACCGGCTACGTTTATTGGAGAACAATTTTTTGTAGGTTGGAGCACTGATGAAATTTCTGGTCAGGAAATGAGAAATCTAATTAATCATTGCTTAGTTAATGATTGTGAAGATGTTGGTAAAAAAATTATCAGCGGAGAGATAGAATTTGAAAAAGTTGCAGAAGAATCAGAAACTCAAGTAGAATTAATTGAAAGTAATATTATCCATATCCCTATATTAGGATCTGTTGACATTGGTCAATATTCTTTATTAGGATTAACAGTTGTTTTGGCGGCTGTTGATGGTTTTAATCCATGCGCAATGTGGGTTTTACTTATATTGATATCAATGTTGCTTGGAATGAAAGATCGTCGGCGAATGTGGATTCTTGGATTAAGTTTTATTGCTGCTTCGGCATTTGTTTATTTTATTTTTTTAGCCGCTTGGTTTAATTTTTTTAAATTCATTGGTATTGTCAGGTGGGTGCAAGTATTGGTTGGAATATTCGCGGCCGGAGTTGGAGTATTTTATTTGCGTCGTTTTTGGAAATCTAGACCTGGTGAATGTGAAGTTACTAATCCTGAACAAAAAAGAAAAATTACGGATAAGCTAAGACAAATTGTACATGAACGTGGTATTTGGTTGGCCTTGGCGGGAATTATAGGTTTAGCTTTTGTGGTTAATTTAATTGAGTTGGCATGTTCCGCGGGGTTACCGGCTATTTTTACTCAAGTAATTGCCTTGAATGATTTAACTGGCTTGCAATATTATGGATATCTCTTGCTTTACATATTTATATTTATGCTTGATGATATGATAATTTTTGCTATTGCTATGATTACATTGAAAGCAGTGGGTACGACAGGTAAATATAGTCGTTATGCTACTTTGATTGGAGGAGTAATAATATTTATTATTGGTATATTGTTAATGATAAAGCCGGAATTAGTAATGATTGGTTGATATTGGTTTGTCTAGACTAACTATGATATTATGTTGTGGTTTTTTTTCGTAAAAAATTGATTAATATTGTATAATGATAATAGTATGAATGAAATTGTAATTGAGTCAGCTGATAATAATAAAATAAAATTATTACGTAAATTGAATAAAAAGAAATTTCGTAATGAAACTAGCCAGTTTTTTATTGAAAATATGGTTATTATTAATGATGCAGAAGAAGCTGGGATAAAGTTTAAAGATTTATTTATAACAGAAGATTTTTTGAATAAGAATGAAGAGTGGGTTGAGAAAATATTAAACACAGCAGATATAAATGAGTATTACATAATTAATCAAAAAATTAATAATTCTTTTTCGAATTTAGATACTCCGCCTGGTATTTGTGCTATCTATGATAAGCAAACTAACTTACTTGATCAGAATGATAATATTATTTATCTAAATAATATTAGTGATCCAGGTAACTTGGGTACGATTTTGAGATCTGGCTTAGCTTTTGGAATAAAGAATTTTGTACTCGATGAAAAGTGTGTAGATTTATATAATTACAAAACTATTCAGGCGGCAAAGGACTCAATACTTAAAGTTAATTTTTCTTTTGATAATAATCTCAAGGTTCTGAATGATATTAAATCAATAATGAAAATATATTCGACTGGAATGATTGAGGGAGAATCAATCGATATTTTGAAACAAGAAGAAAAATTTTGTTTGGTATTAGGAAATGAATCTCATGGGGTAGATAAAGAGATTGTAGATTTATCTAATGAGATTGTTACTATCGGTATGGATGGCGATATTGAATCGCTTAACGTCGCCAGTGCTGCGGCAATATTTTTTTATGGAATACATAAACAAAAAAAATAAACTACAATTATTAATACTTATAACTGGTTTCATGCTTTTAGCTTTACCAGTAGATGCATTGGTTGGGGTAGATTCATCGTGGACAGCTAGAACTATTGATACATCGGTAGGTTCTTTTGCTATCAATCAAATAGAAATAAATCTTTCTAATCCCAGCCTAAGTATAAAATCTTTAACACCTGTATCTGGTGAAAGGTTAAATGTACCGGGACCAACTCAGTCAGTACAAACGTATATAAATGATCACAATGCTTTTGCTGCCATTAATGGTAGTTATTTTTGTCCAGCAGATTATATGTCTTGTGCTGGAATAGAAGGGTCTTTTTATTGGATGTGGTTTGATACGGTCACTGGTAATTTTGCTAATTCATATCAGAATCAATTCAATCAAGGGCCAGTGATAGCTTTCGATACCAATAACAATGTACACTATTTTCGTACAGGAGTTGATTGGCCAGGACGTGAGGAATTTGAAAGTAGGGAGAATGTAACTTTACAAGCTGCAATTTCTAATGGGCCAGGCCTTATATTTGCAGGTGAATTTATTGTTAGTGACGATCAGTTGGATAACAAACAAAGAACAGTAAAATCAAATAGGTCGGGGATTGGATTCTTGGGCAACAATGCATATTTGGTCGTTGCTTCGGGAGCTACAGTATTAGATCTAGGCTATATTATGCAGGCAATGGAATTGGAATACGCTATGAATTTAGATGGTGGTGGTTCTTCAGCATTATATTTTGATGGATTATTTAAGGTGGGTCCAGGTCGTACTTTGCCCAATACTATAGTATTTATTGATACTGAGGAATACCAAGATCCAGTTGTAGATGCTCAATCATTTTTTGCTTATGACCCAGGTTTGGTTGGGGGATTTAAATTGTCTGGTGGCAATGTTATTGGCACTGATAATGAAGAAGTAATAATTGGTACGGATTCTGGTAGCTCCCCACAGATCCGAGTTTTTGACGGTGATGGTAATGTTATGGCGCAGTTTTTTGCTTACGACAGCACTCTAAGAAATGGGGTATCTATTTCAGCTTGTGATGTAAATGGAGATGGTTATGAAGAAATAATAACCGCCCAAGGTAAAGGGGGTTGGCCGTTGGTAAAGATATTTGATGGATATGGAAATATAATAAATGAAGGATTCTATGTATTAGATGGTAAATTCACTGGAGGAGTAAATCTATCATGTGGCGATATACATGGCGATGGAATTAGTGAGATTGTCGTATCGGCTATGGCTGGTGGTGGACCACATGTATTAGTTTATGATTTGAATGGCAGAATATTAGCTAATTTCATGGCCTATGATCAGAATTTTCGAGGGGGTATTAATGTTAGTACAATAGATATGGACGGGGATGGTAAAGAAGAAATAGTTACTGGTCCTCAATTTGGTGCACCACATATTCAAATATTTCAAATAAGACAGAATAATATTCATCGCTTATCACCTGGATTCTATGCGTTTAGTAGTGAATATCGTGGAGGAGTTGATGTGGGTGGTCTGGATTTGGATGGCGATGGAATTAAAGAATTATTGGTCGGAGTTGGAGAAGATGCAACTCCGTTAGTAAAGGTATATAACATCCAAGAAGTAGAAACTAATAGTTTTTATGCTTTTGTCTCTAGTTATCTAGGAGGAGTACAGGTTGGCGGTGCGGATGTTGATAATGATGGAATAGAAGAAATTATTGTAGTACCGAGGTCCAATGCAGGCCCTCAAGTAAGAATTATTGAGCCAGAAGATTTATAGACAAGCTATCAATGGCACGGTTTGACTTGCTAAGTAAAAATTAGCTATACTTTTTATTATTCAAGCTGAGATTATGAAGTTAATTTGGAAATATTTAAAACAATATAGAAAGACATTATTTGGTGCGATAGTATTAGCTACTATCAATCAGGTTTTCTCTTTAATGGATCCACAGATATTTAGAATGATCGTGGATAATTTTGCTAGTAAATATGAAGAGCTATCAAAAAACGAATTTTTGACGGGAGTCGTTTTACTTTTATTGGCTTCGGTGGGAGTAGCTTTGGTATCGAGGATAGCCAAGAATTTCCAAGATTATTATGTAAATGTAATTACAGAAAAACTTGGTGCAAAAATGTACGCTGATAGTATTAGACATTCTTTCTCCCTACCTTTTGCAGCATTTGAAGATCAACGTTCGGGAGAATTATTACAGAAATTAGAAAAGGCAAGAACCGATGCTCAAGCCTTGGTTAAAAGTATTATTAATATTTTGATTCTATCTTTAATTGGGATAACGTTTGTTATTATTTATGCATCTATCGTACACTGGATAATAGGTTTGGCTTATTTTTTGATCATACCTATTTTAGGTACGATAACTTATATTCTGAGCAAAAGGATCAAGAATGCACAAGAGCAAATCGTTAAAGAATCAGCAGCGATGGCTGGAGCCACTACAGAAACTTTACGTAATGTAGAATTGGTTAAAAGTTTAGGTTTAGAACAACAGGAGATTGAAAGATTGAATCTTACTAATGATAAAATTTTAAAGTTAGAATTAAAAAAAGTTGTACTTGTTAGAAAATTAAGCTTTACACAAGGCACAGCTATTAATGCATTGAGATCGCTTTTGTTACTGCTGATGCTTTGGTTGATATTTCAAGGAAATGTAAGTCTAGGTGAATTTTTAAGTTTGTATATTTATTCATTTTTTATTTTTTCTCCCTTAGCGGAATTAGGTAATGTTGCAACTCAGTATCAGGAGGCTAAGGCTAGTAGTAAGCTACTACAAGAAGTGTTAGATGTTAAACCAGATGTTAAGCCTGATAATCCTGAAACAGTTGGTAAATTAGAAGAGATACAATTTAGTAATGTCAATTTTCAGTATAATGGAACAAATGATGATGCATTAAAAAATGTAGACATTACAATTAACTCAGGTAAAACAGTAGCTTTTGTGGGCCCGTCGGGATCAGGTAAAACCACCATGATGAAATTATTGGCTGGACTTTACATACCTACTGATGGTGAAATAAATTATAATAAAATAAATTCTAGAAAAATAGATTTTGAAGCTTTTAGGAAAAGAATTGGTTTAGTTGCCCAGGAAACGCAATTATTTGCTGGGACAATTAGGGAGAATTTATTATTTGTGAATCCTAAAGCAACTGATCAGGAATGTTTAGATGCTTTGGAATCAGCTGTAGCCATGCCAATTCTTAATAGAGGCGATAAGGGTTTAAATACGAAGATAGGTGAAGGGGGTATAAAAATTTCAGGCGGCGAAAAACAACGTCTTGCTATTGCCAGAGCTTTACTTCGTAATCCTGATTTAATAATATTCGATGAGGCAACTAGTAGTCTGGACTCTATTACTGAAAAATCAATTACAGAAACTATTAGAGATATAGAGAAAAGTCGTCCTGATTTGATCACGGTGTTGGTCGCGCATAGATTATCAACCATTGCTCATGCGGACGTTATTTATGTATTAGAAAAAGGTAAAATAGTAGAGCAAGGGAATCACCAGCAATTAGTAAAAGAAGGTGGATTGTATTACGCTATGTGGAGACAACAACAGGCAACACAGGAAACGAATATTGATTAGCTAGTATTGACAAAAACAAGTGACCATGTTATTATTCACAATTAGTTGTTATTTACATATAATATAAATATAAAATAAGTAAACCAAAAATCAAGAACTCCAAAAAAAGAGGAGGACATCATGAACAAATCGTCCAGTGATAACATGACACTTATCGGCACTGTTGATGCGTTGTATTACGACCTTCAATGTGTTGGTGTTAAAGTAACAGGCATCGGCTTCGAAAAAGGAGCCAAGCTTTGCTTCAAGCTGGATGACTCTGGTGAGAACGACTCAACTATTATCACTGACTCAATCGAGATCGATCACCAACAGGTAACCGAGGTGAAAGTAGGTGATCAGTGTGGGATAAAAATTGGTTCGTCGATCGGAGGGCAATTCAAAGTCGGTATGAAGGTGTACCATGTAGTGGAAGAGGATGATGGACACTCCCGTCAAAATGTCGGTACTGACAACGAACTTCAGGATGGGAAGAAAATCTAACCACATCCTGCGTCAACTTGGATCTTATAAGGATGTTGCACGAGCGACGTTCTTTTTTATTTTCGTTTATAATCAGCAAGGAAATCGCTAAAAAGTTTTAAGGCAGGAAAATATTTAGCGCATTTTCGATTACGTACAAATTTACTGTTAGTTTCTTTTTCCCAGGCACCTCCGCCCATAGCTATGCAGATGTTATTTTCATCCATAAAACTACCAAGCTTATTAAAATAGGCAGCTGATGTTTTTTTGGTATAAGTTTTGCTTATGACTATAACTTCTGGTTTTATTTTCTTTGCGGTTTTGAGTAGGTCCACAATTTTAATATTAACTCCTAAAATATGAGTATACCATCCATTAAGTTTAAAGATTAGAGCTACTAATTGGAGAGGCAGTTCATGATATTCTCCTGGAGCACAAGCAAGAATAGTATTTAGAGATTTATTTGTAGTTTTGTCAGGAATCAATTGATCTAATCTCATCAGATGAACTCGCATATTAAAACTTATTCGATGCTCATCAAATACAGTAATATTATTTTTGGTCCACTCTTGTCCTAAGTGCCTTAGGGTGGGAGTGATTATTGTTTTTAAAATATTGATAATAGAAGCACCACTTAAGAATTGTTTTTCAAGTAATTGGATAGCCTTGGTATTATCATTATGTTTTAGATATTGGTAATATTGTTTCCAGCATTTATTATCAGGACAGTAATCTTTTTTCAACAATCTTTTAAGCACGTATGAATTCTTTGCATGTTTAGGGTACTTAGTAATGAATTCTGATAATTGATCTTTACTTATACGTCTATGACCACCCGGAGTGGTATGAGTGGGTAAATATCCTTTTTCTGCCCACCTCTTTATAGTGGAGACGTTAACTCCAAAAAGAGGGGCTAGTTGTGGTGGGGTAAAATGCGCGTTTTGCATATTATCAAATTAACATGCTTTATATTTATGGGCAAGTATTTATTTGATTATTATGGTAAACCTGCTATTATTTTATTATAATTTACTACTTATTATATGAAGCGAATATTATTATTTATTATTATTACCTTGGTATTATTTGTACCATTCTTTACTAATGCTCAAGAAGAGCCTGTGACTGCAGATGAAACTTTTAAGGCTAGGGTGTTGGAAGTAATTGGCCAGAAAAATGTTACTAGTGAAGAAGGATCTACTATAGTTCAGCAAAGGTTAAAGTTGATTGGTCTGGATGGTAATTGGGAAGACAAAGAGTTTGAATTTGATGGAACTCAGTTTGAGATAATATCAGCGGTGGAGTATGAAGTGGGTGATAAAGTGATAGTTGATTATACCAAGGATAGTGATGGAAAAGATGTATTTTTTGTGATTGATTATGTTCGCCAAGGATCAATATATTTGATAGTTTTTATTTTTGCCTTGGTAGTAGTATTGGTTGGACGATTAAAAGGTTTGCGTGCCTTATTTGTATTGGTCTTAACTTTCGTGATAATTTTGTATTTTATTATTCCTAGGATATTAGATGGTGGCAATCCATTGATTATTAGTATCGTTGGTTCATTATTTATTCTAGTTTTGGCTATATATATTACGGAAGGATTCAATCAAACTTCTACTATTTCAGTCATTTCTATTTTAATAGCTTTAATATTTACTGGTTTGCTGTCAGTCTGGGTTACTTCGTTAACTCATCTGACTGGTTATGATGAAGCGGCTGCATTTATTACCAGTTTATCTGGAGTAGAGATTAATATGCAGGGATTATTATTGGCCGGTATTATTATTGGTTCGCTTGGTGTTTTGGATGATGTTATTATTGCTCAAGTTAGTTTAGTGAGAGAGTTTAAAAAAACAGATCCAGAATTATCTACAAGGAATATTTATAAGAAATCAATGAAAATTGGTATTACTCATATGAGTGCCATGGTTAATACATTATTTTTAGCTTATGCTGGAGCAGCTCTTCCTCTATTGATATTGTTTAGTATTAATCAGCCGCCATTTTTGACTTTTAGCCAAGTAATAAATAATGAGATGGTTGCTACTGAAATAGTTAGGATGATAACCGGTAGCATTGGATTAGTATTATCAATACCATTGGCAACGTTTTTAGCATCTAAATATATTAAAATAAAAAAGAATAATTAGTTTACTTCTTTTTTGAGATCCTGCACGTCCTGCCTTCGGCGAGGCTCCGCTTTCAGCGGGCCGGAGGAATCAAATTTAGGATGAGGGAATATGAAAAATGTTAATATTAAATCCCTCCTCATTCTGAATTTATTTCAGAATCTTTAAAATTATTTGGTTTATATGGCAGATAGTATCTTTAATTTATGATATAATATAATCTATGACAGAAGTTTGGATTTATACATTATTAAGTGTTTTCGTTGTTAGCTTAGTATCCTTGATTGGGATTCTTACGTTGTCTGCAAACATGGAAAGACTAAAGAAATCTTTATTATTCTTGGTCAGTTTTGCGGCTGGATCTTTATTGGGCGGAGCATTTATACATTTATTACCCGAAGCTTTTGCTAATGCTACTTATGAATATACAACCCCTTTTTTAATATTAGCTGGGATTGTAATGTTCTTTATGTTAGAAAAATATTTACATTGGAGACATTGCCACGAACCTACAACTGAAAACCATCCACATCCACTAGCCATAAATAATTTGGTTGGAGATGGATTGCATAATTTTATAGATGGTATGATTATTGCTGGTAGTTTCATGGTAAGTATTCCATTAGGTATTGCTACAACGATCGCTGTGTTATTACATGAAATACCACAAGAAATTGGAGACTTTGGGATTTTGATTTATGCTGGATATTCTAAGGTCAAAGCTTTGCTGTTTAATTACTTATCTGCTACCTTGGCAATCTTGGGAGCTATTGCTGTATTATTAATGGGTGATCATTTTGCAAATGCAGAAGAATATATTATTCCTCTAACTATCGGTGGCTTTATTTATATTGCTACAGCGGATTTAATACCTGAATTAAAAAAAGAAGAAAATTTGAAAAAATCAATTCTGCAAATGATTTCTTTCTTATTCGGTATCGGAATAATGGCTTTATTATTATTTATTGAATAGGATCAATAGTCTATTGACAATAGTATAGTTAATCTATAGAATAAGCTTTACAAAATAATTATAAAGTAAATTTGAATATGGTGAGTAAAATTAAGGTTATTATAACTAAGAAAAAAGCAGAAGGAAAGATATCTAAAAAAAAGTCAGTTATAAAATCAAAAACTAAGAATGTTGTAAAAACTAAAAAATCAAAAAAAGATAAAATTACTAAAGATATTTTGATGGGAGAGCTTGTTAGTAAATACCCACAAACCAGTGAAGTTTTAATGCAATACGGATTACATTGTGTCGGCTGTATGTTATCGCCATATGAATCACTTGAAGCTGGTGTATCGGTTCATGGAATTTCTTTGAAACCATTATTAAAAGATTTAAATAAAGTCATAACAAAAACCAAATAAAAACAACAACCCAAAATAGGAGACTTAAGGATGACGATTCTAAATTCGTACCCCCCAGTTAAATGTCCAAGATGTGGGTACAATAAATTGTTTACCAAGGATGGTAAGACTGAATGTACCACTGATGGATGTGATTACACAGCGCCTTACGATGAAGGTGAGTCAATAAAGACTTCCTAGGATAATAAAACAGCGGTAGCTGTATAAAATTCCGACTCATATATAAGAGATCCACTATTTTTAAAGTGGGTCTTCTTTTTTGGCGAAAAAGACTTATATATAGTATAATAACTATAGATTATTTTATATCGAAATTTTTATGGCACGACAAGTAGCTAATTTGCCAAAATTAAATTGGGTACATATTAGTCCAGTTACTGGAGAGGATATTGGATTTTTAGAAAAGAATTATAAATTTCATCATTTGGATTTGAAGGATTGTCGTGAGGGAGTTCAGAGGCCAAAAATTGATATTTATAAAGATTATCTATTTATTATATTTCACTTTCCAATTTACAATAAAAAAACAAAGAAAGTTAATATTAAGCCTTTGAATGTTTTTTTGGGGCGTAATTTTTTGATTACGTTAAGTGGTGATAAAGATAGATTTTTAGAAAATTTAATCTTACGAACAAGAAAAAAAATAAATAAAAAAATATCTCAAGATATTCTTGATGGCAGCTCGGGGTATTTGTTGTATAAAATATTAGATGTGCTATTTAGAAAAACTTTACCTGTGGTTAATAAGATAGGTAATCAATTAGCCGTTGTAGAACATGAAGTGTATACTGGCAAAAATAAAGAGGCAACAAGAGATTTGGCTATTAGTCGACGTAATATTCTAAACTTACGTAGGATTCTGGATCCGCAGTTAAAGATTATGGATAAGATTGTAGAGATGCGTAATGATTTTTTGACTGAAGTCTTATCTACATATTTTGATGATGTTGACGATTATATTGAGAATATGTGGTCAGCTTTAGATAATTATAGAGAAGTAGTTGATGGACTATATAATACAAATGAATCTTTTATTAACCAAAAAACAAATCAAGTAATCCAGGTATTAACAATTATTTCGGTTGCTTTGTTGCCACTTACTTTAATAGCTAGTATCTATGGAATGAATGTGACAGGATTACCGTTTGCAAATCATCCGATAGGTATTTGGATAATTTTTATTGTTATGGGTGGGATGGTTGCAGGAAGTATATATTTTGCTAAAAAAAATAAAATGATATAAAAATATGCCATTTTTTCTTCATGCTAAAAAATTAGATTTTCAATCTGGGGAGCAACCGTGGGTAGTAGTTCTTCAAGAGAAAGAAGCAAAAACTTTTGGTATTGTTATGGGAGACAGGGTTGAGATTCGCTGGGGTAAGAATAAAGCTGTGGTAGTTGCTTATTACACACGTAAGAAAGTTAATAAGGGTGAAATTGGTATATTTAGGGAGATTTGGAAATTTCGAAAGGTAAAACAAGGTGAACCGATATCTATAAAGGTGTTGTCACGACCACCTTCTATTGAAGCAATTCGAAAAAAATTATTAGGTAAAAGTCTATCATATGAAGAGATGCACTCAATTATTCAAGATATTGTTGATCATAAATTAAGTAAAGTAGAAACAACTTATTTTGTTGCCTCGAGTTTTGTGGATGAATTTTCAAATGAAGAACTTTATTATATGACTAAAGCAATGGCAGAAACTGGAGAAATGCTGAAATTACCGAGCAAGGTAGTTGCGGATAAACATTCAGTAGGCGGAGTAGCAGGTAATCGTACTACGATGGTGGTTGTCCCGATAGTTGCTTCTCTTGGGGTATTTATCCCAAAAACTTCGTCTAGAGCTATTACCTCACCAGCCGGTACAGCTGACACTATGGAGGTTTTAGCGCCAGTAGCAATAAAGTTTGATAGGGTTAGAGAAATAATTAAAAAAATTAATTGTTGTTTGATTTGGGGTGGTAGTTTTCGTTTAGCTCCTGCTGATGATTATATTATTAGAGTACAACATTCTTTAGCACTAGAACCAATGGATAAAATGGTAGTTAGTATTATGGCCAAGAAAGTTGCTATGGGAATAACTCATTTAGTCATTGACTTGCCATATGGTCCAACAGTAAAATTGACTAGTAAAAAAATTGCTTTACGTGTTAAAGAAAAGTTTGAATATTTAGCTAAGAGATTCAATATTAAAATAGAAACTGTTTTGACAGATACTAGGGAACCAGTGGGACGTGGCATAGGACCATCTTTGGAAGCAAGGGATGTGCTACGTGTATTACAGCAAAAAGATTATCGACCATCAGATTTGCAAAACAAAAGTATTAAGCTTTCCGCAAAATTATTAGAATTAACTGGCAAAGCTAAACCAGGACAGGGACATATGTTGGCAGTTGAAGCACTTACTTCTGGTAAAGCTTGGGAGAAGATGAAAGATATTATAAGAGAACAAGGCGGTAAAGTAAATATTGATTCAGAAGATTTGACTATGGCTGCAATTCGTCATCGATATCATTCGCCAGCTACTGGTACTATAGTTGGTATAGATGATGATATGGTAGATAAAATTGCTAGAATATTAGGAGCGCCACATGAGCAATTAGCCGGTATTTATATTAATAAAAGGTTAGGTCAAAAAATTAGAAAAGGTGGAAGGCTCTATACTCTTTATGCTCAAAATAATGATAGAATAGTTCTAGCATTAGAAGCTTTAAAGAAAAAGAAAATTTTTACTATCAAAAAGAAATAATAAAAAAATAGCGCCATAGATTTAAACTTAGACGCTATTAATAATTTTGTATTTGGTGCTAGATAGCACCGATGGAACTAAGGAAGAAATTAATAACAGTACTGTTATCACAATTGGGGTCATCCTTGAGCTGAATAGCTTCTTTAGTCGTAATGATGCGACTAATTCGTGATGCATCATTAATCCCAAAAATATCATCTGGTTTCTCTAACTCAGAATTTTTGATTGGGTATAATTGAAAAGGTTCTTCCTCTGTATGCCCGTTTAGTATTAAGGTGCGTTGGTTGTCATTATATTCATCAATGACTTTTTTGAATAGCTTCCGTGATTTCGCGTTGAACTCCATTTAACCTCCGTATTTATTTTTGTTATTGTTTTTTATAATTATTAATACTATCAAAAAAATATTAATATGTCAATATGTAGGTATAAAAAAACCCGCTATTGCTTAGTAATAACGAGTTTTTTTAATAGTAGTTTAGAAAGCTTGGTATTTCATTAAAATTATATCATTATTACTAACTATGTAGTCAGCTACTCCAACACTAGCCATTTCATCGTTAACGTAAAATGACCAATATTTACCATCATCAGCGTCTTCTCCAATACTATCGATAGAATTTATTAGAACTCCAAAATCTGTAGTGCTTGTTCCTAAGATAATATCATCTTCATCGGCAATAAGATTCAGAACATTTAAGGCAGTAGAATCTGTAGATATTTTTTTATCATAGGTATTAGTAGTTTCTCCGCTATCTATAGTAGTAGATATTGTAATTTCCTCTGTAACGGTTGTATTAGTGTTATCAATGTTTGTATTAGTATTATTGTCATTGTTTTGAATTAATGCCATACCAATAATTATGATAGCCAAAATAATTGTCCCTACAATAATTTTTGTTATATTGTTTTTCATATTTGTTAAAATTAGTTTATAAAAAAATCCTTAACTTCGAGTACAAGGATTTGGACGACCATAATTGTATAAACAATTACCCATCTCTTTTTACGCGAAGAGAATGCATATTATGAAATAAATATGCAAGATAATTATGTATGATCGACCTGGCTTACCATAAAAATTATGGAGTACAGTTGCGCGACAGCACCGGATTCTAACCGGTTTCCTTCATACATAAGATGTTAAGGTAGATGTATGATAGCATTTTAAAAAATAAATACAATAGTCTATATGGTCTTTTTTTATTGACACATAGCTTGATTATTGTTAAGTTTATTTAAATATTAGTTCATTAATATAACAAAAAAGGAGTTCTGATGGATCAATTTAACTCAGATGAAGTGTTAGAAAAATTAACACTTGAGTTTATTTCTAAGAGCCCGATCTTAGGTATTGGGGCAATTTTTTTTAGCCAAGAACGGCAGGACGCATTTCGCTTGTGCTATAGATCAATGAGAATTATTGATAACATTGTTGATGATATTAAGGAGAAATATCAAGGCAAAGTGCCACCACATCTTAGAGACCTGATTGATACAAAGTTAAGCCAGTGGATCTTAGCTATCCAAGGCAAGTTTCAATTTGACAAAAATCAACAAGAACTAATAGACTTGTTGAAGAAGATTGACCTTCCGATATGGCCATGGGAAAAATTAGTCGAGTCTATGAAATATGATATCGATAATAATGGTTTTGAATCTTTCCCAGTTTTTCTAAAATATACGGAAGGGGCAGCTGTCTCACCAGGCGCAATTTTTATGCATCTTTGTGGTATTAATGATGCTGGTAGTATTTATACTAAGCCAACTTTTGATATTATGGAGACGGCTAGACCTTTAGCTAGATTCTCATATCTAGTTCATATAATCCGTGATTTTCAAGAAGATCATAATGATGGTCTAAATTATTTTTCTGATGATTTTTTGGCTGAATTTGGCTTAACTATACCAATCCTAAGAAAGATGGCGAAAGATGGAAAAATTAATAATGATTTCCGTCTATTGATAAAGAAATATCAGGAATTAGCCGATGGTTACAGAATAGGATCTAGACAGATGTTAGATAGGGTAGGTAGTGAAATGCAACCTAGGTATCTGCTTAGTTTAGAAGTTCTTTTCAGTCTTTATCTGCAGATATTTGAGCGAATTGATCAAGTTGGTTGTAATTTTACAACTGCCGAGATGAATCCTTCTCCAGAAGAAATAAAATCAAGAGTTATTAAAGTTGTATCCATCTTTAATCAATAGAAAGTTTGTAAACGGTTTCAATTTATGGAACCGTTTTTTTATATAAAAAAACCTGTAAGTATTAGTTACAGGTTCAAAGATCGTAGGTATCGTACATGGTTTAGATGTTCGGGTAGAGTTTTAATTTGTTTTACATTATAGGATAGGATTTTTTTATCATCAGGATTATTGAGAATGAAGTACCCAATAAATTTCTGGTTTGTTATAATCATATCCATATAATATGAGTCGTTGGGCCACATTTCAGATAGTGGCAATCTATCAATGTTACACCAGACAGGACGCATCTCATTTGATTCTTTTACCACACCTTTAAAAGTTTTTGTTGTAAAAAAATGTAACTCAATCATTTTATCACTATCTTTGTAGACAATTAGTACGACTCCGACCTTGGTTAGTTCGGTAGCTATTAAGCCAGACTCATCTTCGAGTTCTCGTTTTGCAGTTTGAATGATTGTTTCATCTGATTCTTGATGACCACCAAAACCATTAAATAATCCAACCCCATAGACATAATGTCTTGCTTTAATGTTTCTTTTCTTTTTTCCAAGCAAAATTCTATTATTAACTATTGGGTAGCAGACTGTTAAAACAGTTGGTTTTTTTATTACCATATTATTACCCTCTAAATGAAAAGAGCTTATATATTTCTTATTTCGGTACTTTATCATAGTGTATTTATTTGTCAATTTACTCTTTAATGAATAATAGTATTTATGATTTATTGACAAAAATAGAATAGGGTAGTAGAATTATTATTGCGAATCATTATCAATAAGGAATATTCAATGTCAAAAAAAGTATTAAAAAAAGAGGATAAAGTTGCTAAAAAAGATTATAGATTAACCAAGCAAAGGTTAGTTATTTTAGATTGGGTAAGAAAAAATCATGTACATCCTAATGCTGAGAATGTATATAAAGGAGTTAAAAAGAGATTAAAGAATATCAGCTTGGCTACGGTTTATCGAAATTTGAGTTTTTTAGCAGATCATGGATTATTAAAACAATTTATAGTTGATAAGGTGACTCATTTCGAATCGCGTGTTGATAGTCATGTACATTTTGTTTGTGAAAAATGCCATGGTATCGAAGAAATTAAAGATTCAAAAGACGTGCCTTTAATTAGAGGATTAAAGGATATTGCTAGCAAAAATAAATTTTATATTCGTTCAGAGAATTATGAAATTCGTGGTTTGTGTAAACATTGTCAAAAAGATTCTCATCCAAAGAAAATAATACCTGAATTGTTCTGTATAGCTTGTGGTCATCTAACAGATGATTTAAAAACTGAAGAGCCTGTCTGCGTAGAATGTAAGTTTCAAGTAGAATGTAATTATTTAAAAAAATAAAATATGAAATTATTAGAAATTAAAAAAATAAAAATAAATATTGGAAAAAAGAATATTATTAAAGGGCTTGATCTAGATATTAAGCCAGGCGAGATACATGCTCTGATGGGACCAAATGGTTCTGGTAAGTCAACCTTGGCTTCTACTATTATGGGTCATCCAAGTTTTCATGTTATTTCTGGTGTGATTAAATCTCAGGGTAAAAATATCAAAAATATGTCTCCTGAAGATCGAGCAAAGTTAGGGATATTTTTATCTTTCCAATATCCGGTAGAAGTCCCTGGATTGTCTGTACCTCATTTTTTAAGAAGTGCTTATAATAATCTCCATCCAAAAGATAAACTATCACCTTTGGAATTTTCAAAATATTTCGAGACCAAAATTAAAATGTTAAAAATTAAAAAAGACTTAGCAGAACGTTCTCTTAATGAAGGATTCTCTGGGGGTGAGAAGAAAAAGTTAGAAATACTCCAGCTAGCAGTATTAAATCCAAAATTGGCCATACTTGATGAGACGGATAGCGGGCTAGATATTGACGCTTTGAGAACAGTATCAGAAGGTATAAAAAAAGTTCAAAAGGAAAACAAAAAAATGGGAATATTGATTATAACTCATTATTTTAGAATATTGAATCATATTAAACCTGATTATGTTCATATTATGAAAGATGGGAAAATATTAAAGTCGGGAAAGGAAGTTCTAGCAGCTCAGGTAGAAAAGAAGGGCTATGATTGGATAAAATAACACATGAACCAAGAATTAAAAAATATTAATAAGCAAGCTGAAAAAGAGCGTCCAGATGACGTTAAGTATTTATATAAGGCAAAAAAAGGATTAGATAAAAAAACTGTCCAAGATATCTCTTATATGAAAAATGAGCCAAAGTGGATGTTGGATGAAAGATTAAAGGCCTATGATATATTTCGAAAAAAGAAAATGCAAACTTGGGGTGGAGATCTCTCTCAACTAAACTTTGATGAAATTTATTATTATCTTAAACCTACGGAGAAAATTTCAAAAAGTTGGGATGATGTGCCTAAGAATATTCGTAATACTTATGATAGATTAGGAATCGTAAAAGATGAACAAAAATATTTAACTGGCGTTATGGCTCAATATGAATCAGAGGCTGTATATCATAGTTTACAGTCAAAGATGGAAAAAATTGGCGTAATATTTACTGATATGGATACTGCATTACGTAAATATCCCGATCTAGTAAAAAAATATTTTGGTACTGTAGTCCCGGCTGGTGATAATAAGTTTTCTGCGCTAAATACTTCTGTCTGGAGTGGAGGTAGTTTTGTTTATGTACCTGCCGGAGTAAAGGTAGAATTTCCTTTACAAGCATATTTTCGTATTAATGCAGAAAAGGCTGGTCAATTTGAACGAACTTTAATTGTGGCAGAGCCAGGTAGTTTAGTTCATTATGTAGAAGGTTGTACTGCTCCTGTTTATTCTTCTGGATCATTACATTCCGCTGTAGTGGAGATAATTGTGAAGAAAGGCGCCAGAGTCAGATATACTACTGTACAAAATTGGTCTAAGAATGTATATAATCTGGTTACTAAGAGAACTTTTGTACATGAGGAAGGGACGATGGAATGGGTTGATGGAAATCTAGGCAGTCAGTTAACAATGAAATATCCTTCAGTCTACTTACTTGGCCGTAAAGCTAGAGGAGAGGTATTGTCTATCGCATTTGCCGGTAAAGGTCAGCATCAAGATGCTGGGGCTAAAGCGATCCATGGTGCTCCAGAAACCTCATCTTCCATAGTTAGTAAATCTATTTCGAAAGAGACAGGTCGTACTTCATATCGTGGGATGGTTAAAATACCTAAAGGCATGAAAGGATGTAAATCAAATGTAGTTTGTGACGCTTTGCTATTGGATAGATATGCTAGATCAGATACATATCCAACTATGGAAATAAGAGAGCCAGATGTACAAGTTGGTCATGAAGCTAGTGTGGGTAAGGTTGGTGAAGATCAATTATTTTATCTGATGAGTCGTGGTTTATCAGAAACAGAAGCTATGAGTATGATTGTAGCTGGTTTTATAGAACCAATTGCCAAAGAACTTCCAGTAGAATATGCAGTAGAATTAAATAGATTAATAGAATTGGAAATGGAAGGGAGTGTAGGATAATATGAAACGAATGGTTATTTCAAAAAATGAAATATATAATTTAATAAAAGATAATAAAGAATTTAAGGATTTTAATATTATTGTCAGAAAAGAAGCAGAATCTTTATTAATTTTAAAAAATAATCCAGCCAATATTAAAGTAAAAGTAGATTCAAAAGCAACCTTTACTATCATTAATTATATCCATAATGTTAAGCAGATGGATACAAAAGTATTAGTTGAATTAATTGGTAATGGTGCAAAGGCAAATGTATATTATGCTTTTTATGGTAATGCAGATAATAGACACGGTTTTGATATTACTATGAATCATAAAGCTAAAAATACAACGGGGGGTATATTAATCAAAGGGGTATATACTAATAAAAGTATAGGCAAATTTATTGGGCTTATTAAGATTGATAAAAAAGCTCAAGGAACTAATTCCTATTTTACTGATAATGTATTATTATTAGATCAGGGTATGGGTGTTTCTATTCCTAATCTTGAGATAGAGGCAAATGATGTAAAAGCTTCACATGGCTCAACTACTGGTAAAATCGATGAAGATCAATTATTCTATTTGACCAGTCGAGGAGTAAGTAATTCACAAGCCAAGAAAATGATAATAGATGGCTTTTTTCAACCCATATTTGATAAATTACCAAGTAATATAACTTTATGAGAAAAATTGATAAAGGTATAAAAAAAGATTTTCCAATTTTTAAAAATAATTCTGGGTTAGTTTTTTTAGACTCTGGAGCTAGTACGCAGAAACCAAAAGTAGTGATTGATGCGGTCAAAGAAGTTTATGAAAAATATTATGCAAACGTACATCGTGGCATTTATAAACTATCTGAAGAATCCTCAGAGCTTTATGAACAAACAAGAGAAAAAGTTGCAAAATTTATTAATACTAGTAGTGAAAGAGAAATTGTATTTACAAAAAATACAACTGAGAGTATTAATCTTTTAGCTTTTACTTGGGGTTATCAACATATTAAAAAAGGGGACGTGATCTTAGTAACAGAGATGGAACATCACGCAAATTTATTACCTTGGCGTGAATTAGCTAAACAAAAAAAAGCAATTATTAAATATGTACCTGTTAAGAGTAATGGACGATTGGACATGGTTAAGCTAGATAAAATGTTAACTAGCAAAGTAAAGCTTTTAGCTATTACTCATATGTCTAATGTTTTGGGTACAATTAATCCAATTAAAAAGATTGTTACCAAGGCACATAAAAAAGGTATTAAGGTAATGGTAGATGGAGCACAAGCGGCGCCTCATTTTCCGGTTGATGTTACAGATCTTGATGCAGATTTCTATGCTTTTTCTCCACATAAGATGTTAGCACCAAGTGGTGTAGGAATTTTATACGCTAAAGAAGAGATATTAGAAAGTATGAACCCATTTCTTACTGGTGGCAGTATGATAGCTCATGTTACACACAAAGAAGCAGAGTGGAATGAAATTCCATTTAAGTTTGAAGCAGGTACTCCTAATATTGAAGGTGTTATTGGATTTGGTTCAGCAATTGATTATCTTAATTCAATTGGTATGAAAAATATATTTAAGCATGAACAGAAAATTACCAAAATTGCATTAAGAGAATTATCTAAAGTAGAGGGTCTAAAAATTATGGGGCCTAAAGAAAGTAAAGATAGAGGAGCGGTTTTTGCTTTTACATTAGATGATATTCATCCTCATGATATGGCAACGATGTTAGATGAGTTAAATATTGCGATTAGAGCTGGCCATCATTGTGCTCAACCTCTTCATCAGAGTTTAGGTATTGAGGCAACGACTAGGGCAAGTTTTTATCTTTATAATACAGAAGAAGATATTAAAAAATTGGTAAGAGCTCTTATCAAAGTTAAGAAATTATTTAAATAGAGTATGTGGTGGATTATTCAATTTTTGTTATTTGGAGTAGCTGGTTTCCTAGTAGCTAGGTATACCGCAGGAAATAAGGAGGGGGATGAAGGTAGATTGTTCTCTTTAAAATGGAAAATAGGCAATTATACCTTATGGTTGCATCATTGGATTTTTTCAGCATTAGGCTTGTTTATTATATATAATCTAGAATTTTACAATCCGATCGTCTATGGCTTATTGTTTGGTATGCTTATTCAAGGATTGTATTATAAAGACTTTTATTATATTTTTTTTAAAACTAAAAATTATCCTTTCAAAAAATTATGACATTCGACATGTACCGAGAAATTATATTAGATCATTATAAGAATCCGCGTAATTTCGGTAAGATTAAAAATGCAAACGCTACTGCAGATAAAAAAAATCCTCTTTGTGGAGATGAGATGACTATGGATATCAAGCTTAGTAAAGCTGGAAAAATTGATGATATTAAATTTCATGGTGCTGGATGTAGCGTATCCAGAGCAGGTGGCTCTATACTGACTGAAGTAATTAAAGGTAAATCATTAGCTCAGATGAATAAATATACTGATAAAGATTTTCTAAAAGAGATGCAAGCACCTATAACCCCAGCTAGGAGAAAATGTGCTTTATTAGCTTTGGAAACTGTTAGAGCAGCATTAAAAATAAAAAAGAAATGAGCGATTTGCACTAATTTTAGCAATAATTTATAGTTGAATAACTTAATAATTGATAGATATAATATGAAAACACAATTTACTACACCAGAATTACCTTATGCATATGATGCACTAGAATCATATATAGATAAAGAAACAATGACAATCCATCATGATAAGCATCACGCGGCTTATACTACAAAGTTTAATACTGCTTTAGAAGGGAATGATGAATTTTTTAATAAAACTGCAGAAGAAATATTAATGGATTTGGATTCAGTCCCTGAAGATATTAGGAGTTCTGTTAGGAATAACGGTGGAGGTCACGTAAATCATGGTTTGTTCTGGGAGGTAATGGGACCAGATGGTTCTGGAAAACCAGAGGGTGACTTACTTACTGCGATAGAAAAAGATTTTGGAAGTTTTGAGAAATTTCAAAAAGAGTTTGAAGACTCCGCTAACACTCAGTTTGGTTCTGGTTGGGCCTGGCTATCAAAAGATGGTGATAAATTAGTAGTTGAGAAAACCTCGAATCAAGATACACCATTATCAGAAGGCAGGAAGCCAATTTTAGCTCTTGATGTCTGGGAGCATGCTTATTATTTGAAATATCAGAATAGGCGACCTGATTATGTGAAAGCTTTCTGGAACGTGGTAAACTGGAATAAGGTTAGTGAATTATATAATAATTAATATCCAAAGAAGATGAATAAAAAAATTAATGAAGCAATAAATAAACAAGTTGCGGCAGAGTTTTACTCCGCATTCTTATATTTAGCAATGTCCGCTTATTGTGAAACAAATAATTTCAAAGGAATGGCTAATTGGTTGAAAATTCAATATCAAGAAGAGCTAACGCATGCCTTGAAATTATTTCAATTTATATTAGATCGAGGAGGACAAACAGATTTACAAGCACTTGATAAACCAGAAATAAATTTTACTTCACCACATGATGTTTTTCAAAAAGCATATGAACATGAACAAAAAGTTACTGGTATGATAAATGATCTATATGAATTAGCTACTCAAGAAAAAGATTATGCTTCTCAAGAATTATTGCATTGGTTTATTAAAGAACAAGTAGAAGAAGAGGCAAATAGTACTGAAATTGCAGAAAATCTTAAGAAAGTTGGAGATGATGGCAATGGATTATTGTTAATAGACCAACAATTAGCCAGTAGAACATTTGTCGATGAAACAGCTAATAATACTGCAACAGAATAGTGTTTTGCATTTTTATACAAGAATATGTTAAAATTAATTAATTAAGATTAATAAAAACATAAATTATGAAAGTAAAAATTCTACGTGACAAATGTATTTCTGCTGCTACTTGTGTAGCGATTGCACCAGATACGTTTGAGTTAGATGATGAGGGTATTGTCATATTAAAGAATCCAGATGGTGATGATGAGCAAACAATAATTGATGCTGCAAAATCTTGTCCAACACAGGCAATAGAAATATATGACGATGAAGGTAAACAATTAGTTCCGTAAAAATATAATTTTATAAAAACCATGAAGTATTAGAAATTTATGGTTTTTTGATATAGCACTTGATTGTTTCACAGTTATTATATATTATATATTTATGAATAAATCATTAATAATATTAGCTTTAAGTATAATAGTATTGTCTGGATTTGTAGCATTGTCTCCGTCATTATTCATGAATCCAATGATGGGTGATATGAATAATATGGACTCTGATTGTATTGGTTATTGTCTTAAGATGACCCCGCTAAATATGCATAATTCAGCACCAATACCTATAGTAGTACAAATTTTTGGTATTTTTATTTTTATTGTTTTGGGAATTATATATACTTATAAATTCATTTGGTTAGAAGAAAAAGAATTTAAATTACAACAGTTATTTCTTTTTAATACAATTTTTTTAAAGGAGTAACACCCATATAAACTATTTTTGAGTAGTGATTAATTTATCATTAATTTTTTAGTATGTATGGAAAATAATATCAAAACAAAATATTTTATTGAAGGTATGCATTGTGCAGCATGTCCTGTTTTAATTGAAAGAAAAATAAAGAAATTATCCGGGGTTAGTAAGGTTAAAGTATCATTATCAAACGATGAAGTGCAAATCAGCGGTAATGAGGAAATTCCAAGTATAAAAGAGTTAAATAAAATATTTAAGTCAGAAAATTACAGCTTCTATGAAATGGAGGGGTTTGTACCCAAATCATCTAAATCAAAAAATTCATACATGGTTATTGGTATTGCGATTTTATTAATTGTCGGTTTTTTACTGATTAATAAGACGGGTCTTTCTAGCTTGGTGTCAGTTAGTGCGAACTCTTCATTGCCAACATTTTTCATATTTGGTTTGTTAGCAGGGTTATCTACGTGCGCGGCTTTAGTTGGTGGGATAATTTTATCAGTTTCTAAACAGTGGTCAGATCTATATGGAGAGAAAGAAACTTTTATTCATCGCGCTCAGCCTCACGTTTTATTTAATATTGGTCGACTAGTTTCATATTCTGTATTTGGATTGATATTAGGAGCTATTGGAAGTAAGTTGCAGTTATCAATATCATTTTATTCTGTGGTAATTTTTGGTGTATCGGTTATGATGATTTTTCTTGGACTCCAGTTATTTGGCGTAAAATCATTCCAAAGATTTCAAATTAGATTGCCAAATTTTATTACACATAGAATTTCTGATGAAACAAAATTTAACGGTAAAACGATGCCTATGATTATGGGGGCACTAACCTTTATTTTACCATGTGGATTTACTATCACTGCGCAAGGGATGGCTTTATTATCTGGTAGCGCAATACAAGGTGGTCTGATTATGTTATTTTTTGCCTTAGGAAGTTTAGCGCCTTTATTAGCTATTGGTATTTCAAGTATTAAGTTTTATGAAAAACCAAAACTTGCAGCGAATTTTTCTAAAGTTGCTGGAATTTTGGTACTATTTTTTGCTATTTATAATATTAATGCTCAATTAAATGTTTTGGGTGCACCAAGTTTAAGTGATATTAGATTTGATACTATTCATGCATCGGATCAAGAAATTATTGATGACGATTTACCGCAAATTATCGATGGAGTGCAGGTATTAAAATCTGAAGCATCGGTGTATGGTTATGAGCCCAAAAATTTGAAAGTAAGAGCTGGTATTCCTGTTCGATGGGAGGTACTAGATACTGGTACTAGTGGATGTACAAATGCGATTATTTCAAGGAGCTTATTCAATGGAGAAATAGCATTAACTCCAGGCCAGACTAGTATAAAGATCTTTACGGCTGATGAACCGGGGGTATATAAGTATAGTTGTTGGATGGGTATGGTATCGGGTACAATTGAAGTAGTGATATAACAATTAATAAATATAGATATGAAAACAACAATAAGTATTAAGGGCATGCATTGTTCATCGTGTAAGGCGCTGATAGAGGACATATGTCAAGATATTGAGGGAGTAGAATCTTGTAATGTAGATGAAAGTACGGACAAAGCTCTAATTAATCATAAAGAAAATCTTGATTTACAAATTTTAAAAAAAGAAATTGAAGATGGAAATGAATATCAAGTAACTTTAGAAAATAACTAAATTAAATTTATGAAGAAAGTAAAATTTGGTATTACCGGTATGCATTGTGCATCATGTAGTGCAAGGAATGAAAGAAGTTTTAATAAAATGGAAGGAGTTGATAAAGTAAGTGTTAATTTGGCATTGAATAATGCAACGATTACTTATAATGAAAAAAAATTATCTAAAGAGGATTTGTATGAAGTGGTTAAGAAAAATGGTTACGGAGTAGTTAAAAATGTCTCGACAGAGAATCAGTTAATGACTGAAGAAAGCTTGTCTAAAGCTAAAAATAAAGCAATTATATCTTTGGCTATTGCAATCCCAGTTATGGTCCTGGCTATGGCAAAGATTAATTTAGGAGTGGAGATATTTAATTTTGATTTGTCTATTTGGTTGCAATTGATATTGAGCGCAATCGCAATATTTGTTATTGGTTTTGAGTTTCATAAAGGTATGTGGAATAGACTTAAAAATGTATCGGCAAATATGGATACTCTGATTTCAATTGGTACATTGGCTGCATTTATTTACAGCATCTGGGTAATGACACAAAATGGAACAGAAATATATTTTGAGACTGGTGCGGTGATTACTGCCTTGATATTACTCGGACGATATTTCGAAGTAAAAAGTAAGGGAAGTGCAAGTGAAGCAATTAAGAAGTTATTACAGTTAGGCGCTAAGACAGCACATTTGTTAAAAGATGGTCAGGAGACAGATGTTCCAGTGGAGCAAGTAGCTGTAGGGGATGTGTTAATAATAAAACCAGGAGAGAAGGTCCCAGTTGATGGGAAAATAATTTCTGGACGTAGCTCTATTGATGAATCAATGTTAACTGGTGAGTCAATGCCAGTAGGTAAAAAGGTTGGGGATAGTGTTTATGGAGCAACAATAAATATTGATGGTGCAGTACAAGTCGAAGCAGTTAAGATCGGTCAGAATACGGTATTAGCGCAGATTGTTAATATGGTGGAGGAAGCTCAAGGAGCAAAAGCGCCTATCCAGAGATTAGCTGATCGTATTGCGGCTGTTTTTGTACCAGTGGTGATTAGCTTAGCAATAGTTACTGCGATTATATGGTATTTGGTTACCGGTAGTATCTCAGAAAGTATTATTCCCGCAGTCGCAGTATTAGTTATTGCGTGTCCTTGTGCATTAGGACTGGCAACGCCTACAGCTATTATGGTTGGGACGGGAAGAGGAGCGAGTCGTGGTATTTTGATAAAAAATGGTGAATCATTAGAAAGAGGTAAGAAAATTGATACGATTATTTTTGATAAGACGGGGACTCTTACAAAAGGTGAGCCAGAGGTAGTTGATTATACGTCTAGTGAAGTGTTGAAGTTAGCATTGGCCTTAGAAAAGAATTCCGAACACCCTCTTGCAAAAGCAATTGTAAATAAGGCTCAAAAAGAAAACATTGTTGTTGATTCGGCAAAAGATTTTTCATCTGTGGTAGGACGAGGTGTTACTGGCTTAGTTAATGGTAAAAAAGCATTTTTTGGAAATAATGAATTTCTAGTTGAGCATAATATTATTATCTCATCTATAGAAGCAGGTGAAATAAATAAAGAAGAATCAAAAGGAATGACAGTTATGGAATTAGCCTACGATGGAAAATATATGGGATATATAAGTGTGGCGGATGAAGTTAAAGAAGAATCAAAAGGGGTTATTGAAAAATTATTATCTTTTGGGATTAAGCCCGTTATGTTAACTGGAGATAATGAAAAAACTGCCCAGGTAATAGCAGATAAGCTTGGTATTGATGAATGGAAGGCTAGAGTGAAACCGGAGGACAAACAAGACAAGGTAAAAGAATTACAAAAAAAGGGTAATATTGTGGCCATGGTTGGTGATGGGATTAATGATGCGCCAGCTTTAGTTCAGGCTGATCTTGGGATAGCTATTGGGACTGGGACTGACATTGCTATTGAGTCCGGCAATATTGTATTGGTAAAAGGTAGTCCGACTAAAGTGCTTGAAGCTATTGCCTTGTCACGAATAACCTATAATACAATTAAACAAAATTTGTTTTGGGCGTTCTTTTATAATGTAGCCGCTATACCATTAGCCGCTTTTGGATTATTAAGTCCGATGATCGCAGCCGGCGCCATGGCTTTCTCTAGCGTTAGTGTGGTATTGAATAGTTTGAGGATAAAAACAAAAAAGATTGATAATTAATAATTTAATAATATGATTTTAAGAAATAAGATAATTATAATAGTAGGCATTATTGTGTTAGCGGGTGGGGTGTATTTTGTACTACCATCTGAACAAAAATCAACGAATACGAAAATAAATATTAGCAGTGATGGAGAATCTGATCAGGTAACGATGTATAAATCACCAACTTGTGGTTGTTGTGTAAAACATGCTTCTTATGTAGAAGATGCAGGATATGAGGTAGATATAATTAAAGAAAGTAATATGTCTTCCATTAAAGACAAATATAATATTCCTGCAGATATGGAGAGTTGTCATACTTCAATTTATGGTGATTATATTGTTGAGGGGCATGTACCTATGGAAGCAATCAATAAGATGTTAACTGAAAAACCTGATATTGACGGGATTGCATTGCCTGATATGCCCGCCGGTTCACCTGGTATGCCAGGAACTAAAGTTGGCAAGTTTACAATTTATGCATTAAAGGATGGTGTCTCGTCTGTGTATATGAAGCTTTAATAATAATATCTCAATAAAATTATGAAAAATAAAACATTTTGGTTTAATGGGGTTGGTTTTGCTTCAGCTGGGGCAATAGTAGCAATGTTAGCATTTATATATGTTGGACCTGGGGTGATGAAGTTTATGCCTATGTATAGCAATGGTCATAATATGGAACATATGAATATGGATGAACATCGAGATGCTTATCTTGAGCATAAAGATAAGATACAAAATACTATGAGAGATGCAGGCATGTATACATGCTGTTTAGATAAGTCATGTACATATTGTATAGAAAAAGATCCAAAACATGGTGAGGGAGCATCTTGCACCTGCATTGAGGACATTGTTAATGGTGTACATCCTTGTGGAGAATGTATAGGAGAGATACTCGAAGGCCATGGTAATAAATATTTAACTCAATATTTTGCTAAATCAATCGCTGAAGAACTTGGGGAGAAACATATTGATGTGTTGAGGCAAATAATTTCGGAAAAATATGACATTTCAATTGATGAGCAATTATAATAATTTGAAATGCACTATTTAACTAATTTATCGTTATCTAGTATAATATGCTTGAAATATGATACATAGGCCATTAGTCAAAAAAATTGTATTAATCGTATTTTTATCAACATTGTTAATAATGCCTTTTGTTAGTTTAAACTGTAATCCAGTTGGACTAAGCGATTCAGCATTAATGTGTCGGATGCAGACTTTAACTCAGACCAAGGTTCAATTTGAACATATAAAACAATTAATGCTAGCCATTATAAATAATTCAAATTTTTTGCAATTAGTTTTATCTATCATTATTTTTTATCTAGTAACTTTTGCAATTAAGGATAGACGTTTAGGGAATAAAATTAATCTTAATTATTTTGTAGCTGTTATTAAGCCAAAAAATTCATTAAACTTCGCATTAGCTAGAGGAATTATTCATGGTAAATATTTTGATTAATAATATTTAAAATATAAGTACAATTAGTAAAGTATTTATATTGTTTTATTAAATTATTATTAATTAAATTTTATTATGGAAACAAATAATGAAAAAAAACCTAGCGTTTTTGAAGTGTTAGGTAGTCAAAAAACTTTTATGATAGGGGCTTTAGCGGGAATAATGGCTATAGCTACTATTGGTTTTTTTGTAATGTTATTGTCAGGTGGAGTTGATTTAGATAAGTCAGATACAAAAACAACTTTTGGTAATACAAATACAGCTACAGGTACAAATACGGTTCCAGTAGCAGCCGCCCCAACGCCAAGTCAAGATATTCAAGTAGCTCCAGTTACTAGTGATGATCACATTAGAGGGGATCTTGAAACAGCGGATGTTGTTATTGTAGAGTTTTCTGATACAGAGTGTCCGTTTTGTCAGAGATTTCATCCTACTTTAAAACAGGTTGTTGCCGATTATGATGGTCAAGTAGCATGGGTTTATAGACACTTCCCATTAGATTCTTTGCATTCTAAAGCAAGAAAAGAAGCAGAGGCAACAGAGTGTGCTGAAGAACTCGGAGGTAATGATGGCTTTTGGGCTTATATAGATCGCTTATATGAGATTACCCCTACTAATAATGGATTGGAAGCAAGTCAATTAGCGGTTATTGCTACTGACGTTGGCCTTGATGCTACTGCCTTTCAAACATGTCTTGATAGCGGGAAGTATGCTGAAAAAGTAGCCAGTCAATTACAAGATGCTACTACTGCCGGTGGCAATGGTACGCCATACTCAGTTGCGATAAGTAAAGATGGAGAGATTATCCCAATTAGTGGCGCTCAACCAATTTCTTCAGTTAAAGCTGCTATTGACGGTTTGCTATAATGATTAATATAATAAGGGGGTGAATATTTATTCGCCCTCTTAGTTATAGATATGATAAAAAATATAATAAAAAATACTTGGCTGGGATTTATTGAAGTTTTGAGAAGGCCTAAATATATAATATTGACCATAATTATTTTTATATTAATGATGATATTTTTTATTTATTCACCAATATATAAATTTTTATGGGAAGTGCTAACTAATAATGTATATGATTTTGGAGAAAAAATAAAAGTTTTTTATTATAGTTTGGGTTCAATAGGTTCTAATTTTAGTGCATCTTCTAGGATTATTGCAATTGTTATAGCACTATTTACTTCAATTAATTTATCAATGTTAGTTTATTATCTAAAAGTACGTATTAAGAACGAACGAGCGAGTGGTGCTGGGTTGATAGGAACGGTAATTGGAGTTTTAGGTGTTGGATGTGCTTCATGTGGGTCAGTATTATTAACGTCAATATTTGGAATATCCTCGACGTCAGCTTTAATCGGTTTTTTACCATTTAATGGGGTTGAATTTGGATTAATTGGTATGATATTTATATTATTTGCAATATATTTATTAGCAAAAAAAATAATTAATCCTAATGTTTGTAAAATTAATACTAAATAAATTCTTAGTTTTAACACTTTAAGATTATGCAAATTTGATATATACTAATACTATGACAGATGAATTAGATTTAAATTTACCATCCGAAGACACTATACAAATAACGCAGCAAGTTCGAGTGTCTAAAGGAGGTAAAAAACAACCGAAAAAAGAAAAGAAATCCCACAGAGTTTTGTGGGTAGTTATTGGTTTTTTTATAATTTTATTGATAGTAATTGGAGTTTGGTTTTATGGTTTAGTTAAAGATAATATTGATACAATTTTATATGATGATAATGCTACTATCCATGACATTGCTACTAATGATGATCCATATGCCGGATCCGATGACGCAAAAATTGTTATCGTAGAATTTTCAGATTTTCAATGTCCTTATTGTACTCAAGCATTCCCAACAGTAAGAGAGATTATTAGTACATATGGTGATCAAATAAAATTTATCTATAGGGATTTCACCAATAGTACAATACATCCACAGGCACAAAAAGCTGCAGAAGCTGGGGAATGTGCTTCTGAGCAAGATAAATTTTGGGAATTACATGATAAACTATTTATAAATTCTGATTTATCTGTTAGTGCAATCAAACAATATGCTGGAGAAATAGGTCTTGATACAGAGCAGTTTAATGAATGTCTGGACAGTGGTCGTTATTATGAAGAAACTCAACAGGATTTTGCCAGCGGTATAGTGGCTGGAGTTGACGGTACACCAACTTTTTTTATAAATGGTACTAAGTTTGAAGGATCAATATCAGTTGATAATTTTAAGACTATTATTGAGGAGTTATTAGTAATTTATAATTAATCTTAATAATTAAGCTTTATCCTTGGAAAACATAATTTTTTGTGTTATTATATATTAGCATTTATTTAATAAATAATTAATTAAAATAAAATATGACTGAAGAGAAAAAAGAAAAAATAGTATATAAAATGCCCCCAAAAATGTCTTTCGTTATGGGTATTTTATCTGGTGTTGCAGTTGCTGCAATTATTGGAATGTTTATGATATTTTCAATGGTTGATGATAATGATGATTCAACTACCAAAACAAATACTAATACAACCGCTGTAGTAAATACAAATACAGCTGCTCCTACACCAGCGCCTGTTGTTGTTGATGTAGAAGAAAAAGATGGCGACCATGTTCGTGGTGATAAAAATGCTACTGTAACATTGATTGAATATTCTGATTTTGAATGTCCATTTTGTAGTCGTGTAGTACCTACAATTGAACAGGTATTAGAAGAGTATGATGGAAAAGTTAAATTAATTTATAGACATTTCCCATTATCGTTTCATGAGAATGCACAAAAAGCAGCTGAGGCTTCTGAGTGTGCAGCTGATCAAGATAAATTTTGGGAGATGCACGATTTAATCTATGCAGACCAAGATAATATTACTATTGCTGATTTGAAAGCTCATGCCGTAACTTTAGGTTTGAACACTTCTACTTTTGACAGTTGTTTAGATGGTGGTGAACATGCAAGTGATATTACTGATGACTTTAATGAAGGGGCTGCAATAGGAGTACAGGGTACACCAGCTATATTTGTAAATGGTACAATGATATCAGGTGCTCAGCCTTATGCAAGTTTCGCTGCTGCTATTGATGCTGCTTTAGCAAAATAAATAATATGGGGATTAATTTTCTCCATAACTATAATCCAGAGCCAATCGCATTTTCGATTGGCTTTTTGGATATATATTGGTATGGGATTATTATTGCTTTAGTAGTTATAGTTGGATTATTATTGATAACAAAATTTGCAAAAAAAAGAAACATTGACGTTAATCACATTTATAATTTGTTATTTATTCTTTTGATTAGTAGTTTGATTGGTGGAAGAATTGGACATATTATTGGTGAATGGGATTATTATGTAGAAAATTTAAATGAGCTGGTAAAAATATGGCATGGTGGATTAGCGATACAGGGGATAATGATAATGGATTTGTTGGTAGTGTATATTTATGGACGAATAAAAAAAATTAATTTTCTAGCCTTTACAGATCTAATTGTAATAGCGCTTCCATTGATGCAATCTATAGGTCGTTGGGGTAATTATTTCAATCAAGAATTATTTGGTTTACCCACAAGTGTGACCTGGGGACTACCTATAGAAACTAATAGAAGGCCGTTGGAGTATATAAATGAAAATTTTTTTCACCCAGTTTTTTTGTATGAATCAATATTAATGTTGGGAGTGTTTTTCGTGATGCTTTGGTTGTTTAATAATAAAAAACATTGGCCAGTTGGTAAGTTGACTTTGATGTATTTTATTATGTTTTCTGTTGTACGTTTTAGTTTGGATTTCATTAAAGTAGATTTATTAACAGTAGGGCCATTATTGTTAACTCAGTGGATAAGTATTTTACTTTTTATTGGGACAATATTTTTTATTTATATAAATTTCAAAAAAAATAACTCAGTTTGAAGAGTTATTTATAGCAGGGGCGGGAATTGAACCCGCGACCTCGGGCTTATGAGTCCCGCGCTCTAACCATCTGAGCTACCCTGCCGCGTCGCAATAGCATCACAGGTTACGCTTACTGGTAAACCAGAAAGCTCCACCTTTCCTGCATTGCTCCTTTTCCTCACCCCGCAATGCGGAGTTCGGTGGAGATATATTATATAAAAAGATGTTAAATTTGGTTGCCGGGGTCGGATTCGAACCGACGACCTCGGGATTATGAGCCCCGCGAGCTGCCACTGCTCTACCCGGCGTTGTATAAAAGTTCTTAGCAATTATATAGGAAATTGCTAATAAATGCAAGTATTTGAGATTAAATATGCCGGGAGAGAGACTTGAACTCTCATGGAGTTGCCCCCGCAGGATTTTGAGTCCTGTGCGTCTACCAGTTCCGCCATCCCGGCTTATAAAAATGATGATAGACTGATTCTAAAGAAAAACACTGTTTTTGTCAACGTTTATTTGCTATAATATATTCATAAATATTTTTACTTATGTCTAAAATAATATCAATAGTTAATCAAAAAGGGGGGGTTGGTAAGACTACCACAGCAGTTAATTTAGCTGCATTTTTAGCACATCATGGTAAATTTGTCTTATTAGTTGATCTTGATCCTCAAGGCAATGCATCTTCAGGATTAGGTATTAATAATAATGAATTAGAGCATGGTATATATAACCCCATAATTTCAGAACTATCTATTAAAAAAGTAATCAAACCATCTAATGTTGATGGATTAAGTATTGCCCCAGCCACACCTTCTTTGGCCGGAGCAAGAGTTGAGTTGGTTGATATGGAAAAAAGAGAGTTTAGACTACATGACGCAATATTGGAAGTACGTAATGATTATGATTATATTCTTATTGATTGTCCGCCATCCTTATGTTTACTAACAGTCAATGGTTTAGTTGCTTCTGATCATGCTTTGATACCTGTTCAGACAGAATATTATGCTTTAGAAGGATTGGGTCAGTTGTTAAATACTGTTAATTTAGTGAGAGATGGTTTAAAACCAGGTTTATCAATAATGGGAGCGGTCATGACTATGTATGATGATAGAAATAAATTATCAAAAGATGTTTTTGAAGAATTATATAAATATTTTCCAGATAGAATTTTTCGAACAGTAATTCCTCGTAATGTAAAACTAGCTGAAGCGCCTAGTTTTGGTAAAAGTATTTTACACTATGATAAGAGGTCTGCTGGTGGTAAGGCTTACAAAAGATTAGCACAAGAATTAATTAGTTTAGAATAATATAATATGAGTAATAGTTCACTTGGCCGAGGGTTAGGCTCATTGATCCCAGTAAAAAGTATTAAAGAAAATATCAGTGAAGAAATTATAGGTGGCAAAGAAAAGACTTTTGAAATTTCTTTGGATAAAATACAACCAAATCCCCATCAACCTCGTCATCATTTTGATAGAGATATGCTGGAAGATTTGGTAAATTCCATCAAAGAGCATGGGATTATTCAACCTTTGATTGTTAATGAAGTTGGTAGTGGATATGAATTGATCGCGGGTGAGAGACGTTTGCGAGCATCTAAAATTGCTGGCTTATCAAAAGTACCTGTTGTAGTAAGGACAGCAACAGAACAGCAAAAATTGGAATTAGCCATAGTCGAAAATGTACAGAGACAGAATTTGAATCCAATAGAAAAAGCTTATGGCTATCAGAGATTAGCAGCTGAGTTTAATCTGACTCAAGAGGAGGTGTCAAAAAAAATTGGACAATCTCGCACAGCTGTAACTAATAGTCTTAGACTCTTGACATTATCAGCAGAGATACAAAAATCATTGCAGGAAGGAAAGATAACGGAAGGGCATGCTAAGGTATTATTAGGAATAAAAGATGTTGATCAACGGAGAAGATTATTCAAGGAAATATTATCAGGCAGTTTAAGTGTTAGAAAGACTGAGAGTAAGGCTGGTAAAGTCATTATAAAAAAACATACTCGAAATCGAAATTCTAAAGATGTAAATATGACTGAAAAAGAAGAATTACTACAGGAAGCACTAGGAACCAAAGTAGAATTAAGTTATAAAAAAGGTCAGGGAGTAATTTCTATACATTTTTATTCTAATGCGGAGCTTCAAGAAATAATAAGAAAGATAGTAAATTAAATATGAATTTCAAGACTCTATTTAAAAAAAGTATTTTTAATCGCCAAAAAGATACTGACACTTTAGGAAAAGTAATCGAATGGATAATGATTGGGTTGGTTTTTGTGTTACCGATTTTCTTTTTGTCTGTAAGTAGTAGTCCATTAGAGTTTAATAAAACATTATTGTTTCAGATTGTCGTTTTTATTATTACTGGTTTATACCTTTGGAGGTTATTTATATTAAAAAAAATAAATTTTAATAAAACATTTTTAGATTGGTTTATTTTGGCGTTTTTGTTTTTTAATTTGATATCATTTTTATTTTCAAAAAATTATTATATTAGTACGGTTGGTATAAGTGGATATTTTAGTGCCAGTATTATTAGTATTGTTAGTTACATACTATTTTTTTATTTGATTATTAATATATTTAGAGATTGGGAAGGGATAAAAAAATTAATATATTCATTTTGGTGGTCAGGAATAATTATAGTTCTGTTTAATTTATTTCAATTAGGAAATATTCACATTTTGCCTTGGGAATTTACTCAGAATATTAATTTTAATTTATTAGCTAATTCTTCGCTAACTTTAGCTATATTTTCTTTAATTATATTTGTATTGTCTTTTGGATTTTTGTTATTTAATGATAAAAAGTGGCTTAAAATTACAGCAGGGATCGTTACAGTTTTATCTTTAATATTAATACTATTATTAAATAAAGTTTTAATAATTTATTTATTAGTAGGGATATTATTAATCTGGTTATTAAAAATAATATTTTTAGATGATAAGAAACTTTCCAAATTATGGATTATTATTCCAACTTTATTGGTTGTACTATTATTAGTATTTATTTTAATTGATTTTACTAATATAATTCCTGAGGGTGTAAGTGATAGTATATTTTTAAACCAAAAAACATCTGCTTCAATTGCTTGGGATAGTTTTGTGAAATCTCCTTTGTTTGGATCGGGTCCTCAAACGTTTGTCTATGATTTTACTTTATTAAGACCGGAAATGTTGAATTCTACTGGATTATGGGATTTACAATTTTTGAAATCAGGCAGTGAATTTTGGAATATTTTTACAACCATAGGCTTAGGAGGTATGTTGGCATTTGTATTACTTGGGATGTTCTATATTAAGAGAGGATTCTTCTTTATAATGAGTTATAAACAAATAAATAGTCAGTCAGTTTGGTTGATATTGATATTTTCAATTTCATTAATCATTTTTGTTGTTGGATTTTTTATACCATTTAATTTTATTATTTATTGGATGTTTTGGTTGTTTCTTGCTATTGGTATTTCTTTATTCAAAGAGAATAAAAAAGATGATAATGTTTACGAAATAAAATTAAATAATAAAAGTAAAGAGCAGCGTGTATTTTTACCAATTATAATTATTTTTTCTGCAGGCATTATATTATTTTTAGTATTTGGGTTGCGCGTTTGGTTAGCTGATTATAATTATACAAAAGTTCAAGATGAAATAAACTCCGGTGAAGATATGGATAATATTTTTAAGCAGCTTGATAAGGCAATAGATTTAAATAAGTATGAGTCGAAATATTATTTAACATTGGCACAAGGTTATACAACTCAAGTATTGTTAGTTAGTCAAACTGAGGATGTTAATAGTGAAAATATCAGAACAATTACTCAGCAAGTTATAAATAATATAAATTTAGCCAAACAATACGATGAAGGAAATTCATTGGTATATAAAAAATCGGCAATAATATATGACAGTCTACGTCCTATAGTCGGCAATGTAGATGAGTTAGCCGTAAAAGACTATTTATTAGCTGTAGAACTTGAGCCGAACAATCCATTAATTCATTTCAATTTAGGTCGTTCAAAATTATTATTGGCACAAACAATATTAACTGCAAGTAATAGTGAATCATCTTTAGCTGAAGCTATGTCTGTTTTAGATTATGCGATACAAGATTTTGAGAAAACTCGTCAATTAAAAGAAAATTATCTTTTAGTTGATTATAATATTGGCCTAGTTTATCAAACAAAAGGTGAATATGATAAATCTTTAGAGTTGTTTATAAAAGAGTTAAATAGGTATCCTGATGCAATAGATTTATTATGGCAGGTAGCATTCATTTTTGAACTAAAAGGGGATATCGATAAATCAATAGAATATCTTGAGAGAATTATAGTATTAGATGTTAATAATCAAACAGTTTTACAAAAAATTGAAGAATTGAATAAATCTCTATCTGAGATCAACCCTAAAGAGATTGTAGAATAATTTTTTTGACACCAGGGCCTTGTGTGTTATAATCGTTTTATTGTACAAAAATAATAATAAAAAAGGATAGAGGAGATGCAATTACAGGATTTGTTGAAAGCAGTATTAATCAAATATGAAACAAAACTAGGTAAATCTAGTGATGAAATGAGATTAATACAGAAGTTAATTACCAACAATACTGATATAGCAAATGTCGATTTTGATATCGATAACGCAAATAGTACTTTACAAGTAATAAGTCAGGTCTCTGGATTTGGATTTTCAATTTTGAAAAAATTGCCAATTCCTCATCTTGCTGATGTGCTAAGTGATAATTTAGCTGAATTTGTAAAAAAACATCATCAAGAATTATTTCCTGGTACCAGTATTGATAATGCTGCTGACTTAGTATTTAAAATGTTTTTGTTGGTATATTTTGAAACTAATGATGTTATGAAGAATATAACAGTTTTGAAATTTCTTGATATAAACGAAAGTGATTTACTCACAAATGAGTAACACAAAAGTCCTGCTTCCTAAAAACAGGACTTTTTAATTTTTACTAGATTAGTATAGGATTTTATAAGATAATATTATTAGTTAATTGTGTTCATCAATATAGTGATGGATTAATTGTCTGCCATTATAAAATTCTTGTATTAGGTTGGAGTCCTGCTCTTCATCCATAATAAAGTAAGTGTTATATAATTCTTTTTGATAGTTTAATAATTTTTTTAAGTTATCCATAGGGTTGAATAAAACATAGAAGCTAATATCTGAGAATTCTAAAATTGGAAAGTCGTCAGTATGTAGTTGCATTCCTTGTACTAGGTCATCCACATCATTTTCACCAAGAAAAAGCATTGAACTAAAAACATATTCATTGTTAATATAAATACTTGATAGATCTTCTTGAACTGGTTCCATTTTATTTTTTATATCATTAAGATTAATAGATAATTTTTCTGGCGTACCAATCAAAACAAGAAAGCTTGTTATTTCAAGATTGTAATACCAGATTGTTGTATGGGGGAATATTTTTTCAAAACTTGCTGTTAAAATTTTTAAATCGTTAAATGAAAGACCACCAAGAGGGACCCAAGCAGATCCAACACCTTGTGGAGTAAGGCTGTCTTTCATTATTTGAAAATATTCTACAGTATATAAGTACGGATTACTTTTATATTTAAGATTTGTTACATCAGTAACTATAGTATCAAATTTTTTATTAGTTTGTTGTAGTGTATATCTAGCATCGTCAATAATAATATGTAAAGATGGATCAGTTTCTATGCCATGATTTAAATCATTAAAAAATTTACTTGCTTCAATGACCTGTTCTTCAATTTCCATAGCATAAGTTTCTAAACCATATTGCATCATGCTATAACTAGTACCACCGGTACCATAACCTATTGTTGCCACAGAGGAAGGGTTCTTTGTTAGAAGGATAGGTATGTGTGCCAAAATTTTAGAATCAATAATGCCAGACGGATAGGTTCCTGCCACTGCTTGGCTGTCAACATATAATGTTTTATATGGAATGTTGGTATTATTATTTTCTAAAACAGTAACAGTTCCGGATAATCCTTCTGAATAAAAAAGCTCAGTTTCATTTTCATTTTGACGGTGGAATGTGTTTCCACTAACAATAATAAATATTAAGGAAATAATAAAAAATGATATAGCTGGTGTTAGCAGTTTCTTTTTATTTAAATTTTGTTTAAATATTATATATATTGAAATAATGAAACAGAGCATAATTAGTATTATTCCAGATATTTTTATTCCAAAAAACGGGATAAATATGAAACCGGTTACCAAGCTCCCTAACACCGTTCCAATTGAGTTTATAAAATATATTTTTCCAGTCTTTATTCCAATGGATTCTTTATTTCCTGCATATAAACGAAGACCTAAAGGAAATAGGGTGCCACTGATTGCAGCAATAATAAATGCAAAAATAAGCCCTAACCACGATTCTAATAATAGTCTGGCATAGGTACTGAATTGTGCTGATAGAAATGTATTTAATTGTCCAAATAAGAAAATTATTAAAGCTCCGGTCAAACCAGTAAGAAAAGAATATATAACAAAGTTTTTAAGAGGTTTGAGCATTTTATCAATTCGTTTTGCAATATAAAAACTTCCGGCCGAAAATCCTAGTAAAAATCCTCCTAAAATCATGGTTGATGAAAGGGTGGTTCCAGAACCAAAGTTAATAAGTACCCGCATCCATAAGATCTCAAATCCAAGTACAATGAATCCACTAAAGAAGAGGATTGGCAGGAAATTTTTTATAGGTTTATACTGATTATTTTCTTGTTCGGTTATTTCGTTATGAATTTCTGATTGAAAATTTATATTTTTTTTAAAAATAATTATACTAATAAAAATAATAATATTTATAATAATAGCAATAGAAAAACTTTTCCAGACGCCAAACTGACGAATTAATACTAGGCCAGTTAGAAGAATTCCAGTAACACCCCCTAAAATATTTATATAGTAAATAGTACTGAATTTTGATCCTAAATTTTTATTAGTAGTAATTAAAAATTTAACAATTAATGGAATAGTTCCACCAATTAGAAAAGTTGGGATAATTAATATTATGATGGAGATAATTAGTCTAATTAAAGAAAGTAGGTAAAGGTTTTCACTGCTACCAATATTAGAAATAATAAATTCATAAATATTGGCATATTTTAGTATTAAGAAAGATAGAATAGAAAAAATTCCAATACTCAACTCAATAAACGCGTATGTCTTTAAAATATTATTTATAGTTTCTGCTTTTTTACCAAAGTAGTAACTACCTAAGCCAATCCCTAGAAGAAAAACTGAAATAACAGTAGCAATAGCAAAGCTACTTACTCCAAAGGTTAAGTTTAACATCCTGATCCAAATTAGCTCATAAATAAGAGCAGCTAAACCAGAAAAAAATATAATAAAATATAAAAAGGTATTATTAAAATACCAATTATTGTTTATTGTTTCATTGGATATATTATCGCCGTTATTATGGGACATAATACTAGAGTGTATTTATTACTACTACTTACATTCCTTATTTGAGCAGATGGAAGAATCTTGACCAGACGCTATCATTAATGATTTACATTTTTCACAATTTTTACCTGTTGGTTTTGACCAGAGGGCAAATTTACATTGAGGATATTGATTACAAGCATAGAATATTTTACCTTGTCTTGATCTTTTTACTATTATATCACCTTTGCCACATTCAGGACATTTGACGCCAGTCTTTTGTTCAATATTTTTTATATTATGACAGTCAGGATAACCAGTACAAGCTAAGAAAGGACCAAATTTTCCATTTTTGATAGCCATCGGTTTGCTACATTTTTCACAAGTTTTATCTTCGGCTGGGATTTCAATTTCGCCAGGGGATTTATCTGCAGGATTCATTTGTTGTGTGTTAGTGCATTCTGGGTAACCAGTACAAGCTAAGAATTCTCCAAATTTACCTTCTTTTACTGCCAATGGTTTCCCACATTTTTCACACATTTGATTTGTATCTGTCATATTATATATTATTTATTTAATTTATGAGGATTATGATTTGGACATGCTTTGTCACTACATCTTTCAGGTATGGTTTTTGTTCCTTCCATCATTAATGCTCCACATTTACCATTCTCTCCCATATATTCACAATGATTTCCAGTTGGTTTTGCTTTAATAGCATATTTACAATCAGGATATGCTGAACAACTATAGAATAATCCAAACCTACCTCTTCTTTCTATCATCTCACCTTTATTACATGTTGGACATTTAATACCAGTTGAATTTTGGTTATTTTCACTATCTTTAATAAATTTACATTTTGGATAATTGTTACAAGAGATAAAAAGTCCAAAACGACCTTCTCTTTCTACTAATTTACCATCTTTACATTTTGGACAGTCTTCTCCGATTTCTTTAGGTCCGGCTAGTTCATTGCCATCTATAGTCCTAGCACCTTTGCAGTCAGGAAATTTTGCGCAACTTATAAATTTACCAGTTCGACCCAACTTGATTATCATCTTGCCATCACATTCTGGGCATTTAAGTTTTGGATCAGCATCTCCGAGGTTGGTGATTTTATCAATTTTATCTTTTGATTTAACTACTTTAGTAAATGGGTTATAAAAATCAGTTAGAGTCTTTTTGTATTCTTTTTTACCATTTGCAATATCATCAAGATTATTTTCCATTTCTGCTGTAAAGGAGTCGCTAATATAATCAGTAAAATGATCTTCAAGAAATTTACTAACAACTTCTCCAGTGTCTGTAGGTTTGAGAGCACTTCCTTCTTTTTCTACATACCCACGAGTAATTATAGTTTTTATAATTGAAGCATAAGTACTGGGTCGTCCGATTCCTCGTTTTTCTAATTCTTTAACCAAACCAGCTTCTGAATAGCGTGGAGGAGGTTGAGTTTCTTTTTCTAGTGAATTCATTTTTTCTAGAGTAAGAGGATCTGATGCTTGAACTATTGGTAAATTTACTTCATCATTTCGAGCGGCAGGATCTGCCATTAGCCATCCTTGGCTTAAGATGCGAGTGCCATTAATACTAAAATTTGGAATTTCACCATTAGTAATGTTGGCAATAATTTTTGTTCTTAATAATTTTGCATCTATCATCTGAGAGGCTACAGTTCTACTCCATATTAATTCATATACTTTTTTTTGATCATCTGTATTACCAGCAGTTTTTTTGGAAAAATCAGATGGCCTTATTGCTTCATGAGCTTCTTGAGCATTTTTACTTTTAGTCTTATATGTTTTTTCTAAAAAAAGTTCTGCACCAAATTCATCAGATATAGTTTTGTTAATATTTTTTAGAGATTCGGTACTAAGATTTGTGCTATCAGTACGCATATAAGTGATATGTCCCGCTTCATATAGTTTTTGAGCAGTTCTCATAGTACGAGATGGAGTATAGCCAAAACGGGAGCTTGCAGTTTGTTGTAGAGTAGAGGTGGTAAATGGTGCGCGAGGGGATCGTTTGGTTTCTGTTTCTTTTACACTGATAATTTCCCAATTTCCCTTTTTTCCTAGTTTTACAATATTATCAACTTCTTTTTTGTCTCGAGGTTCTACAGCACAGTTAAAGGTTATGGGATCTTTTTTATTTAAAATTAGATCGGCAGTCAGTACCCAAAACGTTTCGGGGGTGAATTTTTGTATTTCTCTTTCTTTCTCTACTATGATTCTAAGAGCGGGTGATTGTACTCTACCAGCTGATAGACCATATCTTAGCTTTTTCCATATTAAGCCACTTAGATCGTAGCCCACTAGTCTATCTAAAACACGCCTAGCTTCCTGAGCTATACGTAGGTTTTGGTCTATTTCTTTTGGATGGCTAACTGCTTCGTCAATAGCTGCTTTGGTTATTTCATGAAATTCAACTCTTTTTATCTCTTTTTTATAATTAGCTTCTTTTAATATTTCAGCAATATGCCAGGCGATTGCTTCTCCTTCACGATCTGGATCAGTGGCCAATAGAACTTCATCAGATTTTTTTGCTAATTTTCGTAATTCATCTACTATATCTTGTTTCTTGGGGGATATCTCATAATGAGGAATAAAACCACCTTCAATGTCAATCGCTTTTTTATTACTTTTTGGTAAATCGCGAACATGCCCAACACTTGCTTTAACGGTGTAAGGAGATTTTGTTCCTAATAATTTGGAAACTGTTTTTGCTTTGGTTGGCGACTCAACTATTAATAATTTCATAATAACTATATATGTACAATACTTTGAAAAATAATGCAAGTTTTTTAAAGTAGAAAAAATTTATTGTGCCCATGAATAGGCAGGTAGATATTAATTTCGTATAAAATTTCCACCACCAAGATTTTTTATTAAACCTTTCATTTCCATGATAGTCAGTGTGGCATTTATAATACTGATTTGTAGTTTACACTGTTGAATTATTTCGTCAATATGGATAGGTGATTTTGTTATTATTTCGTATAATATTTTTTCTTCTGAGTTTTTTGGTAAAGCTTGTTGAGTTTCTTTATATTTTTGAATATATTGTAAGTCTAGAACATTTAATACATCTTCTGCATTACTTATTAAATGAGCGCCATTTTTTAGTAAATGGTTAGTTCCTTCCGCATTAGTATTAAATATGCTACCCGGAATAGCCATTACCTCTCTATTATAGTCTAGTGAAAAGCGAGCAGTGATCAGTGAGCCGGATTTATGACCACCTTCTATAACAAGCACTCCCTTGGTAATACCTGCAATAATACGATTACGGGCTGGAAAATGCTGTTTTAGTGGCTTGGTACCAGGTGGATATTCAGATATTATACACCCACCATTGAAAACAATATTTTTAGCTAGTTGATAATTCGATGATGGATAAATAATATCAAGTCCACAGCCTAGAATAGCCATGGTTATTCCTCCATATTTCAGAGTAGTTTGATGAGCTAGGGTGTCTATGCCAAGAGCTAGACCCGACACTATTATTAATCCAGTCTTAGCTAGTATGCTAACCAGATCAAGGGAAGCCTGTCTACCGTAGATACTTGTTTTCCTAGTACCTACTACCCCTAATGACATATTAGAGTTATCTGGCAATTTACCTTTATAATAAAGAATTGGTGGTGGAGAATAAATCTCTCTTAAAAGAAGAGGATAATTATTATCTTTCAGCGTAACTATATTAATTTTATTTTTTATTATATCATTGTATAATTTTTCTGGTATTAATTTATTTCTTGCTTCGTTGAGAGCATGAATATCTTTAGTATTTAAACCAATTTTAAAATACTCTTCTTTGGGTGCTTGCCAGGCATCTTTTAAACTGGAAAAATGATTATAAATTAATTTAATTTTTTGTGGACCAATCCCATTTATATATGAGAAGGCTATCCAATATTGAATGTCTGTTGATAAATTAGATTTTTTTGTTTGCATATAAAAAAAGACCTTTCTTTGGGGAAGGTCTATTGCAATTATACATTGGTATTTGATTTATAGCAAGAAAATTAATTATTTATTTTTAAATAGTCTGAGCACTTTTTTTAGTTCAGTTAACCATTCTGTACCTAGATCAGTAAGATCGATTTTTATATTATCATCTTTGAATTGCCATTTAGGATTCTTTTGCAAAAGTTTTGCTAGTGGTTCTGGTTTGAGTGGGAAGAGGAATTTAATAATAATTCGACGTTGTTTATGTCCGAAATCGTCAGTCATTTGTGTAGTGTCAATATGAGAGATGTCAGTTTGCTGACAAAGTAGTTTTATTTCTAAAATTGAAAATAGATTTGTAATTTCTTGTGGGAAAGTCCTTTGCTCTTCGCGAGTTCGCGAACGAATAATTCTATCATGTAGTTCTTTTAATTCTTCTAGCTTAGTAATACTTGCCATTTTTTGATAGAGCAATAATCTTTCTTCTTCTTGTAAAAATTCTGCAGGTATATATGCGGGGAGAGGAAGATCTATAATAATATCACGAATAGGATCTTGCACTTTGCCAAATTTTAGTTCTTCAATCGCTTGGGCTAATAACCTTGTATATAATGAGAGGCCAATTGCCGAAACTTTACCATGTTGTTCTTTTCCTAAAATATTACCAGCCCCTCTAATTTCTAGATCTCTTAGAGCAAGTTGAAAACCACTTCCTAATTTTTTTGCTTCCATTAAAGCTTGTAATCTTTTTTTGGCGTTTCCTTTTAGTTTCTTGCGATGATAAAGAAAATAAGCATAGGCCTGTCTATTTCCGCGTCCTATTCTTCCTCGAAGTTGGTAAAGTTGGGCTAGTCCGAAATTAGTAGCATTATTAACTATCATTGTATTTACATTTGGTAGATCTAGTCCATTTTCTATAATTGTAGAACATACCAAAATATTTGTTTTTCTTGTATCAAAATCTCCCATTGCTTTTGCTAGATCTTTTTCTGGTAAACGACCGTGGGCGATTCCAATTTTAGCTTTGGGGACTAGTTTTTGTATTTCACGAGCGGCGATATTTATTGTTTCTACTTTGTTATGAAGATAATAAACTTGACCATCACGTTTAAGCTCTTTTACTATTGCTTTTTTAACAGTTTCATCTGTATATGGTTCTATGAAAGTGTCGATTGGTAGTCTACCTTCTGGTGGAGTCTCAATAATACTAACGTCACGTACACCAGATAAAGCAATATTCAAAGTACGTGGTATTGGAGTGGCTGTTAAGGTGAGGATATGAGATTGAGACCTGTAAGCTTTTAATCTTTCTTTAGCTTTTACTCCAAATCTCTGTTCTTCATCAATAATGATTAATCCTAAATTTTTGAAATTAACATCACTGGAGAGTAGCCTGTGAGTACCTATAACTATATCTATTAAACCACTTTTTAATTTTTCTATGGTATCGGCTTGTTCTTTATCAGATTCAAATCTGGATAATATACCAACTTTGATTGGAAATTTTTTTAATCTTTCTCTAAAAGTATCATAGTGTTGTTGAGTTAGGATAGTAGTAGGAGATAGTAGAGCAACTTGTTTTTTGTTAGCTACTGCTTTGAAGGCAGCTCGAACAGCAACTTCTGTTTTACCAAACCCTACATCACCACAAATCAAGTGATCCATAGGAGTTTCTTTCTCTAATTCATTTTTTACATCGGCAATTGCCCTTGCTTGATCTGGTGTTTCTTTGTAGGGGAATGTTTCTGCTAGTTCATTCTCTATTTCTAGATTTTTTGCAAAGGGCTTTATTTTTATCATTTCTCTACTGGCATATATTTTTAATAATTCTTGCGCTAGTACTTTTGCTTCTTGTTTCACTTTTCTAGTAATCTGATACCAATGTCCGCCTGAGAGTCGATGCATCTTTGGATGAGCCATACCAATATATTTTGAAAGCTTATCAGCTGTTTCTACTGGTACAGATATTTTGTCACCTTCTGCATATTGTACTACAAAATATTCTTTTAATATTCCTTCAATTTCATGTTTGCTCATACCAACAAATCTACCTATACCATGGTCGAGGTGAACTACGTAATCACCTTCTTTTAAACCAATCATAAAAGCTTGATCAACTCGCTGATGAGGTGACTCGCTTTTTATAGTCTCTTCACCAAAAATTTCTTTGTCAGTTATGAGGGCAATTTTTTCTGTTTCATTAACAAAGCCATTTAGATGATTAATAAATGGCCAATATGCGATCGGAATTTTATCTGATTTCTTTTCTTTTAATAATTCTTGAATATTTTTAATTTTGTCAGTTGCTATCCCAATTTTCCATTTATTCTTATTATAAGATTTTAAATCAGAAACAAATTTATTGTAATCTTGATGATATATATCAGCTGTTTTGAAACCAAGGTCTGTAGCATTTTTTTCAAAATCTTTAATTATAATTTGTTGATAAGGTTTTATTTTATTTCTTAATTCTCGCCAGTTGACTAGAATATTATTGAATTCTTCATTATCCTGGTAAATAATTATAGATTTATTAATACTTTCTAAGTAGCCTAACCAATTAGTACGACTATTTGCTCCTGAGAATTTATTAGCTATTAATGTAATATTTTTTATTTCTTCATTGATCCTTTTGTTGATAGGATTATAGGTGTTTATTTGATTTATACTGTTATTATCAAATTCTATTTTGATCGGATCTTCATGGTTAGTTGGATAAATGTCTACAACGCCACCTCGCCTAGAAAAATATCCTGATTGACTTGCGTGGTTGCTAAATTCATAGCCAAAAGAGATCATTTTTTGTGAAAGAGTAGCTGGGGTAAATTGTTGACCTCTTGATAATGTTAGTTCATGTTCAATCTTATTGTTTAGAGAGGGGAGTTTTTCATTAAGGCTGGCAATATCGACGAGAATAATTTGTGGTATTTGACTAGATAATTCTTGAGCGCGCATTGGATTTATTTCATCAAGTGACCAGATAATTCTTTTGTTTTTAAATATTTTGTGCCAATGGTACAGAAGTTGCTGACTTGCGGACATTTCTTCTTTTTTTATCAACCAAAAGACAACCTTTTCATCTAAGGCATGATTTACTGATATGAAATATGTTAGAGAAGTAAGATTGGGCAGTCCTGTAATTGATATTGCATTTTCTTTTTTTAGTATTTTTGCAATATTTTGATTAATTTCAGGTTTGCCGGTCTTCAATTTTTTGGATTTTTCCGTCACTTTGTTTTGGTTAAAATGGCAAAAAACGCTTAAATAAGCCAATTTTCCCATAACATATTGATGGGAAGTCTTGACATATTATTTAAGGTTTGCTACTATGCATTATTACAGTTGAATCTTAAAAAATCAAGTGGAAAACTAAAAAACGATATCGTTTAGTTTTCTGCCTATCAAGCGGTAAAAGTATGATTCACCCCTCCTAGAATCCTACGAGTAGCCTTGAGTTAAGGTTTTGTAGATTATTCTATGATACCTTACGCTTGGAGGCAGTAAATTGGGCGGTATTTTTTTTATATTTATTTTTCAACTACCTTGAGAGCTAGACCTATGGCTACTGACATTTTCGTACCAATTTTTCCTAGTTCTGATTTTAGTTCTTTTGGATAAGATATTTTATGCCAAGGGTCTCCTACTCTTGTATTTATTTTTAATTCATTTTCCAGATATTTATCTAGATTTTTTAAGTGGGCACCACCGCCAGTTAAAATAATATTATTAATTTTATTCTGTGTAGAGTTTCCTAGTACTGTAATTAAATGTTTAATATCTCTAATAATAATATTATCAATAGCAAATTTCATAGCTTTGACTGCAGGATGTGAAGCTTGGTCAAAAGTAGACATTCCTAGTTGTTTTTTTAATTGGGCTGCACGTTCAAAATTAATATTTATAGTTTTTGCAATATGAGAGGTTAGAGTTTCTCCACCAATATCGATATTTTTATTTAGTAAAGGAAGATTATTATCATAAATAATCATATTAGTATTATTTGCGCCAATATCTATAATTAAACTGGTTTTATCAGTGGGGGTTAGTAAAGATCTTTGTAGAGCTTTGATTTCTGTTTCTAGACTAAGTAGACTTAAATTTGCCGCTTTAAAAATTTTAAGATATTTTGTAGTTGTTTCAGTTGGTGCCGCGCTCAGTATTACTTTAATAGAATCATCATCTTTGGTTTTACCGACTGTCGGTAAAATGTGCCAGTGAAGTGACATTTTTTCTAAAGGTAGGGGAATTAATTTTCTAGCTTCCCATTTGATTGCAGAATCAATTTCTTTGGTAGGCATTTTTGGAAAATCAATAATTGTACTAAAGACACTTGATGTTGGTAGAGCGCCAACAACGTTAGTTGTTGTTGTTCTTGCCTGTTGCATTAAGTATATTAAATCTGGGGAAATATTTTGATGTATTTCTTTGGTAGCTTGGCGGTCTCCTGAGGACACCCCGTAAGTGACTAGAGTTGGTTTCTTATTTTCATTTTTTAATTCTACAATTTTAATAGTTGCAACACCAAGATCTACTCCTACCATTGAGTTAGTACTATCTTTGTTTGTGAATAATTTTTTTAACATATTTTTATAAAGTTAGGCTTTGAGCATATACTTTAGTTGTTGAGGGTCGCTTGCGTTTTTAAGAGCATCATCTAAAGAAATTTGATTTGTTTTTATTAGTTCTGCTAGTGACCAGTCTAAGGAAACCATACCCTCTTCTCTAGATGTTTGGATTATATTATTCATTTGATATAGAGATCCTTCTTTGATTAGTGATTGGATTGGGGGAGTAGAAGTTAGAATTTCTGCTACTGCTATTTGTCCGCCGCCAATCTTTGGTACTAATCTTTGGCAGATAATACCTGCTAAGTTTTGTGATAATAATTCTCTTATCTGCTGTTGTTCATTTGATGGGAAATTATATATGACTGCTTCAAATGTTTTTATAATTGTATCTGCTTCAATATTTGCGATGACCAATCTACCTGAGGCAGCAATATTCAAAATATCTTTAATTATTTTTTTTGTTGTTAATTCAGAAACATATAGTAGGTCAACATCTTCTTGAGTGATTGTACTCAATGCTTGTTCAAAAGAGATAGTGTCACGACCAACTTCTCGTTGTTCGATAATGCTTTTTTTGTTTTGAAAGATATATTCGATCGGCTCTTCTATAGTAAGTATATATGATGAAGTCGTTTGATTGATATAATCTATCATTGAAGCTGCAGTACTTGTTTTACCAGAGCCAAATGATCCACTAGTTATGACCAAACCTTTGGGTAGCTGAGTAAATTTTTGGAGGGTATCCGGTAGACCAAGTTTTTGTAATGGGATAATGGTATCACCAATAAGTCTAAAATATACAGCCAATACACCTTTTTGATAAAAAATATTAATTCTAAATCTTGCTCTTTTTTGGAATTGATAAGCAAGGACTACTTCTTTTTTCTCTTCCAATGTTTTTTTTTGGTCTTTATCAAGTAGATCATCAACAAATCCTTGAATAAATTCTTTAGTAATAACATCTTCATTCTCAAGAGTAATAAGTTTGTCATCTAATCTAATAATAGGAACACTCCCTACTGACAAATGTAAGTCAGAGGCTCTTTGTTCTGCTACAACACTTAATATTTTATCCATCAGTAGCTTACTTTGTGTGTCCATAAAGAGTAGTTATTATTTATGTTTTTATTATACCTCTTTTTTAGCAATTTGGTTATATTTTTGAGCAGTTATTTCAGCTCCTTGTTCAATAAAGTTTTTTACAGCATTCGTAGCAATCATTGTTTTTTCTGGAAGATCAATCTCTTCTTCAGCGGAAAATCTAGATAATACGTATTTATCACCAGGTATTTGACCTCTTGATTCGCCTGCTACCCCATATCTAAGTCTCCAGAAATCATTGTTGCCAAGATGACTAATAATAGAGGATACCCCATTGTGTCCAGCAGCTGACTTACCTTGTTGGATTTTAATGTTACCAAAATCAATATCTAGGTCGTCATGAATTATTAGTATATCTTTTGAATTAATTTTAAAATAATCAGTAACTGCTCTCACTGCTTCTCCAGAATTGTTCATAAAAGTAGACGGCTTAAATAAAATAATATTTTGGTCTTTAGCCATAATTCCATGGAATTTTTTATCTTCATTGAAAGAAAGGTGATTATAATTTGGTAGATTATTTAATGTATCCAAAATTTGAAAACCAATATTATGTCTTGTATTTTGATATTCTTTTCCTGGATTTCCTAAGCCGACGATAAGTTTCATATAATTATTTTACTTTTTTCATATTAATTACAATAGGCGTACCTTTGAAGCCATATTTTTCTCTGATTTTATTCTTTAATAAGTTTAGATATGCCTGATGAATGAGGTGTGGTTTGTAAACAAGTAATTCGAAAAATGGGGGATTGATTCCACTTTGTTGCATAGTAATTGGTTCTGTGGATTTTTTCCCACGACTTGCCTTTGCTTTCTTTCTGTACGTCCTTTTGACAATGTTTTTTAGTTCTTCTTCTGGTATTTCTTTTTCACGTTCAGCTTGTATATCTAGAGCTAATTGTAATAGTTTATGAATTCTTTTTTTCTCTTTGACAGAGGTAAATATATATGGAGCCCAGTCCATCCAAGGTAAAAAACGATCGTAATATTTGGTAAACTTATTTATGGTAGCCGGGTCTTTATCTTTTATTAAATCCCATTTATTTACAACTATAATAACGCCGTTTTTACTTTCCAAGGCAAGTTCAGCTATATTTTGGTCTTGGCTACTAAGTGGTTGGTCGGCATCTACGACGAATAAAGATATGTGAGAGCTTTTTATCGCTTCATAGGTTCTTAGGACGCTCTTTTTTTCTATATCATCTGAAAGTTTTCTTTTTTTTCTTAATCCTGCGGTATCAACTATTAGAATATTTTTTCCTTTGTATTTAATCTCAGTATCTTGTGGTTCACGAGTAGTGTGAGGAACGGGAGTAACTATAGCTCTGTCATCTCCAAGCAATGAATTTAAGATGGATGATTTTCCTACGTTTGTTTTACCAATTATCGATAAGCGAAGGTCTATCTGTCGTTCAACTAGTTTTTTTAGAGGTACATGTTTAATTAATGTATCTAATAAATCTCCTGTGCCTACTCCAGAAGCAGCTGAACAATAAGCAATAACTTTGAAGCCTAGTTTAAAGATGTCTGGGGAAACATTTTTTTTTATTCTTGGTCCATCAACTTTGTTTATTGCTAAAATTACTTTCTTTTTACTTTTTTTAAGAAACCTGGCAATTTTCCTATCTTCGGCTGTGATTTCTTGTTTACCATCTATTACATATAAAATAAGATCTGAGTCCATGATAGTTTCGTAAGCCTTCTTCTGGACATATCCTTCTATCTCTCCTAAGTATGCGGCATCAAGACCACCAGTATCAATAAGAGTGAATGATTTGTCTCGCCATGAAATATCAGATAAATTTAAATCACGCGTCGTGCCTGGTACGGGCGAGACGATTGCTTTGGTGGTTTCTGTTAGGGTATTAAAAAGAGTTGACTTGCCAGCATTTATCCTCCCAACTAAGGCAACGCGTGGTAAATTTTTTTTCATAAAGTGGTTATTTTTTTATTGAGTTTCAGTTTCGTTAGTAATGATTTGATCACTACCTATGACTATCAAAATATCTACTTCTTCTTCGTTAGTATTTAGATTTTTATTGGTAGTGGGAGCTATTAATGCTTGGTAAGTTGGATGACTTTCTACCATAAAAGGAGGTAATAATGAGGATATGTCAGCATTTAACATATTCTTAAGGTTTATTATAGTATATGGTTTTGTTCCTCCTGACAAGTCATAAATAGTTGTTTTTTCTAGTGGTGTATCAGTGTCAGCATTCCCAATACCAGCGACAGTATAATTTAGCGCTTCAAGTTTATCTGCTGTTTTTGAAGCAAGGCCTGCCTCTTTTGTGCTGTTTTGGATTTCAAGACGAGCATTTTCTTTATTTATAAAGGTATTATCAAAAATGTTTTTTACTAAATATTGTATTTCTAAAAAATCACCACTTTCTGGTCTCAAAATATATGCACCATCTATCGTATGATCAGATATGAGTAAACCGTTTGTCCCATTGTCAATAACTTGCGTAATAATACTATTTTGATCTAATCCTTGTACCATTTTTCCTAATTCAAGTATTTCCCATATTTCAAGGTTGGTTTTGTTATGTTTACCTAAATTATCAAGGATTGTAATAATTTTTGAGGGATTTAGTAGGGTATTTAGTGAAACTAGTTTGTCTCTAAGGGCAAGTAATACTATTTGTTGTCTTCTAGATCTTGCAAAATCCGACCCTTCACCATTTGTTCCTTTTCGGGAACGTACATATTTTAGGGCGCGATCACCATCCATTTTCTCCAATCCTTCGGTAAAGCTGATTGTTTGATACCCATAGTTGTTATCGGGATATGAATAGTCTGTAAAGCTGTTTTCAACCATAATTTCTAGACCACCTACATCATCTATTACCTGACTAAAACCATTAAAATCAATACGAGCGTAATAATGAATAGGAATATCTAGTAAATTTTCTATTGTTTCTTTTAATAATATTTCTCCGCCACCCGGATAATCATATATATAACCAAAAGCCAGAGCATTATTGATTTTACGCCAACCATATTCAGGTATTTCTACATATAGATCACGTGGAATTGAGATAGTTGCAACTTCCTGAGTGGACGGTTTAATGCTAGCTATTATGATAGTGTCAGCTAAATAAGCACCATCATGTCCCGATCCACCAATTCCAGCAAGTAGAATATTAATTCTATCCTCTTCTTCTCCAACAATATTTTTTTCTGGGTTGATTATAAGATGCCTAATTTGGTCGAAAAAATTAACTTTTTCACCTGATTCACTATTAGTACTATTAATTGCTAAGACAATCTTTGACAAAAATCCTACGCCAATTAAAAAAATTACCAGAAATAATATTAAAGTCGACCACCACCATCGCGACTTTTTCTTATTTTTGGTTTTGGTATGATATACACTAGTATCTACCTTTGTGTCTATCTTTTTTTCATTTTCATCAATTAAGTTTGGCATATAAACTTATTATATTATAATAAAAAAATCAGCTTAGGTCAAAGTTGAAAAGGGGTATTAGTTATGCTAAAATGCCAATATTATGAGACCGATAATTATATTACCTACTTATAATGAGAAGGAAAATATCTTGGCAATCACCAAGGAAATTTTTTCTATTGGAATAAGAGATTTGAAGATAATAATTGTTGATGATAATTCTCCAGATGGTACGGGTCAGATTGCTGATCAACTGGCCAATAGTAACGAAAATATTTCAGTGATACATCGTGAAAAAAAAGAAGGCTTAGGCCCTGCCTATGTTGCAGGTTTCAAAAAAGCATTAGAAGACCCGAGCAACGAATATATTTTTGAAATGGATGCCGATTTTTCTCATCAGCCAAAGTATCTTCCTGATTTTTTAGACAAGGCAAAAAAATATGATGTAGTGCTTGGTTCCAGAAATATCCCTGGCGGTGGAGTAGAGAATTGGAATTGGTTTCGTAGATTTATTAGCTGGCTAGCCAATACTATGGTTAGGGCAATACTAATGACACCTATCAAAGATCTAACAGGTGGCTATAAATGTTGGAATAGAAAAGTTTTGGAAAATTTAGATTTGGATAACATTCAATCGAGCGGATATAATTTTCAGATAGAGCTATCTTACAAAGCAGAAAAAAAAGGTTTTTCAATTGTAGAGACTCCGATCATTTTTGTTGAGAGGCGAGCAGGTAATTCAAAATTTAATAGTGGGATAATATTGGAAAGTTTTATCAATGTTATTAAGTTAAGGTTTTCTAAAGTTAAATAAGTTTAATCATAATTTAAATCATTCGAATCATTTATAAAGATGATGAGAGTTATTTTTATTGGACAAAATCATAATAATATTATATAATAGTTTTGTTATGTTTGTTAAGTTAAGTTAAATTTTTTGCTAACTTAAGCAAAGCTAAAATAATAAAAAAGTTTTGCATATATTTAAAGTGTTTAAACTAGGTAAAAAAAATAAGCACCCAAAAAAAATGGGGGTTAATTTTAAGTCTTTGCCTACTTTATTGACTATTGATCAAGTCAGTAAGATCTTTAGTATTCATCCAAACACACTCCGGAATTGGGATAAAACGGGAAAATTAAAAGCAGTAAGAATCGGAGTAAGAAAAGATAGACGATATGAAAATGAAACAGTAGAAAAATTGTATTTGGAATTACTACCTTCTTCTAAAAAATCAAACTTTGGAAATGAAAATGATAAAGAAAAATTACCTGAGCCAGAAGTAAGTAAGTATGTTATTCAACCTGGTTGGTCTTTTGAAAAAATAAAATTATTATGGATCAGTAAAAAGTTTTCCGTCTTTATTTACTCGGTGTCGCTAGTTGCTTTTGCATTTTTAACAATTCAGGTAACTTTTTTTACATATATATTTATGGTCCAAGCGGATGAAAACTCATCTAAAATTTATAATATTATTTTAGAGCCAACAGAAGTAAGCGGTTGGATGAGTGCAGAAAATGCTAAGAAGGTAGATTTATTATCCAACTCTCCTAAAAATAATTTCACAAAAGATAATTCTGCTTTTTTTAACAACAAGCCAATTCAAGTATTGGGAGAGGAAGACGAAATTATTATTCCAGTAGGTACGATAGATGAAGTTGTTACTTCAGATGTTAATGATTTACCAGAAGTGCCAATTGAAGATACTACAACTGAACCAGAAGAAACTATAATAGAAATTATTGAGAAACCAGATCCTCTAGTTGAGGAGATTGAAGTTGCCACTGAAGTAGAAGATATAGTTGTAGAAATTGCTGAGCCAGAGTTGGTAGTACCGAATCAAAATAATATTTTCAAGGCTTGGGGATATAGCATTCCAGATTCTGTGTTAGATACAGCGCTGATCACCAGAATTTCACTATATGTCTCATTTGCTGCGGATACATTTCCCGATAATGAAGATGTGGTAATTTTATCATATTCTGTTGATGATGGAGATACTTGGCAGATTGCTAGATCAATTTCTCTTTATGAAGAAGTGAGTAATGCAACCAATGAGGGATATTTTAAAGTTGATATTGATAATATCTATGAATTAGAAGAATTTAATAAGTTTCAAGTTAAATTAGATTATAATGCTGTTCCAGGGGCAGAAGAATCAACGGCATATTTAGATGGACTATTTTTTGACATTGAGTTACAAGAAGCTGAAAAAGTGGTAGCAGAAATAGAACAAAGTGTTACTATCGAAGACAATGATCTGACGGTAAATGAAAAACCTATAATTGAAGTTGATGTAGAAGAAGAATCATCTTTTGCATTTTTGGGAGTTGATCCAAAACAAAGAGTAGTGACTGATATACAATTATTAAATCCAAAAGGAGAGGTTATTGAGGCAACATACACAGTAGAAAAGGTTGATAAAGGTAAGATAAAAACTGATAAATATTCATTTGATAACGCGAAATTTGATAAACCAGGCAAATATCAGGTCAAAATGATTATTGACCAGGAAGGTGTGATAAAGGAAATAATACAAGACTTTACTTGGGGGGTATTAGCTATTAATCCTGACTTTGCTATTCAAAAAATAGGTCAGGAAACACTTTTTTCAATTGGTGTTCTAGATCATGCAGGTGACATAGTTTGTAATGCTGATGTTGTGTTAGATATTATTGATCCAAATGGAAATGTAATAACAAAAAAAACAGCTGATGGAACTATAACAATTAGTGAATTTTGCCAGATTAAGGGTGAATATCATGGACCTGATTATTTTGCTACTTATACAACCGATGTTCCAGGAACTTATCAAATTAATGTTACCGCTACTCATTATAATGGTACCAATTCGATATCGGATACTTTTCAAATCAAAGAATCGCCAAGATTTACAATCCAGAGAGATGGTCCAACTAGGGTATTTCCTTACATATATCAACCAATGACATTAAAAGTTACTGCTTATGAAGATATCGTTGGTGAAATTAAAGAAATTGTGAACAGTGATTATGAATTAAAAGATTATGGTGATGCTTCTTTGGGTAAATATGATTCGGGTACAGAAATATTAAATACCTTATCTTGGAATAGAACTATTAAGGCAGGGGAATCTATAGAAGTAACTTATAATTTTAAAACTCCAGAAGAAAGTCCAGCTCTTTATTTTGTAGGACCAGCTTCAGTAGGAGATACTTGGGATGAAGGACGACAATGGCAGATGGCTATTGATGCAACTTATTTATATTTATTAGGTGCTGATTCTACGCCAGGAGCTGGTTGGACTAATATTACAACCTATGATGGTGATTTTGTAAGAGGAGCATCTGCATTTTCTACTAGTGGTGGCGCGGCAACTCATAGTCATACTTTCTCTACGGGCGTTGGTAGTGGATCAAGTAGTACGGGTCCAGATACTATATGTGGAAGAGGATGTACGTTGATATCGACAGGAGCTCATACTCATACAGCTAATACTACTACTGTGGCAGCTGCTGATAATAATCCGGCACATTATACATATTATCTTTATCGTTATGATTCACTTGATTCCACGCCAAGCACTATACCGCTTGATGCTTTCGCTTTTTTTAAGACTGGATCAGAACCATCTAGTCCTTGGGTACGTTTTTCAGCGGCCGATAGTCGCTTAGTGAAACTTGACTCATCACATACGACCGGTGGAAGTGATACTCATACACACGGAGTTACCTGGGGGTCTCTTAACGCTGGTTCAGGTAGTGTCGGTGTATTTTCAGGAATTACTCCCAATGTCCATGATGCAATAGTTCATACTCATGCTGCACCTAGCACTCCTACTACTACGGCTAGTGCTACATCAGTACCTGAATATGTAACTCTTAAATTATATGAGCAAAATGGTACACCACCATCTGTTCCTATTGGGATGATTGCTCTATTTGACGGAACCCCACCAACTGGTTGGACTACTATCTCTAACACTAGTCCTTATCAAAACAGATATATCCAAACAGCAGATAGCTCAGGTACTACTAGTGGTAGTGCTGGAGTTGCTCATTCAAATACAGTTGGGACTTCAGGAGATTCAGCAGGTATAGATGGTAGTGCAAGCGCAGGTAGTCAATTTGCAACAGCTGGTCATAAGCATGATATTACATTGTCTGGATATAATGCCCCCGCGCATGATCCACTTCAAACTAATTTTATATTAGCTGAATGTACATCGTGTGGCGGTGGTGGCGGTGGCTATGATTTTGATGGTATAGCTTATACTGATGATACTGAAGGAACCCCAATTACTACAGGTACTAGTGTTTGTGTGGCTGTAAATGCGACTGCGGGCGGAGATTGTGATGCAACCGATTCTAGTGGTAATTTTTCCATTACCGGAGTTACTACCAGCGCAGGAGACCAGCTGACATTTTATATTGACGGCGGATCAATATTGGGTAATACGGTTACTGTTAGTGACGGAGGGGATATAGTTACCGGAGATAATTTGAGAATATATCAAAATACGGTAATGGTGAGGCATGAGCAAGGAACCAGTATAAATGTTGACGATATGGATGCATATGATAATGACCAAAACTCAGTAGATATGCTTTATGATGCTATAGATGCAATAACTGATACTTTGGTTGTGGAGACAGGGATTCAACTTTTTGTATATACTGGTCATACTTTTGATCCAAATGGTAGGATTACTACGACTAGTGTAACTGGAGATTTTGATGTCAGAGGGACTGCTTATCTTGATACGATTAGTAATGTTATTGCTGGAGATATTGATGTTCCATCCGGAGGTACGCTTCATGTACAAAATTCTACAATCGTAGAAGCTAATGAAGTTTTGGTAAGTGGAGGGACTCTGAATCATACCGCTGGAACTTTTATAATTGGTAATAGCACTACAGAAGATTTAAATATGACATCAGGTGCGGTGAATATCAGTGGTGGTACCACGGATATTGGTGATGATTTTATATTGACTGGTGGTACGGCAACAATAAGTGGTAGCGCTGATGTGGATATTCTAGATAGAGTTACTCTTGACGGGGCAACAAGTGTATTAAATCTGAATGCAGGGTCTGTAGTTACGGAAGTTGGATACTGGGTAATAAATGAAGGTGATTTCAATTTCAATGGTGGTACTCATTCTGTAGGTCCTTCCGGATATTTTTATATGGCTCCAAATGACACAGGTCTTGATTTTACCATGACCGGATCAGGTACAATTACCACAGAGGAGATAAATTTGTCGAATACAGCGCTGGCTAGATGGGGCACTATATCAGGGGGAACTTTTATTATTGATGATGATAATTCAGTAGGAGGAATTGATATTCGTAAGGCCGGTGTAAGTTTCTATAATATTGTGATTGCAGATACTACGACTATTGATGTGAATTCTTTGGGATTCAATGTTGCGAATGATTTAACTATTAACGGTTCTCAAACATTTGGTACCACTAATGAAGCCCTTTCTATTGGAGGGGATTTAGTTATTAATAGTAGTGCCGTGTTTACTGCAGGATCTAGTGCTATAAGTATTGCAGGAGATTATACTAATGGCGGTACCTTCACAGCTGATACAAGTACAGTCACTATGACAGGAACTTCTTCTATAAATGGCGCTAGTGATACTACATTTAATAATCTTACTATTGGTGATGGGACCGCAGGGACAGTAACAGTGGGTGGATCTGAAGATCCAACTGTTACGGGTACGTTTGATATAGACTCGGGTGATACATTATCACTTGGCGTTTCAAATATTGTTACGCTTGGTAATGCGGGTTCACTCACGCTTGATGGTACGATTTCAGGAGGTGGACTTTTTGCATATCAGCCTTCATCAGCTTTCCCTACGACTGGAACGCTTTCATCGTCGCTCAGGATGGACGCTACGTTTAATGATCAAATATTGTCACAGCGTACGTATGGCCATCAGGTTCAGGTGTACAATAATAGCACCACCAATGCACGTACAGTTATGTTAGGTACTGGTGCAAGTCAAACTCTAAATTTTTCGAATTCCTTGTATGTCTCGGCGCAAAATACGCAAAATATTACTCTTGACGGCGGAACGTACAACCCAACAGTAAATATTACAAGTGTATTAGCTTATGGTGGTGGTGGTTCTGGAATTGGGATTATAACTTCTGGAACAGGTATGTGGACTGTATCTGGAGCCATTGATTTTACAGACGGGACATATACTGCCACCAGTGGAAATACGGTTGTCTTGGATGGTTCATCAACACAAACCATAACATCAGACTCAGAATCTTTTTATAATTTGACTGTCACAAATACATCCGGAATTGTCACGGGCTGCGCATCATTTACTACTGCTGGCATTGTGTTCGCTGATGCTGCTACGGCTACAGGTACTTTCACGGTTAATGACAATGCAAACGTAGAGTACAATTCCACATCAACCTACGCATTTACTAATATTGATTGGACGGGTTCATCTGGAAATGAAATCTACTTCAAAGGTTCAACGGGCTCATCCGCTTGGGATTTGGATGTGACCAACTCAAGTGTTGTTTCCTATGTGGACGTGTCATGGTCTGATGCTACTCCCGGTGTGGATATTGATGCTGATGACGGTACTAACACCGACTGTAGCAATAATACTGCTTGGACTTTTCCTTCATCTAATACAAATGTTGCAGGTTCATCAAATTCTTCCGGTACGGTGAAAATTGCAGTCAATGGTGTGTTGCAAGCTGATAGTTTCGTAATAAGCGCAAGTGCCTGGAATGTTGATACGGACCCAGCTTTGTCAGGAGGAGAAGTAATAACCGTATTCATTGACACAGCGACAGATGGGGATCAATCTACTGCTGTTACAGAGTATGACGGTGCGGATGATATTACCGGCATGGTACTAAATCAGAACGTATTGTCAGTTGGAAGTGCTGATACTGGAGTGACATTAACTGTTACCCAGCTGGGCTCTTATGATAATGATCAAAATGGCAATATCATGCATACTGCCAATGCGGGTGTATTGAATGTGGATGAAGATGGTGCGTATGCTGACGACACCATAGATATTTTGGCTGATGATACATTAACTATGGATTCCGCAGGAACGATGAACGCGCATAATGTTACTATTAGTATTGATGGCACACTTGCCTCAGATGGAGCTAATACATATAGCTTGGATGGTAATTGGGATAATAATGGCACCTTTACAGCAAGTACAAGTACCGTTACCATGACAGGCTCTCCTGCAATAAATGGCTCAAGTGATACCACGTTTAATAATCTTACTATTGGTGATGGATCTGCAGGTACAGTATCAATAGAGGGCACTGATGATCCTATCGTTACCGGTACGCTTGACGTTAACACTAATGATTTTTTGTATATTAGTATAGATCGTTCTTTGACTGTAACGAGTACGGGATCATTTACTTTCGACGGCTACGTGATGGGTAATGGCACTTTGGTCTACCAACCATCAGCCGCATTCCCAACAACAGGAGCATTTGCAACTAATATTATCGTGCGTTTTGATTCGTCAAGCAACAGCCAAACGATGTCAGCTCGTGATTATCTGTATGTTGAAATATATGGTAATAACTCTTCTAATACGGTCACATCAGCAGCGGGTACATATAATGTTTATGGAGACTTGGAACTGATACAGGGCGGAACTGGAGCCACTACTTTTGATCTGAATACAAACGATCCAACTATTAATTTTACCAAGACTATCACTATTGGCGTTAATACGATTTTTTCCGCGCCAAGCAGTACTAGCCTAACTTTAAAGAGCGATTATACCAATAACGGCACGTTTACTGACAACAGCGGGACAGTCGTTTTGGCCGGTACCGTGCAACAGACCTTATCGGGTACGATGACCGGTTCCTCTGATTTTTATAACCTGACCATTACTAATACCACTGGAAGTGTTTCTGGCTGTGCTACTTCATTTACCCCTGGTATTGATTTTGCGGCCGCAGCTACAGCTACCGGCACCTTTACCGTTAATGATAACGTAAAAGTGGAATATAATTCTGGATCTACATATGCGTTCACTAATATTGATTGGACTGGTTCTTCCGGTAATGATATTGTATTTAGAAATTCAAACCTTACTTCCGGCACATGGCTTCTGGATGTAGCTAATACTAGTGTGGTTTCGTATGTGGATGTGTCGCGGTCTGATGCAACAGATACTGGTTTTCAAATTGATGCTGATGACGGGACTAATACTCATTGTGGAAACAATACGAATTGGCTTTTTAGCGATATTATTACCATTGGTGGCACGGTGTATCAGGAGAATAAGTCAACGAATGCCGGTTCTGGCATATTAGTTCAGGTGAATGTTAATGGTAATAATATGAATTTTGGTACTACGGATGGCAATGGGGATTATTCAGTCGGCAGTATTGCATCCTCAAGCGGAGATATTGTCACTATTTACCTGGATGATCACGGCACCTATGAAGGAACAACTGCATTCAAGGTTGACGGAACTGATACAGCTGATGTTGATGTGTACGCGGCCGCAGTCATTGTCAGGAATGATACTGGAGCGTCTATTACCAACACCAATCTTGAGTCAGGCGATCGGGATACAGGTGATAGCGATATTAAGTTTAAGGTTGATTCAAATAACGTGACTATTGATTCAGAATTTGAATTGCATATTTGGACTGGTGATACCTATGATCCGGGTGGTGGGGTGACCACGTCAGGCACTGGTGGTAATCAGTATGTGGATACCGGTGCCACCGTGCAAGGTACTGGCTCTCTGGTTGTTCACGGTGGTAACCTGACTGGTGATGGTACGGTCAATATGACCGGCGGTACGGTAACCTTGTCTACGGATGGGACTATAGGCGGAGACAGCAACTGGACATTTTATAATCTCTCTTTTACGCAACTTCCATGTGGTGAATATACTACGACGGCTATTGGGACTGGCAGTATGACCATTACCAATCAGCTGATCACAACCTGGGATTTTTGTGAGGTAATAGAACGATTTCATACATTGGATGCCGGTGAAAAAACATGGATTCTTTCAGGATCTGGTACTACTGATGAGACTATGCCTTTTTTTAACGAGGGGAGGTTAATAGGAAATACTTCTACTTTTCAGTACACCGGTACTGGGGATACAGACATTGCCAGAGATGGATCTGGAGGATCTTACTATAACTTAGAATTAATACCGTCAGGAGGTTCACCATCATACACATTTGAGTATGCTTCTGCTCTCGCTAATGATATAAATAATAACCTAACAATTGGTGACGGGACTAACAGCGTAACGATTGATGGTGCTGATAATAATGTCAGTTTAGACGTTGGTGGCAATTTCTCCTGCGGAGCGTCTACTAACACGATTAATACCGGCACTGGAACCTGGAACATTGAGGGTAACGTAGACCTTACTAATTGTGATACATTTACAGCCACTTCTGGGCATACTTTGGTAATGGACGGTGTTACTCCCTCACTCACCGCGGCGGGTAAATCTCTGTATGATTTTGAGACATCCGGTACCGGCACCATTACCTTAGCTGATGCGCTGACTACAAACGGTGATGTCACCGTTGGTACCGGCACGACACTGACCGGTTCAAACGATCTTACCGCCAACGGCGGGGATATTACAGGTGATGGCGTTATCACAATGACCGGTGGGACAGTAACTGTTGGGCTGCCCGCTGCAGGTAATATTGGTGGCAATAGTAGTACGTGGACATTTTATGATTTATATTTTGATATTATAGGGGCGTGTAGTGGAGATCGAATACTGTCAGCTACGGGTAGTGGTGATATCAAGATAACAAATACATTAGCAAGGGATACGTGTGCTGGAGCAGGGGACGATGTTTGGTTTGCTAAACTTTCAGCTGCAGCAGGTGGCGCTAAGACATGGGAAATGTCAGGAAGTGGTACACCAATAACAAGTATGGTTATAGTTAATAAAACGACAGAGGATTCAACATTTAAATTTACTAATACTGGCTCAGTAACTGTGTCGGGGGGTGGAAGTTTTGATAATCTTTCGCTCGATCCGGATAGTGGTGGCACCTATGATATCAGTGGCGATATAAGTGTTTATGGTGATCTATATATTAAGGCCGATCTGACAGATTTAATAGAAGGGACCGGAGAAGTTATAATGCATGGCGCTGACAATACTATAGATGTTGGCGGGGAAACTTTTTATGATTTCAAACTTGATTCGGCGTCTGATGTAGCTATCTCGGTTATAAATACGGATTTCACAATCAGTAGTGCTTATGGAAATTTTGGTGCGGGTGGTACACTCTCGATTGGCGCTGGTCGTACAGTAACACATACCGGCTCAACTTTTGCTAATTTAGGTACTGTTGAAGGAGCTGGCACACTTAGGTTTACTGATACATCCGCTGGTCCTGGCACGGGAGGAACGATCAATAGTATTGTCCGCTATGATGCCAGTGCTGGTAATATTGCCAATACTACATTTGATGCCCGTACGTACGGAGGGGATGTGGAGTTGTATGGAAGTAATTCATCAAATTCTATTACAGCCGCATCGGGGTCGTATCCAATCTCTGGTGATTTAATACTTATCCAAGATGGTACCGGCGCAACCACGGTAGATTTGAATACCAACGATCCATCATTAGTAGTGAGTGGAGACGTGAGTATTGATACTGCTACCACGCTATCTGCTTCCAGTAGTTCAACACTTGATATTAATGGTAACTATACCAATAATGGCACGTTTACTGATAACAATGGAACTGTTGTTTTGGCCGGTTCTTCTACTCAGTCATTGTCAGGCACTATGACAGGTTCTTCTGATTTTTATAACCTAACTATTACCAATAGTGGCGGAACTGTTGATTTCGGAGCAGCCGTTGAAACCGAAAATAACTATACAATTACAACAGCGGGCGTTACTGTTGAATATGAAGCGGGATCGACGTATACGTTTCCAAATATCAACTGGGCCGGTTCTTCAGGTGTCGGAAATGAAATAACGTTCCAAAGTTCTACGACCAGCGACTGGAATTTGGTGGTAACCGGCACGCAGACCGATGTATCATACATTGATGTAAAGTACTCGTACGCGTGCGGCGGCGACTGGATTGATGCGTCAAATGGCACCAACACTGATTCCGGAAATAACGACTGCTGGATATTTGATGGTATTACGTTGACCGGAACGATTTACAGTGATGATGGTATAAGTGTGTATGACTGTTCCGCAGATCCATTGACAGTCCACGCGGCAACAAACGGCGGAACTGCATCCGAGTATGAATGCGATAGTGCAGGTGGTACGTTCACTATCCCGGCAACAGATCCAACAGCTGGTGGCGATCCTATAGTGCTCTATATTGATAATAGCGAAACACCACATGCGACTACAGCAACACTAGCGGCTGACATATCGTCGAATATTTCCGGACTTAATCTATACCAAAATAGGATGATTGTTCGACATGAGAATGCCGGGCCAATGACAAACGCTAAGTTATTGACCGGTGATAATGCTGATGCTGGCATACGGTATGCGGTTATTGCGGGCGCGCTGACAACAGAGTCGGGCATGGAGCTGCATGCGTGGACCGGTGATACATTTGATCCTGGCGGTATGGTAACCACTGACGCAACTGGCGGTAATCTGCACATTGATGACAATGCCACAGTTCATCTTGATACGGCAACATCGATTATTGGTCTGGATATAGACATTGATGCGAATGCAACACTTAATGTGAGTGCCGACGCAACAGTAAATGGAGATAATATAACATCTGCCGGGAATATAAATGTTACCGCGGGTACACTCACGATTGGTAATGGTACGACAGAAGACTTAATAATAAACGGCGGCACCAATTCGTTTAGTGGCGGAACCGTGGATGTTAAGGATAATTTTTATGTTAATGGTGGTACAGCAACAATAGCAAGCGCAGTGACGGTTGCCGGCAATATTTGGCAAGAAGCCGGTACTCTCAATTTCAATACAGGAGCTAATGTTGATGTTACGGGTGCGTTAAACATGCGCGGAAGTAATTCGCAGATTACTAATTTCAATGACGGCAGCGTGGATGTTGGTACTAACATTAATTTGAATCAGGGGATAATCACGCTGGCGGGTGGAACGGTGCGGGCGAGTACTGTTGCGGATGGAGCCATTGAACTCGCGCGGCATAATGACGGCGGAGAGACAGTAACTTTTAATATGACCGGCGGTACATTAACTGGCCGTTCGTTTATCGTGTACAATGAGAAACCACTTACTACCACGACGGTTACCGGCGGGACTATAGTCATTGATGATCCGTCAGGCGCGAGTTCTGCTCAAGGCCAGGTGTACCAGTGGAGTGATGATGCGCCTGAATTTTATAATCTGCAAATCAGCCGCGGTACGGTCGGTACGCCGTGTTTATTGAGTAATGACGCGAGCCAGCAATTATTGGTGTTGAAGGGAAACTACACACTTGATAGTGGTATATATTTTGATGCACAAGGTGAAGCAATGGAAGTACAGGGTGACTGGACAAACAACAGTGGAAATTTTACCCCGGGGACCGGTAGTGTAACACTTACCGGTGAAAACGTGGCAAGCCATGATATTAATGGTTTGGGCGACACTACATTTTATGATCTCACCATTGGAGACGGTGCAACGACGAATACGATCACCGTTGATACTGATACGGGGGCTGACGATCCGTTAGTAAGCAATACACTTGATGTTGATACGGGAGATTCACTTGCTATCGAAACAAGCCGAACGGTCACATGGACCGGTAGCGGTTTCACGCTTGACGGTACGATTTCTGGCGCCGGCCGTCTGACTATTAATTCCGGTACCACGATACCTACTGCAGGTACATTAAGTTCACTGGTGCGCTTTGATACATCAAATGGCAATACCACGACTATGCCCGCGCGCACATATGGCAGTGATGTGGAAATATTTAATGATGATAACAGCACGCCGTACACGATTACTCCGCTTGCAACGGCAACCCAGGATATTGACGGTAATTTATATATCATAGCTGACGGCACACAGAATGTTACGTTTGCCGGCGTGACGAATAATCCAGCATTTGATATTGAGGGAGATTTTGACTTCATCGGTGCGGATGATGGATCTGAAATAATTACCTCAGGCACTGGAACTTGGACTGTTTCCGGTAATGTGAATTTTACTGACGGAACCTACACGGCTACTTCAGGTAATACTTTGGTAATGAATGGCACTGGCACCCTTACTTCCGCCTCACAGACATTACAAAATTTAACTCTTTCAGGCTCTGTTACCCTGGCAAATGCTACTCATACCATGGCTGGTAATCTTGATATGACCGGTGGTACAGTCACTGCTGGAACATCGACAATTGACATGACCGGCGCGACAAAGACCGTTACTTCAGCCAGCCAAACATTGCAGAATTTTAAGGTGTCAGGTACTGGCAGTGTTGCTAGCGCTGATGCAATGGATGTGAATGGTACGTTTGATATAGCCGATACGGGTGTGTTTACGCAGGAAGTAGATAGCAATCTCAATGCTGCAGGTAATTTTACCTTGGCGTCCGGAACGACATTTAATAACGCTACCGCTGGAACAGGAGAATTAATACTGGATGGGGATTTGACCTTTACGGACAATACTTCACCACAGCAGGATGTCGGTAATTTGGAAATAGGTACTTCTCCGGATACCACTGATCTAGCCAGTGATTTATTAGCTAAAACTCTAACTATTAATGATGGTGATATACTTAATACAAATGGATATGATCTTGATATTGGTTTGGGTGGCATTACTATTTCCACTGATGCTGGCTCGGGTGGCGGTACTTTGGATGTTGATGATGATGTAGAAACAGATGGCACACAGATGAATACAGATGGTAAGTTTGATTTACAGTCAGGCGCTTCATTATTAAATAGCGCTGGAACGAATGTCGGTTCTACTTTAACCTTTAATATACCATCTTCTGTGAGTGATATAACCAGTGATCTTATTACCGCTGGTACTGGCTCACTCTATAATCTCGTTATAGATGACGGTGCTGGCACTTATAATTTAATTGTTGAAGTAGAAGATCCGTTAGTTGTGCTTAACAACGTTACAATTACAAACGGTCATCTGGATGCGGTAAGTGGTGAAAATAATGCGATCACAGTTGGCGGAAGCTGGGATAATGATGATATATTTTTATGCAGATCGGGTACTATAACATTTGATGCTACAAGCGGATCACCGACAATAGATTCTACCGGCGCTACTACAGACGACTTCAATGATATTACTTTTGATGATACGGGAAATAATATTACCTTTACCCTTGAATCCATTCTTGATATAAATAATGATTTATTAATAACCGGTGGTACTCTAGATGTAAAAAGTGGAGAGGACAATGCAATATATCTTGCGGGAGATTGGACTAATAATGATAATTTCACTGATCAGTCCGGTACAGTCTATCTAGACGGTTCTTCTCAGCAAATATTATCGGGTCAAATGACTGGTACTTCCGATAGATTCTATAATCTTACAATTACAAATGCTGGCGCTTCTGATCCGGATGTTGATTTTGCGGCAGCCGCTGATGTTGATAATAATTTCACGGCTGATACCGCCAATACCCAATTAGAATTTAATGCGGGTAGTACTTATACTTTTAATAACGTAAGTTTCAATGGCACCTCTGGAAACTTAGTTACTTTACGCTCATCAACTCCAGGTACTCAATGGAATCTGACTAGTGATGGTACGCAGATAGTTACTTATACTGATGTTCAAGATTCGTATGCTTGTGGAGGAGATACTATAGATGCTACCGGTGGGACAAATGTAAATTCTCAAAATAACGATTGTTGGTTATTCGTAGGTATGACAGTATCCCTGAGTCCAAACAGTATTGATCTTGGTACATTATTAGAGTCGTTGGTAAGTCAGGACGGAGTGACTCTGACAGTAAGTACTGATGCGTCCAATGGATATCAAGCATCGGTTTATTATGATAATTCATTGACTTCAATAGGTAATACGATTGCTGATACTACAGGAGGGACTATCGTAGCTGGCACAGAGGAATATGGTGCATCTTCATCGAGATCTGGATATGATATTGGTATTTGGAGTCCTACTTCTTGTGCAGATACGGGGACTACATCGAATGCTACCGCTTTAACGACCTCACTTCAGACTTTTGCAGGGGCCACAGGTGTTGTTAGCACTCATCAAACAGAATTATGTATATTAGGTTCTATTAGCGGTTTAACTGATGCAGGAGCTTATACTTCTACTATTACAATAGTTGCTACAAGTTTATATTAATAGCTGTAATATTGTGGTAAAATTTATATATTAGGTTGCAATTTCTTAAAAAGTATGATATAATAATAAAGTAATATTAATAAATTAATAAAATAAGTTAATTAATAAAGAAAACTTATGAAATTACTCAAAAAAATGTCCATGGTAATGTTTATGGCGATTTTTGTTATGGTAATGTTATTGCCAGCACAAATTGCAAAAGCAGAATCATTGGAAACAGTCGAGGATCATATGAATCGACAAAAACAAAGTTTGACTAGCGGAGTTAGTCATAATATCGTATTTACTGTCCCAGCTGGAAATAGTGGTACTGAGGCTGAGGTGCATATTATTTTCCCGGCTGCTGATAATGGTTTATGGTGTCGCACAGCTGACACTATTATTGCTGCTGGTAGTACAACCTATGGTGCAAATGCATTGCCAGGTACATTAGTTGCCACTTGTGCTGGTACACCAGATACTCTAACTATTACAGGGGTTACTAATTTAACTGCCTCCACTGAATACGGTGTTTTAATAACTGATTCAGGAGCTGGTGCTCTTGGTACACCAACTACCGGTACTACTGGAGTTATTACCGTTCAGACTAGAACTGCTGCTCAGGCAGTAATTGATAGTCAACAAGTAGCTGTAGATATTATAGCTGATGATCAGGTAGTTGTTTCGGCTGATGTTGAACCAACAATTACAGTAGCTTTAAGTGCCAATACTATTGATCTTGGGACATTATCAGCTTCCTTGATCTCACAAGATGGTATTACTTCAACAGTTACTACTAATGCTGCAAATGGATATAGTTCTACAGTATATTACGATAATACATTAACTTCAGTTGCTTCTGATACTATTTCTGATACTGCTGGCGGTACTATCGTTGCTGGTACAGAAGAATTTGGTGCTTCATCTTCAGATTCAGGTAATACGATAGGTATTTGGAGTCCAACATCTTGTGCTGATACAGGAACTACATCAAATGCTACAGCATTAACTGCTTCTCCTCAGACTTTTGCTGCTGCAACTGGCGCTGTTTCAACTGATGCTACTACATTATGTTTCTTGGCATCCATTGCTGGTACAACTGAAGCCGGGACTTATACCAACACTGTAACCTTAGTTACAACTGGTTTATTTTAAGCTAACTAAATTTTTTACTCTCACTTAAATATTCATTTAAGAACAATTAGGAGGGGAGTAGATATTAATGATTAATAAAATAGAATATATGTTTAAAAAAACTATTTTTCTAGGAATCACTACTCTGTTCTTCGCTGCTTTGCTGGTTGTACCTTCACAGGTATCAGCTTTAGGTCTTACCCCCGCTATTATGGAGGTTGATCTGACGGCGGGAGAAAAGACAGTAGCAGTCGTAGAACTAAAAAATGACACACAAGAAGAGATAAAATTAGAAACAGAAGTAATCAATTTTACTGCCGAGGGCGAGACTGGTCAACCAGCTTTTGATTTTGAAGCTGCTCAAACTGGTATTGCTACTTGGGTAGATGTTGATGAAGGTCCTATTACAATCAAAGTTGGCGCAACTCAAGAGGTAACTGTGACTTTTGATACACCAGCAAATGCAACAGCTGGAGGACATTATGTAGCAGTATTCTTTAATGAAACATTACCTGATCAACAAGACGGTCAATTATTAATAGAGTCAAAATTAGGTACTCTATTCATGGCTACTGTAGCAGGAGATTATACTGAAGCAGGTAGTATTGCTACTTTTACTTCAGATAAAACAAACTATTCTGATGGTGCCGTAAAATTTGCAGTACGTTTTAAAAATACTGGTGAAGCTCATATAAAACCAGCTGGTACTGTAGTAATTACAGATATGTTTGGTAAAGACGTTGAATCAATTGCAGTAAATAGCGAAAAAGGTGCAATATTAGCAGGATCTGTAAGAGAGTTTGCAGTTGCAAATTGGGATGTTACTGGTTTTGGTAAATTCACAGCTACATTGACTATGACAGACGGCACTGTAACAGATACGGAAGCTATTGAATTTTGGGTAATGACTACTACGGGTATAGTAATAGTTATTGTTATCATTCTAGTATTAATTTTATTGATTGCTTTAATCATTAAAATGTCTAAGAAATCTAGTAAGAATGAGACACCACAGCAAGAATAAATAATTAGTTAAAATAAAAAAAATGTTTCAACATTTTAAGAAGAAAATTATTTATATAGCGTTTATTTTTGCTATTGCAATTATAGGTTTTGGGATCGCTCCATCCGCTCAAGCAATCACATTAATTCCTCCAACTTTAGAATTAGGTCTAACACCTGGTCAAGCTGTAAATACAGTTATTAAGTTATTTAATGAAACATCTGAAACAATAGAGCTTTATACAGAGGCTAGAAGTTTCACAGCAAAAGATGATACTGGTCAACCTGATTTTGACTTTAATACTGAGTCTATAGGTTTAAGTACTTGGATGAATGTCGAAGAAGGACCTATTGTTATTGAATCTGGAGAAAGGTATGAAGTCTCGGTTATTATTAATCCTCCGATAAATGCAGATCCAGGTGGTCACTATGCAGCATTATTTTTTACTTCAGCAGCACCAGAAGAAGGTCAGGTTAAAGTTGCCTCCAAAATTGGTACATTGATTTTGGCCAGTGTAGAGGGTGATGTTAATGAGCAGGGATCAATCAGTGAATTTATAGTAGAAGATGGTCAAAAAATGTTTAATAGATTGCCTGTAGGATTTGTTTCTAGATTTAATAATACTGGTAATGTTCATCTGAAACCGGTTGGTAATGTAGAAATTAATAATTTATTTGGTAAGACTACAGATACTTTGGATTTCAATGCAAGTAAAGGTGCTACTTTACCAAAATCAACCAGAAAATATGATATTGTTTGGGAAAAAGGTAATGTTGATAATGTATCAGGTAATTTTTGGTCAGACTTTTGGCAAGAATTTGGAAATGAAAAAGATAATTTTGCTTTTGGAAAATACACAGCAACTCTGAGTATTACCGCGGGAACTAGCCAAATAGTTTCAGATACGGGAACTGTTACTTTTTGGGTCATGCCATGGCGTTTATTATTAGTCTGGTTTATAGTAATTGTATTTGGGATATTATTATTAATATTCTTGTTTAAAAAGTATAACGCTTGGATAATAAAAAAAGCAAAAAAATAGGTGAATGAAAAAAAGAAGACCTAACTTAATTAAATTTTTTGTATATCTGATTATCCCGCTGATCTTATTGGTCGCGGGATATTCTGTTGTATCTTATGTAGATGCACAATCTTCTCAGCAGGTTATTGTTACAGCTACAGTTGCTTCTGAACCTCCATTAGAAGATCCAGATACTACAGTTGTATTTCGAGGGATAGCTTATCCATCTGCTACTGTGACTTTTAGTCAGGATGGATCAATTTTGTCTATTATTTCTACAACATCTCAGGCAATCTTTGAAGTTTCTGCAATTATTGATCCAGGCACTTATACCTTTTCTGTGATTGGTCTTGATCAAGATGGTTTAGAGGGTAAACAATCAAATTTTACATTAACCTTAACTACAGGTACTACTACTACGATCAGCGGTATCTTTTTAGGACCGACAATCGAAGCTGATCAAACCAATATTTCTAGTGGTGAAACTATTACTTTATCAGGGACTACTGTGCCTGATAGTGAAGTAAATGTAACATTAACATCACCAGTGGTCGGGGCTGCGGCTGGAGAACAACATATTGCAGTAAGTATAGCCAGTGCTGATACAAATGGTAGATGGATACAGTTATATGATGCTGATGATTTAGCAGAAGGCTCTCATGAGGCAAAGGCTCAAGCCATAGAACCTGTAAATGATGCGGTCTCAGAATTTAGTAAAAGTGTTATATTTAATGTAACGGCTGATGAGCCAAATATTTGTGATGGCGCATTACCTGGGGATATTAATTGTGATACTTTTGTGAATTTAGTTGATTTTAGTATTTTATTATTTTATTGGAATACAGCAAATCCTGCTAATGAAAGAGCAGATATTAATAGTGATGGTATAGTAAATATTGTTGACTTTAGTATCATGCTATTTTATTGGACAGAATAAATTGTTATAATATTATGTTTACATTCAAAAAAACTTTAATCATATTACCACTAATTATTTTTGGTGTAATATTTTTCAGTCAAGCTCAGGCTGCAATAATTTCTGTAAATCCCGTACAAAAAGAATTTGCAAAAGGGGAAACTTTTTTAGCTGAAATACATTTGAATAGTGAGCAAGAAATTATTAATGCGGTAAAAACAACAATAACATATCCAACAGATTTATTGGAAGTTGTTAAAGTATCACGTGGGGGCTCTTTTTTAACTTTATGGATAAAAGAACCGATTGTTGAGGAATCAGCGGGAATTATTTCATTAGCTGGCGGAATTCCCGGCGGTAGCATGGTATTAGATGGTAAGATTGCAACAATTACTTTCAAAACAAAAATTCCAGGTGTTGGTGAAGTAGATTTTGATAATGAAAGTACAAAAGTCTTACTAAATGATGGATTGGGGACAGAGGTAGAATTAAATAAAATTTCAGGAATATTTAGTGTAAGCGATACAACATTTATTAATATTGAATCTTCTACTCATCCAGAAGAGAGTACTTGGTATAAAAATAATAATTTTAATGTTGAGTGGGAGCAAAAGAAAGATGCAATCTATAGTTATATTTTGAGTAATTATTCAGATGAAGAACCTGATAATAATAGAGAATCAACGACCGGTAAAGTCAATTTTTCTGATTTAGCTGATGGAGTATATTATTTTATATTGAAAGAAAAAATAGGTGATGGAGATTGGGAAGTGATTGGTAAGAGGAGAGCTATGATTGATAGTAAGGCACCATTAGATATTGATACAGTTATTTCAAAAGAACCAACTTTGTATGATGGAAAATATATTTTAATTTTTTCTACCACTGACAAAGGCTCCGGTATTGACTATTATGATGTTAAAGAAGGTGACAAATCTACAACCCATGTCACATCACCATATATTTTAGAAGATCAAAGTAGAAGTAATCTTATTACAGTCACTGCATTTGATCGAGCTGGTAATTATACACAGAAAAATTTAGGTATAGTTCCATTTGAAAATAAGAGTCCATTTTTTGGAGATGATACAGTTTATTCATTATTTTTAATAATAGTTATAAGTATAATTATCTTACTACTATTATTTCTTGCATTTAAAGTTCGCTCACAACCAAAAAAAGAAGATTAAAAATATAAGAGAGAGGGTAGATATTATGGCAAAAAAGATTTTTGTTGCTATATTATTAATATTTGGTTTATTGTTTGCTCCTAACATTGCTGAGGCAGCTACTCTATTTTTTAGTCCTTCAAATTCTTCATATGAGATTGGTGATAGTTTTAATGTAGGATTATATGTAAATTCTGGAGGACAGTCGATGAATGCTGCTCAGGCTACAGTATCTTTTCCGACCAACTTGTTGGAAGTAACAAATGTTTCTAGTAGTGGTATTTTTACTTTATGGCCAGTAATTCCAAATTATTCAAATATTAGTGGTACTATTACATTCGCTGGCGGGTTACCAGGTGGTCTGGCAGGTGGATATAATGGAACTTCAGGTTTAGTGCTTACAATTAGTTTTAGAACTAAGTCAGCTGGGACGGCAAATGCGACGATGGGTGGAGCGTTGGTTCTGTCCAACGAAGCTGCTACAGTTGGCACTGATTTGTTGAGTGGTACAGGCTCTGGTACTTATGTTATTGCTGAGCCAGGTGAAGAGCCCCCAGAACCAGATTTAGAATTACCTACTACACCTACTATTTCTTCATCTTCTCACCCAGATCAGAATTCCTGGTATGCAAATCCAGATACATCTTTTTCATGGTCAACTGAGAATGATAATGTTGGTTATAGCTTTTCATTTGATGATCAGGCTGAGAATATCCCTGACAAAATAGTAGATACTACGGATAGCTCTACTAGTTTTGTTGGTACTGGAGATGGAGTATGGTATTTCCATATTCGTGCACAAAATCAAGATGGTTGGGGACCTACGAGTCACTTTAAAGTACAAATTGATACAACCCCTCCAAATAATTTTCCTATCACATTACTTGATGGTAAAAGGACTACCGTTACAAATCCTCGTATTAGTTTTGAAACTACTGACGATACATCAGGAATTCATCATTATGATTTAATAACAGATCAAGGTAATCCAGTAGGAATTAATATTGGAGATACTACGCCATTTACTTTACCAGAATTAGTAATAGGTAGTCATTCAGTGACTGCTATAGCTTATGATAATGCGAGTAATTCTACGAGCGCTAGTAATAGTTTTATTATTATAGATCCAGAGGCTAAGCCAGGTGTAATAATTGAAGAGATAGATGAACTAGCAAAACCTTTAGCTGAAAAAATAGTAGATACTTTTAATAGTATTATACCTGCACCTATTCGTGATTTTACAGAAGCAATTGGCGATGCATTAAAATCTTTGAAAAATAATGAAGGGATTGTCGAGGTAGTAGAAACAGTTGTTACACCAGTGATGGCAACTTCAGCAGTTATAGCTGCCACTGGAATTGCTTTGGTTGTAGCCACTACCTCAAATATATATAATATTTTATATTTATTCTTCAGGTTTGGATATTTCTGGCTTGTACCAATAATGTTAGGAAAAAAACGTCGTTCTTGGGGTACGGTTTTTGATAGTATTAGTGGTAAACCTATTCCTAGAGCTATTATCAAGATATTTACCCGTGAGTTTAATAAGTTAAAAGAAAGTCAGATTGCTGATAGTCAAGGTAGATTTGGTTTTATTATTGATAAAGGAAAATATTTTGTTACAGCTAGTTCTCCTGGTTATGTCTTTCCATCCCATGTCTTAAAGACAGATTCTGTTAGTCAGTATGATAACGTTTATCGTGGGGACACTTTAGAAATTGAAGGTAAAGAGGGTGGATTTTTTGCGATGAATATTCCGTTAGATCCAAATATGAAAGCAATATCGCCAGGCAGATTAAAATGGTTAAGATTTATTAGTTATATTGGTCATATCTTAGAAAAAATAAGTATACCGTTATTAATAGTAGGTACTTTATTGAGTTGGGGTACTTTAATTATACAGCCAAAGACAAGTAATTTTGTTATCTTATCCCTTTATGGAGTATTATTAGCTTTAAGAGCATTGATTAATAAGAGGCTTGGTAAATCTTTGGGTGTAGTTAAAGATAAGGATACAGAAGACCCAATTGAGATGGCAATTATCAGAATTTATAATGTAGAAACTGGCATGGTTGTGGCTACTAAAGTTACTAATTCACGAGGTCAATTTAATGCATTGTTGCCATCTGGTAAATACTATTTAGTTATAGTTAAATCAGGATATTCTAGTTTCCATAGTAAAACAGTTTCAATTGGAAAATATCGTGGATCAATTCATTTTACGGCAGAACTTAACAAGAAAGTTAAAGGTGAAGAAGAAACGGTCGTTAAACATTTGAATGAAAAAGATGTGCAGATACATCTTGAAGATGAAGAAGTGGTAATGGATAAAGATCCAAATGATGATGATAAAAATGATGTTAATCCTCCAGCTGAAAAAAAAGTTACAAAAAAAGCAGTAAAGAAAAATAATAAAAAGAGTGATAAAGCAAAAAAAACTAAAGTAAGGAAGGATAAAAATATTCCTGATTTACCGTCAGATTTAGGTAATCTTTCTGCACCTGAAGATGATAAGTAATGCATTGATTTAGGTAGGTATTTTTTCTTGACTTTTTGTTTTTTTGTGGTATAATTGTACCAATTATTACGTATTTAAAGGGTTTTTTTGATGAATTGGTAATATTAATTTAATATCAAAAATCTTGTATCAGCGCTTAAGATAATGTGGTCGTGTAGCTCAGCTTGCCCCGCCTAGAACAGGCGGGATGAAGTTACCCGCCCGAACGTACCCGTTTGGTACGGGCGGGGAGCGCTGTATTCACATTGCAGAAGTCGCTGGTTCGAATTCAGCCTCGACCATTCATAGGACTATTTATATTGGGTTCGTAGCTCAGTTGGTTAGAGCGCCACATTGACATTGTGGAGGTCAGAGGTTCAACTCCTCTCGAACCCACCAGCTTAGAAAACTTTATAAAATCATTTGAAAGAGATAACATAATTTAGAGGTTTCTCGCGAACGGGATCCCGCACTGCGGGGCAACTCCTCTCGAACCCACCATTCACCAAATAAAAATAAACAATCGATACTAAAAAAATTTTATGAAACAAACGGACAAATCAGTAAATCAAAATAAGAAGAGTGAGAATGATAATAAAGATAATCAAAATGATGATATTCCATCTTTTGCTAAATCTCCAAAAGGTTTTATTATAGAATTGGTTAAAATAGTTTTGATAGCACTAGTGGTAATAATACCAATTAGATATTTTTTGTTTCAACCTTTTTATGTTCGAGGAGCATCCATGGAGCCAAATTATTATGATAATGAGTATTTAATTGTTGATGAAATAACTTATCGTTTTACTGATCCAGAACGTGGGGATGTTGTAGTAGTAAAAGTTCCAGAAAAAAAATCTGATTATTTAATTAAAAGAATCATAGGTTTACCTGGTGAAACTGTTGAGATTAAGGATGGTGATATTATTATTCATAATAATGAAAACATTAATGGATTTTTATTATCTGAAAGTTATTTAAAAGATGGTATGATAACATCGGGTTATAAAAAAGAAGAAATAGGCGAGGAAGAATATTATTTAATGGGGGATAATAGGCCAGTGAGTTTAGATTCTAGAAGTTTTGGACCTCTAAATGGAGATAATATAATTGGGCGAGCTTGGTTGAGAGTATGGCCATTTGATCAATTTAGTAGTTTCTCAGCCCCAGAATATAATTTAATAACAAATTAACTATGCCAACAAAAGCACCAGTAAAATTAAAAAAATCATTGCAGAAATTAAGAGGGATGAAAGATATCTTACCTGAGGATCAGAAGTATTGGATTTATATTAGAAATAAAGTTGAGGAGATTGCTAATGTTTATAGTTATGGACGTATCGATATGCCTATATTAGAAGATACATCTTTATTTGTAAGATCGGTGGGTAAAGAGACAGATATTGTTGAAAAGGAAATGTATACATTTGAAGATAGGGGAGGCGATTCAATATCACTTCGTCCAGAAGGGACGGCTGGTGTAGTTAGAGCTTATATAGAACACGGGATGCTAAATAGACCACAACCCGTTAAATTGTTTTATTATGGGCCGTTTTTTAGGTATGATCGACCACAAGCTGGCCGATATAGACAATTTCATCAGTTTGGATTTGAAGTTATTGGAGAGAATCATCCAGTCGTTGATGCACAGCTCATGATGATGTCTTTTAATTTATATAAAGAACTTGGTTTACCAGTATCATTGCAGGTCAATAGTATTGGGTCTGTTGAGAGTAGAGAAGTATATAGAAAAGCTTTATTGGATTATTATCGTTCACGAAAAAATTCATTGTGTGAAGACTGTAAAAAAAGAATGACAAAAAATACTTTACGATTACTGGATTGTAAAGAAGAAGATTGTAAATTGCTATCTCAAGATGCGCCGCAAATTATTGATTATTTAGATGAAGATTCAAATCAGCATTTCGTTAAAGTATTAGAGCATCTTGATAGTATGGAGGTCCCTTATGTTTTGAATTCACGTTTAGTACGTGGTTTGGATTATTATTCTGGTACAGTTTTTGAAATTTGGCCAGATAATACGGTTGAGATAGAAAAGACGGAAGAAAAAAATGAATTGGTTAAAACTGAAGAAAAGAAAGATGATAAAAAAGAGGAAGAAAATATAGAATCTGATCATGAAGATAAGAAAGCTAAACCTGGTTCACAGAGCGCTCTTGGAGGAGGAGGTCGGTATAATCAATTAGTAGAAGCACTCGGCGGTCAAGAAACTCCTGCCATGGGGTTTGCTTGTGGTGTGGAGAGGTTGGTTATTGAGCTAAAAAATAGAGATATAAAAGTTCCTGGGGAGCAGAAACCTGATTTATTCGTAGCTCAGCTAGGTGATGAAGCTAGAAAAAAATCTTTAAAATTATTTGAGGATTTAAGATTATTAGGTTTTAAAATTGCAGAAAATTTTTCTAAAGATGGATTGAAAAATCAGATGGAACAAGCAAATAAAAAATATGCAAAGTATACGATTATTATCGGACAAAAAGAAATATTAGATGGAACAATCTTAATTAGAGATATGGAAAACGGAATTCAAGAAACTGTAGATTTTGATAAGATAATCCCAGAGTTACAAAAAAGATTGGAGAAATATGGAGTCAAGGAGAAAAATGAAAAAAAAGAAAAGAAGTTATAATTAGAGCTAATTATGGATGATTGCATTTTTTGTAAAATAATAAACAAAGAAATACCCACGGAATATATTTTAGATCGAGATAATTTTATAGTAATCAAAGATATTGTTCCTAAGGCGCCGATTCATTACTTGTTTATACCGAAAAAACATATCAAATCGATGTTACATCTAGATATGGATGATAGTAAGTTGTTGTCAGATATGATGTTAGGGACAAAAGAAATTGCAAATAATCTAGGATTAAATGAAAAAGGGTATAAGTTGGTAGTAAATACTGGTAAAGATTGTGGGCAAGAAGTAATGCATCTACATATACATTTTTTGGCAGACCTCTAGACCTGCCCGCCAAAGTGACGACGTAGGCGGGGGCGGACAGCTTAAAAAAGAACAATAATTGCTAACATTAGCTAATGAATATTATTAAACAATATATTTGTTGTTTTTTCTAATATATTAATAACATTAATTGACAATAGTGCTAAATAAGTGGTATATTATTAATATTAAATAACTAAAAAAATATTGAAAAGGAGGTGTATTCTCAAGTGGTAGAAGTAAAAAAGAAAGACAGTGAATCAGCCGAAAGTTTAATAAGGAGATTTACAAAACGAGTTCAATCAAGTGGTATTTTATTACAGGCTAAAAAAGGTAGATATTACTCTATTAAAAAAAGTAAATTGGAGAAAAAAGGAGATGCTGCTAGACGTACTCTAATCAAAGATAAAAAAGAGTTACTTCGAAAGATCGGTAAGTTAGATGATTTTATTGATCCAAGAAGACCTAATAAAAGAGGGACAATAAAAAAACTCCTTCAAGCAAGAATAAAAAAGTAATTTTTATACAAAACATAACTTTTTATTAGCTATGTCTTTGCAAAACAAAATAGAACAAGATATTAGACAAGCCATGACACAGAAAAATGAATTAGAAGTGTCTGTTTTGCGTATGGTAAAAAGTGCATTGCAAAATAAGTCTATTGAATTAAAGAAAAAAGAATTAGGTGATGATGAGGTTTTGTCAGTATTGTCCAACCAAGCAAAAAGACGAAAAGAAGCAGCGGATTCTTTTGCAAAAGGTGGGCGAGAAGAAATGGCACAAAAAGAAAAAGATGAATTGAAGATTATAGAAAAATATTTACCAGAGCAGATGTCTGAAGATGATGTAAAAAAAATTGTTTTAGAAATTATCGATAAAATGGGTGATAATAAGAATTTTGGGGCAGTGATGGGTCAGACAATGGCTAAATTGAATGGTCAGGCTGACGGTAAACTGGTGACCCAGATTGTCAAAGATGAGTTGGGTTAGACTTTAGAAATTTAAATAGCTTGTCAATAAATTTTTAATTATAATTATGGGGGTACGAAATAAAAAAAATATATTTTTTGGAATATTCACAGGTTTGTTTGTATTCATTTTGATTGCTGGTGGATTACTTGTTGCAAGTCAGGTATATGCTGTGACCGTAGACCCAAATATTGGTACTACATTGAGTTTAGGTACGGCAGATTTAGAGTCAACAATCATTAATATCATACAGTGGGCTTTAGGATTCCTTGGTTTAGTGGCGGTTATAATGATGATTTACGGTGGATTTATTTGGATGACTGCAGCTGGTAACGAAGATAAAATTGCCAAAGCTAAGAAAATTATTACCCAAGCTGCTATTGGCTTGGTGATTGTTTTATTATCTTGGGCTATTGTTTCCTTTATAGTTGATACAGCTAATAAAGTTACTGGTGGTCCTGGTACGGGTAGTGGTTCTAGTAGTGTTTTCCCACCATATGAGTTTACTTGGAATTATACTCAGACAAGTGTTGCTTCTGGAACTGATTGGGCTGTGGATGTAACTATGTGTAGTAGGTTACAGTCTGTGTTTAATAATAAAATTGATCCAGCTACTTTTGCAGCCGTATTTGCTGGTGACAATTCTGACTTAATATATATTGAAGAAGAAACTCTGCCACAAGGCTCAGGTATTTGGAGTGGATGGCATTATCCTAGCCCTCCTGCCACACCTTTTCTAACCCCGCTTGAATTAGTAACATTCAATAATGGTTTTACTTTGAAGCATGATGATACTTTATTTGGCAGTCTTGTTCAAAATACTAATTACAGATTATGGATACCTATATCAGTAACTGATAATAAGTCTAATCCATTGGCTGATGCTTTAGCTGGCGCTATTTTAGATGATCATCCGCTAACAGGAGCTACTGATGATGCATATTATTGGCAGTTTGAAGTAGGTACTACAGTAGATGATGTTGATCCCGAAATTGTTTCTACATATCCATTGTCTGATCAGGCAAGTCCAAGTTATGAAGACAGAGATGTAACTAGAGTCCCAATATTTAGTATAAATTTTAATGAAGCAATAGATGCGACGACTATAGATGATTCAATGAATCCTGGGCATCCAATAGTAGCAAATTTTGTACTTGAGCAATTAGATGGTCAGCTTGGTGCTGTAGATAGTACAGTAAATAATACTACTGATCTTAATGTTTATATTACGCCACAAGGTTTTAGTGTTCATCTTGATGCTGGATTAGTTTTGGAGCCATTTACATGGTATCGAGTAACAGTATCAGGAGTACAAGATTTGTGTGGCAATGACATGGTTGCTTATCTGCCTTGGGAATTTCAAACTAATGATTTGGTTCCTGGCGTGGGACTAGTAAATCCAGCTCCTGGTGATTTATTAGTCTGTCCTGATATTGTTATTACCGTACCTTTCAATACAAGCATGTATTATGATGAAGTTACTATTATGATAGATGGTTCTAATGGAGATCATTTTGAGGCCATGATAGACGCCTCTACTCGTCCACCAGCTGGTCCATATGCTATTTATGGTATTGGTGGTTATATAGAAATAATTGATGACGTGGATTTATCTGTGGCTGGTAATGTGATAAATAATCATTTTAGAGTATTTCAATTTCATCCAGCAGATGCCGCCCTTAATCCAGTACCATTAGTTTCCGGAGTAGATTACACGGTGCATGTCATTACAAATAAACCAATAGATAAAGATTTAAATCCATTGCTATATGATTGGAGTTTTTCAGTAACTACTCCAGATCTTTGTGAGTGTGCTCCATATATATCACATATTGCCCCAGGTAGTGGATTACGAGAACAGTGTATTACAGTAGTTGGTTCTTGTTTTCAAGGTACAACAGCGCATCCAGCAACAATTACAAATTTCGAATTTACTGATCACAATATTATACCACCACCACCAGCACCAATTACTCCTGGTATAGTTGGCGGGGTTACAGCTACAAATCTAACAAGTACGATTCCTGCACCGTTTGTGCAGTTTGAGAGACCGAAGCCACAAATTGAGATTTCTTATATTGATCCAGCCTTTGGGGTGGCTACGTCTGATAATCTTGGTGCTTATTATTATGTTAGTGATCCTAATATTTCAGGTGGACCTTGTATTTGGGGGATAAATCCAGCTAGTGGTTATCATGGTACGACGGTGAGTTTATCAGGTATAAGATTTGATCCTCATAATGTGACTCAAGTAGTAAATTTTGATGCAAATGACGCTCCAATTAATTCTTGGGTTGATAATTTTATTAGCACAGAGGTGCCAAGTATTGCTCCTAATATTGCAACTTTTGGACTTAATGCTGTAACCATCATAAATAATGCTGGGGCCAGTAATCCAGTAGATTTTACAGTTATGCCTATTCCTCCAAACCATCCAGTCGTCATTAATAGAAGTCCTGTTTGTGATAGCGCTTGTGTTAATGCGATGATTCAGGCTGACGTAAGTTATGACGTCACAGCTTCTATTAATGCTGCTAATGTAAAATTATATAGTTGTACAGATTCTAGTTGTAGCTTTGTAACTGGCTTAGCTCAGATAGGTAATAATCCAACTAGTATTTTCACTACTTTTACTAATATCGATATTAGTCCTAATGCTAATCTTGCACCAAATACATATTATAGAGTTGTTTTAATGAAAGGGATAGAAATTAATGCTATCCCTGGAAGTAGCTTAGGGGGTTTGAATTTCGATGATAGTGATGATGGAACTCTTGATGCATATTCATGGACATTCAAAACAAGGATTGATCCGACTGTTTGTGAGATAGATAATGTTGTTATGAATCCTGGCATACCTATTACAAGACAAATTAATCTAAATTTAAATTATATAGGTTCTGCGGTTGGTTTTCCTGATTCTTGTAACTTAGCTGGACAAGTATTGAATCCAATTGGATTTGATTGGACTTGGACGGTAGTTGATCCAGCACCGCCACGTCCTGCACGTGCCACAATCCCAATCGTTCCTCCAAATCCAGGTGGTAATAATGCGGTTATTCATACTGACGTTAATACCGACGGAACCCCAGTATTCGTTGAGGCGTCGGCTCAGGATATTATTGGTCCCGGTAATGCGTCTATTCAAGGGGAGTTAACTATTAATGATTGTACTAATAATATTGATTGTGAAAACGCTTGTCCTGTTGACGGTAATCATAGTACTTGTGATTTGACTACTTTTAAATGTACTCCTTGGGTGGGTGATTTGACGGTTCCATTACCACCTATACAACCTCTTGGTTGGGGACTTAATCCTGACTCTGGTCCGACTGGTACTACAGTAACAATTACTGGATGTAATTTTGGTAATATTACTGGAGTTCTGGAATTTGGTGGGAACCCTGGAATCTTCAATTGTGCTAATCCTTGGACAGATAGTGAAATAATCGCAACTGTAAATGTACCAGCTATAGGTCTGTATGGTGTACGGATTAATACAGTCGATGGATTATCAAATGCAGCACAAGCGCCAACAGTAATGTTTACTGCAACAAACTTATGTGCTAGTGGTGCGCAACCACCGATAACGGGTTTACCTGGGTTATGTAATGTTGTTCCAGCAGCTGCTTATGAAGGGACTAACCCAATTACCTATAATGGTTATAATTTAACTTTGAATAATACACCACAAACGATAGCTCGATTTGATGACGGAGTTGGAGGATATATTAATGATATTACTGGGCAAGGTTTTGATACAACTTTTGATAATGTTACAGTGCCTTTGGGTGCTGTTACTGGCAAGACTAGAATTTCTGTGATTGAACCTGCGGGACCATTGTATTGTGATTCTAATGAGGTAAATTTTGGCATCAGTTGTAGTAATAATAGTCACTGTATCGATGCAGGTTTTGGGAGTTGTTGTAATACTACTACTAATATATGTGATCCATCTGGTGGATTTTGTAGTTTAGGTGGTCCAGGAAGTGCATGTCAACTGCCGGCAAATTTTACAAGTAATGGATTTTGTGGGGCACCGGCACCTTTAGTTACAGACAATAATTATCGTTGTATAGATAATTCTGGAAATCTTGATCCAGATGGGAATGGAGATTTTGATGCTCCTCCAAAAACAATAACAACTATAGGAGTACCTGCAAATAATAGTTGTATAACATGTTGTGATCCAGATGTTAATAATAATAATGTACTGAATGAGCCAAATGATCAGCAAATTTCTAGCACAGGTTTGACTTGCGTAGCTAATAAAGGTAATTGTACCAATAATCAAAGAGGTCTGTATTGTGGTTGTGATTATGATCCTTCGGACCCAGCCCCTGGTGATGCGCAGTGTGGTACAGAGTTTTGTGGTAAAGATACTTGCTGTTATAATCGCCCAGATGTTACGAGTACTATCCCAGCTGATGGTGCGGGTAATGTATGCAGGAATGCATCAATATCTATTTATTTTGCTGGCGCTGCTATTGATCCAGCTACTGTTAATGATACTAATATTATTTTAGAAAATGGTGGAGTGTCTATTCCATTTACGGCTTCTGTAAGTTTGGCCGGAGATGAAATAATAATCAGTCCAACAGGTCTAATGGATCAAACTACAAATTATGATTTGTATATGAAAGCAGGTCCGGAAGGAGTGTTATCTACGCAAGGCATTGCTATGGAACCAGGTCCCTATTTTACTTCTAATGTATACCCTGATCCATATCTTGATTTTCATATTTCATTTACAACGGGGGATATTATTTGTCAGGTTGATAACTTATTAGTTCAATCAACTATTTTACCATTATACACTTATGACATTTCAGATTATGGTGATTTATTTACTTGTGCAGGAGATGCTTGTCTTGGGGATTATGTACCAGTACCAGGCTTGGCAGGTAATCAGCATGCGTATACTGCAGCGCCCCGTGATAACAATAATCAAAATCTTACCATCGGTTCTTTTACCTGGACATGGACCGAGAATGATCCAATAGATATTTTTACAACTACAAACCCAGGTCCACCAAATGCTCGATATATAACTTCAAATAATCAGAATGGAGCAGCTTCGTTAAGCATAGGTGTTGCTAGTACGGATTATGGTTCTTTGACCCAGAATGTTTCCATAAGGAATATTTTATGTGAGAGTCCTTGGCCAAATGTTAGTGCTGGCGAAACTTTACCATTTGAAGATTCTGTTCAATATCCTAAAATAGATACTATTACTACCAATAATAACTTTGATACTAATTTTTCTACTTGGTATTGCCTTGATGGAGGGTTACCAACCTTAAAACTAGTGATTGATACGGTGGTTCATGAAGGTACACCTAGTACTATTGGGGTGGATGAATTATTAAAAGAATTTTTCTTCTTACGAGATTTGTCAGACGATGCGATTGGTATTAGGGTTTATGAAAATGAAGAAGGTAAGTCAGCTAGAGAATGGTATTTTAATCATTTTGGTTCTGCTGCCCCAGCCCCACAAGATATTGTAGTGGATGGATATAACGCGATCAGGTCAGGTAGAACAGTATATGTAGCAGCTTGGAATATCTCAGGTACTGGTTTTGACGGTGCAGCACAGGTTGGAGATGCCTTATACCCACAATTATATTTGATTTCATATAACGAAGGAGCTTCTGCTGAAACATTAAGTATTTATAATGCATTGTTAGCTAATTGGAAATTTACTATTAATGATACAGATACTAATAAAGAAAAAATGCATCGAGATATGAAGAGAGTTAGTGATCTTAATGACATTTATACTGGCGCTTTGGAATATAAAGAAATAAATGGAGAATTTCCAAAACTAGAAGGAGGTACTTATATCAAAAATCTTACTTCTTCAGGTTGGCCTTCTTGGAGTGATAAGTTGGGCTCAAGTCTTGGATTGAGTATGCCGACTGATCCTTATAATATTTTTGATATTTGTTTAGCACCTTTTAATACAAGTACTTGTTGGGATGATACAAATCAAGAATATTTCTGCCCTTCAAATTCTTATACTTATCAATATATAGTATCTCCAGATGGTAAGAATGTAGATCTTTATGGACATTTAGAATACTTAATATATGGGGGATTCAATACTTGGAATATCGGTTTGGCTGGAGTGTTTGATCCATGCAGTTCTTTTACTAATGCAGATTGTAATTGTTTTAATTATTTTAAGAATGTTACTGGGACGATCACAGATCGTGTTGGTCCTCAGTTTGATGCGGTTACTTTAAATACTGTTGCTCCGGTAGCTAATATTTTTAATAATGTTAATGGAACACAGGCCGTAGAAGTTATTTTGACTGATCTGCCTATTGCTACAGCTACGGGTGTAGCTAAAGTAGAATTTTATATCGATGGTCAATACAAGTATACAGATGATGATCCTGCTAGTTGGTCATGGAATTTTATTTCTAATGAGTATGTTGATGGTAATCATAGTTTACTATTAAAAGCATATGACAATGTTGGAAATTGGAGCAATAGCCCTACATATACTTTAGTAATAAATAATTCTGGAGTTGTTAACAATCCTCCTTTCATTGATATTATTTCTTTGGCAGATGGTCAGACTATTACGGGGACTGTACCAATAGATGTTGTCGCTTCTGATGATGGCGGTATTATAGGTGTAGAAATACATGCGTTTGATAGTGATGGGGTAGAAACTCCTTGTGCCCTTCATGTGTTTGGAGGATTATCAAATCCATATTCTGGTACACACCTTTGGGATACTGTTGGGGATTGTACTGGTCCACCAATTGCTCCAGATACGCCAAATGGTATTTATACACTTATAGCTACGGCGACAGATAACACAACGCTTGTTTCTACTAAAACTATTTTTGTAAAGGTAGAAAATTTTGATACTACTGCTCCAGTAGTTACTATTGGTAATATTCCGGGTACTTGTTCAGGTGTTGGCCCGCCTTGTAATCAAGTTACTCCATGTGGAGCTGGAATAATATGTCAAAGAAAAGATGTAATTGATATAGATATTACAGTAGATGATTTGAATTGGATTGATTATGTTCAAGTTTTTGTTGATAATATTTTCCGAGGTAATGCAACTCATGTTGCTAACAATCAATGGACTTGGGAATGGGACACCTTAGGGTATCTTAATGAAGAGCATGATATTCGGATAGATGCATATGATATGTATGGGAATATTGGTAGTGCTACTATAACTATTCCTGTAGATAATGAGATGAATGATAAGATCGCGCCAACAATATCTTTTATACATCCACCAACGCCAATTTATGGTACAGCGGTAGTTGGTGATATAGATATTGAAGTAGACGCTAATGATAATCGTGGTGTTCAGCATGTAAATTTCTATATTGATTATCATCGACAGTTTGTTGATCCGTTGGTTCCATACTCATATGCTATTAATACAGATGTATTGACTGATGGTTGGCATTCTATTCAAGCAGAGGCAGTAGATACAGCTGGGAATAGGAGTGAAAGTATTGAAATATTGGTTAATGTTAGAGGAAATGGTGGACCTCAAATTATCATGCCAACTGTTAATCCGCCTACTGGTGGTACAGGCACTGACTTTTGTTTTAGGGCTGAGGTTACAGACGCTGATGGTATAGCTAGTGTACAAGCAGTATTACAAAATCCTGATGGAATATCAGTAATTAGTGCTAATAATCCTGTAGCAATGACAGACCCAGACTTAGATAATATTTTTGAAGGTGTTTGGACTTCTGATATTTCAAATACATCATTTTATGTAGACGTGATAGCAGAAGATAACGCTGGCAATATTAGTTTTTATGATAATATACCTAGTGTGGCTGGTGCATGTGGTGCCCCTGTTTGTGTTCCTAGTGTCCCTCTCTGTGGTGGTATCCCAGCTTGCCCTCCTATATGTACGATAGTAGAAGATCCTGACTGTGCATGCCAAGATAACAATGGGTGTTGTCCTGCAGGATTGGGATGTACATTTGCAACTGATAATGATTGTCCACCGCCGGCAATTCCACCGATAGCTGCGGATATAATGGTAGGTACACATTCCGGTTCAACTGCAGATATTTTTTTAACTAATGATGGCGGTTCCACTTGGAATAATAATTTTAGTGCTGGTGGTACGTCTTATCCTGAATCCTTTCTGAATGTTGGTGGTGTTTTATTTGCTGGTTTACAAGGTTCTTTTGGACCCGGAGGGGGACATGTTGTTCTTATATCTAACGATGGAGGTCTTAATTGGGCTGTTACTCCTAATCCTCTTGGTACATCAGGTGATGCTGAAGATCTCATATTTTTTGGTGGTAAAATATATGCAGCTACAGATGAAGGAATTTTCACATCATCTGATTTGGGAACTACGTGGAATTTACTGACTGTTTTTACTACTCAAGTTGATGCCCTGGCTCAAGATGGTTCTGATGTTTATGCTGGATTGCTTACCGGTAAAGTTTATAGATGCGTTGCTGGAGCCTTACCATGTATTGAAGTAATGGATACCGGAGGAGGGACTATAAGTGAGATATTATCCTTTGGAAGTTCAATTATTGTTGCTAGTCAAAATGGACATATTTATGAATCTACAAATAGTGGAGTAACTTGGACTGTTACTAATATGCCTACACTTGCTATATACACATTAATGGAAAATGGAGGATTCGTTTATGCTGGAGGAGATAGTGAAAATTTTTATAGAAGATCTGGTATTGGGACATGGACAGCCCTTGGAACTGTACCCGCAGGTGCTTTAAATATAATTAGTTCAGCCTCTGATAACAATGCAATGTTTATTGGTACTACAAGCGCTGCAGTTTATAGATCAACTGACAATGGTAATAATTGGATAAAACTTGCTGATTTGGTAAATCCTGCCAATGATGTAGATTTTGTGTTTACTCTTTATGCATTTGGTGGTGCGGCTCCTGCTTGTGTGCCAACTACACCTCTCTGTGGTGGTGGTTGTCCTCTTTTGTGTTCTGTTGTCCAAGATCCAGATTGTGGATGTCAAGATGGGAACGGATGTTGTCCTTCTGGAGTAGGCGCTCCTGTATGTACATTCGCAACTGACACCGATTGTCCTGCTGCCGCAACCTTTTTAGCTGCTACCGGTAATGTTAGTGGAGGGATATGGGGTACAAATGATAGTGGAGCCACCTGGACTCATATTGTTGATTTACCTGGACAAGTGTACGCAGATTCTTTTGTCGAACGATTAGGTTCGTATTATGTTGGTTCAAGCCCTGATGGAAATATTTATCGTTCAGATAACAATGGGGCAACGTGGTATGATACAGCCAATTTAACCATCGGTGGATTTGATGCTGGTAATATTGATATAATACTTAATCATAATAATAGATTACTGGCAGGTACTCGTCCTGGAGGTAATATTTTTTATTCAGATAATGGTGGCGCAAGTTGGAATCCTAGCGGTGATTTGGCGGGTGCTATACGCGTTTGGTCGATTATTGATTTTGGTGGCGACCTTTGGGCGGGTACTCAAGAAAATGGTGATATGTTTTATTCATTAAATGACGGTATTACTTGGTTTGACGACCCCGGCGATTTAGGAGTAGATGTAAAGAGAGTTGATGCGGTAATTGAACAAAATAGCAATTTAATTGTAGGCGCACGTTTCGAGGACGTAGCATCTGCATTAAACGATCAGTATGGCAGAATATACCTTAGCCCTGATCATGGTATTTCATGGAATATGCAGATAGATTTTGGAATTTATACAATGGTATCCTCAATTGTTTTATTTAATAGTGATTTATTTGCGGCTGTCGGGTCCGGTCCCGCTACACAAATTTATCGTTCAAATAATGATGGAGTAACTTGGACTAACGTTGGCACTGCCTCGATTTCGAGCGGAGTAATAGAAGTTCTAGATGGAGCATTATATGTTTATGGAAGCAATGGTGATGTTGCACGTTCGGATGATGAAGGGATAACATGGAATTTACAAGGAACTATACCTGGCGTAGGAACGATATGGGATATAATTGAGTTATAAAAATATTTTAGTAAATTATTTTTATTAAAGTGCTATGAATTTTAGAGTTTCTTATAGGAGAATATATATATTTTACAAAAAATCATTTTATGAATAAAAAAAATATATTTTTTGGAATATTCACAGGTTTGTTTGTATTCATTTTGATTGCTGGTGGATTACTTGTTGCAAGTCAGGTATATGCTGTGACCGTAGACCCAAATATTGGTACTACATTGAGCTTAGGTACGGCAGATTTAGAGTCAACAATCATTAATATCATACAGTGGGCTTTAGGATTCCTTGGTTTAGTGGCGGTTATAATGATGATTTACGGTGGATTTATTTGGATGACTGCAGCTGGTAACGAAGATAAAATTGCCAAAGCTAAGAAAATTATTACCCAAGCTGCTATTGGCTTGGTGATTGTTTTATTATCTTGGGCTATTGTTTCCTTTATAGTTGATACAGCTAATAAAGTTACTGGTGGTCCTGGTACGGGTAGTGGTTCTAGTAGTGTTTTCCCACCATATGAGTTTACTTGGAATTATACTCAGACAAGTGTTGCTTCTGGAACTGATTGGGCTGTGGATGTAACTATGTGTAGTAGGTTACAGTCTGTGTTTAATAATAAAATTGATCCAGCTACTTTTGCAGCCGTATTTGCTGGTGACAATTCTGACTTAATATATATTGAAGAAGAAACTCTGCCACAAGGCTCAGGTATTTGGAGTGGATGGCATTATCCTAGCCCTCCTGCCACACCTTTTCTAACCCCGCTTGAATTAGTAACATTCAATAATGGTTTTACTTTGAAGCATGATGATACTTTATTTGGCAGTCTTGTTCAAAATACTAATTACAGATTATGGATACCTATATCAGTAACTGATAATAAGTCTAATCCATTGGCTGATGCTTTAGCTGGCGCTATTTTAGATGATCATCCGCTAACAGGAGCTACTGATGATGCATATTATTGGCAGTTTGAAGTAGGTACTACAGTAGATGATGTTGATCCCGAAATTGTTTCTACATATCCATTGTCTGATCAGGCAAGTCCAAGTTATGAAGACAGAGATGTAACTAGAGTCCCAATATTTAGTATAAATTTTAATGAAGCAATAGATGCGACGACTATAGATGATTCAATGAATCCTGGGCATCCAATAGTAGCAAATTTTGTACTTGAGCAATTAGATGGTCAGCTTGGTGCTGTAGATAGTACAGTAAATAATACTACTGATCTTAATGTTTATATTACGCCACAAGGTTTTAGTGTTCATCTTGATGCTGGATTAGTTTTGGAGCCATTTACATGGTATCGAGTAACAGTATCAGGAGTACAAGATTTGTGTGGCAATGACATGGTTGCTTATCTGCCTTGGGAATTTCAAACTAATGATTTGGTTCCTGGCGTGGGACTAGTAAATCCAGCTCCTGGTGATTTATTAGTCTGTCCTGATATTGTTATTACCGTACCTTTCAATACAAGCATGTATTATGATGAAGTTACTATTATGATAGATGGTTCTAATGGAGATCATTTTGAGGCCATGATAGACGCCTCTACTCGTCCACCAGCTGGTCCATATGCTATTTATGGTATTGGTGGTTATATAGAAATAATTGATGACGTGGATTTATCTGTGGCTGGTAATGTGATAAATAATCATTTTAGAGTATTTCAATTTCATCCAGCAGATGCCGCCCTTAATCCAGTACCATTAGTTTCCGGAGTAGATTACACGGTGCATGTCATTACAAATAAACCAATAGATAAAGATTTAAATCCATTGCTATATGATTGGAGTTTTTCAGTAACTACTCCAGATCTTTGTGAGTGTGCTCCATATATATCACATATTGCCCCAGGTAGTGGATTACGAGAACAGTGTATTACAGTAGTTGGTTCTTGTTTTCAAGGTACAACAGCGCATCCAGCAACAATTACAAATTTCGAATTTACTGATCACAATATTATACCACCACCACCAGCACCAATTACTCCTGGTATAGTTGGCGGGGTTACAGCTACAAATCTAACAAGTACGATTCCTGCACCGTTTGTGCAGTTTGAGAGACCGAAGCCACAAATTGAGATTTCTTATATTGATCCAGCCTTTGGGGTGGCTACGTCTGATAATCTTGGTGCTTATTATTATGTTAGTGATCCTAATATTTCAGGTGGACCTTGTATTTGGGGGATAAATCCAGCTAGTGGTTATCATGGTACGACGGTGAGTTTATCAGGTATAAGATTTGATCCTCATAATGTGACTCAAGTAGTAAATTTTGATGCAAATGACGCTCCAATTAATTCTTGGGTTGATAATTTTATTAGCACAGAGGTGCCAAGTATTGCTCCTAATATTGCAACTTTTGGACTTAATGCTGTAACCATCATAAATAATGCTGGGGCCAGTAATCCAGTAGATTTTACAGTTATGCCTATTCCTCCAAACCATCCAGTCGTCATTAATAGAAGTCCTGTTTGTGATAGCGCTTGTGTTAATGCGATGATTCAGGCTGACGTAAGTTATGACGTCACAGCTTCTATTAATGCTGCTAATGTAAAATTATATAGTTGTACAGATTCTAGTTGTAGCTTTGTAACTGGCTTAGCTCAGATAGGTAATAATCCAACTAGTATTTTCACTACTTTTACTAATATCGATATTAGTCCTAATGCTAATCTTGCACCAAATACATATTATAGAGTTGTTTTAATGAAAGGGATAGAAATTAATGCTATCCCTGGAAGTAGCTTAGGGGGTTTGAATTTCGATGATAGTGATGATGGAACTCTTGATGCATATTCATGGACATTCAAAACAAGGATTGATCCGACTGTTTGTGAGATAGATAATGTTGTTATGAATCCTGGCATACCTATTACAAGACAAATTAATCTAAATTTAAATTATATAGGTTCTGCGGTTGGTTTTCCTGATTCTTGTAACTTAGCTGGACAAGTATTGAATCCAATTGGATTTGATTGGACTTGGACGGTAGTTGATCCAGCACCGCCACGTCCTGCACGTGCCACAATCCCAATCGTTCCTCCAAATCCAGGTGGTAATAATGCGGTTATTCATACTGACGTTAATACCGACGGAACCCCAGTATTCGTTGAGGCGTCGGCTCAGGATATTATTGGTCCCGGTAATGCGTCTATTCAAGGGGAGTTAACTATTAATGATTGTACTAATAATATTGATTGTGAAAACGCTTGTCCTGTTGACGGTAATCATAGTACTTGTGATTTGACTACTTTTAAATGTACTCCTTGGGTGGGTGATTTGACGGTTCCATTACCACCTATACAACCTCTTGGTTGGGGACTTAATCCTGACTCTGGTCCGACTGGTACTACAGTAACAATTACTGGATGTAATTTTGGTAATATTACTGGAGTTCTGGAATTTGGTGGGAACCCTGGAATCTTCAATTGTGCTAATCCTTGGACAGATAGTGAAATAATCGCAACTGTAAATGTACCAGCTATAGGTCTGTATGGTGTACGGATTAATACAGTCGATGGATTATCAAATGCAGCACAAGCGCCAACAGTAATGTTTACTGCAACAAACTTATGTGCTAGTGGTGCGCAACCACCGATAACGGGTTTACCTGGGTTATGTAATGTTGTTCCAGCAGCTGCTTATGAAGGGACTAACCCAATTACCTATAATGGTTATAATTTAACTTTGAATAATACACCACAAACGATAGCTCGATTTGATGACGGAGTTGGAGGATATATTAATGATATTACTGGGCAAGGTTTTGATACAACTTTTGATAATGTTACAGTGCCTTTGGGTGCTGTTACTGGCAAGACTAGAATTTCTGTGATTGAACCTGCGGGACCATTGTATTGTGATTCTAATGAGGTAAATTTTGGCATCAGTTGTAGTAATAATAGTCACTGTATCGATGCAGGTTTTGGGAGTTGTTGTAATACTACTACTAATATATGTGATCCATCTGGTGGATTTTGTAGTTTAGGTGGTCCAGGAAGTGCATGTCAACTGCCGGCAAATTTTACAAGTAATGGATTTTGTGGGGCACCGGCACCTTTAGTTACAGACAATAATTATCGTTGTATAGATAATTCTGGAAATCTTGATCCAGATGGGAATGGAGATTTTGATGCTCCTCCAAAAACAATAACAACTATAGGAGTACCTGCAAATAATAGTTGTATAACATGTTGTGATCCAGATGTTAATAATAATAATGTACTGAATGAGCCAAATGATCAGCAAATTTCTAGCACAGGTTTGACTTGCGTAGCTAATAAAGGTAATTGTACCAATAATCAAAGAGGTCTGTATTGTGGTTGTGATTATGATCCTTCGGACCCAGCCCCTGGTGATGCGCAGTGTGGTACAGAGTTTTGTGGTAAAGATACTTGCTGTTATAATCGCCCATTTATTACGAGTACTATCCCAGTTGATGGTGCGGGTAATGTATGCAGGAATGCATCAATATCTATTTATTTTGCTGGTGCTGCTATTGATCCAGCCACTGTTAATGACATTAATATTATGATAATAGAGGGTGGAGTGCTTATTCCACTTACAGCTTCTGTAAGTCTGGCCGGAGACGAAATAATAATCAGTCCAACAGGCCTAATGGATCCAACTACAGTTTATCATTTGTTTATGAAAGCAGGTCCGGAAGGAGTGTTATCTACGCTAGGCATTGCTATGGAACATGATCCTGTATATTTTACTTCTAATGTATACCCTGATATATATCCTGATTTTCATATTTCATTTACAACGGGGGATATTATTTGTCAGGTTGATAACTTATTAGTTCAATCAACTATTTTACCATTATCCACCTATGATATTTCATATTATGGTGATTTATTTACTTGTGCAGGAGATGCTTGTCTTGGAGATTATGTACCAATGCCAGGTAATCAACATTTGTATACTGCAACGCCCCGTGATAATAATAATCAAAATCTTACCATTGGTTCTTTTACCTGGGCATGGACTGAGAATGATCCAGTAGATATATTTACTACGACAGTAACAGGAGTAGATAACAGTCGATACATAACTTCAAATAATCAGAATGGAGCAGCTTCGTTAAGCATAGGTGCTGATGGTTCAACTTTTAATTATGGTTCTTTGACCCAGAATGTTTCCATAAGGAATATTTTATGTGAGAGTCCTTGGCCAAACGTTAGTGCTGGCGAAACTTTACCATTTGAAGATTCTGTTCAATATCCTAAAATAGATACTATTACTACCAATAATAACTTTGATACTAATTTTTCTACTTGGTATTGTCTTGATGGAGGGTTACCAACCTTAAAACTAGTGATTGATACGGTGGTTCATGAAGGTACACCTAGTACTATTGGGGTGGATGAATTATTAAAAGAATTTTTCTTCTTACGAGATTTGTCAGACGATGCGATTGGTATTAGGGTTTATGAAAATGAAGAAGGTAAGTCAGCTAGAGAATGGTATTTTAATCATTTTGGTTCTGCTGCCCCAGCCCCACAAGATATTGTAGTGGATGGATATAACGCGATCAGGTCAGGTAGAACAGTATATGTAGCAGCTTGGAATATCTCAGGTACTGGTTTTGACGGTGCAGCACAGGTTGGAGATGCCTTATACCCACAATTATATTTGATTTCATATAACGAAGGAGCTTCTGCTGAAACATTAAGTATTTATAATGCATTGTTAGCTAATTGGAAATTTACTATTAATGATACAGATACTAATAAAGAAAAAATGCATCGAGATATGAAGAGAGTTAGTGATCTTAATGACATTTATACTGGCGCTTTGGAATATAAAGAAATAAATGGAGAATTTCCAAAACTAGAAGGAGGTACTTATATCAAAAATCTTACTTCTTCAGGTTGGCCTTCTTGGAGTGATAAGTTGGGCTCAAGTCTTGGATTGAGTATGCCGACTGATCCTTATAATATTTTTGATATTTGTTTAGCACCTTTTAATACAAGTACTTGTTGGGATGATACAAATCAAGAATATTTCTGCCCTTCAAATTCTTATACTTATCAATATATAGTATCTCCAGATGGTAAGAATGTAGATCTTTATGGACATTTAGAATACTTAATATATGGGGGATTCAATACTTGGAATATCGGTTTGGCTGGAGTGTTTGATCCATGCAGTTCTTTTACTAATGCAGATTGTAATTGTTTTAATTATTTTAAGAATGTTACTGGGACGATCACAGATCGTGTTGGTCCTCAGTTTGATGCGGTTACTTTAAATACTGTTGCTCCGGTAGCTAATATTTTTAATAATGTTAATGGAACACAGGCCGTAGAAGTTATTTTGACTGATCTGCCTATTGCTACAGCTACGGGTGTAGCTAAAGTAGAATTTTATATCGATGGTCAATACAAGTATACAGATGATGATCCTGCTAGTTGGTCATGGAATTTTATTTCTAATGAGTATGTTGATGGTAATCATAGTTTACTATTAAAAGCATATGACAATGTTGGAAATTGGAGCAATAGCCCTACATATACTTTAGTAATAAATAATTCTGGAGTTGTTAACAATCCTCCTTTCATTGATATTATTTCTTTGGCAGATGGTCAGACTATTACGGGGACTGTACCAATAGATGTTGTCGCTTCTGATGATGGCGGTATTATAGGTGTAGAAATACATGCGTTTGATAGTGATGGGGTAGAAACTCCTTGTGCCCTTCATGTGTTTGGAGGATTATCAAATCCATATTCTGGTACACACCTTTGGGATACTGTTGGGGATTGTACTGGTCCACCAATTGCTCCAGATACGCCAAATGGTATTTATACACTTATAGCTACGGCGACAGATAACACAACGCTTGTTTCTACTAAAACTATTTTTGTAAAGGTAGAAAATTTTGATACTACTGCTCCAGTAGTTACTATTGGTAATATTCCGGGTACTTGTTCAGGTGTTGGCCCGCCTTGTAATCAAGTTACTCCATGTGGAGCTGGAATAATATGTCAAAGAAAAGATGTAATTGATATAGATATTACAGTAGATGATTTGAATTGGATTGATTATGTTCAAGTTTTTGTTGATAATATTTTCCGAGGTAATGCAACTCATGTTGCTAACAATCAATGGACTTGGGAATGGGACACCTTAGGGTATCTTAATGAAGAGCATGATATTCGGATAGATGCATATGATATGTATGGGAATATTGGTAGTGCTACTATAACTATTCCTGTAGATAATGAGATGAATGATAAGATCGCGCCAACAATATCTTTTATACATCCACCAACGCCAATTTATGGTACAGCGGTAGTTGGTGATATAGATATTGAAGTAGACGCTAATGATAATCGTGGTGTTCAGCATGTAAATTTCTATATTGATTATCATCGACAGTTTGTTGATCCGTTGGTTCCATACTCATATGCTATTAATACAGATGTATTGACTGATGGTTGGCATTCTATTCAAGCAGAGGCAGTAGATACAGCTGGGAATAGGAGTGAAAGTATTGAAATATTGGTTAATGTTAGAGGAAATGGTGGACCTCAAATTATCATGCCAACTGTTAATCCGCCTACTGGTGGTACAGGCACTGACTTTTGTTTTAGGGCTGAGGTTACAGACGCTGATGGTATAGCTAGTGTACAAGCAGTATTACAAAATCCTGATGGAATATCAGTAATTAGTGCTAATAATCCTGTAGCAATGACAGACCCAGACTTAGATAATATTTTTGAAGGTGTTTGGACTTCTGATATTTCAAATACAACATTTTATGTAGACGTGATAGCAGAAGATAACGCTGGTAATATTAGTTTTTATGATAATATACCTAGTGTGGCTGGTGCATGTGGTGCCCCTGTTTGTGTTCCTAATGGGTGTGGTGGTGGTTGTCCTCCTACGTGTACTATTGTTGAAGATCCAGATTGTGCATGTCAGGTTGCCAGCAATGGATGTTGTCCTGCAGGATTGGGATGTACATTTGCAACTGATAATGATTGTCCACTTGTAGTTGGTGGTCCTTTATTAGTTGGAACTTATCCAAATGGAGATGTCTTGAGGTCAGATGATGGTGGAGCGACATGGGTTAATACTGGTGATTTGCCAGGCGTTACTCATGTTTACGATTTATTAATTTCAGGAAATAGAATATTAGCTGCTACTGGTTTGAATGGTCAAATATTTTATTCAGATGATGGAGGGGGTTCTTGGACGGCTTCAACAGGATTAGATCCAGGGGAAACGCAATTTGCAGATATACATGAAAGAGGTGGAATATTATATATAGGGTCTAGAGCTGGACAAAATTTTTATCGTTCTCTTAATAATGGAACAACTTGGATTCAAATGACTAATGCAATAGGAAGACAAGGGGTTACAGGTATAGCAACTATTGGTCCAGTGGATATATACCTTACAACTCATAATGGTGGAGTAGTTTTTCATTCAAATGATGAGGGAGCTAATTGGACAGAGGTGACAAGTTTTCCAACTTTGGGAGTAGGCTTTCATGCATATAGTATTATAGAAGGAAATGGACGTTTATATGCTGGTGGAGGGGTGTCACGCCAAGAAGTAATATATTCTGATGATGGTATTGCCTGGGCTCCCACTCCAAATGTCAGTTTGACACAAAATATTGAAACATTATTCTTTTCAAATAATCGTGTTATAACCGGTGGTTGCTGTAGTGCTGAAGATATTTTTACTTCAGATAATTTTGGTGCATCTTGGGATTTGAGAGAGGATTTTAACACAACTAATGCATTTGTGGTAAATAAATTTACCAAAGATAGTGTTGACACTCTTTTTGCGGCCACAGATGGAATGGTAGGACATTCGTGGATATATAGTTCCTATAATAATGGAACTAATTGGAATCAATTGGCTAATGTCAGTACAATGGGTGTTGATGGTATATTATCAATTACTACTGGCACAATTCCACCACTAGCTGCCTGTATCGCTCCTGTTGTTAATACACAAAGCGCTACTGGTACAGTAGGTGTTTCATTTTCTTATGGTATTACTATTTCTCAGGGCACTCTACCAATTACATATAGTCTCTCAGTTGTGCCTTTGCCTGCTGGGTTAAGCCTTAATGCCACTTCGGGTGTAATCTCCGGTACTCCAACAGCAGCAATTATTCAAACTCGTAGCGTTACGGCTACTAACGCATGTGGTGCTGATACTAACTGGCTAACGCTTTCGATTTTTGGACCGGTCTGTCCCAACGGTATTTGCGAACCAGGTGAAAATAATGCTAATTGCCCGCTTGATTGCCCTATATTACTTGCAGCTACGAGACCTAATGGTGGTATCTTTAAATCAACTGACGGAGGTGCGAACTGGAATAATATTGGAAATCTAGCTGGCGCTAATGAAGTATATTCTTTACTAGAAACCGGAGGTGCAATTTACGCGGGAACTACTCCAAATAGTGTTGTTTTTAAATCAACTAATGGAGGTGCGAACTGGAATATCACAGGAAACCTAGCTGGCGCTATTACTGTATATTCTTTATTAGAAACCGGAGGTGCAATTTACGCGGGAACTAGTCCAAATAGTGTTGTTTTTAAATCAACTAACGGAGGTACAGACTGGAATATCGCAGGAAATATAACTGGTGCTAGTGGTGGTGCACATTCTTTACTAGAAACCGGAGGTGCAATTTACGTGGGAACTGGTGTTAATGGTGGTATCTTTAAATCAACTGATGGAGGTGCGAACTGGAATATCACAGGAAATCTAGCTGGCGCTAATACTATATATTCTTTACTAGAAACCGGAGGTGCAATTTACGCGGGAACTAGTCCTGATGGTGATATTTTTAAATCAACTAACGGAGGTGCAGACTGGAATATCACAGGAAATCTAGCTGGCGCTACTCGTGTATACTCTTTACTAGAAATCGGAGGTGCAATTTACGCCGGAACTTCTAATAATGGTGATATTTTTAAATCAACTAACGGAGGTGCAGACTGGAATATCACAGGAAATCTAGCTGGCGCTACCGGTGTATTCTTTTTAACAGAAATTGGCAATTCAATTTACGCGGGAACTGGTGCCAGTGGTGATATTTTTAAATCAACTAACGGAGGTGCAGACTGGAATATCACAGGAAATCTAGCTGGTGCCAGTGGTGCACAATTTTTATTAGTTTTATAAATCAAAGGGATATTTATTAGTAGAAAAATAAACTTGTAAGTAGTAAAATAATAATCACTTTGGTGGCTGGTGTGGTACTGCTATAACTTGTGGGGGATACTATAGGATCTCTGTTATAGGAATGTAGTTTAAGTGATTCGGAGGATTTGGCTTGTCCGAGTGTAGATATATCATGTTATATGTTGGATCAGGGATGTATATAAAATGATGTTTATAATTTATTGGATTTATTGTATAATATAGTTAATTAAATATATAAAAATTAATTAAATAAATAATAATTAACGAAATGCATATGAAAAAATTAAACTTATTAATCGTGCTGATTGTTGTTATCGGTGTATCTTTAGTAGCATATACCGTGTCAGCTATATCAACTACACCTAGTTTTGAAGTTACTGATAATCCATTTGGTGGACCTACTATTATTAATGCTTCTTTTACGGTGGCACCAGTAACTATCGGACAGAATGAAGATGTTGAATTTTCAGTTGGTGTTGAAGATATTTCTGGTATAGCTTCAGTAGAAACATTGATAAAAAGTAGTAATGGAACATTAGTAGATACAACAATTTTGTATGACAATGGGGTAGCTGGTGGGGATGCTATTGAAGGAGATGGAATTTATGGTGGTGTTTGGAATTCTGGTTCGTTAGCCAGTGATACATATTCAATATCTGTTAAAATGCAAGATCGTTTAGGCAACTTTAATACTGATACAGCTGTAGGAACTGTGGTAGTAGATAATACCGCAGGTGCACCAACTGGATGCACTTCTAATGCTGAATGTGGCTCCAATGCTTCAGATAAGTGTTGTAATACGGTTTGTATGGTAGATGAATGTATCGATGACCTTGAGTGTACATCTGGTACAAATGGAGTTTGTAATACAACGTCTTGTCCATCAGTTTGTGAATATACTTCTACTTCTGATGTCACCCCAGTTATTTCTAGTTCATTGACTGCTAGTGGAGAAGAAGGAAATGATTTTCATTATCAGATTGTAGCTGATAATATTCCTACAAGTTTTAATGCAGTTGGTTTACCAGTAAATTTAGATATTAATACAACTACAGGTATCATTTCTGGAATTTTGGATGCAGGGACAAGTGGACTATCACCATATAGTGTAACTATTAGTGCTACCAATGCTGCTACCGTTCCTACTGATACTCAAACATTAGTACTGACTGTTGCAGCTTCAGCAGATACTATTCCACCGGTAGTTAGCATTATTAGTCCATTAGATAGAACAATTGATCCTAATCAACCTTTTACTAGTGATACTATTATTGTTAAGGCATTGGCAACGGATGAGACTAATGTTCAACAGGTAGAATATTTTATTGATGGCAGTCCTCAAAGTACTCAGTTATATGAATATGATTCACTTAATAATCCAGGTGAATATTGGGAGACTTTAGTATTACCAAACGGTGTAAGCACTCTAACCGCAGTAGCTGGCGATGGGACGAATTTTACTACAAGCGCACCAGTAGAGGTAGAATTGAATATGCCAAATTCAGCTCCTGTAATTAATGCATTTATGGATGTTGATGATGCAGGTGCGCAATATGTAGGTGATTATGATAATGGTGATACTATTAGGTTTAAGTCAGATTCGTCTGACGATGGTCTTGTGATTCAGGTTGAAATTTATAAAAATGGTGGTTCTGGACCTTTGGCAGAGAATACGCCAGCAGTACCGGCGTCTGATTTATCAATTATTTTTGGAATTGGAGCCAGTACAATCACTTATCTTGATGAGGCGATGGAAAAATATGCAGCTGAGACAAGTAATTTTAAATTGCCTTTTATCCCAGTTGCTAAGGCGGAAATTATTGGTAATCAAAATTGTACAACAACAACAACAACACGTGTTCGCCAAGTATACGCTGTAGTTTATGATGACGCTGATTTATCAACTACAAGTGGAATGGTTGATGTCACAATTAATACTACAAGTACAAATTGTGTAAACATTCCACCACCAGCAGGTGCAGGAGCATAGAAATATGGTAAATAAAAAAGAACAAGTTGAAGATATATTCGCTGAAGTTGAAAAAACTCCAGTTAGTAAGAAGGTGATAAAAAAATCTAAACCAGTAAGTAGATCTAGAATAGTTAAACAACCAGTACTTCCTACTAATTCAAATCCTATTAATAGTAGGAAGGGGAGTCCGATGAGAGCTTTGGTTATATTTGTTATAGTTGTAATTTTGGGTATGGCTTATGTGATTATTAGTGGTTTTTTTGATAGTGGTTCAGAAAATACTACAAATACTGGTAATACAAATTTGACTAATTATAATCCCCCAGCAACAAATAGTAATTCAACTACTAATATAGATAATACTGATGTGACATTACCAATAAATGTAAATACTGGTCCATTGGATACTGATGGAGATGGATTATCAGATGAAGAAGAAATAAAAATTGGTACAAGTTTGACTAGCAAAGATACTGATGGAGATGGTTTATTTGATCGTGAGGAGGTAGAGGTTTATAAAACAAATCCTAAACTTAAAGATACTGATAGAGATGGAATGGATGATGGAGTAGAGATAGAAAATGGATATAATCCTAACGGAGAGGGCTTGTTATTGGATCTTCAGGAGGCTATTAAAAATTTATAATATTAATTAAAATATTTTCATGAAAGAAGACAAAAAAGAAATTTTACAGGAAAATAGTGATTCTTCTAAAGTAAAAAAGACAAAAATATATACAATGCCAAGTAAGTTTTATGTTGAAGATAATTCTAGTGGTGGCGGAAAAAATTATTTCTTAATTATAGCAATAATTGTGTTGGTTTTAGCAATTGCTGGGGGAGGAGTATATATGTTATTACAGAAAGACAGTGAACCAGAACCTATTGTTCCTATAGAGAATGTTAATAGTACTGTAAATTCAAATTCAAATGAAAATATCAATGTTAATGTTAATTCAAATACTAATTTAGATACTAATATAAATAGTAATTCTAATTTGAATGTAAAAAATGTTAATCTAAATTTGTTCAATGATAATGTCAATACTAATATACCAGTCAATTTGAATATAAATTCTAATGTGGGAAGTAGTTTAGATACTGATAAAGATGGTTTGACTGACATTGAAGAGGCTTTATTTGGTACCAGTATTTCTTTGGCTGATACGGATACAGATGGTTATACAGACGGTCAGGAAGTTGTAGGAGGATATGACCCGAAAGGAGAGGGTAAATTAGAAAATAGTCAGAAAGTAAGATTTTATAACGATGTTGTTAGTGGTTTTTCATTATTATATCCATCTGCTTGGGTAGTAGATAATGATCCTATTAATCCAGGGGGTAAAATATTTACTTCTGGAGAAGAATTTGTTGTAGTAAGTATTCAAGATAATCCAGCTAATCTATCTGCTCGTGATTGGTACCTAACTAAGTCTCCCGGGATTAATTCTTCCTTAATAAAAACAGTTAGTAATTGGGAAAATGATTTAAATGGCGTAATTAGTTTAGATGGTTTGAATGTTTATTATTCTAAGAGTAGTAAAATTTATGTTTTGAGTTATAATATTAATATCTTGAGTGAAGCAAGTTTTAGCACTGTTTTTGAAATGATGTCCAATAGCTTTAACGCTTCTACTCCATCTCGAACAAATACTAACACTAACAGTAATACTAATTTAAATACAAACACAGCTGTTAATTCTAATTCAAATACTAACACTACCACTAACAGTAATACTAATTCTGAAATAAGATTATAAATGAAGATAAGTATAAATAATGTTGGAGGTTTTAGTATCCATAAAAAGCAAATTGATAAATTGTTTAAACTGATTCGTAATGAGTTTAAACAGCTAATAGGTTGTCAGGTTTCTGTCGCTATTATCGATAACATTGAGATGAAAAAATTGAATAATCGTTATCGTCGTATTAATAAAGCTACTGATGTTTTGTCTTTTCCGGAATATAAAAGTTTGAAGGCAATAAATAAAAAAAGTTACCTCGGTGAAATAATTATTTCTTATCCATATATTAAAAAGCAAGCCAAAGAAAATGGCAAAACTATACAATGGGAAATCGCTTATATGTTGACTCACGGTTTATTGCATTTGATAGGATATGACCACTTGAACAACAAAGATGAACAGAGAATGAAGCAGAAAGAAAAGACCATAATGCAAAAATATGATAAAATAAAGTTATAAAATATTTATGTCTATCATTAATTTTCATAAATTAGGTAAAAGTTTCCAATATGCAATGAGGGGTTTTTGGTATGTATTTAAAAATGAGCAGAATGTTAAACTTCATGTTATGATTGGGCTTGGTGTGGTTGTAATGATGGTATATTTTCAAGTTGCTCTATGGCAAGCAATCATCCTATTTTTGGTGATAACTATGGTTATTGTATTAGAATTGATTAATACAATATTTGAAAAAATGGTTGATATATTAAAGCCAAGAATTCATTCTTATGCAGAGGTAATTAAGGATGTTATGGCGGCTACTGTTCTTGTAACATCAATAGGAGCGGTTATAATAGGAGTACTAATATTTGCACCATATATATTCTCAAAATAGAGCTAATAAACAATATATGTGTTCAGTTCAAAACTCTTTTGCAAATAATGAAAATTTATTCTATAATATATATAAGATAAAGAATTAAATAAGTTAATATAATACACTCTAAAATATGGCAAAGGAAGAAATAATTACAGGACTAGATATAGGATCAACTACAATCAGAGTAGTGGTAGGTCAAGTAAATCCGAATGATAATAAGATACATATTCTTGGTGCTGCTGAGAATCCAACAGAAGGTGTTAGTAAAGGGTCAATCACCAGTATTGAAGATGCTGTATCATCAATCTCAGGCGCTCTGGAGACTGTAGAGCGTATGACTGGTATTCCTGTTGAGCATGCTTACATAGGGATCAATGGTAGTCATATTACATCACAGGATAGTCATGGAGTTATAGCTGTTTCCAAATCTGATGGAGAGATTAGAGAAGAGGATGTAGAAAGAGTTATTGAAGCAGCTCAGGCTGTAGCGACTCCACCCAATTACGAAATATTACATGTCATCCCACGTAGCTTTACAGTTGACAATCAGAAAGGAATAAAAGATCCAATCGGAATGACTGGAATTCGTTTGGAAGTAGATGCTCAGATTATTCAAGGACTCACTTCACAAGTAAAAAATTTAACAAAATGTATTTATCGTACAGGTATAGATATCGATGATTTAGTTGTAGGTGTTTTGGCAAGTTCAGAATCTGTACTTACTAAAAAGCAGAAAGATCTAGGAGTTGCGATTTTGAATATCGGAGGAGCTACAACAAGCTTGTTAGTATTCGAAGAAGGTGATGTTTTGCATAGTGCTATCTTACCTCTCGGTGCTAGTCATATTACAAATGATATTGCTATCGGTTTGCGAACTTCTATAGACTTGGCAGAAAAAATTAAAGTTGAATATGGGAGTGCTTTACCTGATGAGATAAATAAGCGTGAAGAGATTAACTTAGGTGAGCTTGATTCTCGTGAAGAGGGGGTAGTTTCACAGAAACATGTAGCGGAGATTATTGAAGCAAGATGTGAAGAAATATTTAAAATTGCTGATAAAGAATTACAAAAGATTGACCGTTCCGGATTATTACCTGCTGGTATTGTTTTAACTGGTGGTGGATCAAAATTATCTGGTTTGGTTGAGGTAGCAAAAAAAGAGTTTAAACTTCCTGCCGCCTTAGGTTATCCTTTGAATTTAGGTACGACCCCAGTGGATAAAGTAAATGATCTTAATTTTTCTACAGCTATCGGATTACTTTATTGGGGTGTTACATTAAATTCTAGAGATGGTGATTCTTCAGGTAAAATTAAAATTCCAAAGTTTTCTTCTGTTTCAGATGCAACTAATTCAATGAAGAAATGGTTTAAAACTTTGATTCCTTAATATTAATAATTTATGAAATCTAATAATATGGAAATAAAGCCGGAAATTGAAACTTTTGCAAAAATAAAAGTTGTCGGTATTGGTGGTTCAGGTGGAGCTGCTATAGACCGTATGATCGATAGTAAGATCAGAGGAGTTGATTTTGTGGCTATAAACACCGATGCACAGGCATTACATCATTCTAAGGCAACAAATAAGCTTCATATTGGTAAAACTACAACACGTGGGCTAGGAGCTGGTATGGATGCAGAGATAGGCAGAAAAGCTGCAGAGGAGAATCAAGACGAAATTCATGACTTATTAAAAGGATCTGATATGGTATTTGTTACCTGCGGTCTTGGTGGTGGTACAGGTACAGGAGCAACTCCTTTAGTAGCCGAGATTGCTAAAGATGTTGGCGCGTTGACTGTTGCAGTTGTAACTAAACCATTTGCATTTGAAGGTGCTCAACGCAAGCAGATAGCTGAAAGTGGTTTAAGTGAATTATCCGATCGCGTGGACACAATTATTACTATTCCTAATGATAGAATATTACAAATAATAGATAAGAAAACATCTTTGTTAGAAGCGTTTAGTACGGTTGATGAAGTGTTGCGTCAGGGTGTGCAGGGTATTTCAGATTTAATAACCATACCCGGTTTGATTAATGTTGATTTTGCTGATGTACGGTCCATTATGGAAAGTGCTGGATCCGCTTTAATGGGCATAGGACAAGGAGCGGGGGATAACAGAGCAGTAGATGCTGCCAAAGCTTCTATTGATAGTCCATTGTTAGAATTGTCTATTGAGGGCGCTAAAGGAATATTGTTTACAGTTTCCGGTGGTTCAAATCTAGGAATGTATGAGGTTAATGAGGCTGCTAGGATTATCACAGCTTCCGCTGATCCTAATGCACGAGTCGTGTTTGGTGCAGTAATTGATGAATCTTTGAAAGATGAGATAAAAATCACAGTAATTGCCACAGGATTTGGTGGAAAACATAAATCTGTCAAAAAAATTAAACCTATGGAATTTGAAATGAATAAAGATAGGGATACTGTACCTTCTTTTAACCCACCAGCATCTAAACCATCATTTTCTTCATCAAAAATTAAAGAAACTCCTTATGTAGCACCTAAGCCAGTTGCTAATAAGCCGGCAGTACCAACCTCTCAGCCAATGGAAGCAAATACTGAAGAAGTTGCACCAACAAAAGAAGAGGATGATTTAGAAATACCTGCATTTATAAGAAAGAAAATGATGTAACTCAAATATTTAATAATATAATTATAAACGCCCCGATAGAGTGGGGCGTTTTTGTTTAATATGAACTGGCTTAAGAGTTTTCCCCAGGACATTTTCATATTTTGTAGTATTGGAAAATATTATTTACAATTATAATCAAAATATTCATTTTTATTAATAAATAAGATAGTTTACATTTTCATGTTTTTCATATAAAATAAATAGTAAGAAAGGGGAATCATCTTTTTTCGAAAATAAAAATAAAATTTACAATTTCAGACATATGCATTTAATGTGTCTTTTTTTAACGCCTGATTTGATTGAATTTATCCACAGTAAGAAAAAATTTTGTATTTTTTTAACATTATTCACCATTTTGGATAGCTCAAATCTTTTATTTAATCTAAGGTTAGCCTAAAATTATACCCCCACTCTTGCAATTTCTATATGTTGTGGTATAATAGAGTAAAGGTATACTACATATAGTATAAAAGTGTTATGAAATGCCCAGCTTGTCAGCATGCAGATTCAAAAGTTACAGATTCACGTTTAATTAATGAGGGGATGGCTATACGCCGTAGACGTGAATGTTTGAAGTGTAGCTTTAGGTTCTCTACCTATGAAGAGGTAGAAATTTTGAATCTAACAGTTATAAAGAGGGATGGAGGCACTGAGCTATATAGTAAGGATAAGCTGGAGTCTGGTATAAGAAAATCTTTTGAGAAAATAGCTATTACTCAGGATAATTTCAAAAGATTATTAAACAGGATTGAACGTGATATTCAACACACTGGTAATAATCATGAAATTAAAGCTAGTAAGATAGGTGATATTATAATGAAACATTTGCGTCGGGTTGATGAGGTAGCTTATATCCGTTTTGCTTCGGTCTATCGATCGTTTAAGGATGCAAAAGCTTTTCAACGAGAACTCAAAAAAATTATTAAAAAAAATAAATAACAATTTCCGGCAAAGCCGGATCCGGCTCTGCCGGAAATTATTAATCGTCTATTAAGAATAGACTTAAAGGAAATATAAAAATATGCTTAAGGGAAAAGAAATAAAAAAAATTAAAAAGAGAGATGGACGTGTTGTCCCCTTTGATCAATCAATGATTACAAACGCTATTTATAAAGCAGGTAAGTCAGTTGAGATAGATGATATGAAACAGGCTGAGAAATTATCAAAAAAAGTAATCGATACATTAAAAAAACAATTTGATCATACTAAATTCCCAACTGTTGAACAAATTCAGGATATAGTAGAAGAAGTATTGATAAAAGAGGATAAAACTAAAATCGCTAAAGCATATATTTTATATCGTAAGGAGCATCAGAAGCTTCGTGAGCAGAAGGGTTCTTATGTCGGTACTTCAGAGCTAGATACAAATTTATCTATCAATGCTCTAAGAGTGCTTAGTAAAAGATATTTTAAGAAAAGTGCGTTAGGTAAAGTTATTGAAACACCATCTGAATTATTTCATCGAGTAGCAGGTAATATTGCAAAAGCAGATTTACAGCATGATACTTTACTTTCAAAGCCGGTAGATGTAGAAAAAACAGAAGAAAAATTTTATCATATGATGACTGAATTAGAGTTTTTACCAAATTCACCAACTTTGATGAATGCGGGTAAAGATTTGCAACAGCTAGCAGCATGTTTTGTTTTGCCAGTTGGTGATTCAATGGAGAATATTTTTGATGCAGTTAAATGGACTGCTTTAGTACATAAGACTGGTGGTGGAACCGGTTTTTCTTTTTCTAGTATTCGACCAAAGAATGACAGGGTTATGTCTACTAAAGGGGTAGCATCTGGTCCAATATCATTTATGACTGTTTTTGATGCTGCTACAGAGACTGTGAAGCAAGGTGGTACACGTCGTGGGGCTAATATGGGTATTTTACGCATAGATCATCCAGATATTCTTGAATTTATCACATCAAAAGAAAATAATGGTAAATTAAATAATTTTAATATTTCTGTAGCAATTACAGAGGAATTTATGGAAGCGGTAGAAAAAAATGAAGATTATGACTTAATCAATCCAAAAGATAAAAAGCCAATAGATACACTAAATGCTCGTAAAGTTTTTGATCTAATTGTAACTTTAGCCTGGAAAAATGGTGATCCTGGTATTATTTTTATTGATAGGATTAATAAAGAGAACCCAACTCCTCAGATTGGGGAGATGGAATCAACTAATCCTTGTGGAGAACAGCCATTATTACCATTTGAAGCTTGTAATTTAGGCTCTATCAATTTAGCTAAGATGGTTAAAGGTGATTTTTCTTTGGGTGAGAAAATAGAAGTAGATTGGGACAAGTTAAGAGAAACAATCCGAACTGCAATTCATTTCTTGGATAATGTGATTGATATGAGTAATTACCCTTTACCTCAGATAACAGAAATGGTTCATAATAATAGAAAAATAGGATTAGGAGTAATGGGTTGGTCTGATTTATTGATTATGCTAGGTATACCATATGATACTCAAGAGGCAATAGAATTTGCAGAGAAGACTATGAAATTTATTGAAGATGAGTCCAAAAAGATGTCGCAAGATTTAGCGATAGATAGAGGTCAGATGCCAAATTTTGAAGGAAGTATATTTGATAAACCAGACGCACCTAAGATGCGCAATGCAACTACAAATACTATTGCACCAACAGGGACTCTCAGTATTATTGCTAGTTGTTCTTCAGGTGTCGAACCATTATTTGCTATTTCTTATATTCGAAACGTTATGGATAATAATGAGATGGTAGAAGTAAATCCTTTATTTGAACAGGTGGCTAAGAGAGAAGGATTTTATAGTGAAGAGTTAATGAAGAAAATTGCTTTATCGGGTGGAGTCCAGGGAATGGACGAGGTTCCTGAGAAATGGCAACGTGTATTTGTAGTATCTCATGACATAACTCCTCAATGGCATTTGAAGATGCAGGCAGCATTTCAAAAATATACAGACAATGCTGTTTCTAAGACAGTAAATTTCCCCCAGGACGCAACTACTGAAGATATTGATAAAGTGTATACCATGGCATATAAATTTGGTTGTAAAGGGGTAACTATTTATCGTGATAAATCTAGAGAAGCGCAAGTATTAAATATTGGCAAGGTAAATAAAAAAGTTGAAGAAAAAACATACAGTTATAATTATGCAGAATTGGCTGGTAATAATGGTAATAAAGATACAACTATGAAGATGGAAGAAGATACTGATAAAGAAATGGAAAAAGTAAAAGTACCTGCCGTACATAAGAGCCATGTCATAGAAGTTTGTCCTGATTGTAAGACTAACATGGAAATCAAAGAAGGTTGTTCTACTTGCCCTAGTTGTGGTTATTCTGCATGTAGCTTAGGTTAATTTTTATGAAATTAAGAAAAGTTAATAGAGGTCTGGTTCATGTATATACCGGTAATGGAAAAGGTAAGACTACTGCCGCTCTTGGTTTAGCCATGAGGATGATTAGTTACAAGAAGAAAGTGCTTATTGTTCAGTTTATTAAAGGTCCATGGCGTTCAGGTGAATTGGATATTGTAAAGAAGCTAAAACCATATTTAAAAATTACCGCTTTAGGTGAAGGGTTTATAAAAATACTAGGAGATCGTAAATCTTTTGAAGTTCATAAGCAAGCTGCATTACAGGCATTAGAATATGTGAATAGGGAGATGAAATCAGGAAAGTATAATCTAATAATATTGGATGAAATTAATGTGGCAATACGTGAGAAATTGATCCCTATCACTATGGTGTTAACTCTGATCAAGCAGAAGCCAGCCAAACTTGAGTTGGTATTGACTGGTCGTAATGCACCTGATAAAATTATAAAACAAGCTGACTATGTATCAGAAATAAAAGAGGTTAAACATCCTTATCAAAAAGGAATTCTGGCACGCGACTCAGTTGATTACTAAATTCTAATTTTAAAAAAGAAAAATGAAAAAAAATACTATTATTACTCTTTGTTTATTTGCGGTAGTTATTGCGGCAAGTTTTATTATGAGAGTAATTCCACATCCTGCTAATTTTGTACCTATTGGTGCTTTGGCGCTACTTAGTGGAGTATATTTAAAATCAAAGTGGGGAGTATTATTAGCAGTAGGAGTGATGATGTTTTCGGATATGATTATTGGTTTACATTCATTAGTATTGTTTACTTGGGGTAGTTTTCTTATTTTTGGTATGATTGGCTGGTGGATTAGAAAAAATAAGAATGTATTACGAGTAGTTGGAGGTACATTGGCTGGTTCTGCTATTTTTTATTTAATTACAAATTTTGCAGTTTGGGCTTTCACACCATTATATAGCAAGACAGCAACCGGACTTATGGATAGTTATTATATGGCTATGCCATTTTTTAGAAGTGCTGCCCTAGGCGATTTATTTTATGTTGGAATATTTTTTGGAGTATTTGAAGTAGTGTATTTCATGGCAAAATTATGGAATAAAAAAAGTCAGGAAGTCGGATTTATTATCAATAATTAAATAGTATAGTAATACATCTTTGATAATAAGCTAAAGATTGTTTTATTGTGGTATTTTTTATATAATACAAATAGATATTAAATATATGCCAGGTTATCAAAGTTATCAAAAATATCATAATAAGCCTAAAGCGTCTGGTTTTAAGTATGTTAAAATCTTAGTTATTTTAGCAATTATTTTTGTGGTATATTTGATACTAAAATCATTATTTGGTGGTAATAATGAAGTGACTTTAATTTATCCTGAACAAAATATTCCAGAATTTACTGAAGTGGTTCAAAATACAAATACAAATAGCAATACAAATGAAAATAAAAATTCCAATGAAAATTCTAACAGCAACAAAAATGTTAATATAAATACAGCATCTGCTGATTCATTTGATTTAGAAAGTTGTGATAGTGTTTATTCTCGTGGCAGTACGTCAGAGAAAAATGTAAGTTTGACTTTTAATGTTGGCACGACCAAAGAGGGTGATATTCAAAAAGTTCTTGATTCGTTAACTTCTAGTAATGTAGAGGCTGATTTTTTTGCTAGAGGTGATGTAGCAGAGGAGAATTCTGAGTTGATAAATAAAATTAATGATGCTGGTTTTTCTGTATATAATTTAAGCTATAACCATCCTCATTTTAATGATTTGCCAACTAGCGGTATAGTTGAGCAGTTAACCAAGACTGAGAGCGCTATATCGTCTTTGACGAGTAAAACTACTAAGCCATTTTTTAGACCTCCGTATGGTGAAGCTGATGAAGATGTAGTAACAACTATAGTTGCAGAAGGCTATTGTCCTATTACTTGGTCAGTAGATGCCTTGGACTGGTCTAGTGATTATTCTCCAGCTGAATCTAAAGAAAGAGTGTTATCAAAAATTTCTAACGGATCTATTGTCTTAATGCAAGCAGCAAATTCTACAACTGCACAAATATTACCAGAACTAATAACTGAACTAAAAGATTTGGGGTATGGTATTGTAAGTTTAGATAAATTACTAAAATAAAATATATGTCTGAAGAAGAACTTAAAGCACTACTCAATAAAAATATTGTAATTTCTGAACAAATATTTCAGTCATTAGAAAAGCAAAGAAAAATAAGAATGTGGACTTTGATTATTGGTATTGCGGTTATAATTTTACCGATGATTGCTGCTGTGTTTATGGTACCGTGGTTTATGAATACAATGGATTCATATTATGGTGATTTATTAAATTTTTAGAAATATATTAAAACAAAGCAAATAATTATTATTCTTTTGTTCGTAGCAATTATGATTTCTGGTATTTTATTTGTTTTATATGAAGAGCCTGGTTCCAAAAATAATAATAGTAATATTGATAATACTAATAAAGTAGCCAACCTCAATCAAGTTATTGAATGTGTAAGTGATGTTGATTGTAAGATAGGTGGATGTTCAGGTCAATTGTGTTTGAGTAAAAATAAAGCATCAAATATTTATACTACTTGTGAATGGCGTGATGAATATGCCTGTAATCAAGAAGATAATTGTTTATGTATTAATAATGAGTGTAAGTGGGAGAGAAATAAAGAATATGTCGAATGTATACAAGATTTGTAACATTAATAAATATAAAATAATACTATGGAAAATTTTGGAAAATCACCTGACGTTGGTAAGGAAGAAGTAAAAAAACCAGTTTTAGATGATAATACATCTATTGAAACTGAAACTGGCGAGGACAACAGCGCTGAAATGATCAAATCAGCTTTATCAGTTCGAGAGGGGCTTGGGAAGGCTCTTGAGGATTTTTATTCTACAATAAAGAAGAAATTTAATAATGAAGATGCTGATTTGACACTTTCTAAATTAGCAGCAGCAAGTACTGAGAAGCTGGGGCCAATAATACAAGAACTAAGAATGATTTTAAAAAAAGGTGGATCTGCTGATCCTGATTCATTAATTCAAGCTATAATTTCAGAAGCTCAAACTTCTGCTTCACAAGGAATAATGAAACATGATTTTTTAGAAAGAATCACTAGTATGAATAAGATTAGTCCAGATTCAAAAATAGCAAAGTTTAATAAATTTGCTGCAAAAGGTTTAGAAAAATAAAACTATAAAATAAAACCTCTACTTTTTTAAAATAGAGGTTTTTTGGTAAGCTACATTTCTCGAACAGTTTTGTCAAGTTCGAATTCACTGACATGAGTATTATAATCTTCACATTCTATGAGAAGATTACTAAGGAACGTTTCCTGGATATGTGCTCCAAGTGTTTTTCTTACGAAAGCACTTCTGGCTGCATTTTTTACGGCTTCTTGGAGTGAACTTGGTAAATTATTTATTTTTAATTTACGTCGTTCATCAGTTGACATATAAAAAATATTATCTTCGATTGGATTGCAAAGTTTTAATTTGCGATTTATTCCATCGAGACCAGCAGACAGCATAACGGCAAAGGCTAGATATGGGTTGCAACATGGATCAGGGGAGCGTAACTCAATCCTAGTGGCATTTTCTTTGCCAAGTCTATAGTGAGGCACTCTGATTAATGAAGATCTGTTTTTTTGACCCCAGGATATATATACTGGTGCTTCAAAGCCTGGTACTAGTCTTTTGTACGAGTTAACGCACTGATTAGTAACGGCAGTAAAATCACCAACATAGTTTAAAATCCCGGCACAGAATTGTCTAGCTGTTAAAGACAGATTGTACTTATTTCGTTTGTCATGAAATGAGTTTTTTTCTCCTTTAAATAGTGACATATGAGTGTGCATGCCAGAACCATTGCTACCTTTATGAGGTTTAGCAGAAAACGTGGCGTATACACCATTTATTTCGGCTGCTTGTCTAATAATCCATTTACATAGCATCACTTGATCAGCTACGGTCAATACTTCATTGTATTTAGCATTGATTTCATATTGACTAGGGGCTACTTCATGATGGGAACATTCAATATGAATGCCGATTGATTGTATGGCGTCAACCATTTCTTCTACAATCTTGTTGCCCGGACCTTCAGTAGTAGCATCAAAATACCCTCGACCGTCTAGTGGTTTCAAAGAAATTTTATCTTTAAATAGAAAAAATTCTAGCTCTGGACCAACGTTGAAGGTATAACCCATTCTTCTTGCTTTATTTCTTATCTTTTTAAGCAATTGTCTGGGGCAACCAACAAATGGTTTACCGTTTGGCGTTTTGATATCACAGAAGAATATTCCGACTGTTTTACCGTTCCCTGAGATTTTAGGTGGCAGAACTCGAAAAGATTTAAAACGTGGAAAGGCCATTAGATCAGATTCTTCGAGTCTGGCGAATCCAGCAATAGAAGATCCGTCAAATCCTTGTCCACCTTCCAATACTTCAAATATTTCTATTCGAGGTATTTTGATTTCTTTAAGAGTGCCAAGAACATCAGTAAAAAGCAGGCGAAAATGATCAATTCCTTCCATTTTTTCAATTAGCCATTTTGGAATTTTTTTTGGTTTCATGATGAAACTCCATTTTATTAAGGTTCAATTATTTTTTCTTTTTAATAGATAAAGGAGGACATATATGTCCTCCTAAATATATTATGTAAGTATAAGTTAATGTCATTAGTAGTGTCAAATTATTTGCCTAAAAGGGGTATTATACGTTATGATAGGTATATTATTATGAAAGAATTATTAGAACAAGTACAAAAATTACAGGACAAGATATTAAGTACCTGGAAGAAACTAGACTTAGATAATACTAAAAATAAAGTTAAGTCATTAGAGTTCGAAATGTCAGAGCCAGATTTTTGGTCTGATCAAAATTTAGCAAAAGAAAAAAGTCAAAAGTTTGATGAATTAAAAGAAGAATTGAATAAATGGAATGTTATTTCAAATGATGTTAATGATTTATTAGCTATTACCAAAGAGGCTATGAAAGAAAAAGATAACTCTTTAAAAAAAGAACTTAATACTAAATTTAAAGAACTTGAAAAACAATTTAATAGTTTAGAATTTTATATAATGTTAGCTGGTGAACATGATACTCAGAATGCAATAGTTGCTATACATTCTGGGGCGGGTGGTGTTGATGCGCAAGATTGGTCTGCAATGTTATTACGTATGTATCTTCGTTATGCCGAAAAGAAAGGCTGGTTAGTTAAAATTGTCGACAAGTCTATGGGGCAAGAAGCTGGCATTAAGAGTGTGACTATGCACATTAAAGGTAGATATGCATATGGATTTTTGAAATCAGATGCTGGTGTTCATCGGTTAGTAAGAATATCTCCATTTGACGCTGAAAAGATGAGACATACTTCATTTGCCTTAGTAGAAGTATTGCCAGAGTTAGAAGAAGCACAAGAAGTTGAAATAAAAGATGAAGATTTAAGAATAGACACTTTTATGGCTTCGGGTCATGGTGGACAGTCAGTTAATACTACTTATTCAGCTGTTAGAGTTGTTCATAAGGCTACCGGTATTACAGTCTCGTGTCAAAATGAAAGATCGCAATTACAAAATAAGGAGACGGCGCTAAAAATATTAAAAAGTAAGTTACATCAGCTGAATATTGAACAAAAACAAGAAGAAAAACAAAAGCTGAGAGGGGAGTATCAGGAAGCTGCTTGGGGTAATCAAATAAGATCTTATGTTTTGCATCCATATAAAATGGTTAAGGATCATAGAACAAAATATGAGACAAATGATGTCAATGAAATATTGGATGGAAAGTTGGACGAAATAATTGAACAATACTTGAAGGAATACAAAAAATAGATTAAGGTATATCAACCTATATTAAGTTTAGTTATTTAATAATAGTAATTACACTTGATTAGGTATGATATATTATTGATTTTGTTCATTCAAAAATGACAATATATATATAAATAAATTGCTAATATTAGGTAATAAATAAGTTATACACAGTTTTTGTAGGAAAATTATTGACAATATATTCTATTGAATTATAATGAATAGGCTTATTTATTAATAAAAAACGTAACAATTTATGGATATTAATGGAATTTTAAAGAAATTAGGTTTTTCAGAAAAAGAAATTAACGTTTATTTATCATTATTAAATTTAGGACCTTCTTCTGTAAGAGCAATTGCTCAGCAATCTGATGTGAATCGGGGAACAACTTATGATATTTTGAAAATGTTAATAGATAAAGGGATAGTTAGTTATTATCATAAAGATAAGCATCAATATTTTTTGGCGGAAGATCCAGAAAGATTAAACAATCTAATATTAGAAGATGTAAAGAGATTAAATGATTCACAGTCAGAGTTAGAAAATATAATGCCAGAATTAAAATTAATCTATAATCGTCCAGAAGAAAAACCTGTTGCTAAGTATTATGAAGGTTCTCAGGGCATTAAAATTATATTAGAAGATGTTTTACTAACTATGTCAGAGGTTAAGGATCGGGAATATTTTGTATATTCTTCTTCTGATGTGCGTAAACATATATATAAAGATTTTCCTAATTTTGCTAAGGAAAGAATAAAGAAAAAAATCAGATGTCAGGTAGTAGCTATTGGATCTGGCGGCGAGCTTTGGGGAATGGATGAACGTAAGTGGATATCCAAGTCTGAAGGTTCACCGACATATATGATCATCTACTCTGGTAAGTTGGCAATGATATCGCTTAACAAAGAAAACAAGCCAATCGGTTTAATAATTACTGACCATGGTATTTTTCAAACTAATAAAATGATATTTGAACATATATGGAAAACATTAAAATAAAAAATAAAATAGAACTTTTACATAATAACGTAAGGAGTTAATATGTGTGGAATTGTTGGTTATGTCGGACCAAATCTTGCTGTACCAATTTTGTTTAAGGGTATCAAGGAAGTTGCGTATCGCGGATATGATTCGGCTGGCATTGCTTTGCACGATGGATCTGATATTTTTATTGTTAAACAGATGGGCAAAGTCGAACCATTCAGGGAGAGGCTTGAGCGAGAAAAACTGTTTGAGCATCCTAGTAATTGTGGTATTGCTCATACTCGTTGGGCGACCCATGGAGAGCCAAACGATATAAATGCACATCCTCATTCATCTGCTGATAAAAAGGTGGTTGTTGTCCATAATGGTGTCATTGAAAATTATCATGACTTGAAAAGAGTTTTGAAATTAGATGGTCATGTTTTCACTAGTGATACTGATACTGAAGTATTGGCACACTTGATAGGTGTGTATGCTAATGGGGACCCATTGGAAGCAGTTAGGACTGCATTACTTAAGGTAGAAGGTACCTATGGTATTGCTGTTATGTTTCATGATCATCCTGGTCAGGTAGTATTTTCTAAAAATGGAAGTCCTGTTGTGATTGGAGTTAATGATGATAAAAAGGAATATATCATTGCTTCAGATGCGGTTTCTATAGTGGGGCATGTTGATAAGCAAATCATCATTGAGGACGGTCAAATTGGTATTATTTCTATGGAGAAAGGTTGTCAGATATTTGATTTTGACAAAATTGCTATTTCACCAAAAGTTGAAGCTATTACAATGAAGGTGGAAGAGATAAAAAAAGGTAATTTTGATCATTTTATGCTCAAAGAAATATGTGAGCAACCTCGTTGTTTGGTAAATACTATTGGTGGTCGTTTGGTCGATGGTGACGTTGTTCTCGGAGGTTTATTTGACCATCGAGAATTACTAGCTGATTTGCAAGCTCATTTTTTTGTAGCTGCCGGCACATCATTTTATGCTGGTATGATTGGTGAAATTTTATTTCAAGAAGTGGCTAGAGCTTTTGCGCAATCTAAGAATGCTTCTGAGCTAGCTAATCAACGTTTACCATTATTTCCTGATAAGTCTGCTATTTGGACTATTTCCCAGTCCGGTGAAACTGCTGATCTAATTTCTGCTATGAGACGTGCTGAGGCTATGGGATTACCAACATTTGGTATCCCTAATACTGTCGGAAGTTCTGTTGCACGTATTGCTGGGAAAGGTGTTTATATTAATGCCGGTCCAGAAATAGGAGTTGCTTCTACTAAAGCATTCACTTCTCAGGTGATGGTTTTGAATCTTCTAGCTTTGTATATGCGCAAGTTGAGGCATGTGCCACATGAACCATGGATTGATCGTTATGTTAAGGATATGAAAAGAATCCCTGATCAGATAACTAGTATTATTGATCAAAGGGAAACAATTCGTGAAATTGCCAAGAAGTATTCACATTTTAAGAATTTCTTTTATTTGGGACGTGGGATAAATTATCCTGTTGCTCTCGAAGGAGCCTTAAAACTCAAAGAAATTTCTTATATTCCCGCAGAAGGTCATGCAACAGCTGAGATGAAGCACGGCCCACTCGCCTTGATAGATGGGACTTTCCCTACGGTGGTTATCGTTCCAAAAAAGGATGATTATTATCGGAAAATTATCTCTAATATAAAAGAGATAACTTCAAGAGGTGGCCCAGTCTTAGCAATAGCTATCGAGGGTGATGATGAGATCGCTGAACATGTAGATCATGTTATTTATGTGCCCAGCACTACATATTACTTGATGCCGTTATTGATGGTCATACCACTTCAATTGTTTGCTTATTATATAGCAGTTGAACTTGGTCGAAATGTAGACCAACCACGTAATCTGGCAAAATCAGTAACTGTTGAGTAATATTTACACTATTAAACCGTTTGTTTAGACAAGCGGTTTTTTTTATTACTTGACATAGAGTGATAATAATGCTAGATTAAATTATTGATAAGTTTAATTTGGCAACAAAATAATTTTGACTATTTAAAAAAGGGAGGTGATTCTAATAGGTCAAATAAATTGTTGAATTATTCAAACATAGTAAATTAATAACACTTTAGAAACAACAAAGGATGGTTAAATGCCAGGAAAAACATTTTCAGTAGATCAAGCAGTGAGATACCAGCTTAATGAAAGTGATTCGAATTTTTCGCAGGGATCAGGAGTAGTAACTCAAGTTGGCGGAGACGTTGTGGCGATTAAACCAGACGCTGGCTGTGCCGGTATTTCCGAGGTTCATCGTATTAACGTTAATGGCACCTTGATGCTAAACAAACCATAGATTAAGGCAGTTCATATTGCTTTAATATAATTATAGAACAGTTACTTATTTTAAGTAGCTGTTTTTTATTTGACTTTTGTCAAATTAGAAACTAAGATAGATATATAAAACTTCCCCGAAAATATAGGGGAATTTTTTTATGAGTAATATTTCTAAATCTAAAATATTTCTAGTAGTCTGCATTTTTTTTGTGATTGGGGTAGGGTTGCGGTCATTCGTTGTTATTCCTTTGATTATCATATACTGTATAGGTGGAGTTGGGTTAAGCATCTTAATTATTTTCGGTAAAAATAAAATAATATTAGTTCTAGGATTAGGAATAATATTCTTTGTACTTGGTGTTTTTCGATATGATATCTCTGTGTCCAATAATATTGGGGTAACAGATATTCAGCATTATCATGATCAAGAAATTGAGTTAATAGGTATTGTAAGTAAAGAAAAAGATCAACGTTCAGACCACGCAAAGTTAACTATAAAATTTAAAGGCGAAATTAATGGAAAGGTACTAATAAAAACAGAGCTATATCCTGTTTATGATTATGGAGATGTTTTGAAAATAAAGTGCCAAATGCAAGCGCCTGAGCCAATAGAATTTTCGACTGAAGCAGGGACTAGGATTTTTAACTATGATAAGTACTTAAGTAGCTTCGATATTTACACTGTTTGTTATCGGCCACAAATTTCCTTAATAGCAAAGGATCAAGGTAATATATTAATGTCTGGGTTATTAAAAATAAAAAATGTTTTTACAAATGCTGTCCAAGGCTTGATAGCTGAGCCACAAGCTTCTTTTTTGGGAGCACTATTACTTGGAGCTAAGAAGGCGATTCCAGATGACTTGATGAATAGTTTTAATCTAACTGGCACGACTCATATTGTAGCTCTATCTGGATATAATATTACAATTATTGCTATCTTGATATTGAATATATGTAAAATATTATGGATTCCTAGGAAGGTTTCTTTTTGGGTTTCTTTAGGGGTGATATTATTCTTCGTATTAATCACTGGTGCTCAAGCTTCGGTTGTTAGAGCGGCGATTATGGGTATGCTAGTGTTACTTGCTACTCAACTAGGTCGACAGAGCAGGGTGACAAACCTACTAATATTAGCAGCCGTGGTCATGGTAATAATTAATCCTAAGGTACTTATTTTTGATGCAGGATTCCAGTTATCATTTCTGGCAACTATGGGTTTGATTTATTTGTCCCCATATTTAGAAAAAGGTTTCAAATGGTTACCCGATTTTTTTGAACTACGTAGTAGTTTAGTCGCTACTTTGTCAGCTACTATTATGACTCTTCCTTTGATCTTATTTCAGTTTGGGCGATTGTCATTGATCGCTCCACTGGCAAATATGCTAATTTTACCAGCTATACCTTTAGCTATGGCGCTTGGTTTTATTGCTGCAATTTTAAGTTTTATCTGGCAGCCTCTTGGTATGATAGTAGGTTGGATAGTTTGGTTAGTACTAATTTATATAATAAAGTTAGTAGAATTTTTTGCTCAATTTGAATGGAGTTCTTATGCTTTTGGAAATCTTAGTTTTTGGTGGTTAATAATTGGCTATAGTATCCTTGCTATAATTTTTTTATTTTTAAATAGAAAGAATAATAAAACCAAATGAAATCAAGTAATAAAAAAATATTAATTATATTAGGAAATTTATTAATAGTGTGTTTGATATTGTTATTTATTGTCAGACAAACTGAATCACAAGATTTATTAGAAGTAATATTTTTTGATGTTGGCCAGGGAGATAGTATTTTAATAAAAACTCCGTCTCATCATACAATTTTGATTGATGGGGGTCCCGGTACATCAGTCGTAAGTAAGTTAGGTAACCATTTACCATTTTATCAACAGAAAATCGATTTGATTATTTTGACTCATGCTCATGAAGATCATTTGGCTGGGCTGATAGGTGTGGTAAATAAATATGAAGTTGGGCAAGTTATATATTCTGACGTTAAATATTCATCCTCGTCTTATAAAGAGTGGCAATCAATTATGGAAATAAAAGATATGATAGTGACTGAACCTATATTTGGTCAAGAGTATAAATTTGGTGAGGTGGCTTTAGAAATATTATACCCATTTGATAAATATGAAGAAACACCAGAAGATATTAATGACACTTCGGTAGTATCTAAACTTATATATCAAGATACCTCTTTTTTATTCACTGGCGATGCATCTATTGATGTTGAGGAAAAATTATTAGAAAATAACATTGATATAAATTCTAATGTACTCAAAGTAGCTCATCACGGAAGTAAGTATTCATCTTCATTTGATTTTTTGGAAGCTGTTGATCCGGATTATGCCGTCATTCAGTCAGGGGAGGGAAATAGCTTCGGTCATCCTCATAAATTAACATTGAACAAATTAAATGGTTATAATATTGAGATATTTAGAAATGATGAAATAGGGGATGTAATAATAACAAGTGATGGGGAAGAAGTTTGGGTAGAATAATTATTAACAGGAATATACCCCTGCCTGCCTACCGCCTGTCCGCCTTTGGAGGAGTAGGCAGGGCTGGAATCCGGTAATACATTCAAGGGAACAATGATCTAATGCAAAAATAAACAGGAATACACCCTTTAGGGTGCTTAATGAAGAAAATATATGATCAAAATACACCACCCACCACATTTATTTATTAATAATCAATATTATTTTATTACAGCTAGAATCTATTGTAAGCAGAAAATTTTTAACAATGACAAAAAAAAGACTTTATTGCAAAACAGTCTAAAGGCTGAATTCCAAAGTGGTGGATATGAATTAATGGCATGGGTTGTATTATCGAATCATTATTATATTCTCTTTAAAGTTAGGCATGCCAAGTCAATTTCTAATAGGATAAATTATCTGCATGGTAGAACGTCGTATCTTATAAATAAAATGGAAAATAAAAAAGGACGTCAAATATTTCAAAACTATTGGGATTATTGTATTCGCAATGAGGTTGATTATTGGAAACATTTTAATTATATTCATCATAATCCAATTAAGCACGGATTAACAAAAAATTTGAAAAGTTATCAATTTTCGAGTTATGATTATTGGATTGCAAAGAAGGGTACGGAATGGATGAATTTATGTTTTGCAAATTATCCAATTGTTGATTTTACGATTTAAAATAAGATAGGATTACACCCTTTAGGGTGATAAAGTTATTGTTATTGGAAAAGTGGCATTACATCCTGAAGGCTGGAATCCGGTAATATATTCTAGGGAACAATGATCTAATACAAAGATAAATAGGAATACACCCTTTAGGGTGCTTAATAAAGAAAATGGATAATAAAAAAGCTCATATTTTTTTCAATGAGCTTTTATTTAGTCGTGTTGTTATGATAGTTCAATAGTGTGGGCTTCTTTTTCAAAGCATACATTATCAATAAAATCTTTTTTCTGATTCCATAATGCGATAATTGCATTTTCAGCATCATGAACCCAAAGAATTGCTTTTGCTTGGGTCTCAAATTCTCGACTATATTGGAAATTAAAATCAAACCATACGTTTTTATCTTCCGAGCCTTTTGAAGATAACTCGAATGAATTTGGCATATAGTCATCAATAATATTTTCCATTATTAATGCACATAGGATTTCCGCTGCTTCTGCAGTTGTTGTCCATTTTGAATCACCTTTTAACAGTGAAAAAGCAATTTTAATTGAATATTTCTGCATTTTTAATCACCTTCTTTCAAGGAGCTATGTTTTGAGTTTTTATTTTCATAAAAGTTTATCATGTGTTTTTATGCTAGTCAAGATAAATATGATTAGAGTAGGGGTTGACAAAAAAGGTATAATATGATAAATTATCTTGAATTGTTGTTTAACAATTGAATACAAAACTAGAGAAATAAACGTTTGAATATAAAACAAGGAGGTATGTATGTCATCAGAACCTGGTGATGGTACTACTGTATTACCTGACGAAGGATCGTTAGGAACAGAAGTGGTTATTACTACTTCTCAGACAGATGAGAAAGCTAGTAAAGAGCTTAATTTTACGAAAGCAAAAAAAGTGATTTATACACGAGAATTTGTTTTTGTTTTAGGTGTTACTCTGAGTATTTTTTTATTGTTTACGGTCAAGTCTTATCTAGCAATTTTCCCGATAGTGATATTTACGCTATTAGCTGGTATCACAAAAATAAAAACATACCATCGAGGTGTGTGGACATTTTTTGGTAAGAGATTACCTATTGCTGTATCAGAAGGGCTGAATTTCATGCCACCATTTTTTGGTGGCATCATTGAGCTTGATACAAGAGAAAAGACGGAAACTCTTTCCTATGAGAATTTTATGGGAAACGATGGTATACCATTTTCATTTACTCTTTTTCTTGTTTGGCATATTGCTAGGCGTGAAAATGAGATTGGATGGACTTGGTACAAACCATGGACATGGGGCAAATTGCTTCTCGCCGTAACTAATCTTGAACCTGGCGCAGCAGAAAAAATGGTTCTGAAAATTGGTAAAAGTCGAGCTGAGGTTGAATTGGTCAAGTATAAGCACAATCAAGTACTTGGCTTTAGTATTCAGGAGTTAGAAGAGCTGTTCAAACAAGATTTGGAATCTGCTCAGACAGCTCCAGCTGCTTCATTAAACGATTCACGGGAAGCTGATAGTATTCGTACTAAAATTACAAATACTGTAAAAGCTGAATTGAATGAAAGGCTAAACGCTCGAGGTATAATCGTCACTGATGTTGCTTTTGAAGATTTTAATCTTCCGAAAGATATGTTGGATTATATTCAACAAATTCTTCGGACAAAATTTGAGAAAGCTTCAGAAATGATTGATATCAAGATCGATCTACAGCGTGTTGTAATGCTTATGAATGAAGCAACACAAAATGGCTGTCCGCTAACATTTAAAGATGCCTACATGCTGATGCGTGGACATGACATCGAAGAAATTGCAGCGAAGGGTGCTGGTCAGATTGGTTTATTGCTTAAGAAATTAAGCAGTCACGATTGGCCGGAATTAGCCGAAGTTAAAAACCTTATTCAAACTGTAACTTAGAGCATCTGCTCTATATCTTTGAAAGGAGTTTACCGTGAGTGATACACAAACGGAAAAAATTTCTGACAAAAAGATGTACTGGCGGATTGCTGGAGCATCTTGGACTTTCTTTTTTATTTGCTGTGTAACAGCTCTTTATGAGTGGCTGTCTATGGTTGGATGGAAAGCTGGTATTTTTATCGGAGGATTTTTGCTATTATCCAGTATCCTGACATATCTAGCTGTGAAGCAAAAAGAAGAAGATCCACCTGATAAGTCAAAAGGTTAATTAGACTATTATATAATGGTCTAATTACAAATAATATAGCGCTGACTACTAACCCTAGTCAGCGCTTTTTTTATACCCAAAATATCTATTGACAAATAGTATATTATATACTAAGATTTAGTGCTGTCTGTGCATTATATGTATAGTTGGTAATAAGCAAAAAAGGCTTATTTCATTGAACTTTGACAAAAAAATAACAACGAACAATAAATCTAATAAAGAAGGAGGCTCGTGATGAGCAAGTACAAGTTACCAGATTTACCAAAAGGAAAACCAAAAAAAGAAGAAATTAACAAAACGACTGGGGATAACAAAACGACTTGGGATAAAGTTCTTGTTAATTCCCTAGTAATCTCTTTTTTGTGGACAGTATTTGGATTTTTTGTATGCGTGTTTATTGCGACAGAAAATCATTTGGCTAGAGAATTGTTTACAACAATCGGATTGATTTTTTGGATGCCTACTGCTGTCTTGTATTTCTTTCTCGGTACTCGTCCACAGGATGATATTGTGGAAGGCTATAAAGATCAATTGCGTACAGAAGAAAACTATTTAAAAAAAAGGATTAAGGAGCATAGTGGTTTATTAGCAGTATTAGAGTCAGAAATGTTAATTCTGAAGAAGATGCGTTTACAAGATAAGGTTGATCGTAACGTTATCACCACACAAGAACAACTAGTTGCCGATAAGAAAAAGAAAGCTGATCGGTTCTATAACCAGATTATTGAACCTTGTAAGAAAAATGGCGGTATAATACCTCCAGCAAATGAGTTTGGTGATATAGTTGCGGTAAGTGAAGACTATAAGTCAGTGAAAAATGAAGGTGTAGATCAGATAAAAAAGAAAATTGTAAAATTCGAAAAGGATCTTGTACGTAAGTACAGTATGCCGATGGTAACTTCATTTGTTTTCTTTATCATCTTTTTCTTTTCTCGTCTGGCCATGATTCCTGACAGTGATGGATATATCTTAACTTACCTCATAATCTTGGGGATGGTATTAATTAGAGTTTTGTTTACATGTTCCGAAGACATCGGTGAGGACGTTCAGGCTATCAAGTTTTTTCTTGGTCGTGCCTATATGATAGTTTTTCGTGGCAGGAGATTAAGAATTCCTTTTCTTATGAAGTTTATTAAATTTCCGACTATTAGGCAATTTTTTAACGTGCCAATTGATAAGGCTTGGCTTACCGGAGATGAACCACAAACTGTAGAAAGTGATACGACAGTTGTGTGGTGGATTGAAAAACCTCTAGATGTTATTACCAATCTTGGCAGGGATTTTGAAAAGATAAAAGAAAAACTTGAGGGTAAATTAGAAGGTGATTCTAAACATAAAGGTATGATTTCAGCTTCTGCTGGTGATGCTATTCGTAGTTTTATGGCTGATCCTAATAAGATCCCTGACCTAATGGAAGCATTACGTTCTAGAGATCCACTCAGTGAGTTAATCATCACAACTTTGACGAAGGATATTGGTTATATGGGCATTGGTTTTGAAATGTCCAAAATACCTGATATTAATCCAGAGAAGGATGTGGCTGATCAAATCAAGCAAGAAGCTGCTGCTAAACGTGCAATTAAGGCAAATGAGCAGCTTGCTAAAGCCTTGGTTGCTAAAGCTGTTGGTGAGAAGAAGGCTGCTATTGAGGCTGCCGAAGGTAAGGCAAAGTCGACTATACTGACTGGTGAAGCTGATGCTGATGCCCGTCTTAAGATGGGTGAGGCTGATGTTAAAGTAATCAAGATAACTCTTGAGACTCAAATCGAGGCTATTTCTTCTCTTGAAGATAAAGAAAGTGCAAAGGCTGTATTGCCGTTCATTTATGCTTTGCTCTTAGGTGAGAAATCAGTACCAGAAGTGGCTAAGGCCTTGCAAGGATTGAATCTTAATATTTGGGCTATCCCAGAAATTAAAAACATCCTCGGACCTTTAGCTGGATTGTTTCATGGTTTTGGTAAATCAGAAAAATGATAAAGGAGAAATGTTATGAATTTTGATGGAATACCGTATATTCCAGGGACAGAGATCAGTATTGCTGTTCCTATAATTATTCTGGCAGCTATCCTTTTGTTTTTTCCTTTGATTACCAAAAGGATGAAAAGAGTAAAAAAAGAGCTCCCAGAAGAAGAAACGACAGCCGCTAATGCTGAAGAAGACACTGATGTAAAAAAAAAGAAATCAAATAAAATGAGTTGGTTGAAGATATCAGCTGATCATTATTTTGTTGGATTTATTCCCCCATTAATCATAGCAATCATTGCATATGCTTTTATTGCTGGATACATTCGCTTCAGCTCAGAATTAGGCAATTGGATATTGGGTACATTTCTTGTTGCTAGTGTTCTCTTGATGCTTTGGAGGAAAACAACTACTACTCAAACATATTGGGTAATTTTTGCCTCGATAATCTTTGGATTATATCAAGGTGGTAAAGCGTCATATTCAATATTAATGGGAACTCCAGAAGCGACTCTGATAAAACCGGTTGATATATCAAGTGGTAAGCCATTTGAATACAAAGTGAATCATCCACATTGGACATGCTATTATATACAAATACCTGATAATACTTGGTTGGAAATTTCAGCCAAGGGGAAACACCATTTTCGTGGTAACAGTACTTTGTATAAAAATGATGGAGTAACATCGTGTGGGCCAGAGGGAGCAACATTTAAAGTTGCTTATCTGAAAAACGATGAACTAGATCGTAGTAAATCACATCTACCTCATCCGGATAATTTTCCTATTCCTAGTGGGCATTATGCAGCTCTGATTGGAAGGGTCGGTGAAGATGGTGAAATCTTTGAAATTGGTAAATATCGAAAGATATATATTGAGGAAGGAGGTTTGCTATATATATCTAGCAATCTTAGATTTGTTGGTCCTGACTGGAGAAACATTTGGGAAAAAGTATCATCTGGTACAATTTATTTTAGTATCAAGATGTGCCCAAAGGTCTAATGAGGTTAAGATAAGATGTAAAAAAGGAGACTACTGTCTTGTTCAATTATTACTGACGTTTGTCAGTAAGTCTCGGTTTATTTCTTATTAGTTCGTTGATTTCATTTTTTGTTGCAAGGCGGGTAGTGTTAAAACTCCTCGCCTTTTTTATTTACTTTTTGCCCTTGCAAAAAATTAAAAACTGTGCTATAATACAATGGCATAAAAAATAAAAATAAAAATTAATTATAAATATTTATGAGAAAGTTATTATATACTTTTTTTAGTTTGGTGCTCTTCTTGGGTGCTTTTTTTGTTGGTGTATCTGATGTAGAGGCAGCTTATGGGGATGTATCAAATTATACTGGATTAATTATTGGAGGCGACGGTGGAGATAAGTTAAATGCATATTTTGATTTTGCAGAAGACATTATTAGAGATTCATCAGGTAATTGGTATGTAGCTGATACATATAATAATGTTATTAGAAAAATTACAAGTGCGGGGATAGTCTCTACATATGCTGGTAGTGGTTCTTATGGTTATGTAGATGCAGCATCTATTACTGCAGAATTTGCATTACCGCGTGGATTAGCAATTGGTCCTGATGGATCTATATATGTAGCCGATACAGCTAATTCTAAAGTAAGAAGAATATCTGCAAGTGGTACAGTCAGCACTGTGGTTAGTAGTGGATTGTCCAGTCCTTATGGTGTGAAAGTTTATGGGACTAGTTTGTATATCGCAGATTCTGGAAATAATTCTATTAAGAAGGTTTCAACAGCTGGAGGGACCGTTACCACTTTAACTTCATCCTTATCAGATCCAAGACGGATGGATATTTCTACTGATGGAGGCACACTATATGTCGCTGATAATGGCAATCATCGCGTGGTATCTGTAAATACATCTAGTGGAGCAATCACAGTAATTGCTGGATCAGGAACGTCTGGATATACAGAGGGGGTGGGAGCAGCAGCTCAGTTTGAAAATGTTTGGGGAGTAGCATTAAATGGAAATGAACTTTATGTATCTGATCATGATAATTGGACTATCGATAGAATTAGAAAAATTAATTTATCTACAAAACAAACATCCTTAATTTATCAAGACACTGCTCAGGAAGAGATGATTTATCCTGCTGGGTTAGTTTATTATAGTGGGTATGTCTATACTGCCAATGCCGGTTTAGGTACTATTCATCGTTTTAATGTAAGTAATGGTGCTGATAACAGTTTGTTTGCAGGTTCGGATAGGTGGGGCAATAAAAACGGTGCCACATCTTCAGCTTTATTTGGCCGGCCTTATGATTTGGCGATGTCTAGTGATGGTAAATATATTTATGTTGCTGAAAATAATAAAGTTAGAAAAATTGATGTTGCTACTGGGGTGGTTAGTCACGTGATTGGATCTAGTGTAGATAATTATCGCGGAGAGGGAACTGACTATGATGTGTTGCCAATTAGGTTCTCGACTGTTCAAGGGATAACGATTAATTCTTCAGGGACAAGATTGTATGTTGTTGATCGTTGGAACAATAGGATTCGAGGGGTTAATCTTACAGCTGATCCTATTAGTACATTTTTGGTTACTGGTTCTGGATTGATTAATTCTACGGGTTCAGATGATAATGGATACCAAGAAGGTACTAGATGTTCGTCCGATATTAGAACAACTGGGGTTAGCGGTTGTTCATATTTTAAATCACCAACTGGGATTGTCATAAGTCCTGATAATCAATATTTATACGTCAGCGATACAGGTAATAATAGAATACGTAAAGTTAGAATATCTGATGGACAAACATGGTTAATAGCTGGATCTGGTACGGCTGGATATTCAAACGCAGTTGGATCAGCTGCAATGTTCAATAGGCCATTTGGGTTGACTATCGATGCTTCGGGTAGCAATATTTATGTTGCTGATTCAAATAATCATGTTATTAGAAAAATAAGTTTAGCTACAAGTGCAGTTACCACGGTAGTTGGTTCTGGGTCGGCTGGTTATCGTGAAGCTATCGGTTCTGATGCTGCATTATCATACCCAGAATATATAAAATTTGGAGCAGATGGTTATTTATATTTTACTGAAAGTGGCTCTATGAGAGTCAGACAAATAAATGTATCTTCAGGATTAACAAAATTAGTAGCAGGTTCTGGAGAGAGAGGATATAAGATGGGTACTCAATCAGAGGCCAAATTTAATAATTTAAAAGGCTTAGCTCCTGATACCGCCAACAATTCAATTTATGTTGCGGACAGTTGGAATGATTTGATATTCAAAATTGATACAACCGGTGACGCTCCTTATACAAATCCTGCACCGGGCTTAAGTAGTGTGACTCCTGGAGTTGTAAATCCAGATTGGGATAGTGGTTCAGGGTTATTAGTAAAAGTAGAGGGTGCAAATTTTATGCATGGTCTAGTTACTTATCTGGGAGATATTCCTGCAAACAAAACCTATGTGCAAAATAGTTCTTCGATCGCTGTAGATTTACCTTTGTCACTGTTACAGCCTGGTTGGTATGATATTACGGTTATCAATCTTGATGGACAGGTCATTACATTAGAAAGAGCTCTTGGTATTACTGATTCGTCTGGTAACGTACCAAATGTTTATTATGAATACTCAGGAAAGACATCTGACACGACTGCTGGATCTGAACTTCCGCCAGTAGCGGCAGGCTCTTCTTTCTTTACTCACGCTCAAAATTTGAGAGGTAGTTTTCATGTAACATCAGGAAATATAATGGGATCGGATGAAGCTGAAATTATTGTCGGGACTGGTGAGGGGATGGGACCTCATGTTAGAGTTTTTGATAGCAATGGTGTTGTTAAGGCACAATTTTTTGCTTATGATTCTGCTTTACGAAATGGTGTAACTGTCACAGCTTGCGATGTGAATGGAGATGGATATAAAGAGATAGTGACAGCTCAAGGCAGAGGAGGCTGGCCACTTGTTAGAATATTCGATGGTTATGGTAATGTAATTAATGATGGATTTTATGTTTTGGATGGTAAATTTACAGGAGGAGTGAATGTCGCCTGTGGCGATATTCATGGAGATGGAATTAGCGAGATAGTAGTATCAGCTATGCATGGTGGTGGGCCACATGTCCTGGTTTATACTATCGATGGCACAGTGTTAGCTAATTTCATGGCCTATGATGTTAATTTTAGAGGAGGTATTAATGTAACCACTGCTGATGCTGATGGAGATGGAGCAGATGAAATAATCACTGGTCCACAATGGGGTTCTCCTCATGTTCAAATATTTCAAATACGTAGTAATCTTATTCATCGTCTTTCTCCAGGATTCTATGCTTTTCATCGAGACTACAAAGGTGGCGTTTCTGTAGCGGGTGTAGACACAGATGGTGATGGTACTAAAGAGCTAGTTATTGGAGTAGGTGATAATGCCACTCCCTTAGTTAAAGTCTATAATATTCAAGAAGAGTTATTAAAAAATTTCTATGTTTTTGATCATTCCTTCCTAGGTGGTGTTCATCTAACTGGAGGTGATGTAGATGGTGATGGAGCTGATGAACTAATGGTTATCCCTAGAGGTAATGGTGGTCCGCAGGTTAGAATAATTAACGTAGATGAGGTATAATATATGTGTATATTTTTCAATTATAAAATTAAATAATAATTAAAATAATAGTTATGAAAAGTAATATTGTAACCCCAATCATCGCAATAGTTGTTGCTTTGATTGTAATTGGAGGGGGCGCATATTGGTATTTTCAAAATGATGATTTAGTAGACATTAACATTTTGTCAATCAATAAATCTGAAGAAGTAGCTACATCTATAGCAGCAACTTTAGCTTATCAAAAAGGTGAAGTTTCAATTAAAGTTGATGATGGTGATTGGTTATCAGTAGAAACTGATACAGTATTACATCAAGGAGATAGTGTTAAGACTGGCACCGACAGCGCTGTTAAAGCAATTATTGAATTAGAAAATGGGGATGTAATAAGATTAGGTTACAATACTGAAATATTTTTAACTTCATTAAAAAGTAACTCTATAATAATCACACAGGTTTCTGGTGCTAGTTATCATCGGGTTGCCAAAGATAGAACTAATACATATGAAGTTGTAGCTGCAAATGTAACAGCTCAGGCACTAGGTACTGCTTTTGATGTAGTTATAGGTGAAGAGAATATTGAAGTTGGGGTTGTTGAAAGTAAGGTGAAGGTTGTGACTGGAAATGACTCTAAAGAAGTGACTGAAGGTGAGTCTGCATTATATGACATTGAAGATAAAAATGTAGATGTTTCAGATATTGGTGAAGATGAATTAACAAACGAATGGTATACTTGGAATAAAGAAGAAGATTCAAAAAATACTGACAAGTTGGGCGTGTTAGCTGATTATGCTGGCCCAGAATTAAAAATTATAACTCCTGCTGATGCAGAAGTAACTAGTAATGATAAAATTATTATCGAAGGAACTGTTTCAGATTTTGATGCAACTTTAACGATAAATGATGAAGCAGTTGATAATGAAGCTGGTCAATATTCTTATGAATTAAGTTTAATTGTTGGTAAGAATATTATTACTGTTGTTGCTGAAGACGCTAATGGTTATAGAACTATCAAAGAAATAAAAGTAATTTATCAAACTGCCCCAGCTCAAGCTACACCAATTACACTTTCTGCTGAGACAAAAACTGACGGCGTATATCTTAATTGGAATATAGCATCTGGTCTAGGTTTGAAATATTATAAAGTTGTAAGATCTGAGACAAATTCAGATTTAAAATATCCAGACAATGGATATATTGCAGTAAATAGTAAAGGAAGAGAAAACTATACTGATACGGACGTATCAATTGATAACACATATTATTATCGTGTTTGCGAAGTTTATGAAGGTGATAATATTTTTTGTTCTAATGTAGTTAACATGAAAGGTAAGACAGCTGCTGTTGAAGTTGAGGAAGAAGAGGTTGAGGAGGATAGAATTGGTATTTTCTTATTAGCAGAAGCAAAAAGTGATGGAGTTCATATGAGTTGGTCAGTTGAAGGAGTAGAAATAACAAATGGATTTAAATTGGTTAGAAGTGAATCTGAGAATCCTGTTTATCCTGGTGATGATTACAAATATTTATCTGATTCAAGTAAACATAGTTATACTTGGGCAGCTACCAAAGGTAAGACTTATCATTATAGAGTATGTCAATATACTACAGAAGGAACTTGCTTGATTTATAGTAATGATCTTTCAGTAAAATCATATAATGCTGAAGATGCAAGTGAGGATGAGGACACTGAAACTAGTGTTACTGTAACTATGTCAGCAACGGCAGAGAGTTCAGGTGTTGGATTATGGTGGAATAACGTTGCAGAAGATATTTCTGGATTTAAATATTACAAAGTTGTTAGATCAGAGACTAATGCAGATCTACGTTATCCTGACGATAGTTATATCGCTGTGAAGAATAAAGGAGATGAAAGTTATAGAGATTATGCATCAAGGAGTACTAAGAGTTACTATTATAGAATATGCGCAGTAGGAGACCAAATTCATTGTAGTAATGTAATAAAAGTTACTCCAATTCACGTTAATGCCGCGCCCGCAGCCTTGATTCTTTCAGGAAGTTATGCTGATGGTAGTATGACTTTAAGTTGGAATCAGTCAAATGAAGTTGATTTTAGTTATTATAAGGTAGTATGGGATCAGGAAAATGCAACACCAAAGTATCCAGCTGATGGATATATAAGAGCAATAGGTGATCGTACGACTGTAACTCATCTGGATGAAGGTGATAAGAGTAGTACTAGATCTGCTGATGCTGATTTAAATATTGGTACGCATTATTATACTGTATGTATCGTTGATTCGCAGTCTCAAGTTGCATGTAGTAATACTGTAACCTTGGTTGACGGGGATATTCAAGTTATTCAATAAAGCTAATTAAAAAAAAGACCTAGTTGGTAAAAACCTAGGTCTTTTTGGTTATATATTATTACTGCTATTTTGCAGTAGTTAATTAGTTAAAGAGCTGAATAATCACCCAAGCAATTACCGGTAGACGGTTTGTTGCAGGAATCATGATATTCATCTATACGATTATCCGCATAGTTTTGCCATGTATTTTTGTCATCATTGTAGAATATCATTGTCTTAATGATGTTAACAATTTCATCAAAATAGATATTACTTGGGATGACATTTGGTAACGTCAGTGCACCGTTTAATAGCGCCCATCCGTCACCATTCCCGTTTGCTGGGAAATACCACAGAGGCAATTGAGGTAATTCGGTTAGACTGCCCGTCTGAGCAAGTACATCATAGTCAGTGATAATGCTATCTATAGGCATGTCATTGACTACCATCTCTTCCAGTCTGATTGCGCGGACAATCATCGGCCATAGATGCATGAGATGAATATTTGTAATAAAAACTTGGATGCTTCCATTCGGTTGTTGGATAACCAATACATCTAAATTCTTATTGAGAAACTTGGCTGCATTAAGGAGACATTTGTTTCCTTGTCTATTTATTGTCCTGTCGATTGCAAGTATTCTGATAATATTAGCTTTATTGCAATTATCGTAAGGCCTAACTACAATCACTTTCATAGGTTTGACGATATCACAAGCTTCAAGGAATTCTTGCTGATAGTTTTTACTGGCTTCAAATATTGCTGAAGTCCAAGTAAATGACTCGAGTTTACCAAGATAGACTGCTATCAAGTATGCTCCTTCACAAATATCAAATATTTTTGAAGGAGGTCGTTTGGTGAATTGGTTAAGATTGTTAGTTAGTTTGCTAACTTCAGGTTGATTGCTTTTTAGGTTTTTCTTTTTCAACCAGTCACGGTATAAAGTGTTGTTAGAAAACAACGTTCTTGTTTCTCCATCACTGATTGGGAAAATGTATCCTTGGTGATCGTCATCAACGGAAGATCCTTTGATGATAGTTTTATCATCAAAATAACAATCTAGGAAAGTTGCTAACCATTTTTCTATTTTGGCAGGCGACCATCCGTCATGATTGAGGTTTTTGATGCATTCACTTAGATCGTAGGTGGTACTTTTTCCAAAAAGGTCACCACGACGAATGTGTTTTAGTAGCAATATAATTTTTGGCAAATGATCAATGCCTAGGTATTGAGCGACCAAATCAGCGCAACAACAATTGAGTTGACCATGTTCATCAAAAATTCCTTCACCGATACCAACTTTCAACCATCCTTTACGGTTGTAAAGTTTTACACTACCGTCCTTGGTAATGATTTTTGCATCAGAAATTCCTGGGAATAATTCCTGGCCAAAACGGCGCAGTAAATATATTGCCACAAATTCATCTGCGTGCGGTTTGAAATGAGTGACAATCTTGTCAGTTGCTAATGCAGTTCCTTGTTTTGCATTCATTCTTGTCTCCAGTTCCTTTTGGAGTTTTTATTTCCCGATGAAAATATGTGAGATACAAATATTTCACATACCATCGGCGTTTATGTCAAAGTTCAGTTACAAACAATAACTAATGATACTAACATTTTGTCATTGTTTTGTCAAGGGAGTAATAAAAAAAGCGGTCCTATTTTAGGGCCGCTTTGAAGATGTTAATCAGTCAAGATTTTCATCGAATAAAATTGTCATACATTCTTGATAACGATCGATAATTTGTTTAACGATTTCATCAGGTATAACTGGAATTGGAAGAGTCCCATCCCATTCGAGTTCTTTGCTGAGATAATCTCTAACAATCTGTTTATCATAGCTGTTTTGGCTTTTGCCAATTGCAAATTCATCGGCCGGCCAGTAACGAGATGAGTCAGAGGATAGGATCTCATCGATAATTACAAGATATAATATACCTTCTACAACCTTGAGACCGAATTCGAACTTCGTGTCAGCGATGATTATGCCAAGTTTTTTGGCTTTGTCACGTGCTTTGGTAAAGAGCATGAGTGAGAGATCTAGACAGCTTATTGCTAGATCCTCGGCAGTAACATCATATTCTTTATTCTTCAACCATTCGGTGAAGATAATCACCATTTGTTCATAGCTGATATTTTCATCATGTTGACCAGCTTCCGCCTTGGTTGATGGCGTAAATAATGGATGAGGAAATTCTTCGGACTCCTGAAGGTCGGTTGGTAATTCATGACCAAGGATGTTTACTGTAGTTGCTTCAGGATTTTCTTTAACGGCTTTTTTATAAGCTTTCCATAGAGATCCTGTAATATTCCCACGAATGATTAATTCAGCTGGAATAGGGTCACATTTTTCTACGACCATGAAACGACCAGTAAGTTCATCAGCAAACGGATGAAATATTTCAGGAAGTTCTCCCACATCGGTATGAACCAGATGATTAGTAATTGGCAGTTTGGTTTTGAGATTGGCAATATCTTTTGTCAGCAAATCTATCCAATTAACAGTCATTTCGGTTAATACTATGCCACGTCCTGGTACGGGAGTTGGTAATACATGATCAAATGCCGAAATACGATCAGTAGCGATGATCAATAGTTGCTCATCCAGATTATAAATGTCCCTTACTTTTCCTTCAGAGAATGGGTAAGTATTCGACAAGTTAAAGTGTTTGGTACTAATGAGAGCTTTCATTTTATGCTCCTTTTCTTTCTGTTTTTAAGTTACAATGTTTATTTACATTTTTTGATATTATAATACCTTATCAAAGAGTGATTATTTCGTCAATAATAAAAAAAGACGATTCATAATTGAATCGTCTTTAGGTTTATAGTTGTGTTTTATTAACAGTGACCGTAAAAGATACGACCGATGGCTACCGGAATCCATACTAGTAAGACATTCTTCTTAATAAGGAATTTCTTAACTGCTTTGTCTCCAGCACCTTTAATTCTGGATCCAGAAACGGTTAGTATGCCGATAATACCAGCGCGGACAAGGGTTGCTACACCATCAACATATGGGAAGAATGAGTCACTACAGCAGACAGATCCATTTAGCATATGCTTGAAAGTACGTGCTTTCTTTGTTGCAAGCTGGGCTGCTCCGACTCGATCGTCCTGACCAGTACCATTACCGATTAGCATGCAGTTATTAACTATTGTGATCGTATTGCTACTTGAAGTAGCGCAGATCGCCCAAGCCAGGAGGAAATCAGACTTTTGTCGCAGAGTCATTTTTCCAAATTGCTTAACTTTTGGATGGTTAAAATCAAATACATACTCATAGTTTGGTTGCAGTACGAATGTACCGCGGAGCGTGTGGATGATTTTTCCAGTGTCCATAGAGGGGGACTTGAGAGCTGGATTAACCAACATACGACAAGCACCTTTAGCGCGCTTGAGTCGTTCAATTGCTGGTATGGAAATTGATGGCGCAAGAATACCATCTATTATGCGATCCACCTTTTTGGTTTTGTGAGTCCTGATTATCTCCGCTTCTTTTGCTCCAATCGTAAAGTTGGCAATGATAATCCCACCCCAGGCTGCTCGTGGGTTGCCGGCTATTGCTTTCCTTAATACTTCGGCTTTGTTATTACCATAAGCACCGCCACATGCATTACCATGTTTGTAAATGAAAGCAAAGTATTTTGCTTTACATTTATTTTTACGGAATGCAGCAATGGCATGGGTAATACCCTGAAGACCACGGTTATAGTCGGTAAAATTAATGAAGCTTGGTGCACATCCTTCGATCATCTCGAATTTATGTAGTGCTAAAGAATCATTATCATCAACCTCATATAAGCCGGCTGGTGTCTGAGCAGCATTTTCCCCGTACTTACATAGTGAGCGTAGGCGACCTAAGACGCCATTGTACTTTCCACCACTTAAGTATCGAGAAGCTGAGAGATAGTATTCAGCCACTTTGAAAAAGGCTTTTTCAGCCAGCTCACGACGGAGTTTTAGAGGAACTTCGCCATGTTTTTTGATCGCTTTAATAACCCGTATACGATCAACTTGATCACAGATCACAGTTCGTCCATCTTCAGCTGATTTAGCTGTAGCATTGACCATAGTTGGTCCACCGACATCAATTTTCTCTATTACAGAGAAGCGATCTGACCCTGGACGAGCTATTTCGCCATCAAGTGGATAGAAGTCAACACAGACAATATCAATCCACTGGGCGCAGATTTTAGCCAGATCATTAAGATGTTGCTCAGTGTCCTGTGCTAAAATTCCTCCATGTATCTGTGGATATAGGGTCGCGACACGGTGACTTAGAATGATGCCACCAATTTCTTTGCGAATCGCTTTTAAAACCCGCGGTGGGATTTTATGTTTCTTGTTTGTGGCGATACGATTGATCATCTTAGCATGCGCATCTCCGATAAAGTCAGAAGTATCAGTTACAGGGATCCCAGCTTGTTTAAGCTTCTTAGCTGTACCGCCTGAGGCAAGTATCATGTAACCGAGCTTTACGAGCCATCGGGCAAACGTGATAATACCTTTTTTGTTTGCCACTGATATTAGGGCAATTTTTTTACGTTTCTTTGTAGCCATTTAAAACACCTCGTTTCTGTAAAATTAACGTTATTTATTTCTGTTTTTGATATTAAATTACCTTACCAAAGGATTAGATGTTAGTCAATAAAAAAATAGGGTCATAAATTGACCCTATTATATGATTATTATTATTACTGTCTATGTAATGCTTGATTAATTTTATTCAAGCTGTTTTTATTCTTCTTCCTACACTCAGGAATATACCCAGTGCTATTGCTAAAACTGCTGCACTAAGAATTTGTAAATCAGGAGGTAATGAGAAGGTGATTGTATGTGCACAAACCCAGAAGATAAGAGTCATTGGAAGAAAGCAAAAAATAAAATGACGGTCCACATTTTTTGCAAAGTTACTTAAACGCCAACCATGATACCTTGTTTTTATTAGATGATTACAATATTCGTGTATGATCATCATATATAAAGCATATCCACCGAAGATGTTAATCCATAAACTTGAAGATAATGCTTGGAAATTATCCCACCAAAGACCTTTGGTGATTATTGCTCCTGTTCCTCCAGCAAAAAAAGGGAATGCATTAGTAAACCATATTCCAAATAAACCCCAAAAGATAGCTCTTTCCAGAATGTAATCGAGTTTCCAGGTTTTTTTTGAGATACGATATTTTATAAGCTCACCCAGCGTGCCGAGAAAGAAGAGCTTTATAAATCCCATCGCGTATGGAGCTGAATTAACATATGATTTGAAATGACCGGTATGTAATGCTGCCCAGCCAAGTATTAACATTGAACCTAGCATAAAAAATAATTTGACCATATTTGCCACCCCTCCAATAATTTTAAAGTTCCATTTTTGTTTTGTATTTTAATTAGCTTAACAAAGAGTATAAATATAGTCAATAAAAAAGACGACCAAAGTTAAAGAGTGGTCGTCTATGATTATTAAGCAAATATTAAAGGTTTGGAATTATATATGATTGAGATTTAATATCTCCTTTTATTGCACGAAGAACTTGTGTGGTTAGTGCTTCAGTCTCATACTCTCCAGAAAATTCGTCGGAAAATACTGAAGTTCTGTTTTGTGTTTCAAGCCATTTTGAAATACCATCGATAGTCGAGCCATTTACATTAACTCCCCGAATAAATTCCATAGCCTTGAACATTCCTCCAGTGCAGAATACTCCTTGGAATTCATCTTTTTGTGTAATTGCCGATTCTACTTCTAGTGCCCGTTGGTTGATTTCACATCCAAATTGGTAACACATAGTTTTAAAAATATGTGTTGCATTTTTATCGCATTTACGAACCATGTCGAGAAGTTGTTCAAAATTCTCAGCTCCGGTATGACCTACATAGCCACATTTTTTGAGGAGTATTTTTTGCACTTCTTCAATAGTTGACCCTTTTTTGAATTTATCCCATAGCCACTTAGAACCCTCTAGAGCAGGTAAGGCTCCAGCTCGTTCACCAAATGGATTCCATTCATTTGGATTATTGGTTACGACAATATCTCCACCGACACAAGCAGCTATACTTGCTCCACCACCACCATGTACTAATACACAGTTAACTTGATTGGTTTTGATATTATTTCTTTTTGCGATTAAATAAATAAGATAGCGTAGGCTGAGATAGTGAGCGTAGCCTTCACGAAATATTCCAGGAATTCCGGTTGTTCGAGCGATATCCCAATAATTTTGGCTAATTGATGAGATTGCGTCTGCGGTATAAATTGGAATATCAAGTTCAGTCGCGATTGGATATGCGACCCTGGGGCAGTCATTGGTTCTGTGTTTTGTACCGATTAGTTCTGGTTGATCCAGTGCATTCATATATGTATGATCTATATGAATCACTCCAGGTAGTAATCCTTTTAGAATGGCGGATCGTACGCCAATTACTCCAATTTCGTCGGGGGAAAAACAATTATTGTTAAAAATGAAAGGACGAACCGCCTCAGTCAAATTTCCAATAGAATTGTCTTTAGTCAACTCAATTTCACCCCTGTCAATAACTTGAGCAGTTTTAAGATATTCATTTAAATCAACTGCCCACAGTTTGAGATTGGTAGAACCAAAATTAAACCCAATAAAAATCGATTTTTGCATTTCTGCCTCCTTTTTAAGTTTTTAAGATTTGCTATGTTTATTTCTATTCTTTATATTAAATCACCTTACCAAAGGATTAGATGTTGGTCAATATTATACACTCTCATATTGACATAAATATCAATATATACTATATATATAGTAAGTTAAATGTACAATGTAAGTTAAATGTACAATGACAATATAATCAAAGAAATGGGGAGTTGTGGGTAAATATGAGGGCCTACCAACAGAGCTAACGCGATTAGCCAAATTACTGGGTGCTGATAAACTTGGTAAATTTAATGCCAAAACGAAGAAGTATAGTGTAGAAATCACAAATCTTAATCCAGAAGCATTGAGTTTTTACAAGTTTGCGCATGGGGGTGCTATTGGTGCATTATTTGATGATACAGTCGGCATGTGTATTTATTTCTGTTATGGCATAAATAGTGCTATAACTGCTTCTCAGACAGTTAAGTTCATTAATGTACTTAGTATGAAATCGCCATTTGTTATTACTTGCTGGATAGATAGAGAAGGTAAAAAGACAGGCGATGAAATCATCATGAAGGGAGAAGCCACAACAAGAAGTGGTAAAGTGATAGCTACAATGGAAGCTGTCTGGATAATGCGATGAACTGCTATTTCATAAGTAAGTTTCATAACACCATTTTTTTATCTTCGGATAGAGAAATGGTGTTTTTCTTTTTATACTACAAAAAAACTAGGTTTATTTTTATAAGCTTAGTGGCGGAGCGGACCCCGCAGTCATTCACTCCGTTCATTTTTACGGGGCAGGCGGGACTTTGATTTACCCTCGCTTGTTAGCTCAGGTAAATTCAAGTCTTTGCATAAATGAATCTTTAATATCCAAAACAAGCCTAGTCTTATTATCCAAACTAGGTGGCGGAGCGGACGGGACTTGAACCCGCGGCCTCTACCGTGACAGGGTAGCGTTCTAGCCAACTGAACTACCGCTCCATATTTATTATTACATCTTTATAGAGCTTGTCCCGCCAACGGCGGGAAACTACCGCTCCAATTGTATTTTTTAACTTATTTTAATAACTTAACAATTGCTTCAAAGACTTTTGGATTGTTTTCTGCTAAATCTGCTAGTACTTTTCTATCAAGTTCAATCTTTGCTTTTTTCAATCCATCTATAAATTTACCATAAGTAGTATCATGCTGTCTGGCAGCTGCGTTAATTTTGATTTGCCATAGCTGTCTTGCAGTTCTTTTTTTTACTTTACGATCACGATAAGCATGAGCACCAGCTTTTGTAGCTGCGTTTTTTGCAAGTTTTAATAAATTCTTTCTACCCCACTTAAATCCTTTGGTTTTCTTTAAAATTGCTTTACGTCTTTTGACGTGGGTAGTACCTCTTTTGACTCTCATATTATTTATTGTATGGGGTTAATTGTTTAATAGCTTTAATAGTGCTTTTTGCAGCTGAAACATCTCGACGCTTTCGTTTGGTAACATTACCAGATTCTCTTGCATTAAAATGATCCTGACCTGATTGTCGTCTTAATATTTTCTTTTTACCTTTTTTGGCGCCTGAGAAGCGGAAGCGTTTAACAGTTGCTTTATGAGTTTTTAATTTTGGCATATTTATGTAATTCTTAGTGGTAGTTTATTATATATAATTTTATGATAAATAACAATACTAATGATATATATTAGTATGCAGGTTAGGATTATTTTTTTCCGATTATCATGAATAATCTACCACCCTGCTTAGTTATGTCTTGTTCTATTTCTATATTCTCACTCTCTGCAATAGAATCAGAAAATGCTTTAATTTTTTCTTTAGCCATGTCAGTATGTGCCTTCTCACGTCCTCTTAGAATTAAGTCAATTTTTACTTTATTTCCTTTGGCCAAAAATTTTAAAGATTGTTTTTTACGTGTTTCCATATCATTAGGACCAATTTTCAGAGTTAATCTAATCCCTTTGACTTCAACTTTTTTCTGTTTAGCTTTTTGTTTCCGCTCTTTTTTATCTTGTTGATACTGGTAAGAGCCATAATCCATAATCTTACATACGGGAGGATCAGCCAATGGAGATACTTCAATCAAATCTAAATCTCTTTCATTAGCTATTTGCATAGCTTCTACAAAACTTTTTAAACCAAGCATTTCTCCTTTTTCATCAATTACTCTTAATTCTTTGGCACGAATTTGTTGATTTACATTCAGTTTTTTAGTAGTTTTTTTATTAAAATTAAATTTTTTTCTCATTTAGAAATTTATTCTTCTTACTTAATTATTATATTTATGGTGGAAGCGAGGGGGGTCGCACCCCTGTCTAGTATTATTATATAAAAACTTCTACAAACTTAGCTTATTTTTTGTTTGAGATCATTGGTATATAACAAGCAAAATCCAACAATCCGATCCTTTATGTTTTTTAAATATCTACTAAAAGGATAAAATTGATATCTAGTCTGAATTATAACACCCTGGATCTCTCTATCAGACATTAAGAGCAGGATGGCAGTTGGTTTTAGGCAACTACGGGCGCAAATGAAGGTGTAAATGCGTTAGCAAATGCAGTCTTCACATTGCTTACAAATGATTTGGCATTTGTGTAATTTCTACTAATAGTTTTACATCATATAAATAGAATTGGATGGTTTGCGATTTTTATAGTGATAGCACTGTCGATTATAAACGCTCCCTATGGTATTAAAAAAATAAGCAAAATTACTTATTTCTTAATAATCGTCTAATATCTTTATCTGTTTCACGCTTTTTAATGAGCTGGCGCTTGTCATGAGCCTTTTTGCCACGGCAAACACCTACTTTTATCTTTATTAGACTCCCTTTAGTATAAACAGAAAGTGGCAATACTGTCAAGCCCTTAGTCTTCAGTTTGCCTATAAGTGAGCCAATTTCTTTTTTATGTAATAATAGTTTTCGATCTTGAGTTGGAGTATAGGATGTTTGAGTAGAGGACTGTAAGTAAGGACTAATATGGGCATTAATCAGCCATAGAGCATTACCTTTGATAGTGGCATAACTACCTTTTAAGTTAATTTGACCATTTTTTATAGATTTAACTTCTGAACCACTCAAAACAATCCCGGCTTCAAATTCATCTAAAACCTCGTAATCAAAATATGCTTGTTTGTTTTTATTTATTGTTGGCATAATTATATTTTAACATAATAGCTTATTTGTGGATAACTGTCACTTGACTATAAATATAGTTATGCTATTGTATTAATGCGTTAACACAGTAATACAAAATAATACTATGCCTAAGAAAAATATTAAATGGGATGTCAAGAAGAATAATGAATTATTCGAAGCAATACTTTCATTAAAAACCAAAGATGAATGTAATAAGTTTTTTAGAGATTTATGTACCTTGGAAGAAATGACAGATCTTGGTGATAGGTGGCAAATGGTTAAGTTGATAGTGAAAGGTGTTTCATATAGAGATATTTCAGAAAAATTAAAAGTTAGCACTACCACTGTAGCAAGAGTAGCTAATTGGATTAACCAGGGTAAAGGAGGTTATCAATTAATAATCAATAGACTAAAATTAAAATAATGGAAAATTTTAAAATTATAATTAATCATCATAGACAAGCCTCTTTTTTATTTAGTTAAAGGGTTTGTTTCTAATTAAGTAGTAAACCACACACCTCTTTAACTGAAAAAGAGGTTTTTTATTATGTGTGGTTTTTAAATTATAAAAATATGACTAAATCAAAAAATTTAATAGAATTAAAAGCAAAAATGTTGTGTGAAGGAGTTAATTTTACACAATCTGTTGAAAAATTATTTATGGATCAAAATCCATCTAATGTAAAAAGAGGTGGATTAAGTTCGGGAGGAAAAATGCTACTTTCAAATTGTTTATTTGTGAATGCGCCATTTTATAAAAAAAGAAAGGTTGATTTAAAGGTTTCTATTGCTTCTTCGGACTCAAGAAATATTATTATTTCTCAAAAGAATAAAGAACTATGTAGAGGCAAAGCTCTTACACCACCATCATGGTATAAGTTTAATGTAAATGGTTTTAATATCACACAGATCGTTACTGTTCATAACTGTCAATTAGCAATTTCAATTTATGAAGACTGTGCTTTGTTTTCAAAAAACATTCAATGTCAATTTTGTGTAATTAACAAATCATTAAAAAATAGATCTTTGGTTTTAATTAGAAAAAAACCTGCTTTAATACTTTCAGCATTAAAAAAAATACCTGTAGACCAATATGGGGGTTTAACAATAAATGGAGGTATGACTTTTTCAGATGGAAGGGGTATTGAGTTTATTCAACCAGTTGTTGAGGCCGTTAAACGAGCATACCCAAAATTACAAATTGCAGTAGAAATTACTCCACCAAAAGATTTGAACTGGATAGATAGATTAGCTGCTTCAGGAGTATCTAGTTTGATGATGAATTTAGAATGTTGGGATGAAAAAGTACGTGCAAAATTAATTCCCGGAAAAAATAAATTTTGTAAAAGAGATTTATATATTGCGTCCTTTAAACGTGCCATAAAAAAATTTGGTGTTGGAAGGGTGTCAACATGTTTTGTAGTTGGAACTGAGCCAATAGCTAGCCTCAAACAAGGTATAGAGGAAGTAATTAAAATAGGGGTTATTCCCTCACCACTAGCTGGACGATATTTTGAAGATATTCCGAATTATCCATTTGCTCCAACTGTAAATTGGAAAGATTTTCTGGAAGTTTTATATTTTTCAAAACGTTTAATGGATAAAGTGGGTATAATTTCAACTGATAAAGCAGGATGTGTTGCTTGTGGAATGTGTGATCTTATTAAAGATGCATAACTTTACTTTTTAAATTAATTTAAAAAATATGAAAAGAAAAAAAATATTATTTTTAGCAGCAACGCACGGTAATGAAGGGTTTACAATTCCAATCTTAAAAAAACTTACTGATCAAAAAAATTTATCTCGATTTGATTGGAAGATTTCAAATCCTGAGGCATTGGAAAAGAATAAAAGATTTATTGACGCGGATTTAAATAGAGTAGCACCGGGGAATAAAGATAGCTTTAAATACGAAATACGTCGAGCGTATGAACTCATGCAAGTATTTAAAAAATATGACTATGTTATTGATATTCATGGTACGCCAGCTAAGACTGGAATATTTACAATCGTAACAAATCCAAAAAAAGAAAATTTATTATTATCAACTTTATTGCCATTTCAGAACATAGTAATTTGGAGTCCAAAGAATCTAAAGAAACCTGGACCATTAACTCAGTTTGTAGATTGTGGAGTAGAGATTGAATGTGGTTCAAAAAATTCGGTAGAAAATCAGAATAAATTATATAGTAGTCTTAAAGATTTTTTAAAAAAGGATTTGAGCCAAGATCAGAAAACATTCTTTCGAGTTTATGGGAAACTTTTAAAAAAAGATTATGAGGACAAAGAGGGAAAATTTAAAGAGTTTGAAGAGGTGAATATAAAGGGGGAGAAGTTCTTTGCCTTATTAGTAAATCGATATGTGGATATTACTTGTTACAAAATGGAGAAGATAAATATTAATTAAAAAAAAGTATGAAAAGAAAAATTCAAATTGGAGTGATAGGTTCTGGAGCAGACCTTAAATATTCTTCAGAGGTCGAAAAATCAGCGTTCGAGTTAGGTAGGTTAATAGCAAAATCAAAAAATATTACCGTCTTCGGAGCAGAAAAAGATTATGATTCTCTTTCAACGGCGGCATCTAGAGGCGCTAAGCAACAAGGTGGTCTGACAGTAGGGGTAACTTATGGGGTGAAGAAAGATATTTGGGATAAGGATGGTAATACAGACATTATCATTGTTACCGGTTTAGAGCGTGGTGGAGGTAGGGAATTTGTATTGGTAAATTCATGTGACGTTATTATTTCTGTAAGTGGAGGATCAGGAACGCTAACAGAGATTGCTATTGGTTATCAGTTAAATATTCCAATAGTTGCATTAATCGGGACAGGGGGATGGACCGACAAATTAGTGGGTACGTTTTTAGATAGCAGAAAGAGGTTAAAGATATTATCAGCTAGAACACCAGCAGAAGCTGTAAATATGGCGATTAAAGTAGTTAACAAATAAAGTTCTTTAAAAAATAAATAGAAGGAGTTAATGATGAAGATAAGAGAATATACAGTGAATGATGTTATTGGTATTGAAATTATTTATAGAAAAGCATTTTCTGGTTTTCCTTGGTATGAAGATTTATCGATTAAAGAAGTTAAAAGACGGTGGAATATTCAAAGATTAAAGTCAGGATTTAAATGCTTGGTTGCGGAGATTGATGGTCAGGTGGTTGGTGCAACCTGGTGGAACAGTATGACAATTGAAGAATTAAATAATGAGAGAGGTGGAATATTAGGGGTTTTTCCCAAAAAATTTGTGGGTTGTAAATTAATCTGGCTCAGAGAAACATGTGTTAGTCCTGAATTTCAAAATTTAGGAGTGGGCACACTACTTAAGCAAGATATTTTTATACATTTGAGTGATATTGGTAAGTCCACACTTCTTTTAACAAGAATGAGAGAAGATAATTTTCCTATAATTTCAATCAATAAAAAATTAGGTTTTCAGCAAACAGGAATAAAAGTTCCGAGTAGTCAGATTGTAGGAATTTTTCATGAATATTGGTTTAAGTACTTATTAAAAAGGAGAGTACAATGAGACGGTATGTTATTACTGAAGATTTAGAATATTTGATGAAACGCTGGACTAGAGGGGTTGATTATAAAATTCCTGATCATAACTTTTTTGTCAGTATTCAGCAGCGATTAATTAAATATCTAAATTCAATGTTTACAGAATTAGTATTGATTAGTTATGAAGATTTAAGTAGTCAATTGAAACAGAAAATTCAACAGAATAACGACGCGATTATTATTTCTATTGATCAAGTATATTGTGAGGTTGATAGTTATTTAGAGATTAATAGAATTGCTGATATTAATACTCTAAAAAAAATCGGCTTATCTAACCGCCCTGGTTGTATCTCGATAGATGATCAGTTAAACAATCTACCGAAAGACAAGCCAATTATTATTATTGATGATGGATGTTTCTCCGGAGATACTTTATACCAGATAATATCTTTGATGAAGGAAAAAGGCTTGAATGTTCAAAAAAGTATTATCGGTATTATGATAGACTGGTGTAATAATCAATTTATTAGAAAAAATTCAACTTTTGAGATTGAATCAGTTTATGAATTTAATAATGTCATAGATTGGCTCTGTGAGAGAGATTTTTTCATCGGTGTACCATTGTCAGGAAAGACAGTTGGTTATATGGAGGGTAATAGTATTATTCCATATTATCCGGACATTTCTCTGCCATATTGTTTACCGTTTGGTAATCCTAGTAAAAGTGCTTCTATTCCTACTAATTATATGGTTGAATATTCCAAATTCATCATTGGTTTAAGTTGTGAACTATGGGAAGAGATAGAGAGATTGTCAGGAAAAGTTATTACTTGTAATGATATTCCTAGGTTACCAATTGGTATTAATCGTGACAATCGGAGTTTTTCTGACGTATTAGTTGGTATAAGTAGCTCAATAAAGTAGAGTATTTATTTTATAAAGGGTATGCAAGTATTGTATATCCTTTTTTTATTGTAGTTTTTTCGTTATAATATATATATATGAATGTAAAACAATATTTGAATAATAAAATAATTAAGGTATCATCATCTCTTTGGCCCGATTTGAAGGAGAGAGGTTTTGATTTTGAAATAAATTATCCACCTGAGAGAAGATTTGGTGATTATTCATGTAATATTGCTATGAAGTTGGCTCCACTGATTCATCGCGGTCCGTTGGAAATTGCTGATGAAATTAAAAAGAATTTTGGTAATTCTGCCCCACTAATAAAAATTGAAGTTGTATCACCAGGTTTTATTAATTTTTTTATTGATAATAAATTTTTAGGAAAACAAGTTGAAGAGATTATCGAACAAAAAAATAAATTTGGTCAAAATAAATTAGGAGATGGTCAAAGAATTCAACTTGAATTTGTATCTGCTAATCCAACTGGTCCAATTACATTAGGGAATGGTCGAGGTGGTTTCTCTGGAGATGTTCTGGCTAATATTTTAAAATTATCAGGTTATAAAGTTCAGAGAGAGTATTATATAAATGACGTAGGTAATCAAATAACAATTCTAGCTGAGTCAGTCTTACGTCGTTATTGGCAACATAAGGGAATCAGAATTGAGTACCCAGATTATTGTTATCAAGGTGAGTATATAACTGAGCTAGCAAAGAAAATATATATCCCTGATTATAAGATGAATAAGAATCAGAAAATGGAAGATATTAGAGACAAAATAAAAGGTAGGATTCTGAAAAAGATGATTGTTGATATAAAAAAGGTTACTGAAGAAAAGTTAGGTATTAAATTTGATAAATTTTTTGAAGAACATACATTATATAGTACTGGTGTGGTTGACCGTATGTTAAAAGAATTAAAACGAAAAAATTTATTATATAAATCTGATGGAGCAATTTGGTTGAGGACTCGTAAGTATGGAGATGAGAAAGATCGAGTTTTGATAAAAGCTGATGGTAACCCTGTATATTTTTTATCGGATATTGCTTATCATTGGAATAAATTTTCTAGAAGGAAGTTTGATAGAGTGATTGATTTTTTCGGGGCTGATCATCATGGATATATTGGACGTTTACAAGCAACTATGAAAATTTTTGATTTTAATGGTAAGTTGGATATAGTTATTACCCAAATGGTCCGATTATTGAAAAAAGGGGAGGAAGTAAAGATGTCAAAACGAGCCGGTACATTTATAACTCTTGAAGAAATTGTTGATGAAGTAGGTTTGGATGCTACTAGATATTTTTTCTTAATGCATGATTATAATACGCATATGGATTTTGATATGAATTTAGCCAAAAAAAAGACCAAGGACAATCCTGTCTACTATGTTCAGTATGCTCACGCTAGGATATGTAGTATAATAAGAAGAGCGGAAACTCTAGAATTTATTCCGATCAAGAGAGGTACAACTATCTCAAATGAAGAGGCAAAATTAGTTAAAAAATTGCTAAAATGGCCGGAAATAATTATTGAGGTCGCTGATACATATCAGGTTCATAAATTAACAATTTATGCCACAGAGATTGCAGCTTCTTTTCATGAATTTTATACCAATTGCCAAGTAATAAAAGGTAAGAAGGTAGATGAAAGAAGATTAAAAATTATGAAAGTTGCACAAATAACTTTAAATAATGTATTATCAAGTATGGGAATAAGTTCCCCTGAAAGAATGTAATATTATATGAAAATAGGTATTGATTGTAGGACAATTTTAAATCCAAAATTAGGTGAGCAGGCTGGAGTGGGCCACTATACTTATTATTTAGTTAAGAATTTATTAAAATACGATAAGAAAAATGAATACGTATTATTTTTTGATTGGAGATTTAGAAAGTTTGATGAGTTCGCACAAAAGAATGTAAAAATAAAGAATTTTCCTTTTTCGCAATATAATAAATTTTTACCATTTGCATATTCTCATATGCTTATTTCTGCATATCTAATGAAAGCTAATCTGGATCTATTTCATTCTCCAATATCTTCATTGCCATTAACATATACACGTAAATCAATTATTACAGTTCATGATTTGGCAATATATAAAAATCCATCTTGGTTCCCGTCCCAAATAATTAGTACAAAATTATTAGTACCACAGAGTTTACGCAAAGCTAATAAAATTATTGCAGTGTCCAATAGTACTAAAAAAGATTTACAAGAGATTTTTAATGTTTCTAGTAAAAAAATTAAGGTTGTTCATGAGGGAGCTTCAATAGAAAAAATTTCAGTAAAAAATAAAAAAATTGATAGTTTAACAAGATTCAAACTTGGGCCAAAGTATATTCTATATATTGGAACACTAATGCCTAGAAAAAATATCGTCACTCTTATCCGTGCTTATAAGAAATTACTTCAAGCAGAACCTGGATATAGTGAATACCAATTAATTTTAGCTGGAGCAAAGGCTTTTGGTAGTGAAGCAATTTTTGATGAGATTAAAGCATTAAAATTAAAAAAACAAGTTAAGTATATAGGCTATGTTACTCATAACCAAAAAATGGAATTAATTAAAAAAGCAACTTGTTTCACTTTCCCTTCAAGTTATGAAGGATTTGGTTTGCCAGTATTAGAAGCGATGGCTCTTGGTACACCTGTAATAACAAGTAATGTATCTTCATTACCAGAAGTAGCGGGTAAGGCTGCAATATTGGTTGATCCAGAAAAAGAGATGGAGATAGCAAACGCATTAAAGAAATTATTGTCTAACAAAAAATTACAAGCAAGATTGAGCAAGAGTGGTAAAAAACAAGCACAGAATTTTACTTGGGAGAATTGTGCTAAGGATACAATCAAGGCTTATCAGAGTTGTAAATAATAATGATAATAAATAAAAAGAGTACTACACAAATAAAGGTTAAAGTAGTACCTAACGCGAAACAAACTCAGCTTGTTGGTAGACAGGGGGATTTTATTAAGATAAGAATTGCAGCAGTACCAGATCATAATAAAGCTAATACTGAATTGGTTAGATTTTTATCTAAAAACTATAATATAAATAAATCAGATATTGAAATAATTAGAGGAAACAAGAATCACAGGAAAATATTATTAGTACCAGTAAAGCAGGGTAATGTGATAAATAAAATATCTTAATTTATTAGCATAAGTATTCTTACTAAGTACTAAATAAGCGTAAACATTATTGTTTGCGCTTTTTTTATAAAATAAAAAACCGTATAATTTAATATACGGTTTATATTTGTTATTGGAATATTCCAATTAATGAACAATTAAGTTATTGGCTTCCAAAAAGATGGAAACAATACCAGATAATAGCACTGATTATAGCCGTGGCTGGAATTGTTACAATCCATGCAAAGATCATTTCACCAACCTTGCCCCAATTGATTCCTTTTAATCCATGGGCACCATTGACACCAAGCACGGTACTGGAAATTGAATGTGATGTACTGATTGGTGCACCAACAAGCGACATTCCGAAGATAACTCCACCGGCAGCTGTTTGTGCAGCAAATCCTTCAATCGGCATACACTCCTCACCAGCTAACTGGTTGATCACGGTTTTGATAATCTTCCATCCACCAATCATTGTACCAACTCCCATGGCCAGAGCACAGAGAATCCGTACTGACAGAGGGACAGTAAATTCAGTCAATGCACCGTATGACAAGAGAGACATAGTGATAATACCCATTGCATTTTGGGCATCATTCATGCCATGCGTGAAACTCATCCACGCAGCTGATCCTATTTGTATCACTTTAAATACGCGATTGGTGGGACGCTTATTAACTCTCAATTTCCAATAAGGCCAGTATATCGGAAGAATAAGCAAAGCTATTTTCCAAAAACTATTTCTCCTACTACGGAATTGTTTCATCCATACATATATCCTGTTGGTTGGTGGTTTCAGTTTGGGTAAACCTTTATTCAAACCATAGAGTGGCCAAATAATAATTGCGAGTAGAAGGAATCCACCGATAAACCCAGCAAACGGCGCAAGGAACATGGCGACGATAATTTTGGTTATTCCTTCAGCTATTAAAACTGAAAAATCAAAATTACTTGCAACTAATGCACTGCCGATGAGACCGCCGACGAGCGCGTGGGTTGATGACGATGGTAGACCTAACTTCCAGGTGAACATGCCCCAGGAGATAGCGCTCATTAACGCAGCGAATAGTATTGTTCCGGTAACGAAATCAGATGATACCACACCCTTGCCGATGGTATAGGCCACCGCGGTATGTGATAGTGCGCCTGCGAAGTTGAATACAACTGCCAAGATAATGGCATTCCGTGGAGACAAGGCATTGCTCCATATGGACATTGCAATCGAATTCGCAGCATCATGAAATCCGTTAACCACATCATATGCTAACGCAGCGATGAATATTAGTATCAGTAGGGTCAGCTCATACATGTTTCTCTATTATCCTTCTGAGAATATTGGATACGTCGCGCAGCGCATCCACAGCTTTCTCTTGCGTAGAGATAAGCTCTCGGATGATAAACCATCGTTTGAACTCCTCAAAATTGCTTGTCGCATGATAGTACTTCGCGATTGCCGCTTTGTTTATTACGTCGGCCTTGTGTTCTAGTTCGCGAATTTCCGCGTACATGTCGAACGGGTGACGGAAATCTGATAGCGGCTTAATCATTTCAGTAAGTACTTGGCAGCCTTTAGCTAACAATGCCGACATCTGTCCAGTTTCGGGAGGAATGTCGCCAAAATCGTAGTCACGGATCAAATCAGCTCCGTTTTCTATTTGGTCAAGGATATTATCCATCAGCTCAGCCAGATGGAGCGTTTCTTGGGAAGAAAACGGAGTAACAAACTTGCCGGACACCAACTCAGCAATATCTTTAAGCGTTTGATCAGCCTGCTTTTCACGGGCAATGATCTCAGCGATTGTATCCTTAGATTGCTTGGGGTCCAGAGAATCCGAGATAAGCTCATGAAACAGTGCAGAACTCGCGTAGATCAAACCAGCGAGGTGATGAAACAAAGCATAAAATTCCTTTTTACTTTGTGGCAGAATAGACATTTCTGCGCTCCTTTCAAGTTACATTTTTTATTTTTATTTTTGAAATTAGTATAATTTAACACTTATTATTAAGAATGTCAATAATAGCATTTGATAATTTGGGTAGACAATATATTGATGGATGATTCTTGTCAAATAGTTCATTTTTTGGTACATTATACAATATTATATGGAAAAGAAAGAAAAAAAATCATATCAAATAAGTTTTCCCGAGATTGAAGAAGAAGTATTAAAATTTTGGGAAAAAGAAGAAATATTCAAAAAAACGTTAGCCAAGACTAAGGATGGTAAATCTTTTGTTTTTTTTGAAGGACCACCGACTGCTAATGGAAAACCAGGTATTCATCACGTATTAGCTAGGGTGTATAAAGATGTTATCTTGCGATATAAAACTATGCAAGGTTTTTATGTTGAGCGAAAAGCTGGTTGGGATACTCATGGTTTGCCAGTTGAGCTACAAGTAGAAAAAGAGCTAGGTATATCAGGTAAGCCTGATATTGAGAAATATGGAATTACTGAGTTTAATCAGAAATGTAAAGAAAGTGTTTGGAAATATAAAAAAGATTTTGAAGATATGACCAAGCGTATTGGTTTTTGGTTGGATCTCAACACGCCATATGTAACTTATGAAAATGAATACATGGAATCATTATGGTGGATAGTCAAGAATGCTTGGGATAAAAAATTATTATATAAAGGTTATAAAGTTGTCCCACATTGTCCACGATGCGGTACTGCTCTATCATCACATGAGGTAGCACAAGGATACAAAGAGGTAGAAGAAAATTCTGTTTTTATTAAGTTCAAAGTTGTTGATGAAAAAGATACATATATTTTATCTTGGACAACTACTCCATGGACCTTGCCTGGCAATGTAGCTTTAGCTATTGGTGAGGATATTGAATACGTCAAGATAAAAGTTGATAAAGAAATATATATACTTGCTAAACCTATTGCAGAAAAATTATTTGAAAAATATAAAGAAATTGAAACTATCCAAGGAAAAGATCTAGTTGGTATATCGTATGAGCCATTATTTGATATTAAGCCATTACAAACAGATACGTCATATAAAGTTTATCCAGCTGATTTTGTAAATACATCAGAAGGTACCGGGGTAGTACATACAGCGGTAATGTATGGTGAGGATGATTATCAGTTAGGGGAGAAGGTGGGACTACCAAAATATCATACAGTAGGGGAAGATGGTAAGTTTAATGATAGTACTGGTCATCTTGCTGGACATTTTGTAAAAAGCAAGAAAGTTGAAGTATTAATAATTGATGAATTAAAAGATAAGAATTTACTACTAAAAGAAGAACTATATAAACATGATTACCCGTTCTGTTGGCGTTGTGATACACCGTTGTTGTATTATGCAAAAAATTCTTGGTTTATAAAGATGAGTAGTTTAAAAGAAAAATTAATAGCAAGTAATCAAACAATTAATTGGGTCCCAGCTTATATTAAGGATGGTAGATTTGGAGAATGGTTGAATGAGTTAAAAGACTGGGCAATTTCTCGTGAAAGATATTGGGGTACTCCATTACCAATTTGGGAAACAGAGGATGGAGACAAGATATGTATTGGTTCTATTGAAGAGCTAAAATCATTAGCAAAAGATTCAAGTAAAATTGGTGATGATTTTGATATGCATCGTCCGTTTATTGATGATATTATTTTGGTTAAAGAGGGTAAAGAATATAAGCGTGTAGATGAAGTGATGGATGCTTGGTTTGATTCTGGTTCTATGCCTTTTGCTCAGTGGCATTATCCATTTGAAAATAAAGAAAGAATTGATGATAATATTAGTTTCCCCGCAGATTTTATTTCTGAAGGAATAGATCAAACACGTGGTTGGTTTTATACTTTGCAGGCTGTATCCGCTTTATTAGATAAAGGAGCGCCATATAAAAATGTTATTAGCTTGAATTTGATATTTGATAAAAAAGGTAAGAAAATGTCAAAATCAAAAGGAAATATTGTAGATCATTTTGAAATGATTAATAAATATGGAGCTGATTCATTGCGTTGGCATTTTTTTACAATGAACCAACCGGGAGATGTAAAATTATTTGATGAAAAGAATTTGTCTGATGTAGTAAAGAAGAACTGGATGATCCTATGGAATGTATTATCATTTTGGAAAATGTATGCAGGTGATGATTTGAAAAAATATTCAGGTGATTTACCAAAAGTAAATAATATACTGGATAAATGGATAATTTCACGATTGCATCAATTGTTGAAAGATGTAACAAATAATTTAGATATTTATAAAGTTACTGAAGCTGGTCGAGGTATTTCGGATTTTATTAATGAGTTGTCGACTTGGTATTTAAGACGTTCTAGAGATAGATTTAAAAAAGGAGACACAGAAAAAGAAGAGGCGCTACAAACTTTACATTATGTGTTAGTAGAAATTTCCAAATTATTAGCTCCTTTTACACCTTTTTTGGCTGATAATTTATGGCAACAATTAATTCCAAAAGATAATGATATTATAAGTGTTCATCTGGCAGATTGGTCAAATAATGAAGATAAAGACGTTGATCAAACAATTATTAGTAGTATGAAGCTATTGCGTCAAGCTGTAGAACTAGGACATAGTTTACGAAAAGAGAATAAATTAAAAGTAAGACAGCCTTTGTCTCAGTTTGTAATTAAAGCAGATATTTTTTCTGATGAATTAAAAAATATCCTCAAAGAAGAAATGAATGTTGATAGTGTTGTGATTTCTCAAGATGTTCCGCAAGGTAATGAATTTGTAACAAAAGAAACTTCTGACATCAAGGTTTCACTCGATATTACAATGACTGACGAATTAAGGCATCGAGGTATGGTTCGTGAATTAATAAGACATATTAATTCTATGCGTAAGGATGCAAAATTAACAATACATGACACTGTATCTGTTTATCATGAAATTCAAGATGAAGAATTAAAAGGAATTCTACAACATTACAAAAAAGAATTTTGCAGCGAAGTAATAGCATCTCATTGTTTAGAAGGAATACCAGAAAATGTTGATTTGAAAAAAGTGCTGGATGTCAATGGTAAAAAAATAATATTTGGAATTAAAAAGAATTAAAAATTCCACATGGGCACATATTTTCCTCAAGGATTAATTTTACAACATGATAATATAAGGGAGGCTGATCGTCTGTTGATAGTTTTTACATCTGATCATGGCTTGATAAAAGTTATTGCAAGAGGGGTTAGGAAAATTACAAGTAAATTAGCTGGTAATCTAGAACCAATAACTTTGGCTGATTTTATGATTATCCAAGGAAAATATTATGATGTTATTGCATCATCCGAACCAGTAAATATTTTTCGTAATATAAAAAATAATTTAAATAACTTACAGACAATGCAATATATTTGTTTTGTTGTAAATCGTACATATACTGGTAACCAAGGGGATCAGAGAATATATAAATTACTTTTAGAAATTTTAAAAAATTTAGAAAATAGTAAAAATAATAATAATAAATTGTTAGTTTGGTATTTTATTTTAAGATATATCAGCTATTTAGGTTATCAACCAGAACTTTATAATTGTCTTCATTGTAATAATAAAATATCAAATGAAAATAATTATTTTAGTAATAAAAAGGGTGGCTTGATATGCAATAATTGTTATAAAGCTATTGAAGGAAGTATTAATATATCTAATAATTCTATAAAAATAATTAGACTAATGCTTAATAAAAATTTTAGTAATTTAAGTAAAGTTATTTACAATAATGTTTTAATACCGGAATTGGATAGTATAGTAAGTGGATATTTGAGCTATGTAACTGAGCAGGACTTAAGAATAAGAGATTTTTAAAAATTTGATAATTTTGCTATAATAAAGACGTTATATGGTAAAAAAAATTATAAAAAAAGAAAAATTATCTAAGTCAAAAAATGATGAGTTTAAGATTGCAAGCAAGGAAATAAAAAAGGAATTAAACTTAGATGATAATAAAAATATTAAAATATCTGTAAGTAATGAGTCAGATACTATTGGTAATATATACAAACAAAGAGATAAAAAAAATAATGAAAAGGTAAATGATTTTGCTGCTTTTTATAAAGGTAGTAAAAATAAAAATGAAGACATGTCTAAAATAGAAAGAAAAGACCCAAATCGTAAAAAAAAGACAATATGGTGGGTTATATTAATATTAGTAGTTGTTTTAGCAGCTACATTATTTGGTTTTTATTATTTTATTAATCAAGAAGATAAGTTTAGCGGGGATAATCTTGATGTTGAAATAAAAACACCATTATTGGTTTCAGCAGGAGATGGTATAGAGATAAGTATTACTATATATAATCGGGCAGATGTAGATATAGCAGCTTCGGAATTAATATTGCAGTTACCAGAAGATTATATTTTTAATTCTTCTTCACCATTAGCAAATAATGAAGCTAATAATGCTTGGACAATTGGACAAATAAAGAGTGGTTCATCAGAGACTGTCACGATTTATGGAAAAATGTTTGGAGAGCTAAATAAAAATCAATCATTTTCTTGGCTACTCAACTATACTCCAGCAAATTTTTCATCACAATTTCAAAAATCTGATCAATTTGACATAGCTATCAATGATTCAGTGTTTGACCTTAATTTTACTGTACCATCAAAAGTGGTAAGTGGGTATGCTAGTAATTATAGTTTTGAAATAGCAAATAAATCTTCAGATGATATGATTAATGTTAGGTTGTCTATGAATTTGCCAGTAGATATGACTGTGGATAGTTATGATCCGGAACCAAGCAATGAACCGACTATCTGGGATATTGAATTATTAAAAAGTGGGGAGAGTTATGAGGTTTCTTTTGATGCAGTGCTTGATGCTGAAGAAGGAGATATGAGAGAGATTGATTTACAAATTGGTTATCTTGATGACCAACGTAAATTTAATATACAGAAAGAAGAGTCGGCAATAGTATTTGTAGTTAATCCTCAATTGTTATTAACCATGTCAGTAAATGCTTCTGCTGAAGGATTTCCTGTTTCGTCAGGGGATACATTAAAATATATTTTAAATTATGAAAATAATAGTCAGTCAGAAGTTAAGGATTTGTTAATTACAGCAGAAATTGATGGGTCGATGTTGGATTGGGATAGTTTAACAGATGTTAATGGCGGAGTAATTTCAAATGGTGCAATAGCTTGGGATCAAGATAGTATTGAAGATTTAGCTTCCGTAAAACCGGGAGATGAGGGTGAAATTGCTTTTAGTATAAACTTACAAAATACATTGGAAGTTGATAGTGAAGAAGATGTTAATTTCTTAATTACAAGTAATGCAAGCGCTATATCAAATAATGTCGTTGACTTTGATGATGGCACATTAGAAGTCGAAAGTAATGAGGTTGTAAATAAAATTAATTCACAATTAATATTAAGAGCAGAGGGCAGATATTATGATGATGAATATATCAAAGTAGGTCTTGGGTCAATACCTCCACAGGTAGGTAGCGAAACAAGATATAGGATCTATTGGTATGTCAGAAATGGGGCAAATGAAGTTTCTCCTGTTGTTGTTAGTGCCACCTTACCAACTGGAGTAGTCTGGGAAAGTAATTCAAAAATTTCCGCAGGAAATATTTCATATGATCCAAACACTAGAAAAATATCTTGGTCAATAAATAAAGTTCCTGAACATGTTGGTCAATATTTATCTGAGATATGGGCAAGTTTTGACGTGTCTATTACCCCAACTACAGATGATATTGGAAATATATTGATTTTATTAGATAAAAGTGAAATTGTTTCAACAGACTCATTCACCGAACAAGAGATTTCTATTTCTGAAGATATGATAACATCGGCATTGCCAGATGATCCTCAGGCAATAGGCCAGGGAGAGGTTGTGGCAGGTACTTCAACAAATACTAATACTATTATTAATAGTAATTCTAATACCAATAGCACAGCTAATGTGAATAGTTTATAATTAATGAAATGTCTTTTAAGTTATTAAAAAAAAGTAAAAAAACAAAAGCTCGTAGTGGAATATTAAAAACAGGGCATGGTGAAATATCCACTCCTTTTTTTATGCCGATTGCAACACGTGGTGCTGTAAAATCTTTGTTACCAGATGATATAAAAAATTTGGGTGGGCAAATAATTTTATCAAATACTTACCATCTCTGGCAGAGACCGGGACTTTCAGTATTAAAAAAAGCAAAAGGTTTACATAATTATATGAATTGGGACGGTCCAATATTAACTGATTCTGGAGGCTACCAAGTTTTTTCATTATCAAAAAGACGAAAGTTAACTAAAAAAGGAGTAGAATTTAATTCAGAATTAGATGGGCAGAGATATTTTTTAACTCCCCAAAAAGCTCTAGAAATTCAGATGACAATAGGCTCAGATATAATGATGAGTTTTGATGAGTGCCCACCATATCCTTCTACGAGGAAGTATGCAAGTGATTCTTTAGAATTGACTAGTCGTTGGGCAAAACAAGGAAAAGATTATTTTAAGAAGAAAAAAAATCCGAACAATAAACAAAAATTATTCGGGATTGTTCAAGGTTCTAGTTTTAAAGACTTAAGAATCCAAAGCGCTAAAGAATTAGTAGCAATGAATTTTGATGGATATGCAGTAGGAGGTTTAGCAGTAGGTGAACCTGTTGATATAATGTATAAGATATTAGATTATACAGTACCTGTATTACCAGAAAATAAACCAAGATATTTGATGGGAGTCGGTAAACCAGAACAGATAGTAGAATCAGTCAAGCGAGGAGTAGATATGTTTGATTGTGTTATTCCTACAAGACATGCTCGACATGGATTGCTTTATGCTTGGTCTGGGGATAAGATAAGAGGAAATTTTTATAAAGAGATACGTATCAAACAATCTAAATTTTTATCAGATATGAAGCCAATAGATAAATATTGTGATTGTTATACATGTAAAAATTTCTCATTGAGCTATATTCGTCATTTATTTATGACTTCTGATCCACTTTCATATCGATTGGCAACTATACATAATCTCAATTTTTATTTGACATTGATGAGAAAAATAAGAAAGGCTATAGGTAATGGAAAATTATAAAGATTGGTTAGGAAAAAAGTATAGGTAGTTGTGGATAGAAGATTGGGAAGTAAACATTCAAAATATATAAATATAATTTATAAGTCAATAGATAAATTTAATGGTATAATAACTGCAGTTATTAAGAGGAGTACTGGTGATCAGGAAATCAAGTTAATGGCATAATATATACTGATGAAGAAATTAATAAAAGGTAAATTTTCAAGAGAAATATTTTAAATCAAAAAAAATAAAATGAGCAACATCTCACAACCAACAATTAAATTTATAGATACTTTTCAACAAGTATCAACTCAGAATCAATACGATAGTGATGAATCAAAAATAAAGATTCAAATGACGATAAGTAGAGCCGCTTCTGTTTATGAAAGAATTAGGAATGCTATCGATTATAAAGATGAGCATTTATTGCGTAAGAATGCGATTGAACGAATGTTAAAAAGAAGATTCTATACTGAAGATCGTAAATCAAATTTTGGTAATTTATTAATTACGGAGTTGATACGAGCAAAATATCTACCAAATAACATAGTTCCTGAGAGAGTTATTGGTGAGGTGGAAAATATTATTGAGAAGCATTTGAATTTATTGAGACGTGTTGCTCCCAATCTTTTGACTAAAGAGAGACGTAAGGATGCAAATTGGATTCTTTCAGTCTTAGCAACTGAGATTGAGCATCATTTAGTTCCGCCGACCAGAGAAGATGCTTTAGTTGAATATATGTATAAAATTATCAGGCAAGATGTAGATTTGGCTGAGGATATTGTTGATCCGATTGAAAGAGATTTACAAGTTTATATAGCTATACATCGTGTTTTAATAAAATCAGATTTTGGGATAATTAGATTTCATTTGTTAGATTTTTTGGTGCCCGGCTGGCTATCTGGTGATGCAGATGCGATTGAACGTTTTTATAATGAGTTTTCTACTATTAAAGATAAAATTGAATACCAGATTAACCATCCTTTTTATGATCGGTTATTTAGATTTGTTAGACAATTCTCAGTTATATTTATAATATTGAAAGACATTATAGACGAGTATAAAGAAAATTTTACTGGGTTGGTCAATCACCCAAAACAATTTGAGCAAGAAATTGTTCGTCATTGTAATCTTCGTTATCAAAAAGCTAAACTAAAATTAAAACGTAGTTATATTAGAACTATAATATATATTTTTATAACAAAGATGTTACTTGCTTTAGCTTTGGAGCTGCCTTATGAGTTATTTATATTAGGTTTAACGTTTTATACACCTTTATTAGTTAATATCATTTTTCATCCACTACTTATGTTATTCATTGCTTCTTCAATAAAATTACCTTCAGAAAAAAATACCCAAACAATAACTAATTTATTAATGAGAATTGTTTATTCTGAGCCTCATCCAGGATTTTTATATCGTAAGAAAAAGGTATTTAATCGTAGTAAGGTAGTAGAAGTAGTATTTAATTTATTATATGCCTTAACATTCTTATTATCATTTGGTGTTTTAGTTTGGGCTTTAGGGTTATTGAATTTTAATATTGTAAGTATAATTTTCTTTATATTTTTCTTAACAGCGGTTAGTTTCTTTGGTCTTAAGCTAAGAAATGAAGTTAAAGAATTAGTAATTGTTAATGAGCGAGATAGTTTTTTCTCAGCATTGTTAAATTTATTTACTTTACCGATTCTGCGTGTTGGACAGTGGTTGTCAGCCAAAGTACCTAAAATTAATGTTTTCCTATTTATTTTTGATTTTATTATTGAAGCACCATTCAAAATATTTATTGAAGTAGTAGAAGATTGGATAACATATCAAAAAGAAAAAAAAGACGAAATTTATTAACAGTTGACCTTTTTTTATCATTTGATACAATATAGGCTAATTAATAATTATTTTTTTATATATGGATAATCAAGATCAAGTTTTAACAAAAAAACAAAGACGAGAATTAAAACGACAAGGGAAGATTGAAAATAGAAAAAAAAATGATTCAAAAAAAAAGATTATTAGATATACTACTTGGGCTATAATAATCATAATTGTTATTGGCGGTATATATTGGTTAAGTCAGGGAGACGGTGATAATACTAGCACAACTACAGTAAATGATATTTCTGAAATAGACCAAACTAAGGGTAATGAAGAGAGTCAAATAGTTTTGATAGAATATAGTGATTTTCAATGTCCTGCTTGTTCAACATATTATAATATAATGAATCAAGTAATGGATGAATATGGTGATGATATATATTTTTCATATAGACATTTTCCACTCAGAAGTATACATAGTAATGCACAGATAGCAGCTCAGGCATCAGAGGCTGCGGGAGTTCAAGGTAAATTTTGGGAGATGCATGATAAATTATTCGAAGGACAAAATAGTTGGTCAAATGAATCAAATCCTGAAGAAATGTTTGTTACATATGCTACAGAATTAGAATTGGATGTAGAGAAATTTACAACTGACTTAACATCTAGCACAGTTAAAAATAAAGTAGATGGTGACTATACAAGTGGTATAGGAGCTAAAGTAAATTCAACTCCATCATTCTTTTTGAATGGGGAGAAGATAAGTCCTAAGACATTGGATGATTTTAAAGAAATTATTGAAGAAGAATTAAATTCTAATACTGATATTCCTGTTACGACAGATACAACTGAATAATATTTAATAAAAATAAAAAAATAAGTTTCATGATAAAAATACGTAAGGCCAACTGTAAAGATGGCCAGGCGGTTTCAGAACTGCTAAAAAGTAAGTACAGTTATATTACAAAAGAAGAAGCGGTAAGCGTTTTTGAGTATGAATGTATGTATCAACATTATCGTATCGCTCATAATGGTGATAAGGTAGTTGGTATAATAAGTTGGCGAACACAAGGTACAGAAAAACATGGAGTGGCTGAATTAACTAAAATAACAGTTTTACAAGATATATCTGAGTCTGAAGAAGTAAAAGAAATGTTATTTGATGTTATGGTTGCAGAGGCTGATTATTTTTATAAAAAACATAATTCAAAATTACGCAAAGTTTTTTCTATGATACATACAGACAATATTCAGATAAAAAACTTTTTTGAAAATAAGGGTATGCATCAAGAGGCGATCTTAAAGAATCATTTTCATGCAGGTAAAGATGAATTAGTTTTCTCACTTTTTTTTAACTAGGAATAATTTTTTAAAAAAAATAAAGAAAGAACCAAGATTGTGGTTCTTTTTTCCTTTACAAAATCAAAAAAATGTGTTAGAATATATATATAAAGGAGACAATTTTACTATGTCTGATCATATTATCATAGCTACACTTAAATATATTGCGATAGAAATTATTTGGGATATTATTTATTTTCCGATTTGGTGGTATACAAAAGGATTAAAAATAGTAGGTAACTATTGTATTCAAAGTGCGACCTTTCATATCAATCGTCGCCTTGCTTTGGTTATCTGGTTAAAAAATATATTTAAGCCAATGTATGGGGACTATACACGGGAAGGTAGAATTATCAGTTTCTTTATGAGGTTGATAGTTCTAGTATGGAAACTAATTGCTACGATACTTTGGTTGATAATATTATTTTTATTGTTTATTAGCTGGTTAATACTTCCATTAATAATTATTTATTATATTGTTTATCAGACTACAGATATACCTTTAATATTTTTTGAGAATTAATTATGCCGACTGAGACAGGTAAAAATTTTGTCATTATAGATTGCCCTATTTGTCAGGGGACAGGTCTTGAAGCTGATAAAAATTGTGGATGTTGCCGTGAGAAAGGTGTTTATGGTTGGCTTGATGGTAATTTTATTTTTTGGGGATCCAAAGTTGATACTTTGAATATTTTTGAGGAACAAATTGAAAGAACAGTAAAAGCTTTAATAAACGGATTTTTAATATTTTTTGGAATAATTGGAATAGTTGCTTTAGCTGTAACCTATATTGAATTTATCAAAGGTGATGAGATATTTATTGAACTTATTAAAACAAAAAATGGTTTGATGGGTATTTTTGCTATAACATTACTTACAGATTTGTATGCCTATTATCGAATTCAGAGAGAATCAATTTTAGAGAAAAAAGTTATAGCTAAAAAATTCGATCCTATATTGACTGAGACATTACCTGAGGTCTTATTTGATCAAGTGATGGCACTAAACAAAAAACAAATTATTGATGTTTCGCCGACTTATATTATGGAAGCAAGACGTGCTATAGATAAGTCATGGGAATTAGCTAAAAAATTTGATCATCAACAGGCTCATCCTATTCATTTGTTAGCAACTTTATTATCTTATAGTGAAACACAAACAATACTAGGTCGTCTAGGTATTGATGGTCAATTGATGATTGATAAAATTTCAAGGAGTTTGAATAGAATACCAAAAAGAGTTGGTAAAAAGGATATTATATTATCGTCAGATTTTAGAAAAATATTAATAAGCGCTTATAATGAGGCGCATCAATCAAGACAGTCACGTGTACAGATTCCACATTTACTTACAGCTTTAGTCAAAGTTGATAAATTATCTAGTGAAATATTTTTTGATTTAGAAATAGAGTTAGATGAAATAATTAATGTTGCAGAATGGATAAATATTCATCAACGTTTGGCTGAAAAGTTGCGTCGTTGGAGAAATAAAGCATCTTATAAATCAAAAGGGGTAATGAATAAATCAATGACATCTCAAGCAACTCCTTTGTTGGATAGATTTAGTAGAGATATTACCAGTTTGGCTAGACAAGGAGTAACGTCACCTTGTATTGGTAGAGATAGAGAGATAGAGACAACACTACGAATTTTAGAGGGTGGTAAAAGTGTTATTCTTTCTGGTAATCCAGGTGTTGGTAAGACAAGTATTATAGAGGGTATTGCAGAGCTAATGGCTTCAGAAGAAGTACCAGAAATGTTACAAGATATGAGGATGGTTAGTCTATCTGTACCGTCTTTAGTTAGTGCAGCTGGTCGGCAAGGTGAATTAGAAGGCTTGTTAATGCAAATAATTAATGAAATTACACGTTCTGGAAATATAGTATTAATTATTGATAATATTCAGAATATGGTAGGAGTTTCTACGCAAGGTGCTGAAAATTTGGACATCTCTGATATTTTGGCGAATGCTTTACAACATGGGTTATTTTATAGTATCGCGACTACTTCACCGATGGATTACACTAGATATATTGAGAGTAGTACTGCTCTAACTTCTGTATTCCAAAAAGTACCGATAGAAGAATTAGATATTAATGGGACAATTCGAGTGCTGGAAGCTAAGGCTGGAACGTTGGAAGCAAAAAACCAAATTTTCTTTTCTTATGATTCTATTCAAAAGACTGTTAGATTGTCTGGTCGTTATATTCAGGATCGATATTTTCCAGAAAAAGCTATTACTTTATTAGGAGAGGTAGCAGTATATGCTAGAAGGAAAAAAGGAAAAAATGCGATTGTCACTGGTGAAGATGTCGCAGAAGTTATATCAGGAAAGACAAATGTCCCCGTAACAAAAATTAACGAAAAAGAAACTGAAAAGCTTTTGAATCTTGAAGAGCTTATTCATAAACGAATGGTAAATCAAGAAGAGGCAGTGAAGGCTGTATCAACTGCATTGAGACGTGCCAGAGCTGAGCTTCGTGATGCTAAACGTCCAATTGTTAATCTATTATTCCTTGGACCAACCGGTGTAGGTAAGACAGAACTCGCCAAGACAGTTGCTGATGTATATTTTGGATCGGAAGACAATATGATCAGATTGGATATGTCTGAGTATCAGGAGAAGTCGTCTATCAATAGATTGATAGGTGCGCCTCCTGGGTATGACGGCTCTGCTCGTGGTGGATTTTTGACTGAAGCAGTTAGAGCTAAGCCTTTTTCATTAGTGCTATTGGACGAAATTGAAAAAGCACATCCTGATATTTTGAATATATTTTTACAAGTAATGGATGATGGTAGATTGACAGATACTTTGGGACGTACTATTGATTTTACAAATACAATTATTATTGCTACTTCCAATGCCGGTACTTCATTAATTCAAGATAGAATTAATCAAAAAATTAAAATGGATCAAATTAAAGAAGAATTAATTAATGAAGCTCTTAAGCCATATTTTAGACCTGAGTTTTTAAATCGTTTTGATAATATTGTAGTCTTTACGCCTCTTACCTTGCAACATATTTTAATGATTGTAGATTTGATGTTAAAAAAAGTCGAAAAACGTTTAGCTCGAAAAGGTATACGTTTGGAAGCTACTGATAAGGCAAAAGAAGAATTAGCACAAAAGGGATATGATCCTCAATTTGGAGCAAGACCATTACGTAGAGCTATTCAAGATACAGTCGATAATGCATTGGCAAATTATTTATTGCAAGGTAAAATAGGCCGTCGTGATGTTGCGGTCTTAGAATCCGGCGGTAAGATAAGTGTTAGGCAAGCCAGAGAAATATAAGGAAATATATTTTTTAGAAGCTATTGTTTGCTGTATCAAATACAAAAGAAACCATAACCCAAGCAAAAAGAATAACTATTAGTCCTATGATTGAGTAGGTTAATAATTTTTTTGCTTTTGATAATTTTTCTTCATTACCAGCTGCAGTCATCCAACTGAATCCACCATATAGTACAATTATTACAGATATTAGTCCTAATAAACCTAGTATCCAGCTCATAGTATTTGTTGTAATATCTTCTGGATTTACAGTGGTAATTTCTCCTTCTAGTCCATTTTTTATGCGATTATCTGGATCAAATTCAAAAGTCGCAGCATAAAGAAAAATAGGTGATAATACTAGCAATAATGCGAAAGCAAAAATTAATATTTTTTGTGATTTATTCATAATCTAATTATATTTCTTAATAGGGACAATGTCAAAGTTTGACAAGTATGAGATACGGCAATTATCTAATTTCAATGTTTCTTTTGTAATCAAAGAGTGTGTTTTTTTTATTACCTCTTGACAAAAAATCAATATAATGTTAATGTATTGAGTTATTTTGCACGTTAAAATAATAACAAAATAGGAATAATTATTATAGGATAATGAAATTCAAAAAACGTACTTAAGGAAAGTACAAACATGACAAGGAGTCAATATGACTTACGATTTAACATCTGGTTCGGTGGATGAAAAAAGATGCCGAACTCAAAAAGTGTCCAAACAGATTGATCAGGACAATGAGAAACACGAAGCAGGTGGACATGGTAAGGGAAGAATGATTGCATTCGCAGTATTAGCAATTATTGTTATGATATTTGCTAGCAATTCAAGTGCGGCTGATAAAGTAGTTGTCGGTGCTACATCAAGCGGTATGGCAATCTGGGAGGACGCACCGAATCATGATTCGCTTCGTGCTCATTATCTTGAAGTGGTTTCTGTGAGTATGGAGAAATTAACTGCTGATTCACTGGATCAGAAAACAGTTACTTATGAAGTGAGAAACATGGTTAGGCAAAGTATTTTTGCTAATCGTTTGCCGAACCCGATCACTCCATATAATATGGTCTGTCTCTTTACTGATGACTGGTCGTTACGCGTGAAACTTATTACGCTAGTTAATAATTCTAGATGGCTTCGCCAAAGTAATGCGGTTATTATCTTGGAAGATAATCGTAGATTTCATTTGGTTGAAGGTCAGTGGAATTACATAGCTTCTGCGGCCGAGATTCGGCCAGTAGATTACAATGAGATGATTTGCTTGGTTATGGGTGTTGATTATGTCGCACCAGAGCCAAAGGTGGTATCGGATATTCCACAAATCACGGAAGTTGTAAAAAAACCTCCAAGTGGTCTCTGTACCGTTAACTAATCGAAAATCTAATTTTGTTCTTTAAACTGGCGTTGCTTTGCACCGCCAGTTTTTTTATTGACTTAATTATTTCAATATGAGAAGATTGTTTAATTAAATGATCATTCAAAAAATAATAAGGAGGACATATGTCGAACCATGCAGTTATGAATTTTGGAGTTCCGCAAATTTTTATTTCTCGTTACTGTGATACTGATGACAGTTCATTAGCTATGCCGATACTGTTGATGTGTAATGATTCACAGCAATGCGATTTTCTTAATAGTCAAATTATTACCGGCAGTACGAATATGGTCCATCTTAATATTGATTTATCAGTTCCAAGATGTGCTCAAATAGCAATCTATTTAGAATGTTTTCGCAAAGAGGGATTTCTCTTTACTCCAGCTGACTTAGAAATAATCCGATGTATTTCAAATGCAGAGACTGCACCATATTTGGATTATTCTATTCCATTAACCAGTGTTATTATTGGAGCTGTATTCGATACTGAGAGTGAGTTAGCTGAATCATTGATCGATAACAGAGAAAATGTTGGACATTTTGAATTAACTGCTGGATTTATGGAGGATGCAAGCAGTAAATTTCTTTCTAGTGATCAGCCTTCTTTTTTGAGATTTAGTGAATATTCAACTATCTCAAGTAATGAGTTTGTTGGTTCAGTTCTGCAGAGTTCTGATATCGTTTCATAATTTTTATAAGTCGAACTTTTTAGTTCGACTTTTTTATTTGCTGAAATGCAATATAATCGTTATAATATATCTATATTTATGGAAAAGAAACAAGAAAACACAAAAATGGAAAAACTGATTTCACTTTGTAAAAGGCGGGGTTTTATTTTTCAATCTGCAGAAGTTTATGGTGGCCTGCAGGGATTTTGGGATTATGGTCCATTGGGAGTAGAACTTAAGAATAATATCAAGAAAGTCTGGTGGAAGAAATTTGTTCAGCAAAGAGATGACGTGGTTGGACTTGATTCCAGTATTATTACAAATTCAACTGTTTGGAAAAATAGTGGTCATGTCCAAGGTTTTTCAGACAAACTTGTTGAATGCAAGAAATGTCATCAACGTTTTAAGGAAGCTGATTTTTCTAATGAACCAGGTTTTTTAAAATGTCCGTATTGTCAAAGTGATGATTTAACCAAACCGAAGGATTTTAATACCATGTTTAAGACTTTTGTCGGTCCGACCGAAGATACGGCAAGTACTGCTTATCTACGACCGGAAACTGCTCAGAATATTTTTGTGCAGTTTGATAACATTCGTCAGTCAATGAGAAAAAAAGTTCCATTTGGTATTGCTCAGATTGGCAAAGCATTTCGTAATGAGATTACTCCAGGTAATTTTATATTTCGTTCACGTGAATTTGAACAGATGGAGTTAGAATTTTTTGTTAACCCAAAGGATGATAAAAAATATTTCAAAGAATTTGTAGATGCTAGCTATAATTTTTTTATAGATTTAGGAATAAAAAAAGAAAATATTCGTAAGTATGAACAAAAAGGAAAAGAGTTGGCACATTATTCCAAAGAGACTATTGATCTAGAATATAATTTTCCTTTTGACAAAGGCTTTGCAGAATTAATGGGGATTGCCAATCGTACAGACTATGACTTGAAGGCACATGGGATAACATACAAAGACGATGTTGATAAAGAAGAATTTGTTCCATATGTGATTGAGCCATCAGCTGGAGTAGATCGAGCTATGTTAGCATTTTTATTGGATGCCTATGAAGAGATAGATGGTGGCAGATCTACTACTACAGAGAGTAACAAAGAAAAAGAAATGGTTTTAAAATTACACAAAGATTTGGCTCCATATAAAGTAGCAATATTACCATTGTCCAAGAAAGAAGAAGTAAGTGGATCAGCTAAAGATTTGTACAAAGAATTACAAAAATATTGGATGGTGGCATATGACGATGCATCCTCTATAGGTAGGAGATATCGAAGACAGGATGAAATAGGTACGCCATATTGTGTGACTTACGATTTCGATAGTAATGATGATAAAAAAGTAACAGTCAGAGATAGAGATACTATGGAACAAGAGAGAATTTCTGTTGATGAATTGGTTAATTATTTAAAACACAAGTTAGATAGTTAAAAATATTTATTATCCTAATTTTAATTAACTACTGAGTATAAAATTTAGTTATGAAAGAATTAATTAATGAATCATTAATTAAATCCGGCGAAGTATTGATGAAATATTTTGGCGAATTTGATGATTACTCAGTAAAAGGAGATCAGAGTAATATTGTCACTAAAGCTGATATTGAATCAGAGCAAGTAATCGTAGAATTAATTAAAAATAAATATCCGAAACACAACATCATTGCTGAGGAGAGTGGTTTTGTTGATAATGAATCTGAGTATACATGGATTGTTGATCCGTTGGATGGCACTTCGAATTATGCAGTTGGAATTCCTTGGTTTGGGAGTATGATAGCTTTAGTAAAAAAAGGTAAGGTACTTTTGGCTGGTGTTCATCTACCTGCTACTAAGGAAATATATTTGGCAGAATTAGGAGAAGGTGTGACAAAAAATGGCCAGGAAATTGGCGTGACTGAGGACGAAGAAATGCAAAATCTTTTGATAGCTTATTCTTTAGATTTTTCTGAGGATATTGAAAAAATAAAAGAGGAGGTTAACCCAATAGTTTCGATAGTACAAAATGCACGAAACTTTAGATCAACAAATAGTGTGATAGACTCGTGTTATGTAGCTGATGGACGGCTTGGTGGTTGTGTTTATAGAACTGCTAAAATATGGGATGTAGCAGCGACCAGCTTGATAGTAGAAGAAGCAGGTGGGTTAGCTACTGATATTATCAGTAATAAATTTGATTTCAAAGTTGATAGAGAAAATTATTTACAGGATTATTCTTTTGTAGCTGCCAGTCAACCCATACATGACAAGATGATTTCATTTATTAATAGTAAATAGTATGAAATATAAAATTAAGGAATTTTCAAAAAAAAATATAACATCAGAATTTTTTACTACTTTAAATAACTTATCAAAGACTGTAAAAAAGAATATTAAAAAAGGCAGGAAAGCTTTTAAACATATTCAGAAGAATAAAAATCATCGAATATTTGTAGCAATCAATGAAGATGAACAAGTAATCGGTTTAACCACATTACTTATTGAAAGAAAATTTATTCATGAATTTGGTAAACTTGGTCATATTGAGGATGTTGTAGTAAGAGAAGGTTTTGAAGGGAATGGTATCGGTGGTGCTTTGATAGAAAAAGCAAAAAAGGTGGCGAAAAAAGAAGATTGCTATCGTATAGTACTGAATTGTTCAGATGATAATATTAAATTTTATGAAAAATACGGTTACAAGAAGAAGGAGAATGAAATGGCTTTAGAGTTATAAAAAAATTAAATTAAGTTGCCAAGCACCAAGGAAACTAAACAAATTGTATTTGGTAAGGATGGATTAATCAAAAGTTTAAAGAGGGTTGACTTTTGTATTGAAAAGCCCCAAACTGTATAAAAAGTTATGTACTTTGAAATAGGAGATGATTTAATGGATAAGTTGATAGTATATGCAGATCCGAAGATGCCCGACCAAAGAGTGTACCAGCTTGATGATAAAATAGCTGAAGAAGCATTTATGGACACTATGGATTCTTTCATAGGCTCTGCTTTATCAAATGATTTGGGTATGGAGACTCCCGGAGACGAACCCAAACATAATATTGTTGCTCAATTGCAGCAGATTGATGGCGTTGGAATGATTACGTTTGCGAGTCCCAACTACACCGTTTTTATAAACGACAATGCCAGTTGGGAGGTGATTGATCCCAAAATTCGCGAGGTACTTGCCAAAGCATTCGGTGAAATCGGGGAGCTTAACTTCATTGAAAGTTCATTAACAGAGTAAGCAGTAAAAATCGTTCTAATAAATAGGACGATTTTTTTATTGAATTTTTGAATATTTATTTAGCTTGTAATCTTGACAAATGTATAAAAGCATGATAATATTCCTAGTTCGTTTTGTCCTTTCAAATATGGTAAAAAAGTATTGATTGTAAATACAGAAAGGGGTTTTTATGCCTCATACCACACCCGAACAGATGGGTTTCACAATCAGGGACATTGTCGATGCTTGCCAGCATTGGGCTAATTTCAACGGTTTCACCGCAACAAGGTGTCACCACTGCAAAAAAACAGCCAATGTTTTGGGTGGCGGTCCGGGGTATATCTGTCCTTGTGGACATTTCAATGGAATGTCTATTCATGGATTTAATATTCCCTATGTCAGTCCTGACTATGGACCGTCCAGATTGAAGATGAGAACCGCTTTTAGGATTTCTCGTCAGTTGGACAGATTGAAACTTATTAAGCGTAAATTAGACTCTTGGGTCTACAGTTTCAGGAATTGGTTCTTCAATTCCAATAACTCTGTCATAAGCCTAACCATAAGTTAGGCTTTTTTTTATTTAATTTTGTGTAATGTATAATATTTATCCATTGTGCTATAGTTAATTTGGTTGACTTAGAAGTTTGAGTTGACCAATAGACTAATAGTAAACTAGTTTCGGATTTTTTTACTAAGATAGCTAAGACTCATGGTAATGAAGATTCAATGTATATTTATGAATATTTTGTATTAAAAAATGGAAAAAATATTAAAAATTAAAAAGGATAAATATAAAAGTTCAAGAGGAGGGTATTCAAGACTTTTGGATATAAGTTGTCAAAAATGTAACAATAAGATTCTTGTTTATCAAAAAGATGGTCCAGGCAATTTGCGCCGTTTATATATGGATCGTATTTTCAGCCCAAGTAGTCTTGTAGAATTACATAAGAAAGATATTAAAAAAATATCACCACTGAAATGCAATAAATGTGGTTTTATTATGGGAATGCCTTATATCTATGATAAAGAAAAGCGTAAAGCTTTCCGTATATTCCAGGATGCTGTCACAAAAAAAATAATAAAAAATAATTAACGAAAGATATAATAATGTTCAAACAACAAAAATTAAATAATGGTTTAAGAGTATTATTAGCGCCGATGGCAGATACAAAAGCTGTAACAGTGCTAGTTTTAACAAAAGTCGGTTCTAGATATGAGACTAAAGATATTAATGGGGCTTCGCATTTTGTAGAGCATCTAATGTTCAAAGGAACTAAAAAAAGACCAACAACTAAGCATATCTCTAAGGAGTTGGATGGTATTGGAGCAGATTATAACGCTTTTACTTCTAAAGATCATACTGGATATTATATTAAGACAAGAGCAGATAAGGCAGAGTTAGCTTTGGAAATGTTGTCTGATATGTTATTTAATTCCAAATTTGAAGCTGACGAGATGAACAGAGAACGTGGAGTAATAGTCGAGGAGATAAATATGTATGAAGATAATCCAATGATGTATATGGAAGATCTTTTTGAGCAGACAGTATATGGAGATCATCCACTTGGATGGAATATAGCAGGACCTAAGGAAGTTATTAAAAAAGTTAGTAGAGCTAAATTGTATTCTTATTACAAAAAATATTATCAACCAAAAAATATGCTTGTGGCAGTAGCTGGCAGGATAGACAATAAGACAATTGACCTGGTAAAAAAATATTTTAGTAATAATACAAAAAAAGATAAGCTGGGTAATTATAGAAAAATTTCAATTAAACAAACAAAGCCTCAGATTAAGATTAAATATAAGGACACGGAACAAGCGCAACTTGCTCTTGGCTTCCCTGCATACTCATTCACTAGCAATAAAATTTACCCTCTTTATTTACTAAGTGTGATCTTGGGTGGTAATATGAGTTCACGTTTATTTACAACTATTCGAGAAAGAAAAGGTTTGTGTTATTTTATCCGTTCATCTGTTAATCTTTACCAAGATACTGGTACTTTAATGATACAAGCAGGTTTAGATAAATCACGTTTATCACCAGCTATTACAGAAATTTTGAAAGAATTAAAGAAACTGAAACAATCTGGTGTTACTAAAAATGAATTATGCAAAGCTAAGGATTATTTGGAAGGTAAACTAACTCTCCAGCTAGAAGCGTCTGATAGTGTTGCTTCTTGGTTGAGTAGGCAGGAATTATTGGAGAATAAGATAATTACTCCCGCAGAGCTAGTTAAAAAGTTAGAAAAAGTTACAGTTCAGGATGTAAGTAAAGTTGCCAATGAATTGATTAAAACAAATAGAATTAATCTATCATTGATTGGACCGTATAAAAATAATTCAGAATTTAAGGGACTTTTAAAGCTCTAAGAGATAGGGTATACTAAAAGTAATTATAAAATGTGTAATATATTATGGCAGAAGCAAAAGGTCAAATGACTATAAATATTTCGACTAATACACTTGTAAAATTTTTATTGATTTTATTAGCAATTGGTTTGATTTATACATTACGGGATGTGCTGATGATTTTATTAGTTTCAGTTGTTTTAGCTAGCGCTTTGAATCCATGGGTCAATGCATTGCAAAGACGTAGAGTGCCCAGAATTTTGGCTACAATATTTATTTATTTAGCATTTTTTGGATCATTTATTTTAATATTTATTTTAATGATTCCTCCTATTGCTACACAGATAGGTGATATCGCACATAATTTTCCCGAGTATTATAATCGGGTAGTAAATGATTTTGAGCAATTTAGAGAATTTTCACTGCAACAAAATTTATTAGATTCACTAAATTCTACTTTGGATTCATTGCAAAATAATCTTTCACAGACAGCATCTGGAATTTTTGGAGCAGCAGCAAGTGTCTTTGGCGGTCTTTTCTCATTCCTTGGAGTTATCGTAATTACTTTCTATATGATTTTGGAAGAGCATGCTGTGAAGAAATTTATTCGTTCTCTGACACCAACCAAATATCAGCCATATGTTTTTCAACTGGTGAATAGGTCTCAAGAAAAATTACGACTTTGGTTGAAGGGTCAGCTGATTTTGAGTTTTATAATTTTTTTATTGGCCTATCTTGGTTTAACTATTCTTGGAGTGAAATATGCATTGGTGTTGGCATTGTGGGCAGGTCTGACAGAGTTTATTCCTTATCTTGGACCATTGCTTGGTGCAGTTCCTGCAATATTTATTTCTATGACTACTGGAGGGTTCATGATTACTTTGATCGTGATTATTTGGTATATCGTTATCCAACAACTTGAAAATTCTATTCTCGTCCCTAAAGTTATGCAAAAAACAGTTGGGATGAATCCGCTGGTGGTAATAGTGGTTATGCTTATTGGTGCAAAATTAGCAGGTATCGTAGGTATTTTATTAGCAGTCCCTGTTACTCTTATATTTAAAGCATTTGCTGAAGATTTTTTTGCTAATAAAGAAGAAAAAGAATTTAAATTGGAAGAATAAATTTGTAAAATAAAAAAGCCATATTGTTTATTGTATGGATTTAGTAGTTTACTTTTTCACTTCTGACAAATTTTTGTTGAGCTTTAATGGCTCTCTTTTTTTTATCTTTTTTGATTACGCTAGGTTTAGAGTAAAAAAGATTTCTTTTAATATCTGAGAATATTTTAGTCTTCTCACACATTTTTCGAAAGTGTCTTAGAGATTTTTCAATAGATTCGCCTTCGCGTACTTTTACAAAAAGATTCGCTTTGGCCACAAATTACCTCCTATTTATACTATTAATTTGTTTAATTTAGTTTAATGCAGTAAACTTATAATGTCAAATAAAAAAGCGTCTAATAAAATATTTGACGCTTTGTTAGTAGATATTTTAGGATTTTGGGACTGTCAGATGGAAATCACACCAAGTTGTTCCATTTTTTTCAACCTGACCCTGATACTTGTAGCTTTCAGTGGTCCATTTGACTTTCTTGAATCCTAACTTTTTGTAATGCTTGACAATCCTGGTTTTGTCACTTTCATCAAGTAAATTGCCCAGTTTGTCGTTAGCATGTTTTTGTTTAAAAGATACAACAACTTTTCTACTACCTGCCTTACGAGGATCCCATTCTTTTAAAACAGCATTGATTTTATCTAATACTTGCTGAAATAATTCATCAGTCGTTGAATTCGATTTTTCATGCAAACTCTTAGGAGTAATGTCTGATTGGTTGCTTTGTGACATTATTCGTCCCTTTCTTTTTATATGAACAATTTTTTTATTAAATATATTTTTCAATTTAGTATAGTATGATTTAATATTAGTGTCAATATTCTATTGAAAAACATATTATTTTGAAGTATAATTATATATATGTCCAAATTATTTATCGTCGCTACTCCTATAGGTAACTTAGAAGATATAACTTTACGGGCCATTAATACTCTCAAGGAGGTTGATATTATTTTATGTGAAGATACTAGACATACTATTATTTTATTAAATCATTACGATATTAAAAAAGAATTATTAAGTTATCATCAACATTCCGGATTACATAAGATAGATAAAATTATAGAGTTGCTAAAACAAGGGAAGAGTTTGGCAATGGTCTCTGATGCTGGTACACCGTCTTTATCTGATCCGGGAGGAGTTTTGGTAGAAAAAGTAATTGAGGAGTTGAAAGATGAAGTAGAGATAATTCCTATACCTGGAGTGTCAGCTTTGACTACTTTGATATCGGTAGCAGGAGTTCCTACTGACAAATTTGAATTTTTGGGATTTATCCCACATAAAAAAGGACGCCAGACTTTATTTAAATATATAAGTGAGTCAAAACAAACAATAATTTTTTATGAATCTACTCATCGTATTATGAAAACAGTGGATGCGCTGGTCGAGTTATTAGATGATAGTAGGCGAGTGGTAATTGGTCGTGAATTAACAAAAAAGTTTGAAACTATTTATCGAGGAAATATTAAAGAAGTTAAATCAAAATTAGATGCAGGGGAAACAAAGGGAGAGTTTGTTGTAATTATTGAGGGGGAATAATCTGATTCAGTTTTTTATGTACTTTCTGACACCAGAAAGTACCAAAGCTTGTCCTGAATGAAGTGAAGGAACACTGGGGGCTTCAATGCGCAACCAGAAATTTGAGTTATCTCTTTTTGAATTGGCTTAATGAAGCACCCCAGACCCCAATGTTATTTAAATAATAAACGGTTTCAAATATTATTAATTGAAGCACATACCTTGTTTAAGTAGTAAATAAAGTTTATCATATTAATATGAGTTATTATATTGTTATAAATGGACCGCTGGGTTCTGGGAAGTCAACAAATGCTGAGAAATTATCCCAGGTTCTTAATGCTAGACTTATAATCATGGATAATATACTAACTAAATATAATTTAGATAGAGATCCAGACTCTGCTTCTGTCCCAGCTGATAGATTTATCCAAGCATTAGATATTGCTATGCCAATAGCCAAACTTGCTTTGAAAAAAGGGCAGGTTGTTATTTTTGATGGATGTTTTTATCATCGGGAGGCTATGGATTATTTAATCAGAAATATGTTACATCCTGGCTATATATTTACTTTGCGGGTACCAGTTGATGTCTGTATAAGAAGAGATAAAGAAAGAAAAAAAACTCTTGGTGAGGATGCAACTAGAGCAGTATATAAATTGGTGGTTAGAAATAGATTTGGTATTATGATTGATGCTAAGGGTAGTTTGGAGGAGACTCATAAAAAAATAATATCTCGTTTACCAAAGTTAGATAAATAAAAAAATATTCAAATTTATTTGATTATTTATGTAAATCACGGTACGATTAATATATAAAAAATATAATAATAAAAAAATATTATGAATAAAACAACTATTATTACAGTTATTACTTTAATTGTTCTCGCCCTTGGAATTGGTGGGTATTTTTATTTTGCAAGTGATATTGAAGAAGTAAAACCAGTTACAAATAACTCTCAACCTGTACCAGGTCCTGGTCTAGAACCAAATGGCCAACCGCCAATTTTTTCACCGCCACCCGATCTTAATGCTCCTTTGCCAACAGCGTCGGTTGAGGAAATAAAAATATACAGTATAGGAGATGTAGAAATTTCTGTTTATAATCCTATCACCATTACTGGTTTGGAGAATAGTACTAATATTTATTTTTCGGCTAAGAATTCAAGTTCAACTACGGTAACATTATTACATGAACCAGTAATAACACAGAGTGTCGATGGTGGTTCGGATATGCATCTGTATTCTATGACCAATTCATCAGTAGCTATTGCTGGTGGAGCTGAGGAGACAATTGAATATATGTCAGCTCCGTTTAAGGAGGGTAATCTTACCTTTGACGTAAAGTTTACGATAGTAGAATCAAATATAACAGAAACCGTCACTGTCACTGTTGGTAATAATCAGGGACGAGATCGGGGCCCAGTTGAATTACCGTTCACTGCTACTATAAACGGAACAATTTCCGATGAATCTGGTAATCCTCTTTCGGGTGTAGTCGTATCTACAAATTATTTCAATAGCGAACGAGTTTTTGAAGAACGTACCGATGATAATGGAAATTATACTATTAATGTTCCTTCATCAGAAGATGTAGAAGCATTATTAGGTGATAGAGAACGAGCTTATGATACACTTGGTTTTTTCGTTTATGCTGAAAAAGATGGCTATGAAATTGGGTATCAAGATGAAATAGTTTTGGATAGAGGCGATACGGAAACGGTAGATTTTTCTTTGTCTAAAGTCGAGGCCTTGGATTATGAAATAATCGGGGAAACACAAACAGATGGAATATTTGGATATTGGTGGATAATGTCTTATGATAATTTTACTAATTTTGCTGCTGTTCAAGGTAGACATCCGTCTGAGTTAAATCAGCCAGGTCATATTATATCAGTAGATAAAACTGGGAATGAAAATTGGAGAATAGATACCAAAGATGAGTGTTGGGGGATGGATGTCTCTCAAGATGGTATGATTGCAGCGGCTTGTCATGAAGGTACAATTTATATGGTTGATAGTGACGGAAATACAAAATGGACGCTCGAGGGTGCTGGTATGTCCCGTGATATAGAATTTAGTAATGATGGCACTCAAGTATTGGTTGGTCCATATCAAGACCAAAATACCAAGGCTGATTTTGCCATATTAAACACTTCCGATGGTACATTATTATGGGCGGGATCAAATGTTGATAATTGGTTAAGGGCAGCTCGTTGGTCAGCTGATGATAAATATATTGTCGTAGGTTTAGCAGGGGGAACCACTATGTTGTATAAATCTGACGGTACATTAGTTTGGACAAAGTATATTGGTGAATTTCCTATGGTTTTGGAAATTGACGATGAATATAATGTGTATGCCGCTGGTAAAAATAGGGAGTTATTCAGTTATGATGTGGTTGGTAATCTAAATTGGCGTCGCAGGATTGGTAACCATGTAGTTACGGCTGGGGCTGACAATATGAGCGCAGATGGAAGTATGATTGTAATAGGTACGGTCGGAGCAAAAGTAATGGCATTTAATCCTGATGGAGAAATTTTATGGCAACGAACTTTGAAAGGTGAACTTCAAGGACATAATGCTCTCGATATGACTCCAGATGGTGAGTATATTGTTGTGGGTACTGCGGGCGTAAATGATATGAGTGGTTACATACATCTGTATAATAAAAATGGAACTTTGTTATGGGAGAAACAGCATACTAATGATCGACCTTCTGCCCAAGCTGGTATAGAATTTGATCATAATCAAACTGGAGTTATAACTGTAACAATTTCTGATGACGGTAAATATATAGCTTCCGGATTTGGTGATAGCTCTATTAGGATTTATGAAAGTAAATAATAATTAATATAAATTATATGGAAGATCAACCGATGCAAGGTAAAAAATCTAATAAAACACTACTGATCATAATTGTAATTATTATGGTAATCGGTGCAGGTGCGGGCATCTACTTTGCTACGCAAGGTGGAAACGATATAACATCGGAGACTACGTCTACCAGTACGACTGACAGTGCATCAAAATCTGCCACCCCAGCCGTTTCAGTTACCACAACCGTTGATGAAACAGAAACAGTTAATAGTTTTATCAATGCTGATGAAGGAGGAAGTTACGTAGTGGATATCGGCGTTACACTGACAGTGCCTGCTGATTCGTTCGTTATGTCAAAAGAAATTGATCTGACTCCTATGAGATCCATAGCCGGTTCATCATTTGACGATTCTATGGTAGCGGGAGTTGATCTCCAACCCAATGGCACAGAAATGATTTTACCGTCAACATTAACGTTTAATCTTGAGCAAATAAATCCTAAGGGAAAGTTGGTTGGATTTACTTATGAAGGGGATGGAGAAAATTTTCATCTTTATCCAGTGACCGTAGCAGATGGTAAAGTAATAATGAATATTACTCATTTCAGTGGATATGGAGTACTTGATATTTCAGATGCAGAAGTAGATGGTAGTTTGCATTCCGACCCGGTTACTCAATCTGATTATGAGACACAGACGGCAGTTTCCGAAGGAAGTGTTGAGGTATTGCAGGACTGGTTTGATAATAGTGTTCAAAAAGATCTCGCTGCCGCCGAGACTAAAGAAAATTTATTAAAAAATGCAATTCGGAATTATCTTTCATGGTTAGGGCAGGTACAAATATATGGTCACGACGATCAGTTTTCTGATGAAGATTCTAGAGCTATGGATTCTATGGCTAAGGGAATCAAGAATGCTATTAGTTCTTCAAGTGATGAATGCGTGGTTAATAGTGATCCGACTGAGGTGGAGGATATGATTTTTTGGGCCAAGGCAGCGATGTTACTAGGACTTGATGATCGGGGAGGCCTTGATATAGATACGATTAAAGAACAGGTAAAATCATGTGCTCAGTTTTCATTGACTCTAGAATCTACCATGCAAGCTCTTACCACTATTATTATTGAGAGTGGCTCTATTCCAAATATTTCTTTGAATGAAAATTTTTCTGGCTGGGTCGGTAAAGGAGAACATACAGAAGTTTCTTGGGAATTAGGTGGTGATATTTGTGAACCTACTACTAATGTAACATTTCCATTAAATGTAGGACTTGGAGATATTAAATTTACCGGGGGTAATGTCGAGGTAGCTCTGATTATTGAGGTTGATGCTGGTGAATATTTGCCATATTATGATCACCGTTGTGATTATGGGGGAGGAAGTGTTGGTGAGTTTGCTGGTTTTGGCTGGTTAGGTGATTTTGATGAACTTCATTTTGAAGATGAATATGTCGGTCCGGAAATTTCAACCATACCAAATTTCGAATGGTCGGAAACCGCTTATTTGATTAAAAACTGGGAATATGTTGGCTCGTCAGATGTTTTTGCAAAAAAAGAATATAAGAGAACAGGATCTGGTCCTGTGCCTATTACAGAAGATACCAATTTTGTATTAATTCATAATCCAGTAAGATAAATAAATAATTAATCAAATATAAACGTATGGATGATAAACAACAAGAGCAAAAATCATCTGATAAAACAACGAAACGGATTCGTCTGATTGCGCGAATTTTGTCTACTTTTTTTACTGCTTATGCAATTTTGATGATGATCGGTTATCTAATAAGTTGGATGACAACTGGAACAGCTGACCCTTATGCAGTAGAAGATTATCCATTCATTGAGAACTTGCCACCTATTTTAATGTTTTTGGCTATTGTAGGTTTGGCGATCGCTTGGCGTTATGAGAAAATAGGGGGGATAATTAATCTTAGTTTTTCATGCTTAGCTATTGTAGTCTTATTAATGTATAAACCCATTACTTTAGAAGCACAATTTATAGTACCTTTAGTTTTATTGTTAATCATCGCTTTGCCGGGAATATTATTCCTTATGGCTTGGCGGAGATCTCAGGAAATAAAAACAGAAACATTATATAATAAATGAATTAATAACAAAAAAAATAAACGTAGGATAAATGTATATATGGAAAACGTGACAAAATCAAAATGTTAAACTAATTTTAATAACCTATTAGATAAATGAATCTAGAAGTAGCTTCTCCTCCAATTGAAGTAGAAAAAAAAGAGTCCCCATCGACTCCCGAATTTAGTGTAGAACAATTACGGCAAGAAGTTCCAGAAGTTTTTGATTTTGACTATATTAAGGATTTATTAAATGATGGAGGTGCGATAACTGAGCAGGAGTTCAAAAGTCTAGCTGCTAAACATGATGGTTCCTTGGAAAAATACCTTATTAAATACGAAACCGAAAATGGTATATATTATCTAACCCGTAATACTAACTATCAGATAAAACCAGCTTTTGATAATCTTAGTGTAGTTCACCAAGCTTTGCCCGAAGGATCAGTCCCTAGGCCAGTCGCTTATTCAGAAAAGTTGGATGCTCTAGCTTATGAGGAATTGGCCGGTGAAAATTTTGTAGATGCACTAGTCGAGGCAGATGAAACAAAACGATTGGAATTTTTTCGCCAAGCAGGGGAGCTGACAAAAAAACTTCATAGTGTAGATACAAAAGATATTCATCGTGACTCAAACGAGGTTAACAGCTCCATAGAAATGATTATGCAAACAATCAATGCAGATAGTTTTGAAGAGATTAGGGCATATGACCCAGAATTTTATCAAGGTATGAAGGCTCAGTATGATATTCTCGTAGCCAGAGAAAAAGAAATACGCGAGTCAGAAGAACTAGTTATTAATCATGGAGATCTTCATCCAGGTAATTTACTAGCTACAGATGGTGATAATGTTGGTATGGTTGATTTTACTGATGTGGCGATCGCGCCTCGAGCAAGAGATGTTGGTGGATTCTTAGAACAGACCAAGGGAATACTCGAATATAGGAATATAGCTAATGAAGAACAGTTTGAACAATACAAAGAAGCATTTCTCGAAGGGTATGGTCAAGATATGGATATTAAAAAAGAAGACATTGATTTTTATCAAGCGTGGCAGGCATGGCGTAATGGTATGTATTTCGCAACCAAGATCCCGCCTGATATGGAGGGCGCACGTGCTACTATGCGAGGTGTTGAACAAAAGTTGTCCGCACTGTGAAGCCATATTAGGTTTCAGTCGTGGGAAGTTCATCGGTTAGATTTAAATAATTTATTAATGGAACAGAAAAGTCAAAAAGCAATAATTGTATTAATAGGCGCGAACATAGTACCGTTGCTAGGGGTATTAATTTTTGATTGGAGCATTTTTTCCATCATGATTGCTTATTGGATGGAAAATTTGGTTATTGGCCTATATAACATTATCAAAATGAGTAAGGCCGAGGCGCCGAATCCTTCGAGTATTTCCATGAATGGCAAACCTTTAAAACCCGGAACTAAAAAACCACTGATCGCTTTTTTCATCATGCATTTCGGTATTTTTACTTTGGTTCATGGTATTTTTGTCTTCGCGCTTTTCGGATCAGATACATTTTCAGGCAGCAGTATGGATGTTTCAATTTGGGGAATAGTAGTAATGTTCACGGGTCTGCTTATTAGTCACGGTGTTTCATATAAGACTAATTTCATTGAGCGAGGGGAGTATAAAAAGATTTCCCCCGGGGAACAAATGTTCAAGCCATACGGCCGAGTCGTTGTCATGCATGCCATAATTATGGGGAGTGGTTTTTTGATCGGAATACTGGGAGCAGGCCGGATATTGGCCGGTCTATTGATTATTGCAAAAATCATTCTTGATTACATATTACATACCAAGGAGCATTTTAAGATTATGAATTCAGGATCGATGAGCTCTGAGAATACAACAATTTATAAATGATAAGATTAAAGTTTTCTATTTTTTATAGAAATAATAAAAGCCTCGTAGTAAACTACCAGGCTTTTTAGTCATCATAATCAAGAAAACAGTCAACGCATTCTCCGCCTAAGCTAGGGTTGTGTCTAGTGAAGGGTGCTCCACAGCGACATCTATTTGAGCATTGTATGCATTCACCTGTTCTGAATCTATTAGGGTTAATAGATTCGCATTCCCAACATACATCCTTACCAGCTTCTTCAGCATCACGTAGCGGTTTCTCTTTTCTTTTTCTTTTTATACGTTCAACCTCAAGAATACAATTATTACACCATGCCAAAGAATCTAAATTTTTGGATGGTTTTTCACAGCAAACGCAGATACCTCTTCTCTTTGCCTCCTTTGCTTCTGCTTCGGCTTTTCTCTTGCGTTCTTCTCTCTCTGATTTTTCTCTTGCTTCTGCTTCGGCTTTTCTCTTGCGTTCTTCTCTCTCTAATTTTTCTTCTCTCTCTTTTCGTTGTTGGTTTATTTTAGCTCGTTCTTGTTGGTATAACTCACCACGTATCCTTGAAATAAGGATAAACAAGAGAATTGGAACGATGATAACACCAATTCCCCATAAAGTACCCTCAAGAGTTCCAGAGGTAACAAATTTAAAAAAACGATAAATAGCATAAATGATAAATGCTATAAGGCTAAGAATTAAGGTTCCTATTGCTAAGAATTTGTAGAGTTTTTTCTTAGTCTCTTGTTTCATGATATTACCTCCTTTCGAGGTTGATGATTATTAAAGAACTGTTTAATATTTTCAACTAAACTTATAATAAATAATATACTTTGTCAATAATGATTGAATATATTTGGAACGAGTGGTAAGATAATAGTATAAAACCTTCCCAAATAGAAAAGGGAAGTTTTTTATGACACAACGTAGAATATATCAAAATAAATATCCATATTTTATTACCTTTCGTATCAGGGAAGGATATCAATTATTTGAGGATTAAAAAATGACGAAATTATTATCGGACATCATATTCAATGTGGGTAGATTAAAAGGGTATAATATTTTAGCATATCAAATAATGCCAGATTATATTCATTTGTTGGTATATGTTGATCGCACCCTAGAAAGGGTGCTCTCGAAGGATATTCAACAGTTTGTGCCATCAAACAAGAGCACGTTTTCCAACGTGCGACCAGCCAATCAATATACTATCTCGAATTTGATTCAATCAATCAAGGGAAATTTTTCCCGAAAATTACATATGGGTAATATTTGGCAACGTCGTTTCTACACTCGTATTATAGATACAGGTAAATATCTAAGAGCAGTTACTAGTTATATAAAATACAATCCCATCAAACAGGATTTACCACGCAAGTATCATGAGCTACCATATCAATATTTTAATAATAAAGAAATAGAAAACTTGTTTTAGTATTAAAATAATAGTAAGATACATTTACATATATTTAAAAAAATAAACATGAAACAAAAAGAAGCTCTAGAAGCACTAAAAGATGGTGGGAACGCATTCATTACCGGCGCCGCAGGCTCTGGTAAAACTTTTTTGTTAAATAAATTTATCAAATGGGCAAAGAGTGAAGGTAAAGCTGTCGCTGTAACTGCTTCTACTGGGATTGCCTCTACGCATATAGGTGGGAAAACAATACATTCATGGTCTGGGATTCAGCTGAAAACTACTTTGACTGATGGTGAGATATCCAAAATGATGAAGAAAGATTACTTGCGACAGCATATAAAAAATAATGACATTTTGATTATTGATGAGATATCAATGTTACATGCTAACCAGTTTGATCTTATAAATAAGGTTTGTAAATATTTTAGGCAGGACGTAAGACCATTTGGAGGATTGCAAGTAATTTTGAGTGGAGATTTTTTTCAGCTTCAACCGGTCAGAGGAATGGGCTTTAGAAGTTTTGTAGTGAATTCACATGCTTGGCCAGAACTAGATCCTGAGATTTGCTATTTGACTGAACAACATCGTCATCAAGATAAAAAGTTTCTTACATTATTAAAAAATATTAGATCACAGACATGTACCCCAGCTGACCTCACTCTATTGCAAAGTAGGGTTGGCGCTAAGCTCAAGAGTCGCATCAAACCAATAAAAATTTATACACATAATACTGATGTCGATTCATTAAACTCGATGGAGCTGGCAAAAATAAATAGAAAACCAAAAATATACCAAATGAAATCTAATGGGATAGAAAATTTGGTACAGACATTAAAGAAAAATTGTTTAGCTCCAGAGGACTTGATATTGAAGAGAGGTGCGGCAGTAATGTTTGTAAAAAATAATTTTAAAGAAGAATATATAAATGGGACGATGGGAGAGGTGATTGATTTTGATGATGAAGATAATTATCCAATAGTCAAAACTGTAGAAGGTAAAACAATCAAAGTAAAACCAGTTTCTTGGACAATAGATGAGCAAGATGATGTCTTGGCTGAGATAGCACAAGTGCCATTACGTTTGGCTTGGGCTATTACTGTGCATAAAAGTCAGGGTATGAGTTTGGATCTTACAGAAATAGATCTTAGTAAGACTTTTGAATATGGGATGGGGTATGTAGCATTATCAAGAGTTAGATCTCTCAATGGATTAAGTTTGATAGGATATAATGAGAAATCTTTGCAAGTAGATCCACAAGTTACTGAGTTGGATAAGAAATTTTCAGCTGAGTAATATAAACATTCTCTGTTTCAGAAACTAACTTTCGTTAGTGACTAGAATAGAGTGTGCAGAGACAAATACTTATTTCTAAGTACTGCCTCTGCACAAAAACAAATGTGCTTACAAGGAAGTGTATAGCCGTTCCCAACGGACATGAGTTGGAAAATTCCAAATGATATAACCTGTCCAGCGGACTATATCAATAATATATGGAAATTCCCATCCAGGAGCATCTGGGTTAGATTGCCAAGACCAATAAATAATCATGGCTTTTCCTTTTATATTTTCTTTGGGAATAGTTCCCCAGAATCTACTATCACGACTGGCATCACGATTGTCTCCCATAACAAACCAATTGTCTGGTTGAACTTCATATGGTCCGAAATTATCACGGAAAGAAAATTCTCCTGATAGTACTCGAGTAGAATCAACATACTTAGCATGTTTTGGCCATGAAGCGATTACATGGTCTACATATAAAATTTTGTCTCTGACTTCAACAATCTGACCAGGTCCGGCGACAACTCGCTTAAGGAAATCTCTAGTAGGATTATTTGGGTACTTAAAGGCAATTATATCTCCGTTTTCGGGAAGACTGAAATTATATATAAGATGATTCACAAAAATAAAATCACCTTCATATAGCTCCCCTTCCATTGAACCGGATTTTATATAATATGCTCTTACAAAATATGTTCTCACTAAAATTGCACCAATTATAATGATCACTGGTATTATGAGATGTCTCAACCAATTTGATCTTCTATTGGACTCAGCTCGACTATACTTTTCTACATGAACATGTGATTTCATGATCACCTCCAATATATTTCAAAGAACTTACTTCTATTTCAAAAACTAACTCTTGTTAGTTGCTGGAATAGAATGGATATAGATGTTAATATTTTTTAATGTTTTGTCTTGTGTAGGTTATACATATCCGGTTGCCAACTTGTAACGTCTGGTTTCTGGATTTTAGTTCCATTTTTCCAGCACTCATCTCAAGCTTCCATTTTGTAAGTTTTCTAACAAACTTAATGAACATGTTTAGATTACATTAACAAATACCATATAATAAGTCAAAAACTATGTCTCTATATTAATAATTATTATTGACGGTTTTTTTATTTGAATGATTAGTCAATAAAAGGTAAAATTACTTTATGAGTGTAGAAATAACATATTTTGTGCATGGGACAACTATTGATAATGAAACAGGAAAAGCCACTGGTTGGTTACCTGGTGAGTTGTCTGATTTAGGTATTCAACAATCTAAAGAATTAGGGGAGCTAGTTAAAGACAAAAAATTTGATGTAGTGATAAGTTCAGATTTACAGCGAGCGATTGATTCTGCTAAGTGTGCTTTTGAAGATAAGTATGAAATTATACAGGACAAAAGATTGCGTGAAGCAAATTATGGAGATTGGAATGGAGGAGATGAGCATTTTAAGAATAATTTGAATAAATATATCTCCAATGCTTTTCCGAATGGTGAAAGTTATAAGCAAATAGAAAATAGAATTAAAGATTTTTTAAACTATTTAAAAAAAGAATATGACGGTAAGAAGGTGGCTCTAGTAGCTCATCAAGCCCCACAGTTAGCTATAGAGGTATTATTAAATAATAAAACTTGGAAGCAGTCGATAGAAACTGATTGGAGAAAAGTAGGTCAGTGGCAACCGGGATGGAAGTATAAAATAAAATAAAAATGGATTCATCTACATATTTAGCAATAATAGTATTAGCATTATTGTCTGGCATGACCACCTTGATCGGGGTCTGGCTAGCTTATCGTATAAAAAATAAATCATATTTGATAGTTGTGGGTATAGGGTTTTCTACTGGTATTATGATTTTGATTTCGTTTTTTGAATTATTCCCCGAAGCTATAGATGAGGCAGGTTGGACGAAAGCTATATTAACTGGAATAATTGGATTCGGATTTTCTGCTATTCTTAATTATATAATTCCCCATACTCATTTGATAAAAGAGAGAGAAGGAGCGAATAGGCCGATTATTGCTGCTGCTTATTTGTTAGCTTTTGGTTTGATATTACATGATGTTCCTGAAGGTTTTGCTATGGCTAACTCATTCGTTAATTCTCCTTCATTGGGTATAATGGTAGCTATTGCTATTGCCCTTCATAATATTCCTGAAGAATTTGCTATGGCCGTACCTTTGATTACAGCTGGTAAGAATAAAAAATCATTAATTAAGATTGCTATAGTTTCTGGATTGGCTGAGCCAGTAGGAGCTGTGATCGGTTTGTTAGCGGTTAGTTTTTTCACTGGTTTGAATGCTTATATGTTAGCTTTCTCTGCTGGGATTATGGTTTACATATCTATTCATGAATTATTACCAATGGCTCATAAATATCGTAAGCCAATTTATCTAACTACTGGTTTGCTAGCAAGCGTTTTAGTGTTTATAATACTAGCAATAGCATTTCCAGAATAATATTTTATGAATAAAAAAGTAACATTATTTTATATCACAACTAAGTTGTTTATGCTAGCCTTATATATTCTTGACAAATATGTATATATGACTTAAGTTAATTAAATTGAAAAAAGTTCATTTTTAACTTGAGGGGATATTATGGGCAGCGAGAAACGTGGAAAATTAGGATTCTGTGATTTTCTCGGGATCCTTGCTGTATGGGGAGGAGCTGCAGGCGTTACATTTGCTGTTGCATCCAGTGACGAAGTAGGAGGACTTCTTTCATTTCTCACCGGTATTGTAGCCCTGATAGCTGCTGGTTTAACTACCGGTAAAATTGTAGAAAAATAACTCCTTATAGACTTGTTTATCATAAACGAGTCTTTTTTTATTGACAAAGTTCTATAAAAAATATATGTTTTAATTAACGTAAAAAGTTCATTTCTAAACAAGGAGGGATTTGCATGAGTGTTGAAAAACACGGAAAATTAGGATTTTGTGATTTTCTCGGAATTCTAATTTCATGGATTGGAGTTGGTGCAATAGTTTATATTGTGGCAACACTTACAAAAGTTACAGGTGGATATGTTGTTTTTGTTGCAATAGTAGCTTTGATAGTTGCTGGAACAATATCTGAGAGAATTATTAAGAAATGATCCGTATAAAGACTCGTATAGAAACCGAGTCTTTTTTTATTTGACAAGAAATCATTATTTAATTAAGATGATTTAATTATAAAAAATACAAATAGCTATTTTATATATCATTAAAACACTTTAATCTCAGGAGAAACGAGATGGAAACTCAAGTTTTTAACCTATTTGGTGATGAATACACTATCCATAGTGGTGGTGGGTTGGTTGCAAAAGATGCTCATGTGGATGATTCGGCGTCAATTGGTGTCGGTTCTATTGTTGGCCCCAATGTGTATATTGGTGCAGGTACGATGGTTGCAGAATCATTAATTTTTGCTGACAGTGGTAATACTGCTATTAGAATCGGCGTTAATGTTGTTATTCAGAAATGCAAAATTGATGGTAGCTGTAGGATTGGAGACGAAGCGATCGTCAGAGAATCTACTATTACTGGATCACCTCAAATTCAGGAAGGTGCAAAAGTAACAGCTTCAATCGTTGCAAATAATGTGATCATTCGGGGAGGTGCAAAAGTCGATGATTCGTTATTAATTGATAATGTTAAAGTCAACGACAAAGCTGAAGTTGAAGGTTCTACATTAACAAATGATGCAACAATCGGTGAAGGTGCTGAAATTGAAGACTCGATTATTTGTCAACATACAAATGTCGATAAAGGTGCTGAAGTTGAGGATTCAATTTTGATCGGTGATGTTGAAATCGGCGAAAAATGTGATGTTGAAGATTCTGTTATTCTGAACTCAGCTGAAATTGGCGATAATACAAAAGTAGATGGTTCTACAATTATCAATGATGTTGAGGTCGGAAAAAATTGCAAGGTTGATGAAAGCTTCTTGATAGCCGATGTTGTAGTAGCTGCCGGGACTAAAGTTTCAAAATCAACTATCGTTGATAAGATTAACATCGAACCATATACGCCCGGTGATGATGATTAATATTTATTAATCTAGATATTCGTACATTTATGTAGCCTCATTTTATTATAAAGTGAGGTTATTTTTATTTGAAAAAAAGCAGTTTTTTAGTTATAATAAAGAAAATATGTCAAAGAAATTCTATCCCGTACCACATCTCTTTGCTCAAGGTGACGGGACAAGTATTACTACAAGTTTAATCAAAAAACATGAAAAAGTTCTACATAACTACGCCTATATATTATGTAAATGATAAGCCACATATCGGTAGTGCTTATACTACGATTGCGGCGGATGTTTTGGCACGTTATTATCGTCAGAAAGATTATGATGTTTTTTTCTTGACCGGTACTGATGAGCATGGCGACAAGGTAGCAGAAAGCGCTGAGAAAAATGGAGTAGATGTACAAGATTTTGTCGATAAGAATGCTAATGATTTTAAGGATGCTTTTCAGAAACTTAATATCACTAATGATATTTTTATGCGGACAACTGATCCTAAACACCAGGAGTCAGTAAATAAATTTTTGGAGAAATTGGAAAAAGTTGATGCTTTATATCAAGGGGACTATGAAGGGTTGTATTGTAATGGTTGTGAAGATTTTCTTACGGAAAAAGAATTAGTAGATGGTAAATGTCCAGATCATAATAAAAAGCCAGAAGTAGTGAAAGAGAAGAACTGGTTTTTTCGATTAGAAAAATATTTACCTGAAGTAAAAAAATTAATTGAAACTGATAAAATAAAAGTACTTCCAGAAGCAAGAAAAAATGAGGTACTCGGTTTGATAAAGCAAGAGCTTAAAGATTTTTCGGTGACTAGAGAGAGAGTGAAGTGGGGACTTGATTTTTCTGTAGATAAAACGCAAAAAGTTTATGTTTGGGTAGAAGCATTACAAAATTACATTTCTGCTATTGGTTATGGTCGCGATGATAAGGAATTTAATAAATGGTGGCCTGCCGATGTACATCTAATGGCTAAAGATATTATTAAATTTCATGCAGTATATTGGCCAGCCATGTTGTTAGCGGCAGGAGAAAAATTACCAGGATTAATTTATGCACATGGATTTTTTAGTTTGGATGGCCAGAAAATGAGTAAATCGCTTGGCAATGTTATACATCCCAATGAGATGATAGAGGAGTTTGGTGTTGATGCAACTAGGTATTTACTATTAACTCAATTTCCATTTGGTAATGATGGTGATATAAAAAAATCTTTGTTCAAAGAAAAATATAATGCCGATCTTGCAAATAATCTTGGTAATCTAGTTAGTCGAGTTTTGAATATGATTGAGAAATATACAGACGGTAAAATTCCTAAACAAGTAGATTCACCAATCAGCCTTGAGCTTATCGGAGAAAGAATTGAAAAATTGCAATTTGATGAAGCTTTGAAAGAGTTATGGCAGACGATAGCTAAAGCAAATCAAACTATCGATGAGAATGAGCCTTGGAAGATGGCAAAAGACCCGGACAGACAAACTGCGCTAGAGGATTTACTTAGTGATTTGGCAAGTTTCTTATTTGCCTTTGCAGCTGAGATAAAACCATTTATGCCACATACAGCCGATATAATTATTGGTAGTCTAAGTAGTGATAAGATTGTAAAAGGAGATCCACTTTTCAAAAGATTATAATTTAAGTTTATATTTATGGGTACACTTGATTTAGTTTTATTAATAATTTTCTTTGGCTTCGTTGGAGCTGGATTTTATCTTGGTTTAATTCATACACTTGGCGCAATCATTGGAGTTGTTGTTGGTATAGTGGCAGCCTCAAATTTATATCCAGAAATATCAACTTTTGTTCAATTCTTTATGGTCAAAGAAAACGTAGCCGACGTTATTGCTTTTATAGTTGTATTTGTAGGTATTAGTAGGTTAGTAGGATATATGGTACATATGATCGACCAAGGATTCAAACTTGCTAGGCTTATACCTTTTGCTACTATGGTTAATCGTTTAGCTGGTGGATTACTCGGATTTTTAGAAGGAGCTTTGGTGTTAGGTACAATATTGTATGTGATTACAACTTTTGAATTTTCACCAGAGGTGATGCAAGCCATAGATAACTCAGCAATGGCAACATTATTTACAACAATATCAAAAGTATTAGTTCCATTGATACCTGAATCAATGACAGCTAATATACAAAATACTATTCCTACAAATTATGTTAATTGATCCCGCACTATTCTGTTCCGCTTCAGGGGCGGGACGAGAAGTGTATTTAATAATCCATGTTTAATATAAATAAATACTTTTTATTAATTGTTTTAGAACTATGCTCATAGATACACATGCTCATCTTAATTTTTCTGCCTATAAAGATGATCTAGAAGCAGTAGTAGATAGAATTGCCAAAGAAAATACTAAAGTTATTAATGTTGGCTCTCAACTATCAACCAGTAAAAGAGCCATAGAGATAGCTGAGAAATATCCTTACAATTGTTATGCGGCTATTGGACTTCATCCTATCCATCTTTTTTCTACAGAAGTTGATGAATCAGAAATTGCTTTTACATCTAGAGAAGAAGATTTCAAAAGTGATGCATACGAAGAATTAGCAAAGAATCCTAAGGTTGTTGCTATCGGAGAGATGGGAATAGATTATTTTCATGTGCCTGATGGTATCCCTAAAGAAGAATTTGAAAATAAACAACATTGGACATTTTTGAAAGGAGCTCAGATGGCAAAAAAATTATCTTTGCCATTGATCATGCACTGTCGTGGGTCAAATGATAATATTGTTAAAGCCTACGATGATATGCTAGCTGTTTTGAAAGAAGCTGATTTTAATAATGGGGTAGTGCATTGTTTTACAGCTGATTGGCCAATTGCCAAGAAATTTCTGGATGCTGGATTTATGATTTCGTTTACGGGGATTATTACATACCCTAAAACTAGTAAACTAGAGGAAGTAGTTAGGAAAACTCCATTAGATAGAATGATGGTAGAAACAGATGCTCCATATCTAGCTCCACAGATGGTACGCGGTAAGAGAAATGAACCAAGATTTGTTAGGTATGTAGCAGATCGAGTAGCTGAAATAAAAAAAATAAGTTATGATGAAGTTGCTATAGCAACAACTAATAATGCAAATAAATTTTTTAATCTAAAGTAATATATGGATACACTATTAATAATAATGGCAGGTTTGATTCTAGCGGGGACAGTCCTAACTTTCATAAGTACTCGTAAATCACAACAAGTAGCTCCGCAAGATAAAGAAACTTATGAAAAAATATTACGTCTAGAAGAGAGGATAGGTCATCTAAACGAAAAAAGTGGAGAGATGACAAAGATGCTTGATAATAAAATGGCCGAATCAACCAAGGCTATGCAAGATCAGTTTGGGCATTCAGCAAAGATTGTTCAAGATGTCACAGAGAGACTTACCAAGTTGGACGAAACTAATAAGCAAGTCTTGGGTTTTTCTGAGCAACTAAATAAATTACAGGACACATTAAACAATCCTAAGCAACGTGGAATATTAGGAGAGTATTATCTAGAAGAAACATTAAAAAATGTTCTACCCCCAAATTCTTATCAAATGCAGTACAAGTTTAAAAATGGTGATATTGTAGATGCGGTTGTTTTTGTAAAAGAAAAAATTATCCCTGTTGATTCTAAATTTTCTTTGGAAAATTATAAACGGATAGTTGAAGAGACTGATCCAATAAGAAAAGAAGAATTTGAAAAAGCATTTAAACAAGATTTGAAAAATAGAATTGATGAAACAAGTAAGTACGTGCGACCAAGGGAAAAAACAATGGAGTTTGCTTTTATGTTTATTCCGTCGGAAGCTATTTATTATGATCTATTAGTCAATAAAGTTGGTGCAGTCAAAGTGGCTACTCGAGATTTGATTGAATACGCATTCAAAGAAAAACATGTAATTATAGTATCACCAACAAGTTTCCTAGCTTATTTGCAAACTGTATTACAAGGTTTACGTGCTTTGCAGATCGAGGAATCAGCTCAAGAAATTAAAAAAGGAGTAGGTAATCTGTCTAAACATATAATGAGTTACAAATCTTATATGGATAAGTTGGGAGTTCAGATAGGTACAACTGTAAATACATATAATACGGCTTATAAAGAATTTAAAAAGTTGGATAAAGATACCAACAAGATTGCTGGAGTAGGAGGCGATTTTGATCTAGTTGAAATAGATAAACCAAAAGAAGAATAATGAAATCATACGGAGCTTTTCTAAATATAATAACAAACGATAGAAGTATCATTGAACAGCGCATTGCTTTTTTGAAGCAACTAAATAACTTAGGGCATATAGAAGTATGGCTGGAATATGGTGAATGGACATTGGATGATTCAAAGTGGTTAAAAGAAAAATTAGCAGGATATGAAATTATTGTTCATGCGCCTTTTATTGGTTTCTCTTTTGTTACAATGAATACAGTTATTAATGAAGCTTCTTTAGTAGCTTTGCAAGAGGCAGTAAAGCATGTAGAAATATTGGAGGGTAAAGTGATGACAGTACATGTTGGTAGAAAGCCTATGTATATCACTGATGATGAAGCGCGCGAAATGGCGATACCATATTTAGAAAGATTGGCAGAATTCGTAGATAGAAGATTTGAGTTGGCAATAGAAAATTTACCTGTTAGTACTGGGACAAGTTTACGATACCCCATCAAACTTAATGAATTAGAATTAATAATAAAAAGAGTTCCACGGTTAGTATCTACTGTAGATATTGGACATTGTATGCAAAACGAGGATGACTACAAAGAATATTTTGAGGACAATATTGATAAGATATTAAATATTCATGTACATAATGCATTTACAAAAGGCAGAGCTCATTTTGGTTTTGATAAAAAAGGGGATTTGGACCTGAAAGAATTTATAAGCTTTCTTAAAAAGACGGGTTATAAAAATTATTTCACTTTAGAAGTATTAGGAGATGACGATATCGTTAAATCATGGAAGAAGTTGCAGGAAATAATTAATTAGAAATTCTTGACAATTACCGTAGTATTAACTAAGCTACTAACAGAAAAATAAAAATAAATATATTGGAGGTTCATTGACATGACAAATGTAAAACCTATTGCTTTTTTATTTCCTGGGCAAGCATCAGAATTTGCCGACGGTTATCAAGAGCTTTATGATAAGTACCAAGTTGTTAGAGATACTTTCAAAATATCATCTCTTGTATTAGGGATTGATATTGCTGATTTGTGTTTTAATGGCACTGATGAAGATCTATCTTTGACGTCTAATACACAACCGGTAATATTAACAGCATCTATTGCAGCTTGGCGAGTTTTTTATGAAGAAACTGCTGGGAAAATAAATGTTATTGGTATGGCGGGACATTCTTTAGGGGAGTATTCTGCTTTGGTAGTATCTGGGGTAATTTCTTTTGAAGATGCGATTAGCATTGTTCGTTTGCGTGGCTTGGCCATGCAAGAAGCTGCAGATAAAGCGGGCGATACTATGATGGCTGCGATTATTGGATTGAGTTACGATCAAATTAATACAATTTGTGACGAACCAATTGAAGGTGATGTACTTAGCATTGCAAATTATAATTCACCAAAGCAAGTGGTTATCTCTGGTCACAGTAGATCTGTACTGGCTGCTGGTGAAAAAGTTAGGAAGCTAAAAGGAAAATTAATTCCTTTGAAAGTTTCTGCGCCATTTCATAGTAGTATAATGGAACCGGTGGAATCTGTATTGTTGAAGCAATTTGAAAATACTAATTTTCATAAACCGAGAATACCAGTAATCAAGAATACTGATGCGATGCCATATCGTGGTGCTTGGGAAGTGCCTCAAACTTTATCTTATCAAGCGACATCTCCTGTATTATGGGACGTGTCTGTAAATAGCTTAATTCGAATGGGTGCTCAAGAATTATATGTACCCTGTCCAAGTAAAGTTATTGTTAATTTAATGCGTCAGATAGACAAATCAATTCCTGTTTATGGAATTGATGATCTAAAAACTCTAACAGCAGCAATTAACCAGGTGAGGTAATTATGGATATAAACTGCGTCCAAACGGTAATCCTTAGAAAGATGATTGGGATTTTACGGGCAGACAGTAATAACAATAGTGTATCTGGTTATACACTTTTTTCAGAACTTAGTTTGTCTGATTTTATCTCTGAATTAATGAGGATAGATTTAAATATTATGTTGGATATACCAGAAATCCCGCACAATATTATCTATAGAATTCCTGTCTGTTGGGACATGCAAGATGAGTTCCCGCCATTCAACGAGCTTGCTGACTTTGGTCATTCAGTCAGGGATATGTCTATATCTATCACTCTTTGGTTGTTACAAAATCATCCAAAGATTCACACAAATATAGCCTCCTTATAGTAAATATATGGAGGTTTTTTATTAAATTGGCTAATGTTAGGTTAAAAATCTATTTACAATCAAATCTAAATTCGAGGGGGGTTGACTTTTAACTCATATTACTCTAGAATATAGCCAACTTGTGGATAAACAAACTAATTTTAGCCTTATTTTAAAGTAAAAAATGGTAATTCATGAGTTAGTGTTATTTTATATATTTGTATGAAAAAAGAACCAGAACAAGCATGGTGGCATGCCGGTATGACAGTATTTGGAGAAGTAATTGGATGGATAGCTGCACCAATTATTGCGGCATTATTTTTAGGTAGGTATTTGGATGAGAAGAATGATTCTGAACCTTGGTATTTTCTAGGGCTTACTGCTGCCGCTTTCATCATTACTACAATAGGGATAATAAAAGTAGCAGGTAAATATATAAATCAAATCGAAAAAGAAGCTAAAAAAGAAACTAAGTCAGATAAGACTGACAATAAATAACTAAAATGGATTTGCTAGAAGAAACAACTGAAATTAAAGATACGACAACAGAAGATTCTCATAAAGAAGTAGTCGTAGATACTCACGAAGAAGGTGTTGAAGAAACGCACGAAGAAGTTGCCCACGAGGTGACGTTGCATGCTGAGCCAGTATTTAATATAGGAGGTTTTAATGTCACCAACTCGCTAATTAATAGTTGGTTGGCAGTTTTTATTATCGTTATTTTAGCTGTAGTAATAGGTAGAAGTATAAAAAAAATTCCTCGTGGCATCCAAAATGCTTTTGAAATTATAGTTGACGGAGCTATGGATATGGCTGACTCTGTAACTGGAGACAGAAAAAAAACAATGAAGATATTCCCATTTGTATTTGCTATATTTATATTCATTTTGGTTAACAACTGGTTAGGATTGATTCCTGGGATTGGTTCTATAGGTTTTATAGAAGAAGGGCATGGTGCAGCATTGTTTGTGCCATTTTTTAGAGGTGGTACTGCAGATCTGAATACTACTTTAGCATTAGCTTTGTTCGCTGTGATTGGATCTAATGTATTTGGTATTTTTATGGTTGGAGCATGGAAACATTTTAATAAGTTTATAAACCTAAAAACATTAGGAGAAATTCCAAAAAAGATAATGAAAGAACCAACAATTGTTTTAATTAATCCGATAAAGTTTTTTGTCGGTATAATTGAGATTATTGGTGAGGTAGCCAAAATTGCTTCCTTGTCATTTCGTCTCTTTGGTAATGTTTTTGCTGGTGAGGTATTGCTATCTTCGATGGCAGTAATATTTGCTTATGCATTGCCAATCCCGTTTATATTTTTGGAAGTAATAGTTGGCATTATTCAGGCATTGATTTTCGCTATGCTAACATTGGTCTATTTCACTATTGCTTCTACAGACGAAGAGCATTAATATTAATAAATAATAACTAATAAATTTGTTTGTTTACACCGACAATAAACTAAAAATATAAATGTCGAGTAGTAAGGAAACAGGAAAGGTCAAAACAATGGAATTAACAATGATCGCTAAGGCATTTGCTATCGGAGTCGGTAGTATCGGTCCTGCTCTAGCTATTGGTAAAATTGGCGCAAAAGCCATGGAATCAATTGGTAGAAATCCAGAATCAGCTGGTAAGATTTTGGTGCCCATGCTATTAGCAGCCGCTTTTGCAGAGGCTATCGCTATTTATGCGTTAGTAATTGCATTTGGTATTAAATAGTTTTATGACGTCTAGAAGGTCTTGTTTTCGAGATTAGGCCTTCTATAGTTATACAATTAACTTAATTTAAAATTTATGGACGAATTAGTAAAAACATTTCATATTGACTGGAAATTATTAATAGCTCAAATTATTAATTTCGCGATTGTCTTAGGAGTTTTATGGTTCTTCGCTATAAAGCCATTGATGAAAGTGATGAATAAACGTAGTGATGATATTGAGAAAAGTTTAAAAGATGCTGAAGAGATTGAAAAGAAATTAAAAGAAGCAGGTGATACTAAAGAAAAAATAGTTATTGAAGCAAAAAAAGAAGCTCAGATAATTATGGAAACAGTTCATAAAGAATCTGACCATACTCGTGATGAGAAATTGAAGCAGACAAGAGAAGAGGTAGAAAAAATTGTTGCTAAAACAAAAGCTGATTTAGAAGATGAGAAAGAAAAAATAATTAAGGAAGCAAAACAAGAAGTAGCTGATTTAGTTGTCATAGCCAGCTCCAAGATTATTGGAAAAGAGATAGATAAAGAAAGCAACAAAAAACTAATCGAAGATACAATAAATCAAGTAAATTAGAAATAATGAAGAATATTCCTCCAAAAAAATACGCAATCAGTTTATATGAGTCTATAAAAAATGTAGATGAGCATAAGCTTTCTGATATTCTAAAATCTTTTGTAGGAATTTTGATAAAGAATAAAGATGTAAACAAAGTAGAAAAAATTATCAAAGCTTTTAGAAATTATTATAATGAACAAGAAAATAATCTTGAAATTACTGTTACAACTGCTGAGAAAATTGACCAGAATATATTGGATATGATTAAGAATAAGTTAAGTGGATCATTAAATAAAGAAATTGAAATCAAAACAGGAACGGATGAGAAATTGATTGGTGGTATGGTAATCAAATATAATGATACTATAATTGATGGAAGCGTACAGAGAAGAATAGAGTTGCTAGCAGAAACTTTAAAATAAAATGTTAATAAAGAATAATAATATAAATAATAATATAAATTAATTTAAAAAATATGTCAAGCAAAGATTTCGTTATCGAAGAACTAAAAAAACAGATTACTGATTTCAAAACATCTGTCTCAACTGAAAAAGTTGGTACAGTCGAAGAAATAGGTGATGGCATCGCTATGATTTCTGGACTGTCTGATGTTTTGGCTATGGAGATGATAGAATTTCCTGGCGGAAAATATGGTGTAGCCTTGAACCTAGAAGAAGATTCTGTTGGTGCTATTATCCTTGGTGGTAATGAAGGTATTAATGAAGGAGATACTGTTAAAAGTACTGGTAAAATTTTACAGGTACCTGTTGGCGATGCTTTAGTTGGTAGAGTTGTGAATCCACTAGGTGAGCCTATTGATGGTAAAGGTGATATTAATACTGACCAATATTACCCAGTAGAAAAAATTGCCCCTCGTGTTATTACTAGAAAATCAGTAGATACGCCACTACAAACTGGTATTAAGGCTATTGATTCAATGATACCTATTGGACGTGGCCAACGTGAGTTGATTATTGGTGATCGTCAGACAGGTAAAACAGCTTTGACTATAGATACTATTATCAATCAAAAAGGTAAAGGTGTAACTTGTGTTTATGTGGCTATTGGTCAGAAGGAATCAAAGATAGCTAAGATTGTTACTGAATTGGAAAAACATGGAGCAATGGAACATACTATTGTAGTAGTAGCTGGTGCTTCTGATCCAGCAAGTTTATCATATATTTCCCCTTACTCTGGATGTGCAATGGCAGAATATTTCATGGAGCAGGGTAAAGATGCTCTAGTTATTTATGATGATTTATCCAAGCATGCTTGGGCATATCGACAGATTTCATTGTTATTAAGGAGACCTCCAGGCCGTGAAGCTTATCCAGGTGATGTATTTTATTTACATTCAAGACTATTAGAAAGATCTGCTAAATTAAATAAAGATTATGGTGGTGGATCATTAACAGCCTTGCCAATTATCGAAACTCAAGCAGGAGATATTTCTGCCTATATTCCTACCAATGTAATTTCTATTACAGATGGTCAAATATTTTTGGAGCCAGATTTATTTTATCAAGGTATTAGACCAGCGATTAGTGTTGGCTTGTCAGTGTCTCGTGTTGGTTCTGCTGCCCAAACCAAAGCTATGAAAAAAGTAGCCGGCAAATTACGTTTGGATTTAGCTCAGTTTAGAGAATTAGCAGCTTTCGCACAGTTTGGTTCTGATCTTGATGATGCTACACAACGACAATTAGAATTAGGTAAAAGGTTAACTGAAATATTGAAACAAGGTTTATTTGCGCCAGTACCGATGGAAAATCAAGTAGCAATATTATTTGCTGCGGTTAATGAATTGTTGTCTGATATTCCAGTAGAGAAAATCAAAGAATTTGAAACTGAATTTGATAAATATCTAAATATGTCAGCAAAAGATTTACTGAAAGAAATTTCTGATGCCGGAGATATTACTGAAGATATTGATAAGAAATTAAGACAAACAATAGAAGACTTTAAAAAAACAACAAATTTTGTTGTAAAAGAAGAAGAGAAAGAGACTAAAAAGGTTAATAATTAAATAAAGATTCCGGCAGAGCCGGATCAGGCTATGCCTGAAAGAAATAAATTATGCCCCTAGCAACTAAAGAAATAAAAAGACGTCTTCGCTCCATAAGTAGTACTAAAAAAATTACTAAAGCTATGGAGTTGGTTGCTGCTTCAAAAATGAGAAAAGCAGTGAAGTCTGTTTTGGAAACCCGTCATTATGCAAATACGGCTTGGGATATTGTTAAGAATCTATCTGCCAAGACAGATGCTTCTCACCATCCTTTATTAGAAAGAAAAGAATCAAAAGACGGAAAAATAGGCATAATAATGATTAATTCAAACCGTGGTTTATGTGGCGGATTTAATCGTGAGATTGTTGAAAAAGTTGCAGGGTATTTAGATAAAAAGAAAAAAGAAAAAAATATTGAAGAGATAGCGGACATATTTTTGATGGGTGATCGTGGTAAAGATATTATGCATCAATATAATCATAAGATTATTGCTAACTTTCCTAAACCAGAAACTGCAGAAAGTGTTACGGAAATAAGCGCTATAGCAAAGATGGTTATCACAGATTATTTATCTGGAAAATATGAAAGAGTAGTAATTGCTTATACTGATTATAAATCTGCCGTATCTCAAGAAGCTTATATTAGAAAATTATTACCTATTTCAAAAGAAGATAATGAGTTGGGTCATGTTATAAAAGATAAGAAGGATAATGTAGAAGCTGAAACTACAGATTTGGAATATACATTCGAACCATCTCCTGATGTAGTTTTGGATCAGATGTTGCATCGTTTGATTGAGTTGCAAGTATATCAAGCATTGTTAGAATCAAATGCATCTGAACATTCTTCACGAATGGTAGCCATGCGTAATGCATCTGATGCAGCTGGAGATATGATTGATGATTTGAATCTAACATTCAACCAAGCTAGACAACAGGCAATTACATCAGAGATAGCAGAAATTAGTGCCGGGGCTGCAGCAGTCAAATAATAAGTTATTGGCTGAAATTTGTATTTAATTATTGAATATAGATTTTATCCAGTAATTGGAAAGTACATTAAATAAAAAAAGCGCCTAAGATAATAATCTTAAAAGCGCTTTATAATAAACAAAGGAGTCATACTGCAGCCACAGATTGGGTATTTGATGATTTTTCTTTAAAATCTTCAGGGACCAACCGGCGAGCATGTAAAGTGAACTGATACCTGTCATCATCTATTGGACGGCGATTAATCAGAACAATTTCCCATCCATCATCTACCAGATATTGCTTACATCTAGTAACCTCTTCAAAACAATCCGGATCGGGATTTTCAATAGCCGAGGTTACCACAATAGGTAACTGTCGAAATTCGAATGCTGAATCAGTTATCGGGAGGATGAGGCAATATCCAAGACTACGCAAGATAGATAGAGATTTTGACAGAATTCCGTGGTTACCATTTTTTATAGATCGGAGGGTGTTACGAGAAATTCCTAGTCTACGTGATAGAACAACGTCGTTTTCACCAGTTAATAAGAATGCTTGATAAATTGTTTCAAGTAATGTTGCATCGTCTTGATTTAGATCGATAATAGGAAATGAATTGTTCAATCCTTGATCGTTCATCACTCTTACCTCCGTTATTTTAGAGTTTGATTTTACCAACCATTTCATTGACTAGTATTATTTTAGACTCACGGAAGACACGATCAGTAATATCATAAGGAAATATTATTACTATTTCTCTATCATATTTGTCTAATTTTACCTTACAGAGCGTCTCTGATTTTTTCTCTAACCATTTGATGTAGGTTACAGTACCATTTAAATAGCTATATACTATTGTACCAGAGTAGAGCTGTTGATCATCTGAAGTCGTAGCAGGCATTTTCCGTTGAGGTAGATTAGGTGGAATATAACCCAAAGCTTGAATGATAGCATTAGCCATAATCAGTTTTGAGAATTTTTTCTTCCGATATCGCCACAGAGTTGTCCTGCCGATACCAAGTATATTTGCTAACTCAGTATTATTAATTTTTGATGAGTCAAACAATAAAACCGCTATTTCGCTACTAGTTTTATCTTTATACTCATCTGGTAATGGTTGTAAAACATCCGTATTCATGAATTCCTCCTAGTTTATTTTATCAATGTACAATTTGAACAATTACTATATCTAATTATAAATACATAAATTTGTCAAGAGTTTTAAACAATAAATAAATTAATAATAAATTATAAAAAATATGTCAAACAATTCAGGAAAAATATCACAAATTATCGGTGCCGTTGTAGACGTTGCCTTTGAAGGTGAGTTACCAACAATAAATACTGCTTTGGAAGTCTTCAAAGATGTAGATGGTAAAAAGCATAAAATTGTTTTGGAGGTTCAGAAACAATTGGAAGGTAATGTTGCTCGTACTGTGGCCATGGATGCTACTGACGGATTAGCAAGAGGTATGGAAGTAATAAGTACAGGTAAGCCAATCTCAGTACCGGTTGGCAAAGAAACACTAGGACGAATGTTTAATCTTTTGGGTGAACCACTAGATGATAAAGAGCCTGTTAAAACAGCCAAGAGATATCCTATTCACCGCAAAGCTCCTTCATTCGATCAGCAGTCTACTAAGACAGAAATATTAGAAACTGGTATTAAGGTTATTGATCTTATCTGTCCAATCCTAAAAGGTGGTAAAGTAGGATTGTTTGGTGGTGCTGGCGTTGGTAAGACAGTTATTATCCAAGAGTTAATTCGAAATATTGCTCAAGAGCATGGTGGTTATTCTGTATTTGCTGGAGTTGGTGAGAGAACTCGTGAAGGTAATGATCTTTATCATGAGATGAAAGCTTCTGGTGTATTGGAAAAAACAGCTTTAGTTTTTGGACAAATGAATGAACCTCCTGGTGCTAGAGCTCGTGTTGCTTTATCAGGATTGGCTATGGCTGAATATTTTCGTGACGAAGAGAAGCAAGATTTATTATTCTTTGTAGATAATATTTTTAGATTTACTCAGGCTGGATCTGAAGTATCAGCTTTGTTAGGACGTATTCCTTCTGCTGTAGGCTATCAGCCAACTTTAGCTACTGAGATGGGTGAGTTGCAAGAACGTATTACTTCTACCAAAGATGGTTCTATTACCTCTGTACAGGCTGTGTATGTACCAGCTGATGATCTTACTGACCCTGCTCCTGCTACAACATTTGCTCATTTAGATTCTACTGTAGTATTATCTCGTGCATTATCTGAGCTTGGTATTTATCCTGCTGTAGATCCACTTGATTCTAGCTCTACAATTCTAGACCCTTTGATGGTTGGTCAAGAACATTATGATGTAGCTCGTGGAGTACAAAAGATTTTGCAAAGATATAAAGATTTGCAAGATATTATCGCGATTCTTGGTATGGAAGAACTTTCTGATGAAGATAAACAGATCGTTTCTCGAGCCAGAAAAGTCCAGAAATATTTATCACAACCTTTCTTTGTAGCAGAGACATTCACTGGTACTACTGGACAATACGTTCCTGTTAAAGAAACTATCAAAGGATTCAAAGCAATCCTAGATGGTGAGTATGATTCTGTAGCTGAGCAAGAATTTTATATGAAGGGGAGTATCGACGAAATTAAAAAATAATAATTTTTGTATGGCAGAAAAAAAACTTAATTTTGAAATAATAACTCCTGAAAAAGTAGTATATTCTGATCAGGTAGATGAGGTTGTTTTGCCGACTGTGCAGGGTGAAATTGGTATATTGCCAAATCATATTCCATTGGTTTCTATTCTGAAACCAGGAGAATTAAAGATTAAGAAAGGTAAAGAAGAGGAGTATCTGGCTGTGTCCGGAGGATTCATAGAAGTGCGACCTGACAAGGTGGTAGTTTTGGCTGATTCAGCTGAGAAGTCAGACGATATTGATGAAGCAAAGGCAGAAGAAGCTAGACAGAAGGCTGAGAAGTTATTGACTGAGAAGAGAACAGACGCCAAAGAATTCGCCGCATTATCTGCTAAGATTGAGAAAGAATTAATTAGAATAAAAGTAGTAAAGAGAAGAAGACATCGAAAAGATATTAATCCAACAATTTAAATAAAAATAAAAAGGAGAAAATTTTATGGGTGGTCATTGTAGAGCATTGGTTGTAGTTTGTATTGATTATCGTTTTCGTTCAGCGATTAGAGATTTTTTGATCTCAAATGATTTGAAGGGTGATTATGATATGGTCAGCTTGGCTGGAGCTACCAAAGATTTGGTAGAAAACGACCAACATGGTAAACCATTAATATTGAAGCAAATCGACATTGCTAATCGTCTGCATAGTGTTGACCAACTGTACATCATTCATCATATGGATTGTGGTGCCTATGGTGGTCATGATGCCTTCGATGATATTGAAGCAGAAAAGAAAAAGCAGATTGATGATATGGTAATAGCAGAAAAATTAGTAAAAACTGATTTCCCTAATATCGAAATCAAGAAAGTTCTAGCTAGAATTGAAAATATAGATGGTAAGGATGTAATTGATTTTGAAGTCATTAGTTAAAGGGTAAAAAAAATATAAGACTAAACTTTATTGCTTAGTCTTTTTAAATTTTACAAATAAAAAAGGTCTGTGGAGCGTATCGCACAGACCTTTATAATAAAGAACGTTATGTTAACTAGCCTCTTTTGCTCTAGGCTTTCACTTTGAGCATAAGGACCGGTGGTTGATCCAGTTTGATGTACTGGTCGGAAAGCATATAAGTGCCATTCCATTCCACATAGATATCGAGATCAGTAAAGAAGAATACTCCTTTACCATTGGTACCATAGCTACCGTCAAGATCAGGACTGGGAACAATATGGACATTATCGCGTCCATTTTCACCAGTACCCGTCCCAAATCCATCATCAACCAGCTGTTCAGTACAAGTTAACATAGAGTTAACTGAACTGACTTTACCTTTGACCGTGAAAAATCCAATGATTTTCCCGAAGTCAATGATGTAGATAAAGCTGATCTTGTTGGCTACATTGAATCGGTTCAGCCGTTTAACCAGCTGACGCCGTTCTTGGGAATCCTGAAGTTCCGGAGGTGGGACCGCTTTGTATAACCGTTCGAAATTTTCAGCGGTTTTCAGCTGGTCCTTGGCCTGAATGTTACTGACGGCTTTGGATGAGTTGGAAAATTCTTTATTCTTTCCACAACCGATAGTCAGAAGGAGTATAGCCATAGCGATGGCGATGAAGATGATATGATTTTTGTTCAATCTCATCTTATTTGCCTCCTTCCTCAGTTTCGAGAACGAGGACCGGCGGTTGGTTGAGCTTTATGTACTGATCACAGAGTAGGTACTTGCCGTTCCATTCGATATAAGTATCGAGATCGGTGAAGAAGAATACTCCATTACCATTGGTACCATAGCTACCGTCGAGATCAGGACTAGCAACCGCGTGAACGCCACCTCGGCCATAGCTGGTACCGTAACCATCGTAAACCAATTGTTTTGTGCAGGTCAGCATGGAGTTAACTGAGCTGACTTTTCCCTTGACCGTAAAGAAGGCCATGATGATTCCCCGGTCGATCAGATAAATATAACTGATCTTTGAAGAAACATTGAAACGATTCAGCCGTTTGACCAGCTGGCGTCGTTCCTGGGAGTCCTGCATTTCGGGTGGCGGGACCGCATTGTATAACCGTTCGAAATTCTGAGCGGTTTGCAATTGGTCCTGAGCCTGAATTCTACTGACAGCTTTGGAGGACGCTTCAAAATCGTTATCCGCCAGGACGACTCCATTCGCCATCAGGACGAACAAAGCCATACAAGTTAGAATGAGAATTTTTCTCGTTTTCATCTTTCTTCCTTCCTTGGGTTATTGCGTGAGTTCTTCAATGACCAGACTGTCAGGCAATTTATCGCCTTTCAGAAAAGCGCGGTTGATCTTCGCGGCGTCGGCGTTATACTGTCCGACTTGGTCGGCCAATAAATTCATCACGGCTGGAATCATTGAGGATAAACGATCATACTCTTGACGATCATTATAATCCCAATTATCCGGGTCCGGATGGCCGAATTTGAAGTCATCCAGAGCCCTCTGGTGATTTTTCACCTTGATGGCTGTTGCTTTGGCCGCTTCGTACTTGTTGAAGAAGTCTTCGTAGACATAGATCATCCGACTACCGTCGAAAGTCTCTTCAGCGATTTCCTGCGCTACTTGCGCTGGAAAGAAGACCACTTTGCCCACGAAACTAAGCAAGACGATCAGGCAAATAAGGCCGAATACATGGAAAATGATTTTAGCGAGTTTAACTTCGCCAGTACTTTCGATGAAATACTTTTCATGTCTCATTTTTTGAACTCCCTTCTTGTTACTGATTCAATGATTCTAAGATTTTTTGAACTTTTTCTTCATCAGTCTTTGACTCTTCGGCTTGGATGTTGATACCAGCCGGTAGTTCGATGTTCATGGCGGTATTGCCTGCCATCAAACTGTCAGGATGCATTACTCCACCCATTTCGTTGTACTGGTATACCTTCTTATTCCAAAGGTTCTCCACACTGAAAATGTCGTCGTTGAACCTGCCATTCTGCACATAGATCGAATCCGGTAGTAGCTCTTCTTCCGGTGTACATGCACGAATGGAGTCCATAGTTACTCGGAATTCATCGTAACTGTCCAATAGTTTTATAAAACCATCTTCTAGGTTGAGAATTTCCGAATAAAGAACCATCATGTCGTTATACCCGGTAGGAAGGTTTCTAATAGTTTCTTCCAACTGAGCTTCAGTTGACATGTTTGATGATTCCCCATTGCAACCAAAGAAGGTTGCTAAACTGATGACCAAAATTATGGTCAAAATGGTGTGATGTAACTTCATTGTTACCTCCGTTTGTATTATTATTTCAAGTTTCTTTCAAAAATAGTTAACTAAACATAGTATCACCTTTATTGTTATTTGTCAACCCCTAGCGTAAAAGGGCGATTTGATATTAAGTGATATATGGTTTAAAATTAAATTATAATAAACTAATATTTAAATATATGAGTGAAGCTGGGAAATCACCTGAGGGCAGGGCCATGTGGGAAAAAGCTACTGCCACGGCTCAATTTCTAAAGGAAAATTTAAATGGTAAAAATCCAACGGAATTAATTGCTATTTACCAGCAGATTGGTATTAAAGAAGATAGTGATGAAAGTGAGTGGTTGAGTTTGGCAATGGATCAGGAGAACTATATAGCGATGTCTGGTGACAAGAGGTCTAGAGTCGATGATATGGTAGAGTCACTCCGCTCTGCTATTGAAGGTGAAGGCGGAGAAATGTAAATTAATGAATTGAAGACCCTCTAGATTAAAGGGTCTTTTTTGTTACAAAAACTGTAATTGACGATATTTACTTAAGAATGTAAGCTATAATCGAAAATGATCTTTTATACATTGGAGGATATTATGCGTACTTTCCATGAAAATGGACCGGATTATATCCCAAAAATGTGGGATGTAGTAGAGATTTACATAGATGGACATAGAGAGCCTTTCTATGGAAGAGTTATTCAAAGCTCAGGTAATACTGCTAAAGGCAAGATTAGTATTCTTTGTAAATCGGGTCCGACAGCCAAATCTTTTTTCTTAATTTGGAAGCAGAACCGTAAATTTTGGGAAAACAATATAGTTTGGAAGTGTTGGATTAATGGACAAAATTTTACTTGTGAAAAAGTGAGCAAGTACGATGATTCTTTGTCTGTTGAGCTAGAGCGACTGTTAAAACGATAAGCATCTTTGAATAAAAGATGCTTTTTTTATATCTTTATATTACCCCTTGACAAGTTATGCAATATGCGCTAGTATTATTGGTTACGCAATAACATGCCATAACCGTGAGTAATACGCCTAAATTGGCACCGGTAGAGCATGTATATGTGTAGTACGCGTTCATTGAAAGAATTAACCTAACACATGACCATCCAGGGTAGAAAGGAGTAAAAAAAATGTTCAACCGAGGATCGCCGAATTTCGGCAACCACCTGCGCAAAGCGCATTTTAATTAAACTTTCACCGACCCGGCCGTCGTATGTCGCCGCCGAGTAGTCCTGCGACCCTAGCAGTAGTTCAAAAAAAAAGAAAAAGCTAGCGCCGCTGGCCATTGCGCGACGACAATTCGTCGACAAAAAGAAGACTGAAACAAAAATCCGGCACCTGGCCGCCAGACTCTATCTGGCCTCAGCCGGAAAAAAGAAGACAGAAACACAGCCGCCAAAAAAAGAGCGGCATGGCCCACAAACCCATACGTTAGACCCCCGAAAGGGAAGCTACTATGACACGCAAGTCGTATATGGCCACTTACGGATTCACCTAGTGATCCGTAGTCCTGTTTTCCACACCCCGCGTTAATGTATACGTAGGGGACACATTAGATACAGCCGGCCCAGCAAAAAAGGGTAAACCTCGGAGGCATTCAAATGCCGTTTCCCACTGGATTCGTTTAGATCAAAAAATTATTATAGAATATTAGATTAACCGTTCCCGCTAGTAGCATACTGATGCAACATGGTGGGGACGGTCTTTTTTTTATTCAATTTTTTGGAATAAAAAATTAACCCCGAGTGTATAAATACAAACGGGGTTATTCTATTTTGTGCGATTATTCGCTATTCTGTTTTGTCCTCATCAGAAGGACTTTCTTGACCTACTTGGTCAACTTCCCAGTTTTCTTCGGGTTCAATTTTTCCCAATCGGAACTGGGTGTAAATCGTCTGAAGAGATTTCAAGTTGGGAGCGGTGATAGAGATTACCATAATATCTCTAGCACATTCATTCATACCATTGTTAGTTAATATGATTTGCAAATGGCACTGCAATACCGCACCTTCATGTCGGTAGATCCCTTCTATCCGGGTGCAATTTTCATTATCAATTTGGTGGTCCTGGATAGTGATCTCTTCGATGAATTCTTCGGGAATATCTACCATGGAAAAAGTAATACCGAACGGATTTTGATGGGTACTTATCAAATTCCTACCCGATTCCGTGCCATACTCAATGGCAATCTTGACCTGATCAAGACCTTCTAAGTACTTTTTCAGTTCTTCGACCGCTTCCGGCTTAATGTAAATATACATGTTAACTCCTTGTCCATTCGATGTTTACCGCAGTGACTTTATTATCACCGTCAGTTTGAATGAACTAATTATAATATCACGGGATTACTTATTTGTCAAGGTATGATGTATGACAAATAACATATTATTTGATTAAAAAAAACCTATCAAAAATTGATAGGCTCCGGTAATGGTAGGGTTATTGGTCCACCGCTGGTTATGCAGTAGTCCCAAAATTTTTTCCAGCGATCATCACCTGATAGAATGTCTTTTTCTGACATTTGAAATGTGGGTCGAGGCAACCCTGCTTCTTTTAGGGTTATTAGTTGTTTCCAGCGTTTCCGATCAATCATCATTATGCCAGCCTCCACAGTATTAAAAATGTTTTCAATTGATCGTATACTGTTTCATACTTTTTGTCAAGGTATGATGTATGACAAACGTTGGTTTTTTTGATAAAATAATGTTATGAACATTACTGATAATCTTAATCCTGCCCAGAAAAAAGCCGTCACATTTGGTGAGGGTCCTTTGCTAATTGTAGCAGGAGCGGGTACTGGCAAAACAACCGTGATTACAGAGAGAATAGCTTGGTTAATATTAGAGAAGAAGATAAACACTGACCATCTATTAGCTCTGACTTTTACAGAGAAAGCAGCGGCTGAGATGGAAGAGAGGATAGATGTATTATTACCAATGGGATATGTTGATCTTTGGGTATCTACCTTTCATGCTTTTTGTGAAAGAATATTGAAAGATAATGCCTTGGAGATTGGCTTACCGCCTGACTTTAAATTATTGAGTGTTACAGACCAAGTTCTATTAATTCAAAAGAATTTTGATAAATTTGATCTTGATTACTATCGTCCTTTAGGTAATCCAACCAAGTTTGTTCAAGCCTTAGTTAGGCATTTTTCTCGAGCCAAAGATGAGAACATATTACCTGATGAATATATTGAATATGCTAATAAGCTAAAGCCAGATAGTAGTCAGGATGATGTTGACGAAGAAATTTCAGAAGACAAAAGAGTTCAGGAAGTAGCTAATGCTTACAAGGTTTATCAGCAGTTGCTGTTAGAAAATAGTGCCATGGACTTCGGTGATCTGATACTTTATACCATTAAGCTATTCAAGACGCGTCCAAAAATATTAAAGAAATATCAAGAACAGTTCAAATACATATTGGTAGACGAGTTTCAAGATACTAATTACGCACAGTATGAATTAATCAAATTATTATCTGCTCCAAAAAATAATCTTACAGTAGTAGGGGATGATGACCAATCTGTCTATAAATTTCGTGGTGCTGCTATTAGTAATATTTTGGAATTTAAAAAAGATTTTCCTGAGTCTGATGAGATTGTGCTAACTGACAATTATCGTACCAAACAAAATATCCTAGATTTGTCATATAAATTTATTAAACAGAATGACCCAAATCGTCTTGAGTATCAGCTGACCAAAGGGAAGATAGATCCCAAGGGCGCTCCACTAAAGAATAAAATAAGTAAGAAGCTAAAATCAGCTATTGGTAAAGATGGTGTTATTCGGCATCTACATTTCAATTCGTATTTAGACGAAGCAAGTGGAGTTACTAAGAAAATATTAGAACTGAAAACTGGAAATAAGCCCCGCAAAGCGGGATCCGGCTCTGCCGGAAAATTATTATGGAGTGATTTTGCTATCCTGATCAGGGCAAATTCATACGCTGCGGAGTTTATAAATTCATTATCACGTCTAGACATACCGCATCAGTTTTTGGCATCCAAAGGTTTGTATGGTCAACCAGAGATTATGGATATCGTAGCCTATATGAAAATGTTGGATAACTATCATGAGAGCGCTGCTATGTGGAGAGTGCTCAATTTTAAGCAGTTTAAATTGCCAACTGATTATCTGATGTCTATATCACGTTATGCAGCTATGAAGCGTATGTCATTATTTGAAGCAATGGGACAAGTTAGAGGGATTCCTGGCATTTCATCAAGCGGACATCATGTCATTGAGAAAATCTTAGGCATGATAGAGAAGCATACCCAGCTAACTAGAGATAAAAATGTACTATCAGTAGCTCTAAGATTTATGAAAGATTCTGGATATTTCAAAGAGATCACTGCAAAAGATAGTCCAGAAAATATGGAACGCATAATTCATCTTAATCAGTTCTTCAGGAAGATAGAGGATTTTGAAGCAGTTAATGATGATAAGTCAGTTAAGAATTTTCTTTATGAATTTGAGCAATCTCAGGATGCAGGGGAATCTGGATCGATGAATCAAACTTGGGATGAAGGGCCTGATGCAGTTAAGATCATGACTATTCATGGCGCTAAGGGATTGGAATTCAAAAATGTATTTATAGTAAATTTGGTTGATAAAAGATTCCCAACCATAGAAAGAAAAGAGCCGATTGAACTACCTGATGAATTGGTAAAAGAAATTATCCCAGAAGGGGATATTCATTTGCAGGAGGAGAGACGATTATTCTATGTAGCGATGACCAGAGCTAAGGAGGGATTATATTTTACTTCCGCAGATGATTACGGTGGCTCTCGCAAGAAAAAACCATCCAGATTTTTGATCGAGACTGGTTTCGAAGTGAAGAAAGGGACAGGGGAGGTAGATAAGACAGAAAGACTCAAAGCTACCGATAATGTTAAACAAGAGAAAATTAAAGAGTTAGATTACTTACGAAAAGTAATTCCAGAGAAATCAAGCTATACTCAACTTCGGGCTTTCAAAAATTGTCCTAAGCAATTCAAATACGCACATCTATTACGTATACCAGTAGAAGGTAAGCATATGTTTAGTTATGGTAAGACAATTCACAATACCTTATTTAAGTTTTTCAAAATGGTACAAGATCGATCAGCCAAAGGCCAAGTCAAAATTGGTTTTGATGAACTAATGGGACTGTATGAGCAAGAGTGGATAGAGGATTGGTATTTGTCAGTTCAGCATAAAGAAGAATATTATGAACAGGGTCGAGAGTCATTGAAGATGTATTACGATTCATTAGCTGGTGATTTTCCAGTACCATTATTCTTAGAACAACCATTTCATTTGAAACTAGGTGAACATACATTCAAAGGGGTCATAGATAGAGTAGACCCAATTGGTGATGTTAATGGAAATGATCCCCGCAAACCGGGGTCCAGCTCCGCTGGAGTAGAAATTATAGATTACAAAACTGGTAAAGTTCCAAAAAATGGTAAGTTGTCAGTGGATGAGAAAGAACAGTTGATGATCTATGCATTAGCTGCTAAGGATATTCTTAAACTAAAACCAGCTAAGTTAACTTATCTTTATGTTAATGCAAATCAACCGATCTCATTTACTGCTAAGGATTCTGAACTTGATAAATTGAAAGATAAATTAGTAGATAAGATCTTGGAAATAAGGAAGAGTGATTTTAAGGCAAATCCAGGCTTCTGGTGTAAGACCTGTGATTTTAAAGAAATCTGCGAAGACAAGTGGGAAGGTTAGCCCTAACATCAATTTGGTTAGTTATTATGAAGAACTAAAAATTAAAAGACCATTTTAACATAATATGAATAAAAATAAATCTATTAAAAATATTGTTATTTACCAGGCTAAAACTGGAGCAATTGAATTTCGTGGAGATTTTAATCTAGAGACTATTTGGGCATCTCAAAAGCAGATCGCTGAAGTTTTCGATGTAGATGTACGTACGATTAATGAGCATTTAAAAAATATTTATAGAACAGGTGAATTAACAGATAAAGCAACTATCCGGAATTTCCGGATAGTTCAAAAAGAAGGAAAACGATATATAGAGCGTGATGTTAATTTATATAATCTTGATGCAATTATTTCTGTAGGTTATCGCGTTAATTCTAAACACGCTACGCAATTTCGTATTTGGGCGACAAAGGTATTAAAACAGCATATGATTGATGGCTACATTATTAATAAAAGTTTTCATTTAAAAAGGTGTTTAGAGAATTGGTGTTTAAAAACAAGGTTACCTTATAGTTTATAGGTGAAATTGGTATGTGGGGGTGAGGATAAATGGCAGGGGTAATTAAAATTTATCTAATATGGAAAAATATAATAAATTTTGGATTGGTGGTACAGGTAAAAGAATAGTATTATTTGTAATTATTTTTGTAGTGGTTATGGCTGTAATTTTATTTTCACCATAAATATATTATTATGAAGCTTATTCTTCCGAAAAAGATGCTCGAAAAAGAGAGAAAAACTTAAAGTTATTTTCAAAAGTGTATTATGGATTAAAAACAAGGTTACCCCATAGTTTATAGGTGAAATTGGTGTGTGGGGGGTGAGGATAAATGGCAGGGTTGATTTTAAATAAAAAAGTTGGAATATTAATTTATGAAAAAAAAATCTTCAAATAAAAATTTGCACAAAGCAAGCAAAGAAAAGAAAGACGAATTTTACACTCAACTCTCTGATATTGAAAAAGAGCTAAAACATTATAAAGATCAATTTCGTGGCAAAGTAGTTTTTTGTAACTGCGATGATCCGAAAGAAAGTAATTTCGTCAAGTATTTCAGCATGAATTTTGAACATTTAGGATTGAAAAAATTGATTGCTACACATTACAAAGAAGCAAGCTTATTTACCCAAGAACAACCTTATAAATTGGAATATACTGGTGATAAAAATGGCAACCGTATTCCTGATCCAGAAGAATTCATAACCGAGATGATTGGCACTGGTGATTTTCGTAGCGATGAGTGTATAGATCTACTCAAAGAGGCTGATATTGTCGTAACTAATCCGCCCTTTTCTTTGTTTCGCGAGTATGTTGCACAGCTGAGAGAATATGATAAAAAGTTTTTGATTATTGGCAATACTAATTCAATGACTTATAAGGAAATTTTCAAACTATTTAAGGAGGATAGAATTCGAACTGGCTACACTAATTTTAATGTTGGTATGTTTTTTATTGTACCAGAAGATTGGGAAAAGTTTCATCATATTGATGAGAGTGGTAATAAAATTGCTCGTGTATCAACTTCATGTTGGTTCACTAACTTAGAAGTTGATAAACATAAAGAGAATATTACACTTTATAAAAAATATAAATCTGAGGAATATCCTAAATATGAAAACTATAACGCAATTAATGTAAATAAATACACTGATATCCCTTATGACTATGGCGGTGATATGGGTGTGCCAATCACTTTTCTCGATAAATATAATCCGAAACAATTCGAGATTATTGGTTTAGGTATATCTAATTCAGGAATAGAAATTGGAGTTAAACGATACAAAGAAGAGCATAAAAAATATAGGAAGGAAATTCAAAAAAGAGGTGCTGTTGATGGTGATTTATATATGATTGTAAATGGTATTGTTAATGTTACTTATGCACGAATTATTATAAAAAATAAGAAAGTAAAAAAATAGTATGAAAATTGAACTACATCGAATCTCTGTGCGTGAAGTAATCGCTGATTATAAAGACAGCGCCGAAGAAGGTGTTGTGGCATATGGTGGCAAGCTCGATATTCGCCCTAAGTATCAACGCGAATTTGTCTATAATGACAAACAACGTAAAGAAGTTATAATATCCATCAAACAAAAATTTCCACTTAATGTGATGTATTGGTTGAAGAATGAGGATGGTTTCGAAATGCTCGATGGTCAACAGCGTACTATTAGTATCGGTCAATATGTAAATGGTGATTTTTCACTAGATGAAAAGTATTTTCATAATTTAACAGATGAGGAACAAGATCAGATTTTGAATTATGAACTTATGATTTACTGGTGCGAAGGTACAGATCGGGAGCGACTTGATTGGTTCAAGATTATTAATATTGCAGGTGAAAAATTGACCGACCAAGAGTTACGCAATGCGGTTTATACGGGGCCATGGTTAAGTGATGCTAAATTGAAATTTAGTAAATCAAACTGTGCAGCATATCTTTTAGCAAATGACGGAGGACATTTGGTAAGTGGATCACCAATACGACAAGATTATTTAGAAACTGCACTTTTCTGGATCAACGAAGGTAAGATAGAAGATTACATGGCCAAACACCAACACGATAAAAACGCTGACGAGTTGTGGAGATATTTTCAAGATGTGATTGAATGGGTGCGAAAGACTTTTACAAATTATCGTAAAGAAATGGTTAGCGTGAATTGGGGAGAACTATATAATCAATTCAAAGATAATAAATTAAGTGTAAAAAAACTTGAAACAGAAATTGCTAAATTGATGCAGGATGAGGATGTGACAAAAAAATATGGTATCTATCCTTATGTACTCACAGGGCAGGAGAAGCACCTTTCTATTCGCGCGTTCACCGATAAAATGAAGCGAGAAGCGTATGAGAGGCAAAAGGGTGTATGTCCTGATTGCAAAAAGCAGAACAAAAAGAAACAGAAGTGGGATATTTCTGAAATGGAAGCTGATCACATTGATCCATGGCATGAAGGAGGTAAAACAACAGCAAAAAATTGTCAAATGTTGTGTAAACAGGATAATCGAACTAAGTCAGGAAAATAAAATAAGATATTCTGGGATATTTGTGAGGGTAAATGGCAGGGTTGATTTAAAGTTAAAAATGGATTAGATTTAGATTAGTAAATAAATAAATATATGATATTAAAATCAATCAAGTATAGTCAATTTGAAAATACGCCCAAAGCATGGCATGTTAAAAAGTTTAACGTTGGTAAGAAAAATTTACTTGTTGGAAAAAATGCGTCAGGTAAAACAAGAATATTAAATATTATAAATGCATTCGCTGCATTAGTTTCTGGTGATCAAAAATTAATATATAATTCAGGAAATTATGAAATTGAATTTGAGAATGGAAAACAAATTGTTAAATATATTTTGAAATATAAAAATTCTAAAGTACTAAAAGAAGAATTCATAGTAGATAAAAAGAAATTTCTAGAAAGAAAGGGTAATGGTAAAGGAAAAATATTTGCAGTACAACTTAAAAAAAGTATTGATTTTCAAGTATCGAATAATGAATTAGCCTGTGTAGTAAGGAAAGATTTAATTCAGCACCCATTTTTTAATGACCTATATAAATGGGGAAAGCAAACTCTTTATTATCCATTTGGAAGTCAAATGGGGAAAGATCAGGTTTCAGGAATTAATCAAAATAAAAATATTGAAAAAATTAATTTAAAAAATATAAACAGACTAATTGATATTTTTGATGCAGGTCAAAAAAAATATGGTCAGAAATTTGTAAATGTAATCAGAAAGGATATGAAGAAAATTAATTATCAATTAGAAAATATTTTTTTAGAAACTATACCAATTATATCTGATTTTGGGATGAAGATAGAGGCAAAGGGTTTATCAGTTAAGGAAAAAGATCTTGAAGGAATAACAAACCAACAAGATATCTCTCAAGGTATGTTTAGAGCTTTGTCATTGGTTATTCAATTGAATTACTCACATTTAGAGTCAACACCTACCTGTATACTCATTGATGATATTGGTGAAGGATTAGATTTTGAGAGATCTCAAGCACTTATTAAATTGTTAATGAAAAAAATTGATGATTCACCCGCTCAATTAATAATGACTACGAATGATCGCTTTGTCATGAATGATATCCCAATTGAGTTATGGCTTATTATTAATAGAGTAGGAGGAAAATGTAGTATCCTTAATTATGAAAATTCTAAGAAGCTATTTGATGAATTTAAATATACTGGACTTAATAATTTTGATTTCTTTACAAATAATTTTTATTTAAGAGATGAAAATATTAAATGAAAAAGTTAGCAATATTTGTCGAGGGTAAAACAGAACAAATTTTTTCAGAAAGGCTATTAATTGAAGTTATTGGTCAAAATAATATTACAGTATCTAAAACAAAAAGATTTGAAAAAAATTTATTAACAATAATTGAAGCAAAATCAATTAATCCTAAAAAGGAATATTATGTTTTAATACGTGATTGTGGCGGAGACTCAAGTGTTAAATCGGACATTATTGAGCATTGTGAAAAGTTATCAGAAAGCGGTTACGATAGGATCATAGGGTTAAGAGATGTATATCCATTTACGCATGCTGAAATTCCAGCTTTAAAAATGGGTCTATCTACCCGTGTTCCAACTAAATATATCCCAATAAAGATTGTACTAGCGATTATGGAAGTGGAAGCATGGTTTTTAGGTGAGGTAAGTCATTATAGAAAAATTCATCCTTCTCTTACAGAATCACTTGTAAGCACTGGTGTTGATTTTGATCCTTTTAGAGATAATCCAGAGAGTAGAAGTCATCCATCAATAGATTTAGACGATATATATAAAATTGTGGGATTAAGATATACAAAGACTGAAAATAGCATAAAAAGAACTATCAAAGCATTAGATTATAGCGAATTGTATTTATCTGTTAAATCTAAGATTAATAGCTTAAATGAATTTATTACAGAGGTTGATTCTTTTGTCAGTAGATAAATATTGAAATATAACTATAATATTAAATGTCAGAAACATTAAAGCACAATCCAGAGGTGGAGCGGAACGACGAGGTTGAAAGGACCGAGGTGGTTTATGATTCTCCAGAAGTTGAAACAGAAGAGGAGAAAAGTCCTTCGCAAATCAGAAAGATATTGAATGGTATTAGAGATAAATTCAAAAGTGCTTTTAGTATAGCTGCTGGAGATAAGCAATTGAAATATAAATTGGATGAAGAAATAGAGGAAGCATCAAAAGAAGCCATGCGTGAAGGCGTGGATTTTTCCTTATGCCAAATGAATGAAATCCTGGAAGATTATCGAAGTGGTCGTAAGGTGGAGTTTGAGTCATTTAGCCCTTACTTGGCGGATTATGATCTATCTAGTGGTAAGATATGGTCGGATAAGCTGACTGATACGGATAAGGTGGGGATAGAGGTGGCGAAGACATTAACGGAATCATTCCCCAAGGCTAGGTTGATATCTCTTTATGATGAATATAATACGGATATGCCTGATGCTACGGATCTGTTAGGTAAGCCAAAAAAAATACAGACAGATGAACAGGGTCATGCAATAACTACTGAAAAAGGAGATCCACTTGATGCTCCGCAGTTGCAACTGTCAGATGGGGTAAAAGAAAATTTTAAAAGAAGTGTAGAAGGTTTGTTAAAAGAAAAAGGGGTAATGTCAGAAGATGCCACCGAGGGTAAGGAATATTTATTGATCTCAGAAAGTGAGAAGATAATTGAGGCAGAGGAACTAGTTAAACAGTTGGAGGCTAATGGGAATATCAGGCGGAAAGGGGAGGCTATATATTTTACTAACCCCGATGCTGAGAACCCTGCCTATGGTGAGATACCTCTGCGTACGACTAATGGACGGTGGTTATGTGAGGCACTTGATGCGTCATCTTATATTAAGAAAGAGAATCTAGATATTACTCATTTGGTAGTATTGCCTGAGGCATTCAAAGATCAACAGAATAAAGTATGGGAAGTGTTGAGGGTGCTGGGGATAGATAATACGCATTATCATAATATATTTTTCGATGAAAAGCAGGATCCGGAAGTAGTTGCTAGGACAATAAAGGAGGAGATAGGGAGGTATGATAAATGAAGAATTATATCAAAAATACAAATATATGTCAGAAACATTAAGTCACAATCCAGAAGATGATAAAAAAGTAGACGGATTACAAGACATAAATAAAAAAGCTCGGTGATGTTACGCCGAGCTTGGTTTGTTTTTAGCCGGGAATTTCGAGTTAGGTCGAAGTAGTCTGAGGGCGGTGTAGTACTTCAACCGCTTTTTCCGCTGAAGGGTAGATATAAACCTGTTTGTTCATAAACGCACAGGCTAGCCGCTCGAGAAGTGGGTGTTCTCTGCCACCCAGTGTCAGAGCCAGCTTTTCCTTTTTAATATCCAGGATCTCTCGGATCAGGATGAATTTTCCGATTGCATAGTCCGTAATTGAGGTGACTGCTGTCAGGTTGACCAGGTGCAGTTCATGTTCGTTTTTTTCGGAAGTAATGGCGAAATCGAGCATGTCCACGACAAGGTCGTCGATGTCGCCGGTCAGAGTATACTCCATAATATCTCCATCACGCACTTGTTGGACTAATTGTTCACTGTTCAATGTTTTCCTCCTTTTTTGATTTTTTACTTATTTATATTATATTAAGTCTTGTTCATACTTTCGTCAAGTGTTTTTTCGTTTATTGTTAATAAAAGGTAAAATTATGTATGCCAGAAACATTAAATCGTAATTAATTGACTAGAAGATAAAAATATCGTAATTTACATATATAATACTTTCCCCAATAACCATGGGGATTTTTTGTTTACTCCACCACCTCTCACCATGAAATGGTTATATTTATAGTGTATGCCTTTCCCCTCCTCAATTGAGGAGGGGATGAAGGAGGGGTTGAGAATAATAATTAAATGTCTATTAAGGGGAGGTCAATCCATCATATGACAAGATTATATAATTGCACGAGTATGAAAGAGCGTCGTCAAAAACTACGACGTGAGTCGCCGAAGGCTGAATTGATTCTTTGGCGGTATTTGAAAGGTCGTCAGATCGGAGATTTTAAGTTTCGTCGTCAGTACAGCATCGGTGGATATGTGGTAGATTTCTATTGTCCAGAGTTAAGGTTGGTTATAGAGGTGGATGGTCCAACGCATTTTTTAACCAAAGAAGCTAAGATCAATGATAAAAAGCGCCAAGAGTTTATTGAGACGTTTAGTATAGATTTTTTACGTTTTACTAATTATGATATTTATAATAATATAGAAGGAGTAATTGAAAATATATTAAATCAGATAACTAGAGTTAGGAAAGTATAATCAAAATGGTAATATCGATAAAAAATTTATTAGGAGAGAGCTTAGGTAGAACTGGTGCTGCCAAAGAAGTTGGCGCCGCTATGATTTGTGATGAATTTGATAAGTTGGTAGTGAAGATAATGGGGGATAAATTTAAAGATAGGATTCAAGCAAAATATGTAAAAGATGGAACAATGACAGTAGCGGTTCTTAGTTCGGCAACTGGTCAGGAAGTAAAGATGAATGAATATGAATTGTTAGAAACATTAAATAAGAAAATTGGGGCTATTAAAGTAAAAAAGATAAGGATTTTAATGTAACCACCTATTGTCATTCTGAGGGAGTTACGTGAAACGTAACGACCGTGAGAATCCCCTGACCAAAGGTCAGGAGACTCTTCGACTTCGCTCAGAGTGACAGAGTTTGATTATATATACGAAATATTTGTTATAATTTTTTTAAAGATAATTATTAAAGTCCCATTCTCCAATATTTTAAAATTATAGTCATAAAAAAAACCACCCGTACGTATAAATACTTATTGGGTGGAAATTTTATGAAATGGATTTGGGTAATGCCAGTCAGTAGACTGAAGGTATGGCGATAATTTGTTATCACTCAATCCTATCATGTTATTAGGTCTTAAGACTCTATAACGTCTCTTTCTAGTCAATCCCATTGAGCTAGCGTCATTAAAGACTACTGCTCACCATTTCAATATATAATAATAACGCACTATTCAAATTTTGTCAAGGTGTAAATTGTGATATTTTCACTTTTTTTATTTGGAAAATGAGGTTATAAATTTAGGTTACTAACACCTCTAATTTTTAGCTAATATTAGCATTAAAAAAGGGCGGTTTTGGGGTTTGTCAGAGAGCAAAAAATGTGTTAAAATATAGTCAGGTTCAGGCCTGATTTTTTATCATAAATTTACAAAAATGTCTCTAAAAAAATACCTTATTACAATGTTTTCAATGACCCTGGTTTGTTGGATCGGTTGGCTTTTTGTCCTATATTTCATGGATCCTTTTGAGGCTGGATCAGTCGGATTCCTCTTATTTTACATGAGTATATTTTTTGCTTCTTTAGGTACATTTTCATTGCTTGGTTTTTTTATGAGGGTTTGGTTTTCTAAAGAACAGGTAATATTTAGACATTTGGGAGTAGCAACTCGCCAGTCACTATGGTTTTCTGGTCTTATAGTTTTAACGTTGATGTTACAAGCATCAGAATTTCTACAATGGTGGAGTATAGTTTTGTTAATAATTTTTATGACTTTACTTGAATTTTTCTTTTTATCCAGAAAAGTTATTAGAAGATAGATATGAAAGATAAATTAGAACAAATTAAAAATAAAGCACTAAAAATGCTCGAAGGAGCAAAAGATTTGAATTTCTTGCAAACTATCGAAACAAATTTATTAGGACGTAAAGGTGAACTAACAAATTTATTGAAGCAAGTAAAAGATTTACCCAATGACCAGAAACCAATAGTAGGTAAAATGGCTAATGAAGTAAAGAATGAAATAGTAGATATTATAAAGAATAAAATTGTAGAACTTTCTCAGGCAGATAAAATATCTTCAACGCCTCTAGATATGACTTGGCCGGGTGAACCAGCTGAGATTGGTCATCTTCACCCGATTACCCAATTCCAAAGAAAGATAGAAGATATTTTTCTATCCATGGGATTTGAAATATTAGAAGGCAGAGAAATAGAGACACCTAAGTATAATTTTGATTTATTAAACATTCCTAAGAATCATCCAGCTAGAGATATGTGGGATACATTTTATCTGGAAAAAGGTTTAGTTCTTAGAACACATACATCACCAATGCAGCTAAGAGCTATGGAAACTCGTAAACCACCTGTTAGATTATTAGTACCTGGTAGGACATTTCGTCATGAAGCTACTGATGCATCACATGAAACAACATTTCATCAGTATGAAGGATTAGTTATAGATGAGAATATTAGCGTTAGAAATTTATTAAGTACTCTGGAAAGTTTCTTTCAAACATTATTTGGTAAAGAGGTGAAGATCAAAGCTAATGGATCATATTTCCCATTTACAGAACCGTCGCTAGAAGTATCAATGAGTTGTCTTATTTGTCATGGAGAAGGTTGTTCTGTATGTAAGAAGACTGGCTGGTTAGAAATGTTGGGAGCAGGTATGGTCCATCCTAAAGTTCTTAAGAATATGGGAGTAGATCCCGAGAAGTATTCTGGTTTTGCTTTTGGGGGTGGGATTGAACGTTTGATGATGCTCTATCATGGCATTGATGATATTCGCTTGTCTTACAAAGGAGATTTAAATTATTTAGAACAATTTTAAATTAAAAAAATTTATGAACGAACGAGATTACAGTAAAAAAAAACCTTTCGTAATAGTATTAGGAGTATTAGGTATTATTTCTGTTGTTGTAGGCTTCATTGGCTGGGTGCTTATAGGATTATATAATCATGGATCCGGTATTTATCATTGGCTGTGGTTATTAATTTTTTGTGGAATTATGGTAATTCTGTTTTTAATTGCAAGAAATAAATCTAAATAATATGAATCAAGAATCAAATAATCAACAACCAACAAATCAACCATTATACCCTGGTGAAATTTCACCTTTATTAAAACTAATTACAGTTATTTTAATCGTTGGAGGTATAATTATTTTTTTGTTTGGTTTATTTTACTTCCCGTTAGGGTTTAATAGTAATACATTAACAAATGTATTATTTTTCATACCGATCGGTATTATTATGTATGTTTTGGGACGTATTATTTCCAAAAGAAAAAGGAGTGATATCTTATTAGTTAGTTTTTTATTAGGATTAATCTTTATATTTAGTATTCTTTCTTTAGTTATGGGGGCAAATTTATGGGTAAGTTGGTCGACATTAATTTTTTCATTTTTTGTTTTAGTATTTATAAATTTTCAAAAAAAGTATTTTATTTCGGTTACTCAAATAAATAAATAAATTATGTTATTATCGTTAAACTGGTTAAAAGAATATGTGAAGTACACGCAAAGTCCAGAACAGGTTGCGGATATTTTGACGCAGGGCGGATTTGAAGTGGAGAATATTATCAGATATGGAAAAGATTTTGATAATATATTTGTTGGCCAGATTAAGACGATCATTAATCACGCTGAGGCTGACAAGCTAAGTGTTTGTAAAGTAGATGTTGGTAAGAAGCAACTATTGAATATAGTTTGCGGAGCCAAAAATATTAAACCTGGCCAAAGAGTACCAGTTGCAATTGTTGGAGCCAAATTACCTAATGGATTAAAAATTGAGAGAAGAAAAATCAGAGGTATTGATTCTGAAGGGATGATATGCGCTGAAGATGAGCTAGGACTAGGAGAAGATCATAACGGTATTATGATACTTGATGACGAGTTACGTATTGGCGCTAAGTTTGGTAAAGCTACAGGATTCGAGGATGTTGTCTTGGATTTATCTCTGACTCCAAATAGGCCAGATAGTTTTTCCGTCATTGGATTAGCTAGAGAATTTGCGGCTCTGTCAGGACAGAAGTTTGTAGCTCCGAAGCTGAAGTTGGAAGAAAGCACAAAACATTCCATTAAAAAATTATTAACTGTCTCAGTAAAAGATAAACAATTATGTCCTAAGTATACAGCCCGAGTAGTAAAAGGAGTAAAAGTTAAATCCTCACCACAATGGTTGCAAGCTAGGTTGCAGTTGTCTGGTATTAAACCAATAAATAATATTGTAGATATTACGAATTTTGTAATGTTAGAGACTGGTCAGCCATTACATACATTTGATCTAAATAATATTAGTGGTAAGAAAATAAATATCCGAAAAGCAGGGACAGAAAAGATATTTATGACCTTGGATGATGAAGAGAGGAAGTTGGATAAAGACATGCTCATGATCGCCGATGATAGTAAATCAATTGCTGTGGCTGGAGTGATGGGGGGTCAAAACTCTGAAATATCAAAAAGCACAAAAGATATTGTGATAGAGTCAGCAATATTTGATTCTTATTCTGTCAGGAAGACTAGGCAGAAATTAGGTATATTTACAGAAGCTTCGATTCGTTTTGAGAAAGGTATTTATTGGGATTCTCCGGAATTAGCATCTGATCGAGCGGCCAGTATGATTGCCGGATTAGCCAAAGGGCAGGTAGTCAAGGATATGATTGTAGTCGGAGATAAGAAACAAATAACTCCTCAGATAGTAAAAGTTGATTTGGATTATATTAATAAGTTGGTGGGTAGGAAGTTTACTATCAAAGAGGTGACTGATATTTTAAATAAATTATATTTTAGCGTAACTACTAATGATAAAAAAGAAATTAAAGTAGTTGTACCATTTTTCCGTTCGGATGTATCCCTGCCAGCTGATATCGTTGAAGAGATCGGACGTATGTATGGTTGGGCTAAATTAAAATCAGCAAATATTTATGCAGAATTAAAACCAACTCAATTATCCAAATCAAAAAAACTTCAAAGATTAGTACAGGATACATTAGTGGGTGCTGGGCTTAATGAGGTTTATAATTATTCTTTTTATTCTGAAGAGATGGCTAAGAAATCTGGAGTTGCAGTTGATAATCATTATTTAGTAACCAATCCGGTCAGTGAAGAGCAGAAGTATATGCGTACTAGTTTATTACCAAGTATGGTCAATAATATATTGAAGTACCACAAAGAAAAAGACCATTTGAAGTTATTTGAATTCGGTCATGTCTATTTCAAAGGTTCTGGTCAGCCAGTAGAAGATAATCATTTAGCAGTTATACTGTATCGCAAGAATAAAGGAGAAACATTGATTGAAAACCTACATCAAGTCATGGGATTATTATTCAGAAAACTCAATATCTCTGCTAACAGAATTCAGTATAAGGCCAATAAAGGTAATTCTTATAATATCTTAATAGATAAGCAACCAGTTGGAGTATACGGATGGGCGTCTAAAGCAGGTAATAAAATAGGTTTAGCGCCGTTATATTTCGAGTTTGATTTTAATGCACTGATTGAATTCAGTATTGATAAGGTAGTCTATAAAAAGTCTGTAGAATATCCAGACGTTGAGCATGATCTAACATTTCAGACCAGTATAAATATTGATTATTATGATTTGGTCAGAACAGTCAAATCATTAGATAAACGGATTGTAAAATTTTATTCAGCTAAGAATCTGTATAAGCAAAATGATGATACAAGAAGTGCGACATTTAAAATAGTTTTTCAAGCAAGCGACCATACACTGACAAATGAAGAGATTGAAGAGTTGCGAACTAAAGTAATAGAGGAGTTAGCTAATAAGTTTAAAATGGAATTAAAAAAATAAAATGTTCATAGATATAGTTTTTTTTATAATCGGTATTGCAATATTATACTTTGGAGCAGAAATTCTGGTTAAGAATAGTTCATGGCTAGCCAAGAGTGTGGGGGTATCTCCTTTGATAGTTGGTTTGACTGTGGTTGCTTTCGGCACATCGGCTCCTGAATTATTAGTAAGTTCAGTAGCTTCTATACAAGGAGATAGTGCTATCGCAATTGGTAATGTGCTCGGTAGTAATATAGCTAATATTGGTTTGGTACTTGGTTTGGTAGTATTGATTAGACCACCCAAATCAGAGGCTAAAGCGATAAAGACCGAGTATCCCTTTTTAATAATGATTTCTTTATTGTTATTTGTTGTTAGTCTGGATCATGAAATTGGCAGAATTGATGGAATTGTTCTTCTAATATTATTTTCTGTTTTTATGTTTTATAATATCATGACCGCCCGGCGTAATATTATTAATAAATTTAAGCATGAGGTGGAAGAGATTGAAGAAAAAATCGAAGAAATTATTGAACATAAAAAAAATAGAAGAAAGAAAATTATAAGAAATATTTCTTTTTCTTTTGGTGGTCTAGCTCTATTGTTGATAGGTTCGAAGCTGATGGTTGATAGCTCAATTACTATTGCCCAAGGGTTCGGAGTAAGTCAGATGGTTATCGGATTATCTTTGGTAGCTCTCGGGACATCATTGCCTGAGTTATTTACTTCAGTAATTGCATCGATAAAAAAAGAAGAAGAAATTAATGTAGGGATGATCCTTGGGAGCAATATATTTAACACTTTATTGATTCTAGGTGTCGCCGCTGTTATTCTCCCGATCTCTGTAACTAGTCATGATATCTATATCAGTTTACCAATTATGATTCTATTTACTTTAGTAGCTTATCCTATTTTAAAGAAAAATATCAGAAGTCATCGTTTGATCGGATTGTTTATGTTGCTAGGGTACTTCGCATTTATATTTTATTCATTTGCAAAATAATAATTAATAAATTACATAAAAATATGTCAAAAAAAACTAAAACAAAGACAATAAGTAAGAAACCTAAGTCAAAAGAGGCTAAAGGTTCAGAGTATACCGCCAAACAAATAACAGTTTTGGAGGGCTTAGATCCGGTACGAAAACGTCCTGGTATGTATATTGGTAATACAGCTTCAGAAGGTTTACATCATTTAGTTTGGGAAGTAGTTGATAACTCTATCGATGAAGCTATGGCTGGTCATTGTAAGAATATTGTTGTTGAATTATTACCGGAAAATATGGTCAGGGTTACAGATGATGGTCGTGGTATACCTGTCGAAAAGCATAAGACAACTAAGAAGTCGGCTTTAGAAACTGTTATGACCGTATTACATGCAGGTGGTAAGTTTGGTGATAGTGGTTACAAAGTATCTGGTGGTCTTCATGGTGTAGGTGTTTCCGTAGTTAATGCATTGTCAATTTACGTAAAAGCAGAAATTAAACGCGATAAGAAAATTTATATCCAAGAGTATTCTAAAGGTAAGCCAAAAGGTAAACTGAAGGCAATTGGTAAATCTAACGAGACAGGCACATCAATAACTTTTCAAGCTGATCCTGAGATTTTTTCTGTTTTAGAATTTAATATTAATAATATTTATAATCATCTCAGACAACAGGCCTATTTAACCAAAGGAGTACGTTTATCAGTGGTGGATAGTCGGACTACTAAAAGAGGTCAGAAGCCAACTTCGTATGATTTTTATTTTGAAGGTGGTATAGCTTCTTATGTCCAACATTTGAATCATCATAAAGCTCCGAAACATCCTAATTCGTTTTATGTTGAGAAAGAATCTCATGGTATAAATGTAGAAGTAGCAGTAAGGTACGTAGAGGAATATCAGGAGGTAGTTTACAGTTTTGCCAATAATATTCATACAACTGAGGGAGGAATGCATCTGACTGGTTTCCGAACGGCATTGACTAGAACTTTGAATAGTTATGCTCGAAAGCAAGGATTCTTAAAAGAAAAGGATGAGAATTTAAGTAGTGAGGATGTGCGCGAAGGTTTAACAGCAGTCATTTCTGTAAAAGTCAAAGAACCTCAGTTTGAAGGACAGACAAAAGCTAAACTTGGTAATGTTGAAGCTAAAGCAGCAGTAGACGGGGTTACATCTTCTGGATTACAAGCATTTCTTGAAGAGAATCCAAGAGATGCAGAAGCAATTATTGGTAAATGTATTTTGGCTTCAAGAGCTAGGGCAGCAGCAAGAAGCGCTAGAGAAACAGTATTGCGTAAGGGGGCGCTTGAAGGAATGACTCTACCAGGTAAATTAGCAGATTGTTCTTCAAGAAAAGCAGAATTATCAGAAATATATATTGTTGAGGGAGATAGTGCTGGTGGTAGCGCAAAACAAGGGCGTGATCGTAATTTTCAAGCTATTCTACCATTGAGAGGTAAAATACTTAATGTAGAGAAAGCTAGACTTGATAGAATGTTGGGAAACAATGAAATTAAGTCTTTGATTATTGCTTTGGGGACAAATATTGGCGAGCAATTTGATATTGAGGGATTACGATATCATCGCATAATTATTATGACTGATGCCGATGTTGATGGAGCTCATATTAGGACTTTATTACTAACGTTATTTTATAGATACTTCCCAGAGTTAATAAAAAATGGTCATCTATATATTGCTCAACCTCCTTTATATCGTGTGCAGGTCGGTAAAGAGTTTCGTTATGTATATAATGAAGAAGATTTAGAAAAAACTAAGAATGAATTATTAGCTCTTAAGAAGAGGGCGCCAAAGATCAAGGAAAAAATTGAAAAAGTAAAAAATGAAGACGAAGCAACTAATGAAGATGGAGTAGAGGGGGGTGAGATGACAAGTAATGTAAATGTCCAAAGATACAAAGGTCTTGGAGAAATGAATCCTGATCAGTTATGGGAAACTACTATGGATCCAAAGACTCGTATGATGAAAAAAGTAACTGTAGTTGATGCAGAAAAAGCTGACGATGTTTTTGATATATTGATGGGTGACAATGTAGCTCCGCGTAAACATTTTATTCATACTCACGCTAAATCAGTTAAAAACTTAGATATTTAATATTTTAGTAAATAGTTCAAAATATATGAGTGAAAAACATGAAGAAATTGCTTTGTTAGAAGCAAGGCGTCAAGCTATAAAAGATGGGTGGAATAAATATAGATTTTTTGGTGAGCCCCCAACACCTGGTACCCCTGTAGAACAAAGATTGATTGAAACATGTGAAAGGTATGTAACATACGCAGTTTCAGAAAAGCTTCGTGGCAAGGCGGTAGCAAGCAAACCTATGCAAGATGGTTCTGAATCAGAACAAAGAGTTTTGCATAACCAATTAGCTATGATGACAGTAGGTGATACTAGAACAGGATTGGATTTAAAAGCGGCTACAAGAATCAAAGAGTATGCTTTTAGTATTGCTAGACCAGGTTTTTCGGTAGATGAAATTTATGCTATGGAAATAGAAAAATAAATTTATATTAAATAAAAAAACAGTTAGATTCCTTTCTAGCTGTTTTGTTATAGTGATATGGTTTTTGTAGTAGATTGCATAAATGTATGCTTTAGAAATTTTACCTTATGAAGGTAAGTCCCATCACCACTATCTTCGTTAATAACGATTATTTCTGCACCAGCCTTGATAAGTATAAGTAATTCTTCGGTTTCCAGGTGGTATACATCTTTTACACCCCACCCTTCAAATTGTTCAATTACTAGCTTATAGGCCGCTAAAAGAGCGATTAATCGCAATATTAACTGAATGAGCCAAGTCATTATTTACCTCCTATTTTAATAATGCTGATAGATATTAATACATTATATTAATAATGTCAATAGCTATTAAAAATATTTGACAGGTTTTAAGGGGTATTGTAGTATATATACATACCCCAGAAACGAAATTTAGGGGTTTTTAAAGACCAAAAAATATGCCAAATAAGTTAATTTCATACTTTAAAGAATCAAAAGAAGAGCTAAAAAAGGTTGTATGGCCTTCTAAAAAAGAAACTATTAAATACACAATATTAGTGATTGGAATCAGCTTTGTGACAGCTGTATTTCTTGGAGCTCTTGATTTCGGTCTAAATATTGGAGTAGAAAATATTATTAAATAAATTATGCCAAAACAAATACTTCAACAAGGTAAAAGGTGGTATGTATTGCATACTTATTCTGGATATGAAGAAAATGTATCTAGAAATTTGAGACAAAGAATTGAGTCAATGGACATGCAAGATAAGATTTTTAGTGTACTTATCCCAACAGAGAAAAAGATTAAAATTAGAAATGGTAAAAGACGAGTAGTAACTGAGAAAATATTCCCAGGATATGTCTTAGTAGAGATGATTGTAACAGATGATTCATGGTATGTGGTTCGTAATACTCCAAATGTAACAGGTTTTGTTGGATCGGGTACTACACCAACTCCAGTCGCTGAAGAAGAAGTAAAATCAATTCAAAAGAGAATGGGAGTTGAAGAGCCAAAATATAAAATTGATGTATCGGTCGGAAGTCCTGTCAAAATTGTTGACGGTCCATTTAAAGAATTTGAAGGTAAGGTATCAGAGGTTGATGAAGCTCGAGGTAAAGTTAAAGTACTGGTATCGATGTTTGGTCGTGAGACACCAGTCGAGTTAGATTTCTTACAAATTAAAAAGATTTAAACAAAATGGCAGAAAAGAAAGTTAAAACAATAATTAAAGTACAAATCCCAGCTGGTAAAGCAACACCTGCTCCACCTATTGGCCCAGCACTTGGACAACATGGTCTAAATATTCAAGAATTTTGTACTAAGTTTAATGCTGAAACTAAAGATAAAATGGGTGATATAGTTCCGGTAGAAATATCAGTATTTGAAGACAGAACTTATACTCTTAAATATAAAACTCCTCCGACATCTGAATTGATTAAAAAAGCTGCTGGAGTTAAAAAAGGTTCTGGTGATCCATTGAAGGTAAAAGTTGGTAGTATCAACAAACAGCAAGTCAAAGAGATTGCAGAGAAAAAAATGCCTGATCTAAATGCTAAAGATATTGAAGGAGCAATGAAGACAGTAGAAGGTACAGCTAAGAATATGGGTATTAAAGTAGAAGGTTAATACTTTATGTTTTTGTCCTTATTGATACCATTTTCACTTATAGCTATAATAATTTTTATAATCGTAGCAATTATGGATATCAAACATACATCAAAAAAATCAACGGTGATAAGAAGTGTATATTTTTATCTCACTTCATTGGTAACTCTAGGTATAGTTATTGGATCAGTTATTTTTCTATTTAACCTTGGCTTAAAGTCATGGGTTTTTACTGAAGCTGAATCTGTATATTTTCGGATAGGTCCGCCAAGCGCATTGTATTTGATTGAAGATGATTCTGGTAGGATAGAACCTGAAATGCAAAGCCTAACTTGCGAAGATGATAGTTGTACACTAACGGCTAGTGAAAAATCAGATATTGCATATTGGGAGACTAATTATAAAAATTGGCAGGAAATAATATCAAGTCCATATTCAAATAGGTATAACGATTTAGCAGCAGCTTTATCTTTTTTAATAATTGCATTACCGTTTTTTATTATTCATTATAGGATAGTTCAGAAAGATGCAAAGAAAGATAAAGAGGATGAAGACAAGAAAGTTATTAGACCAACTTATTATTATTTTATTTCTCTGGCTTCATTAATAATGATAGTAATTGCTGGAGGTATGTTGATAAATCTAGCATTGAAGGTTTGGGTTTTCCCGACAGCTAATGATAATGACAGGTATATTGAAACTACTTCGATTGCAAAAGAATTTAATGAAAAAGCACCAGTTCAAAGTATTATTAATTGTGGAGAAGCTTGTGAGTTAGAGGATGGAACTATTACTTTAGCAGAGCAGTGGATAGTTGATTATGAAGAATGGGAGGATATGAATAATTTTGGTAAAGCTAGTTATAATAATAATCAAAGAGATGCTGCATCATCTATTCCTTTTGTAATAGTTGGTATACCTTTGTTCTGGTATCACTGGAATATCGCAAGAAGTAAAAAGTCCACCCAAGGTGGATCCGCCTCTGGAGGAAAAAAAGAAGAGGATAATAATTAGTCATAATTATTTTATGTCAGAGCAAATTGGGAAAAGTCCAGAAGAGGCGCAGAATTTTTCAGAAAATAATAAAGATACTGATGTGGAATCTGATGAAAGACCGTCAGATTATTATTTATGTTTAAATATGCATAATTTGCCTGCTATTACTAAGGAGCCGAATGAAGATATACACCATGGACCTAATTTTGTTATATCAGTTGGTGATTTACAAGAAATACAATCTACCTTTAAAAGGGAGTCTAAATATACTAAAAAAGTAGGTGCTTTACTGGATTTATATAGGAAATATGAGCAGGATTTCTATAATTTAATGATAAAAAATATTAAAGAAGAAACAGGAAAAACATTAACAGAATGGATGACGGATATTGAGAGTATGTTGAAGGAAATACCAGAAAATTCAAATCCTACAATGTATTTATTAATAAAAGATAAGTTTAATGTTTCATCTGAATGGGGTAAATGTCTCTGGGATGCCTATAATAAAAGGAATTAAAGAAATTACTTCCTAAATATAAAAAACATATAGTGTAAATATATTAATTAATTGTGGGACTACCCGGCTGTCACCGGGTGGGTTTGTACCACGAAAGGTAAAAAGAAATGAGTAAATCATCAAAACGCTTCCAAGAAGCAAAAAAAATAGTAGAACCCGAAAAGGTTTATACTGTTGTTGAAGCTGTAGAATTAGCTAAGAAAACAGCAACAACAAAGTTCGATTCAGGGATAGAGATTCATATTCGTCTTGGTGTTGATCCAAAAAAAGCTGATCAAGTTGTCAGAAGTTCAGTAGTATTACCACATGGTACTGGTAAGACGAAAAAAATTGCAGTATTTGCTGAAGAAAAAGATCAGGAAATAGCTAAGAAAGCTGGAGCAGCAATTGTAGGTGGAGATGAGCTAGTTGCAGAAATCAAAAAGACTGGTAAATGTGATTTTGAGATTGCATTATCTACACCAGACTTTATGAAGAAGATGGGTCAGATCGCTAGAGTACTTGGTCCTAAAGGTCTTATGCCGAATCCAAGAAGTGAAACTGTTACCAAAGATGTTGCCAAAGCAATTAAGTCATTATCAGAAGGTAAAGTTACTTTTCGTAATGACGACTCAGGAAATATTCATCAGTTAGTTGGAAAATCTTCTTATGAAGCTAAACAACTGGAAGAAAATATTAATACATTTGTAGAAGCTATTAAAACAGCTAAGCCATCTGGGGTAAAAGGTGGATATATAGTTAATAGTAGTATTTGTTCAACTATGGGACCTGGTATTAAAATTGCAGTATAAATAATAATTGAAAAATTAATTTATGGCTAAAAGAAAAGATTATATATCTTGGGACGAATGTTTCATGCGAATGGCTCATGTTATCGCTCAAAGATCAAAAGATCCAAGTACTCAAGCTGGTGCAGTGATTATTGATAAAAATAATATCATTTTAGGTTTGGGATATAATGGTTTCCCTCGCGGTGTGCATGATGACGATATTTCTTGGGAAAGAGATGGTGGTTTTGTTGATACTAAATATGCTTATGTAGTACATGCTGAAGCTAATGCTGTATATAATACAAATGCTGATACAAAAGGTAGCAAACTTTATTGTACTCTTTTTCCGTGTAACGAATGTAGTAAAGCAATAATACAAAAAGGTATAAAAGAAGTTATTTTTGAGAGTGATAAGTATCATGATGAAGATATTTGGATTGCGTCACGCAAGATGTTAGATTTAGCAGGTGTTAAGTATAAGCAATATAAATCAGATTGGAATAAAGAATAAAATATGAAAGCCAAGATCAAATTATTGGCAAAAGATGTTAAAGTACCGGCCCATGGTAGATTAGGTGATGCTGGACTTGATTTGTATTCTCGAGAGAGCGTGGTTTTGAAACCGGGTGAAAGACATTTGTTTAAATTAGGTTTTGCTATTGAGATACCATCTGATATGGTAGCTTTGATTTGGGATCGTAGCGGGATGGCTACAAAGTTTGGTATACATTCTATGGCGGGAGTAATAGACAGTAATTATCGTGGTGAAATTGGTATATTGTTGTTAAACACTACGGATAAAGACTATGAGTTCAAAATAGGTGATAAGATTGCTCAGATGTTGATTCAAAAATTTGAAGCTACTGAATTTGAAGTTGTTGATGAATTAGGAGATACAGAGCGTGGCGAAGCAGGATTTTTATCTAGCGGAAAATAAAATATGAAAAATGTAGAACTAAAAGTTAAGATAGATAACCACAAAGATATAGTTTTACAATTAAAAAAAATAAAAGCGAAAAAAATAGCTATTCTTAACCAAGTAGATACTTATTTTAATTGTCCAAGTGGACGACTTAAATTACGAGAAATTATTAATAAAAAATTTGAATTAATATATTACCGAAGACCAGATAGTGCTAAGTCCAAAGTGTCTGAATACTATATATTGAATTTGGATAAGAAACAAAGTGCCCAAACTACAAAAATACTAAGTAATGCTTATGGGAATAAGGTGGTTGTTAAGAAGAGGCGAGAACTTTGGATGTATAGGCAAACTAGGGTGCATCTAGATACTGTTAGTAAATTGGGTATTTTTTTAGAACTAGAAACCTTAACTGAGAAATTAAATTTATCCAAAGCTAAGATAGAGCATAAAGAGGTAATTAATCATTTGGAATTAAATAAATTCAAGAAAATACAGACTTCTTATAGTGATTTATTACTAAAGTAAATACTTATTGGCATAATTAAATTATAATGTTAATACATTAGCTAAATATTGACATAGTTAGTATATTTATGTTAAGTTTTTATAATATTTGAATTGTACATTAACTTTTATTTATAAAACGAGGAGGCAGAAATGTCAGAGACAAAGCAGAAAAAGAATAATAAATTGTTAACAGTTATAGGATGGTCGACATATGGTCTAGCGGGAATATTTATTTATATCCGTAACTTTCTTGATCGTTATCCAGCTGATAATATAATGGTTTGTATGTTTGTTGCATTTTTTTTGGTAGCTATAGTAGCTGTCTTTGGAGTAGTGCTAGGATGGTTTTCAAAAAAACCATTATCATACTCGATCACTATTGGTGGAATTTTATGTCCATTGTTATGCCTCTTGGCAATAGGTTCAATGATTTTTGTGAGTCCATCGTTGAATAGTTATACTACAGTAGTAATGTTTGAGAATGATAACCCGGAAAAAGCTCAAGTTGTTGAAGGATTAACATCTTTTGATTATATTAACTACTCAGCGACTAGGTATTGGCTAGTTCGAAATACTCCTATTATGGACGGGTTCCTAATAGAATATTATTACGATGGAAATGCTATTCAATATCATAAGCAGTATCATGATCAGAAAGATCAATTTAAGTTGGTTGCTGAATCTTTGTTTACTAATATAATAAGGGAATCGACAATATTATATAGTGGACAGTATAGAACTGATCAAATTTGCTATTTAACGGGAGTACTGTCCGGCTCAGATTTACCTGATCATATAAAGTTTTCGGGAAAGTTATCACTTTCAAGTCGTACCTTTATTTCAGAAATTGTCGGTAAGTAATAAGTTAAATTTCCGTTCATTAATACTATAATGAACGGATTTTTTTATTATGACAAATTATTTAAAATAATGTATAGTTATTAAACTATTAAACAATATCTAGATTTATTATAAAAGATATTTGATTAAGTTAATTATTGCATTGACATGCCTTTTTTGGTATGTTAAAGTTTTTTAAAATGCTAAACGTCCTTTTAAATTTTACAGAGGAGAACTGATAATGGAAGATCATGAAATTAAAACAGCAAAAAAGTTGGCCAATCTGGGTAAATTTTTTCTGCTGGCATCGATAGTTTTGATGGTATCAAGGTTTTTGAGTCCGAAATATCCTGAGGATATTATGGGTATATGGATTATGTTGGGAGCAATTTTTACCTTGGCCCCAGCAGTATTTATTTATTTAAAGATGCCAAATCACAAAAGGTTGTTGGGTATTAAGATCAACAATCTTGCGTTGAGACCCTTATTCTTCTTGATATGCGTCGCTTCGATGTTTTTTCTCAGTCAGAATGAGATTCGTCAAACAATCATCTTGCCAGAAGATTTATCTGTTAGGTCCGAAATGAGAGTCGTAGATGGAATGAGTTATTTCAATCCATTTCAGGAAGAAGCGTTTACCTACACAATGGACGGAGTGGTGACTATTGATAGTATTTGGGTAGGGTACACCTACAAAGGTGATATCTACGAATTTCATCGGAAATTTGGAGAATATTATCAGGTGTTTCATGACCAGACCGAAAAATCTATTCAAAAACTAATACGTAGTTCTACTCTTGATTGCGAAGGATCTCCTAGGTATCAGCAACTATGCTATTTGGGTGAATTATTGCCCAGAAGTGTGCCTGATAATGTTTTATTCAAGGGTAGATTCGGAGTTAAATTTAGAGCAGGAGTGGATATTTTCAATGTTGTGTCTTCAAGCCCGGCAAAATCCATTGGAGATATTTAGACATATAATTCCGTTCATTAATACTATAATGAACGGATTTTTTTATTATGACAAATTATTTGAAATAATGTATAATTATTAAACTATGAAGAAATATCTAGACTTATTACAAACAATATTAGACAAAGGAGTTGATCGCTCTGACAGGACGGGAGTAGGTACTCGGAGTCTTTTTGGTTATCAAATGAGATATAATTTAAGTGAAGGCTTTCCTTTAGTAACTACCAAGAAAGTTTTCATGAGATCAATCATTCATGAATTACTTTGGTTTCTTAGTGGAAGTACTAATATTAAATATTTAGCTGATAACAAGGTTCATATTTGGGATGAATGGCCATATCAGGGATATTTGGTTAAAAATAAATTAGAAGAAAAATATCCAATGTATACGGATGAGTGGATTGAAAAGAAAAAAGAGTTTATTGAGAAAATAAAGTCCGATGAAGATTTTGCAAAAGAATATGGCGATCTTGGCCCAGTTTATGGTAAGCAATGGATAGCTTGGGAATCATCGGATGGCACAAAGTTTAATCAGATTGCTGAAGTACAGGATTTGTTAAGGAATAATCCTAACTCTCGTAGAATTATTGTTAGTGGGTGGAATGTAGGGGACTTGCAACAAAATATTAAAAGTAAAATAGCAGCGCCACCTCCTTGTCATACTATTTATCAATTTCATGTCTTGGATGGTAAATTGTCTTGCCAACTTTATCAACGTAGTGCAGATGTATTTTTGGGAGTTCCATTTAATATTGCATCTTATGCTTTATTAGCCATGATGATGGCACAAGTTTCAGGATTAAAATTGGGAGATTTTGTTCATACATTTGGCGACGTTCATATTTATAATAATCATTTTGATCAGGTTAAATTACAATTATCCCGTGAACCAAAAGAATTGCCAATTATGAAAATCAATCCTGATATAAAAGATATATTCGATTTTAAATTTGAAGATTTTGAATTAGAAGGGTATGATCCACATCCTAGGATCAAGGCTCCTATAGCAGTATAACTATGAAAGTATCAATTGGATCGGTAAACCCAGTAAAAATATCGGCCGTAGAAAAAGCTTTTAAAATGCGTTTTAAAGAGAAGTCTTATTTTTGTTATCATAAAGTTCCCTCAGGAATCGCTGATCAACCATATAACGATGAAACACGTCACGGTGCATTAAATCGCGCTAAAATGGCCTTAGAAGCTGCAGAACAGGCTGAATATGGCGTTGGTATAGAAGGAGGGATAGAGACTAGAGATGACTTTGCTTTTGTTAATGCCTGGTGTGCAATTGTAGACAGAAAGGGTAAAATTTACTATGGTCATTCTTTTGGTGTGCCATTACCAAAAGTAATAATGAACAAGATAAAAAATCAGGGCATGGAATTAGGTGATGCTCATGATGATTTGGTTGGAGAGACAAACACCAAACAAAAAGAGGGTTGGTTCGGCTTAGCTACGGATAATCATGTAACACGAGAACAAGGATATATTAATATGGTCTTAGCAGCGTTAACCCCGATTGCTTTACCAAAATATTATAAGGATAAATAATATGAGACAACCAATTGTAAGTAGTATTGTAGCGGTAGCAAAACAAGATAGGGCTATTGGATCCAAAAATAAATTATTGTGGGAGATCCCAGAGGATATGCAATATTTTCGTAAGATAACAGCTGGTCACCCAGTCATTATGGGACAGCTTACTTTTGAATCAATAGGAATGCCATTACCAAAAAGATTGAATATAGTACTTTCGTTAGATAAGAATTATAAAGCTGATGGAGTGACAATAGCAAGTTCTATTGAGGAAGGTATTAAAATCGCTAAGGAAAATGATCAAGAGGAAATTTTTGTAATTGGTGGTGCTTCTATCTATAAACAAACTATTGATTTGATAGATCGTTTATATGTTACGGAAGTTGAAGGGGAGTATGAAGCAGATACTTTTTTTCCAGAATATTCTCAGTTTACAAAAGTTGTTAGTGAAAGAGAAAGTAGTGATGAAAAATATAAATATAAATTTTTAGTTTTAGAAAAATAATATGAATGATAAAAATGGAAAATTTATTGTTTTGGAGGGTGGTGATAAATCGGGTAAGAGTACCCAGATAGAATTATTGAAAGAATATTTAATAGAAAAAAATATTAATTATATTATTACTAGAGAACCGGGTGGTAAAGATTCGGTGATTGCAGAAAAAATTAGAGAAATAATATTAGATAAGAATCATTCAGAAATGGATAATCGTGCTGAACTTTTATTATATTTAGCATCACGAGCTCAGCATGTAGCTGAAGTTGTTAGGCCGGCCTTAGATAAAGGAAAAATTGTTATTTGTGATAGGTTTGATACTTCGACATTTGCTTATCAGGGGGTAGCCAGAAAGATTGACTTGGATAAAATAAAACAAATGAATGATTGGGCGAAATATGGTTTAGAACCTGACTTAATTATATATTTAGATATTACCCCAGAGGAAGCAGATGCTAGAAGGAGAGATGAAAAGCATGATAGATTAGATCAAGAAACAACAGAATTTCATTCAACTGTCCGTCAGGGGTATCTAAAACAAGCAGAAAAAAATGATAAAATGTTTATTATTTCCGCAATAGGAGAGGTGTCTGACATTGCCAAAAAAATACAAGATAAAGTACAAGAAATTTTATAAAAATTTAATACTATGAAGCATGTCTGGATTGACTAGATTTTTTTGTTGTGATAAGGTTTAAAACTGGTAATTGTTCATTAAAAAATATTCTTAATATATTTCTCGAAAGGAGGTAATTGATTTTGAAAAAAAAATCTGATGTAGATGATAAATCGCTAGATCTATATTTAAAACAGATTGGTGAAACAGCAATTCTAAGCCATAAGGAAGAGACAAGATTAGCAAGAAAGTATAAATCAGGGGATAAGAGTGTGCGAAATGCACTTGTTAAGCCAAATTTACGATTTGTAGTTTCTATTGCCAAACAATATCAAAATCAAGGAATAAGCCTCCAGGATTTGATAAACGATGGAAATATCGGCCTTATAAAAGCTGTAGAAAGATTTGATGAAACTCGTGGATTCAGATTGATAAGCTATGCTGTTTGGTGGATCAGACAATCTATTTTGCAGGCTTTGGCGGAACAAAGCAGGATAGTAAGGCTGCCTTTGAACAGAGTTGGTGTTTTGAATAAGACTGGTAAAGCATCAAAAAACCTTCAACAGATACTTGGACGTGATCCTTCTGAACAGGAAATAGCATTTGAACTTGGTTTGACTGAAAAAGAAGTAGCTGAAACTTTAACAATTGGTGATAGCCATTTGTCCTTGGATTCTCCGATTAATGATAATGATGGATCTTTGGTTGATGTTCTTGAAGACAGTAATCAGTCAAGTCCTGATGATGAATTATTCAGAGACTCATTGCGTGTTGAAATAGATAAAGTGCTTTGTTCATTGACATCTAAAGAAGCCGAGGTTATATATTTATACTTTGGATTCAGCGGACAGAAGTCAATGACTTTGGAGGAAATTGGGGAAATAAAAAGTCTTACAAGAGAAAGAATAAGACAAATCAAGAAAAAAGCTATAAGAAGATTGCGACATGCGAGCAGATCGCGAATTCTTAGAGATTATTTCTTTGATATAGACGCCTAATATAATTGCTATTGTATGAGGCGTTTTTTTTATATTTCCAAAAAATAGGTTTTTTTGGTACAATTATCCTATGAATAAATATGAAACAGTAATAGGATTAGAAATACATGTCCAGCTTAAGACTAAAAGTAAGATGTTTTGTACGTGTGATAATACTGGTGAGGATAAATCAGCTAATACGACAGTATGTTCAATATGTTTGGGGCACCCTGGTATATTACCTACTACAAATGAGCAAGCAGTTAAATGGGCAATTATGGCGTCATTAGCATTAAATTGTGGAATCAATATGCATTCTCATTTTGATCGCAAGAGCTATTATTATCCTGATTTGCCAAAAGGTTATCAGATATCTCAGTTTGATGAACCATTTGGGCATGATGGACATTTGATAATAAAAAGTAGTGCTGGTAAGAGAAGAGTAAGAATTGAACGAGCTCACCTCGAGGAAGATACTGGCAAGTTAATGCACGAAGAAGATAAAAGTGCTAGTTATGTTGATTATAATCGAGCTGGTACACCATTGTTAGAAGTTGTGACTAGACCTGATTTAAAATCGCCACAAGGCTCAAAAGAATTTTTACAGGAGATAAGATTGATAATGAGATACTTAGATATTTCTGATGCAAACATGGAGAAAGGACAGCTACGTTGTGATGCAAATATTTCATTAAGACCCAATCCAGAATATATTTCAGAAAAAGTAACAGATGATTCTATAGGTCTTGAAGCAGAAAAATTGTATCCAAAAACTGAAATTAAAAATCTTAATTCTTTTAAGTCTGTGGAAAAAGCGTTAGAGTATGAAATAAAAAGACAAACTGAATTATGGGAAAAGGGAGAAGCCCCGACCTTACAGTCTACTCGCGGATGGGATGAGAAAAAAAATGAAACTGTTTTACAAAGAGTTAAAGAGGAGCAACATGATTATCGATATTTTCCCGAGCCAGATATTCCACCATTCAATTTTAGTAAAAAATACATTGATGATATCAAGGTTACATTGTCTGAGATGCCTTATCCTAAAAGGCAAAGATTCCAAAAAGAATTTGAGTTAAATGAATATGATTCGAATATTTTAGTCGCTGATAAAGATCTTGCAAATTATTTTGAAGGAGTTATTTCAGAACTAAGAGGGTGGATAATCACTGCTGATCAAGTTGAAGGTACTAATGATGAAGTATGGGATAAAAATAAGAAGAAACTAGTTAAGTCAGCTGCTAATTGGATAATTTCTAGATTATTAAATTTAGTCAATAGTAAAAATACTAAAATCAAAGATATAAAAATATCTCATGAAAATTTTGCAGAGCTATTAAAATTAGTTTTTGACAAACGTTTGAATAATCACACAGGAGTATTGGTTTTGAATAAAATGTTCAATGAAGGTGGGGACCCTTCTGATATAATGGAAAATGAAGATCTTGGTAAACTGACAAGTGACGATAGTCTTGACGATGTAATAAACCAAGCAATAAATAATAATAAGAAAGTTGTAGAGGATTATAAATCTGGTAAAGATAATGCAATTAAATTTCTTGTTGGGCAGATTATGAAAGATACTAAGGGAAGAGCCGATGCAAATAAAGTTTTGGATATTTTAATAAAAAAATTAAAATAAAAATGGACATTACTATAGATATTGTGGATAAGTATATAATTTTTGGCTTAGATTAGCTAATTTGACAAGGATTAAATCTAGGAGTATCTTTAGGAGCAGAGTATGAAAATATTTTGCAAACAAATTAAACGCAAAAAATTACTCGGTAACGAGAGTGGACCGGGAGATTACCGGATTTATTCTCAACAATCTATTGAAATTAACCCCAATTAAGGGGTTATTTTTTTTGACCGTACTTTGACAACTAAATAAAGGAGTCCAAAAATGTTGAATCTTGGAAGTATGCAGATTAGAAATCCTATTGTTGCCTCATCTGGGGCATTGGCCTTTGGCCGTGCATATGGGTGGGAGCGACCACTAAGCTACATAGGAATACTTAGATTAAATGAAATTGGTATGATCATTACCAAAACACTAACATTAAACCCACGTATTGGTAATTTTACTGGACGTAATCCATGGCAGGTATTATCACCAATCAAAGGCGGTTGGGTAAATGCATTTGGTTTAACTAATCGAGGTATTGATTGGTTTATCCAAAAAGAATATCCAAAGGTTAAGGGTGTTAATTTGGTTGTCTCTATAAGTGGAGAAAAGCCAGAAAACATTGTTGCCATAGTTAAAAAAATAAATAAATTGGATATTTTGGGAATAGAAATTAATCTTTCATGTCCAAATACGCCTGACTGGATTAAATGGCAGGAGGATTTTGATCTAACAAGAATGACCTTGTTATCTGCGAAGGTTATTTCAAAACATCCAATCATTGTAAAGATTGGGTATCAAGATGAAGTAACTCGTAAGGAATTCAAAAAAATTCTTGAGTATGCTGAGATTGATGCAGTGGATATGATCAATACTATCCCATTCAATAATCTTTATCCAGATAAAAAATCACCATTATTATTAGGTGGAGGAATATCTGGTAGCATCATCAAAGAACACGCCCTTGAGCAAGTTGGTTGGTTTGCACAAAATTGCAAATTACCAATAATTGGTGGAGGTGGTATTAATAACATCTATGATGTTGGAGATTTTTTAGAATGTGGCGCAACAGCTGTTAGTATAGGTTCTGCTCATATCATGCGACCATGGATATCAACAAAATTGGTGCGAGAATATCGTATTAACAAAATAAACAATTAACAAAAAGGAAATCTGTAAATTCTAATGATTTCCTTTAGAAAGGAAATTATATGGAGTTTCATGATCCAAATTTTAAAACCATTAAGTTTATCGACAAGATGGTAGATGCTGGAGAAAGCTATTTAAGAAAAAAGGGCTTTCAAAGAATTACTGTGCCACGTATTGTACCAGCTAGTGGTGCATGTGAAAATATCGATACCTTATTTGAAATAGGTGTTGATAAAGATGTTCACTGGTTTAACCAAGGCCAGAAAAGAGCATATTTTGCTCAAACTGGACAATTATATCTCGAGTCCCTTTTGGGGAGAGGGGGTCTCGAAAAAGTTTATTGTATTGGTCCATCAGGACGTGCAGAGCCAAAAGCAGATACTAGACATCTTACCGAGTTTGAGATGGTTGAGATAGAATTTCGCGGTGATTTTGAACAGTTGCTGATAGAAATCGAATCATTTATTACTCATTTGGTAGATACGATTAAAGCTATACCAGCAAAAGAAAGAGAATCATATGGCTTACCAAAAGATTTAAAACATTTAGTAGATCATAATAGTCCATTTCCAAGAATTCAGTATGAGGATGCGATTGAGGAATTAGGTCTAGAATGGGGAGACGATATATCATCAACCCAAGAAAAAGAGCTAATTAAGAATCATGGCGGTGGACCGATACTTATCGTTCGTTTTCCAAACCCAGAAAGCGAAAGAATGCAAAAGTTATTTGCTGCTAAAAAGGATAACTTAGCCATTAAGTTTTTTAACATGGTGCCTGATCAAAAGAATTCTGACTTAGTGCAAAGTGCTGACTGTATTGTGCCATTTGGTGGTGAGTGTGTAGGTTCAGCGGCTAGAGTCTGGGAATATGAAGAGTTTAAGAGTAGATTATATAACTCAGAAATGTTCAAAGCTCTTAAAGCTAAGGATGATAAGGCTGAAGATGGTTTTGCTTGGTATCTACAAATGCTAAAAGAATATCCATCTGTACCTCATTCTGGATGTGGATTTGGTTTATCTAGGATATTCCAATATCTATTAGGTCAGACTGATATAACTAAGGCTGTGACATTTCCATCTAATCGTTCTAGAATATATTAACAAATTATATATAATTAAGGGGAGAATTTATTTTCTCTCCTTCTATTATTGACAAAAGTAAGTTATTTTGATAAGTTGATATGAAAAGTTCATTGTCAATAGCACATGGAAGGAGGAGTGTAAAATGATTCGACCATATACTATGAATGATGGGAGTATCTTGTTTTTTGGTGCAGAGAAGGAACATGAGAATCCACTGTGGTTACCAACGAATATCGTTCCTGAAGATATTATAATGGAACATTTCGAAGTAGAGGCTATTGAAACTCAGATTGAGGTCGTTGATACAAAACTTGAGGAAATCGTAAAGGGTTTCCCATTCAAGTCATCACGCCTTGCTGATCTAGCAATAGCAGTATCAGAAGCTGTGTCTAATGCTATTAGACATGGATCTAATTGTGGTAAGCATAAAGTCGGCATCAATGTGATGCATATACCGAAAGTAATGCTTTTTGTAGGTATTACTGATGATGCTGGCAAGATTGATATCAAGAATATCAACCTGGAAGTTAGTGAAACATTTACTACTGACGACTGTGGTCGTGGGTTCCTAGTGATGACTCATCTTTCTTCCGTGCTGGCATATTTACCTGATGATACTTCCGGATCAAAATTCAAAGAGATATTGATCGGACTTGAGCCTTTAGGTAAGGTTTAATTTTCTATAAAAGCGCAATTCTAAGAACTGCGCTTTTTTTTAATATTATTGTTTTCTGATAGTTTTATTGCCTGGTTGTTTACTTTTTCTTGTGATCGTTTTGTATTTATTTATTTGTCGTGTAATTTTTGGGATACATAGATCTATTGCTTCACGCATATGTTTGGATTTTTGGCCAGCTTTTATAATTTTACCAGCAAGTTTTAATGAAATTTCTGCACGAAAGACATCTCCTTGGCTTTTGTTATTCTCTTTGTCTAGTTCAGCCTTAAATTCCAATATGTGTGGTGAAAGTTTCTTAATCTTTCGTAGTTTCTGTAAAATATATATTTTGAGTGGACTATTGAGCTTTAAATGTTTACCGCTAATTATTGTTGGCATATTGTTTAATAAATTTGTTAGTTAATTTTATTGCTTCCTTTTGACTAGTTATCCAGTTTATTCTATCATCTTTATTGAACCATGTTAACTGACGTTTCGCATATTTGTAAGATGATGTTTTAATTTTATCCTTCATTTCTTGTTTTGTTATATTATTACGTAGATAGCTGGATATAAATTTATATTCTAAACCAATAGTTTCCATTCTTTTCCAGCTTACTCCTTGCTTGTGAAGTTTTTTTACTTCTGAGATCATGCCCTGTTTTAATCTAATAGTTAAACGTTTATTGATTCTGTTTTGAATTATATTCTTGGGGTGCTTAATACCTAAAACCAATAAATTATAAATATCTTTTTTCTTAATTTTTGCAATTGGTTTTTTTGTAGCTTTGACTATTTCTATAGCTCTAATTAATCGGAAAGGATTTTTAGCATCTATATTTTTAGCTCTACTTGGATCGAGTTTTTTTAGAATGTTAAAAAGTTGTACAGAATTTTTATTCCCAAGTTGTTTTCTCAGTTTTTTATTTGGTTTTACTGCCGGTAGATTTATATCATCTATTATGGCTTGTATCCAAAAACCTGTCCCTCCAACTAAGAAGGGGAGTTTATTTTGGATATATATTTTTTTTAGTGCCTTCAAAGTATCTTTTTTAAAATGTGATACATTGTATTCTTTGTTTGGAGAAGCTACATCAATCAGATAGTGTTGTATAGTCTGTTGTTCTTGTTTTGTAACTTTACCGGTGCCAATATCCATATTTTTATAAACTTGTCTTGAATCAGCAGAAATTATTTCACCATTAAATTTTTTTGCAAGTTTAATAGATAAGGATGTTTTACCTGAGGCATTTGGACCAACAATTACTATTAGTAAAGGTTTATTATTTATTTTCATATTCTTATTGTACATTAAATATGATTTTTTGAGGAGTAGTATTGACAAAATGATTAAAATAACATATATTTATCTATTAATATATAGATCTTTGATAATCAAAAGGAGGTGATTTTGACTAAAAATGTACCAATAAAAAAACTTGTCCAAGCAAGATGGTTGGCTTTGTTTTTTGCAACTTTAGGTATTGTTCCATTAGAATTAATAATCCCAACCATTGCAGTAATATGGCAACAAAAGTTATTCATATTTTCTATTTTATCAATTTATTTCTTAGTGTATGTTGTCTTTTTGACCAACTCATTAAGAGTGTTATGGATTGCTGATAGAAAGGTATTGAGAAACTTACATATTACCAAATACAAAATTGGACGTATAGGTTCAATGTTTGTAAGCTCTATTGAATGGGCGCGGATGAGGGCATATCAGAAAAGGTGGCATTTCTCTTGGAAATGTTTATACTTTATAACATTATTTGTTCTGGGGTGCTTGCCATTTTTTGTTAAGTTTGGAATAGGGCTATGTGTTTTGAGAAATAATTATTTTTCTTACATTTGTCTTATCTTAGGCACGACCCTCCGAGCTTATTTGCTAGTTTATATCGGATCAGATATTATTAGCTGGGTACAGGATTATTTAGTCTCCTTGTTATTAGAATCTGATTTGTTCTTTAAGCTATTGAGTTTGTAAAAATCGTTTTGTTGTTGTGTGACAAGGCGATTTTTTTATTGACAATTTAGAAATATCAGAGTAAGATATTTGAATTAGTCAATAAGAACATTAACAAAAATATGGACAACGAGAGGGGCTTGAATGGATGCAATGGAATATTTTGTTCGATGGCTTAAAGTAAATTTCATAATGTTTATTAGAAATAGTGTCAGAAGATATCCTATCACATCGGTAGTATCATTTATTATGTTGGTAATAGCTCTATATTTAACCTTAGACCAATTTGTTTGGGGTCATTATGTTTTGAACTTTATTACTGCATTATTATCTTCCGAGGCACTGGCTTATAGACTTTATTCGCAAAGTTATCAATTTTGGCATATCGTAGTTTGTTTCTTAGTAGTTGATGCTATTACTATTACATTTGATATTTTGTTGATAAATGGATTACTAAAATGGCGCTTGTTTACCAGTGTTATTCATGCGGTAGTAGTTGGGCTTAAAACATTCCGTAGTGAAGTAAGTAAACTCTTTGGTGATTCTAATGGTATGAATCAAATTAATAGGATGAAAGATCACCTAAATGATTTGAAAAAAAAGCCGACCAAAGCTGGCTTGTTTACAATCTTTTGTCTTGGTCTAATGCCAAGATTTCCTCCTTTACCCGGTGGAGTAGGTATAGGTATTTTTATCCTAAAATATAATCAATATGCTTATATTGGATGGATTGTACTTATTCTCGGTATGATAATTCGACATTTGGCAATACTTGGTTCAATTTATGGATTTAGCTCTTTATTCTAAAACAGGATATTTTTATTAATAACCTGTTTTTTTATTTTAACTTGCCATGTAGACCCCAGGCATCTGCTTTGGTTACTTGTACGTTTATAAAATTTCCGATCAAATTTTCTCCTGTAAAATATATTGTTTTATAAGTATTGGTTTTGCCAATATTTAATTTTTTCTTGGTATTGTATTTTTCAACTAAGACGGGGACAGTCTCACCAATAATTTTTTTATTAATATTTTTTGCACTATCTTCTAATATATCGTTTAATTTATCTTTTCGTAATCTTTTTTCTTTATTAGATATATTGTCCTTAAAAAATTTTTCAGCGGTAGTGCCTGGACGGGTTGAATATTCTGCAAGATAGGCCATATCAAATTTAATTTTTTTCATAATTTTGACGGTGTTTGTAAATTGCTTTTTTGTTTCACCAGAAAAACCTACAATTATATCTGTAGAGATAGCGATACCCGGCTTAGCTTTCCGTATTTTTTTTACAAGTTGAGTATAGTCATTAGAAGTATGGCGTCTATTCATTTTTCTTAATATTTCGTCATCTCCTGATTGAAGCGCAAAATGAAAGTAAGGAGCTATTTTTTTACATTCCGCTAGTACTTTGATTAACTCATTAGAAATATCTTGAGGGTTTGAAGAGAGAAAACGTATCCAAAAATCTCCAGGAAGATTATTAATTTTTTTTAAAAGTGTAGCAAAATCTTTAGCTACGTTAGTACTAGCCATTCTTTTTTGTATTGGTTGGTCATAATTGAATTCCCAATATTGTTTGGAACGTGATTTTACAATTTCTTTTGCATGCTTCATATCTGGATCAAGGTACGCATTAACATTTTGACCTAGTAGAGTAATCTCTTTATAACCTTTTTTTAATAACAATTCTATCTCCTTAATAATTTCAGATGAAGGTCTTGAGGCTTCTTGACCTCTGGTGTAGGGGACAGCACAAAAAGTACAGTAGTTATTACATCCTGTCATGATTGGGATATATGCTTGAAATTTTGAACTATAGTTGGGTTTAAATGCTAGGTAGTCTGCATTTGTTAAGGAGTTTTTATTAATACTACGAGATAGTTTTAATAAAGTAGGAAGTTTATTTAAATCTTTAATTTCAATAAAAATATCAAAGTTTTCTTTGAGTTTTTTCCTGTCAGCCGGTAAAACGCATCCAGTTAATATGATTTTTACGTTATGATCTTTTCTTTTAGCTTGCCATTTTTTGATACGACCATATATTTTATCCATCGCTTTTTGTCTTACAGAACAAGACACAACAAAAATTACATCAGCGTCTTTTTCTTTATTTACCTGCTGACCATCGTATTGATTTAGTGTTTGTGATATTCTCTCGGCATCAGAATAGTTCATCTGACAACCAATAACTAAGATATAATATTTCATAGTAGTGTGTATTGTAGTTTATTATTGCTTTGCAATCAAGGGGATTGATATGATATACTTATTACATAATCAGTTGAATAAATAATATGGCTTTTGAAGATTTAGACAATGATAAAAATAAGATTGTTGCAGTTGAGACTGAGGAAAAAGTTGGTCTTGGAGTAAAAGTTGTGTTAACGGTAGCTATTTTAGGTTCTATTGCAGCTGGGATATTTATTGCATTAATGATGAGTTAGAAATTAATTATTATATAAAGACATTGTAAAATATGGGTGTTTTTTAATATCCACAAAATACCCCTTGACAATAATAATAGGTATGCTAATATGTACTATTATTTATTGGAGGTAACTTGGTGAGGAACAGAGAGCTTGGTTCTTCAACTAAGCACCTACACCAGTACGTAATATCGTACATTACTATACAATCCGGCACCATAACGCTATTAATTTAGCGACGGCGACAATGTATGTCGACCATAGCCGGGCAGGGCACTTGCTACTTCATGTTGATACTGACATCATCTTGTATCCACAATCAGCATCTGTTGCCCCATTCTCGTAGCGGTCTTACGCTACAGCTCTCTGTTCCCACCGCGGTGGAAATTTATAAGGACTACTTCTAACGATTTAGTCCTTCTTTTTTTATATATTTATAAAAACAGGTACAATTTAATAAATTACACCTGTTTAAATATTATTTTATTACATTTTGTCAGCAATTTCTTTGGTTATCCTTGCTATAAATTTATCAGTAGTTATTTCAAGTATTTTTTTTGAACCATGCTGTCGTATATGTAAGTTTTTACTTTTCATTTCCTTATCACCAATTACCAAAATGTATGGTATTTTTTGTTTTTCGGCATTTCGAATTTTATATCCTAAAGTATCATCATTATCATCAAGAATTGATCTAAATCCTTGTTCTTTAAATTTGTCATTAAGTTTACTGGCAAATTTTTTATGACTCTTAGCAACTGTTAAGATTGTGATTTGAGAAGGGGAAAGCCAAACAGGGAAGTTACCAGCATAATGCTCAATTAATATACCCATAAATCTTTCAAACGAACCAAATATTGCGCGATGGATTATTACTGGAGTTTGTTTTTTCCCTTTATTATCTGTATAAGTGAGATTAAATCTTTGAGGGATGTTAAAGTCTAGCTGGATAGTGGCCATTTGCCATTCTCTACTAAGATTATCATTAATTACAATATCAATTTTTGGACCATAGAAAGCTCCATCTCCAGGGTTGATTTTATAATCAATCTTATTTTTTTTCAAAGCTTGAGTTAATGCATCTTCTGCAAAATTCCAAGTTTTTTTGTCACCAAGATGATTTTTTGGCATGGTTGATAAAACCATCTCAGGTTTGAAATTAAAAATTTTGTAAAATTGTTTAATTAATTTTATGACTCCAGTTATTTCTTTTTCTATTTGATCTGGTCGACAAAAGATATGTGCATCATCCATAGTGATTTGTCTAACTCTAAATAAACCGCCTAGCGCACCAGTTAGTTCATTCCTATGCAAACGTCCAATCTCTGAAAGACGTATTGGTAAATCTTTGTAACTTCTAAGATGCGAATTATATATATAAGTTGAATTAGGACAGTTCATTGGTTTTAAAGCGAATTCTTGCTCATTAACCTTTAGTCTAAACATATCTTCTGAATAATGTTCCCAATGACCTGATTTTTCCCATAGTTCTCTTTTATTCATGATAGGAGTCGAAGTTTCTTGATATCCATTTTTATCATGAATATTTCTCCATAATGTTTCTAACTCTTTTATGATAATCATTCCATTTGGATGCCAAAATGGAGCTCCAGGCGCTACATCATGAAATGAAAATAAATCTAACTCTTTACCAAGTTTTCGATGATCACGTTTTTTTATTTCTTTTTGTAATGCTAAATAATTATCTAATTCTTTTTTATTATCAAAAGCAACTCCATAAATTCTTTGGAGCATTTTATTTTTTTCATCACCACGCCAATAAGCACCAGCACTTTTAGTTAATTTAAATGCTTCTTTATTAATTTCTTTTGTTGATTCAACGTGAGGTCCACTACAAAGATCAAGAAATTTATTTGATTGATAGTATGTTATGGGACTGTTTTCTTTTATTAGTTCATCAATTAATTCTAACTTATATATTTGATCTTTGGAAAGTTCTTTAGCTTTTTTAGATGTTACTTTAATTTTTTCAAACTTAATATTTTGTTTGATCAACTTTCTCATCCTTTGTTCAATTTTTTGCAAATCTTGTGGAGTGAAAGTGCGAGGGATGTCAAAATCATAGTAAAAACCATCGTCAATAACTGGGCCAATTGCAAGTTTGGCTTGAGGAAAAATTTCAAGTACGGCCATGGCCATTAGATGTGAGAGAGAATGTCTTATTTTTTCAATATTATTGTTCATATATTATCTGTTAAATTAAAAATACCCAAAGTAATTATTACTTTGGGACCCTGATAAATTTCGGGCGGTTCCACCCATATTCTTTCACAATAAATGCGAAAACTCTTTATTTAAATTGACCTATCGCTTGGGTTATTTTTAACTGGCATTATTTGCCAAAACGTTTGGTAAACGTTTCAATCACGACAAGGCTTTTATAGCTTACGATTATCCGGATTATTTGTCAAATATGAATTATTGAATCTCTAGTTCAATATGATCTTTAAGTGTTGGTGTTTTTGATACCCAAAATGGTGAGAACTTTGTAGAAATTGTACCAATACCATTGAAATTTGAGAAGTAAGCCTTGATTTCATTTTCATCTTTATTAACAAGATTATCTTTATCAAAAATTGAACTAGTAGAACGAAGAATTTTTTGAGTTGCAAAATCAATATTTAGAGTTGCGTTTTTTTCATCAAAATTAGGAGTACTAGGAGAATATGATATTAATTTGTCGGACAAAGAATATAATTTTTCGTCATCTGCTAGATTTAAGATGACATTATTTTCAGCAATCGTTATTAGTTCGTTTTCATCAAAAATAATACCTAAGACATTTAGTTTTAGAGTGAGATCAAAAGAGGGAGCTATAATACCTGCTTCGGGGGTTGTGATTTTTTCTAAAGTGATAGTTGATAGGGCTTGGCCAAGTTTTTCATATTTTTTATTTAATACTTCATCGGATTGAGCAAAAATTGATTTAGCTTCATCTAGAAGTTCTTCTCTTAAATTTGTAGTTGCCTCATCAATTAATTTTTGCGTAATGATTTTAGCATCTTGTTGACCACCAGTCATTGGGGTGAAACTTTCAGCGTATATCTGTTCTTGTAATCCTTCCCAAAGGCCTGGGATAGTAAAAGTAGTTTTCTCGATATTTCCTGAGATACCTTCTTTATCAGCATAGACTTCAACGTTTTCTAGTTTTCCACCCGCTGGCACGTCAACTCTATCTTTGGTATGGAATAGAACCCCGTCTAGTGATAGTAGTCTGGTTGTTGCGGCTAAAGGTTGAAGATCTGACCAGTTATTATATATGGTTACTGTACCGCTTGCGAGGGCATCAACTTTCTCTCCTTGGTTTGTATTTGTATATGTTTTTGTATTTGTAACTATTGTTGATAAAAAAGTTCCAGTCATTTTATGATTAGAGTCTAGGTCTTCTTCGCTGAGTTCTTCTTTTATATCTATATTAAAGTTAGTTTCAGTATCTTGTGGAACAAGAGTGATAGTGAGCACTGTCTTTGAAAAAGAATAATAAATTATTATTCCCAATGTTGCAAAGACAACAATAGAGAAGATAATTATAATTTTCTTATATATTTTCGTTGTTTGTAATGTTGATAAATTTCCCATATATATATTATGATATTTTTACATTATCCTGTCCAATCAGTGTTCGAACTAAATCAAAGCAATCTTCTTTGACAAATAGTTTTGTAGTTAAAGTTTTAATTTTGTCAGAAGTATTAAATTTAAGATGAACTCTAAAATTGCCATGAGAAGATTTTAATAAATCTTTTAATTGGTTAAATTTTATTGCAGATAATGCTTTTGGAATATTTAAATGAATATTTTCTTTACCACTATTTTCTGAAGGAGGTTGATCGCTTATATCTTCGTTTAGTTCTTTAACTTGGTCGCAAAGTAGCTTGATATCACCATCTTTGTCGGAAAGTTTTCCTTTAGCAATAATTATTTTTTCTTCTACCCAAAGATTTGGATATTTTTCTAAGACAGTAGGGAAAACTAATAATTCTAGGTGTCCTGTATGATCTTCAATTTTTACAAAAAGCATAGGCTGGCCTTTACGAGTGATAATTTTTTTTATATTTGTAATAATTCCACCTACGGTTATTTCTTGGTTTCTTTTTTCCATCGTAATTTCATTGATAGGAGTAGCGATATTTTTAAGATAATCTTTGTATGCTTTTAGAGGATGGTCAGAAATATATAATCCCATGAATTCCTTTTCCCAAGCTAGGGTTTCTTTTTTAGTTGCTGGTTCAGTTTGTTTTAGTCGTAGTTGTGGTGTATTGCTGGTTGGCAAAGATCCAAATAGATTGATTTGATTGTTTGTTGCTTCTTTTTCCGCTGATTTGGCTAGAGCTAATAGTGTATCAATATTTTGTAATAGTTGATTCCTTTCATTAAATTTATCCAAGGCACCAGCTTTAATCAAACTCTCTAATGATTTTTTATTTAGGTCTTTGGTTCGTACGCGAGTTAGTAGGTCTTCTAAGTTTTTGTATGGTCCATTATCTTTGCGTTCTCTAATTATTGTTTTAGCAATATTGAAGCCTACATTTTTTATAGCTAATAATCCAAATCTAATTTTTTTATCTGGTAATTTTGTTTCATGATTAAAGACAGCTGTAAATGTTGAGTAGCTTTCATTAATATCTGGAGGTAAGACTTTTATACCTAATGCTTCACATTCCTCAACTTCAATAGCGATACGATCAATATCACCATAATCAGATGTCAGTAATGAGGCCATAAATTCATCAGGATAATTTGCTTTGAAATATGCTGTTTGATAGGCAATCATAGCATAACAAGCAGCATGAGCTCTTACAAATCCATAATCAGCAAATGGTTCTACTAATTTCCATATTTTTAAAGCGGTAGATTTATCGATATTGTTAACTATCATTCCACTGATTAGTTTATTTTTTTGTTCAACGAGTAATTTTTTAATTTTTTTACCGACTGCTTTACGTAGAATATCTGCTTCTGAAAGTGAAAATCCAGCAAGATCTCTAGCAATTCTCATTAGTTGTTCTTGATAAACAGCCACGCCGTATGTATTTTGAAGAATTGGTTTTAACTTAGGGTGAAGGTAAGTAATTTTTTTCTTACCATGTTTACCAGCAATAAAATCTGGGATGTATTCCATTGGACCTGGACGATATAATGCGACCATAGCTATAATGTCTTCAATCTCTGTTGGTTTTAGTTGTTTTAGATACCTTCTCATGCCAGCTGATTCAAGTTGGAAAATACCGGTCGTAATTCCTTTTTTTAATAAGTCATAAGCTTTTGGATCATCTAATGGTAAGTTATCTACATCGATTGTGATGTTCCTGGTTTTTTTGATGATATCAATAGTATTTTCTAAAATACTAAGATTTTTTAATCCTAGGAAGTCCATTTTTAATAATCCTAGATCTTCAACAGCATGAAGATCGTATTGAGTTACTACGGTTTCATCTGTACCTCCTCGTGCAGCAAATTGACTTGGCACATAATGATCCAGAGGTTCTTTAGTGATTACAACACCACAAGCATGTGTAGAAGCATGCCTAGCTACACCTTCTAATTTTTGGGCAGAATAGATTAATTTTTGTCCATCAGGATCACTATCGTAAATTTCTTTTAATTCTGTAACCGTTTCCAAAGCTTTATTGATAGTAGTAAACATTGGAATTAATTTTGCTACTTTATCACAATAAGAATAGGGGATATCCAAAACACGGCCTGCGTCACGGACAGCTGCTCTTGCGGCCATCGTTCCGAATGTAATAATTTGCGCAACGTGATCTTTTCCGTATTTTTTTTCTACATACCCAATAACTTCATCACGCCTAGCATCTGCAAAATCAAGATCAATATCAGGCATGGATACACGTTCTGGGTTTAAAAATCTTTCAAAAATCAAATTATATTTAATTGGATCTATATTAGTAATATTCAATAAGTAGGAGACTATGCTACCGGCTGCTGAACCACGCCCTGGACCTACGACAATACCTTCTTTTTTTGCCCAATTAACAAAATCTTGAACAATCAAAAAATATGTTGCATAGCCAGTTTTAACAATAATAGAAAGTTCATATTCAAGTCTTTCTAATATAATTTTGTCTTTTTCTTGACCTGGAAATCGACTACTTATACCCTCATAACATAGTTTTTTTAGAAATTCATCAGCGGTTTGGCCTTTTGGTACCTCGTAGTATGGTAGGTGTGTTTTACCTAGTTCTAATTCTACATTACAGCGTTCCATGACTTTAAGAGTATTTGAAATAACTTCTGGGTGATTTGGGAAAGCTAATTTCATATTATCAGCTGATTTGAGTGAAAAATCTTCACCCATGTATGACATACGGTCCGTGTCTTTTTGCTTTCTTTTTGTTTGTAGACAAATTAAGATATCATGAATTTCATCATCTTCCTTATTTAAATAATGTACATCATTAGTAGCAACAATAGGTATGTCTAATTCTTTTCCTAAAGTAAATATTTTTTCATTTACTTTTGCTTGATGGTCGATAGAAGGATTGTGCTGTACTTCTAAATAAAAATTATCTTTACCAAATATTTCTTTGAGAGTTAAGGCATTCTCTTTTGCTAAGTCATCATCATCATTAATAAAAGGTCTAGATATCATGCCTTGTAAGCAAGCACTCAAACCAATTAGACCTTCGGAATGTTTTTTTAGTAATTCAATATCAATCCTCGGTTTATAATAAAAACCCTCCAAATGTGCTTTGGTAGTAAGTTTTACTAAATTTTTATACCCTTCGTTGTTGCGTGCTAATAAAACTAGATGATAGGGTCGCTCATCAATCTTTGCTCTCTTGTTATGCATTCCATTACGAGCAACATATGCTTCAACTCCAATAATTGGTTTGATTCCAGCTTTTTTAGCTTTTTGATAAAACTCAACAACTCCATGCATTACACCATGGTCAGTCAATGCTACTGCAGGCATCTTAAGTTCTTTGGTTTTTTCAACCAAATCGTCTATTTTTGCAAGTCCATCTAAGAGACTATAATGACTGTGGACATGGAGATGTACGAAGTCCGACATATAAAATTTATTATTTTAGAAATGGGTACTTTTTATTTAACGATGATCTGAATTTTTTACTTTTTTTTCTTTGATTCTTTTTTATTTTTAATATAATCTATTAATTCAGAAACACCTTTCATGATCAATGGTATATATGAGGTAGAGCTTTTAATCTTTTCTTCGATTGTAGTGAGTAGATTTTCAAATTTATCTAATTTTTGTTTGAGACTTGATACGAAATCAGTAATTTCTTTTGTTGCTTGATATCCTGATTTCAGAATCATAATGAGATAAAAAATCGCCCAACAAATAAAAAAAGCAAAAGAGGCTACTGATACCCCAATCAAGATGTTTAATAGATCTTTACTTGTTTCCAACATATAATTATTTTTAAATTTTTAGATCTTAATTTTACTATATTATAGCACAAATATTACTATCTTCAATGTTTGTTCTCAAAAACAGTAAATTGTGGTAAAATCTATTTATTCAATATATTTACTATTAATTTAATTATGTTTGATGCGAATACTTTTTGGCTAAAAATCAACTATTTTGTACTGGCAAATAGAAATGATTTTAAAAAATGGTGGATGATATTACTTATTGCTGCTACTGTTTTTGTTGTCGTTTTTACGTTTACTAACGGAATATTATATGCAGTGGGAACGCAAAAACATAACAATTTGATATTTTCAATGTCGAAAGATACAATAGATTATAATCTTATTAAAGAAAGGAATATACCAATTCCGATAAAAAGTGTCGATACGACCATATTATCTGCTGCTAATGGTAAATTTGATGTAGTTGCTCATTTAATGAATAGTAACACTAATTGGGCAGTAGAATCTATTGAGTATAAATTTGTAATTAATGGACAAGAAACAGAAGTTTTTACTGATTATATTATGCCTCAAAGTGATAAGTATTTAACAATTTCGGGAGTGGAGGTTTCTGGTGAAGGAAATCAAGTATCTTTAGCTTTAGATATCGTAAAATTAAACTGGAAGAGGGTAGTTAATGATGAAGATTTATTGCCAATTAATTTTTCTGTAGAAAATATAGAGTATTCTAGTTTATTGGCATCTAATGGATCTATAGTTAGTTCGGTGAAAGCAGATATAAAAAATAATTCATTTAGAAGTTTTTGGTCTACAAAGTTTGTAGTAGTCTTATATAGTAATGATATTATTGCGGGTCTGGATTATGCATATTTTGATAAATTTGAAACTGGTGAAGCAACATTGTTAAATTCTCGATGGGACAATGTATCTTATCCTATTACTAGTACTGTTATTCTGCCAGATATGAATTTACTGGATTTAGAAAATTTGATGAATTAATTATTAGTGATGCAAGATGTTTAGAAAATATTTATTTTATTTAAAAAAATCTGATTGGTTGCTATCATTGGTAGCATTTTTTTTAGTAGCATTTGGTTTGATGGGGATATATAGTTCTGAAGTAACTGCAGCGGATTCTGATCTTTTGAATTATAAAAAACAGATAGTATTTTTTGGAATTGGTATTTTTCTAATGATATTTTTTAGTTTGTTAGATTATAGATATTTAAACACATACGGATTTGTATTTTATGGACTTGGTATATTATTATTATTATTTGTTTTGTTTTTTGGTACTATTGTTAGTGGTACTAAAGGGTGGATAGTTTTGTTTGGTGATCAAGTATTTCAGCCAGTGGAGATTATAAAAATTATTATGATAATAATAATTTCTAAATTTTTTTCAAAATGGAGATCTGAGGTAAAATCTTTAAAAAATTTATTTCAAATTTTTGGTATCGCAGGTGTTTTAATTTTATTAATTTTTTTACAACCGGATTTTGGTTCAGCATTTATTTTATTAGCAATATTCTTCGGAATGTTATTATTAACTAAAGTTAAAAAATCTTATATTATTTGGATTGTTGTGTTAGTAGCGATTGTTTCAATTTTTAGTTGGGCTTTTATTTTACAAGATTATCAACACGACAGAGTGTTAACATTTCTTGATCCTGATCGAGATCCTTGGGGGAGTGGTTATAATATTAAACAATCCATAATATCTGTTGGTTCGGGTCAATTTTTTGGTCGCGGTTTATCGCTTGGACCACAAAGTAGATTAAATTTCTTGCCCGCACAAGAAACTGATTTTATTTTTGCTGTTATAGCTGAAGAATTAGGATTTATGGGTTCACTATTTCTGATTGGACTTATTATCTTTTTAATATATAGGTTGTTTCGAGTATGTCGCTTAGCACGTGATGATTTTGGATTATTTTTGGTGAGTGGAATCATAATTTATCTATTTTCTCAGAGTTTGTTGAATATTGGTATGAATATAGGTGTATTGCCTATTGCTGGAGTCCCATTACCGTTCGTAAGTTATGGCGGTACCTCAATGATAGCTAGTTTTATTATGTTAGGAATCGCTCATAGTGTATTTATAAGAAGGGGAATAACTGCCCAAGGTTAAATAATTTAAATATTTTTATCTATTAATACTTGACTAAAGTGGTGTTTTTGTGATATAATTAAGACAATCAAATAATTTGATTAAATTTAAAAAATAGTTTACAATATTTTTTATATGGAAATAGATAACAAAAATCAAAATCAAGATAATAACCAAAAATTACCAAAAAATAAGAATCAGCAGAATCTTGAATCATATTGCCCATTATGCAATACTTCATTTTTACCAGAAAAAGCTACAGTAATTGAAGAATCGCAAGAAAGCTGGTTATTACATACTAATTGTGCTCAATGCTCTAGTTCGATAGTGTTGATGGTATTAGTAAGTGAAATTGGCATTAGTTCATTTGGACTAGTGACAGATTTGACTAAAAAAGATATAGTAAGATATAAGAAAAGCGAAATAATTAATAGTGATAATTTGATCGATTTGTATCAAGCTCTATATATAAATAAAATGGATTTTATTTCGTTTGTTTAAAAATTAATTACTTAAAGTAAAGAAGAAATACTATGAAAACAATGACGTTAACGGCTGAAGCACGGGAGGTGCTTGGCAAAAAAGTTGATCATCTTAGAAAAGAAGGTAAAATTCCTGCCGTTCTATATGGTCATGGATCAAAAAATATAAATTTAACATTAGACCTTAAATCATTTATTACAATTTTTAAGGTTGCAGGCTCAAGTAGTTTAATTGATTTACAGGTTGGTGATCAAAAACCAACTAAAGTTTTAATACATGATTTTCAAAAAAATGTTGTTACTGATGAATATATTCATGTTGATTTTCAACAAGTTGATATGAAAAAGAAATTAACTGCAGAAGTTATTTTGGAATTCGTAGGGGAGTCAAAAGCAGTAAAAGAAAATGGTGGAGTTTTATATAAAAGTTTAGATAAGGTTAAGATAGAATGTTTACCAGAAAATTTAGTTCATGAAATTAAGGTTGATATTAGTGCCTTAGAAACATTTGAAAATAGAATTACAGTAAAAGACTTAAAATTACCAGAAGGTGTCGAAGTTATAGAAAAAGGACAAATTATGGTTGCTAATGTTCAAACACCTAGAACCGAAGAAGAACTTAAGTCATTGGAGGATGATATTACTGACAAGGTAGATGATGTTGAAAAAGTTGATGGTAAAGAAGGAGAAGAAGAAGTTGCTGATGGTGATGATGATAAAAAAGAAGGTGACAAAAAAACTGAAGATGCTGAAGAAAAACCTGCCGCTGGCGGAAAAGACAAATAAACTTTTAGAAGCTTTATAATAATTTAATAGTTATTTATCATGGCAAAAAAAATGGGTAATTCTAAAGAATATATTTGGGGTAAGAAAAAAAGTAAAAAATGGCTGATTATCATAATATCTGTGGTGGTGGTTGTGGCTGCAGCTTTGGGTTATATAATTTTTGGTTTTAATCCAGATCAAGATAGTGATTCTAACTCAAATAAAAATACTAATGTAGATAGTGGTTCATTAGTACGAAGAGCTATTGATGGTGAATATGTATCATTTGAAGAATCTAATCATTATCCAGTAGCGGTGATGATTGAAAATCTAACAGTTTCAAGACCACAGTCTGGCTTATCGCAGGCAAACGTTGTATATGAAGCATTGGCTGAGGGTGGTATAACTAGATTTATGGCTGTTTATGCTAGCAATATGGTAATTTCTGAAATTGGACCGATAAGATCAGCTAGACCATATTTTTTAGATTGGGCTAGTGAATACAATGCATTATATATGCATGCTGGTGGTAGCCCAGAAGCATTAGCTCAAATAAAAAGAGAAGGGATGGTTGATCTTGATCAATTTTATAATTCACAATACTACTGGCGTGATACATCAAGAAATGTAGCATCAGAACATACTTTATATAGTTCGGGAGAAAAAATCGTATTTGCATTAAGGGATAAGGAAATTGATAAAAATGGCGATTTTGATTTATGGAAATTTAAAGAAGATTTGAAAATTACAGATAGAACGGTAGAAGATAAATATATTACTATAGATTTCTCTTCTTTTAATTATAAGGTTGAGTATAAATATAATCGTGATACAAATGATTATTTAAGATATCAGGCCGGTGAGGCACATATAGATAGAGATGACTCTGAGGTTAGAGCAAAAAATATAATTGTTCAAAAAGTAAAGACATATTTAGTTGATGATCAGAGACTTGGAATGGATACTATAGGCAAAGGAGAGGCAATAATATTTGTTGATGGCGAGGGTACTGTAGGTACTTGGGAAAAGGAAGGTATAGCCGAAAGAACATTATTTTATGATGAAAGTGGTAGTGAGATTGAATTTAATGCAGGACCTATTTGGGTAGAGATAGTGCCAACTGATCGAGAAATAGATTATAACTAGAGGGGAGTTTTGTCTAAAAAATTAAAAATGAAAAATAAAAAATCGGTTAAGTTAACAAAAAGTAATAAAGATACATCAACAAGCAGTAAGAATACAACTGCTACTTGGCAACAAGTATCAAAAAATCGTAATTGGATTATTTACATAACGATATTTTTTGTATTGACCATGATTTTTGCATGGTGGGCAGTTGGAACTTTCTTGGGATCAGCTATGTATATAAATTTATCATTTTTTACTGATCATAATGAGACTTCTATATCTACAGACACATCGGCTGCTTCTACGATAGAAGTAGAAACTTATTTAATCAGCCGTAGTATAGATGGAGTTATCGTAGATGAAGACGATCAAAAACTAGTACCATATGCAGTAATGATAGAAAATTTATTATCTGTTCGTCCACAAAGTGGTCTATCACAAGCATCAGTAGTTTATGAATCATTGGTTGAAGGTGGCGCTACAAGGTTTGTGGCAATTTTCGATCCATATGAAGTAATCCCTGAGATAATGCCAGTAAGGTCAGCTCGTCCATATTATCTGGAATGGTCGTCAGAATATGAAGCACTTTATGCTCATGCAGGAGGTAGCCCACAAGCTTTAACTATCATTGGAGAAAATAAAGATTTGATTGATTTGGAAGCGCTTGGAAGAGGTAATAAATATTTTTGGCGAGATACTTCTAAGTATGCTCCACATAATTTAGTAACCTCTTCAGAAAAAATGAATTTTGCTTTAAGGGATTTAGAATTAGCTGATACAGAAACATCTTATCAATCTTGGAAATACAAAGAAGATTCTGTATTAGAAGATAGGGGAGAAGATGGCAAAACATTAAGTTTTAATTTTTCTTATGGAACTACTTATCTTGTGGATATGCAATACAATCAAGATGAAAATTTGTATTATAGGTCCAATGCTAATCAGCCACATTTAGATAGTAATACAGGTGAACAAATTAAAATAAAGAATGTCATAGTTCAGATAGTACCAGAGCCTGTATTGAATGGTGGTAAGGGTAGGCTGGAAATACAAGTTGGCGGTCCTGGACCGGCCTGGATATTAAGAGATGGTGAGATTATAGAAGGTACTTGGAAAAAAGAATCAAGAACTGACAGGACATATTTTTATTATATTGATGGTAATGAATTAGAGTTTAATAGAGGTAATACTTGGGTTCATATTTTACCTGAAACACAAGAAGTATTATACGAATAAAATATTTTAATCTAAAATAGGCTGTCTATCATACATATTAAAGCATAGTAGCAATACTGTGCTTTATTTTTTTACTCAAAAATAGCTATTTTAATGGCCTTGTCCTAGGTCTTGACAAATACTAAATAATATGTTAATATTTCTAGTTATAAAAAAATAACAATAATTATGTTCATTGAAAATATATAATACTACTAATGGAGGAAGTAGAGAAAAATTGAAGAAATAAATACGTAAATTTAAACAACGATTGGAGTAAGTATGTCGGAAATTTCTGAAAAGAAATGGTCGTTTGTTGACCTATTTGTTTATGAAGGTATGGTCGACAACGAAAGAAAACTGTTACCAAAAATATGGAATTGTGCATTTGCGTTGTATTTTGTGATTTCATTATTCACTTTTTGGTATACAGTCGACAAAGATGAAAATTCTGTGGTTCAACGTTTTGGTAAACATGTCAGGACAGAAGAGCCTGGTATCCACGTCAAATTACCGTGGCCATTTGAAGAAGCTACTGAGGTTTCGGTCACTAAGGTAAAGAATATAGAAATCGGTTTTAGGACTCTTGATGTTGGGCCACCGGCTGAATATCAAGATATCGACGAAGAAGCGTTAATGCTTACTGGAGATGCAAATATTGTTGACTTAGATTTCATTGTTCAGTTTAGGTCTTCTGATGCTGCAAAATGGATGTTTGTACTTGAAGATCCATTACATGCGCTTAGCATGCTTTCACAATCTAGCATGCGGTATGAGGTAGGTAGGGGGTCATTTGATTCCGTTGCTACTAGCGGTCGTGTTACTATCCAGGACAATGTTCATGATCTAACTTCTGGTCTTGTGTCAGATTTAGATTTCGGAGTATCGATTGCTGGTGTTCAGTTGCAAGACGCGCATCCGCCTGAGGAAGTTATGCACGCTTTCAAAGATGTCACTAATGCCAAAGAAGATAAGCAGAAAAAAGTCCGATCGGCTGAAGGATATCAAAACGAAATTTTACCTCAAACTAGAGGTAAGGCAAAGAAGATGGTAGAGGATGCGTTAGGTTTTCAAGCTGAACGTATAGCCATCGCTCAAGGTGATTCATCGAAGTTCGTGGATATGTTAAAGGAGTACAAGAAGTTACCAGGGGTTACAAAGGATAGAATGAGACTTGAAGTTTTCGGAAAAATTCTACCTGGCAGTAAGCAGTGGATCATTCTCAATGGTAATGGCCCACTTGAATTTCTTGATATCACAAACCGTAAGACAGATGGGAGATAATTAGGATGAAACGATTAATATTCGAAATAGTATCATTTTTACTTTCATTGATATTGATAAGCACTTGCTTATTTACGGTTGATGAGAAAGAAATTGCAGTAGTTTTGCAATTTGGTAAGCCAGTTACAGAAATTACTGAAGCGGGTGGCCCACACTTTAAGCTTCCTTGGCCTTTCCAAGATGTTCATAAACTTGATAAGCGTTGGCAAATGTACGATTCTGATCCTAGGGAAATTATCACTAAAGATAAGAAAACCCTGCTGACGGATTCGTTCGGTTTGTTTCGTATTACAAACGGAATTGAATATCTGAAAAATACTCAGACTATGGCCAATGCTCAAACTCGCATGGATGAAGTAATATATTCAGAAATGCGAAACCGTCTTGGTCGTAATAATTTTGAACAAATCGTTGTAACCGATAGACAGCTAATTATGGACAGCATAACACAAAGAAGTGATATGCTGGTCAAGGATAAGAAATTCGGTTTAGAGATCGCTATCGTTAGAATGAATCGAGTTGATTTGCCTGAAGAAAACAAGAAGTCAGTTTTTGGTCGTATGATGGAAGAACGTAGCCGTAAAGCGAAGAAATATCGTGCTGAAGGTTATCAGGATTCACTTACAATTACTTCCGAGACTGATAGAATGGCTAAAGAAATTATGGCTTCTGCAGAAAAAGAATCTCGTCAAATTAGAGGTCAAGCAGAGGCTAAGGCAACAGCTATTTATAACGCTGCCTATGGGTCTGATCCAGAATTCTTTAGACTATTACGTAGCTTGGAAATTCTGGAAGAGGCTTATGCTGAAGATTCAGAAAATCTTAATTGGGTATTTAATGGAGATGAACTTCATCTAAGAGCGCTTTTCGGTAAAAAGTAGTATATATATTACATATTAAGGCATAGTAGCAATACTGTGCCTTATTTTTTTACTCAAAAATAGCCATTTTAATAGTCTTGCCTTAGGTCTTGACAAATTGAACATAAGGGAGTATGCTGAATAGTTATTTGCACTTTGATAAGAAAATAAGAATCGTTAATATAACAAAGCTCTAAAAAGGGCAAGGAGTTTTTAATGAAAACAGCAACTATCCTAATGGTAATTGCAATCGTCATGTTGGTAGTACCAATGAATTCACAGGCAGGAATAATTAGTGGTCAATCAACTCAGGTTGATAGCATCAATGTTTCTGGCTATATAGCTGTTGATGCAAATATGCACGGTACATCTGATAAGTACAAACTTCGTTGGATGAGATTGCGTACGGATGCTTATGTGGCTCAAGTGAATCAGTTGCAAGTCACCATAGAATATGACTTTGCCAGTGAAAGCATGTCATATGGATATGTGAAAAAGACTTTCTCATTGTTAGGTGGGGAATTAAATACCTCCGCTGGTTATGTTCTCTCCACGGTTGGAGATATCATGACCGGTCCAAATAAGATTTTGTTTGGTAGATGGGCCATGGCATATGACAATTATATAATCAAGGCTTTCGGAGTAAACGCATTTTTTGAAAAATCTGATTTTACTCTTCGGGTTTTGCATAGTGATCTTTCTCAGGTTGCGGTTACTTACGGGTTTATCTCTGCTATGTGGCAAGAAAAAACCGCCTATGGGTTTGTAGTAGAATCGCCATTTCGGATTCCATTATTGAAAACGGTTTTTACCGTTTCAAAACCCAAAGATAGCACTGAGCAGTATTCTGTTCGGAACTATTCTTACCTGACCGACGCTCTTTCTTTTAACCAAATGTACGAATTTGGTAGAAATGAGCAGCTTACTGTTGGATTTACTTATAAGTATGCGACAAATTCATTTGTCAAAGCATACGTGGATCTGGCTGAGGGTCAACGAAGCAAATATTTTGTGGAGTTGACCTGTACATTCTAGAAATAGAAAGTACAAAAAATATTCGAAGGGGACATGATTGATATCTGTTCCCTTCTTTTTATTTAATGATTGCTATTCGATCGCGTCCAGCTAGATCTTTGACTGGATGTGATATTTTTTTATTTAGTTTTTGTTCTGCAAAATAATCAATTGCTTTAAATTGATGTGGGGCTATTTCTAACAATATAATCGGTTGTTTTTCAAGTTCAGAAATTTGAATGAATAATTCGTCAATTATTTCTAATCCAAGTTTGCCACCGTATAAAGCTAGTTTAGGTTCTTTAGGAACATTAGATAATTCTTTCTTAGTAAGGTAGGGGAGATTTGAAACTATAATATCAGGTGGCGTTTGTTTGGTAACCGCTTTAAGTAAGTTTCCTTTTTTGAAAGTTATTCTGTTTAGTACTTTGTGAAGTTTGGCATTCCTTTTGGCAACATCCAAAGCTTTTTGTGAAATATCTGTAGCTATAATTTTGGCATAAGGTAAATATTTAGCCAGTGTGACAGAGATGCAACCAGATCCTGTGCCAATATCTACAATAGTAATAGTATCGTTTTTACCAATAGATTGTTTTAAATGACGAGCTTGTTTAATTACTTCTTCTACTAATGTTTCTGTTTCTGGTCTAGGTATAAGTACATTTTTATTTATATAGAAACTTAGACTATAAAAATCTCGATTATTTATAAGGTAAGCTATAGGAGAACCATTTTTACGTTTATTTACTAAATTATTATATTTATTTTTTTGTGCATTCGTAATGTTTTTTTCTAAGTGGCTATGAAGGTATGTTTTTGGTTTATTGGTTACAAAGGATAAAAGTATTTCAGCATCAAGGTGCGCTGAAGTAGGTTGTTTTCGATTTATTTTTTTTGTGGCACTTAGCAAGGCTTGTTGAATATTCATATGTTTATTATATTCTATTATCCAACCCAATACCAGTTGACAAATCTAGCAATCAAATATATTTGGGTAATTCCAAGGACAATTAGTATTGATGACCTAATAAATTTATTATTTATGAAACCAAGAACTATCACAGCTGGGAATAAGGGGAGTATGTATCTACTCATGCCAGAAAATGTACCCGTAAATATTAGGATTAACAAATTTAATAATAGAAAGATTGAATATGATAATCTGAGTTTCTTAAATGAGATAATCAAAATAATAAAATACAATATAAGTATCGTTAAATCGATAAGTAATATCAAATAAAGATCACTAGCGACGTTATTTGGGTTAATGAAGATAGTGTTTAAATAACCTTTAATAACATTGTGTGGCCAAGTGAAGTGGCGTAAATAGGTGGTTTGGTTATGGAGAAATATTAAAGCGTCATTGAATTTGTACCAATAGTAAAACATCAGAGATGCTAATCCTAGAGGAATTGAAAAAAGATAAATAAAATTTATACGAATGTTTTTTAGTTTATATTGATTCTGTGACAAATATTCAATTATTAAAACTGGGAATAAGAGGGTCCCAGGTATTCTTGTAATACCTGCCAACAATGCAAAAATTGATGCTATTAACCATTTTTTATTTCTGGCAAAATAAAAACTAAGTATAATTTCTAGTAAAAATAGTGATTCTGCATATGTAGAAATTAAAAAAAATGCAGCGGGTAAAAAGAGTAAATATACTAAGCTTTTTTTTGCATGGGATTTATCAAAATCGATTAATATTAATCTATAAAGATAATATAAGGATAAAATTATAGAAATTATAGAAATTAAAAATCCAGCCCACATTAAATCAACATTAAAAATTATGTTTGAAATTTTCATTAATGATGGGTAGAGTGGGAAAAACGTAACATTTGAATTACCGTTCTGTAGATAATAACCATCTGTTGATATTGAGGAATACCATTTTGAATCCCATCTAGCCCAATAAAGATAAGTTTCTAAAGGTTTTTTGGGCCATGAGTGTGGTTGTTCCAAATCTGTGAAGTTGATTGATACAAATGCCACAATCTGTAATGTAATAAACCATAAAAAAAATAAAATTATAATAAATTTTAAAATTATTTTCGATTTATTTTTTATATTTAATTGGTTAATCATTAATTAATTATACAATTTTTTTCATAAATAAAAAAATCATTAATATATTAACCAATGATTACATTTATTTATTATTTATCAGCTTCTTTCAGATCATCAATTATTGGATCAAGATTACCATCCATAATAGACTCTATATTTGAGTAATTACTTTTTATTCTATGGTCGGTAACTCTATCTTGAGGGAAGTTATATGTTCTTATTTTTTCTGAACGATCGCCAGTACCAACTTGAATTTTTCGTGCATTAGATCTTTCTTTTTGAGCTTTTTCTTGTCTGACTTGTAAGATACGAGATCGTAAAACTTGCATTGCTTTTTCTTTGTTTTGTTTTTGTGATCTTTCATCCTGACAGACCACTACTGTGTTAGTCGGTAGATGAACGATACGGATAGCGGAATAGGCAGTGTTAACAGATTGGCCACCAGCGCCAGACGAGTTAGTTGCTTGTATATCTAGTTCTTCTGGTTTTAATTCAACATCTACTTCTTCTGCTTCAGGAAGGATTGCAACAGTGGCAGCTGAAGTATGTACACGTCCACTTTTTTCTGTATCTGGTACTCGTTGTACTCGGTGAGTGCCACTTTCGTATTTTAGTTTACTATAAACGTTGTCACCTAAAATATTGACAATTATTTCTTTAAATCCACCGATACCTATCCTATTAGAACTAATTGCTTGAATTTTCCAACCTCTTTCTTCTGCATAGCGGGTGTACATCCTATAAAGATTAGCTGCGAAAAGCGCTGCTTCATCACCACCTGTGCCCGCTCTAATCTCTAAAATAATATTTTTTTTATCCAATGGGTCGGCTGGGTTAATATATTCATTTACTTCATCTTCAAGTTTTGTAATTGATTTACTAAGATTTGATATCTCTTCTTCGGTAAGTTCTATCATTTCTTTATCTTTTTCAGTATCTAAACTTTTTTTCAGCTCAGTGATATTTTGTTTGGCAGTTTCTAATTTTGTGTAACTTACTAAGAATTCATTAAGTTCATTATATTTCTTGGAAAGTTTGGATAGTTTATTGGCATCACCTAAAATATCAGGACTTTGTAAATCCTTTTCTATTTGAGCATGCTCTTCTTTGATTTTTTTTATTTTATTATCCATAAGGCATTAAAAAATCCCCAAAATAAAAATAGTATTTATCGGGGAAATTTTGTTATTTTGCTTTTTTACTGTCTTTGACTTTTCTTTTGGCCTTTTTTGATTTATGGGCAGCTTTTCTTTCAACTAATTTTTTGAATCTATCAACACGACCTCGATCGTCAAGAATTTTCTGTTTACCAGTATAAAAAGGGTGGCACATAGAACATATTTCTACGCTAATTTCTTCTACTGTAGAACCAGTTGTAAAGCTATTACCACAGGCACATACTACCTTAGCTTTTGAATGATATTTTGGATGAATTTCTTTTTTCATATTAAATTTATATTATATAAAAATGTAAAAATATTATATCAGAGATATCTAATAATAGCAAGGATTATTAAGTGAAAAGATGCTATTTTTGTGGTATTTGATATGACTTGCATTTTTTTCAACTTATGGTAGAATAATAAGCACAAATTTACTTATGTAAGTTTGATTTTTTAATAACTAATCACCCATGCTTTTTGACTGATTTCCTTGCCTAATTATAATATTAGGTCTAATAATCAGGTAGAAGAAAGCAAGAGGATAAAAAGGAAAAACAATATGAAAGAAATCACCTTATTAGAGATGCTTAAGAGTGGCGTCCACTTTGGTCATCAACAGAGATATTGGCATCCGAAAATGAAACCCTATATTCATACAAATAGGGCGGGTCTTTATATTATTGACTTAGAAAAAACAGATCAAAAATTAAAGGAAGCAACTGCATTTGTTAAGAAAATTGCTTCAGAAAATGGCAAGATTTTATTTGTTTCTACTAAGAGACAAGCTCAATCAATAATAAAAGAGGCAGCCCAAGAAGTTAAAATGCCTTTTATCACAGAACGTTGGATTGGAGGAATATTAACCAATTTTGACATTATCAAAAAATTATCATTGAGACTAAAATATCTACGAAAACAAGTAGATGCTGGTGAACTTGATAAATATACAAAAAGGGAAAAATTAAAATTTACTGAAGAGATTGAGGAATTAACAGTATTGGTTGGAGGAATAGAAGATATGGATAAAAAACCTCAAGCTTTGTTTGTCATAGATATCAAGAAAGAAAAAACGGCAATCCGCGAAGCAACGAATCAAAAAATTCCAATCATCGCTATGGTAGATACAAATGTAAATCCAGAGCTAGTTGATTATCCGATACCGGCGAATGATGATGCTACAAAATCAATCAAATTGATTGTAAGTGTTATCAAAGATGCAATTATTGAAGGGGCTAGTATGAAAAAAGAAAAAGAAGCTTCTAAAAAAGATGAAAAACCAAGTAAATAAATTATAAATGATTATTATATGAAAATTGATACAAAGTTAATACAACAATTGAGAGAAGAAACTGGTGCCGGTATCATGGCAGCAAAAAAAGCTTTAGAAGAAACTCAAGGAGATATTGAAAAGGCGATTGATCTAATGAAAAAACAGGGTCAAAAAGTTGCATCAAAAAAACAAGATCGTGTTACTAAGGAAGGTGTTGTGGGGGCATATATGCATTCAAATAATAAAATAGCTGCTATGGTTGCCTTAGCTTGTGAAAGTGATTTTGTGGCTAATACAGATGAATTTAAGGAGTTGGCTCATGATCTTGCTATGCAAGTAGTAGCTACAAATCCTAAATATATTACACCAGACGAGATTCCTGCTAAGGTTATTGCAAAAGAAAAAGAAGTTTTTCAAGAACTTTTGAAAGCAGAAAAAAAACCAGAAAAGATATGGGATAATATTATTACTGGAAAACTTGAGAAATATTATTCAGAAGTTTGTTTTATCAAACAGGTTTATTTAAAAGATGACAAAGTTACTATCGAACAATTGATTCAAAAGAAGATTCTTAAATTAGGAGAAAATATCCAAGTTAAAGAGTTTAAAGTAATATCATTATGATGAAGTACGTTGTAGGCGTACAATTTAATCCATGGGACCAGGTTTATCATTTTGATCCCCAGGAAATTAAATTAATTGTTGGAGATAAGGTAATTGCAAAAACTGATTCAGCATTGGAATTAGGTAATGTAATCAACGTTTCGAAAATAGATGAAGAAACTTTGGAAATTTCTTTAAAGAATATTGTCAGGAAAGCTAGTAAAGATGATGAAAAAAAAATAGAAGTTTTGTCAAAGGATAGATCAAAAATATTATCAAAAGCACGTAGGCTAGTAGATAATATGAAACTTGACATGAAAATAGTTGATTGTTTTTTCTCATATGATGGTGGTAAAATTACAATAGTTTTTACAGCAGAAGGTAGAGTAGATTTTAGGGATTTGGTTAAGGAATTAGCTCGAAATTTTCAAAAATCAATTCGATTGCAACAGATAGGTATAAGAGATGAGGCAAAAAAACTGGGTGGTATTGGTGGTTGTGGTAGGGAATTGTGTTGTAAAAAGTTCTTAGGAAATCCAAAAACAGTTTCTACTGATTCTGCTAGAATACAGAATATTCATAGTCGTGGGAGTGACCGAATCTCTGGTTCATGTGGTAGGTTGATGTGCTGTTTGTCATATGAGGTCGAATTTTATGAAAAAGAATCTAAGAAATATCCAAAAGCGGGTACCAAGGTAAAGACTAGACAAGGTGAGGGTAAAGTGCTATCTTTCAATGTTATAAAAGGTACTATTAATGTTTTAATTGATAAAAATATTACTGAAGTAACCCTAGAAGATTATAAAAAATTATGATAATAGATATTATAGCCATAATAATAATAGTTATCTGTGTAGCCACAATATTTTATGTAGTAGCAAAGAAGTTTTCTGTATTAGCTGCAATAAACATTGAAGCTTTAACAAAACATAAGCAAGACCAAATAAAGAAAGGTTTAATCGAAGGAAGGCTCGTTAGAAAATTTAAATCAATGAATGTAAAAAAACTATTCAAGGATAATGTGGATGAAGAAAAATCAGATGAGAAACGCGAACCTATGTTGAAAAGATTTTATAGTCAGATGAAAAACCTAGAAAAGAAATATTCAGAAAAAATTCGAGTGGAAACACCAATGGATAAAGTTGAGCAGGAAAAAAGTATTACTATTTTATTGCAAGAAGCAGAAGATTTAGTCGATAAAGAAGAATTTAAATTCGCGGAAGAAAAATATATTGAGATTATTAGTCTGGATGAAAAAAGTAATGAGGCATATGAAGGTTTGGGAGATGTATATTTTGAGATGAAAGATTATGAACACGCTAAAGAAATTTATCAGTATTTATTAAAGATTAATTCTCAAGATGATGTAGCTCTGGAACATCTAGGTAAGATTGCAGTAGAAGAAGGAAAAACTGAAGAAGCAACAGAAGATTATCTTAAATCAATCTCATTGAATAATGAAGTGGCTAGTTATCATGTAGATTTGGGTGATGTATATATGGCTACAAGTGAATATAAAAAAGCATTAGAATGTTATGAAGAGGCAGTAAAATTAGAACCAAAGAATCCTAGAAATCTAAATGCGGCAATAAGTGTAGCAGTAAAATTAAAGGATTTTGTAATGGCTAATAAGTATTATGATCAATTGAGAGAAGCAAATCCTGATAATGAAAAATTAGATGAAATAAAAGAGGAAATTGATTCTTTAAAAGAGGAAAAGAAGTAAATTAATATCATGTCTGTCAGTAGACTCGGCTTGCCCCGCTTGAGCCGATGTAGCTCAGTTGGTAGAGCAACTCCATGGTAAGGAGTAGGTCTGCGGTTCGAATCCGCACATCGGCTCTGGCGGGGTGAAGTAGATCAATTCCATGCCTGTCTGTCTCTGGCGGAGTAAGGAGTTAGACCTGCATTATATGGTTCTGCGCCAAAGGCGCATCCGCCTAAGGCGGAGAATCCGCACAACGGCTCCACGCCCTCTCTATTGTTATGAGTTTCGTGTATCGAAACAAGTTTAATACACTGCACTTTCAGTAATAAGCTGGCTTCCCACAATCCCGCTGAGCGGGATCGGGGACCCCTACTTAATTATTATGGTTGGATTGTATATAAAAAAGTAAATTGAAAATAAATAATAACTATAAATGGGCGGGTAGGTATCCCGCTGATAGCGGGACTGGCCTACGTTTAACTAAAATAGGCAGAGTGCGTGTACCGCCATTGGCGGCATAAATCTGAAAAATATGTATTAATGTATATATTATAAAAAGTGAAATAATTAATAAGTATTATATTGGTTTTACTGAAAACATTGAAATTAGATTAGGGCAACATAATTCTGGTAAAGTAAGATATACTAAGCGATATATGCCTTGGGAATTAATATATATTGAAAAATTTAATAATAAAATTGAAGCTGTAAAAAGAGAGAAACAAATAAAGTCATATAAGGGTGGAGAGGCGTTTAAAAGGTTAATTAAAAATATAATAACTATAAATGGGCGGGTAGGTACCGAAGTGGTCAAACGGGGCAGACTGTAAATCTGCTGGCTTCGGCCTTCGGGGGTTCGAATCCCTCCCTGCCCATTTGCAGTTATTAGTAGTAATTAATTTGCAAAAGTTTTTTAAAAAGCATAATTTGTCCTATCGCAGCCACCCTAGCTCAGTTGGCTAGAGCAACTGTTTTGTAAACAGTAGGTCGTCGGTTCGAACCCGACGGGTGGCTGTGGTTGGATAAATGAATACATTTGTTTGGCCAGTTACGCTAATAAGTGGGAGGTCGTCCCGCATCGCGGGACGGGTGGCTTAGGCAAGGATAGATGTAATACCGTTTTGCCACGGATAATTAGTTATTAAAATAGTTAAATAATAAAAAATATATGTCACAAGACAATCTGATAAAATTTGAATGCAGTGAATGTCATCAAATTACACATTATTCTAAGAAAAATAAAAAACTTCTTAAGGATAGATTAGAGTTAAAGAAATTCTGTAAATGGTGTAAAAAACATACACAGCATAAAGAAACGAAATAATTACATTTCGTTTTTATGTGGGAGCATAGTGAAATGGCTATCACAAGGGTCTCCAAAACCCTTATTCTAGGTTCGAGTCCTAGTGCTCCCGCCATAAGGCGCCTCGCTGAATGAGGTGTTTTTTGGTATACTAAAATCATTATAATTATTAAATTTGAAAACTATGAAAAAAGTATTAATTACCTTGTTGGTTACAGGAATGTTTATTTTAATACCTGCTCAAGTATATGCATCCATGGAAAATGATGAAGTAAAATGGACTGAGAATGGTGAATTTGTTGTATTATCAGATAGTAATGGTCCGACTCCGAAAGTGGTTGGTGATGGGTATGGGGGAGGATTATTTTTTTATAAGATGTCTGACCAAGGATCTGCTTCCGGTATTTATGCAAAACGGATTGATAGTGATGGAGTTGCTCAATGGAGCGGGCAGGTAAAAGCGATTGTAGCGCAGAGCGGTGGAAGCGGAGCTGCCCACGTCGTTAGCGATTCCCAGCATGGTGCCATTGTTGTATGGCAGGATAATCGAGATGAGGAATATAACACTGATATATATACTCAGCGAATTAATGTAAGTGGTGAGGTGCAGTGGACAAATAATGGCGTGCAGGTGTCTCATGATCAGACAAATGAGGGCGGAGTGCAAGTCATTTCAGATAGCAATGGTGGCGCAATAATTGTCTGGATTAAAAATAATGTAGTTTATGCAAATAGGATAAATACTGCTGGAACTTTACTGTGGGGCACTGAAGGTAAGGCGATTTCAGAAACAACTTACGATTTTTCAGGATTAGAGATTAGCAAAATTAGTCTTGCTTTAACAGAAGATGGAGGATCGGTAGTTTTTTGGCAGGATGATAATGTAATTTATGGCCAGAGAATTACAAGTGATGGAGAACGTATCTGGAATTCAGATGTCGTCGTTGCATCATCTGTCAAATTTTGGTATGGCAATCAAAACGTAGTGATAAGTGGGTCGAATATTTATGTTTTATTCAAGGAAGGAATAGGTAATTATGGAGATTTACGTGTGCAAAAAATTAATCTTGATGGAGATATGCAATGGGAAAATGATGGAGTATTAATTTCAGATATGGTCAGTAATATGCATGAAATGATAATTTCGGATGGTGTTGGTGGTCTGGTAGTCGGTTGGGTGAGCTGGAATGACACAATTACTAAGATGTATGGTCAGAGGATTGATCAAGAAGGAAATCTCAAATGGGGAAGTGACGGAATAGGAATTATTGACATATCTCTTTCTCATTATGCGCCCGAGCTACTTGCGGATGGGAGGGGAAATGTTTTTTTCACAACATACGCTTCAACCGATACACCACAAATGTGGTCCGATTTGTATATGCAAAAAGTTGATGTAAACGGCAGACTTTTATGGGGTAACGAAGGGTATTTAGTGTCAACAGGTGACGGCAATCGGTATAGATATTCCGTAGCAAATGACGGAAATAGGGGTATTATAGTAGTATGGGAGGATGAAAGGAATCATTATACTAATCCTGGATACAATCATGATATTTTTACTCAAAGAATAAAGCCAATAGAAGTTGCAACTCCTGTAAATATATTAGCTACTCCAATAAGTGCTGGTGGCCCACAAGTAATAATTAAAAATTATTTGGGAGAAACACTTACTAATTTTTTTGCATATGATTCTTCTTTAAGATTTGGTATGACGGCTACTTCTATTGATTTGGGTACTGATGGTATATCTGAATTTATAATTGCTCCAGGAGTGGGTGCCGAGCCATTAGTAAGATTATTTAACTCAGCGGGTTATCAAATAGCAGAGTTTATGTTTTATACCTCAAATATGAGAGCCGGTATTAATATGGCGGCTGGAGATATAGACGACGATGGGAGAGTTGAGATAGTTGCAGTACCTAAACAAGGTGCAGCGCCTCATATAAGAATTTTAGATAGCTATGGTAATTTAGAGTCTCAGTTTTATGCATATGCTGAGACATTCCGTGGAGGTGTTAGTATTGCATTAGCTGATGTAGACAATGATGGAATGTTTGAAATCATCACCATGCCAGAATCTAGCGCTGGACCACAGGTGAGAGTTTTTGAAAAAGATGGAACGCTGGTTTCTCAGTTTTGGGCATATGCTCCAACTATTCGTGGAGGATATAATTTATCAGTTGGTGATGTAAATGCTGATGACGTTTCTGATATTATAATAACTCCAAAGTCAGGTTTAGGCCCTCAAGTAGCAATGTTTAAAGGTGACGGTACGCTTATAGGAAGATTTTTCGCTTATGCTGAGACTTTCCGTGGAGGTTTAAATATCTCTATTGGTGATGTAAATGCTGATGGGGTAAATGAAATTATTGCTACGCCTGAATCTAATGCAGGTCCACATGTCAGGGTATTTAATACAAGAGGGGAAGTATTGTCACAATTCTTTGCTTATAGTAATCATCTACGAGGAAATTTTTCTTCTTTTATTGCTGATGTTGATGCTGATGGGGTAAATGAAATCGTGACTGCTCCTGGAGCTGGAATGGGTCCACAAGTTAGAATTTTTGATATGTGGGGTACTGTTAAATCCCAATTTTTTACACATCATACAGGATTTCGTGGAGGTGTAAATATTTTTCCTGCGTATTAAGAATCTTAGTTCGAACGTCGTTCACTAATACCCGCCAGAACCCACCTCGCAGGTTGAGGTATTTTTTGGTATACTGTATAACATATTAAAAATTAATAATATTAAAAAACTATGGGACTAAAATATTCTAAAAAAATTGCTTATGGTATGGGAGACTTTGGGATATCAATATCGTATTTTGCAGTTGGATTTTTCTTTATTTATTATTTGACTGATATTATTGGTATGAGTGCTTATCTCGCTGGTATAGCATTTTTTATTGGGAAATTATGGGATAGTATAAATGATCCAATAATTGGAGTGTGGTCTGATAGAATAAAATCAAAATTTGGTAGAAAAAGAGTTTTCCTTTTATTTGGTGCAGTACCTTTTGGGTTAAGCTTTGCATTACTTTGGTTTATACCTAGTTTAGCAAATGAAGGATTACAATTTGTAATTGCTACATTGTTAATCTTACTATATGCAACAGCATATTCTGTTGTAACAGTGCCTTATATGGCACTAGTGCCGGTAATGTCAAAAGATTATGATGAAAGAACTCAAATTACCAGCATCAGGGCAGTTCTATCTACTTTTGGATCAATTCTTGGTGGTGGACTTGCGTTATTAATCTCCGATGGTACTGATGCAGTAGTTACCTTAAGAATGATGACAGTTATTTTGGGGGTTATTACAATATTTACAACGCTTATTGCCGCTTGGAGTGTAAAAAAAATAGATACTCCAGAAAATAATATACCAATAAGTCCTTTAAAGTTTAAAAGCTATTTTAAATTATTAGCAAAAAGAAATGTTTTGATTTTAATGATTGTAAAAGTTTTAGGAGCTATAGGAACAGGAGCTCTTACTGTAAGTATGGTTTACTTTACAGAAAATATTGTTGGAAGTACGAGTAGTAGTACTTATGCGTTGGCAATATATGTTGTTGCTACTGCAATAGGTATTCCAATATGGAATAAGATGACAAAGAAACACGATAAACGTCGTTTATTATTAATATCAAATATAGTTTCAGCAATTATATTATTAGCTATAGCATTTGGCGTTAGCGAATCTGTTACAATACCATTCTATGTTGGTTGTTTATTATTAGGATTTTCAATGGCCGGTTGGCTTTTAATCCCTTATTCATTAGTTCCTGACTTAGTTGAATATTATAATGTTAAGTTTAATGAAAGACATGAGTCTACATTTTTCGGATATTGGATGACTTCACACCAATTAGGAATTGCTTTATCGGGTCTGTTTATTGGTGTTATTCTTAGTGTTACTGGTTATGTTGGCGATTTAGCAATACAACCATCAAGTGCTTTAATGGGAATTCGTATAGTTTTTGGGGTGGTTCCAGCTGTATTTATAGTTTTATCTGCCATTGTACTACAACGCTATACTATTTCTCGTGACAAGTATAATGAATTTAGTCAAACTGTAAAAACATTAAAATAAATTAATGAAAAATGCTTTAAAATCACTTTTTTATATAATTATATTAAAAATTAGATTTTATAATTGGTCAAAACAAAGAATTAAAAGACATCAAGAAAAAAGACTTAATAAATTAATAGCATTATTGAAAAGAAAATCAATATATTATCGAGATATCTTGAAGGATAATGACAATTTTGAAAAATTACCTGTTATTGATAAAAAGGTTTTTATGGACAACTTTGATAATATTAATACTGCAGGATTAAAAAAAGATATTCTGTTAGATTTTAGTATCAAGCAGCAGCGTTCAAATTCAATTGGTTTGTTTAATGAAAATTATTCAATAGGTTTGTCTTCAGGTACATCGGGAAATGTAACTTTAACTGTTTTGTCAAAATCTGAAAGAGAATTGTACCCAACATTATTGTTGGCAAGAAGTAATATAATATCATATGTAAAAAAACCAAGAGTTTTGTTTTTGTTGAGAAGAAATAATGCTGCATTCATGGAAGTAAAAAAATTTGGTATATATATATCATATGCAGATTATACCGTAAATGTCGACAAGCTGATTTATGAAATTAATGATAAAAAAATAAATGTTATTGCTGGACCACCTTCTTTGTTATATATGATTAGCAAAAAAATAGATGAGATAGTTGTTAAGCCAAAATTATTAATTTCATATGCAGAGGTTTTGTCTGAAAAAGTCAAAAATACGTTAGTAGATAGTTTTGGTTCTAAATTAATTGAAATTTATCAGGGGGCTGAGGGTTTTCTTGCTGCTACTTGTAAAGAGGGTAGTCTTCATTTGAATGAGGATACTACTTTTTTTGAGTTTGAAAATATTGATAAGGAAAATGAAAATTTAAAAAGAGTTTTGGTAACTGATTTGTATAGAACATGTGCTCCATTTGTAAGATATTCTCTTCATGACGTAATGGAATTAGATGATAAAAAATGTAAGTGTGGTTCAAATTTTCAAATAATAAAAAAAATACATGGTCGTGAAGACGATATTTTTATTTTGAAATCTAATGATGGTAAGGAGAGATATTTGTTTCCTGATTATGTCAGAAGATCAATTAATCAGGCTTCGGAATATATTTTAGAATTTCAGGCAATACAGCATATTAATGGGTCAATAACAATAAGATTAGTCACTGTTAATAATCAAGTAAGCAGGGATATTGAAAATAAAATTATAGAAAATATAAATTTTTGGGTAAATAAAATAAAAGCTATAACACCTGAAATAAATTATATTTATGAAGGTCCTATAAGAAATAAAAATTCAAATAAATTAATTAGAGTAATGAGAGAAAATGAAAATAATTGAATTATCAAAAAAAAGTGATAATGATCTATGGAATAAGTTTTTTGATATTCCTGTCGAAGTATATAAAGGGGATAAAAATTGGATAATAGAAGACCGTAAACAATTAAAAGAGCAAATATTTGAGTTACTTGGTGGGCCTAGGTATCAATGTTGGCCGATGATTCTTGAAGATAATGATATGCCTATTGCTCGTGGTGTCGCAATACTACCTCCTGAAAGTAAAGGAGTTGGTTGGATTGGGTATTTTGAGGGTTTGGAGAAATATAAAAAAGAGATGAATGAATTGTTTCGAGCATTAGAGGATAAATTATTAGTAAATAAGGTAAAGAAGGTAATTTTTCCAAAGATTGATAATATGCAAGCTGGTTTACAAATTTCTAAATTTAATATTCCGCCATCAATATTTACATCTTACAACCCAAAATATTATAAAAAAATAATTAAAAAGGCAAACTATAAATTATCTCAAAAATTGGTTACTTTTTATTTTAATAAAAAAATTGCGAAGTACGTAAAATCTAAAGACAATGTAAAACTCCGAACATTTAATGATAAGGATATAGAAAATGAAATAAAATTATTTCATAAATTTCAAATTGATGTTTTTATATCACATGAAGGATACATTCCTAGAACTTTAGAGGAAGAAGGTAAGCTAATAAATAGATTAATACCATTTATGGATAAGGATTTAATAATAATTGCTGAGGACGACAATAAAAAAATTATCGGTTCACTTGTTTGTCTACCGGATTATAATCAAAAAATTTTTGAAGGTAAGATTGATAAAGCAAGAATTGTTTCGATCGGAGTGCATTCTGATTATTTAAGGCAAGGCATTGGCAAACAAATGGGTAATTTATTAATGAAAACATTAATAGATAAAGATTATAAAGAAGCAGAGGCCTCTTGGATATTGAAGAAAAATGTTCCTCCGCAGTTTTTGGCTAAAATTTTTGGTGCTAAAAAAGGAAGAACTTTTGGTATTTTTGAAAAGTATATTTAATAATATAAGTTTTAACGTCATTTATTAATACCCGCCAGAGCCCACCTCGTAGGTTGAGGTGATTTTTGTTATACTTAATTATGAATTAATTATTAATTAATAAATATGGAAAAAGAAAATGAAAATCAAATACCCGCTATGCCACGAATTGGTGATCAAGCACCTAAATTTAAGGCAGTTACGACGCAGGGCGAAATTAATTTTCCTGAAGATTATTCTGGTGATTGGGTAATTCTTTTCAGCCACCCAGCTGATTTTACCCCAGTTTGTACTTCGGAGTTTATCACTTTTGCATCTATGGAAAAGAAGTTTTTGGAAGCAAATTGCAAATTAGTTGGATTGTCGATTGATGGATTATATAGCCATATTGCCTGGCTGAGAACTATTAAGGAAAAGATTGAATACAAGGGGATGAAAAATGTGGAGGTAAATTTCCCATTGATTGAGGATATCACAATGGAAGTAGCTAAAAAGTATGGAATGATACAGCCTGGGGAAGATTCTACTAAAGCCGTACGTGCTGTGTTTTTTATAGATCCAAAGGGAATAATAAGAGCTATTATTTATTATCCATTGAGTCTGGGACGTAATTTTGATGAAATTTATCGAGCTTTAGTTGCTATGCAAGCAGCTGATGCTTTTGAGATTGCTACCCCCGCTGATTGGAGACCGGGAGATGATGTAATTATGGGACCTGCCGGTTCATGTGGTGTTGCAAAAGACAGGATGGACGGTAAAGAAGAGTTAGAATGCCAGGATTGGTTTTTTTGTAGTAAAAAAATTGATAAGGAAGAGATATTGAAGAAAGTTCTTAAAAAATAATAATATATAATAATTCTATTATTTTTGATATCGTTTTTTGTTTTATGCGCAGGGTTAGTATCTGTCGTTAGCCTTTTTAATGTCAAACTGCCCTGGCAGCCATCAATTTACTGGTTAATCCTGACTATGAAACAGGGGATAATACTGGCTGGACCGGATCCGTAAGCGTCATTCCTGGTACACAGAATTGCCTTGATTGGCAAATGATAAACTATTCTTATTTCAATTAGGATTTGGTAAAATTAAATAAATAAAAGGAAACAACCATATGACTGTAAATATTACTGAACACATTGAGCATAAAACTCTAAAACAAGTTGACTATGAAATTCATTATTATATTTCTGGGAAAAAAGATAAGGATTTAATAGTATTTTTACATCCTGCTTTCTCAGATCATCGAGCATTCGATCAACAAATTGATTTTTTCTCTAAAGATTTTAGAATTATTACAATAGATTTAATAGGACATGGATTATCAAAAGCCAATAAATCAAAAGATAAAATTGATATCTCAGAAAAACATATTGATGAAATAATGAAAATTGAGGGATTTGAGAGTACTCATCTTGTAGGAATTTCAATGGGTTCATTAATTGCCCAATATTTTGCCTTAAAAAATCCAGAAAAAACTAAATCTCTAACAATATTGGGCGGGTATAATATAAATAAAGTAGATAAAGAAGTTGCTAAAGCTCAAAGGTCTTATAATTTGAGTTTGATATTTAGAGCAATGTTTTCTATGAAATCATTTAGAAAAATGACTGCGAAGAATATTTGTAAATCAGAAAAAGCACAGGCCTTATTTTATGAAACTACTAGCCATTATAAAAGAAAATCATTTATGGTAATGTCAGGACTTCAAAATATTATTAAAGACAGAGAGAACATTAAACTACAATACCAAACTTTGATACTAGTAGGAGAGTTTAATATAGAATTGTCAAAGAAAATAGCAAAAGAATTGCCTACCGAAATTAATAATAGCAAATATTTTATGATTGAAAATGCAGGACATTGTGCAAATATGGATAATCCAAATAAATTTAATGAATTTGTAAATAATTTTATAAAACAACAATAACTATGATTACAAAGTTATCAAAAGTCACCTCGATGATTTAGGTATTTTTTGGTATACTTAAATAAGTTAATTATTTAATTATAAAATTATGAAAGAGAAAATGACTTCAAGTAGAAAAGCGGCATTGTGGGCCGGTATATTATATCTCGTTGCAACCGTTGCCGGAGTATTATCAGCTGCTTCTTTGGGGTCATTATTTACCGATGGAGACGTGTTGCTGAATGTTTCGAATAATGAAACAAATGTAATATTAGCAGCTATGTTTGCGTTGGTAATGGCAATAGCAGTAGCGGCTATCGCATTTATGATTTATCCAGTATTAAAAAAAGATTCAGGAATAAAAGAAGGTTTAGCAAATTGGTATCTTGGCAGTAGAGTGATGGAGGGTGGAATTTTCTTAGTTGGTATACTTGGTTTTCTATCAATATTAGCCTTAAGCCGGGAATTTACGCTAGCAGGATCTGTAGATATAGCTTATTTTGAAACCTTAAAAAATATAATTTTATCAGTATCCGATTATACTTGGATGCTTGGATATACGGTTTTTAGTGTTGGTGCAATAATTTTATATTGCTTATTCTACAAATCGAAACTTATCCCAAGATGGTTATCAGTCTGGGGGATTATTGGAGCTCCACTTATGCTAATTTCAGGGTTATTGCCTCTGTTAATCAATGAAGATCCAAATTCCACATTATCAACTATGTTATTTGCGCCATTAGCAATACAGGAGCTAGTGTTGGCTATTTGGTTAATAGTAAAAGGATTTAAGATTCCCGAGATTGAATCTGGGTCAACTATGCAGACGAATGGGAATAACAAATAATTGCAGTTCTAACATTTTCCCTGCCTGCCGGCAGGCAGGTACGAGCCCCTGCCAGAGCTCACCTCGCAGGTTGAGGTGTTTTTTGGTATACTTGAATTATAATAAAAATAAATTAGTATGATTTTATGTCTGTTAATCAAGGCACAATAATTCCAATAATAGTATTTACGGTCTCAATGATTTATTTAAGTATTAAAGCATTTACAAAAGTTAACAATACTAAGTGGGTTAAGAAGTTTCAGTCCACCGATAATATTAAAAGACTAAATGGATTTAGGTCTGGTGTATTTTTTGGGTTATTTTTTTTATGTTTTAGTTGTTATTTAATAATTGGGAGTATTTTATCAGGGGATCATCAATTAATAATATATTTATTTGCAATTGCTTTAATTGTGCTTGGTAGTCTTTTATCTCTAAGTGCTTATTCGTATTCAAAAAAAATATTTCAATGGCAATTAGATAATATTTCTAAAGCTACTCATATCCGAAAAATATCTTTAATAATTTTTATGTCATTATTTTATATAATATTTATAGTGGGATTATTATTTGGAGATTTTTCTAGTAGTTGATTATATCGAATCTCAGTTCTTACTTTGTCCACTAACCCCCGACAGAAGCAATCTCCCTATATACAAGGCCGTGAATCCTTTAGTGGTTAACGGAGGTGTTTTTTGGTATAATATATAAGTAATCTTTACATGGGAGAAAGTTAAATTAATAAATATGTCAATTCAACAAGACGACTCTTCCGAAAATAAAATTAAAGGTAATAAAGTAATTCTTTGGATTGGAGTAAGTATTGTTGGAATTTCATTAGTAGTTGGAGTAGCAATTATGTTATTTGTGTTTTCAATAGGTAAAAGTCCTAGTTTGAATAGTAATAATATAAATATAAATACTGCAATATTAAATAATGCTAATACAAATAGCATAAACGTAAACACTACTTCTACATGTACGAATGATTATTGCAGTCAGTTTACATATGGTGACTGCCCTACCAACTGTGAACAAAGATGTGTTTCAAGTGGCTGTAGTGGAGATATTTGTACGGCTGATTGTGGCGGTGCAGGGAGTTGTTATTGTCCATCAAGCGGGAGTGTTTCATGTGGTGACATTTCTGACAATACTCGTTGTAACAAACGAGAGGATTGTCTTTCTGTAGAAACATGCGAGTGTAATACGTCTTCAGAGTGGTATGGAAAATGTACAAATGAAGCAACTGAAGAATGTATGTGTAGTAATTCTCGATTCATGGGATGTATTGACCTTGATTGTACAGCCATGCAAGGGACAAATGAGATTTGCAATTGGCGTCCCTCTCAAAGTTATGGTACGTGTGAAATGGTACTCGGTGTATACTACGACGGTTCGTTATGCAAATATATATCCGGATGTAGCTCAATGGGTGATACTATTCCGTTTGTTGATATAGGTGAATGTGAAACTATATGCGGGAATAATTCACAAAAGTTATTAAATTTAGGTGTATCAACGTCTTGCGAACAAGCATCTGATTGTATGTTCGCTGACACTACAGAGGATTTTAGTGTATGTTGTCCACAACAAGATTGCCCTGATTATGACGAAGAACAATGGGTAGGAGTGAATCTAGAAGATTTTAGTACGAAATATTCAGAATTACAGGCGGAATATGGATGTAATTTTGCTAAATGTCCATTATGGGATGATTATTATTGCGAAGAGCAGAGCAAGGCTATTTTGACATGTGATAGCGGAGTGTGTAAAAAAGAATTGCCAGCAAGGTAGGAATTAAAAATACGAGAACACATATTACTACTAAGTAATAAAAATGATTAGTTGGAAATATAGAATATTATCTATAGTAATTGGGATAGCACTTCTTCTTATTTGGGCGGAACTTAGCGTTGGAATATTTGGGACTCCATTTGCAGGGTCATAATTACCTCGTCTGTTTTAGTAATTTTTGATATAATTATACTAGATAATATGAAAATTAATTTATTACAAAGACAATCATTTTTTTATCTTATTGCACTAATAATATTGGTTCTTTCTTTTATGGTTTTGAAACCATTCTTTTCAGCAATAATTTTAGCTTTTCTAACGGCTGCATTTTTTAAACCAGTATACGAGTGGTTTCATAGACATTTCATTAAAAAACAAAAAGTTGCAGCTTTAATGACGGTTGTAATAGTATTTTTTGTAGTTTTAATTCCCATAGTTTTGGTTGGAGCATTGACTGTAAATCAGATAATACAATTAAGTGAAGACTTTACTGGATCGGGGGGGATAGTTAATATAGAAAACTTCGTAACAAGATTTAATGATTTAGCATCCATCATGCCGGGAGATATGAGTACTTTGACGGTTATGGAAGCCAAGGTTCATATTAATAATGGAGCTGAGGCGGTAGGGAATTATTTCTTAGAAAGATTACCTAATATTGGCAGTGGAGCATTCAATACATTTACTTGGGTAATTATGTATATAATTCTTTTGTATTCTTTCTTTCCATTATACAAAAAGTTATTTAAGTTTTTTGAGAAACTCAGTCCATTAGATGATAGAATAGATACGGTTTATTTCACTAGAGTTATTGAAATGTCTAAATCGATGATCAAGGGAACTTTCGCTATTTCTCTTGTTCAGGGTGTTGTATCAGGAATATTTTTAGCAATAGCTGGAGTTCCGTATGTTTTATTTTTAACTTTAATAATGGTTTTTTTAGGAGTTATCCCGATGGTTGGTTATGGTTTTGTAATGGTACCAATTATTGCAATTTTATTTTTAACTGGCGGTATATGGCAGGGGATAATGTTACTTGTGGTGAGTGTTCTGATTATCGGGAATATTGATAATTTTTTACGACCAAAACTTGTATCAAAAAAAGCCGAACTTCATCCAGCTTTAATTATATTAGGAGTGATTGGAGGTTTGCAGGTTTTTGGAATTTTAGGGTTCATCTATGGCCCTGTGATCATGATATTATTAGTTACTACCATCGAAATGTATTTGAAGTATTTTCAAAGTAATAGTCTGCCAGTAAAAAGTAAATAAAAAAACGGCAGATGAAATAAATTTTAAATTATCGTTGCTAAAATCAAAAAGCTTATCAAACGTTATTGCTAGTATTTTCTATTATGTGGCATGAAGGTAAATTCAAGTTTTAGCTATACTTAAAAAAAGTATTTAAGGTTTGACATTGTCGGTCCCTTTTTTATTTTGAAAAATTTCTTTATTGGAATGGTTTTTCTTGGTATACTTATCACATGAATAAAAAACATTTTTGGGGTTTTGCGTTTTACGATTTTGCTAATACTGGCTATGTGCTGATTATGCTTTCTTTTTTGTTTCCATTGTTTTTTAAGGAAACAATCATGGAGGGGGCGAGGAGTTCTGATTTTTGGTGGGGATTAGGAATTTCTTTAAGTGTTACTATTGCTATATTACTCGGACCTTTTTTTGGTCATAGGAGTGATATTGGCAATAGAAAGAAGATCTTTTCTTATTTTATAGCTTTGGCAGTTGTCGGAGTTATTTTACTTGGTTTGTTAACTGAGATTTCGGTGCAAGTTTATTTTATTGTATTATTGTTTACTAATATCTTTTTTGTTTTATCGCAGATTATTTATGATTCATTCCTGCCTCAGATTGCTCCCAAAGAAAATGCCAGTATTGTTTCATCTTTTGCTTGGGGTTTTGGATATTTAGGTGGATTAGTATGTTTAGCACTTGTGATCGTAGCACAGGGTGGATCGACGGATCCGTCTGTAGTTGGAATATATGTAACGGCAGGATTTTTTGTTATTTTTTCTATTGTGTCATTAAAACTTTTGCCCTCACAAATTGTAAGTGAACAAGCCATTACCTCACTGAAAGAAGCTTGGCAAGAAGCAAAAATAAATAACGTTTTAACACTATTAATTGTAGTCTGGTTTATTAGTGGGGGAATATATATTATTACTTTTTTTGGTAGTCTTTATGCCAGAGAGACGTTAGGTGTAAGTATTAAAGAATTAGGTATTTTTTTGATCGGTATTCAGTTTATTGCTTTTCCAGCCACTTGGATATTTGGGAGAATGGGAAAAAAATTTGGTGTAATTAAACCACTTTTAGTTTCAGTAGCTATTTGGATAATTATAGTATTAGGTATTTTTGTCGTTCAAACTAAAATACAGCTAGTTGTTGTGGGTGTGCTTGGTGCCTTAGTTATCGGTTCTACCCAATCTCTATTGCGAGCTTATTATACTCAGGTTTCTGAAGCGAAACATGCTGGGCTTGATTTTGGAATTTATGCCTTAGCTTCAAGGTCGTCAGCTGGGATAGGACCTGTTTTATTTGGCACCTTGGTTGTCTTAACAGATAGCCCAAGAATTGCTATGTTGATAACTATTCCAGCTTTTTTTACTGGTGCTTATTTACTTTGGAAATATAATAAAAAAAATAGCCCCAGTTAATTAAGAGGCTATTTTTTTGAAAAGGGGAATTGTCCTGTTTCTTTTCCTGAGTCAGAATCTGAAGTATGGATTAGATAGTAGTTAAAAGAATTTAAATAATACTTGAAATACCTCATAAGTAAGGAGTGTTTTTTTTATTGAAATAAAACCGTTTCTACTGCGTAATAATTAGTGCAAGGTCGATAATTAATAATTAACTAACTAAAAGAAGTAAACCAAATATGAAAAAATATATCTTTAGCGCTGTTCTTGGTCTTACTGCATTTACCCTCGTGGGCGGAGCCGTTGCTCTAGCTGCTAGTGACAACGGATCCGGTTCTGATCGCATGATGGAGACAAAAGCCGAAGTATTCGGAATGACAGTAGATGAATTAACAGTTGCTCACGAGACAATGGATTTCGAAGAAATCGCCCTACAACAGGGAGTTGATATAGATGAAATGCATGCTCAGATGAGTGCTAAAGCTATGGACAGATGGGCAGAACGCGGCTTAAGTGAGGAAGAAATTTCCGAGCGAGTAGCAGCACGTGATGCTATGATAGCTTCAGGCGACGGACCACATTCAGGTGAAATGGGTTTTGGCCAAAGAGGCGGTAGCGGTACCGGCGGAGGTCAAGGACAAGGTGGTGCCGGAGACGGGAATTGTGATTTAGACAATTAAATAAATACACCCCTTTATCCCTAGTTTGTGCCTCTTTCATATGACAAGTGTTAATGAAAGAGGCATTATACTAATATAGATAAATTTAACAAATTGTGTAATAATATCAATATCAAATTAATAATAAATAATATAATATGAAACATTTAAAGTTGTTTGCACTAGTCGGTGTGCTAGCCATCGGAGCAATATTTTTATCAGGTTGTACAATTACAGATGATTCTACGACAACCGAAACAGCAGTTATAAACACTGTTGCTAGTGATACTAATATAAATACTACATATAACAATGATATAGTAGTCGATGAAATTGTTACTAAATCAAACTGTGTCGCTGATGATTGTCTAAAGGTTGATAATCTTGATTACCCGGTATCAGAGTTGGAGAGTGAAGTCTTGACTGCACTAGATAAAGCTATCGATGATGAATATAAAGCTCGAGCTACTTATGAAGCAGTGATTGCTGAATATGGATCTGTCCGACCTTTCTCAATGATTATTCGAGCAGAGGAGCAGCATATTTCTTCATTGAAAGCTATTTATGATAAATATGGTGCTACTATTCCTGCCGATCCTTATGATGTAAGCGCTTTGACAGTACCTGTAACTATTACTGATTCATGTCAGTTAGGTGTAGAGGCCGAGATTGCCAATGCTGCATTATATTCTGATGAGTTATTGCCAGCGGTTACTGACTATGAAGATATCACCACAATATTTACTAGTTTAATGAATGCTTCAGATGATAAACATTTACCAGCTTTTGATAAATGTAATTAATTAAAACTATGACCAAGTATATAAAAGTTTCTGTTGTTTCGCTAGTAATATTATTTTCAATATTCTCTGGAGTAACAGAAGTTTTAGCTTGGGATGACTGTCCATTTGGTTTAGTTGATGATCCTTATCCAGGAGAATGTCCTAGATATGTAGATACAGATAATGATGGTCTTTGCGATCATTCTCAGTTAGCTCCAGAAGATAGGGTTGATGCAACTGCAGAGATTGTAGAAGAAGTTACAGCTGTTGAGCCTACAGAGGATGTAGTGGATGATACTTCAGTAAATACTAATACAATCTCTAATACTAATAGTAGCATTTCTACTGATTCAGTTAATACAAATATAAATACGGTTAGTAATACTGACGACAATAAGATAGCGGAAGTTGTTGCAACTTCTGTAGAAGAGGATAAAGATAAAAGTAAATTAATAAAAGGTTTGATTGCAATATTTTTACCCTTAATAGCAATCTTAGGATATGTAATATGGCAGAAGAAAAAATTAAAATAAAAAAAAGTAAGCCAATTTATAGAGTAGGTAATTTATTGATTGTTATTACTCTTCATACTACAATGATTTTGTGGTTTTTAGCAAAAACTGATTTTTGGCTAGAAATAACTTCTTATCCAATGCTATTGATTTCTCAGATAGCTTCTTTATTTGGAATGACGTTATTAAGTTGGAGTATGCTACTTAGTAGTCGACTTCATTTTGTGGAATATATGTTTGGTGGCCTTGATAAGGTATATGCCATTCATAAAAAAGTAAGTATTTATGGAATAGTTTTATTGATTGTGCATCCTATTACGTTAGCTCTGATGAATTTCCCAGATAAAATATTTAATCTTAAGTTTTTTCTACCAACCAATGGACAACTTCCTTTAGATGTTGGTATTATTGGTTTTTGGTTATTTATAATTTTAACAGTAATAACCCTGTATATTAAATTAACTTACGAACGATGGAGATTTACTCATAAATTCTATGGTTTAGCTCTGTTATTTGGATATTTCCATATGCTAGGTACTCCTAGTGATACATCTATTTATCCATTGTTAGGATATTGGATGATGGCAGTAGGGGGAACAGGGTTAGCAGCTTATATTTATATTCAATTTTTTTATAAATCATTAGCGGCTAAGTATAAATATAAGGTAAGTAAGATAGTAAAGAAAAGTGATACGTATTTAGTTAGCTTCGAACCAGAGGGTAATAAAATGAAATATAATCCAGGGCAATTTGCATACATTACTTATTTTGATAGTGAAGTTAAAAAAGAAATGCATCCATTCTCAATTACTTCTCATGTGGATGAAAATGAATTATCATTTGCTATTAAAATATTGGGAGATTACACTTCTAGTTTGGATAATTTAAAAATAGGAGATCAGGCTGAAATTTATGGCCCTTATGGTAGATTCTCAGATAAATTATCAGATGACAAAGATTTAATATTTATTGGAGGCGGGGTTGGAGTGGCGCCATTTGTTAGCATGGTAAAAGATGCTGCCAAAAAGAATAATGGTCAGTGGGTAAGCTTATATTATTGTACCAAGACCAAGAACGATGCTTGTCTAGACATTGAGTTAACTGGTGTCTTGGGTAAGATCCCTGATTCTTTCTATATAAATCAATGTTCTGATAATCAAGGGAGATTGTCCGTTGATACTGTTATGAAGAGAGTGAGAAAGATTGATAATACGGTAGTATTTTTATGTGGTCCGCATCAGATGATGAATGATTATCAGAAAAAATTAATTGAGCAAGGATTAAAAAAAGATAATATTGTTATGGAGGATTTTTCTTTCGGTAGATAGAATTTCTTGGTATACTGTTATATATGAAATACGATATAATTGTAATCGGAGGAGGTCCATCAGGGATGATGGCTGCAGGTACTGCCGCTAGTCGTGGTAAGAGTGTTTTGTTGTTGGAAAAAAATAAAGAACTTGGAGTTAAGTTAGATATCTCTGGTGGCGGAAGATGTAATATCACCAACGCAGAAGAATCAGAAACAATCTTGTTATCAAATTATGGAAACGCAAAGAATTTTTTATATTCTTCATTTAATCAATTTGGTATGGAAGATACATTTGATTTTTTTGCCAAACAAAATTTACCCCTAGTAGTCCAAGCAAGAAAGAGAGCTTTCCCAGAATCGGAAAAAGCAAATGATGTTTCCAAAACTATGGAACGATATATGAAAGAAGGTGGAGTGGAAGTAAGAAAGGGTGTAAATGTAGATGAAATAGTAGGCAGTAATAAGAAAGTGTCTCATATTATCGTAAATGGTAAAAAAATAACGGCAACTTCTTTTATTCTTGCTACTGGAGGTAAATCTCATCCTGAGACTGGCTCAACGGGAGATGGTTTTACATGGTTAAAAAAATTAGGGCATACTGTTGAAGACTCAACACCTACCATAGTCCCGTTGGCTGTAAAGGAATCTTGGGTAAAAAAATTATCAGGAGTTTCTCTATCAGCTATTAAGGTTACTTTTTTTGTAGATGGCAAGAGCGTAATCAAGAAGAAGGGAAAAATTTTATTTACACACTTTGGATTTTCTGGACCAATGATATTAAACTTGGCAGCAAAAGTTTACAAGCTATTACATGAAGGAGAAGTTACCATGGAGATTGACGCTTATCCTGACACAGATCTCGGTACTCTTGATAAAAGAATCACAAAAGTATTTAATGCAAATAAAAATAAAATTCTAATAAATATTTTTTCAGAAATTACTCCTGATGGTATAACTGATGCTTTACTTTCAATGCTAACTTTTGATCCAGATATTAAGGTTCATAGTGTTACCAAAGAGCAACGAAAAGAGATAGTAAATTTACTCAAAGCAATGCCTGCTACAATCACTGGATTGATGGGGGCTAATCGAGCTGTAATAACAGATGGGGGGGTTTCTATCAAAGAAGTGGATGGTAAAACTATGCGTTCACGTTTGTATGACAATCTTTATGTAACAGGTGATTTATTGCATATAAGTAGGCCATCTGGTGGGTATTCATTGCAATTGTGTTGGACAACTGGATATGTGGCAGGGAGTCATGCATAAAATTTATAATCTATAACATCCTGGTATTGTGGACGCAATACAACACATATTCCCTTTAGGATAGCCAAAACTATCCATAAGTCATATAATAAAGCTAAGAGATAATATATAGCGATTAGGGGGTGTACCACATGAGGGTGAGGTGCCAATGTATAACTATATTATGGGGGTTTATATATATTATTAACAAAGGAGTATAAAAATATGAATAAAATATTAATTTTAATTATTATCATTGTTGTATTGATAGGAGGAGGCGTATTTTATTATTTATCTGTCAATAATAATGAAGTGTCAGATATATCTGATGTCAATAATTCCGTTATAGAAAATATAAATATTAATAGTGTTGATGCCAATACTATAGCAACCGTTTTTAATAATAATATTAATAAGACTGAATTTGAAAGAATTGTTGAAATGTTAGGTGAAATGGAAACAAACTATTCTCTGGCTGGATTTATTATAGGTATGGAACAGCAGTTTATTATGCCAGTAGATTTAAATAAAACTCCAAAAGAAATTATTGCTTTAAATTTATTTATAAATAGATATGTAGTTGAGGAAGCAATTATAAGAATGGGGATTGAACTTAAACCCATTACAGAGTATATAAATTTAATAAATGGAAAGTACACTGGTGATAATAAAAAATTAGTACTAGAAAATGTTGGGATTAGTGAAATATATTGGGATGATTATGTTAAGTTACTAGCGTGGGGCAATAGACTTGAAGAATTAAGGGGATCAACTAATGAACAATTTCAGCCAGCTTTTCATTCTTTAGTAGGTGATAGAGTTAAGGAAGTATATAGTGCATTTCAAAATCGAATTAATTATTCTTCTCAAGATGACCTTGATTTTATGCGTATAGATTTTAACGTGCGACCTGACGAGCAATTTCAATTTGCCGATGGTGATTTTTTGCTTAATTCTAACGAGGAGTTAATAAAGGATTTGGATATTAACGAAGATATAAAAAATAGAATATTAGAGATGGAAAATAATCCCTTTGTATTAACTCCAGTAATTGATGATGGACAGTATTATTATTTTGGAATGGTTTTTGGTCCAGAGAAAATAGATTACCCCCCAGGATTTACAAAAGATGACGCAATTATTGTAAGGTTTCCGTTTTTTAGAATGTATTATTTTTTTATGATAAGAGAATTAGTTTTCCAAGATGGATTAGAAAAAGGAGAAATTGATATTATAAATATGGAAAGTGTAGCAAAAGATGATATTGATTTAGATAATGATAATGATGGGCTCCCATACTATTTAGAATTGGTTTATCAAACTAACGATAATAAGTCTGATACAGACGGTGACGGTTATGATGATAAAATTGAGATTGATAGCGGAAATAACCCTATTGATTAAAAGGGTATAAAGAAATAACCAAAAACACCTTTCAATAAATAGGAGGTGTTTTTTGATATAACATCTTGGTATTGTGGACACAATATAATTCATAGAATATACATCTTATCGAATTTGACTATTTATCATTATAAATGGTAATTTTAACGACTAAATAAAATACAAAAATTGTAATTTGAAAACTAAATATATGGAGAAATGTCATGATAATTCGATTTTATCGGAAACCCGCTTTAAGCGAATCAATGATCTCTAAGATTATAAATAATTTTAGAATTGATTTTATTCGTGATTTAAAGTTAATAACTGAGTGGTGTTTTTATGTTGAAATTAAAAACGGTTCAAAGTTAACTTTTACAGAGCTAGAAAAATTGAAATGGTTGTTAAGTGAAACTTTTGAAGAGGATTACTTTAGTCAAACAAGTAATTTGGATGATTGTAAAACAGTTTTAGAAATTGGGCCTCGTCTTAATTTCGAAACTGCTTGGTCTTCTTCTGCTGTTTCAATTTGTCATTCTTGTGGCTTAGACAAAGTTGTGAGACTGGAAAAATCTCGTCGTTTTGGTTTTAGTGTTGAATTAAACCAAAATGAGCAAAGTGATTTTTTATCTAAGTACTGTGATCGAATGACGGAGACAGAATATTCTAAACCATTAGAAAACTTTGAATCTGGTGCTATTATAGAGCCGGTTCAAATTGTTCCAGTTATGGGTCAGGGCGAAGCTGCCTTGACTGCTATCAACAAGCAGTTAGGACTGAGTATGGATTTGCAAGATTTACAAATATATCTAGATTTATTTGTAAGTTTTCTTCAGAGAGATACTAATAATGTTGAAATGGGTCAGCTGGGTAATTCTAATTCGGAACACTCGCGCCATGGTTTTTTTACTGGTCGATTCTATATTGATGGTAAGAAAATGCCTCATAGTCTTATGTACATTATAAAAAAACCTTGGAAGGTTAATCCAGGCAATTCTAATGTGGCATTTGGCGATGACAGTTCGGCAATCAATGGTAAAATAGTAAGAACTATTTTACCTAGTACGCCAGGATTGGTTTCTAACTTTATTCAAGTTATCAGAACCTACCATCCAATATTATCGGTGGAAACTCATAATCATCCTACTGGTGTTGAACCTTATCAAGGTGCGGCAACTGGTATAGGTGGTTGGCTCAGAGATATCTTAGCAATGAGACTTGGTGGTTTGGTTATTGCTGCAAACGCCGGTTACTGCACTGGTAATTTACATATTCTAGGATATGATTTGCCTTGGGAAAACGACGGTTGGGAATATCCACCAAATCTTGCTTCACCTTTGGATATAATGATCCAAGCCAGTAATGGTGCTTCAGACTATGGCAATTGTTATGGTGTGCCTGTAATTTATGGGTATGCTCGAACTTTTGGAATTGATTTGCCGGATGGGTATCGCAGTTGGTTTAAGCCTCTTATGCTGGCTGGTGGTATTGGACAATATGATGATGCACATAGTAAAGTGGGTAAACCAAAGAAAGATATGTTGGTCGTCCAAGTGGGTGGTCCAGCTTATCGTATTGGTGTTGGTGGCGGTGCTGCAAGCTCAATGATTTCTGGTGAAAATGAAGCAGAGCTTGATTTTGCTTCTGTCCAACGCGGCAATGCTCAAATGGAAAATAGACTTGCAAGAGTCATTCAAACTTTTGTGAATCTAGGTGATGATAATCCTGTTGAGTTAGTGGTTGATTTAGGTGCGGGCGGTGATTGTAATGCTGTTCCCGAACTTGTTAATCCAGCTGGTGCGGTTATCGATTTGAGATCTATACCAGTAGGCGATGCAACTTTATCTGATTATGAAATTCATTGTAATGAAAGCCAAGAAAGGATAGTTTTTTTAATTCGTTCTGATCGTTTTGATCAAGTGAAGGAAATATGTGATAGAGAAGATGCGCCATGTGCTTTGATTGGTCAGGTGACAGGAGATGGTTTATTTATTCTTTTTGATAAGAATGATGGGACCACACCAGTGAATTTACCACTTGATAAAGTGCTGGGTAAATTGCCTCGTAAGACTTTCAAACTTGAAACAATCTTACCAACCTTAAAACCATTGGAACTACCACAAGATTTAACGGTAGCCAGTGCATTAGATTTAGTACTGCGTTTAGTTTCGGTTGGATCAAAACGCTTTTTAACAACAAAAGTTGATAGAAGCGTGACTGGTTTGATTGCCCAACAACAATGTGTTGGTCCGAATCATATTACTTTGGCTGACTGCGCAGTTGTAGCACAAAGTCATTTTGATATCTCGGGTATCGCTTCAAGTATTGGAGAACAACCAAACAAAGGTTTGATCTCCCCGGAAGCAGCAGCTCGTTTGTCAGTTTCCGAGATGTTATTAAACATATCAGGAACTAAGATAACTCAGTTAGAAGATATCAAATGTTCTGGTAATTGGATGTTAGCTGCTAAAGAACCTGGTGAAGGTGCTTGGTTGTATAAGGCAGCCTGTGCCGTTCGTGATATCATGATCAAGCTAGGTATAGCTATAGATGGCGGTAAAGATAGTCTATCTATGGCAGCTAAAACAAAAGGTCCTGATGGTAATACTCATATTGTCAAAGCTCCTCCTGAATTAGTGATTACTGGCTATGCCACAGTAGATGATATAACTTGTAAAGTCACACCAGATTTCAAGAAACCTGGCAGTGAAATTATATTTATTGATTTGTCCGGTGGCAAAGATAGGCTTGGTGGATCTGCTTTAGCGCAAGTATTCCAACAGATAGGTGATGAATCTCCTGACATAGATGATGTCGAATTACTAAAGCTTTCATTTAATGTAATACAAGAGTTAGTTGAGAAAAAACTAATATTCTCATTACACGATAAGAGTGATGGTGGTTTGATAGTCTCTTTACTTGAGATGGCTTTCGCTGGGAATGTTGGTGTAGATGTTAATCTGCTGTCTAATAATATAATTCAAACTTTATTCAATGAAGAAGCTGGAATATTAATCGAGTGTTCTGATTATAATAAAGTTGTGAAAATATTGAGAGAGTATGATATTCCTTATCTCTTGATTGGCCATGTTGGTAAACGAGGTGGCCAAGTCAACATTAACCATGACGGTGGCTCAGTGCTGAGTAAACCAATGGTAGAGTTAAGAGCAATTTGGGAAACAACAAGTATGGAGTTGGATAAATTACAAACAAATCCTGCCTGTGTTCAATCTGAGTTTGATCTCAATCTAACTAGGATTGCTCCGCCACCATATTCAGTAACCTTTACTCCGGAGAAAACTTCTCAATATATCATTGAGTCAAATGAAAAACCAAAAGTTGCTATTTTGCGAGAGCGAGGTAGTAATGGTGATAAGGAAATGGCTTCTGCATTTTTTATGGCTGGTTTTGAAGTTTGGGATGTCACAATGCATGATCTGCTTAACAACAAGATAACTCTTGATGTTTTTCAGGGAATTGCATTTGTTGGAGGTTTTTCTTTTGCTGATGTAATGGATGCCGGGAAAGGTTGGGCTGGTGTAATAAAATTTAATGATCATCTCATGGATCAGTTTGATAGATTTTATAAACGCCCCGATACATTCTCGTTCGGTATCTGCAATGGATGTCAGTTAATGGCATTACTTGGATGGATTCCACATCAGAATATTGATCTTGATAACCAGCCTAGGTTTATCAGAAATATTTCTGAGAGATTTGAATCAAGATTTTCTACAATCATTATTGAAGATAGTCCTTCGATTATGTTAAAAGGAATGTCTGGTTCAAAACTTGGAGTCTGGGTAGCGCATGGTGAAGGTCGTTATCATTGTAAGAGTGATAGTATTACCAATTATATTTTGGATAATAAACTTGCTCCGATTAGGTTTATTGATAATGATAGCAATATTACTGAGATTTATCCTGACAATCCTAACGGTAGTCCGATGGGAATAGCTGCATTATGTTCTCCAGATGGTCGTCATTTAGCTATGATGCCTCATCCAGAAAGAGTATTTTTACCTTGGCAGTGGCCTTGGATGCCTGAAGAATTTAGTGATTTTGATGCTAGTCCATGGTTATTGCCTTTTCAAAATGCCTACAGATGGTGCATTGAAAATAAGGAGTAAAATAGCTATTTTAGTAAACCTTGTCTTTTTAATTAAAGGCAAGGTTTTTATTTATATAAAAATTGACTTATTTAATAAATTGTGTTACTTTATATTTACTAAAAAATTAGTAACACGTTTTTTAAGGTAAAAATGCCGAAAATACAAATACCATTTATTAAGAGATTATTGAGATCAAAAGTGCTAATTGTAGCAGAGATTTTGGTCTTAGTTTTTTTTACAACGGCTTTAGTTAAAGAAATAGTGAGAAAATACTCTGTTGAGAAGGAAGTGAATCAATTGCAACAAGAATTAACTGAGTTGGAACAACAAAATATTGAATTAAGTAGTTTGGTTGAATATTTTGATAGTGATACATTTAAAGAGGAGCAGGCAAGATTAAAACTTGGTTTACAAAAGCCTGGTGAGTCTGTAGTAGCGGTATTAGGTGATTCGGTTGATTTGGATGAATTAAATATTAATAGTACAAATAAATTAGCATTAAATAATAATAATGAAAAAATATCTAATCCTCAACGATGGTGGAGGTATTTTTTTAGTACACAAACAGAAAAAATAAATTAATAATTAAAAAGATAATAAGTAAATAATCTTATGAAAAAGAATGAAACAAAAGAGGAGATAAAAGAGGATATAAAAAAAGAAGATAAAGATGTCAAAAAAGATATTGAGGACGTTACTCCAGTTGTTGATGAAGATAAATCATCAGAGTCAAAGCCAAAGACTAAAAAAGGCAAATACAGTCCAAAATTAATTACAGGTGTAATCATAGGTGTTCTAATTATTTTGGTTCTATTTATTGTAATTTTAGGAGTGGGAATGTATAAGTATGATTGGAATAATAGTTTAACAAAAGCTTTACCATTTCCAGCCGCTATTGTTGATGGTAATTTTATTACTTATAGTGATTTCCAAACAGACATTGATACTCTTGATTTTTTCTATAAAGCTCAGGCAGAACAAGGAGGAACATTAGCTCAGCAACCTACTGATGATTATTTACAAAAAACTGTTATCTCAAGAATGATTAGAGAAGAATTTTTAGAGAATACTGCAAAGACAAATAATTTGGAAGTAGCTGATGAAGAAATTCAAAGTGAATTTGATGTCTTAGTTGCTCAGGCAACATCGGCAGAGGAAGTAGAACAACAATTAAAAGACTTATACAATTGGACAAGTGAAGAATTTAAAAATAAAGTTCTCTTGCCATATTTAATCAGGTTAAAGGTACAAGAATTTTTAGCAGAAGATGATTCTATTAATGGTGATGCAAAAGCATTGGCTGATGAAGCACTAGCTAAGATCACTTCGGAAGAATTAACATTTGAAGAAGCTGCAATAGAATATAGTGAAGATGTTACGGCAACTTCTGGTGGAGATTTAGGATTCTTCAGTAAAGGGCAGATGGTAGTGGAATTTGAGAATGCTGCTTTTGAGCTTGAGGTAGGTGGTGTATCAGGAGTTGTTCAAACTCAATATGGTTATCATATTATCAAGTTGATTGAGAAGGTTGAAGCTACAGAAGAAGAAGCGGAACAATTACATGCTGCACATATTTTAGTAAAAACTAAAGATATTGATGAATGGAGTAATGATCAATTAGCAGAGAAGAGCATCTCTATTTTTGTTAATGATTATGAATGGAAATCTGATTGTGGATTAGCCTTGTCTGAAGCAGAGACATGCGAAGATAATAATCTGTTAGATTATTTGGATGCTGCAAATGCTGCTAGCGCCGCAAATAGTGCAATTCCTACAGAATAAATTATTGTAATCATGAAAGGAGGGTAGATAATCATTATCTATCCTTTTTCACATTTGAAATATTTGGAGCCACTCGTCCCGCGTTGCGGGACGATTTCTCACTTACGAAAGCATTGCCCCGCCTGCCATCGCCAAAGCCAACGATCGGGATCGAACCGATTACCTATCGCTTACGAAGCGATTGCTCTACCAATTGAGCTACGTTGGCTCAGGATATGGCGGGCAGGTCTACCAACTGCTTGCCCCGCTGAAGATTTAGCGAAAGCGGGGAGCTACTTCGGCAAGTGGAGCGGGTAATCCCGATATTCATCGGGACAAGCTACATCGAACCCTTTCAAAGCGAGTGAGCGGAGTCGAACCGCCGTCTCTACCTTGGGAAGGTAGCATAATGACCGTTATACTACACTCGCATATTAAGGTTACGCCTGTCCGCTGTAGTGTAAACGGAGGAGGATAATACCACTTTACTATAACCCGTACGTCGAAATTATTTTTCAGGTTACGTTTACAATTAAAAATAGTTAACTTCACCTTTTAAATATTTCTCCTTTTTCTCACTTAATATTTCATATTAAGCTCGAGTAAAATTTATTCAATAATACCTATTTATTATAAACAACAATTATTAATATGAAAAGGTTTAATATAATAGCAATTTTCTTAATAATATTATTTGGAATAAGTTTAGTAAATAATTCAGCTAATGCAGAAGTCGATCCTATAAAAGTAAGATTGGATTCGAACACTATTATAAAAGGATATACTATTAATTATAATCAAACAACTCACCCAGAATGGGGAGATTTGAGAGTGGGCGTTTTGCCAAACTTAGTTAATGAAGAAGTTACTTTTGAAGTTAAACCATTTGATGATAATTTACCAAATCCCCCAGGGACGACCAGAGTTAGCGATTATTATATTTATGACATATTAAGAACGGACCCAAGTAATAGTGATCCTTTGATTCTTAATAAGCCATTTGTTTTAGCTCTGAAATTTGATGGAATAAAAAATTATTATAGAAAAAGAATATACTATTGGAATAGTATTAGTGAATCTTGGGTTGCTCTGCCTTCGTCAGCTGATTATGATAATCAATACGTTAGAGCTTATACTCATTTACCATTTTCTAGAATTGCAGTGTTTGAAGATACAGCTGATGTGAATAGTTATAGTTTAGAAGGTAAAGCAAGTTTTTTAAGTTGGCCAAGTCATCGTGATGGAGTTGCTAGTAATGATTATCCGATGGGGACAAAATTAAGAGTAAGGAATGTAAATAATGGGAAGACAGTTGATGTTACTGTTTATTCTACCGGACCTTTTGTTGATTTTAGCCAACGTCGAATTATAGACTTAAGTAAAACAGCCTTTGCGCAGATTGAAGATACTTGGAAGGGTTTAGTTAGGGTACAAGTTTGGCCAATAGGAGACGGAATAAAAGTATTGGGAGTAGAGACTTATTCTTTTGATGAACATGACGACAGTACGCATGTAGCTCCAGTACCACAAGTAGAGTCTGGAGTTCCTGAACCTCATCCACAGTCTACCGCTGCTATTGCTATTGATGAAAAAACAAACAAAATTTTATATTCAAAAAACTACGATACCGTATTACCAATAGCCAGTTTGACAAAACTTATGACCGCTTCAGTCTTTTTGGATACTGGTACGTCATTTGATAAAGTCGTAACATATTTGGCTGAAGATGATGCCGTTGGATCAAGGTTACGCATTAATAATGGAGAAACTTTAACAGTCAAAGATTTATTTTATACTACACTAGTAGGTTCGGCCAACAATGCAGCTAATGCACTCGCAAGGTCAACTGGGTTATCAACTGAGGAATTTGTACAGAAAATGAACGATAAAGCACAGGCTTGGGGTCTAACTCATACAAAATTCGCTGGTGTTAGTGGATTAAATACTAATAATGTATCAACAGTGTATGAAATTGCCTTGATGGCAAAGTATATTTTAAATGATTTTAGGATGCTACAAGGAACTACAACGACAGTATATTCATTTAGAACCATAAATACTGATGAAGCTCATACTATCAAAAGTAGTGCAAAAGGAGTGACTAATGGCACTATTGATTCCTCATTGTTTATTACTGGGATGAAGACTGGCTATCTTGATGAGGCAGGTTATTGCTTTATGTTAAAAGCTAGTCGGGGTAGTGGAGAAGGAAATGTTATTTCGGTTATTTTAGGTGCGAATGATTCAAATATGAGGTATAATGAAACAAATGATTTAATTAATTATGGCTTAAGCAATATATAAATATGGCATTAATAGAAATTAAGAATATACAAAAAATTTACGATCAAGGCGAAGAAAATGAATTCCGAGCAATAGATGGGATTGACATGGTAGTTGAAAAGGGTGATTTTGTATCAATAATGGGAGTCTCTGGTTCAGGAAAATCTACTTTAATGAATATAATTGGATGCTTAGACCAGCCAACATCTGGATTTTATATGCTTGATGGACAAGAAATTGATAAATTGAGCCAAAATGAATTAGTAAAAATTAGAAGGAATAAAATTGGATTTATATTTCAAAATTTTAATTTATTACCAAGAACTCAAGCAGTTAGTAATGTTGAGTTGCCTTTAGTATATAAAGGGGTTCGTCCAAAAGAACGAAGGAAAAAAGCTAAACAATTATTAGAGGATGTTGGTTTAGCAAATAAAGTAAGACATAGACCAAGTATGTTATCTGGTGGTGAACAACAGAGAGTTGCGGTTGCTAGAGCCTTGATTAATGAACCGGCAGTTTTATTAGCTGATGAGCCTACTGGTAATTTGGATTCTAAAAGTGGTTTACAAGTAATGGATATATTAAAAAAATTAAATGAAAAAGGAGTTACTATAATTGTAGTTACTCATGACCAGAAGATTGCTGATCAGACGAAAAAGGTGATAAAAATTAATGATGGGAAGATAGAAAAATAAATTTATGTATAAATTCATAGAAAATATTAAATTAGCAGTAAAATCAATTTGGGGTAAGAAAGTAAGATCGATTCTTACTATGTTAGGAGTAATTATTGGTGTTTTTGCTATCGTATTATTGACAGGTATTGGTGAGGGAGTAAAAGATGAGGTAACAGGTCAATTTGAAAGCTTGGGTTCCAATATAATTATGATTATGCCAGGAGCTGGTGGATTTGGTGGGGGACCTATAAGTGGTGGCGGTGGATTTAATGATGAAGATTTTGACACTATTAAGGAGGTTGAAGGAATTGAATATGTTATTCCTATGGCAATAGTGCCGTTACCTGTATTACTCACTGCACCTGTCGCTCCATCTGATGTTGAAAACTTTGAGATTCCAACAGTATCGGAAACAGAAGATTCAGCTGAGTCTACTGGTGGGTTTTCTCAATCACAAAGACAAGTAGTAGTATTTGGTAGTACTAACGATGTAGAAAAAGCATTTGCTGGATCTGATATAGCATCCGGTGAATCATATGGAAGAATGTTTAATCAGTCTGAGTATGAAAGTGCAGCAAAAGTAGCATCATTACAAGCAGGGGCAGTAGAAATATTATTTCCAGACAAACATGCTGAAGATATAATTGGAGAAACAATTTTTATTGGTAAAGAAGAATTTGATATTATTGGAGCTCAGCAACCTATGGAAGAAGAAAGTTTATTACAAGATCCAGGTATGTCCCAAATGGCAATAATACCTTTGACTGCAGCTAAACAATTATCCGATACAACAAGCATTAATCAATTTGCCGTTACTGTTAATGACCCAGAAGCTGTAGAAGAAATTCAAGAAAATATTAGATTAGCTTTATTAGAGGCACATGAGGGAGTGGAAGATTTTTCGATTGTAAATTCTGAAGAGTTACTTGATATGTTTGATCAGATATTAGGAGTGTTAACAACTATGCTTGGTGGTATTGCGGCAATTTCTTTATTGGTTGGTGGTATAGGGGTTATGAATATAATGCTTGTCTCCGTAACTGAAAGAACTAAAGAAATTGGTTTACGTAAAGCTATTGGTGCATCTGGTTCTGATATTTTGATACAATTTTTAGTTGAAGCAATTTTCTTAACATTTTTGGGTGGGGCAATAGGAATATTATTTGCATTATTGGGTAGTTTTATTATGGATACTCAGTTTGGATTTTCACCGACTATTACTCTTCAATCAGTATTAGTTGCTTTTGGATTTACAGCTGTTATTGGAATGGTTTTTGGTGTAGCTCCTGCAGTACGTGCGGCTCGACTAAATCCGATAGATGCGTTAAAATATGAGTAGAGGGGGATTTTGTGTTAATTTTTAATAGCTATATTTAGATGATCAGTTTTAAGAATGTGACCAAAATATATAAGCCAGAAACTTATGCGTTAAAAAACGTAAGTTTTAATATTGAGGCTGGAGAATTTGTATCTATAGTAGGTCAATCAGGTACGGGTAAGACTACAGTTATCAAGATGATAATCGCCGAAGAAAAACCAACAAAAGGTAGAGTTATAATCGGGGATTGGGATATAACAAATATAAAAACACGGGAGGTGCCAATTTTGAGAAGACAAATTGGTGTAGTATTTCAAGATTTTAAATTGCTACCTAACAAAACTATTTTCGAAAATGTTTCTTTTGGTATGGAGGTAGCTGGTCTTAATTATAAGAGGATTAAAGAAATTGTTCCGCAAGTTCTTAAAATTGTTGGTCTGGGTAATAAGCAAGAAAGATTCCCGCATCAAATATCTGGAGGAGAACAGCAACGCGCCGTTATTGCTAGGTCATTAGTTCATCGTCCTAAGATATTAGTGGCAGATGAGCCTACTGGAAATTTGGATTCAATTAATTCACAAGAAATTATTAATCTACTGAAAAAAATTAATGAATATGGCACCACAGTAGTCTTGGTTACACATAATAGAGAGATTGTTAATTCGTTAAGGAAGAGGGTTATTACTATTGATCAGGGTTCAGTAATCTCTGATCAAAAAAATGGGAAGTATATATTATAATATTATGTTTGTATTTTTTACTAGGACAATCAAATTTGCATTACAAGGATTTATTAGAAATATTTGGTTATCAATTGTAACTATAATTATTTTGATATTAATGATTTTTTCAGTGACTATGGTTGCTGGTATTAATTTTGTAGCAGAGAAAGCTATTGATTCGGTAAAAGAAAAAGTTGACGTTTCAGTATATTTTAAACCTGATGCCTTAGAAGAGGATATTATTAATGTACAGTATCGATTAGAAAGTTTATCAGAGGTTAAAGAAGTTAATTATATTTCTAAATCGGTTGCGTTGGATAATTTTAAGGAAAAACATAAAGATGATGAAATAATTTTGGAATCTATTAATGAGCTTGATGAAAATCCATTAAGTGCAACGTTAGTTATTAAAGCTAATACTATTGATGATTATCCAAATATTTTAACAGTATTAGAAAATCCTGATTATACTGCAATAATCAGCGATAGAAATTTTGATAACAATGAATCTGTTATCAATAGATTGTCAGAACTTTCAAATCAGCTAGAACGAATCGGTATTATAGTTAGTATAGTATTTATAATTATTGCAATATTGATAGTATTTAATACTATTCGTATTAACATTTACACACACCGTGAAGAAATTGGAATTATGAAACTAGTTGGAGCTACTAATTGGTTTGTTCGAGCACCATTTTTGGTAGAGAGTATGTTATATGCTGTATTGTCAGTCGCAATAACTTTAGCTTTATTGTATCCTTTGCTTAGTGTAATTACTCCACAAGTTAATATTTTTTTTGAAGGTTATAATTTAGATATAATTAGTTATTTTAATACTAATTTAATACAGATTATTGCTTGGCAATTAGCATTTGTAATAGTATTAAACATAATTAGTTCTAGTATAGCTATTGGAAGATATTTACGCGTATAATTTATAGTTGACATTATCGTAATTTTGATTAAAATATATTAATAACCTTCTCTTATTCAGTATTTAGGCATTTTTATAGTAATACAAATTATCGTTTTTAGCTCTGCCGGATCGTCTTCCTCCAGAGGCGGATTAAAAAATGGTAGGACATCGGCCTTTTCCGCCATAGGCGGACTCGCCTCTGGCGAGGAAGCCATTAATTTATAATCATGTATGTATACAGTTTATATATTAAAAAGTCAGAAAGATGGAATGAGGTATATTGGAGTCACACTAAAAGATGCTAATATAAGAATAGAGGAACATAATAGTAATAAAAGTAAATTTACAAGAGGGCATCAACCATGGAAATTAATTTATACAGAAGTATATAAAAATAAAAAAGAATCTTACATTCGCGAAAGTTTTTTAAAGTCGGGACAAGGTAGGAAGTGGTTGGATAAAAAGTTAAAATAAATAATCGTTTTTAGCTCTGCCGGATCGTCTAATGGTAGGACATCGGCCTTTGAAGCCGAGTATCCTGGTTCGAATCCAGGTCCGGCAGAACTGAAAGTGAACAAATGAAAACCTTTTCCGCCATAGGCGGACTCGCCTCTGGCGAGGAAGCCGAGTATCCTGGTTCGAATCCACCCTATATCACTGAAGGAAATAGGGTGTCGTGAACCCTTTAGTGGTTTACGACAGGTCCGGCAGAACTGAAAATGAAATTTAATTATTTAAGAAAGTAATCATGAAAAATATTGGCATAATCACCAGTGGCGGAGATTGTGGCGGATTGAATGCTGTTGTTAAGGGGGTGGCTAAAATGGCTATTCGAAGTAGAATAAAAACTTTTGTGATCCCAAACGGTTACGCAGGACTTTATAATTTAGAAGATTTAGATTCATTGACTGAATTAACAGATAAGCGATTGGACACATTTAGTATTAATGTGGCTGGTTCAGAAGCAGGACATTCACGCGTAAAGATTTCAAAGATAGATGATGAGGAGAAGTATGACAAAATTAAACGAGGTCTAAAAAAATTTAAACTTGACGCTTTAGTTATTAGTGGTGGTGATGATACTGGTAGTGTTGTTTTGGACCTAAGTAAAAATGGAATCAAATGTGTCCATGTGCCTAAAACTATGGACTTGGATCTAATGCCATATTCTGTAGGGGGAGATTCTGTTATTGAAAGAATTGCAGATTTTTCAAGAGATCTAAAAACAACAGGACAAACGCATAATAGAATTATGGTATTAGAGATTTTTGGAAGAAATGCTGGTCATACCGCTTTTCGAGGTGGTGTATCTGGTGAGGCTGATGCAATATTAATACCAGAAATACCAGTAGATTTTAAAGAATTATATAGGCATATAAAAAAAGTATATACAAAAAGAGTTCAGGAAAGTGATGTTAATGCCGGTACTTATACTATTGTGGTTTCAGAAGGGATTAAAGATGTAAGTGGAGAAGAGTTGTACGATGAGTCATCTGTAAAAGATGCATTTGGCCACAAAAAATTAGCAGGGGCAGGTGAGTATGTTGCCCAAGAATTAAAAAAATTGTTAAAAGATGATAAAGAGATAAATAAATTTATGATTGATCAAGGTATGTATATTGATGGTCAATACGCACTACCCGAGATTAGAAGTATTAGACCAAGTCATTTGGTAAGATGTGGGTTTACCTCTTCTTATGATGTTAATTTTGGTATGGAGGCTGGAGCATCTGCTGTATATTTATTAATAGAGGGGATTGATGGCGTAACAGTTAGCGGATATAAAAATAATAAAATTAACTATATGGATATAGCTGAGGCCATTAAACAAAGATATGTAGATCTAAAACAAGTAGAAATTTATGAACAATTAGGATTTTGTTTTGGAAGAGTGAGAAAAGATTTCAAAGCAAAAACTGAAAAATTAAATGGACAAATTGATAGAATTTATTAATTTAAATAATAATATATGATTGTTACAACTAAAGAATTATTTAAGCACGCATATGGTAAGTATGCTATAGGTGCTTACAATATTAATAATGCCGAACAGACAATGGGATTGTTCAAAGGAAATTTAGATAGCAAAGCTCCATTCATTTTACAGATTTCAAAAGGAGCAAGAAAATATACAAATAAATTGATGCTAGAATCAATGATAAGAGCAGCAGATATAATTTTTCCAGATGCAATTTTTGCAGTACACCTTGATCATGGAGACGAAGAAGCTTGTATGGATTGTGTTGAGAGTGGTTTTTATAGTTCGGTTATGATTGATGCAAGTGACCAGGAATTTGAAGAGAATATGGCAATAACCAAAAGGGTAGTAGACGCTGCTCATGCAAAAGGAATTGTCGTAGAAGCGGAACTTGGACAACTTGGTGGAGTAGAAGAAGATATTTCAGTAGATGAAGGACATGCAGCGCTAACAGATCCTAAACAAGCGAAAGAATTTATCGAAAAGACAGGATGTGATAGTTTAGCATGCGCAATTGGTACAAGTCATGGAGCATATAAATTTACTACTAAACAAGGTTTACATTTTGATGTGATAGAAGAAATACAAAAATTAGTGCCAAATTTTCCTTTGGTTATGCATGGTTCTAGTTCGGTGCCTCAAGAGGAGGTAAAAAGAATTAATGAGGCTGGTGGTGATTTAGGAGGAGCAAAAGGAGTAGACGAAACACAGTTCAAACGTGCGTCTGAACTTGGTGTAACAAAAATTAATATTGATACTGATGGCAGATTAGTTTGGTGCAGAGTACATCGGGAATATTTTAGAGACAATCCTAAAGAATTTGATCTTAGGAAGCCTGGAGAAATTTTTATGGATGAATATGCAAATTATATAATTCATAAAAATAGAATGTTGGGTAGTGCTGGACAATTGGAAGATGTAAGAACAAATTTAAAATAACGTATATATTATATATAAGTTGGGGGCAGAGTTTCGTGCAAGTGAGGAAAGTGATTAAAGGTTTTTAAAAAATGGTACTCATTTAGTACCTACTTCAGGTTAGACACAATTTTAATACTGCTAGTTTCAAATTTGTTTGTTAAATTATATTTGACCAAACTATATTAAAATGTAATACTTTTCTTGGATAGCACAATTAATCAATATATTATAAGGATTTAAAGACCCCCGAATTTTTGGTGCATATGGAAACATTAGATTTAAATAAGAATAAATTACACGGAAGTATTTGTACAATAGATCAGTTGAAGAAGTACATAAATTTGTCTAAGCGTGAGGAAAAGGATATTGCTAAGGTTATAGATATTCACCCAATGCTTATTAGTAAGTACTATTTGTCTTTGATTAAAAAGAATGATAGAAATGATCCAATAAAAAAAATGATTATTCCATCAAAAGATGAGATTTTTACGGAGGGCTCTTATGATACTAGTGGAGAGGCACAAAATACTAAGATGTCTGGGTTACAACATAAATATAAGCAAACTGCTTTGATATTATCTACCAATCGTTGTGCTGCATATTGTCGATATTGTTTTAGAAAAAGGTTAGTAGGTTTAGATACTTCAGAAATATTGGATAGATTTGATAAAGCAGTTTCATATATAAAAAAACATAAAGAGATAAATAATGTTTTGATTAGTGGGGGAGATGCATTTATGTTACCCACTAAAGTGATTGAGCAGTTTCTAAAAAAGTTATCACCAATCAAGCATATTGATTTTATACGCTTTGCTACCCGGACTCCAGTGACATTTCCTCAGAGAATAATTAATGATAAAAAATTACCAAGACTCTTAAAAAAATATTCAATCCAAGGAAGGAAAATTTATGTAGTCACACATTTTAATCATCCTAATGAGATTACAAAATATTCAAAACAGGCAGTAGATATATTAAAAAAATCTAATGTTGAAGTTCATAATCAATCAGTTTTGTTAAAAGGAGTTAATGATAAGTCAAAAATTTTGGTCGAGCTATTTAACCAGTTGATAAAAATTGATATCTTACCATATTATTTATTTCAATGTCGTCCAGTCAAAAGAGTAAAGCATCATTTTCAAGTATCATTATATCGAGGATTACAAATATTTGAAGCAACAAAGAAAAATATTAAAGGACATATTATATGTAAGCGTCTGAAATTTATTATGTCGCATCGCACAGGAAAGATTGAGATTGTTGGGATTAGTAAAGGTAGGATGTATTTTAAATATCATCATGCTAAATTAGCGAAGAATATGGGTAAATTATTTTCTAGAAAGATTAATAAGTCTGCTGGCTGGCTGGACGATTTTTAAGCTTTATTAGTTTGACAAAAGTGTAAAAATAGTGTATAATTATATAAAGTATGGAGGAATATATAAAAATACACAACAGTTTAATTACTAATTGATTAGCTAGTAAGATAGCTGGTTTTTTTATCTGTAAAAATTTATGTCTAACGAATTATTAGAATCTCAAGAAGTATTTAAGAAAATTTTCGAGGTTTCTCCTGAAGCTATGCTTTTAATAGATACTAAAGGAAATATAATAAGAGTTAATGATAGGGTTACAGATTGGTTGGGGTATAAAAAAGAAGAAGTAGAGGGTAAAAATATGGCAAATATTCCTTTTTTAACTATAGCGAGTAAAGCTAAGGTATTAAAAAAGTTTGCTCAAAGAATGCTAGGTAAAAAAGTTCTACCATATGACCTAATATTTACTGATAAAAAAGGAAATGAATTTATAGGTTTGATTTCAGCAGTCCCTGTATGTGATAGTCAAGGTAAAGTAATTTTTGATTTTGCAATTATTGCAAATGTAACAGAACAAAGAAAAATAGAAGGAAATAAATTTAATCATAACGAAGAACTTATGAGGATGAATAAACTAATGATCGGTCGTGAATTGAAAATGATGGAACTAAAAAAGGAAATAGTTAAATTAAAAAAGTAATAGTAGTAAATTATTTATGTTTAAAAATCTCAAAATAAGGACAAAAATAATTTTACCAATTATTACTTCTGCTGTAATAGTACTTTCAGCAGCATCTTTTTATTCTTACTATTTTAATGTTAAAAACTTAGAAGTATCAGTAGGTCAAAACTTGGAAACAATGGTGCAATCAAGAGCGGATCATGTTGATACCGTTTTGAGAATGTATGAACAAAGAGCAAGATTGCTCACGAGCAAAACTTGGATGCGCAGGTATTTAAAGAGTTACTATGAGACTGACGATCAGGAATATATAAAAAAAATAGAAGAGATTCTTGTAGATGTTCAAACAGAAAATCCAAAGTTTAAACACATTGAAATAACTAACCCTCGAGGCCAAATTATTATTTCTACCTTGAAGCACATTGTAGGTAATGATATCTCTGATAAAGATTATTTTTTAAAGGGGAAAAAAGATTATACTATTTCAAATCTGGAGAAAGGTGAGACTGAAGATGTCTTACTTCATACATCTGGACCTTTAATTTTAGATGGAGAATTTCTTGGGGTTGTGGCTGTTGCTTCTGATGGAGCTACATTGACGAATGCTATAAGTAGTCATACTGGTTTAGGTGAAACAGGAGAAATTTATTTGTTAAATAATGATTATTTAATGTTAACTTCCTCGAGGTTAGTAGATGATGTTTTTTTAAATCAAAAAGTTGATACTCTAAATTCAAGAAGCTGTTTTGCTACAGCCGGTTTAGATGAACATAAAAGAGAAGAGTTAAATATATCACATAGGATAATAGATACATTTCAAGATTATAGAGGAGTTGATGTTTTAGGTTCCCATGTATATATTTCTCAAATGGATTGGTGCCTATTAGCAGAAATTGATGAGTCAGAGGCATTGGATTCGACGAGACAGCTATTATTTTTTTCTATTATAAGGAGTTTAATTGTTTTATTTATATTTTTTATTGTTACATACTTGATCGCCAGGCTTGTAACTAATCCGATTTTAGTCTTATACCACGGAACAGAAGCTATTGAAAAAGGAAATTTGAATTATAAGGTTGGTACAAATTCGAAAGATGAAATTGGTCAGCTATCCAGATCTTTTGATAAAATGACAGCATCCATTAAAAAATCAAGATCCAACATAAATCAAAAGGTAGAAGAACGCACCAAGGATTTAGAAGATCTAAATAAATCAATGATTGGTCGCGAGTTAAAGATGATAGAATTAAAAAAAGAAATTATTGAATTAAAAAATAAATCAAAGAAATAAATAGTAACTAATTATTTATAAAAATCATATGAAAAAAAATCTAATTACCACTTTAGTCGCACAGCATAGAGAATTACAAAATAATCTTAAGTGTGTAGCTGATCAGCTAAAGATCGAACTCCCAGAAATTTCAAAAATTAATGAATGTTTAGAAGAATTCTCTGTTAATTTAACCGAACATCTGAAATTAGAGAACGATACTTTTTATGTGAATTTATTAAAAGTCATGAAAGAAAAAGGACAGGACACTACCAAGACTGAAAAGTTTATTGCTGAGATGAATGATATTGCAATTGTAGTAATGGAGTTTTTAAATAAGTTTAAAGGTGAAGAAAAAATAAAGGCACAAATTGATAGTTTAAAAAATGAATTACCAGCAATTATTGATACTTTGGGTTTAAGAATTGAAACTGAAGAGGCTGGAGTTTACGCTTATTGGGGTTTATTCTAATTGTTAAAGAGTTTCGAGATATAAAAAGTCAAAATGAAAAGTGATAAAAAAAATATTAAAAAAGGAATAACACTAAAAACTAGAATCACAATTTCAGTGATTAGTTTAATTTTTTTATTTGGAATTTTAGCAACAGTTGCAGTTTTTTTCTATACCAAGAATACAATTACAGAAACTGAAAAAGAAAATTTTGAAATAGTTACTGTTGAGCTATCTGATGAAATTGGACAAATTTTTAATTTTGCTGAGGCAATTGTAGAAGAATTATCTTCTCAAGAAGCAATTATAGAATATTTAGACAATGATGAGATGGAATTGCAAGATGAATATATTCTAGAACATTTGGAACATTATAGTATTGATGAAATATATTCAGCAATATATATTATGGATTCAAAGGGTTTGACAGTAGCTTCTACCGTAGAGAGTTTTGTCGGAAATAATTATGGATATCGAGATTATTTTGTACAGGCAATGGAAGGAGATGCTGGTAGTGATGTCGTATTAGGAGCGACAAGTAAGAAATTGGGGTATTACTTTTCGTATCCGATAGTTAATGATTCTGATGAAATAATTGGTGTAGCAGTGATGAAAATGAACCCAGAATATGTTAATCAGTTTGTTGTATCAAAGTTAGATAAAATTGGGAGTCGTTTGATGCTTGTTGATAAGGAGGGAATAATTATATATTCTGATGACCCAAGTATTATTTACAAAAGTCTTGGTATTATCAGCGATCAAGATATGGCTGATATAATTAGTTCAAAAAGATTTGATGGAATTAATATTGCACCACTTAAATATCAGACAATGCAAGATAGTTTTAATAGTATCGTTGAAGCGCAAGTATATGAGCTTTATGATGAGTTAGATGATGAAAATGAGATTGTTAGTATAGCCAGAATAAATAATAGTTCGTACTTCATAGTTTTTGAACAAGATGCTGATAATATTACAGCTTCAGCTTTAAATATTTCTTATGTTATAAGTATTATGGTGTTATTTGCAGCCCTTGCTACTGGATTATTAGTTTATATTATTGTTAATAGGAGCTTAAAGGCACTAAGTAAAATTGAAGAAGCTGCAATTAGTGTCGGTGAAGGAGATTTTGATATAAGCATTGATTTAAAAGAAGGTAGCTCTGATTTGTTAAAACTTTCAAAGTCGTTTAATGATATGATTATGAAGGTTAAGAATTCACGCCAGGAGATTGAAACAAAAGTTAAGGAACAAACAAAAGAATTAGTAACTAAGAATGAATTTGCAAATCAGCAACAAAAAGCCGTATTGAATATTCTTGAAGATGTTGAAGAAGAGAAAACAAAATCGGAGGAGCTAGCAGATGATTTAAAGAAGTTTCAATTAGCAGTAGATTATGCTTCTGATCATATAGTTATCACGGATGTAGATGGAATTATATTATATGCCAATAAAGCAGTTGAGAAGATCACAGGGTTTACTAGAGCAGAGGTGGTTGGCAAAAAAGCAGGAGCTAAAGATTTGTGGGGAGGATTAATGTCAAAAGATTTTTACGAAAAATTTTGGAAAACAATTAAAATTGAGAAAAAAACATTTTCTGGGTTAGTGAATAATATAAGGAAAAATGGTGAAAAATATATTGCTTATGGAAGTATTTCTCCAGTTTTGGACGACCTTAGAAATGTTCAGTTTTTTGTAGGGATTGAGCGGGACGTAACTAAGGAACAACAAATAGATAAGGCTAAGACTGAGTTTGTTTCATTGGCCTCACATCAATTGCGTACTCCATTGTCAACTATTAATTGGTATTCGGAAATGCTTTTAGATGAAGATGTTGGTAAATTAAACAAAGAGCAAAAAGAGTACATGAATGAGATATATGATGGAAATAAAAGAATGGTTGATCTTGTTGGAGCGTTATTAAATGTTTCTAGAATTGATTTAGGTACAATGGCAGTAGAACTTGAAGATGTTAAATTTACCGAAATATGTGATAGTGTTATAAAAGAAATGATACCGCAGACTAAAGAAAAAGAAATTAAAATAAATATTGATTATGCAAAAAATATTCCGATAATTTCAGCAGATAGAAAATTAGTTAGAATAATATTTCAAAATTTTATCAGTAATGCTGTTAAATATACTCCTGCTAATGGTAAAGTGGAGGTAGTAATAAAAAAAGATAAAAAGTATATTACGGTATCCGTGTCTGATAATGGATATGGTATACCAAAAAATCAACAAGACAAAATTTTTACTAAGTTATTTAGAGCAGATAACATTAGAAAAACTGATACAGAAGGTACCGGCTTGGGTCTGTATATAGTTAAATCAATAGCTGAGCAATCTGGGGGTAAAGTATGGTTTGATTCTGAAGAAAATAAGGGAACTACTTTTTATATTTCTTTGCCTTTGAGTGGTATGAAAGCAACAGAAGGGACAAAGGGATTAGAATCTAATACAAAATAATAAATTAAATAATTAAAATAAAATGGATAAAATTAAAAGTATATTAATTATCGAAGACGAGCTGCCGTTGCAAAATGCAATAAAAATTAAAATGAAGAATAATGATTTTGTAGTTTATACGGCCAGAGATGTTGAGGGAGCATTCAAAGTATTAAAAAATGAAACTATATCTGTAATTTGGTTAGATCATTATTTGCTTGGGGAGGAAAATGGTTTGGATTTTGTTACTAAGTTAAAAAATGATGAAGAAAATAAAAAAATTCCAATATTTGTAGTATCTAATACCGCTAGCCCAGAGAAGGTTAGAACTTATATAAAATTAGGAATAAATAATTTTTTTACAAAAGCAAATAATAAGCTTGAAGATATTATTATGGAAATCAATCAGTCTATTTAAGCAAATAATTATAAAACAATGGACAATAAAGAAAAAAAAATATTAATAATTGAAGATGATAAGTCATTATCAAAAGCAATATCAGACAAGTTAAAAAGAGAGAGTTTTGAGGTGTTTACTGCCTTTGATGGTCAGGAGGGTCTTGAAGTTGCCTTTGAAAAGAAGCCGGATCTTATTTTGTTGGATCTGATTATGCCTGTTATGGATGGAATAGCTACATTGAAAAAATTAAGAAAGGATCTTTGGGGAAGTAAAGTGCCGGTTGTAATATTAACCAATTTGAGCACTGGAGAAGAGGTATCTCAAGCAATGAGTCAGGGAGTGTATGATTATTTAGTAAAAACGGATTGGGAATTGAATGATATTATTAAAGTAATAAATAATAAATTAAATAAATAACTATATGGCAGATAAAAAGTATAAGATACTAATTGCAGAAGATGAAAAACCGATGGCAAAAGCTCTTACATATAAATTTAATAATAATGGATTCATAGCTAAGTCCGTATTTAATGGACAGGAAGCTCTACATGAACTTAAAAAAGAGGAATATGATTTATTAATTTTAGATTTAATGATGCCGGTAATGGATGGATTCACTTTATTAGGAGAATTAAAAAATAATAATATTAATACTCCAGTTATAGTTGCCTCAAATCTTGGGCAGGAAAATGATATTAATGAGGCAAAAAAATTAGGTGCAGTAGATTATATTATTAAGGCAGACACACCACTATTAGAGATTATAGAAAAGGTCAATAAAGTACTAAAAAAAGTTGAATAAAAATAATAGTTGATAATTATATTTTTTTAGTTTGACAAATACTTAAAAATGTGTTATCATATATTATAAAGTTAAACAAGTAAGTGATAGTTGTAACTAATTTATGAAAAAAAACATTTTTTCAAAAAAATCTATTATTTTAGTAATATTTATTAGCTGTTTTTTAATAGCTAATATTTTTTTATTTAATGTTGATTATTTAGGTGCACAAGGGGCAACAAACCCCCCTCCAACATCAGAGATTGATGTTTTTTTAACACAACCTGCGATTTCAGCAACAGATGTACCAATTATATACGGGCAGTCAGAATTTATTATGAATTTTTTTGATAGAACTGGTAGTGACCCTCTTATTGATTTAAGTCATTTTGGTTTAGAGGTATTTGAAAGTATTAGTGGACCTTCTCTTGGGTTTTTAGATATCATAGGGAGTCATTGGCATGATCCAGAACAAGATTGGACTTGGCATGTTAGAGCCGATACCATGACTTTTGATAATGGCAATTATTATATTAAAATACATGCTTATTCCAATAATGGTGAAGAATATTCTTTGAATAATAGTGTTCATAATGGTATCCCAATTTTTGGATTGATACATTTTCAAAATGATAGTGTAATTATACAACCATATAATAATGCAATAGTTGAAAGTACTACAGCTTTTTCTGCAAGTTTACTAGGTTTAGTTGAATGGGTTAGTTTTTTTATTTATAGTACAGATACGACAAACGGAACAACAGAAACTGTAATAGTAACAACTCCAGAAAATAATAATGGAGTTGGAACACCTTCATATTGGAATGCTGAATGGGATTCAACAAAATTAGTAAATGGATCTTATGTTGTTGAATTAAATTATCAAACTATCGGGGGTATTATAAAAAATGATGTTGCTTCTAGATACTTCGAAATAAATAATACTATTGTACGTGTCGTTGAGCCTAGTCCATGTGAGCCAACGAATTGGACATGTGATGATTGGCCTACTGAATGTCCCTCTACTGAGATTTTAACTAGAACTTGTATTTCTACTGATTGCCCAATTACAGAAACTAAGATCGAAGAACAAGTATGTATTTATATTGATTCAAGTACAAATACTAATACCAGTATACCAACAAATACTAATACTTCTACTAATATACCTCTACCTTCAACAACACCACCAATAATTAATATGAGATATCCAAGCCAAGGAGATACTGTTAGTGGAGCCGTAATTTTGAAAGCACGGGTGCAGGGAAGTATTGATCAGCTAAGTTTTGTATATAGGAATAGAGAAGCAGGTATAGAAAATCATATTGGGCAAGCTACCGTTTCTACAACCAATGATGAAATTTGGCAACGACCTTGGAATACTGATGATATACCAAGTGGTGAATATTATGTTTTTGCAAGGGGAATAGTAGATGGGACTTATAGTTATCAAAGTAATTTTACTTTAATTACTATTGATCATAATAGTGATAATACTATCATCCCTGACCCTCAAGAAGATATACCTGATGAATTTATCAATGATGATGGTGATGTTTTTTCTAACACTGATGAAGGATTATTAAATTTAAATCCAAATGTTCCAAATGAAATAAATGCAAGTGAAGACATTGATGCAATTATTGATCAACAAGTAATAGCTGGAGATATTAATCAAGAGCAAGCAAAAATCTTAAAAGAAAAATATTCAAAAATTGTTTTTGATCAACCAACAAAAAGTGGTCAATTAGCATCAGAAAAATTAAAGGTTAATAAAGTTGATAATATTTCACCAAAAATTGGAACAAATAATTTAGTTTTTAGTGGTATAGGACCGCCAAATTCTTATGTCACTATTTATATTTATTCTGATCCAATTGTGGTAACTACCAAAACTGATGAGAATGGTAATTTTACTTACACTCTTGATAAAAATTTACTAGATGGGGAACACGAAGTTTATGTAACTATTACTGACGATAATGGTAAAATTCAAGAAAAAAGTGCACCATTTACTTTCTTTGTTAGAAGAGCACAGGCTGTTACTGAAGAAGAGTACTTAAGGGGTGATGTTAATATTGATACGGATAGGTCTGAAGTAGTTAATAATTTTATTCTCCCTGCATTAATTATGGTAGGAGTATTAGTACTTGTTTTTGGTGGAGTTTTTGTAGCTAATAGAAAAAAACAAGTATAATGAAATTTCTACCAAAAGATAGTAAGAATTTTTTTAGAGACAATGCCCAACTTGTATATACGGCAGCTCTTTTGATAGTTATACCTGGTGCTCTTATTATTAATACCTATTTATTTTTTAATAATACTCAGAAGGTAATGAAGGTAGAAATGAATAAGAAAGCAGATTTGGCTAGTGATATTTTTACAGTTAGTGTCCCATCTTTTTTAAATGATATTGAACAACTCCAAAAGTTATTAGTAAATACAGTTAATTCAAATAGTGAAATTAAAGCGCTTGATGTCTTAATCCAAAATGGAGATGATTATAGTTTGATTGCAAGTATGGATTTGGAGCAAATTGGTTCAGATACTAAATTGTATTATCATTCATTAGCTTGGCGTGGTGGTGAGCCAATATCATTTGAAACAAATTCTAATGCCACTTCAACAATAAGTGAAATACCAATAAGTGATGAAAAATTTTGGGTAGTTGTTAATCCTGTCTTAGATGAACAAGGTAATAAAGTCGCATTGGTATCAATAAAACTTTCTTCATCCGTAATTGATCAATTAGTTCAAGACAATTTGATGAATGGGTTAATTGTATTGGTTATTACTTTGGTAATTATTATTCTCTTAATATTCAATAATATAAGTTTATTTAAATCGGCAGTTAGGTTCAAAAAATTAAAAGAAATTGATGAATTGAAGGATGAATTTATATCAATGGCCTCTCATGAATTACGTGCTCCAATAACTGGTATTAAGGGATATTTATCAATGATATTAGATAATACATTTGGTGAACTTCCGTTAGAAGCAAATGCAAAATTACAAATGGTATCCGAAGAAGCAAATAGATTGAATGATTTAGTCGAAGATTTATTAGAAGTTTCTAGGATCCAACAAGGTAGAACAAATTTAAAATTAATGTCAGTTTCATTATCACCGATAGTCCAAGAAATAATTAATAATTTTTCTCAACAAGCGACAAGTAAAGGTTTAAAGTTAACATCATCTATCCAAGATAATTTAAAAAATATTTATGCTGATGAAGGTAGAATAAAACAAATTCTTGTGAATTTAACCAGTAATGCAATAAAATATACCCCGAGTGGTTCAGTTAATATTTCAGCAGAATTGGTTATTGGTAAAATAGATATGGTAAAAATTAAGATTTCTGATACTGGTATGGGTATAGCCGCTAAAGATAGAGAAAAGTTATTTCAAAAATTTTATCGTATCCAAAATGAAAAAACTGACAAAATTGTTGGTACTGGGTTGGGTCTTTGGATAACTAAAGAAATAATTGTGTTAATGGGCGGAGAAATATTTGTAGATAGTTTAGAAAACAAAGGGACAGATGTTACAGTGCTGATGCCCATTGATGAAGGTAAAAAATAGATATTATACTAAAAAAATTATTATTACATATTTGTTGCGCAACATGCGCGGCTTACGTTTTAAAAGAACTTGAAAGTAATTATGACGTGACCGCGTATTATTATAATCCAAATATTTATCCGGAGTCAGAATATAAAATACGTTTTGAAGAAGCAAAAAATTTTTGTAAAAATAATAATATTATTTTTATTGAGGAGGAACCAGATCAAGATAGGTGGTTTGATTTAACAAAAGGTCACGAAGATGATTTAGAAAGAGGTGATCGATGTACAATTTGTTATGGTATGAGGCTTCAAAAAACGGCTCAGTATGCAAAAAAAAATGGATTTGACTATTTTGGTACAGATTTAAGTATAAGTCCGCATAAAGACGCTGAACGTCTGAATAGTATTGGTAATAAGTTGTCTGAATCAATGAATGTAAAGTATTTGGAAGCAAATTTCAAGAAAAAGGATGGCTTTAAAAAAGCAATGGATATTAGTAAATGTGAAAATTTTTATCGGCAAGACTATTGTGGATGTAAATATAGTTTAGAGTCAAGAACGTAATAAAAAACTTATATTTAATTAAATACTCGTTTTGAAAAATAGAGTAGTATTATGGTATAATAAAAAGGAAATAGATTCTAGTTTGATTATATAAATTTATTTAAATATATGAAAACTGTAGCAATTATCGGTGCATCTGCAGATAGGAAAAAATTTGGTAATAAATCAGTCAGAGCTCATCAGAAGCAAGGTTGGAAAGTATTTCCAGTTAATCCTAAAGCTGTTAAAATAGAGGAGCTAGATAGTTATCAAAGTATACTTGATATAAAAGAGTCGGTAAATCGAGTTAGTATATATTTACATCCTGAACAAGGAATTAAAATATTAAATGATATTGCAAAAATAAAACCTGATGAAGTTTTTGTAAATCCAGGTGCAAGTAGTGAAGAATTATTAAATAAAGCAAAAAAACTAAATCTAAATATTATTGAAGCATGTTCTATTGTGGATGTTGGGGAGCAACCAATTAATTATTATTAAAAATTATGATCAATCAAAAAGCTTTTACATATTTGATGGTAGTAATATTAATAACGATAATGGCTGTCGGTTTGTCAGTTTTGGCTTGGTATTGGTATGAAAATAAAGAGAGTACAAATATTAATGGTGTAAATCCAGATTTTAATGCGAATGATTTATCTAAGTGGCCAATACATGAGAATGAAGTGTTTGGGTTTAGAATTAATTATCCTTCTACATTTAAGAAAACAAATTTAGCTGACAGTAGATTTAGTTATCATATTTATGGTAGTTCAAGTACTGATAATCCAGGTAATATTTATTTGGAAATTTCACATGATACTTATAATAATACTAAAAAACGAATAGAGGATTCTATTGAAGGAGATGGATGGAAAATGAAAGAAAGTTCTCCTGGTGTTGGCGGAGAAGCAGGACATAGATTACTCATAACAGAAGGTGATGGAACAGAAAAAGCATATTTCATGGTTCAAAAAAATAACCTTATTTATAATCTTTGGACTGAAAAAGTTGATGATTTTTCAAATATTGAAATTATGATGTTATCTTTTGATTTTTTTGATCCTGAAAGTATTGTTTCCAATGCTAATATTAATTTAAATACTCAAAATACAAATACGAATGCTGAACAAGTTATACCAATACTAACTATCGATAGTGACAAGTTGTTAGAATGTTTTTCACCAACCATGTTAATAAATGATGAAAGTTTGAATAATTTATTAAATTCAATTGGGTTCACTGATAGAAATTTTTCTGATTTATGTTTGGCTACGAATAGTAACCCTCAAAAAAGATTTTTTGTGATAGTCCCTACAGATTCATATCAAGCAGGAATTGATGGAGAGCGAAAAGAATGTGTTGATTGCTTCCAATTACAGGTAAATAGTTTAGTAGATGGATCAAATTTAATAATTAATCAAAATTATAATAAGCCTTACGATGTGATTATTGAAAGTGGTGTTAAAAAATGTGAATTTGGTGTTAGAGACGGAGAGTACCTAACGATTAATTGTGAAGTAGACGAAAAAAATGATAAATATAGATATTTTGATACGCGAACTTTTAGATATTCAGGAGATAGATATTTTTATACAGGGTTTAAAGAGCAATGTAGTATTTGGGATACTGATGTTGATAAACCACTTCAAACCGGAGAAAGTGAAAAATTTATAACTTTTTATAATGAATATCTGAAAGTGAGATGTGGTAATACCGCTTTACCGCCAAATGTGGATTGGTCAATTTATTCACAAGATGGTTTTACTTTTAGATATCCAGATAATTTTTATTTTTATTATGATGACGAAGATGGTGGTATCATGAATTTTTATGTTCACCCAAGACATTTAGGGGGGTTTGAAGGTGGAAGCGGGCCATTTAATAGTTCTTATATTAAATTAAAACCAGTTGTTGAATATCAAGATTTAATTGATCAATTAAATGAAAATTATGATTTCGTTGGGGAATGGAGTGACACCCTAACTGAAACAACTGATGATAACGGGAACAAAAAAATAATTGTAGAGCCTGGTCCAGGTCTATGTAGTGGTGAATATGTTTATATATTTAGCGATAAGTATTTATTGGAATATGGTCAGTATTGTATGAATTGGAATGGAATTGATGAAACATTTAATTTAAAATAAAAATTTATGATATATATAGGAGCTGATTATGCTGGTTATAAATTAAAAGAGTCTATAAAAAAATATTTGGATTTAAAAAAAGTAGCTTATGTTGATGTTGGTACAGACTCAGAAAAAGTGAAAAATGATTTTACCGATTTTATTCCTCCTGTAGTTAGACCAATTCAAAGATCAAATAAAAATTTTGGAATATTAATTTGTGGGACTGGATTTGGTATGGTTATTGGTTCTAATCGTTTTAAAAAAATAAGAGCAGTCCTTGCTTATGATCAGAAACAAGCTAAGAATTCTATGATTTATGATAATTCTAATGTATTATGTTTATCTGCTTGGAATACAAAGGGCTCTTTCGCAAATCAAATAATTAATGCGTGGTTTAATACAAAATTTAAACCATTAGCAAGAAGAATAAGAAGATTTAAAATAATAGACAAATGGCACAAATAATTCCAGCAATTTTGGAAAAAGATATTTCTGAGATTCAAAAAAAATTGGATTCACTTTCTGATTTGGTAGATTGGGTTCAGATTGATTTGGCTGATGGTGATTTTGTGGATAACATATTAGTGTCACCTGAGAAACTAAATTCATTACAAACAAATTTAAATTTAGAAGTGCATTTAATGGTTAGGAAACCTGAAGAATGGATCAAGTATCTTAATCCTGATATATTCAAACGGGTTTATTTTCATATTGAAGCATTACCGGAACCAGGTGATTTAATAGTAGATATTCGTGGAAATGATATAGAAGCTGGTTTAGCTATAAATATTGATACGCCTATTAGCGCTATTAGAGAACATGCTGATAGAGTTGATAGTATTTTGTTTATGTCTGTAGAGCCAGGTTTACAGGGGCAAGATTTTAACCCTGAAGTATTCCCCAAGATCGATGAATTTTATAATGAATTTCCTGATCACTTGATAGCTATAGATGGAGGAGTCAATATCAGTAATTTTATGGATATATTAAGTAGTGGAGTGGATAATATTAGTATTGGCTCTGCTATTTTTAATAATAACAATATTACAGACAACATTAATCAATTTAAAAAACTATTAAGTTAATATTATGAAAATATTTATTGATACAGCAATTATCAAAGAGATAGAATGGGCAGAAGAAAGGGATTTACTTGATGGACTTACAACAAATCCTACCCTTTTAAATAAAACTGATAGAAAATTATCAGAAGTAGTTAATGACATTTTAAGAATTATTAAAGATAGACCAGTAAGTATTGAAGCTGTTTCTCAAAATGCTGATGAAATAATTGAGGAAGCTAAAGAAATCGCAAAATTGGCAAAAAATGTGGTAGTAAAAATTCCAATGACTGATGAGGGGATGATTGCTGTACGTGCTTTAACAACTAAAGGGATCAAAACTAATGTCACTTTGGTTTTTAGTGCAGCTCAAGCCATGTTGGCTGCAAGAGCAGGAGCTACATTTGTAAGTATTTTTCTTGGTAGATTAGATGATTCAAAAAAAAGTGGTATCGAAGTAGTTAAACAAACAGTAGAAATATTTAAGAAATATAATATTGAAACATCAGTTTTAGCTGCATCAATACGTAGTGTAAAGCATATTGAAGAATGTGCTTTAACAGGTACAGACGCTATTACAATACCTTTCAAATTATTAGTACAGATGTATAGGCATGAATTAACAGATAAGGGGATTAAGAAGTTTCTAGAAGATTGGGATAAAATTCCTAAATAACATAATTATGAAAAAATTAAACCAAGATAAGATTGGCGAATTAAATAAACTAGCCAAGTTGGTAAGGTATTTCATCCTTCAATCAACTACTAAGGCAGGTAGTGGTCATCCAACATCTTCATTATCGGCTACGGATTTGATGGTTGGTCTAATGTTCGGTGGTTTTTTTAGGTTTGAAAAAAATAAACCAAATTATCATAATAATGACAGGTTAATTTTTTCTAAAGGTCATGCTGCTCCACTATTTTATTCTCTTTGGGCGGCAGCTGGTAAAGTTACATATAAAGAGCTATTAACTCTAAGAAAGTTTAGTAGTAAATTAGAAGGACATCCAACCATGCAGTTTCCTTATACAGAGGCAGCTACTGGTTCTTTGGGCCAAGGTTTGTCCATAGGCTTAGGAATGGCTTTGAATGCTAAGTATATCGATAAACTACCATATAAAACTTATGTGTTATTAGGTGATAGTGAAATGGCAGAAGGTTCTAACTGGGAAGCAATGCAGTTAGCAGCCTATTATAAACTAAATAATTTAATAGGTATTATAGATGTTAATAGATTGGGTCAAAGAGGAGAGACAATGTTGGGTCATAAGATCTCAATTTATGCAGAAAGAGTAAAATCATTTGGATGGAGGGTTATAACGATTGATGGGCATTCGTGGGAGGAGATTAATAATGCTTATGAACAAGCTGGAAAAGAAAAAAAGAAGCCCGTTATGATAATAGCTAAAACATTAAAAGGTAAAGGTATTAAGTTATTAGAAAATAAAAACAATTGGCACGGTAAAGCATTAAAATCAGAACAATTAAAAAAAGCATTATTAGAGTTAGGGAATATTGATAAAAAAATTGAAGGTAAAATGTTAGTACCAAAAAAATTGTTATTAAAGAAATACAAAAGTAAGTCTGTTAAAAAAGCAATTTCAGTACAAAATGAAATGTCAACACGCGAAGCTTATGGTCATTCTTTAGTCAGGATTTTTAATAAATTTCCAAATATAGTTTCGTTAGATGCAGAAGTAAGTAATTCAACTTTTGCAGAGATATTCAATAATAAATATCCAAAGAATTTTTTTGAAATGTTTATTGCAGAGCAAAATATGGTTGGAGCAGCTATTGGATTGTCAAAAAGAAATAAAATTCCATTTGTCTCAACATTTGCTGCATTTTTTAGTAGAGCATATGACCAAATTAGAATGAGTCAATATTCAGAATCAAATATAAAATTTGTTGGTTCACATGCAGGCGTTTCTATAGGGGAAGATGGTGCGTCACAGATGGCACTAGAAGATATTAGCATGTTCAGAGCATTGTTTGGAAGTACAGTTTTATATCCTAGTGATGCAATATCAACTGACAAATTAGTAGAACTAGCTGCTAGAAAAAAAGGAATAGTATATCTCAGAACTACTAGAAGTAAAACACCTAATCTATATAAAAAGAATGATAGATTTAAAATTGGTGGAAGTAAAGTATTAAAAAAGAGTAAGAATGATAGAGTTACAATCATTACTGCAGGTATTACTGTACACGAGGCTTTAGCAGCTTATGAAGATTTGTCAAAAAGAAATATTAATATTAGAATTATTGATCTATATAGTATTAAACCAATTGATAAAAAAACTATAGAAAAATCACTAAAAGAAACTTCTGCTTTGATAATTGTTGAAGATCATTATCCAGAAGGCGGTATAGGTGAAGCAGTCAAAAGTGTAATAAGTACGAATAAGCCAGTAATCTCATTAGCCGTAAGAAAAATGCCTAAGACTGGTAAAATGGATCAATTATTAGATTACGAAGAGATCTCAAAACGTGCTATTATAAAAGAAGTATTAAAGATAAAATAATTATGTACGACATAACTACAATAGGATCAGCTATACAGGATATATATGTTTTTAGTAATAAATTTAGTGTCCATGCTGATCCAAGAAAAACTTCAGGTAAATCTGAATATTTTGAATTTGGAACAAAAATTGAGTTGGATGATATTTTTATAGGTGTTGGCGGAGGAGCTTCCAATGCAGCATTTACATTCAAAAATCAAGGATTTAAAACAGCATGTATCGCTAGAATTGGAGATGATGGGACAGGCGTTGATGTGAGAAAGAGAATTAAAAATTATGGAATAAAAGACATATTTATTGTAGATAAAAATAATCGAACAGGACGTGGCGTATTTTTTTTAGGAAGGTCTGGTGAAAAAACTGTATTAGTTTATCGAGGAGCTACAAATGATTTTAAAGCTTCAGAAATAAAAGAAAATTATATAAAAAATACAAAATGGTTATACTTAACATCACTTGGTGGTAATATCGCTACACTAGAAAGGATAAGCAAATTAGCAGAAAAATTTAGCAAGAAGATCATGATCAATCCGGGTAAGAATGAGATAGTAAAATATAAAAAAAGATTACTAAAAGTACTTAAAAACTCAGAAATTATTTTATTTAATAGAGAAGAGGCGAGCTTAATTTCTGGTCGAGCTTTTAGTAATATAAAAGGGATGCTAGAAGAGATGAAAAAAAATTGTCCTAACAGTATTATATTAATTACAGAGGGTGAACATGGTCTTTATACTATCGTGGACAATGTAATGAAGCATGTTATAATAAAGCCAGTGAAATCTGTTGATATGACTGGTGCTGGAGATGCTTTTGGTTCAGGTTTTTTGGCAGGGTATATCAAAAGTAAAGGAAATATTTATAGTGCTTTAGATCTAGGTGTGAAGAATTCTGCTGCAGTAGTCAGAGAAATTGGTGCAAAGAATGGTTTGTTGCAAAAGACAAAAATTTCCAAAAAGATTAGTAGTAATATAAAAAATTTAATTAAATAATATTAGGAGAGGAAAATACTATGTCACAAAAAAATATATTGATGGTTGTTATCGTGGTATTGGTACTAGTTGGCGGTTTGCTAGCTTGGTATTTCATACAAGATGATACAGAAGTTGTAACAACTAATACTAGCGTTGTTACTAATTCTGATGCCGCAGTTAATAATGTAGTTGAGAAACCAGCAACAAATACTGTATGGATTATTGACGGTAATTTTAATCCATCTGTAATAACAATTTCTGCAGGCGAATCAATCACTTGGGTAAATAAAGATGATCTAACAAGATTGGTTGCATCAGATCCTCACCCTAGTCATTCTGCATTACCAGGTTTAGAATCAGATGAACTTATTCTAGGAGATGATTATACTTATACATTTGATGAGTTGGGAGAGTGGTTTTACCATGATCATATGAACCCAATTAGTAAGGGCACAATAATTGTTGAATAAAATTTACTAAAAAGGGCGGGAAATTTATTCCGCCTTTTTATTTATACAAATAATGAAACCATTTGAATTAACAGATTATAGAAAATACAGATTTCTGGAAATTATTCCGGGAGTTGCTATGTGGGGTACTTTTGCTATTACTATTGGTCTTTCATTTATTCAGCCAATGTGGGCGATATATTTTATTATAGTATTTGATACATATTGGGTAATAAGAATTGGTTATATGCTCTTATTTATGATTATTTCATATGTAAGATATCGAAAGACAATAAAAGTAGATTGGTTGCAAAAAGTTCAAGAAAAAGAAAATTGGAATAAATATTATCACTTAGTATTTTTACCTACTTTTCAAGAGCCGTACGAAGTGTTGGTTGGAGCTTTACGTTCATTAGAAAATAATAAATATCCTTTAGATAAATTAATAGTAGTTTTAGCGGGGGAGGAAAAAGATAAGGAAAACTTTTTGAAAATATCAAAAAGACTGCAGGAAGAGTTTAATAACAAATTTTTCAAATTTGTTATTACTATACATCCCGCTAATCAACCTGGTGAAGTAGCTGGTAAAGGTTCAAATATTGCCTACGCAGGTAAAAAATTACGAGAGATGGTTGATAGATGGGAGATACCATATGAAAATATTATAGTATCTTCATTTGATTCGGATACATATGTACATCATCAATATTTTACATATCTAACTTATAGATATATTACTCATCCAAATCCAACAAGGGTAAGTTTTCAACCTTTAGCATTTTTTAATAATAATGTTTGGGATTCACCAGCTCTTACTAGAGTTATATCCTATAGTACTACTTTTTGGTTAATGACTGAGCAATCACGCCCAGAAAGAATGTTTACTTTTTCATCACATAGTATGAGTTTTCGGGCCTTAGTTGATGTTGGTTTTTGGCAGAGTGATATAGTTACAGAAGACTCACGAATATCTATGCAATGTGTAATGGAATATGATGGTGATTACGAGGTAGTTGCATTACCATTACCTGTGTCTATGGATGTTGTATTGGGATCTACTTTTTGGGAAACTGTAAAAGCTCAATATTTTCAACAACGACGTTGGGCTTATGGTGTTGAGAATTTTCCTTATATGGTTTGGAATTTTGGACATAACAAAAAAATGCCGTTTATTAAGAAGTTTAGGTATATTTTTAATCAATCAGAAGGAATATATTCTTGGTCAACAGCACCATTATTAATATTTGTATTGGGTTATTTACCTATTTGGATTGCAAATACAAGAGGTTTAACTTCTGTAGCTGCTCAGAATGCCCCAGAGATATTACAATTTTTAATGACCGCAGGTATGGTTGGCTTAGTGGTACAGGCAATATTAAGCTCCACTTTATTACCAGGAAGGCCAAAACATCATAAGCCATGGCGTTTTATTTGGATGATATTACAATGGGTACTAGTACCAATCACTCTTATACTTTTTGGATCATTTCCTGCCATTGATGCACAAACAAGGTTAATGCTTGGGAAATATCTTAGTTTTCATGTTACTAAAAAAGTAAGAAAATAAAAAACTACTTTTTTTCTGTTAAAGGCGGGAATTATGATTAAATGATATTTAGTTTAATTTAGCATTAACAAAATCAGGATAGCCTTTTATAAAAGATTGGATATCTGTAGGTTTTTTTCCAGCTAGTTGTAAAGTATTCAATTTAATTGCATTATTTCCTGTCCCAACGTATATTTTATTTTCATGGGGGAATACTGAGCCCGATTGTATATTATTAGGTAGCACTATTATTTCTCCATCAATTATTTTTAATCTTTTATTATTCCAAAAAGTGTATGTACCTGGCCAAGGTGTGTAAGCTCTTATTTGTTTTTCAATTAAATCAGCTGGGTTTTCCCAATTAATTTTGCCTGCTTCTTTACTAATGGTTTTAGTAATTTCTGTAGTGGTTTTTTCCTGCGGTATAGCAAAAATTTTATTTTCTAAGTATTTTTTTAAATTCTTTTCAATTATTATTGCGCCTAACTTTGCAAGTTTGTCATGTAATATTTCAAAATTATCAGTATGATTAATTGTGATATTTTCATTTGCTATTAATGGACCAGTGTCTAAACCTTCATCAATCTTCATTAAAGTTACACCAGTTTTTTCTTCACCAGATAGAATTACTGCTTGGATTGGTGAGGCACCACGGTATTTAGGTAATAGTGAGCCATGGATATTTAGCCAACCATGCTTGGGAATTTCTAATAAATTTTTTGTTATAATTTTGCCATAAGCGATAATAATAACAACATCAGGTTTGAGTTTTATTATGGATTTAATAAATTTACTACTTTTTATTGTAGTGGGTTGCAATACTATAAGATTGTTTTTTAATGCAAATGTTTTAATTGGAGGTTGAGTGATTATTTGTTTTTTACCTATTGGCTTATCAGGTTGAGTAATGACAGCTTTTAAATTAATATACGGTAGTTTAATTAATGTATCTAAAACTGGTACTGCAAAATCAGGAGTACCAAAAAATAATGTATTATAAGTCTTCATAGATGTTTTTTGATTCATGAGTAACTATTTTTTTTGCCTTATCGATAAAAAGAATACCATCTAAGTGGTCTACTTCATGTTGAACAATTCTTGCAAAAAGTCCCTCTACTTTCATTTGCAATTTTTTACCTTTTTGATCAAAACCTTTTACTATTAAATGATGATGTCTCTTAACTTGTCCATATGTATTAGGTATTGATAAACAACCTTCTTCTGACCATTGTTTTGCAAAAGATTTGTTATGTAGAGTTGGATTAATAATAGCTAAAGGACCATCTTTAGTATTAATAATGAATAATCTTTTTGGCACATTCACTTGATTTGCTGCTAAACCTAAGCCATCTTTCTTGATCATTGTTTTTTTCATATCATGGATAAAATCTTGGAGATTTTTTAAATCTTTAAGGTCTATTACTTCTGCTTTTGTACGGAGTGTCTGATGTGGATTTGTTATTATTTTTAGTATAGCCATATAGTTATTATATGGCCAATTATAGCAGTTTTAGGGGTATTGTCAAAACGTTTATTTTGGTTTATTTGTATTGATTTCATATTTTTATTTAACTAGTATTTAATTCTCACATGATATCTCTTGACAAATTATAATAAGGGTGTTAATATATTAGGTTATATTTATTTAATAAGTAATTGAAATTACTATGAAAATTAATCTGTTACCTCAAAAAGAGGTCAAAAAAACAACATTTAAAACACTGTATTTCGTAATGATGGTGACATTGGTGATGAATACGTCTATGGTTGGCGTGTTGATTCCACAAGAAGCAGCAGCATGTCATCATGAACTTAGAATTGCCAAACAAACAAGTGATGGGCACTTATCAATCATTTATTTGAATGATGCTACCCAATATACGGTAACAGTAACTAATTTACAGTGGTATGCTGAAACAAATGTCGTTTTGACAGATATACTGCCAGATGGTGTTTTTTATGTTAGCGCAAATCCTACACCTACAAGTATAGTTGGTCAACAACTAGTATGGGACTTGGGTACAGTAGAAAAAAATGAAGTTAAAACTATTATTGTAGACGTTATAGGCATTACAGTCGGTGAGTGGACAAACACTGCTTCAGTTGTGTCTGATGATTATTCTGCTGGTCCGGTCACTGCTAAAACAAAAGTATTACCTAAATGTGGTGATGGAATAGTTAACCAAGACTCTGAAATATGTGATGGTACAGACGGTGTTAGTGATAACCAATTATGTACTTTAGAATGTACTATTGAAAACTTACCATATTGTGGTGATGGAATAGTTAACCAAGACTCTGAAATATGTGATGGTACAGACGGTGTTGGTGATAACCAATCATGTAATGCTCAATGTAATTTATTGGAATATATACCTGAAATAACTTTGGTCAAAACAATTGAATCTTCGGTTTTAACTACTAATGGAAGTATTGTTTACCAATTAAATTATGAAAATACAGGGACAATAGATTTAACCAATGTAATTATTACTGACAATTATCCTCAACAATATGTAACAGTTACACAACATGAAGCTAATAGTGATAATGGTGATATCTTGACCTGGAATATTGGGGATTTATTTATCGGTGCATCCGGTATAATAACTTATGAAGTATCTATAAATAATGATACTCCTGCAGATACGGATATAATTAATATTGCTGTTGTCACCACTGATCAAACTGAGCCAGTACAATCAGCTGCTACTACATTAATTGAAATTAAAAAAGAAGTAGGTCAACCTTCTCTGACTATCGATAAATCAGTAAATATAGAAATTGTAAATCCAGGAGAAGTTATAACTTATACAGTAGTTATTACAAATAATGGAACAGCTATTGCAGAAAATGTAAGAATGGCTGATACATTACCAATCGGCTTGACTTTTGTTGACCCGAAATATGATAATTATACATGGAATTTAGGTGACCTTAATATAAATGATTCTGTAATTATTTCTTATGATGTACGAATAGGTGGTGACATTTTCCCAGGTATTTATAATAATTATGCGGTAGCCAAAGCAGATAATATTGATAATGTACTTGATACTGTTTCTGTAGAAGTAAAAATACCTGTCGTATTAGGCGAAGAGATCGATGATGTGGAACCGATCGTATTGGGAGCTGAAGATAGTCAGTTACCAGTAACTGGTGCTAAATTACCAGTTGTAGTATATGTATTGGGTGCATGGTTAGTAATAGTATTTACTTTCAAATTCTTACGTAAGATGGTTACGGAAGAACCAGTACATATTTAATAATAAATCAATAGATAAAAAACACCTCGATATTTGGGGTGTTTTTTGGTATAATTATTTTATAAATTCAATAGATATGAGATCATTATTAAGATCAAAAATTCATAAAGCAGTAGTAACTGAAGCTAATATAAATTATATTGGTAGTATTACTATTGATGAAGATTTAATGGAGCGAGTTGGTTTATGGCCTGGAGAAAAAGTAGCGGTAGTTAGTAAGACTTCTGGAGAACGTCTAGAAACATATGTTATTAAAGGAGAAAAAAATAGTGGAATTATTTGCATGAATGGTGCTGCAGCTCATAAAATAAAAGTAGGTGAGGAAATCATTATTATGGGTTTTGAATTAACAGATGATCAAATAAAACCAAAAATTATTTTGGTAGATGAAAACAATAAGTACCAAAAAGACTTATGAAAAGAAAAATAGTATTAATTACATTAAGTATATTAATTTTATTAGTAGTTGGATATTTTGTAGAGAGTTATTATTTTTCAGAAAATGAAGAAGATAATACTGTTAGTAATATTCTGGACACGGATATTGTGAAGGGAGATTGGTGGGTACCTACTCAAGAGGATACTTGGCAATGGCAATTATCAGGAACTATTAATACAGAATATGATGTAGATATTTTTGATATAGATTTAGTAAATTCTCCTCAAAGCATTATTGATATATTGCATAGTAAGGGTATCAAAGTGATTTGTTATTTTAGTGCTGGTAGTTGGGAAGACTTTCGAACCGATGCTGATGAATTCCCTGAAAATGTATTAGGAAAAACTTTGGATGGATGGGAAAACGAAAAATGGTTAGATGTGTCTAGCTACACGGAATTTTCTAGTATTATTGAAGCTAGGTTGGATCTGGCTGTTGAGAAAGGATGTGATGCGGTCGAACCAGATAATGTAGATGGTTATCAAAATATAAGTGGTTTTAAGCTAACATCAAATGATCAATTGATTTACAATAAGTGGTTAGCTGAACAAGCTCATGATAGAGGATTAAGTATTGGACTTAAGAATGATTTAGATCAGATTAATGATCTGGTTGGTCAATTTGATTTTGCAGTTAATGAGCAGTGTTTTGAATATGATGAATGTGAATTGTTGTTGCCATTTATTAATCAAGGTAAAGCGGTATTAGGAGTAGAGTATGAAATTGAGACAACTGATTTTTGTGATCAAGCTAATAATATGAAATTTAGTTGGTTGAAAATGGATTATGATTTAGAAGGTGGTAGGACCTCATGTAAATAGTAGATTTTTTTGATATAATTCAAATGAAAGCAATACAACAATATGCAATATAAAAAATACATCTACACATTAACTGTCTTAATAATTTTTGGAGGAATTTTGTTTACTTCTTATGTAGCAAGTAGCGCTACTATGGCAGAGCGCTTAAATGGTAGGATTCTTTTACAAGTAGAACAAAATGGTGAATCGTGGTATGTGTACCCTTCTACGCAAACAAAGTTTTATTTAGGACGACCAACTCATGCATTTGATATTATGAGATATAGAGGATTAGGAATTACTGATGCTGACTTAAGCAGGATTTCAGTAGCTGGTTCTAATGATTCTGGAGATGGAGTTTTACAAGAACGACTCTCTGGATATATATTACTTCAAGTAGAACAAAATGGTGAGGCGTGGTATGTAAATCCTAGTAATCTTCAACGTTATTATTTAGGACGACCTGCTGATGCTTTTGATATTATGCGTGAGTTAGGACTTGGAATTACTGATAATGATTTAGGACAAATTACTACCGATTCTTCATCTATGGATCTTATTACAGAAGATAACACTCCAGATAACACACCTGAAGAATCAGAAGATCCCGAATCAGAACCTGAGTCTGTTCCAGATGAGACACAACCTATACTAACCAATTTTATGGTAAATTTTGGAACATATAATTCTGAGACCGGGATGGCGGGTGATTATTATTTTGAACCTTATACTGATAAGGTTTTCGGAGGATTTGGAAGAACAGTTTCAGGACCAGATGGACCTAAAACATTACCATCTTTTGATTATTTCGTTTCTTCAAACGCTGATATAGTTGCTCCTATGAACGCTGTGGTTACAGGAGTTATTTATCAAGAATCAACTTCTGATTATGAGATTCATACTCAATCCTCAACTGATAATGTTTGGGTAGTAAGTTTTGATCATATTCAAAATCTAAGTTCTGCAATAGTTGAAGGAGCTAGTATTACAGCTGGTCAATATTTGGGGCATGCAAGTCCTTGGGGTAATTCATATATGGTTGAGCTTATGATCTTTAGATCTGTAGACGGTGGTGGTTCAATGGCATATTGTCCATATAATTTTTTTAGTACTTCTTTGAAGGCAACTTTTAGTACAAGTTTAAACACTCTAATGAGTGACTGGGAAACATACAAAGGGGATAGTAGTATTTACGATGAATCTGCTTATATTAAACCAGGTTGTCTGGTAGAAAGTGAAGCGGGATAATGTTAAATTTATGTATTGTTTATATATTGTCCGATGTGCAGATAAAACACTTTACATCGGCATAGCAAAAGATGTAAAAAAAAGAATTACAGAACATAATATGTCTGATCTTGGTGCTAGGTATACAAAAGCTAGGAGACCAGTAAAACTAGTTTATCAAAAGAAATTTCGTAATCGTTCAACAGCGACACGAGCTGAAGTAAAAATGAAAAAATTATCACGTATAGAAAAGTTATCACTGATCAAGACAGCAAAGCTTTGATTTGATATAATAATAAGTAAGAATAAACTAAATATATTATATGACAAAAAAAGAAAAAGTACACTTTATAATCACAGGAGGAACTATTGATTCATACTACGACGGCACTAAAGATACAGCACTTCCAAATGAAAAATCAGTTCTACCTAAGTTTATTGAAATTTTAAAATTATATGATGAGTATGAGTTTACAGAAGTATGTATGAAAGATAGTAGAAGTATTAATGATGATGACAGAAAAGACATTCTTAATGAGGTTAAGAAAAGTAAATCAAAAAGAATAATAATTACCCATGGAACTTATACATTACCTGATACAGCAAGATACTTGAAGGCTAATTTAAAGAATAATAATAAAGTAATTATTTTTGTATGTTCTATGATTCCATTAGTTGGTTTTACGCCAACTGATGCTGGATTTAATATTGGCTATGCTTTTGCAAAATCACAAGATCTTTCAAAAGGGATATACGCTTGTGTAAATGGTAGAATTTTTGTTCCTGATGAAATTATTAAATTATTATCAGAGGGTAAATTTGGTTCAATATATACAAAATAAATATGAAAAGTAAAATTATAATATTTTTGTAAGAGTAGTAAGAGAAATTTAATAATAAATATAAATAATATGGGTAGTATTTTCGAAATTAACGACACATTACAAATTACTTCAGAACAGGGTTTTCCTGCTGAGTTAGATTATGAAAAGCATAAAGCCAAGCCATTTACGGCTGAGGATTTTGAGGATAATGTTTTTGAGTTCAAAGATAAGCAAAAAGTAAGACTATACCAACAACCACCAGTGCGTAATTTCCTAGTACATAATATTGATGGTAAATGGTTATATTGGGGGCTAATTAATATCATTGAAACAGTCCATGATAATGATAAGCAGAATACTTCTGGTAAATTTAAAATCGTTTATATTTACACTCCGGAAGAAATGGAACAAGCTCATCAATTGATAGATCGGAGAGAAGAAATTAATTATTTGAATAAAAAAATCCATCATATCTAAGCAAATTGCTATGATTAATATGACGGATTATGCTCGGTTACCACTATAGTGGTGCAGGGTGTGTCTCTTGTGCGTTATTGAGGTGGTATCATACTATTAGGGTAAATACCGGTTCTTCACGATTACGCGAGTTTCATGCCCCTGAAATGAGCTTTCGTGGCCTTACGGCTGTAATACGCTAAACGTTGGTTGTTGAGTATCAGTTTATTCAGAAGAATTGAAAGTTACGGAACATTTGTCCTCCGTTGGCGTTTTGGGGCAATATATATTAATTTATCTGGATATATTACACCAGATAGATGAAAGAGCAATATGTTATGAAAATAACTTGTTATAATATAGTATTATTTATTATTTGTCAAGGGTATAATCATTAATATAGTTAAATTGTACTTATATATGTGATGATTCGATAATATAGCTATTTTTTGATATAATAAACGAACTAGTAAAATAATATTATGGAGATAAAAACAATACAAAAAAAGATTTCAAAGATATTTCTTAATAATGCAAAAAGAGACAATATTAAGGTAGATGATGATTATTTAATGTTAAAGCTTACAGAAGAGCTTGGTGAGTTTGTCCAATCATATGTAATACATAAGAAGCGTTGTCGACCGGAAAAATACTTATCAACCCAAAAATCTAAAAAAGAAATGTCGAAAGAGTTATCTGATGTATTGGGTATTATTTTAGTTATTGCTAATAATTTAAATATTGATCTTGAAGAAGCAGTAGTCAAGAAATGGATTACTAGAGAATGGGTTAATAAAAAGTAAAATATATGCAAACAAAAAATCAGAAGGATGTTTTTTTAGCTAAATGGATTAAGAAGATTTCTAAAAATAAAAGTTCGACAGAGTTGGGAGTAAAAAAGCATATAATAAAACACGCCAAGGAAATATTTAAAAAAGATCCAAAATTATGGGCTGCTAGTATGAGAAATATGGTAGAAATATTTGAAGCTATATATCATATTAAACCATCGAGCACTACACAAATAGAACGATTAGAACATAAATATAATAAAAACAAAAGTTATTATACTACACCGCCAAAAAAATAAACCTAAAAATTATAAATATAAATATGAAAACAATATTAGTAGATGCAATTAATTGCTTCGTTATTAAAGAGGAAGGTATTTTTAAAAGTTTATATAAGATGCTTGATAAATATCCAAACAAGAAAATTATTCTAACAGGGGCTAACGATGAGGAAATGGAAAAATTTGGTTTGGATAAAATGCCTTACGAAGTTTTTACTATGAAGCATGATCCCGAAAAAACAGACCCAAAATATTATAAAACACTCCTAGATAAATTAAATTTGAAGGCAGAAGATGTAGTATATTTTGAACATGATGAAAAAGCCGCAGAAAGTGCTAGGTCGGTTGGAATCCAAACCCATGTATATGAGTCAGAGAAGCAAGATTTAATAGCCTTGGAAGTATTCTTTGATATATATTTAGATTAATTAAGTTTATTTATACTAACTAAAAATAATAATATGAAAAAATTAGAAGGTTCAAAAACTGAACAAAATTTACTAAAATCTTTTGCTGGTGAATCTCAAGCAAGAATGAGGTATGATTATTTTTCCAAAGCAGCAAAGAAAGAGGGATTGGTGCAGATATCTAATCTTTTTGCAGAAACAGCTCTTAATGAAAAAGAGCATGCAAAAAGATTTTTTAAATTTCTTGAAGGCAGGCCAGTAGAAATCACAGCTACATATCCAGCTGGTAAGATAGGAACAACTCTAGAAAATCTTAAAGCTGCTGCTGATGGAGAAAAAGAAGAATGGACAGAGCTTTACCCAGAGTTTGCTAAAGTAGCTGACGAGGAAGGATTTCATGAAATTGCTGGAGCTTATAAATCTATTGCTATAGTAGAAGAAGCTCATGAAAAAAGATATAGAAAATTGTATGATAATTTAGAAAATGGGATGGTATTTAAAAGAGATGGAAAAGTAATATGGAAATGTGATAATTGTGGCTATTTACATGAAAGTAATGAAGCTCCGGACATGTGTCCAGCTTGCCAACATCCACAAGCACATTTTGAAATTTTTGTAGAAAATTATTAAGAATTATGAAAATTTTTACAAATAAAGATTCAATTCATGTTGATAAAGAAGTCGGAATATCGGTTGATTATTATTTAAGAGATGAATATGAGGTTCATTATAATAAACAAATTTCAGGTGCAGTTCAAGATTGGCACCATCATGAAAAAATTTCAGAAACTATTTACATTATTAATGGAGAGTTATTAGCTGAATGGAAAGATAATGATAAATTGAATTCTGTAATTGTAAAAACTGGCGATCTTATAGAGACGGAAAAATCACCGCATACATTTACAAATAATTCTGGAAAAGATGTGGAATTTTTGGTAATAAAACATTTATTATCAGGAAAAAATAAAAGAGAAATACTAAAAAATGATAAAGTACTAGATTAATGAAAATAAAAAATATTCCAAAAGTAGGTATTGGAGTTATTATCGTGAATAAAGATGGAGATATTCTAGTAGGTAAACGCAAAGGGAGTCTTGCACAATTTTATTCTATACCTGGTGGACATCTTGATCTTGGGGAGACTTTCGAACAAGCAGCAGTTAGAGAAATAAAAGAGGAGACTGGTCTTGATATAAAAAACCCAGATGTTATAGCTGTTACTAATAATTTAGAGACCTATCATAAAGAAGGTAAACATTATATTTCTATTGCTTTAATGGTAAAAGAATTCTCGGGTGAGTTAAAAATAATGGAGCCAGAGAAATGTGAAAAGTGGTTATGGATAGATCCAAAAGAATTACCATTACCTCATTTTGATGCTAGTAGGATGAGTGTAGAATGTTATCTTAAAAATAAATATTATATTAAAAACAAAAAATAATTTATGAGTGAAAAAGCAGTCTTGTATCTCGGAGGGGGAGGTATGTCAGGCGTTTTTGGAGGAGGCGTAGTGACAGGTCTAGAACAGGCTAATATATATAATAAATTAAAATCAGTTTATAGCTGTTCCGCAGGAACTTTAAATGGTGCATTTTTTTTGACTCATCAAACTAAATATGGTGCATCAATTTTTTGGGAAGAGCTAGCTCATGGTTTTATAAGAAGAAGAAATATTCCTATTGGAGCTATACAAAGGCTTTGGCATGGATATGTTGCGCCAATTAAACATGATTCTATGCTTAATGCTATGGATCCTGGTAAAGTAATTGATGTTGTTAAAAATAAAAAAAAGTTAAATATTGCATTTCTTAAGAATCAACCAATCACATTATTTGTAAAATTACTCAATACTCAAAATATGAAGATTGAATATCATGATGCAAGGGATGAAGATAATATATTCAGTTTATTGAAATCAGGAATTAGTGCAATACCATATTATTATCCCTCGCCTGATAATGGTCACTATGTTGATGCTGCAATCAAAGAACCATTAGGTCTGGATTATATTTTAGAACAAAACCCTAATTCGAAAATTATTGCAGTTTTTAATCTTACTATTCATAGACATTTTGGTCACCAACTTAAAAATTTTATAGAGGGGGTTGTTTCGAATCCGATGTATCCAGGAACCTTCTCCGAATGTTTCATGCAGAGGGAGAATAGCGTTAGAAAAAGTTTAGCCTTAGCAATGAAAGAAGAGAGAATAATGATAGTCCACCCTTCTAAAGATAATCTAGTACAATCATGGATATTGGATGAAAACAAATTAAAAAAATTATATAATGAAGGTATGCAAACGGCACAATCAATAATGGAATTTTTAGATTAACAATATATGTATTTATGGAAATAACAAGTTATTTCACAGCCACAACAATTATCGTAAATAAATAGAAAATAGTTAGAGTTTCATGCTATAATTAAAATATCTAATTATTATAATTAATAATATGTATTGTAAACAATGTGGAAAACAAATTAGTGAAGATGCTGTAGTTTGTCTTAAATGTGGTACAAAAAACGACGTCAAGATCTCAACTAAACCTATCGATCCAAGTATGTCGCAAAGAGAACAAATTAAAAAAACTGGATTTAGAAGTATTATCAGTGTTGTAATACCAATTATTATAATTATTGGAATTGCAGTTTTTACTAATTTTGGTGATAAATCAGAAGATACAAATTCTGATAGTAATTTAACTAGCGTGGGTGATTATTATTGTTCAGATGAAGATGCTACTTATGCTGATACTTTATTTACAAACTTTGATTACACTAATGATATTGTTGAGTTGGATGCATTATGGTATGAACTAGAGAATATGTATGTAGATGAATATTCACAGGAATCCATAGATGCCTATAATATAAAAGTAGATACTTATAATGAGAAATCTGATGCTCTAGATGCTAGAATTATTGCTTCTGAAGGAAGTATAGAAGAGCATGATAATAAGATTGACGAATATAATAACTATTTAGAAACTAATTGTGATAAGGAATAAAATATGAAAGATAACTGGAAAGAAAAAAAAGGAAAAATTGGTAAAGAATTTGGGTTTAATAATTTTAAAGAAGCAATATCTTTTGTAAATAAAGTAGGAGACTTAGCAGAAGAAGCAGGGCATCATCCTGATATATTAATTTTTGATTATAAGAATGTGATAATTACCTTAACCAGTCATGATGTTAGGAAGGTTACAGATAGAGATATTGATTTAGCTAAGAAGATTGACGCAACAAATTAAATTTGAATAAAAAAGAGAGTGCTTTAAATACTCTCTTATATTTTTGATTATTTTATATAATTTGGTATTAAGTTAATGGAATTAAAGTAAATTGATTGGATCTCTATTAATTGTCCAATTTTCAGGAATTTGAGTCATTAATTTTAATATGTTATTTTCTTCTGTTTCTAAGTTGAATTTAATAATAATGTACATTTGCCACTTATTGTTTAAAAAAGGCCTTAGAGGCGTTATTATAGCTATTTTTAGGCTATTTGACTTCAATTTAGAGTATAATCCTTTTGTTTCATTAAGGCAGATTGATTTATCTTTATTTGAGTATATTAACTGTATAATCTTAGAATATGGGGGATAGTTTAATGATTCACGGTCTGATAATTCGCTCTCATAAAATAATTCTTGATTTGTCTGATTTAAATATTTAATGGCTGGATTTCTAGTAGAATATGTTTGGATGATTATTTCTGTATTACATAAAAATAATAATTTATTCAATAAATGCCAAGTTCTTTCCGTAGATGAGTAGTCAGGTAAATATAAAAAAGTATCTGCAGAAATTACACCTACTAAGCCAATCTTGTCCCAGTTCATATGGGAAAGTGCTAGCTCTGTTCCAATAATAATATCTTGACTGTTTAGGTTTTGAATATTATTATCATCAGTGTCCAGTCTGGCGATTTTTGCCTTTGAAAATAATTTTCTTGTTTCAATTTCAACTTTTTGTGTTCCAGTACCAATGAATTTAAAGTTTGGTCCATGACATTTTGGACATAAGTTTGGTAGTGCATGCTTTTGGTTGCATTGATGACAATAAAGAAATTGATCTTTAGTATGATAAGTGAGAGGTTGGTCGCAATTACTACAATTTAGATTTTCTCCACAATCTTTGCATATAACCGATGATGATCCTCCTCTTTTATTAATAAATAATAGTATTTGTTTTTTATCGGATAAAGTTTTATTTATTGATTCTTGTAATCTTTCTGAGAATAAAGAATAATTTTGAATTTTTTGTTCATTCTTCATATCTACAATATCCATAGATTGATGGATATTTTTACCAACCTCTTTAATATTAGAAATTGTATTATTTGAAATATTGAAATATGAATTTATAGTAGTCGCTGGATTTAATAGTAATAGTTTTGTTTTGTATATTTCTGACATTTTATGTATTACTTGTCGACTGTCATATCTAGGATTTTGTTCTGCCTGTTTGTGATTTTGGCTATCCTCTTGATCTAATATTAATAATTCTGGTTTAATAAGAGGACTAAATAATGCAAGTTTTGTGCCTATGATTATTTTCTTTTTATTATTTAAAATAGATTGCCAGGCGCTATGATATTGAGTTTTATTAAGGCCACTTTTAATTATTGCAATTTTTTCTTGAACTGATTTAGGAAATGCATTAACTAGATTATCAATATCTTTTATAGTAGGAACTATTATTAGTATCTGCCCCTTAACTTTTTTTGTTAATGCATATATTAGGGCATTTTTTTCTTGGATATTTTCGGGAGTAAAATAATATTTGCCAACTTTTTTTTCTAATATTTGTTTTGTATAGTTAAGATTAATTTTATTAGGTGTTCCCGATGATTCGACTTCGTTTATTTTTAGTTGCATTTTATTTTTAAGGACGGGGGGTAACATGGTTTTTATAATTGTTCCCAGTGATACAGAATAATAATTAGCCATCCATTCAGCAAGCTGAATTTGTTCTGAAGTGATAATAGGTTTATCTTGAATAATTTTGACTATTGATTTTATTTTTTTATTAATGGTGCTGGTTTTCTTTATTTTAATAATGATTCCTTCTTTTTCTGAACTACGAAAAGGGATTGAAACAAGTTGTCCAATTTTTATTTCACTAACAACATCATCAGGTACTTTGTAGTCAAAAATACCTAAATGTTTTGGGAAACGTTGTGATAAAATTACTTCGCAGAACATAGATTATGCTTACTATTTATAAGTTAATTATATAATAATAGATAGAATAAAGCGAAAATTTGAATATCAAAAAACCGTTATATTATTAACGGTTTTTTTTAATTGATGATTTATAGGTTCTTCGAAAGTCTTTTTGAAAAGACATAATCTTTGTTAACCATTCTACCTAAAGAATTGTTTTCTAAAAATTTAGCTAATTTATCAACTGCGGTATTCATCACAACATAACTTACAGCAATCCCGCCAGTAAATAGCATTCTCTCTAAAAATACAATAGGGATTAATCCGATCCAAACTGCACTAGGTAAGTTAAAAGCGAAAAGAAAAGCTACACTACCTATAGCATGGGCAGTGAAGGTAGCACCAAGACTGTTCATTATCAAACTTTTCTTATTAAAAACTGCAACTATAGGGATTAACCAGTATAAAGAGTAATACCAAGCGCCACGACCTTCCGGATGCATAATAAATAGTGCCATACAAATTAGTGGAATAGTTGCAACTATAAATTTATATTTTCTAGCTCCAAAATAAAGTGCGGCTAGTGCTAATGGGAAAAATCTGATGATTGTAGCAGTGTCTAAACTTTGGCCATTAACTAAGGCACTGATTAATTTAACAACAATGACAGAGATAGCACCCCAAGCAGAAGCAAGAAACATCCCAATAGTAGGAGCAAAAAAATCAAATACAGAAAATTTTTGTCCTGAACCAATAATATTGGTAAATGGTATGTTTATTAAAACGAATCCAATAACGACAAATAGAAATAGGTATAATATTTTTTTCTTCATATCTTATTAATATTTAGTTAGTTTAAAATTAACAGTTAAGTAGCCAACGCCTAGAGGACCTTCGTAGGAATATATTTCTGGGATATAGGCAATACTATTCATCATACCCATAAGTATTAGTAGTGATCTTAAACCACATTCATGTGCTTCCTCAATAAAATCATGATCTAGATCTATTAAATCTTTGGAATTTTTTGTCATTATCTTGTCCTGTATAGTTTGATCGAATTTTTTTGCCCAATGAGAGTATCCTGCAGGAGCATCTTCTGTTAATCGATGAGATAAATCTCCCGATGCTATTATTGCTATTCTTTTTGTATCATTAATCATATCTTCTTGTAATTTCTGTCCAAATTCAAAATGTTTTTTATAATCCAAGAGTGAATAATAAATTGGAATTATTTTTGTATTAAACTCTTTTATCGTATCTTTAAAATAGTATAACGGAATACCAGCTCCATGGTCAAGTTTTATTTTATGAGTTAGTACTACAGGCGTTTTTGCTTCTAGTATTTCTTTGTAATGATGAATAAGACCGATATCACCTGTGATTTTAATTTTAGTTTTCAAATCACCAAAATCTTCAAAATTAATCTCAAATTCAGGAGACATATTTAGACTAAAAGCTTCTGATTGCATTGGTCCATGAGGAGAGATGATTATTATTGAATCAGGTTTAGAGGCATAAAGATCTTCATTCAATTTCTTCATGCTATCGACAGTTTTTTTAAGAAATCGAAAATTATCTTTTCCAATTTCTGGAATGATAATTGGTGGGTGGGGGACAAATGCACTAAAAACTATCATATTATTATTTATTCGAGACCAATTGATTCACCGAGGGGATGGATTGATAAAGCTTTATCAGTTGTCGTGATTAGATTGGACCATTCAAAGCTTAACGAATTAAAAGCATCAGCCGAAGCTACAGGACGACGTTGACCATTTGATATTATAAAGACACTACGTGTACCAGGAGAGGTAACGAGTTCACCATCTCTGAATAGAATATTATCACCTTGTTCATACTGATCAATGGTTGTTTGTTCTACTACGACTGGCTTTCTATTTGCAAAGCGAGATTGGAATATCTCACGTGACCAGATAGAATGTCTGATCCCATTTTCTACATACGAAATACCCCCGTTTTCTTGTGATTGTAATAGAATACCGGTTGGATGAATACTGTTAATTGTTATGTTATCACCCCAAGTGTAGTCATTGAGTTCAGAATCTGTTGCTTCTATAATTTCTTCTGGATTAAAACCAATTTGTCTGAATACTTCAGGAGATTCAATATAACGTCTATTATCTCCATCTATCAAGAATACGCGACCAGAATCAGTGGATCTAATTAAAGAATAGTTTGGAAATCTAATTGGTTTGCCGGTCTCATAAGCATCAAGGTCAGTTGGTGATACTAAAATTATTTTTGAAACATCAAATCTAGTTACTAACGCAGAACGAGAATAAAAAGGTCTTTTCTTTCCTAGTTGGATTAAGAAAACTCCAGAATCTCCTTCAGCTTGGAGTAGGGAGCCGTCTGGGTAGTTTTTTGTAAACCATCTATTCCAATATGTCCATATATTAAAATTACCATTGTATACGTGGGGAGTGTATGTATACATTACCGCCGTTGCATCATTAACCGGAGTAACAGCGAAAGTACCAAAAGTATCAGAAATGGTTTTGGTAATGCCAGGGGCCCAGCCACTAATTGTTGTACCTCTAGTAGCTAAACCTCCAAGATAATAATCTCCTTTGAGCGCTCTAGCTGCCCAGTTGACTTGGTTGAAAAATCCTTTGTATTTAATTACATTAGGATCGCTAGTTGAACAACTATCACAAACTCCATAGCCTGTTGCCCAGTCGTATTGTCTTTCAATAAGAGTTGGGTCAGTGATCAAGCTTTGTTCTATTTGCATACGTACCATCAGATATTCTGGACTGATACCCCAGTATGTTCCAGCATCACTTATTATCTGTGCCGCAGTTTTTTGGTTACCCCATGGGTCCAATGTTACATATGAACCTAGAGCACCTTTTGAATCCAAAAAACTCTGTATCCTATTTACGGACATAGAGGTTGAATTTACAAGGTCGTTATCCGACATGATAAAATTTGGATTGAAAGTAAGCGCCATGGTTAATTGTGGCGTAATTAGAAGTGAAATAAAGGATATTATTACTATTTTTTTTGTAATCTTAGCAACTCTTTTAATCATAGATTTTTCTCAGTTATTAAGTATTTTGCTGATTTGTATTGTATCAAAAAATGACTGTTTAATAAAGACTATATTCTAGAAAAATGATATAATATTTATATGCAAAAATATACAAAAAAAGAATTATTTAAAATTGAAAAGTCAATAATATTCTTAGTAAAATATGTGACTGAATCAAACAGCAATCCGAAGCCACTTATTTTACATAGTGTGAATGTCGGGACTAAATTATTGGAACTAAAAATACCGCTAGATATTGTTGTAGCTGGATTTTTGCATGACGTTGTAGAAGATACGAAGTGTACTAACAAGAAAATTGAAAAAGAATTTGGAAAAAAAGTAAGTAGAATTGTTTCAGCCTTAACTCAAGATTATAAATATAAATATTATAAGGATAGATGGCGCAATGCAGAAAAAAGAATCAATAAGATTGGTAAGTATTGTTGGTTAATAAAAATGATTGATGCACGAGATAATCTGCCATATTATTCCACAATTATAAAAAAGAAGCTCAGAATCAGCGAAATGATGTGGAAATACAAATTAGTAATCAGAAATTCAAAAAAAAAAAATTGGTCTCAATTGGATGAGTTTAAGAGTTGTAATAGTTTGGTTAATGAGGTTAAGAAAAAATGGAAAGTATAATTAATATTACATATATTATTAGATTATATATATATTGCAAAAAAGTTAAGGTATAAAAATTATGAAAAATAAAATACTAAATGTAAAAATAGATAATCTGTATTTAGCAGAAGTAATTGAGAATGTTGAATTATACTTAAAAAGTACAAAGCAGCATTATATAGTAACTACTAATCCTGAATTTATAATGGCAGCACAGAAAGATGAAGAATTTAAAGATATTCTTAATAAATCAGATATGTCATTATCTGATGGTATGGGAATTAAATTTGCTGCACCAAGATTTGGATGGAAATTAAAGCAGAGAATTACTGGTGTTGATTTATTGTTAGAGATAACTAAGGTCGCAGAAAGAGAAGGGAGTTCTATCTACTTGTTGGGAGCTAGAGATGATATTCCATCTTTTACAGCAAAGAGATTAATAGAGAGATTTCCAAATCTTAAAATAGTTGGAGCTGAGAAAGGCTACCGTAGTTGGCATAGACGTTTTAAAGATAAAAAATTAATAGAGATGATTAATAGAAGGAGGCCGGACATTGTATTTGTTGCTTTTGGACATGTTAAACAAGAAAAATGGATTAAGAAAAATTTATCAAAAATACCTTCTGTAAAAATTGCTATGGGAGTAGGGGGGTCATTTGATTATATATCCGGGTATGTAGAAAGGGCACCAAAAATGATTAGGAAAATTGGTTTAGAATGGTTCTATAGATTAATCAAGCAACCTTGGCGTCTACCTAGGATAATAACTGCGGTAGTAAAATTTAGCTTAGCTGTACTTAAGAATAAAACATGAGGTATAAATATTTCGATATAATCTTAGGCCTGTTTGTGGCAGTGCTACTGATTTCTAATATAGCTTCAACCAAAATTCTAGATCTTGGACCATTTATTTTTGATGGTGGAACTATTCTTTTTCCAATCATATATATATTTGGTGATATTTTGACAGAGGTATATGGGTACAAAGCAGCTCGAAGAGTTATCTGGACAGGTTTTTTTAGTGCATTATTAATGTCTCTAGTTTTGGTTATTGTTGGTAATTTGCCAGCTGCAGCTGATTGGGGATTTCAGGAATCGTACGATAATATATTAGGATTAACATCAAGGATTGTAATTGCTTCGATGATTGCATATTTCTTTGGAGAATTTTCAAATTCATATATCATGGCAAAAATGAAAGTGTATTTTCAAGGAAAGAGGTTGTGGCTAAGAACTATCAGCTCGACGATTGTAGGTGAGGGGATAGATACATCGATATTTGTTTTGGTTGCTTTTTATGGGGTGCTACCTGATAGTTTGTTGGTATCAATTATTATTTCTAATTATATATTTAAAGTTAGTTTTGAAACTTTGGCTACACCTTTGACTTATCTAATAACAAATAAATTAAAGCAAAAGGAGAATATTGATGTCTATGATGAAAAAACAAATTTTAATCCTTTTTCTTTGTCTTGATTATTACCAAATACTTATCCACAGGACAGTATTTGACTAAAAAACCGTTCAATATTATATTGTAGGTACTTACTGAGGTGCCAAACGCCAAAGAAGTGGAAAATCGAATATTATAGTGATTAAAGCTAGATCAAGTAGAAATAGCTGCGAAACACTAAATACAAATACCAACACAAAATTTTGAAATAAAAATAGTAGTTGGTTTTTTGTTTATTAAAAAATTTGATAATAGATTGTTAGGCAGGATTGCTTTCTTTATATTAAGCAGGTATCAAGTCAGGTAACAGGGAAAATGGATGTTTTTCCTAATATCTAGAGTTCTTGATCCGGATTCCTTGGTGTGTGACCAGGACTTAAGTCAGAGAGTTATTTAAAAGATCCTGTCTAGCAATATCTTATTAAAATATATAATTTCCGGCATAGTTGTAACCGCCAGGCAGAGCCTGGTCCGGCTTTGCAGGAGATCAGGCACTGCCTGAAACTATTCACTAAATAAAAAATATGAGAACAAAAACCCGTAAGGAGTTGTTAACTGACATGAAGTTCCAACAGATGAAGAGGTTTTTGGGGATACGACACATCCGCAATTATTGTTCTGGTTGTGGTGAAGAGATACATGAGCCAGTCTATTGTGAAGAGTGTCTAGATGAAGTGGAGCATGTTAGGCTGAAACAGCAGTATAAGTAGTACATATATCTAAAAAATTGCTGGAGGGTAGCAACTAATTTATGTTAGGCTGTTTTGTTATATATTATTTTTCTTTATGATATAATAAAATTAATATTTACTATCAATAAATTTATGAAGATAATTACAAAATTAGTACTAATATTCATATTACTTTTTATCCCAACAATGACTCTTGGACTTAATACTGGTCCTTCGGGTGAACAAATTGATCAATTTTATAGCGTAATTTCGATTAATCAGGATAGTAGTATCACTGTGGTGGAGCATATTACCTATAATTTTGAGAAAATGGAAAGACATGGTATCTATAGGACAATTCCTTATTCTTATGAAAGAGATGGTTATAAATATAATTTGAGAATAAATGTATTATCGGTAGTGGATGAAAATAACAATTTTCTTACTTATACGGTCTCCAAGAGTTCCGGTGAATTTGAAATAAAAATTGGGGATGCGGATAAGTATGTTTCAGGTGTTAAAAATTATGTAATTGAATACAAAGTTGATCGGGCAATCAATTATTTTGAAGATTATGATGAATTTTATTGGAATGTTACTGGTAATGAATGGTATTTGGATATAAAAAAATCTGGTGCTCTAGTTTCATTATCAGAAAATATTTCAAATTCTGAACTACAAACAGCTTGCTATACAGGTATTTATGGTTCAGAAGAACAGGATTGCACAGTTTCTAATATAGATGAGGGGATTGAGTTTTCCTCTAATAGTACTTTATCTTCAGATGAAGGTTTAACTGTAGTATTCGGCTGGCCAAAAGGTATAACTATACAGCCAGATGGAATGCAATTATTTTTATGGTTTATGCAAGATAATTGGCCAATATTCTTTCCATTGTTAATATTTATAGTTATGTATTTTTTGTGGTACACACGAGGCCGTGATCCAGAAGTACGAGATACAATTATTCCAATTTATGAATCTCCAAATAAGATGACAGCAGGGGAATTAGGAACAATTGTTGATGAGAAGGTTGATCTTAAAGATATATCTGCAACTATAATTCAATTGGCAGTAAAAGGTTATATCAAAATAAAAGAAATTGATCTAAAAAAATTAATAGGTAAGAGTAAGGATTATGAATTGATAAAATTAAAAGATTCAGATGGTAGTTTAATTGAATTTGAAAAACTTGTACTTGAAGGAATTTTTGGTAAAAATGACACAAAGAAAGTATCAGCTCTAAAGAATAAATTTTATACTCATCTGCCAGGCATAAAAAAATCAATATATGAATTAGTTGTTACAAATGATTATTTTCCTGCTAACCCTGATAAAGTAAGAACAATGTACGGTAGTATTGGTGCTATTTCAATTATAATAGTTATGTTTATACTAGCAGCTGCTACAAGCACTCTTGGGACTTTGACATTTGTTAGTATAGGAGTAGGTGTAGCAATAACAATCATCTTCGCATTCATTATGCCAAGGAAGACTATTAAGGGAGCAGAAACACATAGTAAAATTCTTGGATTTAAGTGGTTTTTGTCTGTAACTGAGACTGAGCGATTGAAATTTCATAATTCTCCGACTAAATCACCCAAATCTTTTGAAGAAAATCTACCTTATGCCATGGTCTTGGGAGTAGAAAAAGAATGGGCTGGTCAATTTGACGATATATATCTAACGCCACCTGATTGGTATGAGGGTAATGCAGGCAATGTTTTTGGTGCATTATATCTTGCTAATTCTCTTAGCTCTATGACAAGTAATGTAAATTCTGCCATGGTTAGCCGTCCTAATAGTTCTGGGGGTGGGACTTCTGGATTTAGTAGTGGGGGTGGATTTTCTGGAGGTGGCTTTGGAGGAGGTGGAGGAGGGAGTTGGTAATTAAATAATTAATAAATCAAAATATATATGAATAATAGCGCAAAAATTATATTAGGTATTATCGCAGTCGCAGCTTTATTTTTAATAGTGATGCTATTTATGACTGAGAGCGAAGATAATAAAATTAATAATAATGTAAATACAAATTTAACAACTAATACGATAAATACAAATATGTCAGAAGCTAAAACATACGCATTTCCTGGTAAATTACCAGATGAGAGGATAGTTAATAAAAAAGTTAAAATGGAAACTTCTAAAGGTGTAATAGAATTTGAGCTATATCCAGAAGATGCACCAAAAACTGTAAGTAATTTTGTTTATTTAACAGAAGAAGGATATTACGATGGAGTAACATTTCATAGAGTAGAGCCAGGTTTTGTTATTCAGGGTGGTGATCCTTTGGGCACTGGTACTGGTGGACCAGGATATAAATTTGAAGATGAGCCAATAACCAAGGAATATGATTTAGGTGTAGTTGCTATGGCTAATGCTGGTCCTGATACAAATGGTTCTCAGTTTTTTATAATGTTAGATAATAATGATACTTTACCAAAAGATTATACAATTTTCGGAAAAGTTACTTTTGGTATCGAAATTGTTAAGCAGATAGAAATAGGGGATGTAATGAAAAAAGTTAGTATTGAAGCTAAGTAGTTAGTATTGACATAAATACTTAATCGAGCTAACCTCTAGGCGGAGGTTAGCTCTTTTTACATACTAATTCCCAACTTGATTAAAGTGTTTAATTAAGTAAAAAGAGGATTAGTATGAATAATGAAATACTTATCCTCTTCGGTGGTTTTATCCTCCTGCTCTCTTTAAAAAGAAAGCAAATAAGATCTCGAAGAAGGATAAAAGGTTCTATCAAAATGGTAGTATTAATGGTTGAAGGATTTATTCTTTTAACTGGTATATCAACCTTAATGATAGGATTAATATCTAGATTAAAATAGATATTTAAAGCTTCACATTTGTGAGGCTTTTTTTATTGACAAAATATTGATAGTAGTATATACTACTTATATAATAAGCATATAGCTATTATATACTACTTATATAATAAGCATATAGTATTCAATTAATTATTAAATAATGATACTATGGAAACAAGAATAATGCGTAAGATCTTTCAAACTGGTAAGTATAGTTATGTAATTACTTTACCGAAAGACTTAATAAAAGAATTGGGCTGGCAGAGAGGGGAGACTGTTGAAGTCGACTTTAATAAAACGAAAAAACAAGTTATAATAAAGAAATATAAATTTTAAAATAAATATGTTAAATATAACAATATTATCAGTTGGTAAAATAAAGGAATCTTATTGGCGAGAAGCACTTGATGAATATGTCAAAAGATTAAAACCATACTCAAAGTTAGAATTTTGGGAAGTTCCTGAAGAACCAGTTACTAGCACATCAGATCGTAAACGAATATTAGATAAAGAGGCTAAAAAAATATTAAAGATAATCCCTGACAATACTACTATTATAGCAATGGATATTGCAGGTGAGGTATTTTCTTCACCTGTCTGGTCTACAAAGCTTGAAGAATGGTCAAAATTTGGAAATAGTATTACTTTCATTATTGGTGGGCCTCTTGGACTATCGATGGATATATTAAATAAAGCAAAAGTATTATTATCATTATCTAAGATGACTTTTACTCATCAGTTGGCCAGAGTTATTTTGTTAGAACAAATATATAGAGGAACAATGATTTTAAGTGGCAAAACTTATCATTATTAATTATTTTATTATTACCAACGTTTTTTAGGAAGTGTTAGGTGTGTAAGGTAGAAACTTCTGGTCTTGACAAATATGAATAGTTAAGCTAAGTTTTGTTATTATAAATTAGAATTTTTAATATTTGTTAGGAGGTTGTAATGAAAATTAGTGAGGTAATTGAAAAATTAACGCAAATCCAAGATCAAGAAGGTGACATTGAGGTTACTTGCACGGGTAGTACTTTACCAGATGGACATGGAGGGGTTGTTCCAGATGTTTTTGAAAGCACCGCTGAAAATTTTCAGGTTGGTGATCATAAAACAATTGGTAAAAGAGTTAGAATTATCATGTAGATAAGTATAATAGGGAGTCCTTCCGGACCCCCTTTTTATTTATAATTGAGGCCCTTCATGAATTCAGGGCGAAAGTCAATCTGTGTTATTGTTTTGTTTGACTTTCGGTTTTTATTCGGGTATAATAAATGTATTATGTATGTAGAAAAATTAGATGAGCAAGTGCGTGTATTTGTTGATTTTAATGGAGTAAAAGTTAAGCCAGTTTCTTTTATTAGAAGTGCTGGGCGTCGTTATGATATTAGTAATGTTAATTTGGTTTATAAAAAAAAGATTGGGGATAGGTATTATTGGTGTTTTGCTGTCTCAGATGAGGTTAATAATTATATTTTATTTTATGACCCTGATAATTTAATTTGGACTTTGAAGGAGGTGCAAATGGATGGATAACAAAAAAGCCCTCAAATGAGAGCTTCTTATAGTAATATTTTATGTTATTCCCAGTTTGGCAGTTCTTTAACTCCTTCTGCCAACCATTCAGATTCACTATCATCAGTTCCCGTGACTTTATCTCCTTGCCATTTACCATTTTTCATAAATACAGTTTTGGTAATAATGGTTCCTTTTTCAGCTTTTTTACCACTTCCATTTTCACCTTGTTCTAATACCTCGGTAGTAATTGTTTTAATAACTCTACCGTTACCTAGATTTTTTTCGACAATTGGTAACTCTTTATATATATGACCAGCATCTTGGCCAAATTCTATACTACCCGTTTTAGTAGCTTCTCCTGTTTTTTCATCGTATTCAAATTTATCTAAGGTGTGGCTTTCTTGTCCGGGTATTAGTTTTTGACTTTCCATTACAGTTAGACGATTTTGTTCATCATAAGTCATTTTTTTCTGCCAATCGCTATCTGGATTTGATTCATGTTTGAATATTTCATTTCCATTAGCATCTCGGATAATATGTTTCTTAGTTTCTTTCACTTCATAATTATTTTCATCGCCGTCTTCTGGTATCTCTGGAGCACTAAAGACCTCAAATCCTTCAGGAGGAAATTTAAAATCTTGGTGATCTTGAGAGTTATTTTCATTGTCCATATTCATATTTTTATATATTAATTATTATAATGATTAAATATTAACATTTTCATCTAATTCTAGCAAAATATTTTTAATTTGTCAACTCTAATCTTATGCAAAAAATTATCTTACATTTTGACATGAACTCGTATTTTGCCTCTGTAGAGCAACAGGCTAATCCTTGGTTGCGTGGTAAGCCGGTAGGAGTAGTAGCTACTATGACGCCTAATGGTTGTATAATTGCATCATCTATAGAAGCTAAAAAAGTTGGCATTAAGACGGGATGTCGAGTGATTGATGCTAAGAAGTTATATCCTAAAGTAAATTTAGTGGAAGTTGATCCACCTAAGTACCGTTCTACTACCAAAAAAATATTTAGTATATGTTCTGATTATACTGAGGATATTGAAGAATATTCTATAGATGAAGCTTTTTTGGATTTGACTGGCACGGTAGAAACATTTGAGCAGGCAAAAAAAATTGGTAAAAAAATTCAACAGCGGATAAAAGATGAAGTTGGTATTTGGTTAAAATGTTCTATAGGTATAGCTGAAACACGGTGGTTGGCTAAGTTTGCAGGTGATACTGCACCAAAAGGCGGAATAGTTATATTAAACAAAAATAATTTATATAGTTATTTAAAAGGTATGGATCTGCAAGAAGCTTGGGGGATTGCTACAGCTACGGCTGTAAGGTTAAATTTACTTGGTATTTATACCTTGGATCAATTAGCAGATTATCCTGTACAAAACCTTATGTCTTCTATGGGTGTGCGGGGTTATTATCTGTGGGCGAATGTTAATGGGATAGAGATTGGTAATGTAGAAGTCAAGAGATTACCAAAATCAATTGGGCATAGTCATGTCTTACGAAAAAATACTAAGGATAAAAGATTTCACCAGGCTATATTGATGCGTCTTTGTGAGCGGACTGGACGACGGTTGCGAGAAAAAAAATTGGAAGCACATGGTATATATTTTTATACTAATTTAGAATATCGTGGACAAGTTGGTGGCAGTAAGAAAGTACACCAACCAATTATTAGTACGGCCCAAATTTATGAATATGCATGGGAAGAATTGAGTAAATATTTAAATCAGGATAGACCTAGGTTTTTTGCTGTTGGATTGTTCAGAATAGGTCCAAGAGTTAATCAGCTTTCCTTTTTTGAAGATAAGAGGATGTCTCCAGTTTTATCTAAAGCTCTGGATGATATTAATAATAGATATGGCGAGGAGATGATAGTACAAGGGATGCTTCTAAAACTTGGTAAAATACACGCTCCAGATAGAATTGGCTTTCGAAAAACCATGAAAGCAGAATTTGATGGAATAAGTAATTCTATATATAAGGCAGAAGAATAATATTGACAAAGTATGATAATATGATAATATATATTTATGAAAAATTTACAGCACAATTTAATCAATTGGAACATTACCCTAATCACCGGGTAGTGCTGTAGTATCTAAAAAATTATAAGCATGCTCTGCCTGGTGGCAGGGTATTTTTTTATTATGAAATATTTATTTTACAATCGTTGTACAGAATATTGGCAATCAATTATTGCTTAAGTATTTTATTAAATAAATTAAAACTATGAAAAAAATTAAACATCTACCAAATAAAGATGGAATGTATGGCAAATATGGGGGTCAGCAGATACCACCGCAATTAAAAAGTATTTTTGATGATATTGAAATTGCATATAAAAAAGCATTGCATGATAAGGAGTTTATGACTGAATATCAGCGATTGTTATCTGAGTATGTAGGACGTCCATCGCCATTGTATTTTGCTAAGAATCTTACTAGGAAACTTGGTGGAGCAAAGATATATCTAAAAAGAGAAGATCTTAATCATACTGGTGCTCATAAAATAAATCATACCTTAGGTGAAGCTCTATTAGCTAAGAAGATGGGGAAAACAAAATTGCTAGCAGAAACTGGTGCTGGTCAACATGGTGTAGCTTTAGCTACTGCGGCGGCGATAGTAGGTATAGATTGTGAGATTCATATGGGAACGATAGATGTAGATAAACAGCATCCGAATGTCATAAGGATGAAATTACTTGGAGCTAAGGTGGTGGCCGTGGAATCTGGTGGACGTTGTCTGAAAGATGCTGTCGACAGTGCTTTCAATGAGTTTGTAAAAGATCCACAGAATATTTTCTTTGGTATTGGTTCAGTAGTTGGTCCTCATCCATTCCCAATGATGGTGAAATATTTTCAATCAGTCGTAGGTAGAGAAGCAAAAAAGCAGATTATAAAGGTTGAAAAAAGATTACCTGATTATTTGGTTGCTTGTGTAGGCGGTGGATCTAATGCTATTGGATTATTTCATGAATTTTTACATAACGATGTAAATTTAATTGGAGTAGAGCCAAGTGGAAAAAGTTTTAGGAAAGGGGAACATGCTGCGACTTTAACAAAAGGAAGTCCCGGAGCAATACATGGAATGTTTACTTATTTACTTCAAGATAAGGACGGTAACCCTGATCCAGTACATTCTATTGCGTCTGGATTAGACTATCCAGGGATTGGACCGATACATTCATATTTGAAAGATATTGAACGAGTAAAATATGTGGTGGCAAATGACAAAGAAGCTATAGAAGCTTTTCAGATGTTATCAAAGGTGGAAGGAATTATTCCCGCTCTTGAGAGTGCGCATGCTATAGCTGAAGTTATTAAACTAGCTTCTACTTTAGAAAAAGATAGGATAATTATTATGAATCTTTCTGGTCGAGGAGATAAGGATATTGATTATGTGGCGAAATATCTACAATTGAAGTAAGCGGTAAATGAAAAAAGACCTCGTTAAAAAACGAGGTCTTTTTATTTGACTAATTGTAAATATATTGCTAATTTCAAGTGAAAAGCAATAGTACATTTAAAATATAGGAAAGGAGTGCGGTATGGTAAAAAAGCCTAAAAAGAAAAGAAGGATAAGGATTGGGTATACAAAAAAAAGATATACCAAATCCAAGATTGAATCTCTGATGAAGTCACAATTGTATGTCAATGACTATCAATTGGTAATGATGGCTTATGGATTGGCGCTACTAATGCATTGGCATGTATTTCGTGGTGACATGGCAAAGTACTTTGAGCATTGTAAATCTGTGGCTTTGATAATTATACTTGAATTCAAAGTTTTCCTTGTAAATCCAATAGTTGTTGCTTTTTTACATGATATTATGGAGGATGTCAATAAAAAATCTGACAACAAAAAAGATTCTCCAACTATTACATGGTGGACTATACAAAGGATGTTTGGGAAAACCATTTACCGTGGTTTACGAATAATCTCAAAAGAAGATGAAAAGGATTATTATTTGGGTATCGAAAATGTTCAACCAAGAGATTGGTGGATTATATTAGTTAAATTGGCAGATCGTCTACATAATATCAGGAATATATTACATATGTCCAAAAAGTTTATGCTTAGACAATTGAGAGAAACTGAAATGCTCTATCCTCATCTTCTTGAAGTTTTTGAAGATAAAATACCACGTAGATTTAAATATCTACCTGATTATATTCGTGGCGAATTAGAGTTTGCTTGTAATAAAATACGAAAAAAACTTGGTATGCCAAAATCATCAGCTTTTAAACGTGTAAAGTAAAATTTACACGTTTTTATTTTACTTGTTGTTTTGGTTAAAAACTACTAAAATATATATATGAAAGGTAAATTTGTTATATTATTTATTATTATCATCTTAGCCTTATCTTCAACATCAGTTGCGGCTATGATGTTTTGGCAGGGGAAGAATTTTCCAATTATTGACAAGGTGGTGACAGCTCCATTTATTGAGAGTGCCCCGAAGGTAGTATTTGATGAAATGTTTAAGCAAATGAATCTTTTGTCTACTGCTCGTTATGACCTGAAATCTGCTATTGAATTAGATGTATATGATGAAACATTTAATATCAATTTAAGTTCAGTTTTTGAAGGTGATTTAATAGGTAAGCCAATTGGTAGGATGACAACAGGAGTTGAGTTACAAATGCAAAGTTTAAATTTTTTTACAACTGTCGAAAGTAGGTTTACAGAAGATAAAATATATTATTCAGTCACTGAAGTACCAGCGATTCCTTTTGTTGATTTAAATAAAATTCATAATAATTGGTATGAATATCAATGGTCTGATTCAATGGTATTTAATGATAATTTTTTGGGAATAGATTCTAAATATACTAATGATTATATTAATAATATTGTGAGACTTCCTGACGAATTTGTTAATGGAAAAATATCATATCATTATTTAGTTTCATTAAATATACAGAATATTCCCAATTTGTTCCATCAATTTAATTTAATTGATATTAGTAGTATGGATAAATTAGATATAGAAATCTGGATTGGAAAACAGAGTTTTCGTCCTTATCAAATAACCAGCGAACATAAGAAAGATGGTGCAAAATTTAGCAACACCTTAACTATTTCGGAATTTAATGAATCGGTGGCTCTGGATAGACCAGAAAATGGAATTAGTACTGATAAAATGATAGAAGATTTATTCGATAAAACCAACGTTCTAGACCTTTCAGTTTTTGGATATATAGTAGGTATAGATGATAAATATATTTTAGATGATCCAGATCAAGATAACTTGTATTCGATTTGGGAAGATGTATTTGGCACTAATAAGGATAATGCAGATACAGATGACGATGGTTTTTTAGATGGAGATGAAATAAGAAATGGATATAATCCAAATGGAACCGGAAGGTTAATCAAATAACACTTGACAATAACTATTTAATATTGTAATGTAATCTGTTATATTTAATATAATAATTATATGCCCGTACCAGTTTTTGAACAGCCAGAAATACATAATGACAAAAAAGAATCTCCTTTAATTAATATTAAGACTTCAGGAGTAGCTATTTTGTTTGCGATTTTTTTAGTATCTGTTTCAATATTTACATCGGAACTTTTTTTACGTGATATTAATAAATATTTTAATAATGAGTATAATGATTGTCATTATTCAGCTACTAGCAATAGTTTGGTGAATAACATTGTATTAAATGAAGAATGTGATTTAAAGAGTTATGAAGGATTACGATTGTTGGTTCATGTAGATGTTTTGATGCCAATTGTGATTATAGGTTTAATAATTTTATTGACTATTCGACATAAAAAACTTAGTTCATATTACAGGGTATTAAGAATTGCTTATTTATTTTTTACTATATGGTTGACTTTACGTTTAATAGGAGAAACTGAGTATTACGTTATAACTCATCATCCAATTTACGGTAAGTATTTGATATTATTTACAATTATTGTTATTTTAATTTATTTGGTAATATATATTCAAAAGAAATTTGTTAAAAGACCACAGTAAATAATACATTTAGTTAAGCTGTATTTTCTTGAAAAACAGTTTTTTTTATACTCAATTTGTGATAATATTAACTTATGAAAGATAAAAAAACATTTATATACGCACTGGCTGTTTATGTAGGGACTATTATGGGAGTAGGGCTATTTGCACTTCCTTACGTCGGATCTAAATCTGGTTTTGTAACTATTTTTTTTTATTTGATATTAATTGGGGCTATAGCAGCGACTATTAATATTTTTTATGGTGAAATTGCATCTTCTACAAAGGGTATGCATAGATTACCTGGTTATGCTGCAATGTATCTGGGAGCTAAAGCAAAACCAGTTGCTTTCTTTGTAAAAACATTTGCCATATTCGGATCTCTACTTGCTTATTTGATTATTGGTGGACAGTTTTTGGCAAATTTATTTGATGGGTCTGCTATACTATACACTTTTATATTTTTTATTTTTGGTTCAATATTAATTTGGAAAGATAAAAAATCAATCGGGCCCGTTGAACTAATCATGCTATTTATTTTTTTTGGTGCAATTGTTTTTCTATTTATAAATGGGATGCCAAAAATCGAATTTGTTAATCTTCAAACTTTTGATTCTTCGAATTTATTTTTACCATACGGTGTAATATTATTTTCTTTATGGGGAGCATCTATCGTCCCAGAAATTAAAGAGCAGTTAAAAGGTGATTTTCAACAAATAAAGAAATTGATTATTATTGGACTTTCGATATGTATATTAATATATTTATTATTTATAATTTTAATAGTAGGTATCTCTGGTGAAGAAACAGCTATTGATGCAATATCGGGCTTAGAAGGTAGTATGGGAAACTGGGCACTTAGTATTGGATATATATTTGGTATTATTGCAACTTTTACTTCGTTTATTGCTTTGGGACTTACAATAAAAAAATTATTTTGGTATGATTATGGACTTCCAAAGAAACTAGGTTGGTTTTTAGCTTGTTTTATACCAATAATTTTATTTATTATTGGTATGCAAGATTTTATTAGTGTTATTGGAGTTACTGGCGCTGTTATGCTCGGTATTGATGGTATAATAGTTATATTGATATATTTGAAGATGAAAAAACAGCAAAAGTATACTAAGATGAACATTTTAACATTGTTTAGCAGAACAATAATGTTATTATTAGCAGTAGGGGTTTTATTAGAAGTTTATTATTTTGTAGTAGGGTTTTAAATTTATGAAAAAAGTTTGCGTAAGATTTGCTCCATCACCAACGGGATATTTACATATAGGCAGTTTAAGAACGGCATTATTTAATTGGTTATGGGCCAGAAAAAATAATGGCAAATTTATATTACGTGTTGAAGATACGGATCAGGAAAGATATGTTGAAGGGGCAGTAGAGAATATCCAAGAATCACTTGATTGGTATGGTTTAGATATAGATGAAGGTCCAATTTTTCAGTCAGAGAGATTGGATATATATAAAAAACATATTGAGCAGCTTCTTGATAGTGATAATGCTTATCATTGTTTTTGTACTTCTGAAAGATTAGATGAAGTTCGTAAAGTTCAAAAAGCTAATAAGCAGGCAACAAAATATGATGGTTTATGTCGATCTTTATCAAAAGTAGAAGTAGAAAAAAGGATAAGCAATGGAGAATCTCATGTTATTAGATTAAAAGTTCCACAAGATGGGGAGACAGAATTTGAAGATATGATTTATGGAAAAATTAAAGTTAAGAATAAAAATATTGACGATCAAGTACTTATGAAGTCCGATGGATTTCCAACTTATCATCTTGCTAATGTGGTAGATGATTATAAAATGGAAGTTTCTCATGTGATTCGAGCGGAGGAATGGCTTCCTTCAACGCCAAAACATATTATATTATATAAAGCTTTTGATTGGCCCATGCCAGTGTTTGCACATTTACCGATGGTATTAGGGATGGATAGATCTAAACTTTCTAAACGTCATGGTGCAGTAGCATCGCTTGATTATAAAAAAATGGGATATTTACCTGAAGCAGTATTAAATTTTATTTCTTTACTTGGGTGGAACCCGAAAACTGAAAAAGAATTATTTACTATTAGTGAGTTAATAAAAGAATTTGATTTATTGAAAGTTAATAAGTCTAGTGCGATTTTTAATTTAGAAAAACTTGATTGGCTAAATGGAAATTATATTCGTCAAATGGATTTGGATGAATTGGTAGATAGAAGTAAAGAATTTTTGATAAATATTCCAAATAATGATAAAACAAAAAAAGCTATAGAACTTGGTCGTGAAAGGATTAAAAATATTCATGAGTTGAAAGATGCAATTGAATTTTTTTTCCTTGATGAGTTGGATTATGATTCATCAATCCTTGTCTCAAAGAAAGATACCCAAGAAGATACGGAAAAATCTTTAAAACTATCACTTGAAGTTTTAAACAACATTACTAATTCTGATTATATTACTGAACGTCTTAAGATTCTATTTGAGGGGATGATAAAGAAAAATAATCTAAATAATAGAGTTGTCTTGTGGCCTTTAAGAATTGCTGTTACTGGATTAGAAAAAAGTCCTGGAGTATTTGAAGTGATGGAAGTATTGGGTAAAAATGATACATTAAAAAGAGTAGAAAAAGCTTTAAAAATGTTGCAAAATAATTGATTTTATGCTATACTCTTGTTGTTAAAATAAACGACTAAAATGGCATTATTTTCAATCAATAAAATAAAAATAGAAAGCTTAAATATGCTAAAGGTTGCTGGCCTAACTGTTTTGTTAGGTATTTTTTTATTGATCCCTACGGTTTATGTCATGGCTCAAGAAGAAATAACAGAAGAAGTAAATTCTACAGAGACGGAATCCACTACTACAGAATCTTTGAATGTATTGAATCAAGAATTAACTGATAAAAAAGATGCTATTGAAGAATTAAAAAAGAAATCAGATATATATGCAAAAAATATTAAAGTTAAACAACAAGAGTCTCTAACTTTGCAAAGCCAAATGCAATTGATTGAGTTGCAGGTCGGTCAAACAGAAAATGATATTGAGACCGTGAGAGAGGAAATTGATAAAGTAGGAATTGAATTAGATACATTAAAGATTACTTTAGCCGAGAAGGATATTGAGCTGGCATACAGACAAGATGTACTAGCAAATTATATAAGATTAATTGATGAGCAAGATCAACAAAGTTATTTAGAAGTTATTATTAGTAATCAATCATTTTCTGATTTTTTTGATGACATGCAACATACACAAGATTTACAAAGTAATGTTAAGGATGCATTGTCAGAATTAAAAATAACAAAACAAACATTAGAAGATGAACAAACGGAAAAAATAGCAAAGAAAGATGAACTTGACGAACTTACAGAAAAACTATCTAGTAGTATTTCGAATTTAAATAGTCAGCAAGATTATAAAGTTGCTTTGTTAGAAGATACACAAGAATCAGAAGAAAGATTTTCAATATTATTAGACGAAGCTCTTAGAGAGCAACAAGCAGCTGAAGGTGAGATTAATACACTTGAGTCAAGAGTTAGAGACAAACTTGAAGAAGGTGGTGTTGATTTGGATATTGAAGCGGTACTGATGTGGCCAATTCCAGCTACACGTGGCATCTCAGCATATTTTCATGATCCATCTTACCCATTTCGTAGATTGTTTGAACATCCAGCTATAGATATACCCGCATCACAAGGAACAAATATTAGAGCCTCAGAAAGTGGTTATGTAGCTAGAGCAAAAAATGCCGGACTTGGGTATAGCTATATAATGATTGTTCATAATAATGAAATCTCGACTGTTTATGGTCATACTAGCCGTATAGATGTAATAGAAGATGAATATGTAGTTAGAGGACAAATAATTGGAGCTGTTGGGGGTACACCTGGTACACCAGGAGCTGGAAGATTGACAACTGGTCCTCATTTACATTTTGAAGTAAGATCAGGTGGTATACCTGTAAACCCACTAGATTATTTGCCATAAACATTTTTTCATGAAAATAATTAGAGCAGAAGCAAAAGATTGGCAGGAAGGGGCTGACTATTTTAAAAAAATATTATTAGATGCTACAGACTTGAAGGCAGGAAATTTTTTGATACAAGAAATAAGAATGAAGTCGGGCGTTAGGGCAAAAATACATCACCACGATAATCAAACGGAATTATTTTATCTTATAAATAATAATGGATATTTTATTGTAAATAACGAAAATATAAGATTAGAGGTAGGGGATATATTATTAGTTAATGTGGGTGAAAAACATACAGTTGCTAATGAAAGTGGGGAAGAATTTAAGTTTTTGGCAATGAAATTAAGTTATGATAAAGATGATACTATTATTGATTAATTATGAATATAGATAATTTAGGGAAATTTTTAAAAGATCAAAAACCTTATCGAATTAAACAAGCAATGAAGGCTGTTTATCAAGATTTTGTTAGTAACTGGAAAGATGTGACCACTTTACCTGTTGATCTTAGAGAAGAATTAAATAAAAATATACCACTAAGTATAAAATCAGAAGTGGTAGAGTCAAATGATAGGAATACAATAAAAGCTTTAATAGAGCTTGATGATGGATTGAAAATTGAGGCTGTTTTGATGAAACATAAAGACGATCGTAATACTGTCTGTGTGTCATCGCAAATTGGTTGTGCGGTAGGATGTAAATTTTGTGCAACTGGTCAAATGGGTTTCAGTAGAAATTTAACAGTCAGTGAAATAATAATGCAGGTAACATTTTTTGGACGAATACTGAAAAAAGAAAATTCTAAAGTAACTAACGTTGTATTTATGGGAATGGGGGAGCCTTTTTTAAACTATGATAATTTAATAACATCTATAAAATTATTGAATAGCGAAGAAGGATTTGGACTTGGTGCCAGAAGAATGGCAGTGTCAACTTCAGGTATTGTACCAGGCATCGAGAAATTCAAAGATGAAGATATGCAAGTCAATTTGGCAATTTCGCTACATGCACCAAATGAAGAATTGAGAACTAAGTTGATGCCAATAAATAAAGTTTATTCTTTAGCAAAAGTCTTAAAATCGGTTGATAAATATATTATAAAAAACTCCCGTCGTGTTATGTTTGAGTATCTTATGATTAAAGATGTAAATGATTCTGATAAACATGCTAGAGAATTAGTTAAATTAATGGCTAAGCCATTGTATATGGTTAATCTTATTAAATATAATGAAACTGGAAAATTTAAAGCTTCTGACAGTAAAACCGTAAGTAGATTCATGAAAATATTATTAGATGCTGGTATTCCTACTACACAACGTTTTAGTTATGGGCATGAAATAAATGCAGCATGTGGTCAATTAGCAACAAGTAGAAGAAAATAAAGCCGAAAATACGTATTAATATCTAGCCGGGATAGTAAATGAATTTAGATTTACTAACTTTTGTTTTATTTTGAGTTTTCTCCACTCAAAGACTCCTTGTTTTTTTGTACACTATATATTTTTAAAGTAGTATATTTTATAATACTATCATTAATTACAAATTTTTTAAAAAAAACACCCTGGATAATATTTATAAATCTATCCAGGGCTTCCATATGTGATGCTATAAGTACATCGTGCAAAAAGTAGAAAACTACGTAGTTGAAATAATAGTACTAGGATTAAAGCATTAAAACTAGGAATAATGCATCCTAAGCATCCACTTATGGGTTAGTCATGTTAATAACTAAATGTCCTTCTGTCCCGCATACTCTTTTATTTGGGACAATTAAAGTATAGCAAATTGAGAAAGTAAGTCAAATTAGTTGTTTTTCTTGTAAAAATTGTATAATTCTTCATGGTCACTTAAGTCTGAGGAATAATCACAATAACAGTATTTGGTATTTTTGTTGAAAAATTCGATAATGTTTATCTTGCCTTTGATTAGTTGTCCGAAGTTATATTCTTTTTTATAATCTTCATCGCTCACAAGACTGTAACATTCTTTTTGAGAATCTACTCCACAATATCCAACACAAGTAAATCTGTCATAACACATTTTTAAGTTAGGTTGTTTACTAAAAAAATTGGTTGCTATTAGGTATCCTTGAATAATTATAATGAGAATGATTATAAGCCAAAATATCTTTTTTATTTTTTTAAAAAAAAGATGACGCTTTGTCTTAGAGCTAGTTTTGTTAGAATCTTCTGTTTTGGTTACTTCTCCTAATGGCATAGTATTATTTGTTTGTCGTTATGGTTATAATCTATATTAAATAAGTATTTTAACTAATAAGTTAATTGTATCACCATTTTGAATATTTTCATTATTTCTTACTTCTTTTTTAAGTGGAAGAATATACATACCGTTTTTCTTATCGGGAAAAATTGACGTTTTCCATTTTGTTCTACCAACTGTTACATTAACTGGTAATGAACCGAAACCACGAGTTAAGCCTTGAAAAAAGATCATAATATCTTTTGATTGTTTTTTTGGCAGAGATACGAAGTGCCAAATATCCTTACCTGGCGATTGCCAAACTTTAGATTGTAATTTAAATTGATTTGAAGACATAAGTATTAAAGGATTTTTTCGTAGCCCTCAGCATAATGTCTGAAGCCTACTTTTTTGTAAAAAGAATGAGCTCGTTTTAATTCAATGCCACTTTTTAAATGTATAACTTCGATATTGTTTTCTTTTGACCATTTTTCAGTGGCTTCTATTAATTTTTGTGCTATTTCAGTACCTTGAAATTCATCTTTTACAAATATTTCTTCTATTTCGGCATAGTAGGTTCCTCGTCTGAGACGCGGTACTTTATGAATGGTAATTATGCCTTGGTACTCATTTTTTTCTTTAGCAATAAATATTGCTGAATATGGAGAGTCAATAATATTATCAAAGACTTTACTGCCATGATTTTTGGCGGTAGTTGAAATAAATTCTTTTTCTGGTGATATTATTTTCATACAGGCGTCCCTGAATTCGTCAAGGATTTTTAAAACTCCATCTTTATCTGATTCAGTTGCTTTTTGTATTTTCATAAATATAATGTTTATTTATTATTCCTATTTTTTTCCCATTTTCTTACCGTATGTTCATCCATTCCAAGATAATGACCAATTTCATGATGTACTACATCAAATATTTTTCTTTTTATACTTTCTGTATCAGGTCCAAATATTCTTTCAATAGAATTTTTGAATATAGTTATTTTATCTGGTAAAGCGCCACTATAATAAGCACTACGTTTAGGAAGAGGAACTCCTTGGTAAAGACCAAGTAAAACACCATTAGATTTTATAGCATGTTCTGTATTCTTAGCTGCTCGCGGATCATCTTCTACTACAAAACCTATATTAACCATATTTTTTCTTATTTCAGTAGGTACTGCTTCTACAGCTTGTTTAATTGTATCTTCAAATTCTAAAAGATCCATTTAATTATTTTTTAACCATATCTTCTTAAATAGTGAGAGTGTAAGAGTAGATATTACAAAAGCCAGAGCAGGCACTATCGCATTGATAAATGGACTAGGTAACTCTGAGATTAAGAAGAATACTACAATTACTAAGTAGGTGAGTATAAACACAATTATTTTTCTTATCCAGCTTGTTTCCCAAGTTTTATCAGCTTCGACTTTCTTATTACGTTCTTTGATTTCGTTTATTTGGTTTTGTAGTTCGTCTATAGTAGGCATATTTATTTGTTAATTGTTAATAATTTGGACATATTATTTTTTTCCTATATAACGAATTAAATTATTTGTATTTACTGCGCGGTCTTTAGGGGTACTGCCTTTTTCATCAATAGCAATAGTATCAAATCCCTTAGTAAATTCTATCATAGTTTCTATAGAAAAGTATCTCTTTCTAACTCCACTAATCTCGAAAAAATCTTTTTCGATTTTTACCCCTGTATTATATTCCGGGTCATTTATTGAATTAGTGAAAATCGCGATTATCCCATCTTTTTTTAATATTCGATACATCTCATCAAAAATTTGTTTTGTTGTTTTTTTATTGAAGTAGTGAATGGCTAAATGTGTATATACAAAGTCAAAAGAACTATCAGAAAAGGGAAGTAATTTACTAATATCATGTTGGTAAAAAGAAAGATTTTTTTGTAATTTTTTTGAAGTTTTTTCTTTAGCTAGTTCCAATCCACGTGGTGATATATCTAATAGTGTTACGTTATATCCTTTGTCAGCAAAGAAGCGTGAGTCTTGGCCTTGTCCACCACCAATATCTAGTAGCTTTCCATTGGGTGATAAATGTTTAATGACCCACTGTGAGAATTCTGTTGGTGTGTCAATCCAATCAACTTTGGTATAGTTGTCATGTAGTTGGTCCCAATGTTTTGTGTTCATATTATTTTTCTAATGATTTAAGGTATCTTCTACGAATGCTACTTTTAGTTTCAAAGATTTTATATTATAATTAACTTACGATTTAGTAATATATACTTTATTACGTCCCTGCTTTTCAGGGCTTTATAATAGATCTTTATTATCATCCGTAATGCGAAGCTCTCTGGGTATATTTATATATTCAGGGAGTTATTTTATTCTTGATATTTTTCTAACATCTTCATTTTTAATTATGTATTTTTTATACAATTAAATTAAAAATTATTGAATATTTTTTGATAAACTTCAGTTGATGCTTGAGGTCCATCTTTTTTGGAGGGTTTATTATTATCACCACCAGGTATATGATCTAAGTTCATTGATGTAAAAAATATTTTTTCAGCTCCGGAAGCGAAAGCATTTATACTACTAACTAATAGTTGCTCATCTAATGTATATTTTCTTTGTTCAAAAGAATCTTTTTGAAATGCTTCGGCTTCAGTGACCCAGATTGGTTTATTGATATTAAACTCAGCTAGCATTGCTGCATAGGGAACTGTATTAAATGAATCAACATCTCCATTTGAAATACAATGTACATTAGCGATATCAAATGTATCTAGCGTTTCTTTATCTGAAAATACTTCTCTGAAATAATTTAAAAAAGATTCATCACCGCCAGCAGCACCAGCTATTAGAATAGTAGCATTTGGATCGGAAGTTCGGATAGCACTACTTGTCCTTTTCAGAAGTTCAGCATAATCGGAAGGTTCTCCAATTAAAAATTGCAGACCAGGACTACTGTCTGGGGTACCTAAGTCTGGTTCATTCATTATCTCCCAGTGAGTAATTGGTTTTTTTAAACCTGGCATATCACCAAGTCCATCACCATCATATCGTTCTACGATCATCGAAACCCATCCTAGGTATTCCTTCCAATGATATGGAACACAACGATACTCACCAAATTCTCTTTTGAATTCACTAGTTGAAGCTATACATTCGTTAGAGTTTGGATTATCTTGCTGATCCCATTCAGCGTAGTGCCAGATGGTAGGAAGGATATTAATATCATAAGTAGCACTGGATTTGATCATGTTATCAGTGTTTGAGAAATCTATTTCACTTGAAGCATTTTCTTGCATCTCTCCCCAGACAAACGGACCAGGATGAGGTCGAATCCAACCAGCGCCAGTTTCTCGGGCTAATTCCATCTCTTTAGCCGATGAACCGACTAAAAAACCAAACCGATCGTTTGCAATTATTGATGTCTCGAATGTTTCATTTTCTGATATTTCCCAGTTATTACCATCTTCTTTATCTGTAATTAAATACCAAGCGCAAGCTCCTATTACTAATAAAGAAATAATTACTATAATTATTATTTTTTTCATATTATTCTTGTTTTAAATATAAATTACTGTATAACTTTTCATCTGCATATTCACGTATGATTTTTCTCCAGTGATCGTAGAGTGTATATCCAACATTATTTAGTATGGATTGTTTGGTGTGTGGTTTGTTTTTCAAAACGGTTTTCTTAAAATTAATAGTTGGTAGGGGAGTGAGAAAAGGATGTTTTGTTTCAAACAAAGGTTGAATCTCTGGATAATTTTTACTAAAATCTGATATTATCTGTACATAGAATCTTGTTGGAGATGGATGTGCTCCGTATCCATCCGTGACAATATTTAGCTCAAATTTTTTGTTGCCTCCATAAACTTCATGAAGAGATTCACATAAACCGTCCAACTGGTCAGCAAAATGCATTAATCTTGCTTCTATTGTTTTTCTATCATTCCCTTCACGTAACAATGATTCATAATTATAGTTTCCAATTTTCTTCGGGAACTTCTGACTTATCTCGGTGATAGCTTTTGATTCTGTTTCTAGGAGCTCTGCGGTCTGCTCTGGTGTCATCCTTGCTTTGTGCGCAGCTTGTATATCACCCATGACTAATTCTAGATCATCATGGATAAGTCCCATCAAGATAGTTTTCTCAATATCTACTTTGTCTCCAAAAACTTGGTTAATATTATCCGCTAAGTCATGCAGGATTAATCCTAAGTGTAATGAGTGAGTATAAAGATCTGGTCGGTAAAACATCACTGGACGGATATTATAACGTTTAATACCACGTAGCATTTTTTTACGCCCTTCAAAATTTTTGAATAGTTCTTTTATATTTGGAAAATTTTCTTTATTCATTAAGTTATGAGTAGAGGATTATGTTAAGTTGATTAGTTATATTATTTCTTATTTAATATTACGTGGTAATATTGTTCAATTTTTGTTGGGTTAAAACTTTCTTTGAATTGGGCGATTCCTTTGTCAGCCATAGATCCACCTGACGCTATCATTTGCACATCGACAAATAATTTGGCTCGTTCTCGGATCATCCATCTACCAATACCTAAATACTTATAATCAGTTTTTTGGTGCAATCCAATCCAATGGTCTTTGGTCAGTTTTTCACCGATAGAAAAACCAACGAGATTATTATCTATTAATACATAATTAGCTCGTAAATTATCATCTGAGTCGATGTAATCAAGTAGGTAATAGCAAAAGTTTAAACCACGTTTGTATGGAGCTGTCTTAATTTCTTGTTTTTGATCCCAATCTTTGAGAAAGGCAATGGTTTTTTGTTTGTCGTATGTATGTACTAATTTAAACGAATATTTTTTTTCAAATAATCGAATGTCCCTACGTTTCTGTTTATTGGCACTACCATCTAGGGAAATAAGATCGCTAGTTTTGAAAAAATATTCTTGCATGGATTTCTCATTTTTTATTATACTAATCTCTTGGTCAGTAATACGATCCAATTCTGATTGTGTTGCCCATAAAATCTCTGCACCATAAAGATTTTCAGTTTTTTCGGGGGTATACTGTAATATCCATTTTCCTTTTTCATCAAGACTTTCAATTAATGCCAGGGATTCATTATTTCTTTCTTCTATTTTACAAACAGACTCAAGCCAGTACTTACTGGAAAAATATGAAAAGCGAAATTTTTGAGATAGTGTTGTTAGATCTTCCATGTTAAGTGGATTATTTATTTTTTTTAGCCATTACTAATATCGTTTTTATTGGCATTTTTATGATTTTTGGGTAATGAATAAGAGCTTTTTGTAAATCAATCATAGCAAGCTGTTTTCGTTTATCTGATAGTACTAGGTACCAAGAATGTGATGTTTGCATTTTAATATAGTTAATTTTGCTCATTCCTATTTCACGGCGGTATTCTTTTATAATTGCATCTTTAAAAAGACGGTGTCGTTTAAATTGTTGTATAATAGATCGTGTTTTACCTTTTTTTGCTGAAGAATATTTTTTATTGAGTTTAAGAGCCCACTTGCCGATACCTTGATCATAATAATTTAGATTCCAAAAAAGAGCTAACACACCATCTTGCCTGAGTAATGAGTGGGTTTTTGTAAATTGTATATTTGGCTTAATCCAATGAAAAGTTTGTGCGGAGTATATAAGTCCAAATTTATTTTTTTGTAATATTATTTTTTCAAATTGTCCGACAACATATTTAATTTTTTTGTAATTTTTAAGTTTATTTTTAGCTACGCCAATTAATTCTCGGCTGATATCATTCGCTATAATAGGATTACCATGTTTGGCGAATGGTAGCGTGGCCTTACCAGTACCAATACCAATTTCCAAAATGGGATCACTTTTACTCAATTGACTGTAATTTAAAATATCCTGAAAAAGGGTAGGGGGATAATCAGGTCGTACTTTGTCATACTGTAATGGAATTGTACTAAATGTTTCTTTTAGTTTCATAAATAAATAATTATTTATTAGTTTGTCATTCTTGAATTGTTCTAGATTCCAGCCTTTATGCTGTTAGAATTAGAGTAACAAGGGACGGTAGAGGATTATGTTGAGTTTAATTTAGTAATTTAATTATATCTAAATGATCTTCGATAATAAAATTTGGTTTTAATAATTGTAGTGAGGCACGTGAATAAAATTTTTCATGCTCTGGAGGATGGTAAAGTGCTATAGTGCTATTCATAATCTTGGCTGCTTCAATATCATTATAGGCATCGCCAATTATTAATATTTCAGACGGGTTAGCGTTTATTTTTTTAGCAAGTGTCTGCAGGATGATCGGTTTTTCGTGTGGGCATTCATCATAACTTAGGATTATTTTGAAATATTTTTCCAGATCAAATCGTTTAAGTGCTGGATCAAAGTTTGATCTCCTTCCTAAAGAGCCAAGGCAAACAGTATATCCTAATTGGTTTAGCTTAGTTAGGGTAATAATAATGTTTTTATGCAAATCAGCTTGTTTAAAACCATCTCGAGCACCTTGATGATAATACTTAGAAAAAGATTCTACATCTTCGAGCTCCAAGTTTTTTGCCGCAACAGTATCGATGATGTTGAAGCAATTCTTTATAATTTTCTTATCGGATAATTCTACTCCTAATTTTTTTAGAGATTCTCTATATGCTCGTAAATGCCAAGGGAGGGTATTAATTATAGTGCCATCAAAGTCATATATTATTGTTTTAATTTTTTGATTCATTTTGGTAATATATTATATAGTAGTATATTTTTTAAGTAGTTTGTTAAATAAATTATTTTTTTCTAGCAATATAACTTCTTCTACACACCACGGTGACCAATTGTTGGGATTGTTTTTTATTTCCTTAATGAATTCTGGCCACACCATCAATTTAGTAGACTCTACTTCTTGTTTGTTAAGTATTGGTTGGTTGTTAGTAAAGGCTATGAATACCGGACATATTTCGTTTTCTACTAGCCCTTCTTTTTCAGCTTTATATCGATAGTCGGGGAGGACTTCATGGATTTCTTCTATCTCGAGTCCAAGCTCATCTAATAATTTTCGTCTGACTGCATCAGTATTAGATTCGTTCAGTGCTGGATGACCACAACAACTATTTGTCCAGACTAAGGGCCAAGTTTTTTTCTGACCGCTCCTTTGTGATAATAATATTTCACCTTTGCGGTTAAAAATAAATGAAGAAAAGGCTCGATGAAGAGGGGTGTCATTGGTGTGCACGGTGGATTTGGGGGCTGTGCCTAATACTTCATTTTTATTATTTACCAATACCACGTGTTCTTCCATATTATTTTCTTTATTTTTAGTTTATTTATTAAATCGTTCTTAATTATTTTTGTAGGGAATAAAATTTAGTATATAACGCTATTAAGTGAATTACAGCAAGGATTATTAATAATAAATACCACGTAAGCTACAGCTACAATAAATACTATTAAACCAACAAATAATATTCTTTTGTAGTGTTTGGTTAATTTTTTATACTTTTCATATTCAAGTTTTGATTCTGGTGATATTTCTTTTTCAGATTGTATTTGATTATTATTCATTGTTAATTTTTTAATTTTTAATTTAGTAGTAATTAAAAAAATAATACTATAAATTATACTAATTAATGATATTATAATTAAGAAAAATATTATTAAATCCATTACATTAATAGTTGAGGATTCGGGATATGGTACTCGTTCATCGCTCATACTGGTGCCTAAAGCTGAATCCACGGTAATTGCATTTACTAATGGGATGATAATAAATAAGCTAATGAAGATGAGAGGGATAATAATTTTTTTCATATTTTTTTAAATTTCTTTTTAGTATGTTTAACATTATTTATATTAATTTGAAAAATATGCTTGTATTGCTTTTGTTAGCGTCATTTTATCTTCTTTATTTGATCCACATACTATGATTAGTATTTTTTTATTGTCTACACCAATACGTTCTTTGATATCACCAATAGTGCCCTGATATTTTTCATCTAAATCATTTGCACCTTTGAATGTTCGTTGGTCTATATTAGCAGGACCTTCACCGTGCCCAAAAATAATTTTATCAAAATAATCGTAGGCTGACTTTCCGCCCAGATCTTCACGTGCTTCAAATAATTGCAGTTGCATCATTTCCAATTCACCTTTAGAGGGTTGATTAGGAGCAATAAATAATTTTTCTTCTTTATCCATTGATAATAATATATTTCTTTCTTGTTCAATTGCTACAGGATCAGTGTATGACGCATCTTCTTCATAAGTGGAGGTGGATGTTATTTTTGGTTGTTCTGGGTTCATATTATTAAAAATTTATTTTCTAAATCCTTATAAAAATTGCCGAAGTTTACACCACCGATAATAGGTGTCTTGGTATATTTTTTTGCAAGGGTAGTTCGTGCATCTTTTAGGTCTTTATTTTTTACACCATTCTGTAGTGCTAGATATGCTTCTATATAAGCTGATAAACGGTCAACGGCTTTTAATAAATCTCCGTTTCTAGTTATATTCTTACCTTTTTTAAGTATATCAAATTCATTCATGGTGAATAGTTTAATATCAGATTTGATATGTGCGGGTAGAAGGGGATATACCGTTTGTTCCATCTCTTCACGCTCGTACTTTTTAATTATATCTAACATCCCGCCAACTTCTTTGAGTGGACTCATTATATCTCTAGTGAGTGCTTCGGGTAAATCGTGGAATAGGCCAGTAAAAAAATTGTTGTAAATATTCTTGATTTTGGTTTTGTCATCCTTGGTAAGTAAATATGTAATGATCGCAACTGTTAGCATATGTCCAAGTACAGATGTTTTTGGTACACGATGCATATTGCTCCATCTGATCTGAAATCTTAGCTGACCGCAAAGTTTTATGAAGTCTCGTAGTTTTTTATTATTCTCAATATTTTTAACTCCTTCGATTTTTAAGGCAGTATCAATATTCTTTTTGATTTCTTTATCTATTAATGCAACTCTGTATCCTTTTGGATTTGTTTGCTTAATGATTTCAAATTCTTCTCTGGATGCAATATAGTTGGCAGAGTCCATGATCTGGTTATAGATGTTTGGTTTGGTTAATTTCTTTATGAAATATTCTTCGTATGCTTTCAAAAAATCGTTATCATTGAAAGATTCAGCTAATTTATTTTTTGAGTAAGTGATTAATTTTTTGTAAGTTGCTTTGTCTTCTGTGATTCTATGAAAGAGTTGAGGCTTCAGGTCTGTGAGCGCTAATCGATGAAAAAATTCGTATACCCCAGCTTCTATCAATGATTGCCAGTCAAAGTCTTTACTCTTGTTATGTTTCCCAATCAAAAAAGCAATAATAAACTTATGTGCTTGTTTATCAATCTCTCGGAAGTCTGCTGTCCTTACTTGATCGTTCCATCTTCTGATATATGCAGAATCAAATAAGTGGAGTAGTAGTTTGTAGTTTAATGTTGTTTTTGCCATATTTTATTTGTGAGCAATAATTGAAAAATATCCGGCCAGATCGGCATTAACTAACTTCTTTTGGGTAACTGCGGCCAGGTTGTTACCTAATACTATTTTTGGAAGATGGCCAAGTAGTTGCTTGATTTTTAACAATGGATATGACCAGATGCCGATCCAATAAATTTGATTAATATTACGTGAGACAAGCTTTGTTCGGTCGATGATTCGTATATTTTTAAATTGCGCCTTTTTTAAAGAAATTACAATGTCATTAATAGTACTATAATCAGTCATGGCCCAGCCGTTACAGAAATTTTTTACCCATTTTAATTCTTGCTTTCCGGTTGCTTGCCGAAAAAGGGCAGAATCAGAAATAAGTAAAGTTGCTCCCTTCTTAAGGATACGGTACATTTCTCGAAATACTTCAAGTTGGCGTGGATAAGAGTGACAAATACTCTCAATAGCAAATGCCTTAGTAAAGGTATTATCATTGAAAGATGTTTTAAAAAAATCCATACGGCTGTATGCTGTACGGTCTGCCACTTTTCGACGTTGGGCTAATTGTCGGGCCATACGGATTTGGTTGTCAGCGAGAGTGATACCGACGTAGCGTGCTGGTGTATGCTGTGCGAGCCATGTAGAAACGCCGCCGACTCCACAACCTATATCTAGGATATAATCATCAGCCGAAGGTTGTAGTAGTTCGACTACTGAGCGGTGTTGGTTTAAGAATGCTTCGCTACGCGATTTTGTTTCTGGGTACCAAAAACCATAATGAATACTCATACTTTCCTTATCAGACCAGTATTTCAATAAATATGGTGTGGAATATTGGTAGTATCGTTCAATAATTTTTTGCTTGTTTTCATTCATATTATTAGTTTGTCATTCCGGGCTTGATCCGGAATCTCGGGGATCCTTAATCAAGTTCAGGATGAGGGATGTTTTATAAAGTTATTTATCTTTAAGTGGTTCAGCCTTCGCATAAAGCTACGGCGGATAAAGTTGTTAGTTAATTATTCTTTTTTGCTTAGAGGGTGATATTTATGATGGGACTTCTCAGCGAACCTGTCTGAGGCATAAAAGAATTTAATTATTTATTGCATTGTCCAATAAACCAGATACGATAGATAGAAGCCATGCAATCATTAATGTTATTAAAACCATTATTAAAAACTTTTGTTTATCTTTTTTTGCAAATATTCCTAATAAGGAAGTATAAATCATCATTATACCTATTCCAAACACTATTCGTTGAGTTTCAGTTATTGAAATACTAATGACGTAGGTAACTAAGATACCAAGTAAATATCCCAGTAAAATATTTCCTGTAGTAATACCAATATTAACAAAGCTTTGTGTAATAGAACTAATTTGCTTAGGATGATCCTGCCTTTTAAAATTAGTTGTTCTAATGTTGTGATACCAGGCAAAACCTACCCCCGCAAGCCCGATGATGAGAATAACTAAATGGGGTGCTTCAAATTGATAATTTATGGTTAACCAGGAAAAAAGTTTTGGGATAAATAAGGAGGAAATAATAAAAAAAGTACCAAGAGACATGAAAAAGATTTCAATTATTAGAATACTTTTGTCATTAATTTTTTTCATATTATTTATCTTTAAGTGGTCCAGCCTTCGCATGAAGTTACGGCTGGTAAATTAATTATTTATCTTTAAGTGGGTGAAATTTTTTGCGAAGTTCTTTTAATGCATGATTATTTTTTTGAGAATACTTAATAAGAAATCAAATTAACCAAAGATCTTATCTGGACGAAAAAACATAACAAAATAAAACATTAAAGGTAAGAAACATAAAAGTCCGATAATGATTAGAATAATAATAACGTTTTTAAAGGGTGAATTCTTTTTTTGTGTTTTTTTGATTTCTTTTTCATGTTTTATTGGATTATATTCATTCATATGATTGATATATTATTTATCTTTAAGTGGATGAAATTTTAGATTGTCATACTGAACGAAGTGAAGTATCTCCTGACCTGCGGTCAGGGGACTCTTCGCATAAGCTCAGAGTGACAAGAGTGTGTTATTTGTTTTTTAGGGGGTGGAATTTCCGGTGAGATTTTTCGGCGAATTTATCTGAGGCATTTACATATCTTGTAGTAGTATCTAGTGATTCGTGACCTAGGAGTATTTGGATCGCGGCGGGGTTGGCGCCTGACTCAGCTAAGTATGTAGCGAACCCGTGACGTAAGCTATGGGCTGAGGTTGGAACATTAATTTTTAAACGCTCTCGGTACTGTTTTATCTTCATTTGTAAGTAATTAGGCGATATGCGCGAATTTATAGAACCGGCATTAGACCCACGGTAGGGGATGAATAAAGCAGGGTGATTATCTCCTCTAGAGTTTAAATATTTTTCTGTATGAAGTTTTGCTCTCTCTGTCATATAAACGAAACGTTGCTTGCGTCCTTTACCTTCGATAAATATTTTTCCAGTTGCATCTATCTGATTCTTATTCAAGTTTATCAGTTCTGAGATTCTCATGCCAGTTGCGAATAATACTTCCATCATGGCGCGGTTACGAAGAGCTATGTGTTTGGCTTTCTCGTATTTTGATGGGGACTCTATCAACCTAACAATATCTTCTAATTCTGCAACTTGAGGATGCTTCTTAGTAGTCTTCGATAAACGGATCATTTGAGGGTTAACAGGACATTTATAATCATTATCTATCATATACTTCAAGTACGAGCGTAAGGCAGATAACATCCTATTCATGGAGTAAGCATTTAGCTTTTTAAGGCTTTTCTCACCCTTGGCAGTATTTCGATCCCTAGACACCAAATAGGCCTTGTAGAGCTCAATATCGCGCCTTTTAAGCGTGTTAAACTGCTTCTTTGACTCTTTATCCAAGTATTCCTCAAACACCTTTAAATCGCGTTCGTAGTTGTAAACGGTCTTTTCAGAGTAGTTATTAGTTTGGAGGTTTAATAGATAATCATCTATGTAAGGTAGTGACATATTTGGAAGTTAGTTAACGTTTTAATTATATCAGAGATTCCGGATTCCTCCTGAGGCGGACAGACAAGCCCGGAATGACAAGCGGTAAAGGATATATACATATAGTTAATAGGGTATTTACCTATGTATATAACTGAGTGTAAGAGTTATTATACGCAGTTATATATATATCATAACATAGGCCTTTTTGAGGGTCAAGACGTATTTGACTACTCTTAACCGTTGTAATAAGATTATTTAATTAGATCTTTATAAAAATAGGAGTTGATAATGCCAGAAGTTTTTGAAAATGATTTTGAAAAAACATTAGCTAGTTTTACAGACGGATATTTCATTAATGGTCAATCGGAATACGATGATATTAAAGTTGTTTGGACTGGTTATAGTGATGAGCACCAATTTTTTGTTTATAACATGAGAACAAAAAGGATCATCTACAGCCAAACACTAAATTGCAGATTACTTTGGACTTATGATACTGAGTGGATAGCTGAATGTTTTGCTGAAAGTACTTTTTTAAATTCAGGGCGAAATATTCTTTATGACTCACATCCCTATTTAGCTGGCTTATATGGCCCAGATGGATTCATCAGGAATTTGACTGATGATGAAGAAAAACTAGTTAAAGTAGCTATTCGTGAAAATTGATAAAGATCCATTTAAGTGATTAAGAATCCCCTCCTGGTATATATATCAGGAGGTTTTTTTTAACTCGTTAGACCTTGACAATGTATAACCCTCCTGCTAGTCTATATTGTTTGCACTCTTAACATAGAACCAAGAATCATTTACATAATCCTATTCTGTTATGGAGCTAGTATGTCAAACGTAATTGTTCTTAAGGAATTAAATGAGGTTGATATCCTCAATTCCGAATTGCCTTCAGGCAAATTTGAAGTCGGTATCATTATCGATAATTCTAAGGGAGTACCCATACCATCATTTTTTGCATGTCAATCAATGGTTGTGAGTATTCTCGAAACAATGGGCCTGAATGCAACCAAATGGGAAAACGGAGTAGCAACGGTCGATGGGTATTGTGGAGAAACACCGGAGGTCATTAAAAACCTCAGAACGGAGTTGGCTTCGCAAGGATTCGAGTTGACTATTGAGAGACTACCTACTGCTTCTCAAATCGATACTACTTGGTAGTATGATCTTGGATCAAAAGTTTACACCTGTGATATTTATTTAGTCATGGGTGTATTTTTTATTTAATAAAAAAACAGACTTCTATTATTAAAAGTCTGTTATGTTTTTGAAAGTATTTGCTTCATGTCCAGAAGATTATATCTTACAATGTTTTTGAAACTAGATTTTTTATCTAGGGCCAATAAAGCATATTTTTTTTGGTAAGATAATATCAATTTATTCACTTGATTCTGAGCTACGCATGTTTCTTCTAAAATGAAGTGATTTAGATATTTAGTGATAAAGTCATCAACATGATCGGTCAGAAAAAAGAAATATAGGACTCCTGAGCCTAGTATTAACTTAACCCATCCTGGTAGGTTAAATGACTCAATATAGTCATCAGCGATTCCCTCTAATTGCATAACTAGGTAAAAAATTCCAACCATAATCAGAAATTTTATTATAGTCATCGTGCCTCCATATTTTTTGAAAGTTCAACTCATTCATACAAATCTTAGGCTGTCTTCAATATATTGTCAAATTATATATTCAACCATTGACACTACCCTCTTTATATGTTATTAATACTTGTTAAGTTAATTATAGATGCACATTACATAACGAAAGACTAATATAAATTTCCTTAAGGTTTTTAAGGTTAAGGAGGAATTCATGAAGGCATTGAAAATTGCATTTGCGTTTGTTTTAACCTTGTTGTTGGCAAGTACAGTATTTGCTATAGACGAGATTACAGTCACCTCAGCAGAATATGATGAATTGAGTATCCCTGCTTGGATGATGGGACCGGTCGAGGTTCAGTTTGAATATGATAGTTGTAGCTATTCAATAGTTCATATATTGACCAGCCCAGACAAAGAACCTTACTTGTTGTTGATTCAAGAAGAAAAAGAAAATAAAAAGTTTTTTTCTATGGTGCTGGATCTATGTTTTAAATGGGGCGGCGCTCAGTTTGAATGTAATATTACCGATCGCGGTGATGATATATGTCAAGTTATTGAGTTGTCTGGCTCTCAACATTGGGAATGTGATAATGGCGAAGCTTATGTTAATAAACTTGGCTTTGTTATCAAAGAGTTCGCTCGTATGCCAGAGTTAAGCAACCTCAGTGTAAAGATTCATTTCAAGGGTGATCTGCCAATTTGGGCTGTATATGGTCTTTCATCTATAGTAGGAAAATAGTTTTTCTATCAAGAGGCACTCACCTGAGTCGCCTCTTTTTTATTGGTTTGTATTTGAAAGTTCAAAGATAAGAATTTGTCTTTTTAGTAATAGTTTGAAATATCAAATAAAAAAGTGTAAAGAATTAATCCTTACACTTATATATATTACATGTCGTCTTTTATGATAACGACTCCATTTTGCCTTAGTGCATCGGCAACCGAAGTCTCAGTATCGAGACGGATGTCGATTGGTCCTCCATCCCATGAACCACTATTCACATGTGAGTGAACAGTTTTAAGTATTGAGGTCATAGCGAGGTTCATTTCATCAGTCGTTCCGCCATTGATATCTATTCGCAAAAGTTCTGATTTATCACTTTGTGATTTAATAATGCCAGTACACATATCGTTTGCTATATATGTAACTACAGTAACTTCGCTGTTGCATATAATATTTGCAGCTTCTGGTTGCATAACAGTCTCGATATACATATTGACCTCCTTTTGTGAAATAACATTTTGTATTAGCTTACCCTGTTTTGTAAGAAGTTACAAATATATATAAATAAAAAAGACGCAGATTTAAATTTATCTGCGCCAAAGTTTTTATTCTTTTTTTATCCTTTTCGTAGGGTGTTGAATTTTTCTTCAATGAACCACTTGAAATCACACCACTTGTCAGTAACAAAGTCATAGTAGTATTCATGCCATCTTTTGATAGATAGGATTAGACTCAATCCGATTAGAATTAAATCTAGAATAATACAGACAATCTTATCAAGCAGGGATTTTTCTTCTCCTGTGATAATTCCCTTTCCTGTAATTAGTATATTGATCGTTCCTATTATGGACAATAGTACTAACGCCCAGACAAAGAATTTTAGAAATTTTATTAGCATTAATAATTCCTCTTTCTTCCTTTGGCTTTCGTATCAGGCCTACCACCTTTGTGTAATGTGTTTTTTCCTCTCTTTCCTTGGAGAAAACTTGATGTCGTATTTTGATTTGCATACAGTATTCTGTAGTACATTCTCAAAAACATTTGCATGACATACAGTCTAAACATGTGCCCCTCCAAAAAATTAAATATCCTTGTATTCGAATAATTTACTATAGGATTATAATATTGTCAATAATAAAATCACAGATTCCCCTTTTACAATCTATGGTTATTGTTATTATTTAATTTTTTCTACTTCGATAGTGCAATTGGTTACCATAGCAGCGAGTGCACCTAGAGCAGCTAAGACTGGTAATAATATTACACCAACAGTTGCTGCAGAAACAGGTATGACAATTAGTTGCTCACCTTTTTCATTTTTTATGATAAGTCTTCGGACGTTTGCTTCTTTTACAAGTTTTTTTACTGTAGCTACAAGCTGGTCGCCTGATACTTTTAATTCTTCTTTAAGTGAATTGTTGTTTGTCATTGTTTTAATATTAATTATTAATGATTATAGTATATTATAACTATGATATGATGGCAATATATTTATTATTGACAAGGGAGTTTAATAATGCTAATCTAATTTGTTAATAAAAAAACAAAATATGGAGGTAGTATGTACTTTTTAGTCGGTTTAATAATTTTCTTCATTCTTTCATTTAGAGTGAATAAATTTAACAAATTTGCATATAATGCATTTATTGTTAAATTAGCACCAGATCAGAAAGAATCAGAAATTGATTCCTTTTGGAAGCGAATAAAATCTGCTTCTACTAAGTTTATGAAAGAGGAAGTCATATCCACTCAAGCAATGTACTGGTGTTATCATAAAAAAGCGATAAAAAGAAGAACTATTGCTTTTGCTGTTTTAATAATCAGCATTGCAGTAGAATGTTTCATGTATTAATTTTAGAAAGTCGGACTAATCCCCGACTTTTATTTTTCCTATATTTTAAGGAGGTTTTTTGTAATAATAGTCGTATTTAAGCTAACATTAGCTAATAACTTATCCACTGTCATAAAACCCCTATAAACACTGGTCTTTTAAATAGCTATCTGCTATAATGTTATCAAGAAAGTGTTATTTAATAAGCTAATTAATTAAGGACAAAACAACATGGCCAAAATGACCAAGTCTCAATTGATGACTTATCTATCCGAGAAGTCAGAAATGCCCAAGAAAGACGTAATTGCTTTCATGGAGTTAATTACTGAGACAGCATACAACGAAGTTAAAACCAATGGTGAATTCACATTCCCAGGAATTGGTAAATTAGTAAAGAAACATCGTAATGCAAGAATGGGAAGAAACCCAGCTACTGGCGAAACTATCCAAATTGCAGCTAAGACTGTAGTTAAGTTTAGAGTAGCAAAAGCTGCTAAAGAAGTAGTTTTATAAAGCTTATTGAGAAAAGACCCTCTATTTTTAGAGGGTCTTTTTGTTTAGATTAATTTATATATTAATCAATTATTATTTTATATACTTACCTATTTCTTCGTGCCATGTACAGAATGCGCACTTGGTAGATGGTTTTGGCATTGGATTATCTAAAATTGTAATTGCTTTAATAAATTCTTTTTTAGCATTTTCAGTATATGTTTTTAAAGTTTTTATTGTAACTTGCATTGGGAATCCTGTGTGAAGTTCTTTGCCTTCTGTTGGATAGAAATATATTAGATGTCCAATGCCACTTGAAGGTCTTTGGTTTTGTTCAAGTAAAAATGCATAGACGTCAAGTTGTGTTTGATATGCAGGTATCATTGTTCTTGTGTTTGGGTCAGAACTTGATGTTTTATGATCGACAGGAGTGTATTTTCCATCATCTCTTACTAAACATTCATCCAATTTGCCCATCATACCATAATCTTTGTCATGATGATAAAAATACACCTCTTGAAATGGATGTTGTAATTTACCATCTACTTCCCCTTCTATCATAGGTGGAAGCTCTCCTAATGGACGATATATATCAAAATAACTTTTAATTACCCCATCAAATCTATTTGCTAGACGAGAAACTATTCCCTCTGGTTGTCGTAATTTATGATGATATTGAATCCAAAAACACCTGGGGCATCTTTTAAGTGCACCTAGGCCTGTAGCAGACAACCAGATCTTTTTTTTAGTTGTTGGCATATTTTAAAAATATTTAAATATTAATAATAAAAAAGCAATGTATAGTATTTGTGTTGTAAGACCTAAAAAAACATTTGTTGTTTCAGACTGTATTTTCTTGTGTAATTTATGTAAAGGTTTATACAATTTTTTTATATAAGGAATATATGAAAATAAAGTTGCAAAATCTGGCATGATTGCAAAGGCAACTCCTAAACTAATTTCAAACCATTTTTCTGGATATGAAAAAATAAAAAATAAATAAACCAGTATACTGGGAATTATATCTGGAAGAATTCGCATGAATTTCCATGTACTAAAACTACCTGGTACTTTATAGTTCCAATGTAAGACTCTATCAAGAATATAATGCGAAGCAAGTCCAATAGCAGAAATTAAAAAGGGGTTGTTTAGTTTTTCTCCAATAACTGCCCCAGTTACAACATGAGATAAAAGGATCATTTTTTATGCAATTAAATTTATTTTATATATACTCTTTCACCTATTCTTAGATCAATATATTCAGTTGGTGCGTCACCAGATTCTGATTCATCTAATATTCTACGAAGTTTATTTGTTTGTTCGTTTATATCTTTATTCATATCAAAATATATTGAGTATCCTTGTTCTACATTTACATTAAGTTGGTAACTAATTTTGTTAGGTATTGAATATGAAGTTACATTAATGCTATCGATTTTTGGTAATTTTTCAACTACATTTAGTATAAATACAATTTTATCGTTAGAAAATATAGTTTCGTTTGCAGATGCTTCCTCATTGGCATCATTTGTTATTATAGTTATTTTATCGTTATCTGTATCGTCAGTTATTTTTGATGATATTATTCCATTTTCGTCTAAATAAAATTTAGAATTATTCGTACTATATATTAGAAAAGGACTTTTTTCTTGAATGGTAATGATTAAAGTATGAGGAAATTTTTTATCAATATTTATGCTTTCTAAACTATAATTGTTGTTTATATTTCTAACAAAATCTTCTTTGTTAAAAAGTAAAATATTATCTTGTCTAAATAACAATAGTCTATAATTATTAAGCTGAGTTCCTATATATTCTTTGGAAATTGTCTTTGCAGAAATTTTATCAAAACCGATTAATTCCACTTTGTTTATTTTGAATATAGAAGAATATAATATTAAATATATGATTATACTGATAATCAATAACAACATTAATCCAATAAGCTCTTTATTCTCTATAATAAAATCCTTCCAAGTATCTGATTTAATAAATAATGGATTTTTAAAGGATGGTTTTTTTTCAGATTCTGAATTCTCTTCAATTTTTTTATTTCGAAAATTCCAACGCATTTGGGTATAATAAGATTAATAAGTAATAAGGTGTCGCAAAATACTAAACTATCTTGTTTAAATAATTACTCTTAGGTTTGTTTAGAAGTCTCTTTTTCCCAAATACCAGTCCCCTCTACATAATCTTCATGACCATCCTTAGAACCAGCTAAACAAGAGGTGCATTCCCCAAAAACGTCCCCTATTTTATACTCATGGTGAAATCCACAAGGTACACATACATATTTCCCTGCTTCATCTACTACATCTCCTTTGCTATAATCACTCATATATTTTTAGTTAATTATTAATCTAGGAATATTATTATTTATCCTAGTTGTTACTTCATAGTTAATAGTTCCAATCCTTTTTGCAAGATCATCCACTGATATATATTCTCCTTTATTCTTTCCAATTAATATTACAATATCACCTGGTTTAATGGAAGGTATTTTTGAAACATCAATTATTGTAAGATTCATACATACTCGCCCAATAACGCTACATCTTTTACCATTAATTAGAACTTGGGCATTATTGGATAGTTTTCTATCATAACCATCATAATAACCAACAGGTATTATAGCTATTTTAGTTTTTTTCTTAGTTTTATAACTCTGACCATAGCCAATGTTAGAATTCTTTTTTATTTCCTTTACTTGAAGTACTCTAGTATACCAAGATAAGACTGGTTTTAGAGTAATATTCTTATTTATATATCTCTGTCTAAACTTTTTCTCTTCAATAGACCAAAGACCGTAAAGTGAAATACCATATCGAATCATATCTTTGTGAGTAGATTTATTGAGAAAAGTAGAAGCTGAACAAGCAAGGTGCTTAAGAGGTATTTCTACTCCTTTTCTTTGTAACTCTTTTGCAACATAATCAAATGCTAGGTTTTGCTTTCTCGAGAAAATTTGATTTGTATTCTCAGCATCAGCTAAGTGGGAAAATATACCTTCTAATTTCAAATTACTAAGACTTTTAATATTTAAGATCTCTGTAATAGCTTTATCTGGAGATAATCCTAGTCTTGATGTCCCAGTATCTATTTTAAAATGTATAGATGTTTTAATCTTTAATTTCTTAGATAATTTATTTAGTTGTTTTGCTGCTCCATATCCATATACTGTCAGGGTTATTTTATTTTCAATGGCATCTTCTAATAAATTAGGATTATAAAAACTAAGTACTAATACTCGTCCTTTATAATTTAGCCTTCTTAATTCTAATGCTTCTTCAAGACTAGCAACACCTAACCATTTAATCTTTAGTTTCTTTAGTATACTTACCACTTCAAAAAAACCATGCCCATAGGCATTGGCCTTGATTATCGGCATTACTATAGTTTTCTTATCTATTACTTTTCTTACTTGATTCAAATTATGTTTAATAGCTTGGCTTGATATCTCTAGCCAGCTAACATGATTATTATTTTGCATACCTATTTTTTAGGTTTAATTTCGATTACACCGCCCATATATTTTTGTAAAACTTTAGGTATTTTTACTGATCCATCTTTCTGTAAGTTTTGTTCTAGAATAGCAGGAAAAATACGGCTTGTAGCAAGACCAGAAGCATTTAAAGTATGAATGAACTGATTCTTACCTTCTTTGTCTTTGTAACGTATATTTCCGCGCCTTGCCTGATAATCAAGTGCGTTAGAGACACTAGATACTTCTTTATAAGTTTTCATAGAAGGTATCCAAACTTCAATATCAACAGTTTTTGCCATTGCTGCACTACAATCTCCAGCTGCTAACTGAACCGTTTGAAATGCTAAATCTAAACCATTTACTAATTCTTCGGCATATTTTAATAATTCATCAAACCCGGTCCACGAATCCTCTGGTTTTATAAAATGAAACATTTCAATTTTATTAAATTGATGACCACGTATCATTCCTCTTTCCTCTTTACGGTATGCACCAGACTCTCTTCGAAAACAAGTTGAAAATGCATAGTATTTTAATGGGAGATCTTTAATATTTAGTATTTCATTTGCATGATAATTACCTAGCATCATTTCAGAAGTGGCATTAAGACATAATTTATCTTTTTCAACCCAAAATAAATCCTCTTTAAATTTTGGTAAATGTCCCGATATAAATGCTGAATTTTCATTTAGCATGTAAGGTGGAATCATAAATTTATATTCCGAATGACTACGATGAAAATCAATGAAATAATTTAACAAGGCCCATTCTAACAAGGCCCCATCTCCTACATATGTCCAAAAACCATTACCGGACATCTGGGCAGATTTTTTATAATCTACTATCCCAAGTTTAACTCCGATATCTACATGGTCTTTTGCAATAACACTGTCTTTTGCTTTACCAAAAGTCTTTAATACTTTATTATTCTCTTTACCACCAGCAACCACATCATCAGCAGGAATATTTGGTATGCTTGAAATTTCATCTTTTAATAATTTTTTTGTTTTAGATAACTGTAAATCCAATTCTTTAATACTAGCACCAACACTTTTCATTTTATTTATAATTTCAGTATCTGGTTTGGTCTTAGAATATTTATTGCGTTCTTCTTTAAATTTCTCAACTTTTAAAATAATTTCTTTTCTTTCGTTATCTAGTTTTATTATATTATCAAAATTAATCTTAACACCTCTTTTTGCCAAAGACTTAGCTAAACTATCTGAATTTTCCCTAATTAATTTAATATCAAGCATTTTTTTAAATTAGTTTATCTTTATTGTCAGAACTGTGTTTTACTACCTCTTCTATTTTATGTTCAAATCTACCAAGAATTACTAATACAATTAATGTTGAAATAGTTACAGCTACTGCTTCAAAATAAAAACCAAGTCCTACAGCCATACCAATGGCTGCTACAACCCAAATAGTTGCTGCTGTTGTTAGACCATGAACAGAACCACGACTCTGTATAATTGCACCAGCACCTAAAAAACCAATGCCAGTGACTATTTGTCCTGCTAATCTGGTAAGATCAACTGTATTACCATCATTAAATTCTGTAAAAATATTAATACCTAAAATCATTAACAAAGTTGAACCTAACCCAACTAAAACATTTGTACGAAAACCAGCAGGTTTATGGTATATTTTTCTTTCTGCTCCAATCAGTCCACACAAGACAATTGAAACAACTATTCTAATTATGACATCAATGTTTTCCATATATTTTCTTAAATAATTATAAACCTAATTCTGTATCTATTACAATTAGAGAATTTAATACTATTTCAATATGTTCATCTATTGTTTTGTTTAATTCTTCTGCACCCTGTATTATCTCCTCTCTATTTACCTGTCTAGCAAAAGCCTTGTCTTTCATTTTCTTTTTAACTGATTTTACTTTTACCTCAGATATTTTTTTGTTTGGACGTACTAATGCCACAGCAACTATTAAACCGCATAATTCATCTACTGCAAATATGGTCTTTTTTACCAATGTATCTCTTGGTTCACCTGTATGTGGAGCATGAGCTACAATAGTTTTTATAAAGTCTTCTGGATAACCTTTTTCTCTTAATATTTCTGCACCTTTTGTTGGATGATCTTTTATATCAGGATATTTTTCGTAATCAAAATCATGTAATAAGCCAACCAATCCCCACCAATCTTCATCCTCATTAAAATGTTTTGCATAGCATCTCATAGCTGATTCAACTGCAAACATATGTTTCTTTAGATTTTCATTCTTTACATATTTATTTAATAACTGGATTGCATCAACTCTATTAATGTTATTCATTTTCTTTTTTTGGTTTAAGTGTTGGGAATAATATAACCTCTTTTAAGTTATGCGAATCAATTAACAAGGCTGTCAGTCTATCAATACCTATGCCGATCCCTGATGTTGGAGGCATTCCATGTTCTAAGGCTTCAATAAAATCCTTATCGATTCTTTGCGCTTCATCATCTCCACCTGAACGCATTTTTTCCTGATTATCAAATCTTTCTGCCTGATCAATTGGATCATTTAATTCGGAAAAGGCATTACACAATTCTACGGAACCACCTACAACTATCTGAAATCTTTCAACGTAATTTTTATTACCTTCTTTTTTCTTTGCTAATGGTGATAACTCTAATGGATGATCAGTAACAAATGTTGGTTGAATTAAATATGGTCTTACCAAATCCTTAAATATTTCATCTAATATCTTTGCTTTATTAAAAGATTTATCTACGTCAAGTTTATATTTCTTTGCTTCTTTGAATAATCCGTCATGATCTAATTTATCGATATCAATTTTTGCATATTTAACACATGCATCGGCAAATGAAATTTTATTAAATGGTGGAGTGAAATTTAATTCTTTACCTTCGAATTCAAAAGTTAGTTTTCCATGAACTTTCATGACTATTTTTTCAAGAAGTTGTTCTGTAAAGTTCATCATTTTTTCATAATCCCAATAAGCAGCATAAAACTCTACTTGTGTAAATTCTGGATTATGATTTTTATCAATACCTTCATTTCTAAAACATCGAGAAATTTCATACACTTTTTCCATTCCACCAATAATCAATCGTTTGAGATATAATTCTGGTGCAATTCTAAGAAAAAAATTTGTATCTAAAGCGTTGTGGTGAGTAGAAAAAGGTCTGGCATTAGCGCCTCCAGGTATTGCTTGTAAAATCGGTGTTTCAACCTCTATAAAACCGTCATCGTCTAAAAATTCACGTATTGTTTTAATTATTTCAAATCGTTTTTTAAATATATCTTTGACTTCGGGATTAGAAATCAAATCAAGGTATCTTTTTCTATATCTTATTTCTATATCAGACAAACCATGCCATTTTTCTGGTAAAGGTAGTAATGATTTAGTTAGTATTCTGAAGGAAGATACTAATAATGTTTTTTCTCCTCTCTTAGTAAGTGATAATTTACCATTTACTTCAATAAAATCACCTATGTCAAATAAGTCTTTGAAATCATTATATTTATCATCACCTACAATATCCTTTTTGATATATATTTGGATTGCATCAGATCCATCATCTATGTTTGCAAAACACGAACCTCCATGTAACCTAATACTTTTTAATCTACCAACTAAAAAAATAGTAGCATCTTTTTTTGCTAGCTGGTCAAAATTCATTAAAGCATTATTAACTGTGTGAGTTCTTTCAACTTTTGCAGGAAAAGGATTAGTATCAGTACTTTTTAGCTTGTTTAATTTTTCTTTTCTTGTCGAATATTCTTCTTCTAGTCTACTCATAATTATGTATTTATTATTTTAAGAATACCAAAAAATATACTATCAGGCAACTGCCTGTTCATGGTTAGTGTCGTTTAAGATATTGAAAGAATTTCAAATCGTTTTTTACCAGAAGGTATGTCTATTTCTACTATATCACCTACAATTTTACCTAAAAAAGCTTGTCCGATTGGTGATTCATTAGAAATTTTACCTCCCGCAGGATCTGCTTCATTAAAACCCACTATATGGTACTCCAAAGTTTTATCATCTTCTTTGATCTTGATTTTAGCTCCCAGACCAATTTTATTTTTATTACCTTTATCTTTTTTTATTACAGTTGCCGTTCTTAAAGTAGCTTTAACTTCCAAAATTCTACCATCATTAAAAGCTTGATCATTTTTAGCCTCTGCATATTCTGCATTTTCTGATAAATCACCTAATTCCTTTGCTTCTTGAATTCTTTTACTAATTTTAATCCTTTGAATATTTACTAGATCATCCAACTCATCTATTAATTTTTGTTTACCTTCGGATGTTATAAATGTTACCTGATCATTCAATTTATTCATAATACTTTAATTACTTGATTAAAAATATATATTACAATTTTTAACATAATAAATATAACACATGGCAATTTATTATTCTGCTTGATTTATATATATTATTTTTACTTCTTTATAATCCTACTTTATCAATATTTTGTCAAGTTGATTATAGAGTTAATAATATTTTACTTAGAAAACCAATATTCGAGTCCTTTTTTTGCAATAGGTAATGCAACAGCTTCTCCGCCACCTCCACCTTCTACTAACACAGTTATCACTATCTCTGGTGATTCATATGGAGCAAATGAAGTAAACCAGGCATGTGTCTCTCCCTTATTTCCAAATTGAGCAGTACCAGTTTTACCAGCCGAACTAACAGGTAATGATCCTAATGATCTCGAACTTCCATAAAGCACACCATCACGTAGTCCCTCTTTAACAATTTGATAATAATATTTAGTTAAAAAATCTTGTTTAACAATTATTGGTTCAATTAATTGTTCTTCAGAATCATCTTTAGGGACAATTGATTTTAGCAATCTAGGCTTATACTCTGTACCACCATTAGCAATCGTTGCTGTATAATTTGCTACTTGTAATGGGGTTACTAATAAATCACCTTGTCCAATACTTAGATGATAAGTATCTCCAATATACCATCTCTCATTTTTAATTTCTTCTTTCCATTCTTTTGATGGCAAAAAACCTGATGACTCACCGACCAGATCAATTCCTGAAGTATGGCCTAAGCCAAACATGCTCATGTATTTAGTTAGTGTACTAACACCTAATCCAGTTGTAGTTTCATTATCCCCTCCACCTACCATATAAAAGTAAGTATTAACTGATTCAGCTAAAGCTTTTCTTACATCAGTAATACCATGTCCACCAGCCTTCCAGTCAGGGAAAAACCATTTATCAATACGCACTCCACCGGTACTTAAAAAAGTGGTGTTTTCAGTTACTATCCCTTCCTCAAGAGCAGCTAAAGAGACAACCGGTTTAATTGTAGACCCAGATGGGTATTCTCCAGTAATTGCTCTATTGAATAAAGGTTTTTTAGGGTTATTTATTATTTCATCATATTCCTCTTGATTTAAACCTAAAGTGAATTTATTCGAGTCAAAATTTGGTGCTGAAACTAATGCTAGAACCTCTCCATTTGTTGGATTAATAGCTATAGCTGCACCACCAGTTATACTTTCTTTGCTATTTATTACTTCTTCTAAATTATCACCCAATACATTTTGTAAACCTGAATCAATGGTAAGAACTAAAGTACTACCAGACTGAGATTCTAAAATATTTACAATTTTATTTTCTTTACCAAATGAATTTACTTCAATTTCTTTTTGTCCATGTACCCCCTTTAATTCTTTTTCGTAAAACAATTCAATTCCTGATTTTCCTAAATAATCATCACGAGAAAAATTTAATTCTTCATCTTCCAAATCATTTTCTGTAACCTTCCCCATATAACCCAATAGATGAGAATAATTGTTACTTGTCAGATAATTACGAAAACTTGTTGTTTCTAATACAATACCAGGTAATTCAGAACTAGCTATATTCAATAATAAAGATTTATCATAAGAAATATGATCTTCAATAACTACTTTATTAAAAGTAAAATCCTGTTCTGATTCAATTATTTGTCTTATATTATAAGGATCAACATCCAATATACTTGATATTTTATTAATTATTGATTCCCTTAAATATTCGTCCGTTGACAAATCTGCTGGTATAAAGTACAAAATGAAATTTGGAATATTATTTACCAATACATTACTATTTCGATCTAAAATTTCTCCCCTTGGTGCTTTAATTTCTTCAATTCTCAATCTATTATCCTCAGCTGCAATACGATACTCATCTCCTTTATATATTTGTAAAAATGCTAATCGAATTATTATAAAAATAAATATTGCCAATATTACAAAAAATAATATTCTTAATTTACCAATATCAAAATTTGATGATATATAGTCATCCTCTTTTTCACCTGGAGAAAATGACTCTTCTATCCACTTTGTTTTATGATGATCACGTTCCACTGTGTCGTTAACATCACTATGTATATTAAAAATATCTTGTCCCATTCAAAAGGTTTTTAACTGATAAAAAATTTCGATACTAACTTCTTATTTATGAATTTTGTTAAAACTAACATAATGATTATAAGAAATGAATGAATAATCAATTGCCAAATTATTGAGTACAAAAAATCAAAAGAAAATATAATTCTTACGGAATTTAAATTAATTATATATAATGAATTTGTTACTAGAAAAAGAAAAACGTTATAAACTACTGTACCTATTAAAGTAACTAAAATCAATGAGTATGTTTCTTTATTTGATATTAATCTTTTAAATAATAAATTTATTAGTAAAAATGTAATTAAAAATGCTGCAGTGGTAACACCAAAATTATAAATTGAAAATAAATCTACAATAAAACCAGATATTATACTAAAAATTAAAACAGACTTATATGAACTATAGAAAGTTAACACAATAACTATGACTAATAGTAATTGTAAATTATTTCTTAAAAAATCAAATTCCCCAATAAAGCTTACTTGAAATAAACTGACAAGAATAATTATTAAAGGTAGTAATATTTTTTTAATCATTAACGGGTAGTATTACTGAAACAATACTTAAATTACTATAATCTACAATTGGCTCTACATCTGCCTCTTGAAAAAGCTCACTTTCTTTTTTAAACACACCTGATATTTTACCTATAATCAAATCAGCAGGTATAAATTCTTCAATTCCTGAAGTTATAACAATTTCTTCATTTTGAATCAGCTGATCTTGTGGTACAAGAATCATCCTAAGCGTAATTCCATACTGACCAGCAACTATACCTGGACTAAGATCACTATTTTGTATTAAAGCGCTCACTTTACTATGATTATCATTTAATAGTATTACTTTTGAAGTATAATCGTTAACTTCAATAATTTTACCAATCAAATGACCAGAATTTGCTATAACTGGGAAACCTTTTTGTATATTATCATTTAAACCTTTATTAATAATAATAGAATTTAAATAATCTCCTATCCCTCTACTAACAATTTTTGCAGTAACTGAATTATAATTATATTCAGTAATATATTTTAATTCTTCAAGCACTATTTCACTGCTTTTGATTGTACTTTGCAATTGAAGATTTTCAACAGTTAATAATGAAATTTCTTCATTTAGTGATTCGTTTTCTTTTTGCAAATCTTTAATATCACTAAAATATACAAAAAAGTTTGAAATTTTATCTGCACTCGACGAAAAAAATGACTGTATAGGTGAAAATGCATATGACATAGTGCTGTCGGCAAATTTAAATACTCCAAATCTTGTCAAAGAAATTAATACAATAACAATAATAATACCTAAAATTACCATTCCCCATTTTGTAGCAAGAATCTTCTTCATAGTTTAGTTTTTAAAAGTATTTGCATCAACTGAATCAGCTAATACTTCTTTTAAAGCTTCAAGGTCATCTAATACTATACCCGTACCTCTTGCTACAGCTGTTAAAGGATCATCTGTAATATGTACAGGTATTTTAGTTTCACGGTTTATTAATTTATCTAAATTATTCAATAAAGCACCACCACCGGTCAACACTATACCTCTTTCAAATATATCAGCTACTAATTCTGGGGGTGTTATTTCAATTGTTGATTTTATATTTTCAATAATTTGTCTTAATGATCTAGAAATTGCTTCACGAACGTGATTACTATTTACTTCTACTTCTTTTGGTAAACCTGTTATTAAATCTCTACCTCTCATAGTGGTTGTCAAAGGATCCTCAGAAGAAAAAGCAGATCCAATTTTTAATTTAATAACCTCAGCTGTTCTATCTCCAAGCAACAAATTAAAATGGTCCCGGGCGTATTGTATAATATTTTTATCTAACTCATCACCTGCGATTCGTATAGACTTCCATGTAATAACTCCACCTAATGAGATAACAGCGATTTCTGTTGTTCCACCACCTATATCAACTACCATGCTACCAGTGGCTTCTTGTATTGGCATTCTTGCACCAATAGCAGCAGCCATTGGCTCTTCTATTAGAAATACTTCACGTGCACCAGCACTCAAACAGGCATCTTCTACTGCTTTTCTTTCAACTTCTGTTACACCCAATGGAATACCAATTACAATTCGTGGTCTAGGCAAAATAGAAAAACTTTCACGATGAACCTTGTCAATAAAATATTTTAACATTTTCTCAGTTATTTCAAAATCGGAGATCACACCATCAACTAATGGTCGTGATGCAACTATATGAGCAGGAGTTTTACCAATCATTTTTTGAGCTTCTTCGCCAACTGCTAATATTTGATCATTTCTTGTATTAACAGCTACAACCGAAGGTTCATTTATAATTATCCCTTTATCCTTAACATAAACCAAGGTATTTGCAGTACCTAAATCAATGCCCATATCTCTAGAAAATTTTCCAAAAAAGTTATTAAATATTCCCACGGTTTAATTTCCTTATAATTAAAATATATTTGTAAAAAATCCTTTTATTGAGTCGCCATACTTACTAATATCCTTAAATGTAACGAAAAGGACAAGTAGTATTAGTAATAAAAATCCGAAGTTGTGCATCATCGCTTCTATCTTTTCATTCATTGGTTTTTTTCGAATTTTTTCAATTAATAAAAACAGAACTCTTCCTCCATCTAGCGCTGGAAAGGGTATAAAATTAATAATACCTAAATTGATTGAAAGTATCGCTGCAAATTGCAATAAATATATAAATCCAAGTTTAGCTACCTGACCAGTTAAAACTGCAATACCAACTGGTCCTGCTAATTCCATTCCCGCTTCTTGAGTTATAATTAAGTTTTTAATTAGTTCAAAAAAAGCAACTAGAATCTGCCAAGTTATTTGGACGGTGGTTTTAGCCCCCATCCATATAGCCATATACCAAGGATATTTGATAAGTCCAATATCTGCTAACCAAATACCTACTGCTCCTTTACCGTTATCATTCAAATCTTCAGGAATTACATTCACCACAATTTCTTCACCAGCTCTATCGATGGTTAAAATAATTTCATTATTTAAATTTGGACCAGCAAAATCTTGAAAATCCTGCGTTGTTACAAAAAATACTTCCTTGGAAGATACAATAATGTCACCGAGTTTAATACCAGCTTCTTCTGCAGGTGATTCTGATTCAACCTCCACTACTTGAATTTTTTGTTCAAAGACTATTGCTGATTCTGGTACATCTTGATCTACTGCATTTGGAATACCAATACCAAAACCTATACTTATTATTATGAATGCAAAAATAAAATTCATAGCTACACCTGCTGATAATACTACAACCCTTTTCCAAATTTTTTTACTTGAAAAACTATCATCTTCATCTTTTTGATCACCTTGTTCACCTTTAATTTTTACAAATCCACCAATAGGTATCCAATTCAAAGAATATATTACATTACCTTTTGTTTCAGCAGTAATTTCGGGAGTTTTTGACCCTTTTATAAATTTCCATTTTTTAGTTCCATTAATCTTCTGAATCCCAAATAATCTAGGTGGAAAACCAAATCCAAACTCTTCTACTCCAATACCTAATTTTTTAGCAGAATAAAAATGTCCTAATTCATGAACAAAGACTATTAAACCTAAAACTACTATAAATATTATTACGGTAAGAAACATATCTTGTTATAAAGTTAAAACTTCTTTTTCTTTCCCCTCTCCGATTTCTTTAGTGAGGTTATTTTTCTCTTCAATCAATTTTTGTAATTCCTTTTGTTGATTAAACATATCATCTTCTGATATCTCTCCATTATTCTTCTTCTCTTTTATTTCTTTCCAAATTTCTTCACGTGTATTTCTAATACTAATCTTACAATCTTCAGTTTTCTCATGAACTTTTTTTGCTAGATCTTTTCTTCTCTCTTCTGTTAATGGAGGAATTGGTATGCGAAGCTGTTCTCCTTCGTTTACTGGATTTAACCCTAAATCGGTTTGCTGAATTGATTTTTCTATTTCCTTCATGATGTTTTTATCCCAAGGTTGAATCACTATAGACTTTGGATCTGGAATACTTATATTTGCCAATTGATTTAATGGCGTTAAAGTACCATAATAATCAACTTTAATATTTTCTACTAAAGAAGGATTAGCTGTACCAGTCCTTATTTGGTTTAGTTCATTTTTTAAATAATTAATTGCATCTTCGAAATAAAACTCTTTATCACTTATTATACTCATATATTTTTTAATATTTATTTTGTAGGTGCTTGATACGTACCAGCAAAAATTACATCATCATGATACGGATCAGCAATTAAATAATTAATAGTTCGTGTAGTTGCTACTGTTTTTAATGTTTTCCAGGTTGCACCGCTATCGTCTGTTTTGTAAATTACATTACCAACTGCAAAAATTAATTCACTTAAATCATTTGGGTTATAAATTACTGGCTTAATTGCAATCTTTTTAAATTCAAATAATGTTGGTATATCATGCCAAGTATTCGCTCCATCTGTACTTCTAATAATCCCAAAATTCGTTCCGAGAATTATATTCTCAGTTTTTGGATCAAATTGAAACCAAGTAATAACATTACCTCCTGGATATTCAGTTAAACCTTCACTCATCAATATCCATTCAAGTGCATTGTTTGTAGACTTATATATTCCTGAGTTTGTAAGCGCGTATAAATTATTTGGGTTTATTTCGCTTTGTGCCATATATATTATAACTATGCCTTCCCAGTCAAGTAATTCCCAACTATTCCCATAATCAAAACTTTTTAGAATACTTGTGGTAGTAGCTGCATAAACTACATTTGGCTTGAAACGATCTACAATTACACTCGTAATAATTTGCCCTGGTCTATTTTCGATATATATATTGTTCCATGTTTTAAAGCCATCAACTGATTTAAATATATTTTTTCCTTCAGTAACATAAACAACATCATTATTTCTTCTATCAATACTCAAGCTCTTATAGGTTCCTGATGATAATGTTGTTGGAAACCATTGATCCCCAGAATTAGTAGTAGCATACACTCCGTTACCGGTTGTTGATAAGTATATTGTATCTTCATCTATTGGATCGAAAACTAAAAAATTAGTATTGGTCCTACCTATTGTAATAACGCCTTCTTCAGTGTTTTCAACAAAAGATTTTTGTATCCAATTTGATCCAAAATCAGTTGTCTTAAAAATTCCCCCATCACTTTTTGTGGCGCTTGTTTTTATACTACATCCGGATAGTATTACAGTTGAAATTATTACAAATATGATAACTATTATTTTTTTATTCATATTTTAGAATGATAGTGATAAATTTTCAAAAATTAATTTTGGATTAACAGAACTTAATAGTAACTTTTTTGACTTATATATGTTTTCTAACAATGTAACTAGATTCTTATTTTTTAAAGACTCTGCTAATTTTGATATTGTTTCTTTAAAGTAGTAATTACTAATTATATTTATATTATGATTTTTAGCTAACATAATATCTCTAATGAAATATTCCCATTGATCTAAAGTAAATATTAATGATTCAATCCTATTTTCAGTTTTTTTAGGTATAATTTTATCAACTAACAAAAATTTTTCATTTACGTTACTATTTTTTATAATTTCTAACAATACTTTTATGGACTCTCTTTGATTTACAGTATAATTCTTATCATCGATGAATACTTTTGCTAATTTAGGCCTTCCATTAGATGCATGCGCAAATAATTTTGAATCTCTTTTAGCTATTCCTTGCAATATTAACCAATTTTCAATTTGAAAAATTGGAACTAGGTTAAAATTTATTATTTGACACCTTGAAGATATTGTATCGGGTAGTTTACTTTTGTTTTCAGTTAATAAAATAAATATTGTTTTTGAAAAAGGTTCTTCTAGTGTTTTCAATAAAGCATTTGAAGCTTGCTCAGTCATCAACTCTGAATTTCTAATGATCGTTATTTTATAATCAGTTAAAAAAGATTTCAATGATAATTTTTGTTGTAATTTCCTAATTTGATTTATCGTAATATTTTGCTTGTCTTCTTCTTTGTCAATTACTATTACGTCTGGATAAATACCTTTAATATATTGCTTACATGAACTACATTTATGACAGGGCTTATTTAGCGTACTTTTGCACAATAATGACATACAAAATATATCAGCTATTTCTGATTTACCTACGTTCTCTGGTCCGTAAAATAAATATGCATGCGCAATTTTATTTGACTCAATAGACTTTTGTAAATACTTTTTAATTTGACTATGACCTAATATTGGCCATGAGAAATTTTTCTCAGACTTAGTCATACTGTACTAATTTCAATATATTTAATAAATTTATAATTTATAACATAACATAAATCGCATTTTTTTGCAAGTTTATGTTTTGATATATTTAACCTACTTAGCTACATTATATATTACCTCTTTTATCATTGAAGCTGTTTTTTCCCAAGAAAAACTCTTAACTCTTTCAAAACCTTTTTGTACTAGTTTTTCAGACAATTCATTGTCATTATAAATTATACTCATACCGTCTGCTATATTTTTTATATTATATGAATCAACTAACAGAGCAGCATCTTTAGCCACCTCTTTCATTGCGCCGAAATCAGACGTAATAACTGGAGTGCCACAAACCATAGCTTCAATTATCGGCATACCAAAACCTTCGTATAATGATGGAAAGCAAAAAATCTTAGCTGCATTTACTAAATATGGTAGATCTATATTATCTATCCAACCTAATTCTATTACTTCACTCTCTAAATTATATTTTATTATATTACTTTTCACTCTATCATATCCAAATCCTTGCGCCCCTACTAAAACTAATTTTGTATCACAAAAATTTTCTTTTTTAAAAATACTAAATGCCTCAATCAATCTTGGAATATTTTTCTTTTCTTCAAGTCTACCTATATACAAAAAGAAATTATCTTTAATATTATATTTTTGCAATATTTTATTAATTTCACTTTCATCACTAATTTTTCGAAATATAGGATTATATGAATTATATACATTCACTAGTTTATCACCACTTATATTAAAATGTTTTTTTATTTCATTTATAGAAAAATCTGAAATCGTAATTACCTTTTTTGCTTTCTCTAGCGCTAATCTAGCAGACCATCTATGATATTCTAATTCATTATTTTTGTACTTTCCTAAAGTTAATATTCTAAAAGCTATTCCAAATATGAAATTTATAATAAAATTTTCTGGACCAATTGTTTTTTTTGAATACAACTCATGAAATTCTTCAAAACCCACATCATGTAAAGTTGTGACTGTTTTTTTTGGTGAAAGTAATGGGATGGTATGTGCAGGAATAAACAATACATCTGGCTTATGAAAAAAGACTTCCCAAGAAAGTCTCAATTGAGTCCACAAAAAACCTGGTGGCCATCTTAGTATTTTGTTAGAAAAATTATTTGGAAGTTTTGACAAATCCCCTCTTAATTTATCTTTAGAGTATAAAATAACTTGGTCTTCTTTTGGTATGATTTTTTTAAACTCCTCTAGTACATTATAGGCATACCATTCTGTGCCAGTTTTATTTTCTTTATTTGCTCTTGAGGCATCTATTCCAATTATCATTATTTTGAAGAAAGAATACTCTTTTTATAAGATTCTAAATTTTCTAGTGCTATTCCTGTACCCTTTGCTACACATAGCTGTGCTTCATCTGCAACATAAGCAGGTACCCCAATTGCTTCTGACAGAAGAATGTCTAAGTTTTTTAACAATGAACTACCCCCGGATAAAACCATACCTTTATCCATTATATCTGCAGATAACTCTGGAGGAGTGTCTTGTAATACAGATTTAATTGCTTGTATAATACCAGCTAACTCATCTTGAATTGCTTCAGGGATATCGTTATTTTCAACAGTTACAGTTTTTGGTAAACCTTGAATTGAATCCCTTCCCTTAATTTCCATATACATTTTTTCTTCAACAGGGACTGCTGATCCCATTTGGATTTTCAGTTCTTCTGCTGTTCTTTCCCCAATAGCTAAGTTATATTTTTTTCTAACAAATTCTTGTATAGCATAATCAAACTTATTTCCTCCGATTCTGACTGAAGAATTTGCAACTATGCCACCTAATGACATAACAGCTATTTCACTAGTACCGCCTCCAATATCAACAATCATGTGTCCAGATGCTGATCCAATGGGTATATTTGCCCCAATAGCGGCTGCTATGGGCTCTTTAATGATATATGCGGCTTTTGCCCCAGCTTGAAGAGTTGCTTCAATTACAGCACGTCTCTCAGTAGAGGTTATTCCAGCGGGTACAGCGATCATAACTTCAGGTCGGAAAAACCTAACACCCCCTAAAGCTTTGTTAATAAAGTATTTTATCATCGCTTCAGTAGTCTTATAATCAGCAATAACACCATCTTTAAGTGGTCTTGAAGCAACTATAGTATTAGGTGTTCGTCCAATCATATCTTTAGCCTCATTACCAACAGCCATTACCTTTTTATCAACCAAAGAAATTGCTACTACTGACGGTTCATTAACTACTATTCCTCTTCCTGGAATATGAACTATAGAATAAGTTGTCCCTAAATCAATTGCGATTCTATTTGAAAACATATTTAATACTCAAGTTTAATTAATCGATCCTGTGATAATAATGAATTTATTACTATATCATTCGACGGTACAATGTCAATGTCTTTATCACTTATAGCAATATTTGGTTTCTTCTTTAATTTTAACTCTATATTCAAGACGTGTCCTGCTGCTCCTGGTTGTTTCTGTACTAATAAACTATAATGATCATCTTTAAAATTATCAGAAATATTTTCAGGTAGAATATATTTATATGACAAATTTCCTTCCTCACCCGGCTCTATGCAAATAAATGCTCCAAATACAGTTTTACCTAATTCAACTTCTGTAGAAATGTCATTCTCACCATCAATCTTACAATCAATCATACTGCCAGACGACTTTAATAAATTTGATCCCTCAGGGACATATACTCTTGTATAGGTTCTATACCTTGTTGTTTTCCATGTTATAGTTCCTTCATTTTTATAATTTATATTCAAATCAGCAATAAAATTATCTCCATCCCTATTTACAGTATAAGAGATAGTTCTCTTTATACCAGGATCACTTTTAAGACTTGCAAGATTAGCGTCAATAACTGATAAATAATCATGTTCCACTTCTTTTATAGTTCCTCCCCAATTTTCTTTCTCAATAAAATCCTGTACATAACCATCTTTAACATAAATCAATATTTGTTTTTCAGTTATATCTTTTTCAAAAACTTTCCAGAAATCTGGCCATTGACTTTTAGGTAATTCTAATACTCTATCCAAAATCTCTTTTGATAATAATCCAATAATTTCTTTTCTTTCACTTTCTTCTAATCCTATACTTAAAAACCCTTTATCAACTTGGTATTGTAAAGTATCAATAAAATTTTCTTCAGTGAAAGTGAGTCCATTAATAGTTATCTCTCCAGTTAGTTTTAAAAGTGATTGTATAAATGTAGGAGTAACAGCAATTACACCATCTATATCTTTTTCTGGTCCACGTTCTAAATGATAAAATTCTTCTGCTTTTTTTGCAGCTGTTGGAAAATCAGGAGACCAATTTGAATCACGTAAATACCAATTATATACAGCATTATATCTAGTTAGTGGCCATGGTGGTTCAATATATACCCAATCTTTTGCAGGTTCATCAAGATTATAAACATTTTCAGTTTTAAAATAATCTATATCCCCATTGATTACTTTTAATATTCCATACGTACCTATAAACCCACCCGTAGGTCGTAACTCTGTATTATTTTGTAAAAGAAATAAATATGTCTTTTTTTCTGGATATCCACCAATCGATGGTAATATTTGACTAGCAGAAATTGCCACATCTATACTATTTTGTAATGCTGGTACATTTTCTTGTAATGGAGTAGTTACTTCTTTTATTTTACCTAGTAGTCCTTTTTTAGAAATATTTTCAAGATAATCTACTGCTATATCAATTGATTTTTTTGCAGTTTCCAAATTTTCTTTAGAATCATAAATACTCTTCATTAATTCTTTAGTTTCTGATTCTGATAAAGTACTTAAACTTATATCATCATTTTTCTGCAAAGGAGTAATAATATCTCTGGCCGTATCACTTATGACATTAAGTGACTCTCCTGTTGAAATTCCAGCTAATAACAAATTATCAATTGCATTTACTTGAATTCCAACCCAAGGTATTATTTTTAACCACTGTACTTTTTCAAACTCACTATGCGCTTCTTTAAAGTTGTTTGTAGCATCTCTAAGGGCATAACTTGCTGTATCAAAGTCTTGTTCAATAATCTTCTCTTGAGCAAGATAAAAATTATTTTTTCCATCTAAGCTATTGCGATATATATTAGTCGCCGTATCTTTATATACTAAATATAATATTAAGCTGAGAAATATAATAATACCCAATACAATTGTAATAGGAACTATTATTTTCTTATATTTTCTATACTTTGATTTTTTTTTACTTTTTGGGTGTAAAAAATTATTTATTTTTTTGTTTGACATTTGGTTTTTCCTTACCTAAATACTTCATAAAATATTTTATCCAAGAACTTATATGAACCCTGGTTAATTTATTCATAAAGATACTTGGCAATCCTCTTTTAGTTGCTGACCCCCTACTATGATAATGAACAATTTGAATATTATGCATATACTTAACTTTCCAATCATTCTCCCAAAATCTTCTACACCAATCAACATCTTCAAAATACATAAAAAATCTTTCATCCATCAAGCCTACTTGTTTTATGGCATTATTCCGAACAATCATCCCTGTCCCAATTACCCAATCAACCTCTCTGCTATCATTGTGGTCCCAATCAAACATAAGGTACTTATGTATAGCTTTTTTTGGGAATGGCATTTTTCTTAGAAATGTTCTTCTGTATATAGGATACATAAATTTCGGAAATATGCAGCAAGACACTTGAGTTGTGCCATTGGGATTAATAAGTTTTGGACCTGCTAATCCAACATTTGAATTATTTTTATCATCCATAAACTTGATCATATCTTCAATTGCATGCTCTTGAACAATAGTAGTATCCATGTTTAAAACCAAGTAATATTTTGATTCTAATGACTTGATGCCGATATTAACTCCTTTGGCATATCCTAGATTATTTTCTAAAGGAATTAATCTTACTGAGGGATATTCATCTCTAACTAAAGGTACGCTACCATCACTAGAATTATTGTCCACCATGACAATTTTATAGGTACAATTACTATCTTTTAAATTTATAAAAACAGACTTCAGACATTGTCTAAGTAACCCCCTATTATTATAATTTACTATTACAATTGATAAATCTAGCATCAGAAATATAAATATTAGTATCTAATTTGTAAACGAATTCTACCAGATTTAGCCAATATTTTCAAGCTTCAAGTTTAACAGATTGTTGAGTAGTTTTACTATAAAATATTGATGAAATAATTATCAATAGGAATATGCCTAATGGATGATTCAAATAAGGTGTTGTCATATGAACTAATAATAAAATACACAAAGAAAATAGTAAACCGAGGATTAGGACATACTCATTTCTATTACTAGATATTTTTAATAAGTTAATCCCTTGTTTAAATATTTTATATATAAAAAATAAATAAGCAAGGAATCCAAATAAACCGATTTTAGTTAGAATATCAAGATATCCCCATTCAAATGCATAAGTAGTATAGTTACCCTTACTCCTTGGATCTTTTGTTTCATATGTCACTGTAGTACCAAACCCAGAACCAATAAATGGATTTTCTAAATATTTATAAGTTAGCGGTTTAAGCAATTCATATCTACTTGCAAATGCAGCTTCATCAGTATCCGAAATTCTATCTCTAATTAATGAAGCTATCGATACAGATGAATCATTTCCAAAGTTAGGTAATTTTATATTTACGAGTCCAGTTATAAAACCTAATTCAATAATTAAAACTAATAATGAAATTACAAGAATCTTTATAACCTGTTTAATCTTTATTTTTTCTTTTTTTATTAAATACCAAAAAATTAATATGATATTTATTGATAGTGCTAACCAAAAACTTCGAGAAAAACTAATTATTATCATCAAACTTGAAATAATCATAATTATCCAAGAAAAAATGTAATTTCTTTTACCAATTTGATCTTTATTCAACAAAATAATAATTAATAAAAAAATTACAAATAAAAACAAAGCCCAAATATGCCCTTGGAAGAAGACTCGATAGAAATTACTTACTATTGGAGAAATCTCCCCTACTCTAGTGTCTCTAATCCATCGATAAACCATACTTATCAAATTCTCATTGAAAACATGAGAAAAATAAAATAATATAAATATAGTTTTCAAAAATAATGCAGAAATTGATGCAACTAATATTTGTATAAGATTATTAACTCTTTCTTTTGATTTAATTACAGAAAATGCTACAAATATTAAACCAAAGTATAAATATGCATTAAAATCAAAGAAAATATCTTTTAGATCATTACCATTTCTAAGCCCAAAAATTAATCCCAATAAAAGAAAAACACTTAAAAGTAACAATGGTTTCCAATAGTACGATTTATAAAATTCAAATTTTTTGGTTCTAATTGTATTTATTAACCAACCTAACATCACAGCTAAGAATAACCCCAACCTTATTGATATTCTAAATTCATCAAAATCTATAAAAAATAAATATCCTAAAGATCCAATAAATAATTCGACAGCGACTATCCAAAATCCAAATTCAACTTTCCAAATAGTAATTACTAACGTTGTTAATACTAACAATCCAAAAATAATACTATTTACAATATTAAAATTATGTCCTAAAAAAGACAATATTTCGAATATAACTATTATCCAAAAAGTAACTTTAAAGTATTGTCCAAAAAATGATATATTTTGCATTAGATGTCTTTCCTTATTTTTTTATACCCAACTATTTGTACTAAAAATGATAATGAAATACTGATAGGATATATAATTAATAAAATAAAATAACTTACAATATTTTTATGTTTAAAAAAATAATACAACAAACTTCTGTTAAATATTATTTGTTTCTTAATAACATTTGCTTTTCCAAAACTTACTCCTTTTAAATGCATTACCGTTGCTTCATGAATATAGTAAGTCTTCCAACCTTTTTCAATTGCCCTTTTACACAAGTCTACTTCTTCATACCATATATAAAAATGTTCATCAAAGATTCCAACTTTTTTTAACATATCTCTATTTAACATATAAAAAGCTCCCATAACTTGATCTACAATCTGAGTAGTATTGTAGTCAAAGTCATTAAAATGATATTTTCCAAGTGGTTTAAATGAAGGGAAGAAATTATGAAGTTTTAGTAGTATAAGAATATGAGATAATATATCTGGAAATCTACGAACAGATGGTTGAACACTTCCATCCTCATTTTTAATTTTACATCCGGCAATACCACAGTCAGGATTGTTAGACATAAAATTATATATTTTTTTAACTGCATTATCTCTTATTTCTGTATCAGGGTTTAATATTAATACTTTTTTACCTTTAGATCTTTGAATACCCTGATTACAAGCTTTAGCAAATCCTAAATTGCTTTTATTTGCAATTAAATGGACTTTACTGAAATTATTCAAGACCATTTCAACAGTACTATCACTAGAATTATTATCTATCACAAAAACCTCAAATTCGAGGTTTTTAGTTTCTTTATATATCGAAGTCAAACAATTCTTAAGCTGTTCTTTGACTTGCCATGAAACAATTACAATTGATACATCCATATAATATCCATTCTACAAATTTTACTGACTTTTTGCAACAGTTAGTTTATACGTTTTCAAATTCACTTGAAAATTTTACATTACCTTTTGCATCAAAAAAATAGTATTGAATCATAGTTACGTTAATTCCCTTCCCCTGTACAATTTTTATTGTTTTTTCATAGCAATCTCTCGGTACAATAAGAAAAAAAGTAGCTCCAGTTTTAGCATAATATTCCCATTGCTTCGCTTTAACATCATTTATCGTTTCGTTAGTTTCTACTTCCTCAATTATTATAGTATTATTTGTGTTAAATGTTCCATCTATATTGCCATTTGGTTTCCAAACTACTAAATCTGGGAAATGACCACCACCAACATCATGGCAGAGTTTATTACCTGGATTTATACTCACAATATATCCCTTTTTCCAGTACTTCTCATATGTTTTTAAGGATGCAAAAATGACCTGATCATGCTCATTTTGGCTGTATTTACGTATTTTCATATGTATTATATAAAATGGGACTACATAAAAATACTACAACAAAATTTAAAGTTTGCAAATAGGCTAACTTTAGACTATAAAACTAATAGTGAAACTAAAGGGATTGCTAAAAAACATATTTTTTGATAACCTAACTTCACATTCTTAAATATTATAGATATATGAAATACGATATAGTAATTTTCGGTACGAATAAATTTAGCAATTTGAATATCAGTAAAGATAATAGTAACGGTTATTATATAATCCATGAACTTTTAAAAAGAGATGATATTGGTAAAATTTTATTTATTGATATATTGCCAGTTAAAAGAATTCAAGCATTAAAGGAGATATTCACAATTTTTATAAAACAATTCAAACCTTTAATTAAAAGAGGTGTATTTAGCTACTGTGAAGAAATACAAAAAGACAAGTTATATCATTATTCAACCATACTTTCAATAATTAATTGGAAATCGTTATACAAAGATTTAGCAAATTTAGTTAAAACACTGGCATTTAATAATTTAATCCTTTGGTCTCACTATCCTTTAAACGTTGACTATTTTGATTATTTTAAAAATAAAACTTCAGTAATATATCTAGATAAAGATTGGCAGAAATATAAAACATTGAAAAAAAAATCAACTATCGATTATATTGATGTATTAAGAAAAAATTATAATGAAATTTCTGATAAAGCTGATTTTATTTTTACCGCCTCAGATGACTTATTGGAAATATTTATGGGGCATAATAATTCATATTGGATTACTGATCCAAATAAAGAAAAAATTGCAGATTACAATTGGAAAGAATTAGTTGAAGAAATGTTTAGTATTATTAAAACAAAAAAATAATATGGAAAAAATTTCAATTATTGGTTCAGGGTATGTTGGCTTAGTTACAGGAGCATGTTTTGTTAAATTTGGAAATAAAGTGATATTCAATGATATTGATCAACAAATGCTTGATAATTTAATGATCGGAAAATTGCCAATCCACGAAGAAGGATTAGCAGAATTATTAACTGAAGGTATTTCAAAAAATCTAGTAGAAGTAACTACTGACAAAAAATATGCTATAGATAATAGCGATGTTGTAATTTTATGTTTACCTACTCCACCAAAAAAAGATGGTAATGCCGACCTAAAATTCATAAGAGAAGTATCTAAAGAAATTAGTAAATTAATGTCAGAATATAAAATAATTATTAATAAAAGTACTGCCCCTGTTGGAACGAGCAAATTAATAAGAGAAATTATGCGTCATTATTACTCAGACAAATTCGACGTCATTTCAATACCTGAATTTTTACAAGAAGGTAAAGCAGTAGAAACATCACTCAATGCAGATCGACAAGTAATTGGTTTTGAAGATGATGCTTCACAAGAATTAATTAATAGAATTACTAAATTATTTAATTCTTTTAATTCTAAGATTGTGATCACAGACAATAAAACCGCAGAATTTGCAAAATATGCTTGCAACTCATTTTTAGCCCTAGAAATTTCATATATCAATAGTCTTTCTAGTATTTGTGAGAAACTAAATATTAACATATTGGATATTAGTAAAATAATGAAACTAGATACTAGAATTGGTAAAAAAGCATTTTTAAATCCCGGACCAGGTTTTGGAGGCATGTGTTTCCCAAAAGATGTGTTGTCGATAGTTGGAATATCAGACAGGTTTGGATATACTAATAAACTTCTACAAGTAGTTTCCGAAATAAATCACAGACAAAGACTTAATGTTGCTGCTAAAGTAAATTTATTTGTAGAAAATATTAACAACCCAAAAATTTCAATATTAGGTCTATCATTCAAAAAAAATACATCTGATGTAAGAGATTCACAGTCAAAAACTGTTATTGAAAAATTAATTAAAGACGGATATAAAAATATTATCGTATATGACCCTATTTCTATGGATAATTTTAAGAAATATAATCTTAATATTAAATATGCTACATCAGCAAAAGAAGCATTAAAAAACTCTGACTGTATGGTAATAATGACTGAATGGGACGAATTTGAAGCTCTAGATATCAATACTACTAAAGAAATAATGAATAGTTTAAATATTGTAGATACGAGAAACCTACTCAATATCAAAGAAGTAAAACAATTAGGTTTTAATTACATTGGCACAGGGATTAAATAAATATGAACAAAATAATTTTTGTTTTTTCCATGTTTACATATAACGAGTATCAACAAGGTATTACTAATACTAATTCCCATGTATTTAATTGGCTAAAAAATAGAAGTGACGTAGATAAAATATATTTTATCGATTTTAACAGAGTTGGTTTTATCGGCAAGCTCAAGTACTTCATAAAAGCTAAATTATCAAGTCAATTGAACATGCTTACAATAAGCTATCAGGTCAATAAAATTGATAATAAACTATTCCATTATGCCGGAGTTAGTTATTCTGGAATAAATAAAATTATTCATAAAATCAATCAAAATGAAATTGAGCTATGGAGTTTTAATCCATTAGATATATCTTTTCTAGATGTTAAAAAGGGGTTAAAAGTATTCTATACAATTGATGATTGGAGGAAAAATATATCATTTAAACCCTATACAAATAAACTCGAAAGTAATTATAATCTAATAAATGCTAAAGTTAACCACATCTTTGTTAATAATATTAAACTAAAAGAAAATATATTTAACAACTCTAAAAAAGTACATTTAATACCAAATGGGGTTGATATAAACCACTATAAATCTTGTAAAGAAACTAAAGCTGAAATAATAAATAAAATTGATAATAAAATACAAAAAACAAACAAACCAATAATTGGATATATGGGTGTAATTAACCCTGATAGGATTGACTTTGAACTTGTTAAACAATGCTTGATAGATAACCCAGATAAAGAATTTGTTTTTGCTGGACCCGTCTGGGGTGGGTTTAAAAGTGAATCACTTATAAATGAATATAGTAACATTAAATTTATTGGTCCTGTATATTACGAAGAACTACCATATCTATTTAGTCAATATGATGTTTGCCTAATCCCCCATTATACTAATGAGTTTATTCAATCAATGAATCCAAAAAAAATGTATGAATATTTAGCAAGTGGTAAACCAGTGGTGACTACACCTGTATCTGGAACTGATATATTTTCTAAAGTTCTATATATTTCAAATTCAAATAAAGATTTTAGTAATAAAATAAGCGAAGCACTTGATGAGAATAATGAAGAACAAGTATCCATTCGCCAAAAGTCAGTCATTCCACACGACTGGAATGAAAGATTTAAAATGATTAATAAAATTATTAATCAATAATCTTTTTTATCTTTTCAATTTCGATATCCCAGTTAAAATTTTCTAGGGCTCTTTTTTTACCAGCCAATCCTAACTCATTTGCTAGTTCTGAATTATTTAGTAATAGCTGTATTTTTTCAGTAATCTTTTCTAAATTTTCAGGATCTACCAAATAGCCGCTCACATTATCTTCAATAGCATCAATCTGACCACCTACTAAACCACCAATTACTGGTTTACCATAAAGATTTGCTTCTAAAAAAACCATTCCAAAACCTTCTACATCAATAGGTTGGTTATTATTGTTTCTTAAATATCTTGATGGCATGATAAATATATCACAAACCGAATAATAGATTGGTAATTCTTCATTTGTAACATGCTCTAGGATTTTTACATATTTAACTAAATCAAGTCGAACTATTAACTTCCTTAAATCATCAATATTTGGACCAGAGCCAATTATAATATAAAGAATGTTGCTATTATTTTGTTTTATCTTAGCTATTGATTTGATTACCATGTCTTGTCCTTTTCGTTTTACTAAATTACCAACTGATAAAATTACTTTTCTATTTTCTAATCCTTTTTCTTTTTTGAATTCGTTAACTTGTTCAGGACTAAGACTTTCAATTTTTAAATTTTTAGGTATTGGGTATACTACAATTGTATTATTTTCATTTGCTCCATTTTTTACAGCAAGCTGTTTTGTATAATTACTACAAGCAATAATTTTATCTGCATTTTTTAGAACCTTATGAATTATTTTTGTCTTACGCTTAGAATCTCTTGCAATTAGTAAGTCTTGTCCATATACATAAACATGGTATTTGATACCAATCATTTTATTCAAAAGATAACAAATTGTACCAATCGGAATCAACTGACCAGCCTGTAATAATTCTATATTATTTAACTTAATTTGTTTATATATCTTATATACTAGTGGTAGCCATCTTGGCCAAATTATTTTTGAAAAAAAACTAAATCTAATAATTCTATTATTTGTTTTACTGGCACTAAATTGATCAGTCAAAACAAAAAAGTCATTATCAAATGAATTAAATATATTTAATAAAAAATTACTAATACCCCCTTTTCTTGGTGGAAAATATGAAGTGATTAATAAAGTTTTTTTCATACCTTTCTTTTTAACAATTTATTGTAAATGAATAACAAGTCATCTTTTGTGATCCCTTTAAATAAATAAAGTGTAACAAAATATGCGAAAGCTCCAACTAATATATATATGCCTAAAGATAGAAATGAATTAATGTTATCCATAAATGATAAAGACCCAAGATTTAGATTGATATCAATATTAGTACTAAAGAAATATAATATAACAGCCATAACAGCACCAGATAATATTGTTTTTACTAAAGTTTGAAATAAGTACTTTTTATTATAGTGAATAACCTTACTTACATGACGCAAGCCTAAAAAGAATAAAACAAAACCACTAATCATAGCCGCAAAAGCTGCACCATTAAATGTAAAATATTTAATTAATAATACATTTAAAATAACATTAATAACAACAGTAATCGCCATATTTTTTGTATTAACTACTTGCTTATTACATGCATTCAAAAATGCGCCAACTGGAAAATTTAAAAAAACTACAATTAAACCAACTATCAATATTCTTAATGGAAAGATTGAAGCTTCAAACGCCTCACCATATAGTGAAAGTACAATTCGTTCAGCTAAAACAAATATACCAATCGACACAGGTATAGATAATATCATTAAGTAGTGCATGGCTTTTTCAAAAGTATTCGCCAACTTGTCCTTAGAATAAACAAAGTATGCACTCATCGCAGGAAATATACTTACAGCAAATGCAGATGGTATAAATTCTAATGCATAAGTTAATTTGTGAGCGGTAACATACCATCCAACATAACGCTGTCCAGCAATATACAATAGCATAAATCTATCAGTATAAGTATATATTTTGACAAAAATTGCAGCCAGAGCAAAAGGTAACGCTATCTTTAAAAATCTTTTCATTAATTCCTTGTCCCATCTGAAACTAATTTTAATTTTTAATTTTCTTTTTAACATAGCAAAAGAAAAAATGAAATTAAAAACACTTCCTATTAATACAGCAATAAATAATGTTTGCAATCCCCAACCCAATAACATACTTGTAACACCAAAAATGATTGTCAATACCTGTGTACCTATAATACCCATTGACTCGTATTTCATATTCTGCAACCCCCTAAATACTGCAAAAAAAGTAATAGTGAAAGTATCAAGAGCTACTATAATTGCATCTAAATATAAAATAATTTTGATAAGACTTGAAAAATTTGAAAAATTTGTATACAAACCCATTGCTAATATCATAACAAAGGCGGTGATGAATTTTATACTCAATACTGTACTGAGATATTTTTCAGTATTCTCTGGCTTCCTTGCAATTTCACGAACCAAAACTACACTTAAACTAAAATCTATTAATATTAGAAAAATTGGTATTAATGATTTTACAGGATCATATAAACCTAAATCAAGCGGACCTAGATATCTCGCTAAATATATAAAATATATAAAAGAAAGTATTTTTTGTAAAATAAAAGCTACGGTTAGATAGCTTGTATTTTTCAGAATTTTAGATTGTGACTGAGTATTATTATTTTGATTATTCTCAGACATTTGTTTATCTTTTTGCCCATTGTGGAGCTCTTCTAGCTTTCTTCAAACCATATTTCTTACGTTCTTTTACTCTAGGGTCTCTTGTTAATAATTTATTTGCTCTTAATAAAGGTCTATTTGCCTCATCAATTTTTAGTATTATTCTGCTTATACCAAGTTTAATGCTGTCAGCTTGACCCTTAATACCTCCACCAACTACTTTTACAGTTACCTTACCTTTTCCTAATTTATCAACCAATTTTAGAGGACCTTCAATTATTTTTTGATATTCAAAATATGGAAAATAAGTTTTATAATCTTTAGTATTTATAATTATTTCACCATCACCCTTAATATAATAACGAACTCTAGCAACAGATTGCTTTCTTCGTCCAACAGCATAAATATAATCAACTTTTGTTTTTTTAACTGTTGGTTTTACTACTTTTTTAGGATCCTTAGTTACTTTCTTAACAGTTGTTTTCTTGACAGCCTTCGGTTTAACAGTCGTCTTTTTAACTGTTTTTTTTGTGGCTTTTATATCTGTGGTAATTTTTGTTGGCATAATTAATTATTTTACAAACTTTATATTCTTAAGTATCTCCTTTTTTAATCGATTTGATGGAACCATATTATTTACTACTTTCATAAACAATAATTCTGGATTTTTATTAAACAATACCATCCATTTTTTTTCTTTTAATCCACCAGGATAACCTGAGTGAGTATATATAATTGTATCTTTTAGTTTTTTTTGAGAAGTTTTAACTTTATCAATGTTACTAATTTCAACTAAAACATTGGCTACCTTATTTGGTTGATAGCTTGGTAAATTTTTACCCAGCAGATAAGTTGCTACCTTTGTAGCTACCCTACCCAATGCTTCTCCTTCAGCATCTACTTCATATTTAATGATATCATCTTTGGTCATAATTTATACTAATGTTAAATAAACTGTCTCAGCACCATCACCTTTTCTTACTCCAATTTTCGTAATTCTAGTATAACCGCCTTTTTTATCAGCATATCTTGGTGAAATATCTTTTAATATTTTTTCTGCTAATTTGTTGGTACCTAATTTTTTTAATATCAATCTTCTTGAAGTTAGTGTATCTTTCTTCCCTGTTGTAATAATTTTTTCTACATATGGTTTCATGAATTTTGCTTTTGCAACAGTTGTTTCAATTTTTTCATAAGTAAAAAAAGATTTAGCTAAATTCCTAATTAACATCTTTCGATGATTAGCCTTACGTCCCATTCTCTTTTTTGTACTTCTATGTCTCATTGTAAAATTATTATTTATTTATTCTTTCTTAGGACGTCCTCTTTTTTTCTTAGGTTTTTCTTCATCTTTGGTTTTTTCATCTTTTACTTCTTTTTTTTCAATATCTTCTACAACTTCTTTGGCTGAACTTTCAGGATTTGTGATTTTCTTAAAATGATCTACTAAAATATCAGAAGCCATTTTTACAGATTCGTCAGGTGTTATTGAACCATCGGTTACAATGGATAATACCAATCTATCAAAATTAGTCATTTTACCTACTCTTACATTTTCTATTTTGTAGTTTACCATTTTAATCGGAGTAAATATTGCATCGATTGCTATAGTACCTAATTGAAATTTCTTTTTTTCAATATTTTCAACTGGTAAATACCCCCTACCTTTCTTTAATATAAACTCTATTTCTAATTCTGCATCTTTTGATGTTAATGTAGCTATTTCAGCTTCAGTAGAAATAATATCTACCTCACTAGTGGCTTTAATATCCTTACCTTTAGCTATCGTCTCACCTTTAATTTTTAGTGTTACCTTTGATTCATCTACACCATGTAAATTAAATCTTAATCTTTTAATATTTAATATAATTTCAACTACATCTTCTTTAACACCTGGAATGGTTGAAAATTCATGGTCTACACTTTTGATTTTTATTGCTGTTACAGCGACACCAGTTAATGAAGATAACAAAACTCTTCTTAAGGCATTACCTAAAGTAGAGCCATAGCCAGGATAGCAGGGTTCAATAATTACATCTGCTTGATTATCGCCTGTCTTTTTTACTTCGTATTTATCTGGTAGTTGTATATTTTCCATATATTTTTGTATATAATTATTTGTAATTATTTATCTTGAATAATATTCTACAATCATCGCCATATCAAAACCGTCAGGCAAATCATCTTTTGTTGGCGCGCTAAGTACTTTTGCTTCTAGATCATTTTCATTAATAAATGAAATCCAAGTAGGTATATCTTTTTTATTGATTTTTTTAACAATATCTTTGAACAATTTATTATTTAAACTTTCTTTTCTAATACCTATAGTTTGATTCGTTTTTATTTGGTAAGATGGGATATCCACTTTTTTACCATTAACTAAAACGTGGCCATGTGTTACCATTTGCCTTGCTTTATCCCTCGATTTAGCAATACCTAACCTATATATTGCATTATCAAGTCTCATTTCAAGAAATTTTAATAAGTTATCACCAGTAGTACCTTCTTTAATTTTTTTTGCTTCTACAAAATAATTTCTAAATTGTTTTTCAAGTAATCTATAAGATTTAACAAGTTTTTGTTTCTCTTTTAACTGTAATCCAAATTGAGATAATCTACCCGTTCCTTTTGGTCCATGCATTCCAGGTGGATAATTTCTTTTTACCATTGCACATTTACTAGAAAAACATCTTTCTCCTTTTAGGAATAGTTTTTCATTAGCTCTTCTACACTGTTTACATTTAGGGTCTAAATTTCTTGCCATATTTTTATACTCTTCTTACTTTCTTTGGACGACATCCATTATGTGGAATTGGCGTTACATCTTTAATAGATTGTACAGTTATATTATTTGCATTCAAAGCACGAATAGCAGCTTCTCTTCCGGATCCAACACCTTTTACAAATACATCAACGCTTTTTAAACCAGCGCTTTGAATTTTCTCAACTACACTTTTCACAATAATACCGGCTGCATAAGGTGTTGCTTTTTTTGGCCCTTTAAATCCAAGTTGACCAGCTGAAGACCAAGCAACTGTATTACCATCCATATCTGTTATAGTTACAATTGTATTATTATAAGTCGCTTGAATAAAAGCTTTACCATTTGGTATAAACTTCTTTTTCTTATTCTTGCTCTTTTTTGTTGTTTTTGTAGCTGTTACCATATTATTTACTTATTATTTTTTAGCGTCAGCTTTTACTCTTCCAGACCCCATAGTACGCCTTGTATTACCTCTGACTGTTCGACAATTTGTTTTTGTTCTTTGCCCTCTTGCTGGCAATCCTTTTGTATGTCTAGTACCACGATAAGATCCTATTTCTTTTAGTCTTTTTACATTAAGGAGTAAATCTCTTCGTAATTCACCTTCAACTTTGTGATCACTTTCAATAATATCTCTTAACTTATTTACATCTTGATCAGATAATATATCAGTTTTTGTATCAGGATTAATTTTTGCAATTTCTAATATTAGTTTAGAAGTTTCTAATCCTATACCATAAATATAAGTTAAGGCTATTTCTATTCTCTTTTTTTGTGGCAAGGTTACCCCTGCAATACGTGCTGCCATATATTTTATCCTTGTCTTTGTTTATGTTTAGGGTTTTCACAAATTACATAGACTCTTTTTTTTCGTCTCGTAACTTTACATTTTGCGCACATTTTTTTGGCTGATGCTCTTACTTTCATAATATTTAGCGTCTATATGTTATTCTACCCTTTGTTAAATCATATGGAGTCATTTCTACAGTTACTCTATCTCCAGGTAATATTCTTATCTTATGCATTCTCATTTTACCTGATAAATGGGCCCTTACTGGATGACCATTATCCAGTTTTATTTGAAAATTTGCTGCTGGTAATAATTCTTCTACAACACCCTCAACCTCAATAAAACCTTTTTTATTCTTTTTCGCAGCTCTTTCTTCCTTACTATCTTCATTAACTACTCGATTATCGTTATTATTCTTTTTTTTCATAAACGATTTATTTAATAAAAAACCTTAAATATATTTCTTAAGGCAAGTATAGCTGAAACAAATTATTGTTTCACCCATTTATTTTTCAATAAAATCCTGCCTAAGGCTTGTTTTTCAGTAGTTATATTATCTTTTAAACGATTTGTGTATAAAGTAAATTATAGCAAAGAAAAAATATATGTCAAGTAATTTTGGCAAGATATAATAATACTAAATATTTCGCTAAAATTAGCAATTATTCAAAGATAGCTTTAATTCTTCTTATACCGGATGATGAAGATTTCTCAGAAATTATTTTGAATTTACCAATATCTTTGAGAGTTTTTACATGCGGTCCTCCACATATTTCTTTAGAAAAATCACCAATTCTATAAACTGTTACATTTTTAGGATATTTATCTTTAAAAAATGCCAAAGCACCAGATTTCAGGGCTTTATCGTAACTCATTTCTTCCTTCATAACGATGTGATTTTTAGATATTTCAGAATTTATTAGCTCTTCAATTCTACCTTTTTCTTCATCAGTTAATTTTACTGGATGTTCAAAATCAAAACGTAACCTTTCAGGATTAATATCTGATCCCTGTTGTCTCACATGATCACCTAGGATATCCCTAAGAGCTTGATGTAATAAATGAGTAGCTGTGTGATATTTTGTCATCTGTTTTAAATCCGCACTACTTGCTTCACCGCTATTTAATCCATGACCGCCAAATTTTTTATGTGCGCCTTTTTTTGATAATTTTTGATGTTTTTCCACCTCTTTATTAAATTCATCAAAATTAAATTTGTATCCTTTTTTTTTAATCCTCTCAGGCGATAAACCATATGTAGAAAACAATACGAATGCTTGACTAGCTGTTAGTTCTCGAATTGAAGGTACTTTGTTTTGATCTTTTTCATCAGATTTTTTTAAACCCTTCATCTTCTTAACAACTTCATCAATATTAACATCTAATACTTTTTTATATAATTCGAGCTCTTTGTCCATTCTTTCAATAATCAAATCTCTTCTTTTTATTAATAATGGATATTGTTTGCTGTAAGTATTAATAATCTCGTCTATTAGTAATTCAAAATTAAAATTGGTATATAAATATTGATCCAATGCACGACGAAAAATTCTTCTTAATATATAACCCTGCTCTTTATTACTAAAATTAATACCATCAGCTAATAAAAAAATACTACCTTTAAAATGATCTGCTATAATTCTTCTTCTAACCTCGTCTTCAATGTCCGAAGTAGATCCAAAATTTTTATCTAAGTTTATTTTTTCGATAATTTTTTTAAATAGATCTGTATCGTAAATGTTTTTTCCTTTTTGTAATATTAAAACCAACCTTTCGAAACCCATACCTGTATCAATATTTTTAGATGGAAGATTTTTAATTTTACCTAATTTGCTCATATTAAATTCGGTAAAAACTAAATTCCAAAGTTCCATAAATCTACCACAATTGCAATTTGGAAGACATTTCTTTCCCTTAGCACATGGCTCAGAAGTAAAATCATAGTGAATTTCTGAACTAGGTCCACATGGACCAGAATCACCAGCGGGTCCCCACCAATTTTCATTTCTCCCAAAACCGACTATTCTATCTTTTGGTAAATAATGTTTCCAATATTTTTCCGCTTCCAAATCTTTGGAAATCTCCTTATCTCCAGCAAAGATTGTTACCCATAACTTATTCTTATCTAATTTTAACTCTTTAGTTAGGAATTTCCATGCTAGATCAATTGTTTCATCTTTAAAATAGTCACCAATAGAAAAATTTCCTAGCATTTCAAACATTGTACTATGAATAGCATCACCAACCTCTTCAATGTCAGATGTTCTAAAACATTTTTGGATTGATACCAACCTAGTAGATTCAAAATCCTTTTTTGCATCTTTAACACCCAAGAAATATGGTTTAAGTTGCTGCATACCAGCCGTAGTTAATAAAACAGAAGGATCGTCATGAGGCCACAACGAAGAAGAATCAATAACTTTATGTTTATTCTTAATAAAGAATTTTATATATTTTTGTCTAATTTTATTTGATTCCATAGTCAAAAGTATACATTTTTGTACTGAAAAAGTAAAATCTTAATAAAAATAAATTGGCTTAAATATTACTACCAGCTCAATAGCAACATTTTTAAGACATACGCTCATACATAATTCATTCATTTCTTTTTTGAATGAGTATTCTATATGATGATGTTGTTGTAAATCAGGCATTAATGTTAATTAAACCATTTATATAATTGACTATAACCTTCATCAGTATTATCAAAAACTTTATAACCAAACTTTCTAGCCTCCGTATTTATGTATTTAGCATCCCCTTCAAAAAAACATTTTGCTTCATTCCTTTTTTGATCATTTGTAACCCCCCATCTTTTATGAGCTACTAATCTAATATATATTGTTTCAATATCTGGTGGGATCAAAAAAAATCCATTCATTTTTAAAAATTTTCTTGTCAATCTTGGCATTAGTTGAACTCCTTCAAAAATTACATGCTCGTGTTTGTTTTGTATATTAATAATTTGTTCTAAAATATGAGGCCATAACTCCTCGGATTGCCTAACTACATTCTCTATGTGCTTCTGACAAGAAGTATTTTGCCAATAAACATCTTCATCTTGATCTCTAAAAAAATTTACCCATTTTATAAGATTAACGTCATTTTTAAATTTATCTCTAATGTCATCAATCTCAACATGCAAAATATTAAGTTTTGATTTCTTTATAAAATCTTTTACTAAATGAGTTTTCCCAGTTGTAGGTACTCCACCTATAAATACATACATAACGATAAATTAATTAATTACTCCGCCACCCAACATTTTTCTTCTACTATATAGGACTATAAATTGTCCAGGAGTTATAGCTCTTTGAGGTTTAGTGAAAGTAATAGAGTATATACCATTTTTCTTAGTAACTCTACATCTTTGTAATGGTTGTCGATACCTAATCCTAGCATAGCAATTTAAAGGTAATTTAATTCTTTCATTACTAATCCAATTGAATTTATTTGCAATTAACTCTTTATTGAATAAATTAACATTACTAGAACCTTTGGCAACTACCAATTCGTTCGTTTTTTTATTCTTTTTAATCACAAAATATGGCACACCACCACCAATCTTCAATCCATGTCTTTGACCGATTGTATAATAAGATACACCGTCATGCCTACCAATTATCTCACCTTTATCTGTTATAATATCGCCTTCATTACGAGGAACAAAGTCTCTAATAAAATCACTAAACTTTACTTTACCGATAAAGCATATTCCCTGACTATCTTTTTTATCATGAACGGGTAATTTTGCTTTTTTTGCAATTTTTCTAATTTCATTTTTTGGATAAATTCCAATTGGGAATAATGACATACTTAATTGTTTTTGGTTTAACAATGCTAAAAAATATGACTGGTCTTTATTTCCATCTTTAGCTTGGTATAAATTATGAATTCCCTTAATTTCTTTTTTAATTACATAATGACCAGTAGCTATCAGATCAGCTCCTAGTTCTTTTGCTTTGTCCAAAAATAATTTGAATTTAATTTCACTATTGCATAACATATCTGGATTTGGCGTAATTCCTTTTTTATAACCATCTACCAAATACTTTACAACTTTTTTTCTGTACTCTTCTTCAAAAACTTCTATCCTAGCGGGGATTTTTAAGATTTTGCAAACTTTTCTAAAATCTTTAATGTCTTCACGCCAAGGACATTCATCAGCCAATGGGTCTGACCAGTTCTTCATGTATACACCAGTAACATCACATCCTTCATTAATTAGAAGATAAGCAGCCACAGATGAATCAACGCCTCCGGACATTGCCACGAATACTTTTTTATTTTCTATATTCATATACAATTACAAAGCTACTTTCTTTTTGAAAATTAAACTATTTTTACTACTCCCACATTTATCACATTTTTTTGGAGTACAAGAGCCCATTTTTACTGTTATCTTGGTATATTATTATAAATTATCTATTACTTCTTTGATATTTTTCATTAAAGGTGATTTATATTCATTTTCAGTAATATGTGAAGCAGCATACATTGCATTCTGAGGCTTATGTTTACGTCTTCTTTGATATCTACGAGGATAATTTTTTTCTATACTTCCGTTTGGTAGTATATAAATATTGTGTTTTTTCAAAATATTTATTAGGGTATTTTCTGTCTTTGCGTAACTATTACCTATTTCCTTTGCTACTAATTTCACACCTGTATCATATAAAGCATCTCTATCTAATAAGACAGCATAAGGAATCATAAACATCTCTAGTAATTGTGTATAAATGTCGACATTACTCTTACCATACGTTTGGATTACTTTTATATCTTTCCCTCCTTTATAAAATCTATCAATAAGCGCCCTCAATAGAATATGATCAGATGGACCTTCTACTAATAATACTTTATCAGAAAATAACATTTCGCTATTATCTGCGTTTAACTCTTGCTTTAGTCTTGTGTAATTTAATTTTATGCCTGTAAGCCTAGGTGAATATACAATAGTTTTTCCTTCTTCTTTTACTACCCTAAACAATCTATGCAAACTATTTATATTTATAAATAAAGGTGAATGAGTAGTTAAAAAAATTTGATCGTTATAATTTCTATTTTCTAAAATCTTTAATAATTTTTTTATTAAAGCAGGATGTAAATGAATCTCTGGCTCTTCTAAAAGCATTATTGTGTAAACAGGATTAAATAAATACATTAGTATAACAAAAACCTGTTGAAATCCATCACCAAGTCGTTCAAATGGCCTTATAATATTATCATCATGAATACCTTTACTTTTTTCGAATATATCACTTAATTTTATTTGCGGAATATAATCAGAAATTGTTTTGGAGAATTGTTTGAATTCATGTGGATATTTCTTTCTAAAAATTGAATAATCTTTCTGCAACCTACTTATCAATATTGGTTTGGTAGCTCGTATTCTAATAATATGTTTATCTAATATTGTCTTTGCGGTTTCACTGTTAATTTTTTTATTATCCAATAAAAAATTCTTAATTCCATTCTTCTGTTTAACCTGTAGTAATTTTCCATTCTTACTTGTTACTGAAAAATCAATTTCCAAATCAGTCTGTTTATCAGGAAATCTGATATTATCTCTATTATAAACTTGATAAATGGCATCTAATATATTTGTTTTACCAGCATTATTTGATCCAATAAAAAAATGAATTTTACCGGGGTCTATTAAATTAAACTTACTGGCAATACTTTTATATTTATTTATTTCAAATCTAGTTATTTTCATACTTATATTATACATTTATTTTAAAAATTTTTCCATTATGCAAATATTGACAATAGCAATCTTTCTCAATATGAGATTGAAAAATTTCTAGATGATACTAATAAATAACAAAACAGCCTATTAATAAAACAATAGACTTGTTTGTTTATATTATTTATTAACTTCCTTATAGAACCTTTCTAAAGCAGCCATCTGCTTATTATTAGGACTAACTCTGGGTCTATTCTTCCTAATTCTTTTTACTGCTTCTTTTGGGGTTAGTCCCCTATGTAAAATGTAATACGCTGACACCATAGTTGGTGCACGTCCCAATCCAGCATTACAATGAACATAACATTTCATTTTATTTTTAACCAAAGTGTGAATAAAATCAGCTCCAGCAAATAGCTGAAGTTGGGATGGTGGGGTAAAATCAATAGTTGGTAACCATAAAAAGGCAGTGACACCAGAAGGCTTATCCATTTTTTCTTGCTCTAGATCAATATCTGCAATTATATTCTTTTTTATTAACAGGTTTAGATGATACTGACAACAAATCGTAGTACCAATATATACATAATTATCTATTCTATCGTATTGTAAATGTTTCAATAGATTGCCACTTCTATCATAAATCGGTGGCCTTAACTTATTGGTTACCATAGTATTTTTTTAGTTTATTTTTTATTAAAATTAACCACCTGACCTTTTTTTAATGATTGTGAACTATTAGTAGAATTTATCTGATTTGGTCTAGTTTGTTTATTAAATTGAGGTCTATCTTTCTGTTGAGATTTGTTATTCCTACCAGAAAACTTATTTGTTTTGCCACTCAAGGCTTCTTTTAGTGAAATAGTCTTATCTTGATTATCAATTTTTACAGATTCAAGATTCTTTATAGGTTCTCTGAAAGGTTTTTTTTGAAAAGGTTTTTTCTCTAATTCAGGCTTTTCTGATTCTGGTCTCTTTGATTCAGTTTTTTTGACATAGGGTGTTTTTGATCTATTTGGAGTATAGCTATTGCTAACGGGTTTTTTATATGGGGGTTTATTTGTAGAATAATCTTTTTTTGGTGCAGTATTTTCACTTAATTTAATTGTATCATTGACTCCACTCCATCTTAATATTTTTTCTTCTACTAATTCTTTTGGCTTACTATATCTCTCTCTAGAGACAGAAATAACTTTATCCCTATTATTTGTACGTCCTTCTATTGGCGGTAATGTTATTGCTGAAAAAGGCTCAGATGATACACCATCAATCATTAATTTAAGATATACATTATACTTTGTAAGATTAATTAGATCTTCTTCTAAAAAAACTGGAAAAAATTCTTTTGCTAAAAATTCTGAATCTCCTGCTCCTACTCTAAAACATATTATTGTACCCACATTTCCAAATACAGCAGCTCTTACTGTCTCATCTAACTGTTCAATGTACTGATGAGCGATGATTAGATTTAGTCTATATTTTCTAGCTTCAGACAGTACACTAGCAAAACTTTCTGTAGCAAAATTTTGAAACTCATCAACATATAAATAAAAATCTTTTCTATCTTTTTCTTCTATATTTACACGACTCATAGCTGCTAATTGAATTCTTGTAATCATCATTGCACCTAATAAAGCAGAATTATCTTCACCTACCCTACCTTTAGATAAATTAAATAATAATATTTTTTCAGAATCCATTAAATCTCTCAAATCGATAGTACTCTTTGGTTGTCCAACTATATTTCTAATTACAGAACTAGATAAGAATTGTCCAACCTTATTTTGAATAGGAGCAATAGCTTCATTTCTAAATCTTTCATTATAGCCTGCGTACTCTTCTTTCCAAAAAGCTTTAACAACCGGATCTGTAACTTTATCAATAACTTTATTTCTAAACTTTTTATCTACTAAAATTCGAGATATTCCTAACATAGTAGATCCTGGGTATTCTAGTAATGCTAATATTGCATTATTTAATATATATTCCATTCTAGCACTCCATACACCTTCCCATATTTTAGTAAAGACACCCATTAACCCAGAAGCAACTAAATGTCTCTGAGACTCGTCTACACTCTCCAAAACATTAAATCCAATAGGATTGTCTGTATCCGCAGGATTAAAATAAACAACATCATTCACTCTATATGATGGTATATACTGAATAACCTTTTCTATTAGATCACCGTGAGGGTCAACTAGCGCTAAACCTCTACCTGCTTTTATGTCAGAAATTACCATATTTTCAATAACAGTAGTTTTACCCATGCCAGTTTTTCCAATCAAATACATATGACGTCTTCTGTCATCAACTTTAATGCCAAACTTTTTTTCCATGTTACGAAAGTTTGTTCTGGCAAATGATACTACTTGATCTTCTGGGTTTATAGTTACCATATTTATACAAAAGGTATGTTAGGTGGTGGAGATATTTTTCTCTCTGGTTCTTTATCTTTATTAGTAAACATAGAACTACCTAAAACAGTTTCTTTTCCTCTATCAACAGGAATATTAGTCGGAGCTTGCCCTTTCTTAGCAGCCACAGTCTGAACAGTTGGTACTTGAACAACCTCACTTATTGGGAAATGCCAAATAGTCGCCAATTCTTCAATGTTTAATATATATTTTCTTCTACCTTTTTTAATACTTCTTGCCCGATAATTTCTTAATATCCTATGCTTTCTCCATAAAGTTCTAGTTTTCTTAAAAAAATAATTTATCTTTGTTCTTGTCTTTGTATCAAGTATAAATCCATTTAAATTTTGACTACTAAATTGCAATAAAGCTCCCTTTATTGCATCAACGCCTTTTGGCTTATTGAGTACTTCTTTTTTAGCAGCATATATAAAACGTATTTTAGATTTGAATCCAAGTTTATTCATTTTTAATCCTATAGCTTCCACAACTTCTTTTTCGGAAGGTGATAAATGTTGCATCATACTTGGCCATTCTCTTTCTGTTTTTTGGTTAGCACCTGCCATCTCACTAGGTGGTATTATAGATGCTGTCATTGATTCGGAAAGTCCTTTGGTTATTTCTCTTGGGAAATACATCCAATCCGACTTACTTCCACCATTTTTTTTGCCAATCAATCTATTTATTAGGGCTTCGCTTCTTTTTTTCCAACTAGAATTTTCAGGTGCAATAATTATTTGTAACCATAAATGCTCTCCTGGACCCATCCTACTCATTGATTCAAGCATCGATGCCATTGGATCCATAAACGTTTGACTCAAAGAATGTTCAAACGTTGGCCATGTTACAATTGGATATAACTCATTTTTTTGCATAGCAAACTCACTTCCCCAAAAATCCCATTCGCGATGTGGGAACTCGAGTGGTTTTGGTATTAAATTTACATAGTCCTCAACTTCTGTAATTTCAGCGTCTGGATACTGCGCATATATAGATGCTTCAACTAAATCTCTAAACCGTAAAGGAGTATGTATCAAAAATTGGATATAACCTTCAATACTTACTATCTCCAACCCAATAGCCCATTGGTTATAACCTTTTATATATTTATCTTTAAGTGTACCTCCTTTATATATTCCAAATAAATGTGAAAAAATATGTTCGACAGCTTTTGGACTTTGTTCATTGCCTTTGGGAATATCAATAGCCAGTAAGATTTCTTCTTGTTCACTATTAAATTTATTTCGTATATATTCTACCCATGCAATCCACGCCCCCCAAATTAGAGTTAATAAAATTAAAATCCAACCACCATTTTGGATAAGCAAAAACATAGCCGAAAAAGGATTTGAGGCATTTGGCATTGTTCCTAAAAATGACTGCGGGTCAAAAAGAAAATCCATAATAATTTTTGTTTTTATTCTACGAGAGTATAAGTGTCATCAGACAATTTTTTGAATTTCTCTCGGTTTGTTAAAGCTAAATGAATAGTGTTCTTTTTTACAATCCTTCGCTCCAACACACTCTTAACTAACTCTTCTCTAGTTAAAGGTTTTTCCTCCTTCTTTAAAATTTCTTGTAAAACATTTGAAACTACACCTGGTTCGTATCCCCACTCTTTCAATGCATAGATACCTCTACCAACTAATACATATTTTTTATTTAGAATTAGTTCATTATGAACTGTTGGTGGATATGCCTTACGTTCATCAAATTTAATTTCATTTATTTTTTCTGTAATCTCATTAAAATGCATAGGTTTATTTTGCCGTTTTAATACCAAATATATTTTATCGTTCATTCTTTTCGGAACCACACTACCCCAAGATGTCAAACCATACTCACCAAATGGATTTTGAGATATTTTTGGACTAATTTCTAAATATGAGATTATTACCTCATCAGTAAACTGATCACTATTTTTTGAATAGAATTCAGATTCTTTAAACTTTCGTATAACATCATCTACAGTTAAAGGTTTTTTATTCTCTTCAATAAATTCATATAAAAAATTTAAAGTATCCTTTAGTAGATGAATAGGAGCATGTACTATTTGCCATGACTCTCTAAATGTTTCATCTTCTTTAATTTTTTTAAATTTACTATCTAATAATTCAGAAATAATAAAAAGAATATTTTGTCTATTAGTCAAATTATTACCAGAAACTTGTAATAATTCATCAAGTAAAGAATCTTCTGACATTACTCCACCGTGTTGCTCTAAAACAGAAAAGCTAGTTCTTTCAATTGGAGCTGAAATGTTTACAAATGATTTATTCTTTTTTATCTTTACTATTGCTGTTTTTTCAATTTGTCTAATCCTTTCACGAGTAACCTTGTAGGTATCTCCAATATTTTCTAATGTTTCCTTTTCTTTTCCAAGTAATCCATGCCTTCTTCTGAGAACATCTTCTTCTCTACTGGTTAAATCTTTTAATAACGAAGAAACAACCTCTACTGGGTTGAATTGTTCGATATCTAAAGTTTTTTTACTGGAAATCACCTTATCTAGTATTGAATTTTGATTTTCCATAATTTCAATTAGTTTTTTAAATAAAACACATTTCTGCATTTAACATCTTTAGTATAGCATACTTTGTAATATGTGTCAATAGATGATTTCACCACACTTTAAATATTTTGGCAAATACAAAAAAGGGTTAATTTAATTACCCTATCGAGTTTATTAATTACTTTATGATTTATTAGTTATTTTTTGCCATGTTACTAAAAATGGACTTGCTATAAACACAGATGAGTACGTTCCGGCGATAATACCAATTATTAAAGCAAGTACAAATTGGCTGATTGAGTCCCCTCCAAAGAGATATAGAGCGGATAAAACTAATAAAGTAGTCAAAGATGTATTGATTGATCTTACTAAAGTTTGATTGACACTCTCATTAACTGTGTCAGAAAATGTCTTATTATAATTTATTTTTAATTTTTCTCTCACTCGATCATAAACAACAATAGTATCATGTACTGAGAAACCAAGAACAGTTAATAAAGCGGTTATAAATAATATATCTATTTCTACATTCCAAAACTTACCTAGAATAGCAAATATTCCTACAACAATAATAATGTCATGAAATAATGCAACTAAAGTTCCTAATCCATATACCCAAGGTTTAACATTAGCTGAACCAGACTTTCTGAATGCAAAAGAAGTATATAAAACTATAAATACAAGAACTAATATCATAGCAACGATTGCCTTCTCTTTTAATTCTTGTCCAATAGTTGGACCAATAGATTCGAAACTTTTTTCCTCAACATTTATAAAATCCTCTCTTAGAACGATAAGTATATTCTGATAGGTATCATTATCAATATTTCTCAATCGGAGTGTCATTTCTGTGTCACCATATGGTTGTGCGCTAACAACTCCCAAACCATCTATCTTAGCCAAAGAATCTTCAATCTCAATGACAGTTGGTTGATTGTCTACAAAATCAGCTCTTATCAAACTACCACCAGTGAAGTCTATCCCAAGCTTAAGTCCACCCAGTAAAATCGCAACAATACTAGGAATAAGAATTATTGCTGAAAAAATGTACCAGTATTTTCTATTTTGAATTATATTAAACATTTTTTGATTCCTTATGCACTCCACCAAATAATGATAAGTGATTACTTAACCAACCTTTACCAATTAATCTTAATAATGTCCTTGTTACAGTAATCGCTGAGAACATACTAAGTAAAACACCAATACCTAATGTAATAGCAAAACCTTGGACAACACTAGTACCAAACCAAGCTAATATTACACATGTTATTAAACTAGAAATATTTGAATCCCTAATAGATGGCCAAGCTCTAGAAAATCCATCTTCAATTGCCAAGTCTAAATGTTTACCATCCCGTAATTCTTCCCTACTTCTTTCAAATATTAAAACATTAGCATCAACAGCCATGCCTATAGATAAAATAAATCCAGCTACACCAGCTAAGGTTAAAGTAACTGGCACAAGTTTGAATACGGCTAATACTAACAATGCATATATAATCAAAGCTACTGTGGCCACTATTCCAGGTACACGATAATAAATAATCATGAATATAATAACCAAAGTTAGGCCGATAATACCTGCTAACAGACTTTTGTCTACTGAAGCTTTACCTAAAGTTGCTCCAATATTTTGTTGTGCTACCAGAGTAATAGGTACAGGTAAAGCACCCGCATTTAATCTTTGAGCTAATAGTTTTGCTTCTTCCAGATCAAAATCTCCACTTATAACTGCACTCCCAGCAGTAATAACATCATTAACTCTAGGCATAGATATAGGTGAACCATCCAAATATATCCCTACAACTTTCCCAATATTTCTTTCTGTAATTTCCGCAAACAAATCTTTACCCTCAGCATCGAATTGTAACGACACTTGAGGCATATTTGTATTTGGTTCAAATTCAACAGCCACTCTTTCAAGTTGTTTACCGGATAATCCAGTATTTTCAAACTGAGGTTGACCTACTGTAGATTGAATAGAAAATAATATATGACTCGCACTAACTTCATCAGCATTTTCTGGGTTCGTACCAGTTCTTTTAATAATATGATAGCCAAATTGTGTTTCTACTAGTTCTGGATATATTTCACCATCACTTAACTTATCAAATGCAACATCAGAAAATTCAGCAATCATTACCTCTCTAGAAAAGAAACCTAAATCACCACCTTTACTCTCATTTGTTTCGAAATTAAGATTTCCAGGATCTTCAGTATTTTCATTAGCAATTATTGCAAAATCAGCTCCGTCAACTAGAACTTGAGCTAATACCTCTTCCGCTTTAATTTTCTTTTCTGCATTAGAACTTTCTATTACAGCTTTTTCATCATCAGTTAATTCATTGGATATTTCCTCCTTAAATTCTAGTAATGGAGTTTCTCCAATCATGCTTATTGCCTGATTAATATCTTGAACTCCAGCTAATTCAACTATAATTCGCCAATTTTCTCCACTTCTATTAGTCTGAATGACAGGTTCAGAAACACCGAATGCATTAACTCTTCTTTCAATTACATCACGTACTCCCTCTAAAGCAGCTTCTTTTTCTAATTCTTCAATCTGCGAAGTATCTGCATCATAGACAAGATGAGTACCACCTTGCAAATCTAAACCAAGATGAACTTTAATCTCTTTAAAATACTCTCCAATTTGTATATCTGGTCCACTTGGATAACTTAACATACCAGCTAAAACAGCTAATATGATAATTCCGACAAATGTAAGCCAAACCTTCTTTCTTAAATTCATAAACGTTAAAAAGACAGTATATCAGTTATATATACCTGATTACTGTCTAGTATAACAAAGTTATTTTTATTTGGCTAGAGTTAAATAAAACTAATTATTCACTATTACTTGAGTACCCATTGGTGTGTGATCATATAACCATTCAGCATCTCTATAATGTATATTTATACAACCATGGCTCATTGGATGACCAAAATTATTATGCCAATACGCTCCGTGTAACAATCTCATACCATCAAACCTCATATTCCATAAAGTGTTTGGTAGGTAGTACCCAGGACCTGAATAATTTTTAGAATATATTTTTTGTGATACAGCGAAGTTTCCTGGTCTCGTAGGAGTACCTGCTAAACCTGTAGAAACCAAAAATGAATTTATTAGCTTATCTCCTTCATAAGCATAAAGTTTTTGTTCTGAAAGATCTACTACTATTTTATTGACTAAACCAGTGAAAGAATTCTTTTTACCTGGTGCTACTATTATTTCATCATCTCCATCTCTATTTATATCTCCTACACTGACAAGAACTCCTCCTCTAAAGCTAGTTTCGAAGGCAAAAAAATTATCTGCTTTTGCTCTACCATCTAACTCAAAAATTCTAACATGTGGACCACCACCTTCACCAGCAGCTACCACCACTTCATCAACTCCGTCATTATCTAAATCTCCAGTAGAAATATTTACCCCACCTTTGAAACCCTGATCAAAACCCATGAAATTTCCAATTGGGTTTTGTGTATTATCTGCGGTAAAAACTTTGATCCAAGATACATCCTGACTTTGTACACCTGTAATCAAAGCATCTTTTTCTCCTTCAATATTTGCAACAGCAAGACTTACTCCACCTTTGAACTCATGATGAAATGGATAAATATCAAAATCTATTTTTCTACCATATCTATTAAATACATTTATTCTAGGTTCACCCTCAGATTCAGGAGCGGTAATAATTTCATTTTCACCATCACCATCTAGATCACCTACAGCGATATTTACTCCTCCAACCATATCTAAATCATAAGCAAAAAAACCAGGTGTAAATACTGGATGTCCATATCTATTAAAAGTTCGTACATGAGGTGCCCCAGATTTTGTAGAGGTAATTATTTCACCATAACCATCGCCATCTAGATCACCGCAAGCTACATTTACACCACCTCGAAATGAAATATCGTAAGCAAAAAAACCAGGTGTGAATTTTTCATTACCCATACTATCATAAACTATAACTTGAGGACCACCACTTTCTCCAGCTCCAACAACAACTTCTTCATACCCATTGTTATCAAGGTCACATACTGCTACTGATACTCCTCCTTTGAATGACTCAGAGAATGCCATAAATGATTTGTCTACAGTAAAATCTTCCGTGTTAAATAATTTTACTTCCGGACTTCTAGAATCTTCAGCTTTTACAGTAGTAGGTACAACTAAAAATAGAATTGCAAAAGTAAATACAATTCCTAAATATCCAAAAATATTTTGACGTTTTTCCATATTATTTTGTTTTTATTTTTATTTTTGGCTCTTTATATTCATAGTATAGCACAAATAAACCGTCTTGTAAAGGCCTCGTTGTTATAAAAATAAAATTATCTATCTAAAAATTCATTACCGCTTCGAATAAGTTGTCCTCAGTAATCTCTTCATGATTAAATATCTTTTTTTCATGACTTTGATTTATCAATATTGCCTGTGGAGATTCATGCTGAACTTCTAATAAATCTTCAACTTTATCTGATAATTTTCGATAATCTTGGACTACTATCTTAAATATAGGTACATCAATTTTTTTTTCTAAATTCTCAATCTCCAAAAAAGCGCTTGCACTAGTCGGGCAAGTATTACTATGCTTGAAAAGGATGATCAATTCGTGATTTGATTTTTCCAAAGCAGCATCTAGTTGATACTTAGAAGATATATTTTTCATTATTTTATTTTTTTATGTAGAGAGTTTGAGTTGGAAAAGCCATCTCAATACCTACTTTTTCAAACTCATCTTTTATCTTCAAGTTAATCTCATGTCTGACATCCATATTTTTCACAAAATCAGGTGATTGTACAAAATATGCAATTTCAAAACCTAAAGAAAAATCACCAAATTCATTAAAATGTACCCTATCAAGATCAATACCATCTACTGATTCAAAAATCTTTTTTATTATCTCAGGCACCATTTTCATTTTTTCTGTTGAAGTTTCATATAGCACTCCAATTGAAAATACTACTCTTCTTCTTTCCATCTTTTTAAAATTCTGAATTTGAGAGGAAGTCAGTTCATTATTTGATATAACTACTTCTTCACCTTGTAGAGCTCTTATTCTTGTTGATTTAATACCTATCTTCTTAACTGTCCCACTCTTACCACCAACGATTATAAAATCACCAACCACGAATGGTTTATCAAAATAAATTGAAAAAGAACTAAATAGATCACTAAGGATATTTTGTAAAGCAAAAGCTATGGCTATACCACCAATACCTAATCCAGCAATCAATGAAGTAATATCTATTCCTAAATTTGATAAAATCATTAGTAAACCAATAGACCAAATAATGATCTTTATAATAATATTTATCGCTCCTAAGGCTGACTTGGTCCCACGATCCGACTCTGACTCCATCTTTTCTTTGAACAGAGTATTTATAAAAATCTGTGAAGCTTTGACTGCTAAAAAGACTACCCAGACAATCAGAAAGGCACTCACAATCTTATTAGCCATGTCAGGAAAATCTAAAAACTGTATAGCTATAAAGAAGGCTATAAAAAAATAAAATGGTGGTTTAATTGATCTAAATATATTAATAACAGCATCATCAATATTTGTCTTGGTCAATTTTGCTAATTTTTCTAACCTGTGTAAAGCTATTCTTTGAAAAATATAAAACAAGATAATTAAGCCGACTAAAATAGCTAACGCTATACCATACTCTTCTACTGTGTTATTAAATAACATCTTATCCCAAAAATCATTTTCCATTATCGGACTCATATAATTTATTCTTTATTTTTTTTAAATCTCCAATGTCTTCTCTCTATATATACTATCCTCCACCAATTCAATCCAACCACTACACCAGCCACCAAACTAGCTATAAATAATCCATAACTAATTATTGGGTGCAGAGCACATGAACCACTAAAGTGTGTATACCATGTAATATTATTATTACTATTTAGAACTACTAATTCTAAAATGGCATGTAAACCATAACCTATAATAATAAATAGTAATTCAGATAGTATTAAATATATAACTTTCTTTAACTTCATATGTATAAATTTATCATAATTAGCAATAAAATGAAATCGTTTATATATCCTTATTTATTCATAAAATATTTACGTTCTTTGGGTGTAAATTTTTCTATAGAATATCTCAGCATGGTTCTTGGCATTTTATTAGCATACTGATCCAAATATCGTACTAAACGTTGTTTGTCTCTTTTACCTGCTTCTCGTAACATCCATCCTACTGCCTTATGAATCAGGTCGTGATCATCTTTTAATAATATTTTTGATATTTTATAGGTATCATCTAAATCATTTCTACTAATAAAAAAAGCTGTAGATATTATTGACAATCTTTTTTCCCATAAATTATTTGATCTTGCCCAGCGAAATAATAAATCTCTTTTTTTATCAAACAAATATACTCCTACAACTTTATGACAAGTTACATCTACTAAGTCCCAGTTATTTATTTTCTTAGAATTCTTTATATAAAATTTAAATAAACTTTCTTTCTCTTTATCGTTCGCTTTTTTAAATCTGTAAGTAACTATCAAAAGACCGACCATTCGGTGCTCATGTATTTTGCTATTAATTAGTTTCTGTATATCAACCAATGACAAATCTAAATACTTCAGAGTTAACTCTCTTTGTACGGGCATGATAATCCCTAAGAATATATCCCCTTCTCCGTATTCACCTCTACCAGTTTTAAAAAATCTTTGGGAATGCAAAGCTCTCGTTTTATTTCCAAGTTTTTTTAATTCTTTAATTAATTGATTATATGTGTTCATATTAACTACTTAATATTATAATAAATAATTTTTTATGTAAATTGATATATTTAATACTTTTTTACAGCAAAAAGTATTTCAAAAACTGCTAGGGGCTTCGATGCGCTACCAGTAATTATCATTTTACTATTAAGAATGGCTTAAGAAGCCCCCAGACCCTGAGTTATTAAAATCAATAGCTATATATAATTTAATAAAAATCGCACCTTAGAATAAAATGTCACAAAATATGTAGTTGAGGAACGACCCATAGGGTTTACTTAACTTAAGCGTAAGCGGTTTTAAGTAAAAGTGACAAAACAAGTATTTTGTTAATTTTATTATATGTGCGAAGCTTCTTTTGTTACTTTTCTTAGCATGAAGAAAAGTAAGGCTAAATATATATTTCTATTGGATCTCCAAGCAACTCAATTTTATTATCTTCTATTCTTAATGCCTGCTCGTCATTTAATATTTTGGTATTACATCCTAGATACCTCATCTTCTCTTTGAGTATATCTTTTACACCTTCTTCGTAATGTGCGTAAATAAAGAAAGGTACTAAACTCATACCAGTAAAATCAGTTAATCCATGGTAACTGAAATTATTACTATTAATCCAAGTAGCCATTTCAATTGTCGGACAAGTTATATATGCACCAGCACTGGATCCCACATATATAACTCCTTGTTCTATTTTCTCTTCTATTATAGCTTTGAAATTACAATTGCGAATTGCTTTTAATAAATAGAAAGTATCCCCTCCTTCCACATAAATTACATCAAAATCTTTTAATTCTTTCCTTACTTCATTTTCTGTTTTGTTATCTATATCAATTTCGGTAAAATCATACTTCAATTCATTCATCCTTTTCTTCCGAACTTCCATAAAACTGACATTCTCCATATTTTTTCCTGCTGTTATAATATAAGCCCATCTTAAGTCTTCTCGACGCATACCAAAAAAATCCAACTTACCGTCGGTGACAAATTCTCCGCTTGATGTTAGTAAAAGTCTCTTCATATTTTTATAGTATACCAAATAAATTAAACTTCTCATATCAATAGACTGGGGTTGACAAAACAGTAAGAATAATGTACAATAATGTAATATATTAATAAAAATAAATACTTATCAAAACTTTTCTGATAAATTACAAATTAAATTAATATTTATGGTAGGTGGAAACGAAAAAGGAAATAAACAAGGCGAAACAGAGACTCATGAAGAACATGAGCTATCTTTACCTGAGCTAAAATTAAACCAGTTAGTCCGATCGGAAAATCCGATTGATGGAAGATCTGATGGAAGATCTTCTGGTACCGGAAGAGAGGTTGAACCTCAAAAAATTGAAGCAATACAACCCTGGAATAATTATACTATTGTAAGTCTAGAAAGAGGCTCAGATATAGAAATTTATGACGAAAATGCTAAAAAAATTACTGATATACAGTCCAACATTACTAATAAAACTATTACTTCAGGGTATTGGAGTGATAGTAGCAGCAAACTACATTCAAAAAGTTACATTGCTAAAAAAAGCAGCACTAATAATCAAATTAGCGTTGACGATATACCAATTGAACTACGCGGACAAGCTAGAAAAGCGTTAGGTACTAACAATATGATAAATATCCGCTCTGGTGGTATTGATAATGAGACTGTTTCTAATGTAGCTGTTTTGCCAGATAATAACCTTGTTATGTTTTCCAAAGATGGTGCCGTTATAACACTGGTTACCAAGAATGAACACGGAGTTGAACTTGCCCCACGTGATTGGAAAAGATTAAATCCTAAAGACGAATATAGTGAAGAACTTAGGGAAAATCTAGAAAGAGTAGTTGGAGAACAAGAAGGATATGTGGAAATCAATGGTGAATATTCCGTCCAGATCACCGATATTGGTATTAACATCATGAAAAATGACGACCCAAAAGGCCAACCAATCTATACTGAAACTATCCCATCAGTTGAGAGAAATATTGCGGTTGACCCGAACAATTCTAATATTTTTTATTTTAGTCGTACTAGTAGCCCACGTGAAATTCGCATGATAGATCTTGGTGGGAATGATGAAACTACTGGATCATTTACGTCTATCGGCGCACCTATACCAGAAAACTATGATAGCATATCAAACCTTCAGCTAGACCCTAAAGGTAATTTTTTCCTATTCTATTCTGGCGATGATCTAATAGTAATGACAAAGGATACACTAAAAGAAGTAAAACGTGAATCAAATCTATCCCATGTAGATTTCGATAACAACGGAAACATAAGAGCTATAGACAAAGATGGACATTTAGTTATTCATGAAGCGAATTTTGATGAACTTGCTGGTGAACTAGACAAGCATCGTATTCAGAGCGCAACAGCTGATTTGAATATAGACGATATATTCACCCAACAAGCTGCAAAGAATGAACAAGCAGGTCTGGATAACAAATCCATGGATAAACTAGATGGAGTAAGAGATGATCTACAAACCAAATTCAAAGAAATGTTAGAAACTGTCTCAACGCATGAAGGCTTAGTACAAGCTCGTGATCAATTTAATACTGTACGACAAAAACTACAAGCAGGTGGTTTACGATCCGAAGAGATTGATTATGTTATAGAAGGCTTAGAGAAACCTATACAAGACAAAGAAAAAATGTTTGCCAAAGAAGCGGCTGACAAGGCTCTAAAACTAGTACGAACAAAATTGGAGGGAGGACTTTCTTTTGGCTCAATATCCGAAATTCGCGAGATATTAGAAGACATAAAATCTCAAGAAGGTTTTTTGATTAGTGATCAGCGACTAGAGTTAGCTAAAGCACGAACAGATCTTGATAGTCAGATTCGTGAACTTTTTGAAAAACGCGGTGGTGAAGTAAAGAAAGATATTGATGAACTAATAAGTAAAACAAAAAAAGATTTAGAATCTTTCGAAACAAAAATGCAAATGGATGATTGGTTAGAATTTCGTTATCCTCAGATTAAAGCTCGACTAAGTTCTATTAATCACGATATACCATTTGAAGCTGATGAAATTTACAAACAAGTTCAAGAAGCACGAACATCTCTTGATTTATTAGCAGAAGAATACGAACATAAATTTAAAATCGAATATGCTAAAGTCAGGGAAAAAGCTTCCGAACGTATCGAAGCTCATGTAGATACTTTACAACAAGAGATATCTAGCCTTGAGGATCGCTTACAAGCTCAAGGTTTCAAAGATAGAACAGCGGGCGAACAATATTTAGGAGCATCTGAGGCAAAGAAATATATCGAAACTGAAATAGAAGCACTTGCTGATGATGATCCAGATGCTGCTAAAGAGCTAAAACGTATGATGAAAGTAAGACTTTCAAATGCGTTAACAGAAATAGAACGTGGTGGTATGACTACTATCGCTGATACCGGCAAACAAATGGTTAGTTTTGGTGATACTCGCTTTCCTAAATGGGAATCGAAAGTGAAGGAAAGAGAAGAACGATCCGTAGATATTGCATTCGAAGAGGATAGCAAAACACGAGGACCAGGTATATCAGCAAAAGATATTCAAGGTGATATTATATTAAACATTAATACAGGTGATGGTAAAAATGAAAATGTAAGATTATATGAAGGTATGCGAGACGAACAAGAATGGCGTCTAGGATTACAATCATATAAAGGTGAATCCATTCCCCCTTCCTACATTACTGCAGAGGATTTTAAGAATATTAAAAAGAAATACAATGACTGGAATCATGGAGAAGATTCAAAACTCCGACAAGAATGGAGAGATAATCGAAAAATACTAAGAGAATTATATTCTACACGTAAAAAAATTAGTGAACGTACTGATGAAGATGAAGATAAAGAATGGCAAGATAAATATTCAGAAGCATATAAAAAATTTGGTACTTTTTGTGCAGAAAATAATATTCCCCTATTACAACGTATTAACCGTATTAAAAACCAACCAAATATAGAAACTAGCAATGGCAAAGGGTTTATCCCAGAATGGCAAAGTCACTGGGTTACAGACAATGAAACCGAAGATGATCTAGAAAACATGGCAGGTAATCTAAAAATGCAGATGGATCTACAAGAAGGTATGCTGGTACTAAAAGGACATGCCGGAACAGGTAAAGATGTTCGTGTAAAAATGTTTTGTAATATGACCAACCGACCTTACTTTGGTATGGATGGCACCAAGTGGACTACAGAATTTGAACTATCTGAGGATGTTATGTTGGAATCCAAAGATGGTGCTTCTCAGACTGTTAAAATTCCTTCTACGATATTAAACGGTATTCGTACACCAGGAGCTGTGGTTTATTTCAATGAGTTTAACGCTATGCCTGAGCAAGCTCAAATATTCTTACATGCATTGATGGACGAAAAAAGATCCCTAACACTCAAAACTAGTTCTGGAAAAACAATTAAGGCATTATCTAGTGTTTTATTAGTCGGGTCAATGAATCCAAATTATCCAGGTACATTCGATCCTCAATTTGCTACACGAAGTCGTATGGTTTCCCAAGAAATTGGATACCCACAGATGACGCGTGAAGCCAATCCTGATGATCCTAATAAACGTCCGATGTATGACTCATCTGAAGCTCTTCGTATTGCACGTGGCGTTGATTCATTAGCTGATCTCACATTTGAGGCCAGTATGGATCATAATGAATTTGTAAAACTTTGGGATCAATATGTTAATGGAATAGACAATGGAGTTGATAAGCCCACTCTAGAACAAAAATTTGATATTGATACTATTCTGACTTTAGTCCAGTTTGCAAATAAATTACGAGAAGATTTTATTAAGAATTTTGAAAAAGGAACAAGTTCACGAAAAGCTTTACCCGTTACTCAACCTATTACTGGCCGTGAACTACGTAGATGTGCATATACGTTAAGTCGTATGACGACTGAAGAAAAAACATCAAGTGATCCAGAAAATACTGCTCGTGAATTATTAGAAAAATATTTTCTAACTCATATAGACAAAAAAGAAGACCAAGAAAAGATCCGAAAAGCTCTGAAGACATGGACTTCTCAAAAACGTGTAACTAATTAAAAATCTATGGCACCACGTGGCGAAAGTATAGATCCATCGGCCGAATCAAGAGAAAAGCCACAATCCGTAAAACTTACGCGGGAAATTTTGTTTTTGGCAGAGCAAGCTGCAGCAGATAAACTGCCAGTATTACCTGGCAAAGAATGGTCGCTTCGTTATACTGTGGACCAAGAATCACGCTCTGAAAAAATACAAGGACTCTTGGAAGGCAAATATACAGCTGAAGAAGTAGCCTCAGACCTACGTCCTGATGCTTTGATTTATGATATCCAAGATCTAGAAGAATCAGGTATTGAGGCAGTTAGTGCGCGTATACGAGATTTAACGGCCTATATATCAAACTACGATCATGAGCGTTTTGCAAAATTCATAGAAGGTATGAAAGGTAAAGATATTCCTCTAGAACAGTTAGATACACTTTATAACGAAGTTACCCAAGCACGTGTCCAAAAAAAAGTTATGGATGCATATGGTCGTACTGGCCGACATCAAATTGAATCTTCATTATCAGATGAATCACGACGAACCATAAAAGAAATTGGAGATCTTTCACGTACCCAAAAAGTATTAAAAGCACTTAAAGCAAACTGGTTACACGAGGAGAGAGATTTAATATCTATGGATGAACGTGATCAAATAGTATCACAACTTTCGGGAGATGAAAGAAAAATATTCGAAGAACTACAAGAATCTTATCGTGATTACATTCAGCGAGGTGATGAATCTGGATACAAAAACCTGATAGACACTATGCAAGATGGATTACCTCAATTACAACAAGAAGTTGATAGCGGTGAATCCAGTGAGAGTATGCAGGAACTAGACGAAGAACTTGAACAATTTATGGAAGATGCTGTTCCACCTAGCTCACCAGAAGACCCAGCTATACCTCCAGATGATAACGACGAATATCACACACCTCCACCCGGACCAGAATCCAAAGAAGAAATGTTAGTGAAACCTATATTTGAGATCAAACCTCCATTAGGTGGGTATTACGCTGCAGGACGAAAAAGTTATTACGATATAGATAATAAAACCTGGAGCAAGAAAAAAGATATCACTGAATATTCATCATCTCTTGATAGTGAAAAACGCACTTCCTTATCCGGCTATCTAGATGCTGGATTAAAAGCACTTCCATTACCAAACGGTTTCGGAATTGATGCTTCTTCTTTGAAATTTGAAGGAGGTTCGGCCAAGATTTTTCGTGATCAAAATGGTTGCTTCTATATTGAGGCTGATAGCAACGGATTATTCTCATTAGATTTTATACAAGAATCAGAGACTTTTACCAATCCCCCCATTCCAGAAGATACAACTACTATCTACAAAGGTGACCTATCACCAAAAACAGAAACTATTATTTCTAGTTTGGCTGGTAGCTCAATGCAAAAAGCTGAACAAGTTCGCCAACATATCTTGGCAAACCATTTTTATCCTGGTGGTGGTGACCTACAAAAAGCACAGGCCTTGCAATATAAAATCCGAAGTGAATCTACCGGAGATAATTATTTACAAAATATTGACACGTCAGAATATCTTGAATGCTATTCAGCTAATACAAAATTCGTTGCGATGATGCGCTCAGCCGGAATACCAGCGAGATTAGTAACTGGACATAAAGTAGAAGGTGCTCAAGATGGTATATCAGCCATCACTCAAAATACTGGTCATGCCTGGTCAGAAATTTGGGATGGTAAAGATTGGAGACGTTTTGACGCTACTCCAAATGCAAAACCAGAAGATAAGAATGAAAGTGACGAACAAGGTGAAAGTGGACAACAAGACTCGGCGCCCGAAGCTGAAGACGGCGGTGTAGAACCTCCTCAAGACCAAAAATCAGAGCAAGACAGCGAATCAGATAGTGAGTCAACAGATTCACAAGAATCTCAGGAATCTCAAGAGTCTTCCAACCCTACAGATAATATATCTGATGCCTCAGATAGTGATACACAACAAGCACAATCCAATTTTGAACAAGCGCAGGAGCAAATGGAACAAATGGAACAAAAAAAACAAGAAATTGAACAACAAATGCAAGAGGCAGAAAAATTCCAAGACTTGTCAGAGATTAAAGATAAATTAGAACAAGATGAATTACCTGAAGATTTTAAAGAAGAACTTGAAAAAAAATTAGAAGCATTTGAAGAACAAATGAAAGAAGAAGTCAAAAATAATATGGACCAAATGGTTGATGATGGATTTATGAGTGAAGATGAACGTGATAAATTTATTGAAGAATTAAATGAACAAGACTTAGCTGAATTAGATCGTATCCAAACAAAAATAGAGCAAGAAAATCATCTTTACAACGAATACAATGATATACGAGAAGAAATTGGCCCATTAGTCGATCAATGGTTCCAATATTTTGCTGAACGCTTACCTAGGAAAGATGAAGTTGATTTTGATGAAGATTCTCTGACACGTCAAGGCGCATTCAATCGTAAGGCTGTAATGAAACCAAGAAATTTACTTTTTGGAACAGTGAAAAATCCCCGTACCATAAAATCTTCTGTCGAACCACGATTCATGGCATCAATCCTAATAGATGTTTCTGGATCTATGCAAGGAGAAAAATTACGAAGTGCCAGAAAACTTTTAGTTTTTTATTCTGAGCTTTTTGATAAAATTTCAAACGCTTTTGGATATATACGTTTCTCAATTGATATTTTTTCTGACTCTACTACAAAGATAAAAGATTTTGACCAGGACTATGATTCACCAACTAGATATGATTATGATGACGGCGACTCCTCTACCGTGAAAGTTAGACTGATGCAAAAATTGAATACGCAAGGTGGTACCAATATGCTGGATGGTATTAAAAAAACTGCCAAAGCCTTGAACGATGAAATAGATAATTATCCTGATTACGCATCATCTTTTTATTTTGTAGGAGATGGTGGAGACACATGTGGTAACTCAGATAATATTAAAAACTTTCTAAAAATGAATGACTCTGAACATGGCTTTGGTGAACATATGCATTCAGCTATATTATTAGGTAATGAATCACAACGCCAAGAACTTGCTGAGATATTTGGTGAGGATCATACAAATGTAGCGCCTGACTTTGACCAGCTTATCGAACAAAGCATGGATAAATTCGATGAAGATATAGAAGACTACTTCAAGAATAAAACTGAATAAACCAAAATCGCCTACATTGGTAACATAGTGAGTCTTTTTTTATTCAAAAAAGTCATTGTCACTCTGAGTAAAACGAAGAGTCTCATCACTAAAGGTGATGCAATGCCGCCTTTGGCTGAGATTCTCACGGTCAGTCACCACGGGTGACCTCCCTCAGAATGACAGACATTATAAATATTAATTTTTTACTTTACCTTTTGGTTTCGGTATCCAATGAGCTCCGATAATTACTGCTATACCAAGAACAACAAGTATTACACCCGTTATCATCGGTAAGGTAAATATTGCATCAGTAAAGTCGTTAATAAGTCTAGGTATTAAGTCACTTACTTTAGTTGAAAAATCAGGGCCATAATCTATTTGGTCCATAGCTAGATCCTGACCAAAATTAGTGGCAAGACCTAAAGTGGCCGGTATAATTCCGATACATAACATAATAACTCCCAACCAATTTATAACTCGACGCCAGCCCCCAGTGGCATTCATAATTAGGAACAATACTATTAATACACCGTATATTATCCAAGCATACCAGAACCATTGCTGTCCTAAATGATAATATTTTTTCGATTGCTCGAGACTTTCTTTTATCTCAGAGATCTGAGTTTGAATATCTTTTTCATCTTTGACATTATCAGCTATACAAATAAATGTTTCTCCCCAACCAACATATGATTCAAAAGTTCCTCCAAGTTTACTACATTCCTCATCATTATCCACACCTTCATAAATATTTACCAAATAATCTTCACGTGGTCCAGGACAAAAATCACTACATGCGTAATGCTCTACAACTTTAGGTTTATCAACTTCTTCGATTTTTTGAAAATCTTCTATGAACTCAGGATTTGCCAAATCAAGATTGTCTGGGATTTGATTTACAAGATCATTTGGATCAAAATCAAAATTTGCTAACTCAGCTTTAAAATCATCCAACCCCAAACCAGCAAACGCACAAAGAATATTTTTATCATCTGAAGTGCATGATTCAAGCTCACTTATTTTTTTATCTATTAATACGTCTAGCTCTGTCAATAAGTTTGCTTTTGGCTCTGCCATGGTAAGGACAATAGAAATCTCCGTGCCCATCGGTGCATTAAGCCAAATATCAAAATCATCCAGAGCAGATTCTACATTCCCCTGCAGCCACTCTGGAGTTAGAACTTTTGTAATCAACGAACTAATCTCTTCATGAGTGATAGGGATCTCTGGTGCCAACTCTATCTGCTGTATTTGATCATCAACTAAGTCAAATGCTAAATCATAAATCTCATGTCGTTCCAATTCACTCTTGAGAAAAGTGGTATGTAGTACATTAGTCTTTATAGATGTCACTAACAAAAGCACTGGTGTTAGAACCACCAGGATTATTATAAGTAGTATGTTTGTGAAAACTCTCAAACGTTTATTTATAATTTGTTTATATATTGAACTAAGTATAGCAGATATTTATTACAATATCAAATAAAAAAGACCTACTCAAATAAGTAAGTCTTTATCTTTACGCTTAGTAAAACTAGTTTACTTTTTCTGCTTCTTTCTCGGCAGCGCGCTTGGCTGTAATATTGATCAGCTTGGTCAAAGCAATAGTTTCGGTTGTTTCTTTAAAACCATACTCATGACCACAGCCAGTTACCAGACACACTAGTTCGTCAGTATCATCATTGATTGAAAGATGGTCCGAACTTCCACAAGCATCGCAAAAACCTTTATTCTTCTCACGAAGCGGGATACGAAATTTTACTTGCGCTTCCGTCTCTGTGAGAGAAAGTATTCTTCCATACACTATCAGTTTTGAACCTTGCTCATCTACCATATCACCAACATTAAATTCCATTGTTTTCCTCCATTTTTTTAAACGTTCTATGTTATGAATATATTTTTTTGATCGATAATACACCTTATTACTAATAAAATATTCTGTCAATAAAATGATTGACAAAAACCCAATATCATTCTAAGATTGCCTTACTTAATTGCACATAAAAAAACAGGGAGGTAAAAATGCCCAGTTCAAATGAATGGAGATGTAATCATCCTCCAGGTGAACTTATCACGCATGGCTGTTGCAAGACTTGTCCTGAATGCGGACAACAGCGCGTAAAAATAGGATTTGAAAAAATCCATGCAAAAAAGTGCTCTTCAACAGTAAGAGAAATCCGTCCGGATAATTTTGTTGATTATCCAACATATCCGCCAGACTCACTTTGTGAAGGTGCTGACAATGACGGTGCATGTTAATTGAATTTCCCACTAAATATTTAGTGGGATTTTTTATTTGACACCTTTCCACTTACCGAAAAAATATATTATAACAAACATTAAAAAGAAACCTCTCTAGTGTTACCTAGAGAGGTTATTAATATGTACTGTTATTTCGAAAAAATCATCTTCTTGGATTCTGTAACTACATCAATTACCAGGAAGCAATGCTCGAAATCCGTGACGCAACAAAATGGTATTACGTGACCGAATCAATCGGTATAGATTTTCGAAACTAAAAACATCACCGGCAACTAAATCACCGAACAGCATTCCATTTAAAACATCATCACTGAGAGACCCCATTTGGTTGACCAGTTTTGAGAATCCTGTGGAAGTCCACCCCATATAATCGCCAAAAACACTTCTATGTATCCTGCTACAAAAACGAGACATGTTATCGACGCTAATCCCTTCAAGCGATTTTCCACCTAATTGATTTGATTGGATACGGCTTCCTAACTCTTTAGCAACCCGGCGGTAGCTTTGGAGTATCTGTGTCAATCCAGCAGCAGTTGAAGCGGGATGAACTTGAGCTCCCTCACCATAAATGAAGACTCTATTTATTCCAGTCTTCATTCGAGTACCGACTGGGATCACGCCGTGAAGTGGCAACATTTCTGAAGATGTTCCCTTGAAATACTGCGACCAACGAGAATTCTCTACTGCAAACAGAAACTCTGGTAGAAGCTTATCGAAAGGGTACGGCTCTTCGGATGAAGCTATCATAACAACATGAGCTGTCTTTTCATTAGTGGGGAATATTTCGAGATAATGCGCATGGCCCGACTCAACTAGATTGCAGAATGCAACTGGATCAACTTCCTTAATTGTGGGTACTGTAGCACCACAAACAGTGTGGTAACCAATTATGTCCACCATGCTGTTTGCACCAATAATCGGCGAGTTAAATCCCATGCAATCAACAACCACCTTTGCACTAATATCTCTCTGATTTACTGAAACCACTATGTTGTCAGATTCATACCGACGTGAGTAGTACTTGTGATTCATCAAAAAGTGACCACCATTTTTGGAAATCTTATCACAGAGGAAATCAACAAGTTTATTAGTATCCCAGAGATAATAACCTCCTCGTACCTGCCGATTTCTTTGCTGAGAATCTGCGATAAAAAAACTGTCAAACTTCCGACTTATCAATGATTCGTCGTCTAGATCAGGATTCCCCTTAACAGCATCCTTGGTTGTGAGCCAATACTTTGTCTTAGGGGGTGACAACCCTTTTTCAACGACTAGTGTGGAATATTGCTTCGAAATTTCGCTCGCAAGCAAAAGTCCGGCAATGCCCGCTCCTAGAACAACTACATCATAGCTGTCCTGCGTTGGAGTATTATTCCTGTTCATTTTTATTTCCTTTTTTCTCGTTTTATATTACAATTTCGAAAATATATTCATTTCATTTTATGTTAACGTGCCTTGGACAAGTGATTCATAATATCATACGGGTATTTTACGTCAACCTGCAATACCCTAAAAGTAAAGTGTTAATACATAACATTTTTTATTTACATTCAAAACGCATATTACTTACACCAAAAATAAATTAATTTGTTTTTGAAGATGTATTTTTTTTCACTATTGGATACTGAGTAGCCCTAATAGACGTTATTTTAGGGTCAACTAAAATATCAAATGTTTTTTGAAACTCATTTTTTTGTTCCTCTAGCTCGTCAGTCCACTCTGGTATTTCTAATAAAATGAAATCATAAGAGCACTTGGATTCAATTTTCTGTTCTGTAGCAACCCCAATAACTTTTGAGTTTTTCTGATATTTTCCTCTAGCTACAAAACATAATGCTTCAAGATATTTCGCCCTATCTTCTCTCGGTCTGTCTTTATCCATAAAAAGAAAACAATAAGTATGACCATTTCCTTTATCGTCTGTTCCAATTACCACTCTTCTATAAATATCATGTTCTTGATCCTCGTGTGCTATTACATTAGCATCAAAAAACGCCTTTCCAAGGACTCTACGTGCAAAACGATTAGGTCTTGCTAATTCACGCGCTACTAACTCATATTTTGATGACCCCTCATGAGCACGGTCAATAATTGAGTCCCAGCCATAACTTATTTTATCAGCTTTCTTTTTTGAAATATAACTTGGATTATCTATAAGATATTTCCAGTGATTACCGTCAAGAGTGACAAATTTATATCCATTGAGAGAATCAAAGCTATTATTATTTAATAAATAGTATGCAAGAATTTCTTCTTCACCTCCTAGAACAATCAGACTTCCTACTTTTTCTTTAATGAATGCCTCTTTGTTTCTTAAATAATAAACAAAATCACTTATTGTATCTAATTCCTTTAAAGCAATCTCTGTGAATTTTCTAGTAAATACATGCACTTGAAATTCTTTTATAGATTCCATTATCTCATATGAGTCTTCTCCTTCTCCAAGCAGGGCAGAAATTAAGTAAATTTCAGAAATTGAATCTGGATCGAAACTAATCTTAGTTCGTCGCATATTTTCTAATACGATTGGTGTCTTTAAGTCAAATAATTGACGTCGGGCTCCTGAGAGCTGGCGAATATTCTTTTTAACCTCTTTGGGATTGTATTTACCTTTTTTATTCAACATTAAATCTTTAGCCTGCCAAATAATGGCAACATTATCAAAGATTACTAAAAGATCACAAAGTTCTTTACCATCTGGTAAAATTGGATTTAAAAAACACCAATCAGAAAAGAATGATTTTGTTGCAAGTGTATGCAAAAACTGTTCAGCTAATTTACCTTTTATCTGAAATTTATTTTGTGTTTCACTCATATATTTTTATTCTGTTAATCTAATTTTATTGTTGTTTTTCGGTTATATGTAAATATTCAAAATTTACTTTCGGCATATGCTGACCGCTTGGATCAATAAGACCAACTCCATAACGCGCTATATCATTTGTCGATTTTTCAACGACAAATTCCCAAGTAATATTTTCCAAGTCTAAAGTATTATATACATCCCCATTTTCATCTGTAAATCTTATATCCAGCTTCACAGTACGTTTATTTCCTTCTATCACTTTTGCGCTTACATCTATTTCAACAATAACAAAATTATTTATTGGAAAATTTCGGTCAAGATAATATCGTGGAGATAAATCTACTGCTCGGTTAACTGGCTGTTCATATTCCCAATCTCCTCCTCCAACAAATGACTTTAGACTAATTGCACGTCGATCTCCATCTCCAATAATAATTTGAAAAACATTTTCAACAATGATGTAGTAATCAGCGGCTTCTGTAAGAGGAATAAATTTTGTTTTTATCGTTGCATGTTCAGATAACCACATCTTTGAAAGAAAGTATGCAAAATTACTTTCATGACCAAGTGACATTACTTTAGAATTTTTATCAAATCTGATATCACCTACTATTGTAAATTCTTCAAAATCATAAACTTTTAATTCATCTAATTCTTCATCATTAATAATTGTATTTGTTAATATAGAAAATGATTCAGTTATTTCTTTCGATGATTCATCTGCCCTCATTCCTGCACGTATTTCATTTGCAATTAAAAAAATAATACCTAATATTATACCGATTATAATATTTCTTAATATAGGTCTTAATTTAAACCAATTTTTAAATCTTTCAAATTTGTTTCTAGTCTTACTATTACTGTTTTTCTTATTCTTTTTCATATTTTTGCTAATAAGCATCTTTAGCCAAAATTATTAATTATATCCAAAAAACCCTAGTGTAACTACCTAGAAACGATATAATTTGATTTTGGCGATTTAATTATTTAAAAATTCTAACGTCACAATCTTCTATACCTTCTCAGGTAGCAAATTCCCCCTTTTTTTACTATATGTTGTATGTATACTATCATTATACCACAACATATAGAAATTGCAAGGATGGGGTACCAATTTTATGCTAAAACTAGCTAAAAATTTACTAAAAAGTCTTAAAAAATGTAAACTCCTACCCCTGTCTGAACTAAATAAAAGAATATATTAGAGTTTTTTAGGGCCTAAATTAGTACAATTACACACATTTCATCCACAGTTAAAAAAAACAAAAGACAGAGCGTTTGCTCTGCTTTAAAGGAATGTTAATAATAAAAACCGATCACAGTATGAACGGTTTTCTTGAATATGCTTAATTAATAAGCTTGATAAGCTGTGGCAAATTACTGCGGTTAACGGTCACCACCCACCTAGTTTGGTCATCAAAGTAACAATTCTTTACTTCAACAATATTTGGTGCACCAACGCGCTGAACCAAACGATGTATACTTCGGCGTTTAGTAGTAAGATGCGCTTCATCAAATCCCATATCTACGAATCGGTTAGAAAGATGATTTGCTAACTGAAAAATAATCTGGGATTGATTGCCGACATTTGGTAGTAAGGTCAGCGCAGTAAACCAAGCTTCACGAACTGAAGTAATGCCGATAAGTACTCCGACCACAAGATCAAACTCATTGATAGCGAGAAATATTGAATCTCGCTGAAAACGACTTAACCTAGCTAGAGTATAACGGTTATGTCCGTCAGGGAAACCTTGGTTGTAGCAATCCACCATCCCCTCAAAATATCGACGTTGAAAATCAACAATCTCAATCATGATTTATCTCTCTTTCTCTAAAGAACAATTTAGTGATTAATACAGCTTACTCTTTGGATATAAAAAAATCAAATCTACCTTCGGCTCGCCTCGCTGCGAAGCGGGCAGGTAGGCAAAAGACAGGACTTGAACCAAAATAAAATCAGAATAAGATAGCTTATCATAATAACGATCCCACAGGTGCTATTGATACCTAAAACATAGACAGTTATTGAAAAACAAAACAATATGTTATAATAGAGATAATTAAAATTAAATATAAATTTATGGGAAAAACAATTGGAATCATCGCTTTCGTTATCGGTATCGGACTGGTATTGAGTGGATGTGGCATTAATATTTCAGATGATAAAGATCAAGGATGTTGTATGCCTTTTTGTTCAGAAACAGATCAAGATGCCTGTGTAAACACTCATGGCGGAACATGGAATAAGAGTAGTTGCAGTAATATAGAACAATGTCAGACTGGTTGTTGTACACCTCAATGTACTGAAGACACAAAAGAAATGTGTGATCAATTTGGGGGCACTTATAATAACACAACTTGCGACCAAATCGAACAATGTCAGACTGAATGTTGTGTACCATTTTGTACGGAATTATCACAAGTCGAATGCGAACAACGGGCTGGCACATCAAAACCTGGTAAATGCGAAGATTTAGAAGAATGTAATAAAGGTTGCTGCGCACCATTCAATGAACAACTATCAGAAACAGAGTGCGAAATGCGAGCTGGTGAATGGCACAAAGATGGATGCCCAGGTTACCAAGCTTCTATGTCTGATGAGGCAGTCTATGATATTGAAGGAACACCCATGACCGCTTCGCACGAATTAACCTTTACAGCTCATACCTGCGGAGAGAGTATTGACTCAGAGTGGACTGGTACTTGGTATTGGATTTGGACAATAGTAGGTGAAAGCGGAACAAACACAGACGATGCATCTGAGACTATTACTTTCACACCAGATTCTTCTGGAAGCTTTACTTTTTCTATGGGTGAGTTTGGCACTGTAACTGGTTCAGTTAACGAGAGTAACATGAGTATTAGTTTTACAGCACCTGGTATTGTCGGTCTAGTTGAAGCATCAGGACCCGTTAAACAAGGAACAGATATTAGCTGTCTGGAAGAATAAACCATCCTTCAGCTCGCCTCGCTGCGAAGCGGGCAGACAGGCAAAAGATAAAACTTAAACTAAAATTAAAAAAGGGCCCTCGGAATATATAAAACATTCCGAGGGTAAGTCTCTGTACGTCTGTTTGGTCAAAAGACTAAACAGTGAGCATACTCCTTCAAATGAAGTGAGGTCGGGATGCCCTGCCAACACCATTACTACCTACTAGATCGGGTACAGCATCCTACGCTAGTAGGTTTTCTCGCAAGACGTGCGAATCCTAGGCGACGACCTCTAAGAACAAACGTTTGCCAATCATAGGAATCCTCCATTGATTAACTATTGGTCAACTAGTCAACTTAAACTTCTAAGTCAACCAAGATAATTATATCACGATTTATTATATAAACCTACCTTCGGCTCGCCTCGCTGCGAAGCGGGCAGGCAGGCAAGAGACAGGACTTTCATCCTGATTTAAGTTGGGGTAATTTAAATAAGTCTTGACAAATAACTAAATTAATTATAAACTTATATGAAAAATAAAAATACAAAAAGGAGGTTATCAATGAGCACCTATAACATGAGATTTGAATTCAGTGTTGGTTATAACGACAATGCCCAATGCGAACTGCTCGCGGCAAACTTGTTAGAAAAGATAAATTCAGAGTCTGAGTTTGAAGATTTCGAGTTCAAATGGCACATCAGAAAATCTTATTCCAATGGAAATATTATCGTATTTTCCGCCGACACTAACCTGTCAGAAAAGAGTAAGGCAGTCCAACTCGCTCACAAACTAAAAAAGCCGATGGAAAAGGCGTGCAAGTCTGCCGCTGAATATTCCATCAGCTTCCAGTGGAATTACGACTCCCCTATGGTGACTTTGTAAAATAAAGTAAGGATCACAATGTGGTCCTTTTTTTTAAATTAAATACCTACCTTCGGCATGAATGACAGAAGGTATATAACATTTTATTCTAAGGTGCATTTTTATCAAATCTTTTATATAACTAGTTATTTTAATGACTTAGGGTCTGGGGGCTTCTTAAGCCATTCTCAAATTATTACCTGAAAATTACTGGTAGCGCATTGAAGCCCCCAGCAGTTTTTCCGATACTTTTTGCTGTCAAAAAGTATTAAAGAAAAAATTAAAGATTTCTCCACTTCGGTCGAAATGACAATTCTATTTTTTTATAAAAAAATAAACTTAAGACAGGACTTTCGTCCTGCCTTAAAGTGGTTAAAGTTACGGTGTTACTACGCTTTATCTTGTGGCATAAACCAACTCTTAGACTTAGTAATGTAATACAGTAGAACCGCGTCTATAACAAGACTCACATAACCATAGCCCATCCAATTAACTAATGTTATAACAATGCTATATAAAATAAAGATGATTAATAACCAGTATGCCCACATTGCACGTTTGTTTATTCCCCATACGGTAATAAGAGCAATAACGGTACCGATGATTCCATAAACGCCACCAAACAGCGAACCTATTGCGCTCAAAATCAAGAGAATCTGAATAATAATTAATGCCGTTGGCATTCCTTTTATTTTCCCTGGTTTAAAATCTCCAGGTTTTACGTTGGACATCCCCTTCACGTCATCTATCATGTCCTTTGCCTGCTCCTTTGGATTAAAAGACGAGTCTTCCATCTTTTTCTCCTGTTCTGGATTTGGTGTATTCTTATGGTCTTCCATATATATTTCTTTAATTATTATTAGCTTTTTAATCTCCTAGTATTTGAGAGATTACTCACTTTCTATCGTACTCCTTTATTAGCCATGAATCAAGCCTACCTTCGGCTCGCCTCGCTGCGAAGCGGGCAGACAGGCAAAAGACAGAGCGTTTGCTCTGCCTGAAGTTAAATAAAGCTTTGCGATCTTTCATCTATTAATATGTTGTTCAGTGTGATATATTTCAACATTCTTGCCTTACTTTTCTTCATGCTAAGAAAAGTAACAAAAGAAGCTTCGCACATAAAATAAAATTAACAAAATACTTGTTTTGTCACTTTTACTTAAAACCGCTCACGCTTAAGTTAAGTAAACCCTACGGGTCGTTCCTCAACTACATATTTTGTGACATTTTATTCTAAGGTACGATTTATTTAGTATTTAATTTGACTATTTATTCTAATAAGTTGGGTCTGGGGGCTTCTTATCTACCTTAGTCACTTCGAGCTAGCGGCGAGAAGTCTTTATAACCAAATAATAAAATACCAACCTGATAAGGATTTCTCCACTTCGGTCGAAATGACAAGGATTATATTAACTTACTTTATTGAAGTTTTTCTTTTATTGTGGTAAATGATTTCTCGATCTCTTCCTTTGTGTCATCGGTCAATTTTTCATGACCATTATCTTTATCTTCAAGATACATTGCTTCTGCTTTTAAAACAATCTCTAGTATTGCTGCTTTATTTTCGTCTGTTGAGGTAAGTTTGTATTTATCAATTGCATCTATCAAATGGGAAATATCACTTCTAACTGCGAACCATTTATGATCTTTGGCATAAAACAAAACAGCTTCGGCTTCTTCTTTTAATATTTCAAAATTTCCTTCAATAAATACTTCTCTTTCAACGCTCATAAATTATTTAATAATTATTAAATAGTATAACAATTTTTATGTTAAACTTTAATATATAATTTGTCAAACCAGCCAGATATATAAACTGATTTTTATTTAAAATCATTATTGATTTTAATCATTTGGGGTTTGGGGGCCTCACAAACAAATGTCTCTCTGAATAAAATGAAGAGACCCCTGACCGTAGGTCAGGAGATTCTCACGTCGTCCGGCCATGCCGAACTCCTCAGAATGACAAATGTTGGCAACAAGTGTTACTTTAGCTTACCGTCTTTGATATTCATGATTCTACTAGCGAATTTTCTATTGTACTCACTATGAGTGATTAATATAAAAGTCATTTTATGTTCATCGTTTAATTTCTTTAGAAGTACTGTTATTTCTTCTCCAGTTTTGGAATCCAAATTACCAGTCGGTTCATCTGCCAATATTATTGCTGGTTTATTAATAAGAGCACGAGCGATAGCGACCCGTTGTTGTTCACCACCTGATAATAAACTTGGTAGATGCTTAACTCTATCTTTAAGCCCAACCATCTCCAACATTTCAGTAGCTTTTTTTGTATCATCTTTTGATCTATCGATAATAGCTGCTTCTACATTCTCAAGAGCAGTTAACGTAGGTATTAGATTATAGTGTTGGAATATAAAACCAACTTTCTGACCACGAAGCTTGGTTAATTTTGCTTCGCTCATTTTAGTAATATCTTGACCATCTATCACTACATTACCTTTGGTTGGTCTTTCTAGACCACCAATCAACTGTAGTAAGGTACTTTTACCACTACCAGACTCACCGAAGATAACTAATAGATCCCCTTTCTCAACTTTGAGATTGACTCCATCAACAGCGTGGATCATTCTTGATCCTTGTTTGTACTCACGATGTAAATTATTTAATTCTATTAATGCCATAAATTTATTCTAGATTACGTAATGCTTCCGAAGGTTTCATTCTTGATGATTTGATTGCCGCGATACCACCAGAGATTATTGAAGCTACTATTGCAATCAAAGAACCAATTAGAAGTGTCGAGTATGTATAAGCGACTTTCAGATTAAATGAAGTAGATACAGGATCAGCAGACTCACCACTACCTAAAAATTTCCTGCTTAATTCATCAATTTCATTACCAGAGATGAACTCAGCAGTGAACGAGATATCAAAATTATTTAGTAAGGCGATAGATAGTAAACCTAGCCCTATACCTAGAGCAGCACCAAAAATACCCAGGACGATATTCTCCATCAATATTTGCCTAACCACTATACGATTACTCCAACCAATAGCTTTTAGCGTACCTATCTCTCTGGTTCTTTTGTTAATAGATAGCACTGTCAAAAGACTGATAATTATAAATGCGGCGATCATTACAATAATACTTGTCAGACCGACAAATTTATCAGTAAGGTTTGCGGCATCTATCAGACTACCAGTCACTTCATCCGCAGTATCAGACGAATCAGTTACCTGCGCACTGGTAAATAAACCTTCCAACTGTTTACTTACTTCATCAACAGAATATGCATCAGTTGATTTGACCAGCATAATATTAATACTATCTTCTCTGTCTGATAACCTTTGTAATTCTTCCAATTGTAAATAAACATCAGCAGAATTTGTGTATAATTTAGGCTCTACTAATCCGACTACTACAAAATCAAATTGCTCTGTACCGTTGTTCTGATACAGCGAAAATATATCACCGACATTAATACCTTCTTTCTGAGCATAATCATTACTTATATTTACTCCATCAGGTCCAGATATGAACTCACCTTCTATGACTTGATCAGGTAAGACTAGTCCAATATTATCTTTGGTAATATCAACACCGGCGACTGTAAAATTTTCAGTCTGAATATTGGTTTCCGGAGCATCAATTTCTGTACGAATTATTTGCTTGTCTGTTATTAATGTTCTGTCTTCTGTTTTAAACGTCTCTGTATACCCTTTGAATCTCTCAGGCATTGCATCATTTATAGCGTCCATCATTTGTAATCTACCTTCTGGAGTTTTAAAACTTGTACCACTATTCATTATTGCTTCTTTAGCTGCATCTACCACTGCTTGTTCTTCTGCGGTCATAGGTGCAATATCTTGCTGTACTACAACTTCCTGACCTCCTATAAATATCTCTTCTCCCCCCGTCTCTATCTCAGAAACAATCTCAGGTATCTCACCTTCTTGATGAGTAACATTTAATATTAGGCCGAGTGCATAATCCTCAACCAAAGTTTCATCTAGCTCATCTGCTTCATCAGCTGAAAAGCTTAATAAAGATCCGGATAGAAATACATCTCGGGTAAAAGTATCTCCAGCACTACCGTATTGTGACAAATCTGTACTGACAATATTCTCTCTTAGATAATCATAACCAGCTGCCTCATCCTTCATTCCTAATTCTAGATCGACTGTTCTTGTTACCAAAATATCTGTACCAACATTTTCTAATGGATTTAATACGGTTTCCTGTGTACTAGACAAGCTCTGAGAGGTAGAAATAATCACGATTATAATAGCACTAGCTATTGCCAGTCCTAAAGAAATGGTAATTGTTTTACCTATCCTTCTTACAATTTCATTTTTTAGATATCTAAGATAAAACATAACGTATTTGAAAAGTATAGTAGTATTATACCATATACATTTATATTTAATATATAATGTTAACGACTAAAACTCCCAGAACCTCTTTGGCTTTGAATATCATTAAATATTGCTATTTCTTCATCTGTATAGATATTATCCGAACAGAGTGATTGCATCTGAGCAAATTTATCTCCTCCGCCCATGCTCCCACCCATACCAGTTCTAGCTTCACCACTATTTATTCTTTCACAGAATTCTGCAAGATCGCCTGTCCTTTGACTATCAATACCCCCAGTAGATTCATAATAACTTTCCATTTGATCAGTCATTTCACGTTGAGTTATTTCTTCAGAAGAGACTAGTTTACGCAGAGCTTCGGTTAACGTTCTCTGAACATCTATTTTCATTTCATCTTCGGTTATTTCCCCAGATTCAACTTTAGATTCAAGCGCCTTAGCTGTAGCCAAGATTTCATCTTTTACTTCATCTATTAAAACTCCTTCTTGCTCAAGAGCTACTACAAACGAATCTTTTTCAAACATTATTACGTACGCTGAAACAAAAACTGTTAATACAATCAAACCGGCCAGAGTAAACATTATAGTTTTTTTCTTCGTGCTTAATGCCATAAATTTACTCATTCTTAATTGCTTGAACTGGTGAAACTCTTGAAGCTCGTGTTGCTGGTATCAAAGATATGGTTAAAGATATTACAAGCAGTAATAATGTATAAATACCTAACATCTGCCAATCTACTTGGGCAAATATTCCAGCATTGGTCGTCTGTACAACTGCAAATGTCTCATCAACTGTATTGTCAATGAATGAATCAAACCATAACTGTACTGGCTTAGCTGACAGCAGGACCAAGCTAATCCCTAACAAAGAACCAACTATATAACCAATCAGAGTATATAATAACGCCTGGGACATAAATAATTTTTTAATATCACCCTTGGTAGCACCGATCGCTCGGAAAACACCAATCTCTTTCCTACTTTCTGAAACAAACTTACCCATAGTCAAAATAATAATTACAGCAGTTAAAATAATAAATGAGATAGTAACAATACTGGTAGCATAATTCAGACTAGCTTGTAGTTCTGCAAATACCTCTTGATCGTTCAAATCCTGATAAGCATACCCAGCATCATTCAAATCAGTTACTACTTGAGCTCTATTCTCAATATCATTTACTTTTATCAAAATAGCACTTGCTTTATAAACTGATTGTTCAAAAACTGTTGGGTCGGTATACTCGCCCAACGGCGTAGCTGAAGATCCAAACATTCTTTGTGAAAAAGCATCTGTATCACCTTCTACCCTTTCGGTATTTATTACCAAGCCGGGAATAGTATATGTAGCGACTACCTCCTCTTCTTCATCTGTTGTTCCAGAAAATAATCCCATACCTCCACCCCCAATTTTCACAGAACCAATACCAACAGATCCACCACCAGACAATTCTAATCCATCAAAAGTTAAACCATTGTAAATATTATTAAGATCATCTACAGCTATCTCTGTATCATTTCTAGAATCAAGTTGTTTCTGAATATAATCTTCTACTAACTGAGTAGCAAAAGTTGAAGGAATATAATTTGAATAGATACCTTCTTCTTCGATAACCCCTACTACTTTGAAGGTATATTCTATTGGAGTATTTAATTCATCATAATCCCAATAAGAATTTAGATCATTTCTACGCTGATCTTCATTGACTTGAATCTGCTCTTCAGTTAAATTTCGATACAAGACTCCACTAGTTGCAAATTCCTGTTCATATGTTTGGACTGGAGTAAATCCACCAAACTGAATTGTAAATTCTTGACCCAACATATCATCTCGATCATAAGTCAATGCTTCTGTTTTGAAAGGTAGTTGCGCTTCGATTGCTTCTCTATTACCCCCTTGTCTCATACCCGTAAACTCTAAGGTAAATTCATCTTGCCCTCCCCAATCCTCAAAATTTCTAATAAAACCATTAGCATTCAAAATGATAGGAATAGGTTCTCCATCTTCATGAGAAAAGTCTTGATCAGTATATTGACCGGCCAAATCTTCAGATATTACCTGGATATTATTTATATTCAATGAGACATCTTCAAACAAATCCTCAGTGACAACTTGGTCTATCGGTAATCTAACTGGCAAACCAGCAGCTTCAACATTAGGAATAGCATTAATAATATCTAGATCACTTTCCAAATATTCTGCATCACCACCAAACAAAGATCTAAAATTATGTTCGCTGTCTCCCTGATCAGGAGTCAAAGCTATAAATTTACCCTGCTCTGCGGCTGTCCCAAAAATAACTTCTTCTGAAGCTTCCATAATATTACCAGCCTGACTGGAAACTAAAATACCGATAGCCATCAGAAATGTAATTGGAATAATTAAAAAAGATGACTTAGCTTTATATTTTTTTAATTTTTTTATATTTAACTTATTTATGTAACTGAATTTCATATATTTATTTTCCTTCTTTTTTAATTTGTCCCTTATCTAAATGCACTACATGATTATAACGATTTGCCATATTCTCATCGTGCGTAATCATCAGAACACTAACCCCCGTCTTAGAAATCTCATCAAAAAGCTCTAAAATATTTTCAGCGTTAGCTTTGTCAAGATTACCAGTTGGCTCATCTGCTAAAATTATCTTTGGATTGTTAGCCAGTGCTCTAGCGATGGCTACTCTCTGCATTTCTCCACCTGACATTTTTGCTGGAGTGTGATTGGTTCTATTTTCTAAATTAATTTGTTTCAATAACTCTATTGCTCTTTTATCTGCCTCTTCCTCACTTTTACCATCTAGAATTAATGGTAGAGCAATATTTTCTTTGGCAGTCAGATAATCTTGTAAATGAAAAAATTGAAATACAAATCCAATTGTTTGATTTCGAAATTTTGATAGACTATTATCATCTAGACTATTAATTTTTTCTCCTCCGATTATCACCTCACCTGAAGTCGGAAAATCCAGTCCACCTAATAACTGTAATAAAGTAGTTTTACCGGACCCGGAAGTCCCAATTATCACCATACTTTCTTTCTCTGGCAAGGCAATAGTAACATTATCTAGGGCGACTGTTTCTGAGTCACCATCTTTATATTTTTTTGTAAGCTTGTTTGCTTCTATGATATTAGACATATTTATTCTTATTTTAACTAATTAATACTGGCCTAAATTAACATAATTCCAAATTAACGGCCTTATGCTTATATATACGTATTTAAAACTATTTAATTTCATTTTTTAAGATATCTTAGATAAAACATAAATTTATTATAACCAAAATCAGTGATTATATCTATTAATACGCAAGTTATTCAATATTATTTCATAGTAAACATTTATCCTTTTGTCACTCCTACCTGCCTGTAAGCAAAAGGGTATTTTGTTTAACTATAACTAATTTTTATTACATTGTCTGTAGATGACTTAACATTCTGTGAATCTCAACTTGAAATTCCTCTGGTACCTCACTTTTATTATTTGCTTCTGTATATAATTCCTTTACCTTAGTAACTTTTTCTATCATATCATCAATATTGTCGCGGGTAAGTCCATCCTTAGCAGCAAACACCCTATCTTCAATTTTAGAATAGGAAACTTGCGACCAATTTCCAGCATCGGCATTTTCTAATAGAAGATCTAATGATGATTTAAACCATCCTACCTTTTTTTCCATTTCTTCTTTTAATAAATCTATTGATCCTTCTGGTGTACCCATATTTTTATTCATAATTATTAATTTATATCTATATATAAACATATACCAATTATATCCTTTATGTCAATATTATATATTTCAAAAGTATACCAAAGTAAGCCTTGACAAATAAGATACGATCTGCTATTATGTTCTGTTAAATAGAAAAACAAACAACGTCCCTTTATAGAATCGGAGAAATTATCATGGCAAAAAGAGAACTTACCAGAACCGAAGAAAAGCTGCTCCGTAGACTGCTTGTTTCACCGGCACACGAAGATGCTATCAGACGAGTGTGGGAGACTCTTGAATACAAAAGGAAAAACTTCTTCCAAAAGATCATGGGTCCCGTGTGGACTCTTGTCGGGATGTTGATATTAGCATCCCTGAACGTGATTCTGTATCTCAGTATCTACCAATCAGAGGACTGGGTGTCTAAATTTGAAAACCTGGTTGTGGTCTGGGTCTGGGTAGTGTTCATCGTGATTCAGCTAACCGTCGTCATAATACAGTTGTTTCATGTTTCTGGAAAAGCGAATCAACTGAACCACTATTGGATCGGTAGACTGTTGTTCAATAAAGGGCTTATGGCATATAAGGTCATCATGAAATTCGGTCTAGTGGTTTTCCTGGCAATGAGTGACCATGTGCTGACTGCTGTCGTATTTCTCATCGCTTATGTGCTGGCTATAATTTTTGAAGCTATGGTCAGAGAATCAGTCAAAAGTGAGATCAAAAAAGCAGTTGGAGTGAAATAGTCACTCACACATTACCTATTCAAATAAAGGAGTTGGTTCAACCGACTCCTTTTTTATTTTACCCAAATTTTGAAAATCTACTTGAATATTTTGCAATTACTAGATTTTCTACATGCTTCTTCTTTATTAATCCCACCCTTTATAATTCCAGGGCCCATTTGATAAGGCATTATTCGATCTGCTTCAAAAATTTCTTTATCTTGTAACTCTCCTATTATTCTTACTTTCACTCCTTTTAATATTTCTAAATGTGATGGTATTACTAACTCATCAGAAGAAATAATAATCCAAACGTTGTTATCAAAATCTTTTAACTCAAACATTCCTACACCGCTTAGCATCTCTGTAATTTCCCCAGCTAATAAACCATTACTAGGATCTAACCATATTTCATCTCTATTCTGCATCAAGTCACGTAATATTGGTAGTCGCTCTGCAAATAAATTTACCCTAGGTGCAAATCCAAATGCATAAAATATACCTCCCAAAATCATACTAACTAAGATACTTGCTACCACAAACCAATATGCTTGATATTTGTATGCCCCTTTAGTATGTCTTGCATTGTAATAAGCTAGAATTATGAATAGTGCTAAAAATACAAACCAAATATATGGCAAAGTAGTAAACATATGTTCAAATACATTTCTATCCAAATATCTATATATATCCCAATCACTATTAACAATCTTAAATATTAATACGCTAAATGAAAAACTACCAATAATCGTTGAAAGTATTGCCATTGACCAGATTAGATATCTTTTTATCAAAAACTGCCAATGTGGTTTAGGCGCAATATGTTTAGACTTAATAGTCTCTAATATTTTGTCTGTTACTTTACTCATAGTTCTATCCCTTCTTTTATAATTATAGTATGCATATTTTTTTTAGCTCTACTTAATAGTGTCCCAATAGTAGCAACAGGTTTCTTCAGAATGTCTGAAATTTCATTGTACTCTTTCTCTTCTAAATATCGTAATACCAAAACTTCTTTGTATTTACCATCAATTTGATCTAATAATTTACTCAGTACCTCACCAGTTATTTTGTCATTTATAATTTCTCCTAAATCTTTGTTATCTTTCATTATGCTTAATAACTTTTCACCATCTTCTCCATTAATCTGTTTTATCCGTGCCTTTATCTTTCGGTGATTACTAATGACATGATTATGGGTTATCCGGTAAATCCAAGAAGAAAATTTTAGATTATTATCAAAATCATTCAAATTCCTATATACTGCTAAAAATATTTCCTGCAGAAGATCTTCTATGTCTTCCTGTGAATTACCTGAAATTCTGTATATATACCTAGCCAACTTCTCTTCATACCTCTGCATTAAACAACCGTACCATTCAGCATTTTCTAAAACTAGTTTTACTAGTTCATTGTCTGTTTTGTTTTGACAATCGCCGTTAAAGTTCATAATATTCAAAAATCAGGCGTTTATAAGTAATACGTAGTATACCATATATTTATTTCAAATATTAAATTTACATATTGACATAAATATAAGAAAATGGTATTTTTATTGATTATAAAATAGTTATTTAACATTAAAAAAATAAGGGGGCACCTATATTGACATCAAGCGATGTTAACACTTGTATGTATTGCCAAAAGGATATTGGCGATAATAAATCAAACTCTAACACTAGTGTTTGTGAACATTGTGATCGAATTGGTAAAAAACGTTTAAACTGTTGTTTAATATGTTTTGTAATATTTATCTTGGGCTTTGCAAGCATATTAATACAAAAATATTGAATAATGATGGGAAAATAAGAAATTGATAATAAAAAAACTCACACTATTCACCAAAAATTCTAGATGCTTTCTTTGAGAGATTATTTTGCAATAATTGCATTAGTTATATATTAACCAGACCTTCGTAATAAGAAGGTCTTTTTTTTAAAAAATATATAAATTTCAGATTTGTTAAGTATTAACAATACAAAAGCACGATTGACTTATAACTAAAAAATAGATAGTATTAGCTACAATTAAGTAATAATAAATATTAAAAAAAGTATAAAAATATGGAAAAAAATGAATCTTTCATGACACGCTGGTCTAAATTTTTTATAACCAGATACAGAATAAGCATCCTCATACTTATCACTATAGTAATAGCAGGAATATGGGGTGTCACCAATAACCAGAGACAGGACTTCCCATCCGTCCCAATCAACTTTATCTTTGTTAGTGCAGTATATCCTGGAGCATCACCGGCCGACGTTGAACAACAGGTTGTAGTTCCGATAGAACAAATTGCCACTACTATGGATACTGTAGACTATGTAAGATCATCTACTCGTAATAGTTTTGCTCATATACAAATAATCCTTACAGATTCATCAAAGATTGATGAATCAATCACCACCCTAACCAATGAAATTAATAAACTTAGATTACCTTCAGAAGTTGAAACTACCATCCAAACTGTAGACGCAGCTGGTCCTTCTATCGCTCTTGGTTTAGTCGGCAATAATGATCAAACAACGGAAGAATTACTACAATATGCAACAGCTGTAAAAACAGAACTAGAATCATCCTCTAATGATATTGATCGTATAGAAATATCTCCAACTAATGAATATGTGATTAAAATAACTCTTGATGCAGCAGAATTATCAAAATACCAGCTCAGCTATGAATTAATAAAAAGTGTAATACAATCCCAAATTATTTCCCTACCAGGAGGAAGCGTAGAAGATGAACTTGGCATTAAGAAATCGATTACTATCAATGCTCCAATTCAAACACTTGAGGACATCCAAAATATAAATTTAGGTAGAGTATCACTAAAAGACGTTGCCACTATAACTCGAAGTCCAAAAAATATAGACTCTGCTCACTACGTAGGCTACAACAAGGATGAAGAATCTTTTGCCAAAGAATCAGTTTATTTTATGGTTTTCAAAAAAGATAATGGTGATGTTATAAATATCTTTAATAGTGTTAATGAAAAAATTGATGAAATAGAAAAATCAGACATTCTTCCGGATGATATTAATTTAGTCGTCTCCTATTCTATCGCCCCTTATGTGAAAAATCAATTAGATAGTCTCTTAAACAATGGGTATATTGGTTTGATCCTTATCCTGATCGTACTTTTATTCTTTATTAATTTAAGAACTGCTTTAGTAGTTGCTTTAGTTATACCAATCGTTATTTTGATAAGTTTATTTTTGATGAAGCTGTTAGACTTCACTCTAAATATTCTAACATTATTTGCCATGATCCTGACCTTGGGAATACTTGTAGACAATGCTATTGTCATCGCTGAAGGAATGGTCCATGAATTAGAAAAGGGAGCTAAAAAAGTGCAAGCCGCCCTAATTGCTGTTCGAAAATTAGGACCTGCTGTTTTAGCAGCTACTCTATCTACTATTGTTGTCTTTATACCTTTTGCAAATCTTGGAGGGATTATGGGTGATTTCTTGAAGTTCATCCCATTTACAATCATGTTAATAATCGCTACTTCATATTTTGTAGCTCTGACGATCATGCCACTATTAGGTAGCTGGATTCTAAAAGAAGAAACCTACGAAGAAAGACGAGCTCAGAAAGTAAAACCGTGGCAAAAAATGCTTATTATTCCTGCGATAATTCATTATGGTCAAAATGCCATTAATAATCTTACTATCGCATACGCGAATATGATGAAAAAAATATTCAATAAGACCTATCTAAAAATTGGAGTAATAGCCTTCATGGCTATTTTACTTGTAATAAGCTTCGGTCTGTTCGCACCAAAATTGCCATTTGAACAGTTCCCTTCCAAAGACGGTGCAAATATCCAAACAGACTTCACCTTCCCATCTGGAATGGCTTTTGAAGACAAAGAAGAAGTATTTATCCAAGTCCAAAATGAAATAATTACACTTCCATATTTTGAAACTTTTTACACTTTTGGGGATACTATCTATGCTACCTTTACAGAGCCAGTAGACCGACATGATAATACTGAAATATTTGATATCGAAGTAATTCTAGATAAAAACTTAGATAAAATTAGAAGCAACATAAGCGACGATATATCTATCAAAGCGCAAGCTGTTACCTTTGGTCCTCCTGTTTCAGAATATGATATTGTAGTTGAATTCCTGGGTAATACCGATGAATCATTGGCCAATGCCACTAACGATCTTATAAATTTTCTAAATGAAGATGGTAGTGTCAGTAAAATTTATAATGAAAGGGAAGAATTATTAATTCCTTCCATAGAGGTAGAATTAAATAGTGCAAACCTAACCCGCCTAGGTGTAAATTCAATGATAGCCGCTGGTACTATTAATTCGACTTTCAGTCCACAAAATATTGGATCCGTCGCAGTTACTTCAAACGGACAGTCAGATGATATTATTATCGAATTTTCTGACCTTTCCACCGATTCCATAGATGACTTAAACAATATTATCATACCATCTACAACTCGAGGTTTCGTAAAACTTAGCGAAGTGGCAGAAGTAAAAAATGTAGAAACCCCGATTAGTATCACTAGGCTAGATGGCGAAAGAGCTGCTACTATAAATATTGCTGTTAACGAAAATGCTGATGTAGCCCTACTGAATACGAAAATTATAGATTATCTAACAGAGAATAAATTAGAAGAATATGGGTTAACAAAAGATGGTGTTAAATACGGCGGAGAATATTCAGAATTTACTGGCGATTTTGAGAATCTTCAAATCATATTTTTATTAGCTATGGTCGCAGTTTATTTGATACTTGTCTGGCAATTTTACTCATATTTCCAACCAGCCTTAATATTGTTTGCTGTCCCCTTAGCCTTAATCGGTGTTTTCCCTGGACTTATGTTAGTTGGTAGTAGTTTGAATATGATTTCAGGACTTGGTGTAATAGCTCTAGTTGGAATTGTGGTAAATGATGCCATTGTACTAATCGCTGCCTTCAATAGATATCGACAAGAATTCCCCGAAGAAACCATGACAGAGCTATTGGTTCGAACTGGTCGCTCTAGATTCAAACCTATTTTCTCAACATCTATTACAACTATTGGTGGTATTCTCCCACTTACAATCTATGACCCGTTCTGGACCGGCCTAGGCACTGCCATTATTACTGGATTGGTATTTTCTACTATTGGCACCTTAGTAGCCATACCTGTACTTTATTCCCTAGCAGACTCAGCTGGTAAATTCTGCAAAAGAATGGTAATAAAAAAGAAAGTCTAAAAAATTTCAAGATTAAAATAAAAGGAGATAAAATTAATTATCTCCTTTTTTGATTTGTTACATTCTTTCTGCTCTACAAGCAGGACAACCGTGCCCATTTTTCCATTCACCTGAATCGCTACACACCTTACAACGAGGCTCTGTTGCTACTTGAGCTTTTTTTGCATCAACTCCTTTTGCAGGAGCTTGATTTGTAACTTTTTTCGAAGGTACAACCTTGTTTGTATTATCATTTGATAAACACATAACAAGCTCCGATCATAATTTTAAGGATGACTTTTATTTCCATCTATACTTTAGCATTATTTAGACCGAATTTAAATAATTAAGTCAATAATATTTATCCACAGTTGGTCTTTTTTGCTATATAAATAGACTATTTACTTAATTAACTTGAAACCCTCTGCCTTATAAGATCCTTTAGCTCAGGTAATGAAGTTATTCCTATCATTTCTTCTGGACTGATAAATTTCTCAAACTTACCATCATTTTCTAGTAGTACTACAGGATATTCAGTAACGAAGTCGGGATATTTCTTCTTGAACATGTCACGGTGATAGAATTTGAAATCTATTGGCATTTCTCTGATAAACTTTTGCCACTCAGGTTTCATATTAAAAAAATCATGCGTTAACTTACTAAGATTACATTTAAATGTCGCTGGAGACATAACACGATACAACAAATCTATCGCTTGCACGATTGGTGAGCTTTCTAAATTGTAAATTAAAACTAATTTCTTTTTTTCCATTTTTATTTATCTAAATTATCAATTGATATTTTTTTCTTTTGCCAAATACAGACAAAAACTATTATAAACAAAAATATAGTTAATGACATTATTGGTATAGTAATATAACCATAATCAAAACCATACTTATAAGTACAATCCGCTTCGCCTGCCGAACATCCAGCTGATACAAGACTTGGAAATCTCTGAGTAAGATAATGATAAATTGCAAACAACACTCCGATCACGGCCAATGAAATAGAGTATTTTTTTACTGCTAGGTCTTGCTTCCACAAAGCGATACCTAATAATATTACTTGTGGGTACATAAAAATTCTCTGAATCCAGCATAATTTACATGGTAAGTACAATGCATAATCAGAATAAAATAGACTACTTGCCACTGCAACTAAAGACGCAAGAAATGCAATTCGTAATCCATTTTCTTTAAACCAAACAATCAAAACATTTATTTCATTCTTTTTCATGAAATACCAAAAAATAAGAAAAATCACCAAAGCAATATTTGAGATTAAAGTACTCAATGTTATAAAATTTGAAAAATTATCTATCATATATTAATTTGTATTTTTTAAAAAATCTTTAAGTTTATTAAACGCTATTCCCCTATGACTAATGCTATTTTTTTCTTCTTTGGTCATTTCAGCAAATGTTTTATCTTGACCCTCTGGAATAAATATAGAATCATAAGGAAGTTTTTTGTTATTTACACCGACTTGTAATTCAGGAATTGAACCATTTATGTGTCCAGAGAACGTATACTCTTTACCATCAGGTGAAACAAGAGCTACAGCGCTGTTAAATACTGCTGTTCTTTTTTCTTGAGGTACATCCTTTAGTTCATCTATTAACTTACTTAATATCTCATCGTCAGTTGCATTCTCACCAGCCCATCTTGCAGAATATATTCCTGGCCTACCATCAAGAGCATCAACACATAAACCAGAGTCATCAGCCATAGACCATTCTTTAGTTTTACTATTTACAAATCTAGCTTTCTTAAGTGCATTCTCTTCAAAAGTTTTACCATCCTCAACTACATCTTCTAATATTCCTGCTTCAGAAGCTGTTATTACTGCAAATCCTTCGCCCAAAAAATCTCTCATTTCTCTAATCTTACCAGGGTTATGTGTAGCAAAAATAATCTTTTTCATCATTAAAACTTATAAAAAAATACCATAAACAACACTGTATAAAAAATAAGAGCAAATAATACAAGACTGTGTGCCTTCGAATACCCTCGGTAATTTAACTTTTTCAAGCCAGGTTTAAATGATCCGTAGATTAATAATGCAGTAGCGATTATTGAATACAAAATAACTACAACACTCATCCCAAAAGCAATTACTTCTCCTAAACGACTCTTAATATGAGTAAAAGATGTAATAACTCTTGGATTACCCCAGCCATACAATAAATCTTGAACAAACATCGATAACAGGATCCCCAAGGCCCAAAAAATAACCATATATATCCAATATTTGATTTTTTGTTTCTTTAAACTAATTGCTTCATCATTTAACATAAGCTTATTATATACAATTTTCTCCAAAATAAAAAGCCTGCCTACCGGCAGGCAGGCGCGCAAAAAATTGAATAACACCCTTACTTTTATTATCTATACTGCAATATCTCTTTTGTTAAAAAAATATATACTTAAGGAAGTGAATACCACAATACATATTACAAACACTATAATGGAAGTTTGCCCAATTGTATTATTAATCAGTGAACCAACAGTATCAAAATAATGAAAAAAAGATGTGTACCTAATTACTTCAAATTTTTCTGAAACTAATGCAACAGTATTTAATATATACATTCCCATCATCAATCCCCCAATCAAAGCAAATGTCCTAGCTTTTTCTGAAAATAATGTAGAGAAAAACAAAGACATACTCAAAACCGCCCAACCAAATAAAAATGCTAAAATAGATAATTTAAAAATATTAGATAACTGCAATTCAATATCATACATTCCAGCCAAAGGAATTATTGAATATATAGAAAGAAACGTAAATACAAAAATCATTACTAAACCAGCTAAATATCTAGCCATCAGTATTTTGGTTCTTGAAATAGGCCTTGATAAAGTCAGCTCAAAAACCCCACGTTCTATCTCTCCAGCTATCGTTGCTCCAGCAAAGCCAGCCACCAGTAAAATCGCAAGTAATGGCCAAATGAGACTGTATTGCTTGCTGGCCAATAAACCCTCGATCGTAGTCATACTAACTGCATCAGCCCCTAACCCCTCCATGATTTTCTGAACATTTTCTGGAAATTGCTCAATCAGTTTTACCATAACCTCGCCTTGAGTTTGAATTGCTGGAAACATAGCAATATACATCCACAGTAAAGCTATACCTACTATCAGATATACTAACAGTGAATATTTTTTATCTATTATTGTTCTAGTAAATATTGTCCACATAATTTATATTTATACTGCTATATCTCTTTTATTATACCACCAAGCTCCTACAATCGTAGTCACGACAGCTACAATACAAAAAAATGTTATACTTGTACCGGAAATTGTATTATGCAACAAAGCTGCTTCATAATCATAATAATAAAAAAAAGATAGATATTTAATGAAATCAATTTTATCCAAAGATTTTGAGGCAATCTGAATTACGTACATAACTATCAAACCTCCGCCAATAATCATGCTAACCCTACTCTTTTCTGAAACCATCGCTGAAACCATCATTGCCACAGAAAATACAGCCCAACCAAATAACAAGACTAAGACCGATATCTTGATAAAATTATCTAAATTATATTCTAGATTATGTAGCTCGCCAAACGGCACGATCATCAGTGAAGTAAAAGCTACAAATAGTATCAAAGCAATTATCCCTGCAAGATAATGGCTAAAAAATATCTTCATTCTTGATAATGACCTAGACAATACTATCTCAACTGTTCCAAACTCGATATCTCCTGCCAAACCATTAGCCGAAATACCCATAAGTAATATAGCGACTAAAAGAGGGACTATCAGGTTATATTGCTCCAATGCTAAAAAATTTTCAATAGAATCAAACAAGGCAGGATCTAACGGAATAATGTCTTTCAAACCTTCTACTGATTCAAACAAACTAAATATATCCGCCCCAACGTCCTGAAAAAAAGGAAATAACAAAACATACAACCAAAGTAAACCAACTCCAGTCCCAACAAACATTATTATTGAATTCTTTCTATCTAATAAAGTTCTAAAAATTAATGTAAACATATCTATTAATTGGAGTAAAACTCTAAAAATATATCTTCCAGGGAAGCGTGCTCGATCTGTACATCATTTAGCTTCTTATCATTGAAATACTTAATTAGATTATTAATATCTCCCTTATAATTTAGGATGTAACCTCCCATTATTTCTTTTTGAATTGTTAATCCCTCAAGCTGTATAGAACTAGCATCTTGCTTTTCTGCAAATCTAGCTGTAACAGAATAAATCCTCTTTGCCTTAAGAGAAATAATATCTTCCATAGCTACCATCTTTCCTTGCTTGATGATACCCACTCTACTACAAACCTTATCTACCTCCGCTAAATTATGTGAAGACATAAATACTGTTGCACCTTCCCCAGTAACTTCTTCAATTAATTCATAAACCTCATTTTGTAATAACGGATCTAGTGCATTAGTAGGCTCATCCATAATTAATAATTCTGGTTTTGTCATAAAAGCTATTATTATTCCTAGTTTCTGTCTATTACCTGAAGATAATTTTTTTGTTTTTATAGTTGGATCAAAATTAAACCTTTCAATCAATTTTTTAGATATATCAATATCACCATTTAACTGTTTTACAAAATCAATGTGGGTTTGGCCTGTCCACTTGGGATATAACTGAATATAACCTGATAAATAACCAATTTTCTTTTTTAATTCTACTGCATCTTTTTGTGCATCCATTCCTAATATTTTAATTTCACCTGAAGTAGGTCTAATGAAATCCATCATCGTTCGAATAGTAGTTGTTTTACCAGCACCATTAGGTCCAAGGAAACCAAAAATTTCCCCTTTTTCTACATTAAAAGTTATATCATCAACAGCTTTTGTATCTTTGAAATATTTCTTTAAATTCTTAACTTCAATGGTGCTCATATTTTTATCGTAAATTTTATTAATTTATTATTAGCATTCTGCCAAACAAGTACATGTACCCCTAACTTTTGTAGGATTCTTAGTACAACTTGGTATCAAACATTTATTACTTTTGTCACATATATCTACACAGTCAGCATTTACATCACAGGATAAATCACTAGCACCAGCATTGGTCAACGGCTCAATGTTTATATTTTGATTATCAGTCTTATTTACAAAATATACTACTAATATACCGACTACTATTAAAATTATAATGATAACTGGGATTAATATTTTTTTCATATTTAATAAATAATTTCTTATTAAGTTAATTAACTATAACACATTCAAGAATTCAATTCTAATATAATTGCTTATCATGAACACATAAAACTTGTTTACCCTTTAGCCATTTCTTCTTTTCACGTCGTACAAATTTCTGAATTCCATATCTTTGAATATATTTTTGATTACCTATTAAACTAACGTCATAATTCTTCTTATAACGTTCATCAAGCTGTTTCATACGAACACAAGGGAAAGTGTCACATTTATAGCAAAAACGCCAATTATTTTTTAATCTTTTAAGACAATGACTTATTATACATTTCAGACACCTGCCATTAATCTTTCTGCCCACATAACACCCAGGACATTTGATATTTTTTCGAAGAAACCCTTTACATATTGCGCAATTCATTCCACATGGAGCTATAAGAGTTTGTTTCATATAATCTTATTAAATTGTATCATATTTAGTACAAAAACACCCCAATTTAATTAAAAATCAGGGTGTTGGTTGTATTGACATTACATATAATTGGCACTACCCATCCGCCATTGGCTACGCCTTAGGCGCTAGCGGGCGAGAACTATATGTATAAAAGAATATACTCACGAGGAATCAATAAAATTTGGACAATTATTGACTCCCACCAGAAAATTGCACTGTGCATTTTCCTGCATTTTTTCCTACCTTCTAAAAACGTTTAACTGTTTATTTACTATTCGCATTTTTAGTATCTTCTCTATATTTGAAATAGTCTTTTATAATTCCACTACCATTCTTAGAAGTTACTAAGTAATGAATAATTATAGAAGACATAGATCCAATATAGGCGACTACAATAGCGATTATCGTTTCAAATAGTTTCCGCGGAACTTTGTATTCACCGTCAGTAGAAAATTCAATTATGAACATTATCATCATAGCTACAAACCAGCCAATCAGATAAAATTCACCTACTCTTTTTTCCCAATGAATTTTAAGCCAGCGATCAGATTCTTTTTTTATAATGTAAAGCAAGAGAAGCATAAAGTAACCAAATGGCATTCCGCCTGGTACAGTAAAATTTTCATACTTAATAAATTCTACTATAATCATGACGAACTGTACGCTTGTCCAGATTGCTAACATCACAAAGAGGTAATCTGTTTTCGACCTCTTACCTTTTTTTCCGAATAAATTTAACATCACAAGCACTCCTTTCTAAAGATGTCTGATGTTATGTGCCTGCTAAGATGTAAATACAAAGCAAAATATGAGTGAGTATATATCACCATGTCAATGTGCTTTTTTAAGAAGCTTTATTCAGGCAGAGCCTGATCCGGCTTTGCCAAAATTTATTTCTATTTTTTCTTACGTGTATAGTATACACTAAATCAAAAATATATACAATAAATTTATTAAAAACAAATATATTGTATTAAGTATCAATTATTTAAGTGAACAAATTTGTTACTCGTAAATAAATATAACCCTTATTTTCCGTGGCATTTCTTATATTTTTTACCTGACCCACATGGACATGGATCATTTCTTCCCACTTTGACTCCATCTTTTGTCTTCAAATTACCGCCAGCTGTTTGTTTTGTATCACCAACTGTTTTTACTTCAGGATTTTTAACAGCAGAAGTTGATTTAGTGTCAGAAGACATGTTTTGATAAGGAGAAGCAGGTGCTTGATCAGACGTTTTGGCTGGAGCTGAAAATTGTTGAGGCCTAGTAGCCATTGGTGTCTGTCCTACTTGTTGAGCCATACCTACTTTGAAAATAGTATAAACAACATTTTTTTGAATACTATTTATTAATTCATTAAATAATCTATAACCTTCTTTCTTGTATGCTACTAATGGATCTTGTTGACCATATCCTCTCAACCCAATCCCCTGTCTTAGATGATCCATCAAATCTAAATGCTCAATCCATAACGTGTCAATCGCTCTAAGGTAAACAGCCTTCTCAACTATAAGCATTGTAATTTGTTCATTCATCTTACTTCCTAGATTTTCATATTCTTTAGTCACTAAAGTCATCAAATATTTTACAATTGATGTTCTTGATTTTGCATCTTGCTCTTTATCACCGGCTGTTTCTCTAATATCTTCTAATCTTATCCTACTTTCCAAACTCACAGGGAAGATAGTGTCTACAACTTCATATACTTCATCTAAATTCCAAGTTCCTTCTTGCTCTGACGCTGTATGAAATGATACTACTTGCTCTATCTCTCCTTCTATAAGTTCAAAAATTTTCTCTTTTGATTGCTTTGTTCTTTCTTCTTCTGGAATATCTTTATTTTCTGCGATATTTAACAATTCTTCCCTTTTCTTATATATTACTTCCCTATGTTTATTAATAACATCATCATATTCTACTAGGTGTTTTCTAGTATCAAAATTATGAGATTCTACCTTCTTTTGTGCTGATTCTATTGATTTTGTTATCATTGCATTTTCTATAGGCATATCATCAGGTACTCCTAATTTTTCCATTAAACCTTTCATTCTATCTGATCCAAATATCCTCATCAAATCATCATCCATAGATACAAAAAATTGTGTTGATCCAGGATCTCCCTGACGACCAGCTCGACCACGCAATTGATTATCAATACGCCTAGATTCATGTCTTTCTGTACCAATCACATGTAATCCTCCTAAACTCTTAATTTTTTCTTGCTCTTCTTTTGAAGCCTGTGATCCACCTAATATAATATCAACGCCACGTCCAGCCATATTAGTCGCTACGGTTACTGCTCCAAATGCACCAGCTTGTGCTAATACCACTGCTTCTTTTTCATGATTCTTAGCATTTAATAAGTTATGCTTAACACCTTCTCTATCAAGAAGTTGACTTAAAATTTCATTTTTATCTATGGAAATAGTACCAATAAGAATTGGCTGTCCTAGTTCATTACGGATTTTTATTTCTCTAACAATTGCCTGATATTTACCATGAGTATTCTTATAAATACTATCTTGTTTATCATCTCTTTCTAAATCTTTGTTAGTTGGAATAACAACAACTTCTAATTCATATATTTTATGAAATTCTTCTGCTTCAGTCGCAGCTGTACCAGTCATTCCTGATAATTTTTTATATATTCTAAAATAATTCTGAAATGTAATAGTGGCCATTGTCTGACTTTCTTGTTTAATATCAACATTTTCCTTAGCTTCTATAGCTTGATGCAAACCTTCTGAATATCTTCTACCAAACATCAGACGACCAGTAAACTCATCTACTATGACAACCTCCCCTTCTTTTACTACATAGTCTTTATCTTTTTTAAATAATGCTTTTGCTTTCAACGCCTGCTCTACATGATGAACAGTTTCTATCCCATCTGCTTCATAGATATTTCCGATACCGAGTATTTTTTCTATTTTACTAATACCTTGATCAGTTAAGGTTGCTGCTCTCATTTTTTCATCAATATTATAATCTCCGCCCTCCTCTAAAGAGTTTACATGTTTTGCAAATTGATAATATTTATCACCAGATTCACCGGCCGGTGAGGAAATAATAAGTGGGGTCCTAGCTTCATCGATCAAGATACTATCAACCTCATCTACAATAGTAAAGTTTAACCCTCTTTGTACTTTATTCTCCAAAGATGGGGCCATATTATCACGGAGATAATCAAAACCAAACTCATTATTAGTGCCATAAGTTATATCAGCTTTATAGGCTTCTTTTCTATCAACTAACTTCAGATGAGTTAATCTTTCATCAAAAACGTCATCAGCTTTGTAATCCATATCCAAGATAAATGCTTGGTCATGAGCGATACAACCAATTGTAACTCCTAATCTATTCAAAGCCTCTCCATACCAACCAGCGTCTCTTTTTGCTAAATAATCATTGACAGTAATAACATGAACACCATCTTCAGTAAGAGAATTTAAATACGCAGCAATAGTAGCAGATAAAGTTTTACCTTCACCGGTTTTTTGCTCACTAATTTTACCTTGATGTAAAGTGATAGCAGACATCATTTGAACATCATAAGCTCTCTGCCCCAAAGTTCTATTAATAGCTTCTCGAACCACGGCAAAAGCTTCAGGTAAAATATCATCCAATTTTTTACCTTTCTTTAGCTCTTCTTTGAAAAATTTGGTCTTATTAGTTAAGTCTGAATCACTTAATTTCTTTATTTCTTCTTCAAGTGAATTTACCTTATCTACAATAGGTTTATAAGCTTTTATAACTTTTAAATTTGGGTCTCCAAATAACTTAGAAAACAGTGCCATATATAAAATACTAAATTAATTATTTCTATTATATTAACTTAATTCCAACTTTTATTCAACCGCTACTCATCAAAGCCAATATATTTAATTTCCTCTTGTAACTGCACTCCTAGCTTATCTCTAACCTGTTGTTTAATTAGACTTATCAATACTACCACATCCTCAGCTGTTGCTTTACCTTTATTAATTATAAAGTTTGAATGATCATCAGAAACTTTAGCTCCACCTATAACTTTTCCTCTCATATCAACCTCATCTACCAGTTGCCAAGTCTTCTTACCTTCAGGATTCTTGAAAATGGAACCTGCACACGGGTCTATAATAGGTTGATGCGAACGATTACCTAAAAAGTTTTTTACCTTCTCTTGAATTATTGTTTGGCTAGCTTTTCTCAATTGAAACTTTGCTCCCAAGATTACATCATCACTACTATACTTAAAACGACTAAAACGATAAGAAAAATCGCATTGTGATTTCGGAATAATTTCTTTTTTATTCTTTCTGTTTAATATTTCTACCTCAATTATAGTTTTGTCAATCCATTCGGTCGGCGTACCAATATTTCCTACTATTCCCCCACCAATTGTTCCAGGAATAGACATTAAAAATTCAAATCCAGTTAAACTATGTGTAATACTTTCTCGAATTAATTTTTGAACTTTTACCCCTGCTTCTGCATACACAGTATCACCCTTAAATTTAATATCATTATTCTCCATTTTTATTACTAATCCGTTAAAGCCATGATCAGAAACTAAAATATTACTACCATTACCAAGAATAAAAAAAGCAACTTCTAGTTTTCGCGCAATGTTTATAGCATTTAATACATCTTCATTATTATGAGCTACAAAAAAATACTTAGCAGGTCCACCAATTTTGAAGCTTGTATATGGGGCTAATATTTCACCTTTTTTTAGATTTGGTAATTTTTCTTTTAATTTTTTATACTTATCTATCATACTATTGCATAATATCACATTTTAAAGTAAGTTAATATAGAAATAGGCCCTTTAATATATAGGAGGAATCATGTTCACATTTACTGTAGTTATTGTGATTCTAGCTATATGCTTTTATTTCATTGGAAGGTCTTATAAAATGCCTTCTATTGATACAATTAAAGAAATTGTTTCAAATTCAAGTATATCTGAGATAGAAATAACTTCAAAATTCTCCAAAATTCACGAAATATCTTACTACAATACAGATGTACCTATTCATCAGCCACCTGTTTATATCCCCCCTAGGAAACCTTTTTACGTAATAACTTCAAATATGGTTGGCACTTTTCATCTTACTTACATAGAAGGAGTAGAAGATAAAGACAAAAAGCCAATTGTATTTATTGGTCAGATAATTAAAGTTGGTGACACAGTAGGTATAATCAATGCCATGCGGTTAGATATTGAAGTCGAATCAGAATTTGCAGGAATGATTACAGGTATGCTTGTGGAAGATGGCTCTCGTGTCGAATTTGGACAACCTATAATGTTTGTAGAACAAATCTAGCTCAACTATTATTATAATAGTTGAGCTTTTTTATTATGTTAATAATTTATCACTTACCTCTGTAATAGTTCCCGCACCCATAGTAATTACTACATCTCCTGACTTAATTTTTTTTCTTAAATATGTATTAATACTTTTATAATTTTTTATATATATTACAGTTTTCTTTTGTTTTACATTTATAATATCCTGTACAAACTTTTTCATGTCTACGTGATCTTTTTTTTCTCGACCTGCAACTTTATAAATATCTGTTAATATTAATTGATCACAATCAGTAAAAGACTTAGTAAAATCACTAAATAATGCATTAGTACGATTACCACTATGAGGTTGGAAGACACACCAAATCCTTTTACCTTTAAAAAAACTTTTAGCCGCTTTCAGGGTAGCTCTAATCTCAGTTGGGTGATGAGCATAATCATCAACAATAGTAACCCCTTTATTTTTACCTTTTATCTCAAACCTTCTCCAAATTCCAGAAAAATTTAATAAAGCTTTTTTTATAATATCAATTTCTATTCCAAAAGATAATGCTAAAACGGCAGCTGCTAGTGCATTACTAACATTATGAATACCCGGCATTCTAATCGCCAAATCAAATCTTTCTAAACCCTTAACTGCAAAACGAACCAATTCACCATGTCGTACAATGTGAGTTACTTGATAATCTCCATCATTAATTCCGAATGTTAGCACTTTTGCTTTTGCTGATTTTAATACCTTTTTAATATTTTTATCTTCTGCATTAGCAACTATTACTCCACCTTTAGGAACTTTCTTAACAACTTTTGTAAAAGCTTTTATAATATTTTCTTCCGTCTTATAATAATCAAGATGATCTGATTCAATATTATTTAGGATTAAACTGATAGGATTATAATTTAGAAATGCCTCGTGAAATTCATCACCTTCAGCAATAAAATGTCTTCCCAAGCCTAATCTTGCATTACCATTAAAATCATTAACATTAGTCCCTACAACTACTGATGGATCTAACCCTGCTTCGATAAATATTTTTGCTAACATGGCAGTTGTTGTACTTTTACCATGAGTCCCACTAACTATTATCGACAAATGCGTCTCCATCAATCTAGCCAACAATTCCGGATAACTCATTAATATTGCTTTGATTTTCTGGGCCTTTTTTAATTCTGGGTTAGTTTTGACTATTGCATTAGTGTACACAACTAACTGGGTATTAATTTGAATATTACTATCTTTGTGTGGTCCAATTATTACATTTACGCCAATATCTTTTAACTGATCTGTAATAATTGAATTTGACAAATCAGAACCACTAACGCTTTTTCCCAACTCCATCATCAATCTAGCCAATGCTGAAACACCAATTCCGCCGACGCCAATAAAATGTATATTTTTAATTTCACTAAAATTCATTTATTTTTCTGCTAATTTAATAATCTCATTAGTTATTGATTCGCTTGCATCCTTCTTCATTATCTTTTTTATATTATCCGATAATATCCTTCTCTTATTATCATTATTCAACAATTCTTGAATATTATCAACTAATTTATTAGGAGATAATTTTCTTTGGTCCAAAACCACCGCCGCATCTCTTTCTTCTAAATAATTAGCATTTTCTACCTGATGTGATTTTGGCATTGGAACCAATATTACTGCTTTTCCTAGAACAGAAAATTCCGTCATAGCAGACAAACCTGCTCTTGAAACTACTACGACTGAATTTGATAAAGCATCTTTCATTTCATCTACTAAAAATTCATACTGTCTAAATCTTGGATTATCAATACCTGTAATTCTTTTATCTTTTCCTGTTACCAATATAACTTGAGAGAATTCAACTAATTTCTCTAAAGAATTTTGTACAATATTATTCAAACTAACAGCGCCAGTTCCACCACCCACAATCAATACAACAGGTAAATTATCTTTAAAACCAAAAGAATTTTTTATCTGTTCTTTTTTACCATGCAGAATTTCTTTTCGAGATGGATTTCCAGTCCAGACTGTTTTGGTAGATGGAAAATCACGTAAAGATTTTTCAAAAGCTACTGTAATTGTATTTGCTAAATTTATACTTAATATATTAGATAAAGATGGACGAATATCCTGTTGGTGAATTAATATTTTTTTTCTCATCACCCAACCAGCCCAAATAACTGGAACAGAAATATATCCCCCAGCTCCAACTATAACATCTGGCTTAAATTCTTTTATTATGAATAGTGATTCTATAAATCCAATGAAGGTTAAAAAAACATCTGTAATATTTTTTAAAGAAAAATATCTACGAAATTTCCCTGAATTTATTGATTGTATCTTCATACTGTAACCACGTAGTAAATTCAGTTCTGGATCTCCTTTTTTCGTTCTAACAAAAAGAAATTCCGTTTCCGGTTTAATTTTTTTAACTGTGTTATATATTGATAATAATGGCGATACAGACCCAGCTGTTCCTCCCCCTGCAAATAATATTTTCATATATTTTAAAACTTTCAGTACTTATAATATAGCTGATTTTGATCAAATGTAAAAGTCTGAAAAATATTTAAACAAAGTCTTATTTTATAAATATGATTATGATTTTGTTTGTTTTGATATATTAATCAATATACCAATAGCAATCAAAGTAGTAGCCAATGCCGAACTCCCATAACTAATAAATGGTAAGGGTATTCCTGTTAATGGAACAAGAGTTACCATTGCAGCAATATTAATAAAAGCTTGAATAACTATCCAAGAAACAATACCAACAGCAATAAGCTTCCCAAGCAAATCTGGAGCTTTTTTAGAAATTTTTAGACCTCTTTTCATCAAATACAAGAATAAACCTATCAAAATTACAGCAAATAGAAAACCAAGTTCTTCTGACAATATGGCAAAAATAGAATCACCAGTGACCTCAGGTAAATACAAAAATTTTTGTCGGGAATGACCTAAACCTAGACCAAAAAAACCACCACTCCCAATAGCCAACAAAGCTTGGTTAATATGATAACCTATCCCCAATGGATCCAAGGCTGGATTTAAAAATACAGTTAATCTTTGTACGCGGTATGGTGCTAACTGAATAAGTAGAAAAAATATACCACTTGCACCCAAAAATATCCAAGACAAATGTTTGATTGCCGCACCCGCTACGAAATATATAACTATAGCAGTTATTGCTATGGTCATCATTGTTCCCATATCTGGCTGTAGCATGATCAAAAAAACTATCGCTCCCAACATAAACAAAAACGGCATCAAACCATATGTAGCATCCTTGATTCCTGAAATATTTTTTGAAAACAATGTTGATAAATATAATATAAAAGTAAGTTTTAATAACTCTGTGGGTTGTAAAAATACAAATCCTAAATCAATCCAACGTCTTGCTCCATTTACCTCATAACCGATACCTGGTATCAAAACGGCAAGTAGTAATAAAATATTAAAAGCTAATAAAGCAAAAGATAACTTACCCCAAACATGGTAATCAATTTTAGAAACTACAATCAAACCAATTAACCCGACTAACAACCCATAAAGAAGCTGATGTTTTAATAAATAATTACTATCACCAAATGTTTCAAAAGATGATACGGAGCTTGCCGAGGCCAGCATAACCAAACCAAAAATTACAATAACCCCGACAGTTATCATCATTTTATAATCTGGTTGATGTAATTTTAGTCCCATTTTATTTTAGTTTTTTTACCAACTCCTTAAATTTGTCTCCACGGTCAAATTCATTTACAAACATACCGAAACTAGCTGCTCCTGGTGAAAGTAATATGATTTTTGCGTCTCCAATTTTTTTGATTGCTTTTCCTACTCCCTCTGGCATATTTTTTATAACTTGCCAATTTTTGTAACCTATTTTATTAAATTCTTTAACCAACTTATCAGAAGCATCCCCTTTAAATAAATACGTGAAGTTTGATTTTTGCTTAATCATTTCAGCGAATTTATCATACTTTAATTTTTTATCATAACCACCAGCCAGTAAAATCACTTTTTCGTCAAAACTTTTTAACCCTGCAATAGCTGCATCAGGTGCTGTTGCCGTAGTGTCATTATAAAATCTGATACCTTTCCAAGTACGAATCAATTCCAAACGATCTGGTACTCCTTTGAAATCTTTTAGTACTTTTCTAATAATAATATTACTAACTGAACTTACCTTAGCTACTACTATAGCAGCTAAAATATTTTCAAGATTATGTTGTCCAGGTACTTTTATATCTTTGATTGGGCAAATAATGTTTTCTTCACCATACTGTCTAAATATGATCCAACCCTTTCTGACAAAACACGAATTTTGTTCATTCACCTCTTTATTACCAGAAAACCAAAATCGTCTACCTTTAACTTGCTTACCAAATTCTCTAGTCAATTCATTGTCATAATTTAATATTGCAATATCCTTAGAAGTTTGAAACTTAAGAATTAGTTTTTTTGATTTTACATACTCCGACATTGATTTATATCTATTCAGATGGTCCGGCATTAAATTTGTAATGATCGCAATATTTGGACTTTTCTTAATCTGTTGCATATCTTCTAACTGCCATGAAGATAGTTCCAATACTACAGGAGTATTTGGTTTAATTTTATTTAAAATACTTAATGGACTAATTTTTACATTTCCAGCGATTACAGGATTACTTTTTGCAGCTTTAAGAAATTTATAAATAAGCCAAGTAGTTGTCGACTTACCTTTTGTACCAGTTATCCCGATTGTTGGAGAATTACATATTGAAAAAAATAAACTAAGATCTGTTTCAATTGGAATTTTATGATTAGTTGCAATTTTTAGTAACTGTGACTCTCTGGGCACTCCAGGATTTTTTATAATCATATCAGCATTTTTAAAATCTTCTGCTCGATGTTTGCCTAAAACGTATTTAATCTTATATTTCTTTAACTTATCAATTGATTCTTTTAACTCAGCTTTACTTTTCAAATCAGTAACCAAAATATTAGCGCCCTGCTCAGCAAGCCACTTGGTAGTACCTAAACCACCACCATGGAGACCCAGCCCCATTACAGTTATTTTTTTGTCTTTAAAGGTATATTTTTTTTCCATATATTTCTATTATTATAGTATAATATACCATAAAATTGGCTTAATATAAAATAATTTCTTTATAATATAATAATACCACGACTAGATTAATAGGTCGGTGTCAAAAATGTTTCTAAATTACCCCAAAAGGTGATAAAAAGGAATGTATCCATGATTAATGTAGTACTAGATATTACAAAAAATGCGATTATGATGGTTGCTTCTGTAGCAAAAAAAGCTATAGTGGTAACTTCCCTAGACCACATCAATATTAATACTTGATGAGAACCGAATTAATAGTTAGTTCTCATTTTTATATTTATCTAATCGTTTTTTAAATTTATCAAGTTCTAATTTCACTCCTGTATGTATTGGCTTAGGCAATTGATCTAACTTAAACCAACCAATCTCATCAATTTTATCTGGCTCATTATTTTTTACTTTATTACGATCTACTTGAATAATAAATGGAAGTGATAACCAATGAGTTTTTTTACCATCATGTTTCCTGATTATAGAATAATAAGGAAGTTGTTCATTAATATTACCATCACAACCATATTCTTCTTTTACTTCTCTTAACACTCCCTCTCTGGGATCTTCACCAAAATCGAGGCGACCACCACCACAATCCCAAGTACCTTTCTCATCTCGACATTTATCGCTTCTTTTATGAAACAAAAAATTTCCATTACCATCATGGCAATAGAATGGAGTTGTCACGCCGATATAATCAAAACCAGATTTATTCATTAATTAACATCTTAAGATTTATCAACCAAATACATTATTACACCTACCACCGCAGCTACTCCGGAAATAATCCAAAAACGCATAACGATTTTTGGTTCTGACCATCCCTTGGCTTCTAAATGATGGTGTATCGGCGCAGACAAGAACACTTTTCTTTTAAATATTTTTTTAGAAGTAACTTGGATTATTACTGAAACTGATTCCAAAACTAACAACACCCCAATAATTGGTAACAATAATGCAGAATTAGTTAACATAGCTACTATCCCTAAAGTAACCCCTAAAGACATAGATCCAGTATCTCCCATGAAAAATCTTGCTGGATTAATATTAAACCAAAGAAATGCTAATAACGCTCCTATAATAACTCCACACAATGTAGCCAATTCGATCTTACCTTGAGCAAAAGCTATAGCACCAAATGCTCCAAAAGCTGCTAATAATATTCCTCCCGCCAACCCATCAAGCCCATCACTTTCATTGACAGAAAATGCTGTAGCTACAATTACCAGTATAAAGAAAGGTATATACCAAATACCAATATCAAAATCTCCAATAAATGGTAAATGCAAGGTAGTCCAATCAAGTTTAAAATAAAACCAAAGTGAACCTACTATAGCTATTAGTGCATAAATGATTAACTTATATCTTATCTTAAGACCGCCCCCTTTAGCACCAACTCCTTTCACATTAAATAGATCATCAACCAATCCAACTAACGCAGAAGCTATCAAAGCTCCTAAAGGAAGTAATGTTTCTGGTCTACTTAAAAAATTAAGTTTCTTAATAAATTCTATATTCACTAGTTCCCCTAACACAAAAAATAATAATATAATAAATAAAGTAGTTAGCCAAATCAAAATACCACCCATTGTAGGTGTGCCAGATTTTTTTTGATGCATCTTTGAGAAAATAGGAGTTTCATCTTCTGGTCGGATAGTCTTACCAAATTTATATTTATATAAATAATGTGTTAGTAATGGTGTCCAAGAAATTGCCACAATAAAAGCTACCGTAGTTAACAAAAATATTTTAATAATGTCAAAATCTTCTATTAATCCCATAATCTTTTTAATTTTGCCTAGCTATCAAATAGCTAGACACAAAAATTACTAATTGAATAAATATATTTAGACCGCCAATTGAATAACTTAATATTCTTTCTCTACTATATAGTATATACGATATTAATAAATTAACTAAATATATGCAAAAACCAATCGCTGGTAAATATATAAATATATGATACCATTGACCAATTAGATCAACACCAAAGTAAATGTTATAATGTAAAAATATTGGATCAGTCTGCGGTTTAAATGTAATAAATAGAAATACCCAAGTAGACAAATTAACTAAAAATCCAATTAAAAAAATGTTAATCAATAATTTATTTCGAAAAAATCTCTCCTTTCTCTTGAATAGTGTCAAAATCTTGTTAAAAATATTCATATGAAACTGGTTGAAAAATATTATAAATATATAGTCGCTCTACTACTAATAATTATGTTAGTAGTAGAAATCACCACTGCCCTTCAAGAATCACAAACAATAGATGAAGGAGTTCATTTATCAGCAGGTTATAGTTATTTGGTAAAAAATGACTTCCGAATGAATACGGAGCACCCACCTTTTGCCAAAGAATTATCAGCTCTACCGCTTTTATTTATTAGTCACAAACTAGACCAACCATTTGATAAACCTGCTTGGTCTGAATACAACCAATGGCAATTTGCCAAAGATTTGATATATAACAATAATATTCAAGCAGATACAATATTCTTTCTTGGAAGGATACCAACTATGATCTTAAGTATTCTGCTTGGTTTTTTTATATTCAGATGGTCAAAAGAACTGTTTGGATTGAAAGCTGGTTTAATATCTCTTCTATTTTATACATTTTCTCCAAATATCATTGCTCATAGTCGTTATGTTACTACAGATATTGCTTTAGCTCTCTTCTTCTTTATAACAATATATTATTTTTACAAATATCTCAAGTCAGCAAAAATTAAATACTTTATATATTTTTGTTTAATATTTGGACTTGCACAAGCCTCAAAATTCTCTGCAGTAATCTTAATTCCAATATTAGTTATCCTTTTGTTAATATACATACTTTCAAAAAATAATACAGATTTTTATAAAAAAGTTACATCAAGATTATTTACTAAGATCATTATTGTAATTATTAGCACTTTCTTAACTTTATTCTGTGTTTATGGTTTCGAAGTAAAAAACCCAATCGATGATATTAATGTTAAAGAATTATATAAAACACAGGAAGAAATACTAAATACTAATCAGATAGAACAAGAAGATGGTTTAACACAAAAAATAATTTCAATCACCGATACAAATACGAAATCCGGACAAAATATTTTAAATTTTGCTGAAAAAGCACCATGGCCAATATTTTCATACTTCAATGGTTTTATAAAACTATTCATACATAATTATTATGGGCACATGTCCTATCTTTTAGGTGAACATAGTAATATGGGTTGGTGGTACTACTTTATAATCGCATTTTTAGTTAAAACCCCCCTTTCTACACTCCTCTTATCACTTACTCTAGTTGTTAGTGTTATTTATTGGTTCTTCAAAAAAAATAGTGTTAATAACAAAAATCTATATATTGATAAAATAAAAAACATTCCGCTGGCATATTATTTTCTAGTCGTCCCTCCACTTATACATTTTGTATTTAGTTTAACAAGTCACATTAACCTCGGATTGAGACATATATTACTAATTTATCCATTTATTTTTGTTGGCATCGGTTATTTTGCTAAATTGAGATTTCAAAATATTAAAAAACAAAAAATATTTAATATTCTATTTTCTTTAATTATAATATATTACTTAATTAGTTCGATAATGATTTATCCAAACTATCTTGCTTATTTTAATGAAATTTCAGGAGGACCAAACAATGGGACAAAATATTTAGTTGATTCAAATATTGACTGGGGTCAGGATATAAAAAAATTAAAAAAGTATATGGATTCAAACAATATTAATCACATTTGTATGAGCTACTTTGGTCAAGCTGAACTTGATTACTACGGAATCGATTTTAGATATATCCCAGATAATTCAAATTTTACAACTACAGAAGATCTTAATTGCGTTGTAGCAATTAGCGCCACAAGTTTATTTTCTAGCGATAAAATATATAAATGGTTAGAAGAATATACTCCAGACACTAAAATTGGATATTCAATATTTATATACGATTTTAGAATTAAAGAATAATAACATTTACTTTGACTATTTTGTATAATTATGATATAATATATGAATTATAGTCCATAAAATTTAATATTATTTTAGTTTTATGATTCCAAATCGGGAAGTAAAAAAAATTTTAGAAAAAACAGACATAGTTCCCAAAGACCAGCTCGATAAAGCTTGGCAAAAAGCAAAAGAAGAGGAGGGAAACTTTGTAAAATATTTAGTAGATAAGAATCTTGTCTCTGAAGTTTTGTTGTATGAATCTATCGGAAATTTCTATAAAATCCCGTTTATAGATCTACGAAAAATGACTATTAGAAAAGATGTATTGATGATTATTCCAGAAACAATTCTTCAAACATATAAAATAGCAGCATTTGAAAAAACAGAAACTGAGCTAAAAATAGCTACTACTGACCCAAAAAATTTACAAATTTTTGACTTTTTAAATAAAAAAACTGGATTAAAAATTATTGTTCATATTACAGCCCCTTCAAGTATAAAAGAGGTTGTTTCGCAATACCACAAAGGACTATCGTCAGAATTTAAAAAAATTACCAAAGGTACAGCGGCCACATCAGCAATAAAACATGGCGACGATAAAAAAAACTTAGAAGAACTTGCTCAAGATTTACCAATAGTAAGAATCGTAGACTCGTTATTAGAATATGCGATATTTGATGATGCTTCAGATATTCATATAGAACCAACAGAAAAAGATATAATTATTAGGTACCGTATCGACGGTATACTACGTGATGTCATGAGATTACCAAAAAAATTACAATCAGGCATAAATGCAAGGATAAAAATTTTATCAAATTTGAAAATTGACGAACATAGATTACCACAAGATGGACGGTTCAAAATAAGTACATCTGAATATAAAATTGCTTTTCGTGTATCAATTATACCTGTATTTGATGGTGAGAAAATTGTAATGAGACTTCTAAATGAATCAGCTAAGATTCTAACCTTAGAGCAAATTGGTTTCCAATTAAAAGCTCTAGAAGTTGTTAATAAAAACATAGGTAAACCTCAAGGAATGATTTTAGTTACTGGCCCTACTGGTAGTGGTAAAACGACTACACTGTATACTTTAATGAATATGGTTAATGACCCTAAAGTAAATATATCCACTGTAGAGGATCCAATAGAATATAGAATGCCCAGAGTTAATCAAAGTCAGGTTAATCCAAAAATTGGCTTTACTTTCGCTGGTGGCCTACGCTCCCTACTTCGTCAAGATCCAGACGTAATTATGGTTGGTGAGATTAGAGACGGAGAAACAGCAGAAATTGCAGTTCACGCTGCCATGACTGGTCATTTAGTGTTATCGACTTTACATACAAATGATGCAGTGACTACTTTACCAAGACTACAAGAAATGGATATACCTCCATTTTTAGTTGCCTCAACTACAAACGTAGTTATAGCTCAAAGATTAGTTAGAAAAATTTGTTCAAATTGCGTTCACAGCTATACTCTTACTAAAAATGCAATTGAAGAATTAAATAAAAAAATTGATTTAGATTCAATATTTAAAGTTTTAGGAGATCAAGGTATAATAATGTCTTCCAAAACACCAATAGAATCATTACTTTTTTACAAAGGTAAGGGTTGTAAATTATGTAATAGTACTGGCTACAAAGGACGTATTGGAATCTTTGAAGTATTAGAAGTAACTGATGAAATTTCTGAAATGATCATTAATAAAGAATCTCTAATTAAAATAGAAGAAAAAGCAAAAGCAAACGGAATGCTTTCAATGATCCAAGATGGTTTCATTAAAGCTAAAAATGGTCAAACTTCTATTGAAGAAATATTAAGAGCAACTCAAGAATAAATTAATATAAACTAAACTATAATATGCCCGAATTTATATACACAGCTAGATCTGAGGATGGTAAACTCAAAAAGGATCGCATCAACATGAAAGATGAGAAAGCTTTGACTGACTATCTAAAAGGTCAAAACCTTATACTCACCTCTTCCAAAATGATAAATAATAAAGGCATGAGTGGAATAAATAAATTCTTAAACAATTTATCCTCCGTACCTATAGTTGAGAAGATTTTTTTTACTCAAAATTTATCTATCATGGTAAAAACTGGTTTTTCTCTGGGACAAGCTCTTAATACACTATCCTTACAGACAACAAATAAAAAATTCAAACAAGTCATCGTTAATATTCAACATGATGTAGAAAATGGTATTTCATTTTCAAATGCATTAGAAAAACATCCAAAAGTTTTTTCTGAACTATTTGTGAATATGATTGCAGCCGGTGAAATTAGTGGTAAACTTGATGAAATACTAATAAGCCTAACGAAACAAATGAAAAAAGATCATAAGCTAGTAGCAAAAGTTAGGACAGCCCTAATGTATCCTGCTGTTATTGTCATAGCCATGGTCTCAATTGGGATTATTATGATGATTACGGTCATACCTCAACTTACTGCTATTTTTGATGAATCTGGAACAGAGTTACCTGTAACTACTAAAATATTAATGTCCGCAAGTGACATCTTAGCAAACCAAGGAATATTTTTAGCCATTGGATTTGCTTTATTCATTTTTGGATTTCTTAAATTTAAAAAAACACCCAAAGGTAAACACTTCATACATAAACTGTTAGTTAAAATGCCTGTATTTGGTAGTATTGTTAAAAAAGTTAACATTGCAAGATTTACCAGGACGCTCAGCTCACTATTAAAAACAGACATACCAATTGTTCAAACGTTACAAATAATTTCAAAAACATTAGGGAATGTTATGTACAAAGATTGTATGATTGAAGCATCTGAAAAAGTAAAAAAGGGTATTAGTATTTCAAAAACACTTGAAGAAAAACCAGAGTTATTTTCCCCTATTGTAACTCAAATGATTAATATCGGTGAAGAAAGTGGAACACTAGATAATATCTCCGACGAGATTGCTGATTTTTATGAAGATGACGTAGATCAAACAATGGATGGACTATCTTCAATAATTGAACCTATTCTAATGGTAGTAATTGGTGGAGTCGTCGCCCTTCTAGCACTATCGATTCTTCAACCTATGTATGGCTTAACAGAAGCAATTTAATAGTTATGCGAAATAATAAGCAAGGCTTTTCAATAATAGAATCAATCGTAGCAATTTCTCTTGTTGGTTTTTTTGTAACTATATTTGGCGTTACCTATACTATAATATCTACTAGTCAATTTCTAAAGCACAAAAATCTTGCCTACTATCTTGTACTAGAAGAAATTGAAATCCTTAGACAACTTCCCTTTAGCCAACTAACTAACCAAATAGATACTGACTTTATCGGAGTAGCCTATAACCAAGGAAGTTGGTTAGTACAAAACCATGCTTCCGCCCCAAGCTCTCCTAAAACTTATTTTCTAAACTCACCCACAGGAGAGATAAGTATCGCCTCAATACCTGGGTTTGAATATACCGATTTTACAGCTGAAATAAAAATAAATATCGATAACTCTTCCCCATCAAATTGGGAAGCTGGCCTACTAGCTAGATATAGTGATGCTAAAAATTTCTATAGCATTTATTTAGACTCTGGAAATATATACCTGACCAAAACGGTTGACGGTGTAAAAAGCACTATTGATTCGACTGTTAAAGTTTTTTCAAAAAGTACCTGGTATACACTAAAAGTCGTTATGACTGGGAATACTTTCGATGTGTATATCAACGATATATTACAAATCAACAATACTGACAATGAATTCAATAAAGGCCGCTTAGCACTACTTGGCACAAACTCGGTTTTAGCAAATTTTGATAATGTATCTATTACCACAACTTCCACTAAAACCTGGAATTTTGATTCTGATACATTGGGCGAAATAGCTACTGCCTGGCAACGTTTTGGCATTAATGATCTTCCAAACGGTACTACTAATCTAACTATTGAAGATGATCAACCAGGATTTGAAACACTAAAAAAAGTTACCGCAACAATCGAATGGATGGAAAAAAATCAATCAAAATCAGTAGAATTATCAACTCTTATAAACCAATAAATGACTTTAGCAGACGTACTAGTATCAATATTTATCTTCACCATAATACTAGCAAGTATTACCGGAATTTTTATTACTTATAAAAATATTTATACTGTTGAAATATCTTACAATGAACTGACAATAAATTCTTCAATACTATTGAACAAAATTTCTACTACTATAAGACAAGGTATTGAAGTAATAGAAACAAAAAACATAAATGGGACAGATTACACAACTGACTATGACACACTAATTTTATCTCTAGCCACTATTGACTCTGATAACAATATACTCGCTGATACGTATGACTATATTGTCTACTATATAGACCCAATTGATAATACAATTTTAAAATCTAATCTTGAAGCTGACGTTAATAGTAAACGTACTAGTTCTACAAAATTTGAAGGTGAATTCATTGATACAATAATATTTAATTATAATAATACAAACTTTAGCTCAATTGACAAAATTGAAACTGTACTTGTTACTAATAAAATAGCAAATAATCTAGAACAAGAAATTATAATGCAATCAACAACTAATTTAAGAAATAATTAGCCAATGAAAATTTCTATAAAAAATGAAAATGGACAAACTTTATTTGCTGTCTTAGTATTTCTTGGGATTATTTTTGCATTAAGCGTAGGATTGTTCTCATACATATTCTCATCTAGAATATCAACCCAACATATTTATAATACACAAATCGCAAGAAATATCGCTGAAGCAGGAATAGAAAAGGCTGTCTGGTGTCTGAATAATGATGATGAATGTGCTGATCCATATACTGGAGAAAATGAAAATTTTGGTGGTGGTCAATATTCCACAACGGTTAGTAGCATTGGTGGTGGATATATTGTAAATTCTATTGGAACTATCAATGGTCAATCGAAAACATTAAAAGTTACAATTGGTCAACAAACAACCAACATTAACGCGTCATTTTTTTACGGAGTTCAGGTAGGGCCAGGGGGGCTAAAAATGGAGGAAAATAGTTATATAGATGGTAACGTGTACTCTAACGGAACAATTGATGGGGATAATAACACTACAATTTCAGGAGACGCTTATGTCGCTGGGAGTACTAATATTGTTCCCGACCAGATACAAGACCAAGTATCTTCAGAATATATATTCGGAGCAGCTTCAGACGTAATGGATATTGCCCAAAGTTTTAAACCTGGTGTAACTGAGGTAATAAATTATGTAAGCTTAAAAATAAAAAAATTTGGAAATACTACAGATCAAGCTGTATATATTACAAATGACAATGGCGGAGTTCCGGCCGATACATATATAGCTTCTGGCACCTTACAAGCCAGTCAAGTTACCACTAACTTAGAATGGGTAAATGTATCATTTACAACCAATCCCCAATTAACTTCAGGTACAACATATTGGATTGTAGTAGACATTGACTCACCTAAATCTAACAAATATTATACTATAGGGAAAAATGCTAACTTCGGATATGGAAATGGTGTTGGTCTATACAATACTGATTGGTCAACAGATACATGGAGTGATGCTGGTGGTGATTTTGCATTTAAAACATGGATGGGTAGCGGTTCCATTGATACTAAAATTGATGGTGTTATTATAGGTGATGAATCACATACTTGTGATGATACTCATTATGAAACTCACCACGGTGACGCACACGCCCATTCTATATTAAATTCATACGTAGAATGTGATGCATATTATAATACAGATATAACCAACACTACAGTTGGTCGTAACTCGTATTCTGGAGAATCTGATCCACCACCTGAGAATATGCCTATTTCTGTAGGTCAAATAAATGAATGGAAAGATGACGCAGCTAGCGGATCTACAATAACCGGCAACTATACTACAAGTGCAACTGAATCACTAGGTCCAGTAGAAATTGATGGTGATTTAACAGTCGCTGGAGGATCAACCTTAACAATAACCGGCACAATTTATGTAACAGGTGATATTAAAGTAGCCAATGGGGCTACTGTAACACTTGACCCTGGTTACGGTGGTTCTAGCGATGTAATGCTAAATGATGGTATAATGGATATAGAGAATGGTTCAGTATTCACCGGATCTGGTGATGATGAAAGTTTTATCCTTATGCTAACAACCAATACCTCTATTGATCCCAATAGTCCTGCTATTACTATTGCAAATAATACAGAGGCCGTTATATTTTATGCGGCTAACGGAATGATATATATGGCTAACAACGCAAATCTAAAAGAAGCAACTGGATATCAACTCCGCCTTGCTCAAAACGCCTATATTGTATATGAGCAAGGCTTGGCTAATGCAAGTTTTTCAAATGGTCCAGGAGGTGTTTGGGCTACTTTAGAAAGTACATGGCAAGAACTAGATTAAAATAATATGTTAAACCTTAACCCATTTACAAATCAAATTGGATTAGATATAAGTGATTTCAAAATGCGCTTTATTCAGATTGACACAAAGAAAAAATCAAAAATGTCCATAAGTTCATTTGGAGAAATTGATGTCCCTAAAGATCATATTATTAATGGTGAAATTAAAAATAAAGAGTCGGTAATTTCCTTATTAAAAACTTTAATTGAAAAACCAGAATACGGTAAAGTTGAAAAAAAATATGTAAACGCTTCTCTTTCTGAAAAAATGACCTACATAAAAGTTATTGAAATTCCTGATGTACCAGAAAATGAACTAAAAGGTGCTGTTGGCTGGGGTATCGAACAAAATATTCCAATAGCATTAGATCAAACTTTTTTTGACTGGCAGGTAATCAATAAAAATGAGAAAAATAATAAACTTAGGGTCTTAGCTTCAGTAGCACCAAAAAATATAGTTAACACCTATACAGAAGTAATTAAAAAAGCGGGCTTAATACCGATTAGCCTAGAAAATGAATCTGTAGCAGTTACAAGAAGCCTTATTGACCAACAAAAAAATATTAATAATTCATTACTTGTTATAGATATCGGTCGTAGCAGAACTAGTCTTATAATATTTAGTCACAACACTGTCCAATACACTTCTACAATAAATGTAAGTGGTCATGAAATGACAGAAGCTATTAGCAATAATTTACAACTCTCATACAAAGATGCTGAAAAAGCAAAAATTATATATGGTCTTCATCAATCTAAGGGACGTGGAGCAGTCAGAAAATCTATTTCCCCTATCCTAGACAGACTACTAGTGAAGATAAATGAGAATGTTAATTACTTTAATGAATACATGGCAACAAAAAGTAAAATAAATACTGCTCTACTTACTGGTAGCGTTAGTCAAACGTCAGGATTAACAGAATACTTACAAGCAAAACTGAAACAAACTACAATCCTTGCAGATCCTTGGACTAACTTAACCATTTTAAAAGGGCAAGAAGAATTAAAAGAAAGAAATTTTTATCCATTTGCTACCTGTATTGGGTTAGCAATTAAAAAATTTGATTAAATTAATGTCAACATTAAACCTACTAAATCCAAACGAAATTAAAAAAGTAAATAATATTAAATTATATTTTATACTTAAACATTTCCTAGTACAAATTATAAGTATTCTATTAATCATCTCAACGGTTTTTATATTTTCTGCTGTCATATTACGTAGCAATTCAACTTCTCTAGACGAGCAAATTGAAAAAGAATTAGCTATAAGAAAAGAAAGCAACGTTAGTTCCATTGAAGAATCTACAAGAGATTTAAACACACAATTATTGCTAGTTGACACTATTCAAAACACATATATTAAATGGTCTTCCTTTATAAGTAATTTTCAAAAATTAGTACCTGAAGATGTGGTTTTTTCTAGTCTTGAATTTAACACAAATATTTTAGAAACTGAATCTCAAATGACTTTTCAAATAAGTGGAATAGCTAATTTAAGGGCTGATCTTATTGCACTACAAAAAAATATGGAAGAATCAATTTATTTTAGTGATATTACAGCGCCAATTTCAAATCTAATCCAAAAAGAAAATATAAATTTTACAATAACTGGAAAAATTTCAAATGAAATTAAAAAATAATTTTAGCACAAAAAAGAAAATCATAATTCTCACTACTACATTAAGCTTAATAGTAGTAACAATTTGTGTGTTCTTACTATATCCCTATTATTCTGAAATCCAAACACAAAATACCGAAATTAAAGATAAAAGAATTCAACTAGCTATTTATCAAGAGCAGAGAAAAAATATTGATAAAACTAGAACTGATTTAAAAAAAATAGAAAAAGATAGCAATAGCCTTTCATTAATATTCCTAGAGCAAGAAGATATTTTAGATTTCGTAGATACCTTAGAAAGTATTTCCGGAAAAAACAATCTCGAACAAAACCTTGAATTAACAAATATCGAAAGTTTTCAAATTGATAAAAATCTAATGATTGGCATTACGTTAAATGGACAATGGGATGATATTATGAACTACCTAAATACATTAGAAATACTTGATCAATATGTTATACTTGATAATCTAAATTTTTCAAAAAATGGAATAAATATTAAACTAACTTTTACAGCAATTATATATTCATCTTAAAATAATATGAAAAATATTTTTAGCAATATTGATACCAAAAAATTAACTACTAAGTACCTAGGTAGTATAATATATAGCATTATTGTTATAATATTTGCTATTGTTGGATATTTCACTTATCAAAATTTGTATTTAACATCCATCTCACCAAAACCAATTGATGAAAATGACATTATTGCAAAAAAACAAAAAGTGAATTTAATATTATTTGAAAAAATAACTACTAATATTTCAGAAAAGAAAGATCAAAACTATGTAGTTAAAATACCAAATTTATTTGAATAAAGATAAATATATTGACAATGAAATCTTATTACTATATAATAATTTAACTTAGTTTATTTAACAATTAAATATAAAATATGGCCCACGTAAAAGGAACGGGAACAACTAGCTTAGGTAGAGATAGTCAAGGCCAAAGATTAGGTGTCAAACTTTTTGGCGGACAATTAGCCAAAAGTGGAAACATTATTCTTCGACAACGAGGTACGAAATTTCGTGCTGGAAGTAATGTTAAGCGAGGAAAAGATGACACTCTCTTTGCCACAACAGAAGGAAAAGTATCTTTCAAAAAGAAAAAAATTCGAAGATTCAACGGACAACTAAAATTAGCTACCTTCGTAAGTATAATCCCAACAAAATAATTATAAAAAAAACAACCTCTAGATAACATTGGTTGTTTTTATTTTAATTATTATTTATTGTGATTCACACAAGCCTTTACAAAATCTCTGAATAACGGATGTGGTCTTAATGGACGTGACTTAAATTCTGGATGAAATTGGACAGCTACAAACCATGGATGAGATGGAATCTCTACTATCTCTACTAATAAACCATCAGGACTGGTTCCAGCTATTTTCAGACCTTCATTTTCAAGTTGCTCACGATATTTATTATTAAATTCGAAACGATGTCTATGACGTTCATCAATTTTATCTTTATTGTAACTTTTATAACTAATCGTGCCTTTTACTAATTTACATGGCCAACTCCCAAGTCTCATGCTAGCACCATAATCATTTGAGAGCATCTTTTTCTCTTGCTCTGGCATGATATGAATAACTGGATTTTCTGTCTTTATATCAAATTCGGTACTATTAGCATTTTTGATCTTTGCTATATTTCTAGCAAACTCAATTGTTGCGATTTGCATCCCCAAACATAATCCGAAATACGGTATATTATTTTCTCTAGCATATTTAGCAGCCAATATTTTACCTTCTGTACCACGTGAACCAAATCCACCAGGTATCAATATCCCATTAGCACTTTTCAACTTTGCCCACTCTTTTTTATCCTTATTTTCAAGTTTTTCCGATACTACCCACTCTACCTTCATTTTAGTATTATTAACGGCTGCAGCGGCCTTCAGAGACTCAATAATGCTAATATATGCATCACCATGTTCGGTATATTTACCGACCATAACAATATTTACTGTTTTTTGATCTTTACCATTCTTCATCTTTTTAACTAAACTCTTCCACGGTTTAAGATCAGGAACTCTTTTACGAATATTAAATTTCTTAAATATAATTTCAGAAATCTTACTTTTTTCCAAATTTATAGGTACTTCATAAATACTTTTAATTGTAGGAGCTGGAATAACTGCCTCAATTGGTATATCGCAGAATAAAGAAATTTTTTCCAAATTTTCTTTACTCACTGGATAATCAGCTCTAGCTAAAATAATATCAGGTTGAATTCCTCTACCTCTTAACTCTCTAACAGAAGCTTGTACTGGCTTAGTCTTAAGCTCATGAGAAACTTTTAGATATGGTAGCAAAGCTACATGTATAATCATAACTTTATCTGAACCTAATTCATTATGTAATTGTCTAACTGTTTCTAAAAATGGTTCTCCTTCAATATCACCGACCGTACCACCGATCTCCATAATCAAAAAATCCGCCTGACTAATCTCAGCGGCTTGATATATTCTCTCTTTAATTTTATTTGTAATATGAGGAATGATTTGAATAGTTTTTCCTAAATATTTCCCTTGTCGTTCTTCTGATAACAATTCATCATAAACTTGCCCCGTGGTTAGATTACTAAGCTTGTTAAGATTCTCGTCCATAAAACGTTCGTAGTGACCAAGATCCAAATCGGTCTCAGTGCCATCATCAAGTACAAAAACTTCACCATGTTGATAAGGATTCATAGTCCCTGGATCAAGATTTAGGTATGGATCTAATTTTAGACTAAAAACTTTAAAATTACATGCTTTTAAAATTGCTCCTGTCGAAGCAGCGGCAATCCCTTTACCTAATCCGGAACAAACTCCTCCTGTAACAAATATGTATTTACAATTTTTTGATGTCATTTATTTCAATAGTTAGTTTAACATTATTACCGCCAATAGATATTTCAATATCATGTTTGCCGATAGATTTTATTGGGTTATTGATTATTATATCTTTCTCAGCTAGTTTTTGAGCCGCTACCTTATTTAATTGATCCAATATATTTTTCTTGGTGACTGCGCTAAATAAAGTACCTTCATCATTTGACTTAGCCTGCACGGTTATCTTAATATCTTTCAATTGATTTAATAATTTATTTGATTTCTCCTGATTCTTTACTGCATCTTTCTTAATATTTAAATTATCTCTTTTATATTGTTGTTTCAATTTTTCAGTTGCTACTATTGCTAAATTCTTTGATAATAAAAAATTTCTAGCATATCCCTCTGAAACATTCTTTATATTTCCCTTAACTCCTAGTTTTTTTACATCGGTTATTAATATTATTTCCATATTGTTATTTTAATACAAAATGATAAATTCATCAAATCTATTTCTTTTTGAAGATATTTTTATTTCAATTTTATCAATCCTAGCAGAACCAGGATTTGATTGAATCCATTCAATTAGCTGATTTATTACTTTTTCATCTCCAAAAACATCAATTTCAACAGTTTTATCCGACATATTTACAATTGTTCCACATAATCCTAGATCGGTAGCCGTATTTCTCGTATTACTTCTAAAATTAACTCCTTGAACCAACCCATAAACCTTTAAATGCTTACTTAGCATATAATTACTCAGACAATAATTGTATTGCATTTTCTAGTTGTGGATCAGTATCATTATTATAATCTTCTTTAGTAAACTCTACTTCAATATCTGGGGTGATCCCAAATTCATCAATATTTTTTCCATTTGGAGTTAACCATTTTGCAACAGTTAATTTTAATGAAGAACCATCGTCAAATTGTTCAAATTCTTGAACAGATCCCTTGCCAAATGTTTGTTCTCCAATTATTGTTGCATATTTGTAATCCTGTAAAGCACCAGCGACTATTTCTGAGGCAGAAGCACTACCACCATTCACTAAGACAGCAGATTTATAATCTTTTAACTTTGCATTACCACTTGAAGTATATTCTATTTTATTAGTACCAAAATCCTCTATAACTACAACCTTATCTTCAAGAAATTCTCCAGAAACATCAACAGCACTATCTAAATATCCTCCAGGGTTATTTCTTAAATCCAAAATTATACCATCAATATCATTAACTAGAATTTCACTAGCTATATTCGTAAAATTTTGATAGGTGTCAGAATTAAAGTGAATGATTTTGATATAAGCAATTTTATTATCCAAAATTTCCCAACTTACACTTTCTACAGTAATAACTTCTCGAACAATTGAAATATCTTTAATTATTTCATCATTTTCTGATAAAACTGTTAAGACTACCTCGGTCCCCTTAGTACCTCTAATAAGACCTATTGCATAATCTAGACTCATCTCATATGTATCTTCACCATCAATTTTTATTACGACATCTCCTGCTTGTAACCCCGCTTTAGAAGCTGGTGAATTATCCAATGGAGATATTATGGTCAATTGATTATTCTTTATTCCTATTTCTGTTCCAATTCCCTCGAAACTACCATTTAGCTCTCTATTAAATTCTCTTGTTGCTTCAGGGTTAAGAAAAACAGAATAAGGATCGTCTAAACTCCCAGCTATCCCTTCTAAAGCACCATAAAATAAAACCTCGTCATCAATAGGTTTATTTACATAATTATTCTTTGCACTATCCCATACTTCCCAAAAAAGATTTTCATCAAACTCACCATCAGCTAAATAATCAGGTACTGTCTGTATAATATTTGTATATGAAAACTGACTTTGTTTCTTTGTAGTCTCCCATACACCAAAATAATATCCACTCATCAAGCTAAAAACTATTAAAAAAATAAAGATAACCACTGAAATTACTACCTTAAAACTAAAATGTGATTTAATGTTTCTATTTTCCTCCATATTATTTTATTCTTTTAATATTTGCTCCTAATTTATTTAGTCTAAGTTCAATATTTTCATAGCCTCGATCTACTAGTTCAATCTTATCAATTTCTGATTCACCTTCAGCAATCATTGCTGCAATGATCAAAGTAGCGCCAGCTCGTAAATCAAAAGAGGTTATTTTTTTACCATAAAGGGGAGTTGGTCCATTAACAATAATCGTATGTGAATCTATTTCTGTAATATCTGCTCCCATCTTTTTTAATTCTCTAATATACCCAAGTCTTCCTTCGAACATGGTTTCAAACATCTTACTAGTTCCCTTAGCCTGAGTTAACAATATCGATAACGGAGACTGTAAATCTGTTGGGTAACCTGGATATGGCCTTGTATCAATATTAATATGGTTAAAAATTGTAGTTGGCTTAATATGAAGTACCGAATTATCATCTTCAATCTCAAAATTTATATTAGCCTGTTTAAATTTATGTAAAACAAAATCTAGATGATGAGGGGTTATATTTTTGATTCTAACATCTCCCCGACTCACTGCTGCAGCTATTGCGAATGTCCCAGCTTCGATCCTATCAGGTAGAACTTGATGCTCGACACGATGCAATTTATCAACTCCTTCAATTTTAATTATTGAAGTCCCCGCTCCTGTAATCTTTGCTCCCATCTTATTCAACATCTCTGCTAAATCAGCAATCTCTGGTTCAGATGCAGCTAACCTTATCTCTGTATTACCCTTAGCCAACACAGCGGCCATTAATACATTCTCTGTTGCAGTAACACTCATTTCTTCTAATACAATACTTGCTCCAGTTAAACCTTTATTTGTAAAATGATATAAATCTTTTTCAAGTGAAACAGTAACACCAAACTGCTCAATCGCCTTAGTATGCGTATCAATAGGTCTTGATCCTATCAAACAACCACCTGGTTGAGGCATAATAACTTTCTCCTTCCTAGCTATAAGTGGTCCAATTATTACAATCGATGCTCTAATATGTTTTACTAGTTCATAATCAGGTTGAGCATCCTTAATACCAGAACAATTTATTGTCATAACATGGTCAGAAAATTCGACTTTTGCTCCAAGTTTAGCAAGAACTTCTTGCATAGTTCTGATATCACTAATATCTGGAACGTTTGTTAGGACGACCTCATCATCAGTTAATATGGCTGCAGCCATCATCTTAAGTGCAGCATTTTTTGCCCCACTAATTTCAACCTCACCAGACAATGAATTCCCTCCTTGAATTACAAATTTAGCCATAAGCTTATATACAATAAAAAATTTATCCCCTACATTATAGCAAATCACCACTTAATTTCAAATCTAGACAAAGTAATCCTTTAAATATATACTAAATAATAATTATGAATATTTGGGCAAGAAGAACATATTTTATTATAACTATTTTAGTATTTATACTAGTTGCCATAGTATTGATTTTTTATGCATCTGGATGGCGTTATAATAGCTCTACGAACAAATTAGGTCTTGTAGGGGCAATTACAGTCGATACAGAACCAAACAACGCTATAGTCTATTTAAATGACGATAAGCTCAAGGGAAATACACCAACCAACTACAATACAATCATTGAAGATAATTATGATCTAAAAATTTATAAAGAAGGTTATTTTGACTGGGTAAAAAATATTTCAATTGAACAATCAAAAACAACAAGAATACCCAAAGTTCAACTTCTAAAAAAACAAGATGATTTAAAGCCATTACTATCTTATGAAAAAATTAATAATTTTTCCTTTTCACCCGATAAAAATAAGATAGCAATCTCTACTCCTGGGTTGTTCGAAATAATTGACCTAGATGCAAATAAAACAATATTTACAAAAAAGACCGAACAAGTTATTACCAATATTCAATGGAACATTAATTCTGAAAGATTAATATACTACTCGTCTCTAGATGGTTATACTGCAACAAACTTACGTACGAGCAAAGAATTACTTATTAATCTAATCTTAGATAACATTATTGATAATATTTATTGGAGTACTAATGAAGAAGATATTATTTTTATAACTAGTCATAATGTTCTACATAGAATTAATATCTTTCAAAATATTGTTACAGAAATATTATCAGAAAAAAATATTGTCTTTAGTATAGAAGATAAATATTTTAATCTTCAAAATAATAATCTGCAAGTAATTGATCAAGAAGAAAAACAACTCGCTACAATAAATATTTCAGATGATAGCAAACTATTTTTTCTAGATCAATTCGAAGATTATCTACCCATTATCAATCAAACAAATAACAAAGCATATTTTTACAACCTTTCTGATAACTCGTTTGAAGAAATTAACGAAACAGTAGAAAATATAAAATGGATAAATAACAAATTACTATTCTCGAATAATCATGAAATTTGGTGCTGGGATAAAAACGAATCGACCAAAGAAATTATATTAAGAACTTCTGAAAATATTTCACAAGCAGATTGGTTATTAAATGAATATTACACACTCTACACAACAAACAATGAAGATCTCAATATTATTCAATCAGTAGGTACCCAAAAAAATACCTACTCCCTAGGAATTAATAATATTACCAATATAACTAGCAAATATTCAGAAAATGTCGTCTATATTGTTACTGACAAGGATATATATAAATTAGAATTTTAGATAATTCATTCTTGTCACTCTGAACACAGTGAAGAGTCCCCTGACCATAGGTCAGGAGATGCTTCGACTTCGCTCAGCATGACAAAGTTATATAAATACTATACCTCTGTCATCTCGACAGAAATGGAGAGATCTTAATAAAGATAGTTATAGTTTCAAATGTTATAAAGATTTCTCTCTATATTCGAAATGACAATTTTTATTCAATAATAAAACAACCTATAAATTATTAGCTGTTTCCTATTCTCTTAAATTGATTTACTTAACCGCTTATGCTTAGCAACAAAATTACTTGCTTCTAGCAATGAATCAAAAGTGCCAGCATCGAACCATTCCCCATCTATATTCCTAACATCCAACTCACCTAGTTTAATGTATTCATTGTTAATATCAGTAATTTCAATCTCACCTCTCTCAGAAGGTTTAATACTTTTGGCTATTTTACTTACTTTGTTATCATAAATATAAAGTCCTGGTACCGCATAATCACTAATCCATTCTGTTGGTTTTTCTACAATTTCTAATACTTTTTTATTTTCATCAAATTTAACTACCCCGTATCTTTCTGGATCAGGAACTTTCTTAGCAAATACTCTCCCTCCACTCTTAAAGCTTGATATCTCTTCCGTCAATTCATCTTCAAAAATATTATCACCTAAAATCATAGCTACACTCTCATTATCCATAAAATCTTCACCTATTATAAAAGCATCAGCTAGACCACGTGGTTCTTCTTGTATTTCGTAAGTAAATTTTGCCCCAAATTCCTTACCCGACCCCAGTAAGTGTAAAAAATGTCCAGCGTAATCAGGAGCAATAATAATTAGAATTTCTTTAATTCCAGCATTAATCAAAGTAAGTAATGGAAAAAAAATCATTGGCTTATTATAAAGCGGTAATAATTGTTTACTAGTTATTTTTGTTAACGGTCGTAATCTAGTTGCTTTTCCTCCAGCTAATATTATGCCTTTCATAAAATTCTTATTAATATTTAGAAGGGTGATTTCAGATTTTTAAACTCAACCAACTCAGTATCTTTATCTGAAAGAATTGGTTCTTTTACTTTCCAATCAATATTTAATGTAGGATCATTCCAAATGATACCGCCTTCTGACTCAGCATTGTAAAGATTATCAACCTTATACATAAATTCTGTATTTGGTTCAAGTGTACAAAATCCATGAGCAAATCCTTTGGGTACGAACAATATTTTGAAATTCTTTTCTGTTAATTCAAATCCTTGCCACTGTCCATAAGTATCAGACTCTTTTCGAATATCCACAATCACATCATACACTAATCCCTTAGTAACTCTAACTAACTTTGATTGAGCATGTGGCGGTGCTTGATAATGTAAACCACGCAATACATCAACTTCGGCAGATTTAGAATGATTATCTTGGACAAAATGAATTTCTAAACCCATATCCTTAAACCACTCTTCTCTATAAGTTTCTACAAAAAAACCACGATGATCTCCAAATACTTTTGGATTGATAACGAAAGCATCTTTAAATTTTGTTTTTTCTATTTCCATCTAGTTTGTTAAATATTCTTTTAGAGCTTCTTGCCAAGATCTGATCTCTGGCATTTTTGTATTTAATAAAATTGAATACATAGGCCTAGCTGCAGGTCTTGGATAAAAACTTCCTGGTACTGAATTTACTTTAACATCTATATCTTTAATCGTAAATGTCTCTTTGACTAGATCATACCAAGTACATACGCCTGAATTACAAGCGTGATAAATACCATATGGTTGTTTAGTATCTACTATTTCTTTAGATCTGTTTGCAAGATCAGGAGCGTAAGCAGGAGCTGATAATTCTTCATCTACAACATTTAGTTCGTCCTTATCTTTTGCTAACCCAATCATCATATCAACAAAACTTTTTTTCGAATTCTCAGCTATTGCTGGCCTACCAAACAATTTGGATAGTCTAATAATATAATACTTATCACAATGCTTAGCTACTTGAATTTCACCCATATGTTTTGACTTAGCATAAACCGACTGAGGATCTGGCTGATCAACTTCAATATATCCTTCTTTCTTATCCCCCTTAAAAACATAATCCGTGCTGTATTGTACCAATATACCTCCGTAACTTTGAACAGCTTCAGCTAAATTCCCAGGTCCAATACCGTTTACACTCATAGCAATATCCTCTTTTTCTTCTGCACCATCTACATCATTGAATGCAGCTGCATTAAAAACAATATCCGCCTTTTGTTTACTAATTTTATTCATTACCTGTTCTCTATTAGTAATATCAAGTTCTTTAATATCCCAAAGTAAAGGTTTACTTTCAGCATAAACCTGAGCTAATTCTTGACCAAGCATACCATTTGCTCCAATTATAATAATTTTCATAATAAATTTGTTATTTCTTTATAGTAGATATTATATCAAAATAAAAAAAATCCTCAAAGTAATCTGAGGATTTTCGATACATAACTACCTATTGCCATAGAAGAAGTGAGCCCAGGTGATTCTATACCTACCAGATTAACCCAAGGTACCTTGGTATTCTCCAATTTGATATAAAAATCTGCTTCACCAGTACCAGATGATAATTTTGTACGAACACCAGAAAATGACCACCTAATATCTTCTAGTTCTAACTCAGGGAAAAACGGCCTAACTGCCTCCCAAAAAAATCTAGGATCAGTCCGATTTTCATCCTTATTACCACTAAGTAAAGTAGCATTTGGTCCTAATAGTAATTTTCCACCCAACGTCTTAGTTAGATGAATTCCAAGACCAGGACTACCAGGCCTTGTAACGGGATAAACTAAAGTGTTTACAAGGTGACTTTTTGAATCAATTACTTCGTAATATTCTCCACGGTAATAGTGGACTATTGGACAATCCAACCCCGCTAACTTAGAAATATCCTCTGCATGTAATCCCGCTGCATTAATAACACAGTTTGCGTAATATGATTGCTTAACAGTTTCGATTATCCATTCATTGTCTTGTGTATAAATTCCAACAACCTCTGACCCAAAAGAATAATCTACCCCATTTGTTACTGATGTATCATACAAAGACAATACAAATTTTACAGGGTCAATCACGTAAACTTGCTTGAGATGAATTCCAAAAACAGCCTTGAGTGATGACTCGCTCATCTTAATTTGATGTCCAGTTAAAATCCTCCTATCAATTCCTTGGATTTTTGCTCTTTTCATCAAACTAAAAAACGATTTAATCTGACCACCTAAATGTATAAAGTCTTTACCAGAAACCAAAATATACATTCCGGATTGGCGATACGGAACTCCATACAACTTACAATAATCTATTATTAAATCACCGCTCTCTTTAGCTAGCCTAGCTTTCAAAAAATCAGGATTCAAATGAATTCCAGAATGAATAACACCACTATTAAATTGACTGGTTTCCAAACCAGGTTTGTCGTTCTTTTCTAACACGAGAACGGATCTACCTGGAAATTCTTCTTTTATTTTCTTTGCAATTGCACAACCTACTACACCAGCTCCTATAACTAAAAAATCGGCTTTTTTCATTATTGCCCTCCTTAATATTTCAAAGATCTATGTATTTTTTTTACAACAAAAATCTTACTCCATTTACTACAAATGTCAAATCAATTTATTTACGATCTTTATATTGCTTCTTAATATAATCCTGATGAGCTTTCTTGGCTAATATTTTTTTCCACCATACCTGATTATCTTTATACCATTCAATAGTTTTTTCTAAATAAGTATCCAAATCATGTAATGGCCGGTAACCAAGTTCTTTTTCTGCCTTGCTGAAATCAATAGCATAACGTCGATCATGTCCGGGACGATCCTTAATAAATTCGAGCATGTCATCCGGTTTACCCATTATCTTCAACATTCTTTTGATCAATTCTAAATTATTTACGTCATCATCCAATCCACCAATACAATATGTCTCACCTACCTTACCTTTATCCAATATTAGTTCAATACCACGACAATGATCATCAACGTACAACCAATCTCTCACATATTTACCATCACCGTAAATAGGTACTTTCTCATCGTTCATTAAATTTGTAATCGCTACTGGTAATAATTTCTCGGGATATTGATATGGTCCGTAATTATTTGAAGTATTTGAGATAGTTACAGGTAATCCAAACGTAGTATGATACGCCTTAACTAAATGGTCAGAGGCAGCCTTAGAAGCAGAATATGGACTTCTAGGATCATAAACCGTATTTTCATCAAACTTCTTTGTATCATCTAATGCTAAAGCGCCATATACTTCATCAGTAGATATATGATGAAAATGCTTACCTTTAAATCCAGACTCTTCCCAAACTTCTACCGCTGCTTTCAATAAGACATTTGTACCCCAAACATTATTAAGTACGAAATCATTATCTATCGATGCAGTAAACAATTCTGAAGCATTTAATTTACTACTATCCTCCAACATAACTGAACGGTCAACATGTGATTGAGCCGCAAAGTGGACTATTGTGTCGATTTTATTAATACACATTGCATCAATTACTTTTTTTATATCACAAATATCGGCCTTAATAAATTTATAATTATCTTGCCCTACAAATTTCTTTACATTATCAAGATTGCCAGCATAGGTTAATTTATCATAATTAACAATATTATCTTTTGGATGGTGTTTCATCCAATAATGAATAAAATTACTACCTATAAATCCTGCCCCGCCTGTAACTAATAAATTCATATTATTTAAATATTAATTTTTATATGAAACTTGCAAAATAAATTCCATTAATTGCGATCGAATCTATTATCTTCTTATTCAACACCATCATTTGAGCTTTTTCAAGTGACATCTTTAATACTTCAATTTCTTCATTGCCCTCTGGATGATTTTTTCCAATACGTAAATCGAATGCTAGATATAAATAGACTGACTCAGTAGAAATTCCTGGATAGAGATCTAGCTTCCTAATCAGTTTCCATTTTTTTGCAGTTACACCTGCTTCTTCTTTTAATTCTCGTTTAGCTGCATTTAGAGAGGTCTCACCTTTTTCTATACCACCCCAAGGCAATTCAATAGTTTGCCTTTGATAAACATAACGCCACTGCTTTATTAAAAATATTTCTTTTTTATTTGTCAAAGCAATTACGGCTACTGAATTATTAGTTTTTACACACCCATATATACCCTTTTTTTTATCCGGTCTAATAACCTGATCTTCTACTACCTTAACCCACAGATTTTTATATACGGTTTTAGACGATATTTTTTTCCAGGGATCTTTCATTGTTCTAAGTACCCATATTCCAAGAAGAAAGATATTCTTCTTGCTCAGGAGTTAATTTATCAATATTTATACCCATTGCTTTTAATTTTAAATCAGCTACATAATCTTCTATATCTTGTGGGACATCATATACCTTATTGTTTAATTTTTTATAATTTTTAGCAACATATTCACTAGCCAAAGATTGAGTAGAAAAACTCATATCCATTACACTTGCTGGATGACCCTCAGCGGCTGCTAGATTGATAAGTCGACCACCAGCCAATACAAATATTCTTTTTTTACCAACCGTATATTCATCTACAAAGTTGCGAACATTTTTTCTTACTGAAGTTGCCATTTTTTTCAACCCTTTGACATCAATCTCTATATCAAAATGTCCTGAATTGCAAACCATAGCACCATCCTTCATAAGTTTGAAATGCTCCGGTCTGATAACATGAATATCCCCCGTCAAAGTACAAAACAAATCTCCGATCTTAGCAGCTTCTTTGATTGGCATCACATCAAAACCATCCATAGCAGCTTCCAACGCTTTTATCTTATCAACTTCAGTTACTATTACTTTAGCACCCATACCACGAGCCCTCATAGCAAAACCACGTCCACACCAACCATAACCAGCAGTTACTATATATTTTCCAGCTATTAACATATCTGTGGCCCTAATTATACCATCAACTGTAGATTGACCAGTTCCATAGCGATTATCAAACATATTTTTGGTTTGAGCATCGTTAACAGCAATTACTGGTAATTCCAATTTACCAGCTTTTTCCATAGCCTTGAGACGAATAACGCCAGTTGTAGTCTCTTCCATAGAACCCATGACCTTTGGTGCCCAAGCTTTATATTTATTATGTAAAAGTGAAATAAGGTCTGCACCGTCATCCATAGTAATAACTGGTTTACGAACCAAAGCAGCATTAAGATGTTTATAATATGTAGCTTTATCTTCACCACGAATAGCCAAAACTGGTATTTTATAATATTTTACCAAAGCAGCAGCCACATCATCTTGAGTAGATAAAGGATTAGAAGCAACTAATAATATATCAGCTCCACCAGCTTTAAGTGCTCTAACTAAATTAGCAGTTTCGGCAGTCACATGAAGACAGGCAGACATTTTTTGCCCTTTAAATGGTTTATTCTTAGCAAACTTAGCTCGTACATTTCTAAGAACCGGCATATCATTATCTGCCCATTCGATTCTCTTAACTCCATGAGATGCTAAGTTTATATTTTTTACGTCGTTTTGCATATATATTATTTACTTATTATTTAAAAATTATTATTTATCTTCAATATCATTATCGTTAAGTAAGAAAAATGATACTAAAATTATTATTATGCCAGCTAAGATAGATATATAATATGACAAATTTCCTAAATCCTCAATCTGGAAATAGATAAATATCATAGCACAAATTCCAATAAATATAATCATTAACCAGTCAGATACTTTATATTTCGTATTAACAATTTCTATGTCTTCTTCTTTAAATATTAAAGATATTAACCCTGTACAAATTACTACGTATATCAATATAGTTAAATTAAAATAACCCTCTACAAAACCAGGATTAGCAGATTCTATTAACAAAAATAAAAAATAACTTATTAATGATACTTTAAAAATTTCATTAACGATTTCTTTCACCCCCTGAATGATATTATTTCTATCTTCGTTGTTTTTTGGTAATAACATTTTTAAAACTTTGCTTTAATATTGCTAAAAAATTGTCTAATTTTCGTCAATACTCTCGAAAAAGTTATTGGATCTTTTTCAAACCTAATATTAATTTGATTTATTTTGAGCTGTCGATCATTCTCAGGTAACCCCGGTAAATCAATCATGAAATTTATTATTTTATCTTTACCTTCATTTATGAATAAGTAGGGAGCTTCAACTGATGCACTAGCTATTTGCCAATTACTTTCAAATTCAACTTTTGGATATTTTGAAAGGATAAAATCAAATTCATTAATATTTTCCACTTGATCAACATTTTTTACTGAACTAAAATTTGGATCAAATAACTGTTCCTTAGTAAATGCAAAAAAACCATCTCCTTCTATATATATATCATTTTTCGGCGAAACAATTGGTACTATCCCCCCTAAAGTTTTTATCTCATTCAAAATATGTTTATCTTCCAATCTTAGATTATTACTACCTACCCTTAAAACCTGCAACCCATTGTCATGAGATGTTCTAGCTTTCACATAACTACTATTCGTATAAAGTGTTGTTGGAGAAATATTATCTTCATTTATAATCCCTTTATATTCAATATTATCAGTAAGATATATATTTTTTTTAAACATTACCAGATGTTGATGAGTTTCGATTTTCTTGATAAATATATCATCATCTGGAATATTTAAGATTAATCTGTATGTCCCAAATGACAAATCTTCAATTAATAGTTGGTGCCTTCTCTCTGGTAAAATTTTCCCTGTAGCATGTATTTCTCCATCATCAGGAGCTGATACTTCTTCAATTAATTCGTTTTTACTGTTATATACCTTTACATTTAATACATCTTCACCATTATGCCTATTGCTATCCTGTAGTGTAAAAATAAAATTTAGATCTTCACCACTCCCTATGTAAGTATATATCTCATGACTACCTCTTAAACTTTTATTTATTTCCAAAACCTTATTGCTCTGCTCATATCCAGGGATCTCTAGAAAAGAATCTAAATCGTAATTAAACTTTAATACTTTCGTTGGTTCGGGAAAATTACTGAAAAAATCATTTATTGATAAATATTCTAATGAATTATTTTTTTTATCTTTCACTTCATCGATAGCTACTTTTACTTTATCTTTATACTCTTTCAAAATTAGATCCTCCTTATTATCAAAATTCTGCTTATCTAGTGTTGATTTGAACTCATCTGGAAATTCATTATTCAATTTTAGCATTTCTCCCTCTTTCAATTCGTCCAAAATATCTATTTCTGATTGTTTGGCATTGTAATAATCTACATCCTTTTGCCACAATGTTGCATCTGCATCATCAATTTTATTCCAATGATCACTGAGATTTTCTAATGATTCATTAAAAAAAGCCATATCTTTATAATAATATGCTTTATTCGCTTGCTTAACACCTAATGATATTTCAGGCTGTTGATCAATATTTTGATACTTCATTGTTACTGTAGCCTTGGTGAATGCACGAGGTACATTTACATCAAAATATACTGGCGTTGTAGTAATCAGTTGATAATAATCATTATTAGTTGCTGGATTGATAGTTCCAATTAATTTATCGGGCTCTTTATTTGCAAAATTCCTAACCAAATTAGAATCTTCATTTACGTTATATTCGATATCCAAAATTCCTAATGGAGCAAAATTACTGTTTATAATAAACGCAAAAATGATTACTGGGACAATCCATATAATGAGTTTTATAAATGATACTAATTTATTACTTTTTTTTATATAATTTTGTTTCATTCTCTAATATATAATAGTTATTACTATACATAAAAATAAAGCCTATTGCAACTGATATAGAATGGTATAATCATCCTCAAATTGATTAATTTTGTTGAACCTTACATTTAGTTTTTTTAATTCTTCAATCGTTTTCACAGAGTCATTATCAAGCATACTATGATAATAATAAACTGTAGTATTGTCTAACAATACTGATAATACCTTTGCTTTATTTCTAGCATCGCCTGGAAGCTCAACAACTACTTTTCTTTCAGGGAAAAATACTTTGTCAGCAAAGCCAGATATAATAATTGAATCAGTAGAAGTTATATCGTTAATTTCAGTTGAAATTTCCAAACTTCTTATATTATTTCGCTTTACCTGACTAATACCATGCAAAGGATCTACTATTGTAGTAGCTAAAGAAAAATAGACAAAACCTATAATTAACAAAAAAGTGACTAACTTAGCAGCTCTTTTAGACTTAAATAGACTTGCAATATTAACTACTCCCATAACTAATAATGGAATGCCAAAAATATATATAGGTAGCCAATATCTTAAATACGAGGAACTAAAAATAATTTTTGTTTTGTCAATATATTCGTAAAATTCAAATGATCCATAATATAGTATCAGCCATACTGACATTATTAAAAAAGTTAAAAAATATATTATAATCTTTTTTGGTACATCATTAGCAAACTTCTTTACTTCTGGAAATATTTTACTAACCTTACTGAAAATAACATTTTTACAAAACCAAATAATACTGGTTAATAGTAAAATAGAATACCAAGGAAATATAAGCACCAAATATTGATGTAGCGCCTTGCCAATAAGTTCAAAATTTAATCCAAATGGAAATATTAAATTTCCTATAGTTTTTATCAAATTACTTGATGATGAGGCAGTTACCGACGATTCAACTAATTGTGAAGAATACGTTGCAGGCAAAGGTCCTCCATATATTTGATAATTAATAGTTATTAATGTACCTAAAAGTAAAACTACTGGGACCAAAAAAGAAACAATCAACTTCCAATCTAACTTATTCCTTTTATATACTAATAAAACTAATACGATCAAACCAACCCATACAATCTCAGACATCCTAGTAATTATTGAGAGTCCTAGAAAAAATCCACTTAAAGATGAAAATAATATCATTTTTTTATTACTTGCTTTGCCTCTCAAAAGCAATACCAAATAATAAAAACCTATAATTAATAAAGAAATAAATAAGATATTATGAAACATCCCTCTTGAACTATACAACCAATATGTTGGTAAAAAAAATAATAATAATGAAGAAATAAATGCAATATTTTTTGTAAAAATATTCTTTAATAATAAATAAAAAAATATAACTCCAATTACTGAAAATATCGGAGTTAATAACAAAATTATTCCCGTACCTAAAACTTTTGCAATCAAACCAAATATTATTATCATTCCTAAGAAACTACTTGGCACCGTATATCCATCTACAAATCCCATACTTCTAGGCATCACTACCCCATCCACTAATTGATTTAATGGTTCATAATATTTTAGCTGACTCTCGTTAGCAAATAAATTTGTAAAAAAATAATTCGCCGTTTCGTCTGGTGAAGAGAATTTTGGTTCAATACCTGAATATAGCCATGAATAAATTATTACAAATACAATCCCTACAAATGCAAGAATGAGTATATGCATATTTTTTTTAAGAAATGTAGATATATCCATATTATTAACATAAATTATAGCACAAACTACCCCTTTTCAAAATTCATTAAACTTGTTATTATAATCCCGAAAAGTTATAATAATAACTACTAAAATACTCTATTAATATTAATGAGTATTTTATATTATAATCACAAAGTAACATTATTTTCAGTATTTATGCAAGAAAATACTCATAAAACAATTATTAAACCAAAAAAAGGTTGGGTTGGAATAAACTTTAAAGAACTTTGGCTATTTAAAGAACTTTTTTATATTTTCAGCTGGAGGGACATTAAAGTAAGATACAAGCAAACTGCCATTGGTATAATTTGGGCTCTAATTCAGCCTATCATGCTAATGGTTGTATTTTCTTTATTTTTTGGTAATTTGATTGGAGTTCCGTCAGACGGTATACCATACCCAATCTTTGCTTTTTCAGGATTATTATTTTGGAATTATTTCTCTACATCTTTAACAAAATCAAGTAACTCTTTAGTCGAAAATGAAAATGTAATAAAAAAAATATATTTCCCTAGACTCATACTTCCCTTTTCAGCTTCTATTACACCATTAATAGAATTACTAATTTCATTTTTAGTATATGCTGGTCTAATGCTATATTATCAATACACACCAACTTTAGAGGGTCTACTCCTTTTACCATTATTAATAATTCTATCTTTACTTTCAGCTTCAGGTTTAGGAAGTTTCTTGGCAGCAATTAATGTCAGATATAGAGATATTAGAGAAGCTTTACCATTTTTCATACAGACACTTTTTTTTGTTACACCTGTAATATACCCAACAACACTAATACCAGAAAAATACCAATGGATTCTTGCTTTAAATCCTATGACCGGCATCATCGAGACAGCAAGAGCCGGTTTAATTGGCAATCAACCAATTAATTATGAACTCCTAGGAATATCAACTATCATAGCTATAGCTTTATTTATTCTTGGAATATTTTATTTTAGAAAAACCGAGAAAGTATTTGCAGATATAGCCTAAATATATGAATCAACAAGAGCCAATAATAAAAGTAGAAAATATTTCCAAATCATACATTATTTCTCATAATGCTAATTATGATACCATGAGAGATAAAGTAACTGAATTTATTAAAAAACCATTTGAGATTTTAACCAAAAAAAAGGCAAAACAATCCAAAGAAATATTTTGGGCACTTAAAAATATTAACTTTTCAATTAACAAAGGTGAGAGAATTGGAATAATTGGTAAAAATGGTGCAGGAAAGAGTACACTCCTAAAAATACTATCCCAAATAACACATCCAACTACTGGAAAAATAGAATTAAACGGTAGAGTTGCAAGTCTTCTTGAAGTAGGGACTGGTTTTCATCCTGAGCTAACTGGACGGGAAAATATTTTCCTAAATGGAGCGATTTTAGGAATGAAAAGATTGGAAATCAAAGAAAAATTTGATGAGATAGTAGAATTTTCTGAAATCGGTAATTTCCTTGATACTCCTGTAAAAAGATACTCAAGTGGTATGTTTGTTCGTTTAGCATTTTCCGTAGCTGCGCACTTGGAACCAGAAATATTAATAGTTGATGAAGTTTTAGCTGTTGGTGATATAGAATTTCAAAAAAAATGCCTAGGTAAAATGGAATCAGTTGCAAATAAAGGAAGAACGATAATATTTGTAAGTCATAATATGAATGCAATCTCATCATTATGTGATAGATCAATATTAATTAATAATGGAAAAATACAAATTGATGGGAAAACAAATAAAGTAATAGAAGAATACTTAAAAAATAAAAATTCTAATACTTCAGGAAAATTTAATCTATCAAACCCTGCTCTTAGAAAAAATTCATTACCAAATAGTATGTTTAAATGGAAAAGTGTAAAATTCATTAATTCACAAAAAGAAATCACAAATTCAATTAAACTTTACGAAAAATTTAGTATGGTTTTAACTGCAGAAATACAAAAAGATATCACTGAATTAAACCTAAGTTTTAGAATAGTAAACCAGCTAGGTATTTCTTTATTTAACATTCATACATCCGACACAAATCTACCAAGTAAATTCAATAAAGGGGAAGTAAGCTTTAAGATTGATTTTAAAAATAATTATTTTCCTCCAGGTAGTTACTTTATCGATTTTGGTGCAAATGGACTAGGAGTAATCGATTGGATTCCAGATGCAGCTGAATTAATTATTGAACAAACTGGAAATAATGGTGAACATATAAGATCAAATTTTAATGGAGTAATTTTACACCCCTGTAGTTGGGAAATATTAAAATGATTTATTCAAATGCAAAAATAATATCTTGTTTAGGTGAAGATGCATGTTGGACCTAGTTTAATATTGACAAGATTTATTATAATGTAACAGAAAGTAGCTCGAATTAGTTGACAAAAACCATGGCTTTCAATTATGTTAAAATTTTGGATTCAAGAAATTTAGAAAATAACTATGAAAAATCTACAAGATTCTAATAAACGAATTAAAATTTTTTTTCTCGCGTGGGGCTATTCAATCCATGCTTATCGACGTATTAGCATTTTTGCGGAAGATCCAAATTTTGAAGTGGCTCTAGCTTCGACTTTCCCATATAAAATTCCGAATGTCCGATTTTATGCTTTAACAAATGCCAAAATAATTGAACATTCTTTAAATAAAACAAGTAAAATTGTATCAAAATCTGAACAAATATATTTAAAAAGAATACGAACCGGAATAAAAAAATTTATTATGTACATATATTCTTTTTTAAAAAAACTTATAATAAAAACTCACCTTCTAGATGAGATATCTGCAGATACTTTATATGACATATCTATATTTTTACGAGATAGAAAAATATTGCAAAACGCAGTAAAGGATTTCCAACCTAATATTATTTTTTTACAAACCGTACTTTACCCATCTTATTTAGCTTTTTGTTTACCAAAATCTTTACCTATTGTAATAACATTTTGGAATGGCGACATTACATGGTGGGCAAAATGGAATGGTATTGACAGGTTATTGAAGAAAAAAATTGTTAAACATGCAGTAAAGCGAGCAAAATCAATTACAGTGAATTCTCAAACCGCATTAGAAAAAGCCAGGACATATGGAGCTGAATTAAAAAAAATTCATCTAATCCGATATCCTGGAGTAGATCTTAATGTTTTTTATCCCCGTTCAAAACAAGAAGCCAGAAAGAAATTAAACATTTCTAAAAAACAGGTTATATTATGGCCTCGTGGAATTGCTGATTACTTAAATTTTGATATTTTTTTAAAAGCTATCTTCAAAATTCTCCCAAAAAATCCAAATATATTAATACTGATTTTATCAAAAGTAGGCATGGAGCATACAGAAAAAATAAAAAAAGTAATTTCAGAAAAAGGTTTTGAACAAAACTTTAATTGGATATTACAAGTTAAAAGCGAAGATATGCCTTGGTATTATGCTGCCTCTGACATAATGGTTTCAATTTCATCCAATGATTCATTTCCGAATGTAATGGCAGAAGCAATGGCTTGTGGCACACTAGTAATTATGGGTGATATTCCCCAAATCAGAGAAATAATAAAAGATCAAATTAACGGTTTTTTAGTTAAACCAAAGGATGTCGATCAGTTGGCAAATTTAATCAATAAAATTTTTAATAATCAATATAAAAAACAAATTGAACATATTATTAACTCAAATTTAACGTTAGCCAAAAATAAATTCGATAAACAGTTAAACAGTAAAATAATTAAGGAGTTAATAAAAAAATTAGTTAATACAAATTAATATTAAATTAAGTTTATGAAAAAAATAATTGTTACAGGGGGTGCAGGATTTATAGGATCAAATTTAACGATTGAACTCATTAAGAGAGGTTATCAAGTTAAAGTTATTGATAATTTATCAGGAGGTTTATTAAAAAATCTGGACCCAGTAAAAGACGAAATTGAATTCGTAAAAGGAGATATTCGTTCACTTGATTTATTAGAAAAACAATTTACCGGATATGATGCTGTCCTCCATCAGGCTGCTCTTGGATCAGTACCTCGCTCTATTAAGGATCCTTACAATACACATACGTCAAATACTACAGGCACTTTAAACGTACTAATTGCTGCTAAAAACCAGGATATTAAAAAAGTTGTTTTTGCCTCCTCCTCCTCAGTTTATGGTAACCGTGAAAATTCTGCTTCACAAAAAGTTGTTAAGAAAAAGGAAATAATGGAACCCCAACCTCTCTCACCCTATGCTGTTTCAAAAATTAGTGCCGAATATTATGTTAAAGTTTTTTCCCATATTTATGACTTACCTACTATAACTTTAAGATATTTTAATGTTTTTGGTCCGCGTCAAAATCCAAATTCAGAATATGCCGCTGTTATTCCTCTGTTTATAAAAGCTATACTCAAAGGTGAACAGCCACAAATTTTTGGCGACGGTACGCAAAGTCGTGATTTTACATACGTAAGAAATAATATTGAGGCAAATATTTTAGCCATGAATTCAAAAGTTAAAAATGGAGAAATAATTAATATTGCCTGTTCACAAAGTATTTCATTACTTCAGCTTATTAACCTTATTAATTCAATTCTTAATACTAAAATTAGTCCGAAATTAAATCCACCACGAATTGGTGACGTTAAAAATTCATTAGCTGACATTTCAAAAGCAAAAAAATTGATAAACTATTCACCAATAGTAGATGTTGAAGAAGGACTAAAAAAAACAATTAATTGGTATAAAAAAATATTTAAAGACAAAAAAACTAATCGAATCTAATATACTTTTTCTTATAAAATATTATTTAATAAAAATTGCGCAGATAAAATTATCAACTCTACCAAAATACTAATGATTTTAAACTATATATTAGATGAATAACAAAAAAAATATATTAATAGTTACTGGATTATATACTACCCCTGGGTCAGCTTCATATTCAGGTATTTTTATTAAAGACCAAATTAAAGCTTTGAGCAATTACTATAATATCTTTGTCGTAGTACCCTATTTTATATCCCTAAAAAAAGAATTAAAAAAACCCATAAAAAATTATCAAAAGATTAATGGTATTCATATTCATTATATAAAATATTTTTCAATTATTTTATTAATCTTAAGTATTACTAAATCATTAAATATAAAATATAAAAACAGAATTATTAAAAACAAAATTTCAAAAAATATACTTAAGGAATCCAAAAAATTACACAAGAAGTTTAATTTTAAACTAGTTCATGGCCATGAGGTGTTAATTGGAGATGAAGCTTCTAAAATTGGAAAAGAACTTCAAATACCTTCATTTCTTACAATACATTCATTATACGATTATCATATTAAAATGTATGATGATACAACAATAAAAAAAATACTTTATAATGTGGATCAAACTACACATCTAATAACAGTATCAAACCTAGTAATTAAAAGTTATAAAAATAAAATAAATAAGCTATTTAATATTATTCCCAATGGCTACACAAAAAAAAATATAAACTCCTTACCAATTGAAATAAGTAGAATAATAAAAAATAAAATTGTTTTTCTCTTTGCGGGTTTTTTAATAAATTTAAAAAAACCGATATTATTGATAAATTCGGCAATTTCTTTAAAAAAAAATGGCTATAGAAATTTCGTAATCCTGGTAATCGGTTCAGGCCCCCAAGAAAAGGAATTAAAAAAAATTATAAAAAAAGAAAACTTAACAAAAATAGTACTCTTACTAGGAGACATTTTTCCTAAAGAAATGCCATCTTATTTCAATTGTGCAGATATAGTAGTTCAACCTAGTATTAGTGAGAGCTTTTCAATGGTATGTTTAGAAGGTATGGCATTCGGTAAACCAATTATATGCACTACTAACACCGGAATTTCTGAATATATCACTAACTCAATTGAAGGCTTTATCATTAGCCCTAATAGTCAAAAAGAGTTAACTGAAAAAATACAATTGTTTATTGATCAACCCAAATTGATAAATAAAATGAGTGAATCAGCATTAAAAAAATCACGAGAATTTGATTTAGAATCAATAACAAAAAAATTAATAGAATTATACAAAAATGGAAGAACTAAATAAAATAAAAAAAATATTATTAGTCACTACTTGGGCCCCTCCAATGACTGGCGGATCAGTAAACCTATCTACTATTTTTTCACAATTTCATAGTGACTCCTATAGTATTTTAACTAGTTACAGAATTATCACATCTGTTATGCATAATAGTTCTGATTGGTTACCATGTAGGTATTACTACTACGATCAACCGAAAAAAAATAATTATAAATGTGCAGATTGCGTTAACAATATTCACAATAAAAGACAAATTAATGTAATTAATCAAAATAATAAGGATAAAAAAAATAATCAAATTTTAAAAATTAAACAACTACTTAACTTTAAAGGAATATATAATTTAATCATTTTTTTTTATCAGATCATTATAATCACCTACCAAGGGATTAAAACAATAAGAAAAGAAAAAACAGAGATTTTAATTGCAACATCAGGTGATGGCCTAGCAATGATATCTACCTACCTAATTCATATTCTAACAAAAAAACCTTATACTTTATATTTTTTTGACATTTATTATGGCAATAACTTTCTCCCATCGATAAATCTTTTATCCAAATTTGCAGAACCAATAATAGTACGCAATGCAAAAAAAATATTTTTTACTAACCAAGGAACAGATGATCTATATAAAAAAAGATATGGAATTCTCCCAACTGAAATAATATATAATTCAATTTTTTCAAAATCTTATACTCGAGTCAAAGAGTTATACAAACCAAAACCACCATTTAAAATTATCTTCACTGGTCACATTTACTGGCCACAAGAACAAAGTGTCTTAAACTTAATAGAAGCTGTAAAAAAAATACAGAATATTAAAATTGAATTATATTTATATTCTTTAAAAACCCCAGATATAATTAAAGAGACTACTAAGGATCAAAAGAATATTTTTCTAGGGATTGCTCACCCATCTGAAATCGCAAAAATTCAACTTTCAGCTGATATATTATTTTTACCACTTGCTTGGAATACACCTAGTCCAGAAATTATTCGAACGGCAACGCCTGGAAAACTGACAGAATATCTTATTTCTGGTAAACCAATCCTTATTCATGCTCCTAAGTATGCCTACGTCAGTAAGTATGCAAAAGAGAATAAATTTGGTCTAGTAATTGATAATAACAACATAGATAATCTACAAGAAGGAATAATCAAACTATTAACAGATATTAAATATTCAAATACTATAATCAATAATGCTAACAAAACTTTCTACCAAAATCATGATGCCATAAAAAACGCAAAGAAATTGACAAATACACTGAATAATATATAATTTAATTAACTTTATTTTAAAATAAAGATTTTTTTAACAAGTAAAAAAGAGCAATATGAAACTAAAAGTACTAGTTGTTGGTGGGGCAGGTTATATTGGTGGAGGCACTACTGAAGAATTAATGAAGAGAAAAATACCATTTTCTGTTTATGACAATCTTACTTATGAAAACCATTATTTAAAACCCGTAGAATTTATTTATGGGGATATTAGAGACCATTCCAAATTAAAACAAATATTACCTAATTATTCTCATGTTATTTGGTTAGCTGGTCTTGTTGGAGATCCAGCCTGCCAACTAAACCCTCAACTTACCAAAGAAATTAATCAAGATTCCGTTGAATGGATATCCAACAATTTTGATGGAAGGATTTTATTTACTTCAACTTGCTCTGTCTATGGAGCTAGTGATGACCCGGTCAATGAATCGTCAAAAACAAATCCTTTATCAGCTTATGCTCAGACAAAATTAAATTCTGAAAATTTTCTCAAAGATAAAGATGCATTAATTTTTAGACTCGGTACTGCTTTTGGAATATCTGACACATATTCAAGAATACGTATGGATTTAGCAGTAAATATCATGACCATGAACGCAATTAAAAAAGGTGCCCTAACTGTATTTGGTGGCTCACAGTGGAGACCATTTGTTCACGTAAATGATATTGCACAATTTTTAGTCGATAACCTTGATAGAGATGTAAAAGGAATTTATAATATTGCAACAGAGAATACAACGATCGTTGATTTAGCAAAACGCATCCAAGAAGAAACTGGATGCAAAATAGAAACCACAGAAGAAAAATTCCAAGACAATAGAAATTATAATGCTGATCAATCAAAAGCTCTTAAGGATAAGGTTATTCCCAAAACTACAGAAAGGACACTTCTACATGGAATAAAACAAGTTAAAGATTTAGTTAACGAAAATCGTGTGGTAAATTTGGAAAATGAATTTTATTCAAATGTAAAAAGAATGACTACAATTCTTGAAGATTACGAAAATAATAACATTAAACAATAATATTATGACAAAACCATACATCCAAGAAATTAACGCACGATCTGATGATAGAGGCACTTTTATACCTTTTTTGAACGAAACAAATAGCCTCCCAGATAAAAAAGGGTTGGCTATAAAAAGACTATATTATGTCTATAATTATGGCAAAGGAGTAGTTAGAGGATTTCATTTCCACAAAATAGAGTGGAAATATTTTATGATAGTTAATGGTGCCGCAAAATTTGTAGCAATTAATCCAAAAAATAAAAAAGACCAATATACATTTATCAGCTCATCAAGAAGACCAAATTTAGTTATCATACCTCCAGGTTATGCAAATGGATGGGTATCACTTGAGGACAATACAACACTTATTTGCGGATCAACATCCTCTTTTGAAGAATCAATTAACGACGATAAAAGATTTGATCCATATAAGTGGGGAGATGTTTGGGAAGTTAAAGGAAGATAGATCAAACTAATTAAATAAAAAATATGAAAAAAATAGCCATTACTGCTCCAACGGGTATGCTTGGTAGCGCAGTCTATAATGAACTAAAGGACAAATATGAACTTATCTTAATTTATAGAAGCAAAGAAAAACTTAAAGCATTAGAAAAGGCTTATGGAGGAACTTCAAAACACAAACAAGTTATTTTTGATCTAAACGATATCTATCAGGACTATTTAGAAGGTTTTAATGAAGGAACTTTTGGACCACATACAGCAAAATTAATCAAAGAAATTGGAGAAATTGATACTTTTATTAATTGTGCTGGAATTATAAAACCCTATAGTACAGATAATCCAACCACGACCCTATTCATAAATGGAGCACTACCGCATATATTAAGTAGTCATTACAAAGAAAAATTAATACAAATAACTACCGACTGTGCTTATAATGGAACTGAAAAAGCACCTTATGATGAAAACTCACAAAAAACCTCTAATGATTTATATGGCCTATCAAAAAGTCTAGGTGAACCATATAAAGACTCTCTAGTATTAAGAACTTCAATCATAGGGCATGAAATCGCGGGCTACGTATCATTAATTGCATGGTTTAAAAAACAAGAGGGAGAAACAATTAAAGGCTTTAGCACGCACCTTTGGAATGGTATTACCACAAAACAATTTGGTAAAATATGTGACAAAATAATTAATAATCGAAACAACTACCCAAAAAATGGAATGTTTCATATTTTCTCTAACGATGTTACAAAACTGGAAATGGTAGAAAAATTCAAAACTAAATTCAAAGTTAATGTTACAATAGAGGAAGCAACCCCGTCTGCAGTTGATCGTCGTTTACGAACTATTCATGATGTATGTGATAAACTAAATATTCCTTCATTTGATGAAATGATAAATGAATTATAAACCATATGAGATCTCGAGCAGAACATAGACCAATTCCAGAACATTGGGATGAAAACGCAAAGAATAGACGAAGGTTAATTAATGAATTTCGTGACAGATTAAATGAATTTGAATACGCACCTCCTGAACAAACAGAAGGTGTCGTTGCTTTATCTGCACCTCCAGAATTCCAAGAGAATGGTGAAATCTTAGAAAAAACTTCAGAAAATATTGCACGAGTAAAATATTCTATCGATATCATTAAACAAATAGCCTCAAATAAATCAGGCATCTCAATCGAAGAACTAACTGCGTCAGACATTATTGAAAATGGTCCCCCGCTCATACTTAACGGTGAAACAGAACAATTGCCAGCCATGGTAGAAATTGCTCAAGAAGAAAATTTTCCCCTAGAACACACTCAGCAACTTAACTGTGGTGACCGAGGAATTGGTAATACGAAAACACAATTCGAGAAAATGAACATTGATGACAGATACAAAAATACCAAACATTTAACTTTTGTCACTAATAGTTACCACGTACCCAGAGTTGCTAGAACAGCAGATAAAAACCTTGATACAAATAATGAGTTTGAAGTAATTGGTATACCTCACGAAGAATTTGAATATAATATATTTAGAAAAACAAAAGGAGAAATAAAAAGAATATTAGCTTATTCAGAAAAAAATGATATAACAAAATTCTTTACTGAACCTGCAACACCAATAATTGAATTTGGTGCCAATATTAATAATACAGAAATTAGCCATACAGATGAGACAACCCCCCTATCTCCTGAAGCTCAAGAACTTTTAGAAAAACTTAAAGAAGCAATCGACGATAAGAGCGAGCTACAACCTTTTAACGGTCAACTTGCTAATGTTGATACATTTAATATTAAAGATGGTAATCTTAAACTCCGAACTTCAAATACTGATTACTATTCATATTTATCGTCATCATTTGCCCACAGAGAAGATCATGCAGAAAACCCAATTCGACCCCTTGCTGTTTCAGCAACGTTAATATCCCCTGACGGTAAAATAGTTACTGAGGAACGAACAGGAGTCACAGAGTTGGAAGGTAAATTTGCAGTATTTGGTGGTTCTCTAAAACCAGGTGAGAAACCAGAAGAAGCAATTGCCGACAGATTAAAAAACAAACTAGGACTTGACATTAAACCAGAAAATATAATCTTAACCGGTGCAGATCAAGAAAATCTTCAAAATATAGTTGAAATTTTTTATATGATTAAATTAGAAGAAGGACAATTAGACAAATTAAAAACATCTAAAGATAATCAAGATAAGAAATTTACCGAATTTTCAATTAACCAAGATTTGAAAGACATAGAAAATCATTTCCATCAAAAAGATATTACTGATTGGAATCCTTCTAGTTTTTACAATATTATGTATACCCTAATTAAAAGTGGTCACAGAACTCCTGAAGAAATAAAAAACATTATCGAACCATTAAGAAAAAAAATTGCTAGAAAACCGTTTAGATACAAATACCCAATAGAAAAAATATTAGATAAATAATATGAAAAAATTTAAATTAGTCACCCTACTCGGTATTAGACCAGATCTTATTAGAATGTTTAAACTTATAAAAATGCTCGATAAGGGCCAATCTGAGCACAATTACGAGCATATATTCATGCACACTGGGCAACATTTTGATTATGAACTTGATGGTGTCTTTTATGATGAATTAGGGGTAAGGCTTCCAGATTTTAATATGGGTGTTGGTAAAACATTAAAAGAAAATTGCAAAAAAACAAACTTTGCATATCAGATGGCTCTATTGTATGAACGCACCTCTGATATGATCGAAAAATATAAACCTGACGCTGTTATGTATCTAGGTGACACTAACTCAGTAATGTCCTCTGTTGTTGTTGCAAGGTATGGGATTCCTGTAATACATATAGAAGCTGGCGGTAGAAGTTATGACTGGAGAATGCCTGAAGAAAAAAATAGAATAACTATAGACCATATGTCTGATGCTCTCTATTCGTATGTTCCTAGATACAAAGATATATTAATGTCTGAAGGTGTACCTGAATACAGAATCAAAGTTGTTGGCAATATAATACATGATGCAATAGAAGAATTTCTACCTATGGCTGAAAAGACTGATGTTCTCAAAAAACTTAAACTGAAAAAAAATGATTTTGCTCTTAGTACAATCCATAGAGAAGAAAATACAAACGACCCCATTATCCTTAAAAAGAAATTTAATGATTTAATTAGACTAGCAAAAGAAATCCCCGTTGTATTACCATTAATGCCAAGAGTTAAAAATAATTTAAAAGAAAATGATTTACTTAATGACGTTCTAAAATCAAATATTATCATATCAGAACCACTTGGTTATTTTGAATTTTTAAAACTACAAAAAGATGCTAAGGTCACAATTTCTGATAGTGGTACTGTACAAGAAGAATCGCTAATTCTAGGGACTCCATGTCATATAACAAGACTATCTACCGAAAGACCAGAAACCATCAGAGCTGGAGCAACTATCATGGCTAATGACAATCTATATGAGAATACTAAAAAAGCAATTGAATTAAATACTGATTGGGATAGATGGATACTCAACCCATCCAAAAAAAGCCCTTCAGAAGTTATATTTAATAACCTTGTCAAAAAAATAAAAAATAACTATTTTACAAAAAATAGACTTTTTGAATTTACAAAACAAAATAAGCTAATGAAGCAAGCATATAATAAAAAATAAACTATGAAAAAATACAAACAGCAACAAGTAAAGGATTTAGAAAAATATATAAATCTTGAATGTGATTTGGAAATAAATAAAAATATACTACCAGCAATTACAACACTTGAAAAGTACGAATTTAATAATAAGCTATCTATCTATGATTTGTACAAAATAGTTTGCAAAAAACAATTTAACATAAATATAACCAAAGACATAGACTTAACTAAATGTGCAATCATTAAAACAAGTGCTCATATCTCTTATACATCAGATAAATTAAAAAAAGAATGGGAAAAACACGATAAGCATGACTACTTTACTAATTACTCAGATAAGTTACTAAATGATGAAAAATTTCCACCAATCGTTCTAACTCACTCTAATGTACTAAAAAAATACATTAATAAAAATATATTAAAAATAAATTTTAGCTTTAAAGGTATAATATATTTCTTTTTTAATATATTTCACAAAATTTTTAAAAGTAATTCCAATTTGAATAGTAATAAATTATTTCAAATTGACGGTATGCATAGAATTATGTCAGCCTTAAAAGCTAACCAAAAAACATTTGAATCATACATAATAGTTGATAGAAATGACATTGCTAATTTATTAAAAGATGATGAGAAAATTAATATTACTAAAACAGCAGACAAATGTACCTGGTTTCCAAGATATCAAGAGATTAGAGAAGCAGGCCTTAATGGTGAAAGGAAACAAGATTCAAGATACTCAAAAATATATAATTTCTCAAATTTAAAAAATAAATCCGTGATTGATTTTGGAGGTAACATTGGACAAGCTGCCGTCGAAGCTTTTTTTAATGGTGCGACAAAAATAATAAGCTTTGATATTCAAAAAGAAGCTATAGACACTGGGAAAATTATTTCCGATACTTTGGGCTTAGATATAATCCATGATACAATAGACTTTAACAAAGAATCTTTTGAAAATGACGTTCAGAATTTAGCAGAATCATGGGACTGGACTATATTTCAAGCAATTTATAGAACTAAAGAAATTAGAGATATTAAGAAAAATTTTGATTTTATTGTAAATAACACAAAAGAAGGAATTATTTTCGAAGGTAATGCAGACCCTAGAATTGATACAAATGAATACTACCAAGAAATTTTTAAACCATACAATTTTAGCTCAATTAAGTTTTTAGGTCATCACCAAAAAAGACCAGCTTTTATCATTATCAAGTAAAATATAGCATTATCAATGAAAAATAATGAGTATATCATTGTCCAAAATATTATCCCCAACAACATAACTGAAGGCGGAAGCATGAGATTCGTAAATATAAAAGATGAACTTTCAGAAAATTCAGAAATTTTTTTAATGGATTTTTTTAATAAAAACTTACCATCAACAAATTTACTTAGTTTTCTTATAAAATTTCCAATATTAATTACTAAATTACTATTTCAAAAAAAGCAAAGAATCCTATTTAATTACAGCAATTTACCTCTTACTCATTTTGCAAGTTTCGAATTCCTAAATTGGTTAATAATTATATTTTTTATATTCATAAAAGCAGCCTCTTTAATAAAAAACCACCGCATCATAATAGATATAGAAGATCTACCACGAGAACAATCAAAAGCATTAGGTTATAAACTATATATTACCGACTACAGCAGAACAAAATTTGAAAAAATAATTTTCAGTCTAGCTGATGAGTTATGGTTTGCATCTGATTCAATGGCAAAATATGAAATGAAGCTATTGAAAAAAGACTTAAATTACAAAGTTGTTCACAATAGTAGTAAATCTTTTGATAATATTGAACCTCTAAACATAGAAAATGACAATTTTAAATTCATCTATGCTGGTACAATGAATAAAGAAAGAGGATTAAAATTTATCATAGAAAATTTTATTAAGGCAAGTAAATCTAATGAAAACATAGAACTACATTTATGTGGGAAGTCAGGTGAATGGATAAAAAAACGATATCCATCAGAAAATATTAAATACTGGGGTCCACTAAATGAAGATAAAGCAGTTTCCCTGGCTAAATCGTGTGACATTGGTTTAATTGCCTATCCCGACTCTCTTTATTTCAATATTATTCTACCTGCAAAAACGATATTCTATATTATGTCCGGTCTACCAATAATAGATCGTAATAATACTGAAACAGGAAACCTAATAAATACTCATAATATTGGAGAAACATTTAAATACTCTGACAAATCTTTTATTGATGCCCTACTAAAATCTACAAATAATGATAATATAAAGATTAAGAAAAAAAATATCTTAATTATTCAAAAAAATTTTCTTACTAAAAATGTGCTAAAATCTGTAACATAAAAAATGAATAATCCCCTTGTCTACATAATAATACTAAACTGGAATGGTATTAAAGACACAAGAGAATGTCTAAAATCTCTTAAAAAAATTAGTTACCAAAACTATAAAGTTATTTTGATAGATAATGGTTCAGAAAATAATGAAGGTGAATTAATAAAAAAAGAATATAGTGAATTTATTCATTTAATTAAAAATAAAGAAAATTTAGGATTCGCTGAAGGTAATAATGTTGGAATAACATATGCTTTAAATAATAATTCCGACTATGTTTTATTTCTAAATAATGACACAACTGTTGAATCAAACTTTTTGGATCAGATGGTTTTAACAGTAGAAAATAATAAAGAAAACAACGTAGGAATGGTTGCGAGCAAAATATTTGATTATTATAAAAAAAATCATATTAATGCTGTCTGGAGTACAATAAAAAAAAATGGGATATTCATAGGCCAAGGTTACGATATGATAGATAATGGTCAATATGATAATACTAAATATGTATTTGGTCCTTCAGGTTGTTGCGGTTTATATTCATCTAAATTATTAAGAGAAATAAAGATGAAGAGTGGTTTTTTCGATAAAGATTTATTTGCTTACCACGAAGATATTGACTTAAACTTTAGAGCACAACTTATAAACTGGAAATGTGTTTATGACTCAAAATCAATAATTTATCATAAACATTCTCGATCATTAGGAAATAAATCACCTTTTAAAACATTTCTCAATGCAAAAAATAATAATATTGTAATTTTAAAAAACTTCCCAACTCAACTTCTTCTCCAATACTCTTTCTTAATAATAGGTAGAAATATATTAAGTATAATTTTTAATACCATAATTTTAAATTTTTCAATGGTTAAAGGAAAATTATATGTATTTAAAAATATTAAACAACATCTCAAAAAAAGAAAATACATTCAAAGTAAAAAGATAGTAAGTACTAAGTATATTAAGTCACTCTTTGGAATTTAATTATCAAAAAAATGAACCAATCCCCATCAGTCTCTATATTAATATTAAACTGGAACGGTCTAGATTACACAACCAATTGTCTAGACTCATTAGTAAAAATTAATTATCAAAATTATAATATAATTATTGTTGATAATGGTTCAGAAAATAATGAAGCAAATGTACTTAAAAAAAAATATTCTGAAAGTATACAAGTAATTTCTAATCCTGAAAATGTAGGTTTTGCTGAAGGTAATAATATTGCAATTAGAGAAGCTATAAAAAATAACTCCGAATATTGTTGCCTATTGAATAACGATATGATTGTAAAGCCTGACTTCCTCTCAGAAATGGTCAGAATAGCCTCTCAAGACCCAAAAATAGGTATGGTAGCACCTAGATCTATGAAAATGGACAATCATGAAGAAGTGGATAATTTAGGCATTGTCATGACACTATCTGGGCTTACTTTCAATAGAAAGACCCTAAAACACAAAATGTTTTGCCCTTCTGGAGGGGCTGTACTCTACTCAACAAAAGTGCTACAACTTACCTCAGAAAATAATACTTTCTTGGACTCAAAATACTTTGCTTATGCCGAGGATCTTGACCTAGGATTTAGGATTCTATTAGCTGGATACAAACCAGCGTATGCGGATAATTCAGTTGTCTACCACAAAGGATCTGCCTCAACTTCAGTTATGAGTGATTTTACAATCTCTCACTCACAAAGAAACTTTATCTGGACAATAATTAAAGACTTCCCTCTTTCTTTTATTATGATTAATTTTATTTGGATACTAATAATGCAAATTGGTGTGCTATTACTTTATATAAAGAGAAATAAATTACATCTAATTATCAATGCTTATATTAATGCATTTAAAGATGCAGACGGCTTTTTTAGAAAAAGGAAAGTAATCCAAGGAAATAAAAAAATTTCCACTTTTGGTTTATGGAAATATATTGAAATTAAGGTATTCTTGGCTAGTTACTTTATACAAGCAATAAAAAAATAAAATCAAACTTTTAATTACCTTTTATCTTATATAAAATGTTTTTGTCATCAGAATAAATTTGTTCAATATTATCACGCCCTATAATCAAATTTGAATAATGCTTAATAGTATAACCATTTGTATCTCCCGTAGTTATATAAATATATGAGAAGTCATACTCAGATAAATAATCTCCATTTAATACATCTGAAAAATAACTATAGTCAACTCTACTGAATACTCTTGTAGAAATAGCTATATTAAAAGGGTGGATATTATTATAATTCGTTAAAATCGTATCTCCATAGCTACTTTGATTTTTTAGATATTGTAATGCTTTAACTTGTGACTCGTCTATAAAAATTGTTCTTGTTGCAATATCTTTATTTGTAACAATTGTCGTACGGGAAACTAAAACAATAAATATAATTAATATTAGTACTCTTTGTGTCTTTAAAAGTGGTTTAAGAAGGGTTAAAAATGCATAAGAAGAAATTATATAGATAAATGGCCAAATCATATATAGCATTCTCGAAGAATAAAAATATATCCCAATATAAGGTAATAATGAAAAAATAATACCAAGTAATACCCAAAAATATATTGCTGAAAACACAATCCGCTTTCTTTTACTAAATATATTTTTTTTAAATATAAAAGGTGAGACGATAAAAAATAATGACATTATTCCCCCTACAATAGCTACGTAAGTTGAAAAGGTTATCTCAGCTCTAAAATTTCCAGATTCACTATAATTTAAACGATTTACATTATCAAGTAATGGGAGTAGAAAAAAAGCAAAAACTATGAATATTATTATCACCAGTACTAATATTATCGTGCTTCTTAATTTTGGTCTGAGCTTTTTAAAATTGTTCCAAATAGTTGGAATATACCAAAAAAATAAACACATGGCGGTAAACAATGAAAAAATGAAAGTTAATGATTTATGAGTAAAAAATAATAATAAAATTCCTACAGGAATTAAAATGAACAATTGTTTTGTCGTCAATTTTAGCATTCCAATCAACATTATTAAAACTATTAAAATACCGAGAAAATTTGCAACTGTTGAACTATAAAATAAAAAATAAAACCCAGTAAAACTTAAACTTGAAATCATGGCCAGAACAGCAATTTTATCATCAAATAAATATCTAGTCAGTACATATGTAAAAACAAATATTAAAATCACCAATAAATATTGGTAGACTGTAAACAAAGGATATTCAATATCTAAACCTGTTATTTTATTAACTACTATCAAAATAAGTGAGTGAATTGGACTCTCATATAAAGACCGTTGTAAGTAATCACTATGATAACGAGTAAAATAATCACCTGTTTCCATCTTGGAATATGCATCCATTATATATACACTAGAATCTCCTCCCATTGGAGATCCAGATACATTATATTGCATAGTAATGATAAATAAAAAAGATATCACAGCAATAATAATCACAATTGATAGAATAATATTTTTTGATTTTTTTGTTATCATATATTAGTTTTTTTGTATATCTCAACTGTTTGCCTGATATTCTTTTCCCAAGAAAATAAAGGAAGCCTACTTTTCAATTTTTCTATTGTTTTTAATCTTAAGGACTCATCATTAATAATTTGAGTAGTTTTTTCAGAAAATTCAGAAATATTATTTGCATCAATCAATAGATCATCAAATCCTACTAATTCAGGCAAAGAAGAATTATCAGAAGCTAAGACTGGCACCCCTGCATAAATAGCTTCTAAAACTGGTAAACCGAAACCTTCATAAAACGATGGATATAATAATAATTTTGCGTGATTATATAGTTGAGCAAGTTTAGTATCCGAAGCATCACTAATCCACATAATATCTTCTTTATATTTATGGTTTTTTATCTTATTTATAATTTTGTCATACTTCCATCCTAATTTTCCAGCTATTATAAGTTTGATTTCAGAATTTTTTTTACGAACTTCTTCGTAAATATCAAGTAACCCTAAAATATTTTTTCTCGGCTCTATTGTCCCTACAAAAAGAATATATTTATCATTTATTGGATTTATAGAATTTTTTTGTTCTTTAATAAATTTTTGCATTCTTATACTCACTGACGAATAAATAGTTGTAATTTTATTAAAATTAATTTTATATAATTTATGAAGATCTCTAGCCGTTGAGTTACTTACTGTTATATAATGATCTACATTTTTCTTAATAAGGCTCATCCCAATTTTTGTCCGATAAACACTTGGGAACGGATGACAGGAGGGAAAAATAACAGGTGTTAAATCATGAACTGTCTGTATCATTTTTGCATTAACAGAATTAACAAAAGGTCCCACATTTGCTAAGTCATGAATAACATCAAAATTACCTTTCCTGATTTCGCTGGGAAGTGTAGATATTTTTCTTATTTCACGTCCGAAAGGAATTTGTTTAGAAGGCACGATCAATTCTTTAAAATTTGGCAGAGAGTATATTTCATCATTATTATTTTTTTCATGTATTAATACAATCTCATTATATTTTGCAAATTTCGTTTCAGAAAGATGGTAACAAAAATCTTTTATTACCCGACCAATTCCCTGGGCATTATAGTCAATAGAATCTGTAATAATACCTATTTTCATAAAGATTGATATGCTTTTAAATAATCATTAACTGCTTTTTCCCAGCTAAATTTTTTTTTATCCCAAAAACTAACCTGACGGTTTTTATACATATTGATGACTCCCAATGCTAATTCATCTGAGTTTTGCGGTTTAACAAGGATATTTTTACCAGAAATTACTTCTGGTATAGAACCAGCATTTGTAGCCACTATCGGTATTTCTAAAGCACTAGCTTCGGCAACATTAAATCCAAAACCCTCTGAAATTGAAGGCACAACTACACAATCTGCTATCATTAAATATGAAGGCACATCACCTCTTGGTACAGGATCAAGTAATAGTACGTCTTTTTGGATTTGCAGTGTATTAATGTTTTCAACAATACTATTATATTTTACAATTGGATCTCTTGATATAAGCAAAACTGTCTTAAAATTAGGAATTTGACTTTTTATTTGTGGAATTGCATTAATAAAATACTCTAATCCTTTTGCCCAACCAGGTCTTCCAAAATACAAAGCAACATAACTTTGTCTTAAACATAATTTTTTCTTTACTTCTAGTGACTTGCCTTCATTCTTTTCTCTTGAGAATAATTCATTATCAACTCCACAATGTATTGTTTGTACATTATCTTTTTTAATAATTTTTTTAGTAAAAAATGAATCCGTAACTATTTTGTCATACGGTATATTTACAACTATAAATTCATATAAACGATGAATCATTTTTGAAATGTATGACATATCTGGTATCTGCATCCACATCCTACCCCATACCTCATGTATTGTTATAATTATTTTCTTTCTAAAAATCTTAGCTATTAACCATGCCGGTAACGCTGCATTATATGTGGTAGTATGGATAATATCAAATTTATTAGCAAAAAATAATAATTTAAAAAAAGCTAATATAGTAAACCAGTACCTCGATCCAATATTCGGAACCCATAATCTTTTAATTTCTACTCCATTGTAATGTTCGTTAGCTAAAGAATTGGGTAATTTCATAGTTATTACCCTTACTAGATTTTTTTTCTTAGCCGCTTCTTCTGCTAACTTTTGAAATAATATCTCTACGCCACCAACATGTGGATAATAATATTCTAATACGTATAAAATCTTCATTTTATATCTTTTATTGCTTCCTTTCTCATAAATCTTTCAATTTTCTTTTCCATTCTTCTAGTTATTACATAATTTCTGAAAGTAACACCAAATAATACTACCGCACTTACAATAACAACTAAATCAAAAGTTCTAGTAATACTAAAGGTGTCTAATAAGAATTTTACACTAATTGGGAATAATACAACAACTATCAAGCCAAACCACAACACCTGCCATAAAATAAATTCAATTTTTTTAAACTCACCCCTACGAAAATGTAGGTAACTAAAATATATCATCCATATTGCAAAAATTATTGCTACTAATTGTATACCTATCATAATATTCTCCAAGTTAACATATTAATAAATATTCTTATCCCATCTAAGATGGTCGTACCTTTATGATCATCATTATAGATTGTCTCTATTTCAATTTCACTAAACTTTAATTTATTCTTACCTGTATTAACAATTATTTCAGTTTCTACCGAATAACGAGTTGAATTCCATTTAATTTTATCGTAAACTGATGCTTTAAAAGCTCGAAAGCCACTCTGAGTATCAGACACGTATATTCCAAATAATAATGATGTAGCAATTGATAGAAATTTATTACCAAGCATCATAACAAGTGGCATATCTTTACCTATTTTTCTTGCTCCAAATACTATATCAAAATTTTCTTCTTCAATCTTATTAATAAAATTTGGTAATTCTTCCGGTCTATGCTGACCGTCTGCATCAACAAAAATAATTATATCTGCTGAAATTTTTAGAGCTGCCTCACAACCAGTTTTCATAGCAGCACCTTTACCTATATTTATTTTGTGTTTAATTGGGATTATTTTATTACTTACTTGAGAAGCTGCAAAAAAAGTATTATCTCCGGAACCATCATCAACTAAAATAATTTTATCTACATATTGAGAAGTTTTTTGTAAAACTTCTTTTATCCTATTACCCTCATTAAATGCTGGTATTACAGCTACGGTTTTCATTATCTTCCAATACCCTTATAAATAATTTTAGCTTTTTGTATCTTAGCTTTATCTAGACAATTCTTGCCATCCAATACCATTTTAATTTTATATTTCTTTAAAAGCGTACTGCTTATATTCACAAACTCCTTGTGATTAGTAGCTACTACAATAACATCAACTTTTTTTAACAAATCTTCAAGACTATTCACAGTAGATTTATCCTGGAAATATGGATCAAATATTTCCACCTTAGATCCATGTTCTTGTAACAATTTTATAACTTCAAGAGAAGGACTTTCTCTAATATCCCCCACATTAGCTTTATATGACAAACCAAGTACGCCTACAGAAGTATTCATCATTGGCCTAGATATTTTGTTTAACATTTTTGATAACAGTCCAACAGCATATTTTGGCATACTGTTGTTTATCTCACGAGACATCTTTAAAAATTTATGGTCAAACCCAGCTAGCTTAGCTCTTTCTATTAAATAGTATGGATCAACAGGAATACAGTGACCGCCTACACCAATAGAAGGCCAATGAGGTAAATATGCAAAAGGTTTTGTACTTGCCCCCTCTAAAGTGTCATACAAATCAATACCAAGCTTATCAAAAGATTTTGCTAATTCGTTTACGAAAGCAATATTTATATCTCTAAATGAGTTTTCAATTACTTTAGTCGCTTCGGCTTCTTTAATTGATTTCATACCTCTTACACTTCCATCCAAAATATTACCATAAAATTTAAGTGCTACTTTTAGTCCCTTTTTTGATATTGCTCCTACAACTCTTGGAATATTTCTAACTTTCCATACCGGATCGCCTGGATTCACTCTTTCTGGTGAATGAGCTAAAAAATAATCTTTTCCAGCTTCCATACCTGATTCTTTATCTATTATTGGTTGAACAATTTCTTGACAAACCCCAGGGTTAATAGTTGATTCAATTACTACTAACTGCCCCTTTTTTAAATATTTAGAAACACTTTTAGATGCTGACTTCACTGGTGTTAAATCTGGATGATGAAGTTTATCGACTGGAGTAGGTACACATATTACTATCACGTCAGACTTTGATACATTTTCGAATGAAGTATCTGCTGAAATTAATTTTTTTGCAATAATTTGATTTAGCTCTGGTTCATCTGTCAAAGGGTTCTCACCTCTATTAATCATGTTTATTTTCTTACGATCGATTGCAACGCCAAATGTTTTGTAACCTTTTTCTACACATAAGCATGCTAACGGTAATCCAACATAACCTAATCCAATCACAGTGACTATTCCCTTATATTTTTTACTTTTTGTAGTTTTTCTTTTTTTAACAGTTTTTTTCATACTTATTTTTACTTTATGTATATTTTCACAATATAATATTTATTGCTAATATTTTAAGATAGCCTTTTAATATCCGCATCAACCATCATTTCCACCAATTCTTTGAATGAAACTTTTGGCTTCCAATTTAATTCTTTTTGTGATTTTGAACTGTCACTCTTTAAAACCTTGAGATCTGATGGTCTTTTATATTTTGGATCAATTTTGATATATTTCTCCCAATCTTTTATACCAACATGATCAAAAGAAATTTTCAAAAAATCTTTAATTGAATGTGTTTCTCCTGTACTAAGTAAATAGTCACCTGGTTTATCCTTTTGTAGCATTAGATACATAGCTTCGACAAAATCTCCTGCAAATCCCCAATCTCTTTGACTATCCGTATTACCAAGACTTATTTCATTAGATAAATTTAATTTTATACGAGCTACTCCATCTGATATCTTTCTAGTAACAAATTCCATACCTCTAATTGGAGACTCGTGATTAAATAAAATACCATTGCAAGTAAAAATACCATAGCTATCCCTGTAATTTATTGATAACCAATACGAATATAGCTTAGCTATAGCATAAGGACTGGTTGGATGAAATGGTGTATCTTCTGTAATTATATCTGTATCTTTTTTTAATACATTGCCAAACATTTCACTGGTTGATGCTTGATAAAATTTTGAACTTGGACTAAAAAATTTAATTGCATTTAAAAGGTACAAAACACCAATAGCATTAGTTTCTGTAGTCTGCTTAGCAAGATCCCATGAAGATCCAACAAAAGACTGAGCAGCTAAATTATACACCTCGTCAGGTTTAATAGTTTTAATTATTTGCATTATGGACGCTTCGTCTGTTATATCACCTGTTAAATATTCAACTTGTTCTGTTATCTCCAGATAGTCAAGATTTGAAAAATTAGTATTAGAATAACGTCGTATTAATCCATACACTTTATAATCTTTTTCTAGCAATAACTTTGCTAAATAAGGTCCATCTTGACCTAAAATTCCAGTTATTAATGCAGTTTTCTTCATAAATTATTTCGTTTTTTTAGTTAATTGTATTATCAAAGTAATCTAATCTTTATCTTCATACTTCCAAAGCATTGGACTAAGAATATCTTTACTTGCTTTAACATATTCAATAGTTCTTTCTAAACCACTATCAAGTGATGTTAAAGGGTACCAACCTAATTTTTGCTTCGCTAAAGATATGTCAGGAATACCAAGTGGAGTCATAAATACCATCGACTCTTTAAATTCAATCTCAGACTTAGAATTAATCATTTTCTTAATTTTTTCTGCTACATCCGACATTTTATACTCTTCATAATGACCAAAATTAAATGGACCAATCTCAGTTGACTTCATAAATTTCATTAAACCATCAACAATATCAGACACATAACATAAAGATGTAGTAAATTCTTCTCCACCATAAATTTGTAATGGTTTATTATTAATTGCTTGTAAAACAAAATCTGGTATCATATGACCATCAAATAATGATAAGCGAGGTCCATATGTACGAAATACTCTAGCAATCTTTGCTTCCAAGTTATATGCTTGATTGTATGTAGCTACAGCACTTTCTGAAAATCTTTTTCCTTCATCATAACAACTTCTCTGACCAGTAATATCTACATAACCAAGGTAATCCTCAGTAAAAATTGGCGCATTCTCAAACCTAGGCCCATAAACTACTACAGATGAAGCTAATAAAAATTTTGCTTTATGCTTTTTTGCTACTTCAAGTGCATTAATTACACCAATACTATTTGTCTTTAGCGTGTCTATTTTATATTTATCAAAATTCTTCGGTGATGTAGGAGTTGCTAGATGATATATCTCATCAATCCCTTGAAACTTAACTTTAAATTTATCTAATTCACGAAAATCTTCTAAATTAATTTTTTTGTTTATATCATGTTTAATTAATTCAAAATTTTGATTTTGTAATAAATGATTAATATTTTCAACTTTACCCGAAGAAAAATTATCTAAACAAATAACATTATTTTCTTTTACTAATTCATCACAAAGGTGCGAGCCGATAAAACCAGCTCCTCCTGTTACGAGAATATTTTTTCGTTCTAATATTTTTTTTATAGCCATATTTATATTTTCCTAAACCTTATTTTTATCAAAGTAATAAACATATTAAATCCAGTCTTTAATAAATTAAGAGGTGTACCCAGAGCGGCCGAACTATCACTATTATCTATCCAAATAGTTGGTATTTCCTTCACCTTATATCCAGCCTGATGTATTCGAAATAATAATTCAACATCAAAGGACATATTATTAATTTCTAAACTCGCCAACACATCCTTAATCACCTCTTTTTTAAAAATTTTCGCACCACATTGTGTATCAATAAATGGCATGAAAAATAGCAATTTTACAAATGAAATGAAACTAATACTTACTATTTCCCTAAGAAGATTAGCCCCAACAATTTTTGAACCTTTTTTCCATCTAGATGCTATAGTTCCATCAATTCCTTCGATACCATCAATAATTTTTTTGAATTCCTCTGGAGAAGTTGAGCCGTCAGCATCTAAATATCCTATAAAATCTGCTTTTGAATGGTTAAAACCTTCCCTTACGGCCCCGCCTTTACCAATAGCTTCCTTAATATTAATTATTCTAATACGATCAGGATGCTCTTCTTTGAACTTATTCACTATACTTAACGTATCATCCGTACAGCCATTCAAGACTATCAAAAATTCAATGTTTTTTTCTTGATAAAACTCAAGATATTTATCAAGCGTATTGCCTATTCTTTCCGCCTCATTATATGCCGGAATAATAATTGTCAGTAATTTATTCATAACTCACTATAACAAAAAAATGCTTATTTTGCAAGTATTTTTTATTGGTTCTAATCTTTAAAAGTCCAATATTTATTGCCAAAATAATTACTAAATAACACTATTGCTATAGCAACCACTTTTGCAAAAAAATCTTCCCCTTGGCCAAACATATTCTCAGATGAAGTATATTCTACAATATAATACGTAATACCTATATTTAAGAAATAATTAACAACACTAACTATGAAAAATTTAAAATATTCAGAGTTAGTTTTACCACTTTTACCTTTTTTAAATGTCCAATATTTATTTAAAAAGAAATTATTAATAATTGCTAAAAAAACACTTATTGCAGTAGCAATAATATAGTAGACACCAAACACTCTAGTTAATATTGCATAAATACCAAAATCAACTATCGTTCCTAAAATACCAACGACAGAAAATTTAAAAAATTCAAATAAATTGGGATTCTTCTTAACTAACTCAATATTTTCTACTTTATCCCAAAAACTCATTTAATTTCTTTTTATCACATTAACCTTAACGCCACCTCTTAAATCTAAATCGTAAGCAAAGAATCCATTAGAAATAGTAACAACCCCATAACGATCAAAGGTTCTAACTTGAGGACCACCACCATTACCTGCTCCAGCAATAATTTCTGCTAATCCATCCCCGTCCAAATCTCCAACTGCTACATTTACTCCTCCACGAAAGTTCTCACCATAAGCAAAGAAACCTGGAGTAAAAATAATATTACCATAACGATCAAAGGTTCTAACTTGAGGACCACCACCATTACCAACGCCGGTAACTATTTCATCTATGCCATCACCATCAAGATCACCAGCAGCTACACTAACACCTCCTTCAAAACTTGAAACATAGGCAAGAAAATCAGTTTCTAGAGTTCCATCAACTTGAAAAACTTTTACTTGTGGAGTACTCCCAGCTCCAAGACCCGTTATAATATCATATAATGAAGTTGTATTAATCGGAGATGAAAAAATATTTACTAAATCCAAACGACCATTACCTAATTTTCCAGTATAAGCAGTATTTAAAAAATTTATATTTACAGATTCATCATAAATTCTTTGTATAATTTGATCTGGTGTTGCTGACATATCAAATGATTTTGCTAAAGCTGCTGCTGCCGAAACTAATGGTGTTGACAATGAAGTTCCTGACCATCCATTCAAATAATACGAATTTAGACTATTAGAAGGATCATAAAATGCCGTACTTATAAAACCGGTTGCTGGAGCTACTATATCAACACAAGCGCCATAATTTGAGCCTGTAGTGGTATTTCTGGACCATTTAACATCATTTTGATCAACTCCACCTACACCGATAATATGTTCGTTACATACAGGATAACGAGGACTTACATCCATATCTATATTGTCATTACCTGCAGCTGCAAAAATAGTAACATTATTTAACCAGGCATTATTAATACCGTTTTCTAATAATGTATCAAGATTATTTCCAACAAAACTGAGATTAATAAAATCTGCTCCATTATTTACCGCGTAGTTAATCCCCTCATATACATCACGTGTATCTCCCACTCCAGCACTATCAAGTACACGTACTGGCATTATTTTTACATTCCATGTTAATCCTGCTACCCCTAGACCATTATTACCAATAGCAGCCGCTGTTCCAGCTACTACACTCCCATGATGAATACCAGACTCAGTCCATCCAGAATCAAATTTAGGATTCGGATCTGCAATCTCTCCTACGAAATCCCAACCATTATAGTCATCGATAAATCCATTCAAATCATCATCTATTCCATTACCTGGTATCTCATCTGTATTAATCCAAATGTTTGTTAACAAATCTGGATGATCAATATCTACCCCGGTATCTAAAACCGCAATAATTACCTCATTGCTACCAGTAGTAAAATCCCAGGCAGTTGGCGCATTTATTTTATCCAAATACCACTCAGAACTATAATGTGTATCGTTTGGAGTTAAAACTAATTCATATTTATGGTTTGGTAGCACAAAATCAATTTGTGGTTCATTTTCTAAATCAATAATTAACTGTTCATAATCCTCATGCTCTGCTAAATCAATTTTATATAATTTATCATTATTATTTAGTTTTAATACTATACTATCAGTAACATTATCAATATTTTCCGACATAACAATATCAGGACTCATTATTAATATAATTCCTAAAAAAACTATACCGAATAAATATCTACTTTTTATCATAATATGAAAATTTATAAAATTTCTTCAAGCGTAACTTTAATTTTTATTTCTTCTTCACCCCTTACAATACTTAATGTAACAATATCTTGTGGTTCATAACTTAAAATAATATTACCAAAAAATGTATTTCCATTCAGCACATGATCATCAATAGCAGTAATAATATCATTAGTCTTCACTCCCGATTTGTGTGCTGGACTACCCTCTACTACACTCGGATAATCTACTTCATTATTCGAATATACTAAAATTCCTTTCTTTGCACCATTTGATAAATCAGTGCTTAGATTAACGGTTAAAGAAAGATTTACATAATTTATACCTAAATATGGACGATTAATTTCATTATTTTCTAATAAATTTAAAATTGAATTTTTGATATACGAAAATGGTAAAATTACAAAATTATCTCCCTCTTTTTTTACCATACCAATTGCATCTTTTTCGAAAGTAAATGCAATAGAATTATTAAAACTGTCAGAAATTATATCATTTAATAAAATATTAGAATAAAATTTTTCAGATGATTTAACAAAATCATTTACATTAGAAATCGAACTGAAATTCTTATCTATAATCATTGCTTGTTGAGATTGAATTGAATGATCAAATCCATATGTCTTTGTTAATAAAATATCAGACATTAATGTCAAAGAATCATTATCAACTATGTCTAATGTTTGTAATCCAATAGCGTCAGTTTTCAAAAAAATAAAATCTGTAGCAGAATCAATAATAGTGTTATTTACCAAATATACTTCTTTTTGATTAGTAATTATAACCAATTTTTCATAGTCTGTAGTTATATCACTAGTTGTTATGATATAACCATCGTTGGTTAATACAAAACCAAAACCCAAAATTTCCTCAGGAACATACAATGATTCTAAAGTATTATTTTGTTCTTTGTACTCAAAAATTTGAACCATTGATGAGTTTACTTCAGTAACTACTTTTTGTAATTTATCTGAGGTTAATTCGTTGTTACTACGATTACTGACAAACAGGGATTGTGGATTAGTCCAAGAAAAAATATCTAACTTTTCTAAATATGGTATATCAGACCCATAAGACAATAAAGTGATTTGCCCAAGTATTCCCGCCATAAAACCAATAATTATTACAACCACCAAAAATCCTATTGAAGATTTTGATCTTAACTTATCTGGTTTATCAATTGATTTTAAAGTATTTTTGTAATAATCATCCAACTGCTTTTCGTTATTAGTATTAGAATTTTTTTTACTTTTTGGGGAAGTGGGACTTACTCTTGCTTTCATAATTTTTTAATTTATTTTTTATTATATTTGTTAATACCATCTTGTAGTTAATAAAGATATCACTAAAATTATACCAACTACCGATAAATATAATCTTATATCTTTCATATTAAGACGTTCTTTTAAATAATCTTTTATTAAATTCATAAATAAATAATATACTACAACCAAAACTAACCCATTAATTATATAGCTTGATGGTAAAAGATTAATTACATAAAAACATTCAGTAATAATAATAGACATTATTAAAACAAATAATTTACCTTCAGTCCATTGAATCTTATATGTCAAAAGTGTACGAGTAAACAAAAAAGCAGTAATTACAAAACAAATTATAACAAACAACCAAACTGGCCAACCTAACAATAATAAAAATCCATAAAAACTAGAATAAAATAAAAATAATGAAATTAGATTGATATAACTAAAAATATTTTCTAAAGCTAAAGGTTGGTAATCTTTTGTCTTATATACGAATGAAAAAATATTTCTTGTAATTAACATATAGATTATCCCTATAACAAGAGCAAACAAATGTTGAACTACTACATGGTCAATAATTAAGAAAAAGGTAAAAGCCCCTGCCAATAAAAAAAATGGAGTAAAATAAAATGTAAAAAAAGTTTTTCTTTCCTGACCAAATTTAGCTAATAACCATATTGTTAAAGTGTGTATTACAAAAAAATAACCAGCAATATAATAAGTAAGATCTGGATTATTTACCCACAAAAAGAAACTGATCACAATCGATAGTGAACTAAAATACAACCAAAATCTATTAAACAATATCATAATTTATTTATCCTCCTTATTGTTTTGTTCTCTATTTGTTTTATTCTTAATTTGATCAATAATTTCAGACATCTGCTCTTCAGAAATTTTTCTTCCTTCTTGACTAAATTCTCTTTGTAATTCAATAATAACTTGATGAATTTTTTCTGGATCTTTGATACCATGTAATTCAATATTTGCTTGTGATCCCGCAGTTTGAATAATTACACTTCCATAATGCAACATTGTTTGCATAATCCCTTTTCTACGAAAACTAACGTCTTGTATTTTGTTATATGTTGTTTCAGAAACTATACGATCAAATAACCCACGTTGATCAATATCTATTATTCTTTGCTCCGTAATAATAAATGCGTTAAATGAATATATTATCAAAACCTTCAAAGCAACAAATAAACCTATGACTAATAATAAGAAAAAAATACCCACTCCCCATGGCCCCCAATTAAATAGTGGGTATAAAAGGAAAAAAGATGCTATAATAATAATGATGCTAAAAATTAGTTGTCCAGTAAAAACAAAGAAATATTTTCTTACTAATAAAACAATTTGCTCATCATCTTTAATAATTTTTTTTAATCTATCTTCAAACATATAATATTATGCCAAAAAAGAAAGTTATAAGAGTCATTTGGATTATCATCGTAATTTTCGGAGTTATCGGAATGGTTTTTTTCTCATTATTACCAGCATTTAGCAGTCAAACTGGTTACTAATTATTAACGTTTTAATATTGCCAGAAATGCTTCTTGAGGAATATTTACTTTTCCTCCTTGTTTCATTTTCTTTTTACCTTTTTTCTGCTTATCTAATAATTTCCTTTTCCTTGTTACGTCACCTCCATATAAACCAGCCGTAACATCTTTTCGTCTTGCAGAAATTCTAGAAGATGCAATTATTTTTCCTCCTATTGCTGCTTGAATTTTTATTTCAAACATCTGTTGCGGTAAGATTTCTTTCAAATTATCTACTATTTTTCTTCCTACATCATAAGCCTCGTCTTTATATACCATTGAGGCAAGAGCCTCTTCCATCTCCTCGGCTACAAGTATATCCACTCTAACAACATTACCTCGACGATACTCTAAAAAATTATAGTTTAATGAAGCATAACCGGATGTTACACTCTTTAGTTTATCATAAAAATCGGTCAAAATACTAGCTAAAGGTAGTTCATAATGCAATACTACCCTTTCTTCATCCAAAAACTCCGTATTCTTAAAATTACCTCTTTTTTGTTGGACCAAACTCATAACATTACCCATATAATCTGTTGGTGAGACAATATCAACAGACATCCATGGTTCTTCTATAGCTTCGACATACTGAGTATCTGGCATCTTTAAAGGACTGGTAATAATCATTACTTCATCCTTTTTAAAATTTTTAATCTTTTTTATGTAGGCATTTTGCCCACTTTCATTTAAAGATACATGATATCCAACAGAGGGAGCTGTAATTACTAGATTTAAATTATATTCTCTCTTTAATCTTTCTTGAAATATTTCTAAATGTAATAAACCTAAAAAACCACAACGAAAACCAAAACCCAATGCTTCCGAATGATCAGCTTCATATTCCAATGAAGAATCACTTAATGAAATCTTTTCTAAAGCTTCCCGTAGACTAGAATAATCATTACCTTCCTGACAATATATACCAGCAAATACCATTGACTTAAGTTCGTCATATCCTTCAAGTGGTTTATCAGCTTTATTATTTATTGTTGTAATAGTATCACCAACTCTGCAATATTGAACATCTTTAAGGCCCGTAACGACATATCCTATCTCACCAGCAGACAAAGACCCTGTAGAAACTAATTTTGGTTTAAAAACACCAACATCAAGAGATTCAACTTTCTTTTGACTGGCCATCATCATAATCTCTTCACCTTTTTTCACCATTCCTGACACAACTCTGACATATGCTATCACACCTTTATACTCATCAAAAAATGAATCAAAAATCATCATCTTAGTAGTCGTATCAATCTCAATTTTTGGTGGTGGTACTTTTTCTACTATTTTTTTTAATAATTCATTTACACCTTGACCTGTTTTTCCTGAGACAGATAATATTTCATTTTTAGTACAACCAATTAGTTTTACTAAATCAGTAGATACTCTCTCTACGTCAGCATTAGGTAAATCTATTTTATTAATAACAGGAATAATTTCTAAATTTTGTTCTACTGCTAAATATAAATTTGCTAAAGTTTGAGCCTCTATTCCTTGAGTTGCATCCACTAATAAAACTGCTCCTTCAACAGCCGCTAAAGAACGAGATACCTCATAAGTAAAATCTACGTGTCCAGGAGTATCAATCAAATTTAATTCATAACCCTCATATTCCATTCGAACAGGTTGCAATTTGATAGTTATACCTCTTTCACGTTCAATATCCATTTGATCCAATATTTGATCTTTCATATCTCTCTTATTGACCGTGCCTGTAATTTCTAACAGTCTATCAGCAAGAGTAGATTTCCCGTGATCTATATGAGCGATTATACAAAAATTTCTTATTTTATTCTGCATTTATATTTTCTTTATTCTTACCATTAAATAGTTGATTTTTTGCTTTAATGAACAGTTTAGTAATAATTGTTATTTCGTCACATCTAAACATAAAGGCTAGTATTAGATAAAAAACGATACCAATAATACCTGCTCCTACACCTTGAATAAATATTCCTAAAAAAGTGTCCATATTTACTCCAAGTGCTAGAACATATTTTGAAGCATGAACAACGGCCCCCATCATTGCAGTTATTAATACTATTTTACTCAACGAAATAACCAAAGTTTTATCATCAAGATTACCCATTTTTTTTCTTAAAAATATATATAATAATATCATTTGAACAACGCTAGAAATTGAGAATGCAATTGCCAACCCAATTACTCCTAAATAATTACTTAAAACTAATGCTCCGAAAATATTTACAATCACAGTAACAATGGCAATTTTTACCGGGGTTTTAGTATCCTGCCAAGCGTAGAATGATCTAGCTAAAAGCGGGATAGTACTCTGAGCAAATAATGACAATGCAAAAAACCCAAGAGTTTGGGCTGTATAATATGTATCTTGCCAATCAAAATTTCCTGAACCAAGAATAACACGCACCAACTGAGCTCTAAGTAAAAATATTAAAACTGAAATAGGAATGACTAGAAATAGTATCCTACGAAAACTTTTTGAAAAATGTAAAACAAATAATTCTACATTTTTTTGAGCAAACGCTTCACTAAAAAATGGGAATGATGCTACAGCCATCGATACTCCAAAAACGCCAATTGGAAAATTCTGAAGATTATTGGCTAAAGTAAAAACAGCCACCGAACCAGTAGCTAAAGTTGAACCAATTATCACACTAACCAATTGATCTATTTGCGTAACAGCAAGTCCAAAAGTCCTTGGTAACATTAATTTACCAATAGCTCTAACTCCTTTGTGCGTATAATCAAAAATCGGTTGATACCTATATCCAATTTTTAGCGCTCCAGGTATTTGAATAACTAAATGTAAAAATGAACCAAGTACTACACCATAAGCTAAACCGTAAATACCATAAATCGGCGTTAAATAAATAATTCCAATTATAATTCCAATATTATACATTACTGGCGCTAAAGCAAAGTTGGCATATTTTTTCATAGAATTCAACATGCCTGTAATAACATTACTAATACCAAAAAATATAATTGATATTAACATAATCCTGGTCATGTTCACTACAATAGCTTGTTTATCCAGATCAAAACCAGGCGCAATCAATGGAACAATCTGCGGTGCAAAGATAAATAGAAGAAAACCAAAAACCAATAAACCAGCTAATAATATATTTAATAGTGAATTAGCTAGATGCCAAACTTCGTTCTTTTTACTTGGATCTTCTTTAGCTTTTTGTAAATATTCAACAAATATTGGAATAAAAGCCGCCGATAATGCACCCAAAACTAAAACGTTAAATACTAAATCAGGTATTCTAAATGCAGCATAATAAATATCTAAGGTATCACCAGCACCAAATTTATTTGCTAATAACCTATCTCTGATCAAACCAAGTAGACGACTGGTAACAGAAGCTGTGGCTATAATAATCGCACCACCGGCTAAGGTGGTGGTAAGTTTGCGCCAAATTCTAAACATCATAATAAAAAAATTATAACAAAAAATAGCATATAAATCAACACCGATGATTAAAATGATAAAAATACAATAAGGTGTCGCAAAATACTAATACTAATAATAGTGTCCTGAATGTAGCTAAGAATCAAATCCTATGTATCAAAAAAGCTGTCGACATGAGTTGAAGGATTATACCAACTTTTGAGTAGAAATATTCTAATAATTAAATTAGAACATGAGGAGAGAGATTTTTCTACTTAATAAGTTAGATCTCCAGCATTTCATAACCGACAGCTTTCTTGTGCCAATCAACTAATAATTGATTAGCAGTTAAAAAATACGCTTAATATAATAAATTGTCAAACATGCATTTTAAAAATTGTGAGGATAAACTAATTATATATATTTTAGTTTAAATATTCACCCCCCTTTTTCATAACACCTGAGTCCTTTGGACAATATCCTGAGCCTGGATGGGAGAAGGAACTAGATGTTCTGGAAAAGAATGGGCAGATGTATTGTATTAATACAGAGCTGCCCCAATATAATTATAGTCTTGGTCAATTTATGACCATATCATTGCCTTGACCCTGGATCGGAAATCTTTTGTTTCTCCTTCAAGGACAGCCAACCATACACCTCCAAATATAAGAGTGGTATAACCCATAAAACCTCTCATAAAAGAGTCGAGGCTACCCCATCCTAATGCAGAAATTCCGAAAGTGACTACGAATAGAATTGGCACTAGGACTAAGACTAAAGCCATATTCATTTTCATCATTCTTTCATCATGACGATAGTACATTTTACCTTCCTATTCTTCCCATACTTATATTATGGGTTTCAAACAGTTTATCGATTGCCATACAGACAAACCATGATACTACAGATGCAACCAAATATTTATAGGCAACATAAGCAAGTAACATGATACCAATTGCAATACCTACATATTCGTACATATTTTCTCCGATCTATATTTAGTTATAATGTTCAATCACTTTTTCAAAATACCACTCTCATGATATTCTGGAAAAGTACGGGAAGAAAAGATCTCTTCCCGAGTTATTCTGTTTCAGGTAACTACCCTACCAGTTATAGGTTCTGGAACCTTGGGACAAATGTCACATATAACCTCTAGAATAAAGAGGAACTTTTCAAGATCAAGACACTAGGTCTAATCTCACTTGTGAAAAAATACTAACATGTGGATGCTTGTACGACATTTCTTTTGAACAATTTGTACCATACAAAATTGAAAAATGAATGTAGTGGCCAAAAAGTTAGACAACCTATAAACCGGATCATCAAATTCACAACGATAGCACCCAACAATCCCCCAACAACAGCTTCCCATAAAACAGCTTCACCAATCGTAAACTTATAAGTTGCATAAGTTAATACAACGATGAATGTTGTTACCGATAAATACCTACAACTGACACAATATTCATCTTTTTTTGGTCTTTTTTTCTTGACTGCAATCTTAGATGCAACGAACAAATACAATAAGTGCAAAGGATATACTGCAATCATTGTTATCAACACATAAATGATATTGATAAGTAACGATCCAGTTATAAACGCACCAATACTGTTCCAATAAGTGATTTGACCACTTACGTAATATGAATTGGTAAAGAAATATACCAAGAGACATAATGTCAGGCGGTAATACCAATCGAATTTGCAGTTAATGAAATGTGTAAGTTTCATCACAATTCTCCTTATTCTATATTTTATTTCACAGTTAGAGAAGGTTGCTAGTGGTATAGCTTAGTCGCACGTAAGTTTGACGCATACACCAGATACCAAGATTAGTGAATTCTCAGTTTGCACCGAGAGAAAAACTAATCCATATTGATATCATTTTTCTAGCCCCCCTTTTCTAACTGTGAAATATTGATGTAAAGAACTTTCCTTTTTTTCAGCAAACATTCACAATAGCAAATGCCCGCTGAAAAAAAGGGGCGAAATTCTCAATACCTCGCCCATTTAGATAATTTCCAATTCAATTTGAATCTTATCCATTTTTGTACTTCCTTCCTATGGAACAATAATACTCTGACTAATTAATCTGTGTGGTAACTATTACGATAATTATTGCTATCCCTTCGATTGCTGCTAAAAACTGAATTTTTCCGTTTTTAGAAAAATACAATCTACATCCACAGACTATTGCCAGAAGCGCTAATGATATTATAGTAATATTCATTATTATTCCCTTCTTTATATGTAATGTTCAATCACTTTTTCAAAACACCACTCTCATGATATTCTGGAAAAGTACGGGAAGAAAAGATCTCTTCCCGAGTTATTCTGTTTCAGGTAACTATCCTACCAGTTTTGGTTCTGGGACTTTGGAATAAATGTCACATACAACCTCCGAAATTTGGGACAACGTAGGCGTATTGTCTATTGTCATGCGGTCCGGCTTGCCGATTAAGAAACATTTCCAACGGAACGAAGCACTGTCTCTTCCATCCCACCGAATGATAATATACATACTCATCCGGAAGATCAGGGTGATCACAAGTACGAATACCAGGATCATCGATCATTACCTGAGTGCCTACGAACCGAGGGTTTTCTATCGGTACAAATGGCCATATTTCAACCATTTGAAACCTTCTGCCTGGAACAAGATCTTCCCTTTCGATAAACCGATAGCCGTGACGGGCAAGTAATTCCTCGAGTTCACGAGTCATCTCTTCCGTCAGCTTACGAGCCCACTCTACGTGATCAGTAATCATTTCATTACTCCAGGTTTATATGATGTTTATTGTTTTTTCACAGTTAGAGAAGGTTGCTAGTGGTATAGCTTAGTCGCACGTAAGTTTGACGCATACACCAGATACCAAGATTAGTGAATTCTCAGTTTGCACCGAGAGAAAAACTAATCCATATTGATATCATTTTTCTAGCCCCCCTTTTCTAACCATGAAATATTGATATAAAGAACATTCCCTTTTTTCAGCAAACAATTTGCATTATTTCTTGGAAAAAGTGGAGAAAGTTTTTTAGGCTTTCTCCGTAAAGAACATTTAACATCTGCTATATGGACTGATGAAGTTTATTGTTAATTTTCTCACAAATCTCTTCAATAACAACATGAATTATGAAACAAATGAAGAGAATTAGTATACAAACTCCAGTTCCAGTTACCATATAAATCGGTAACTTATAAATACATATTGTACCTTCCAGAGTCCCTTCAATTGTCCAAATACCAATGTAAGGTACTATTATTGAACTAATGAAGCCTTTTACTACTTCCCATATGGAATTCATCTTCATCCTCCATTTTTAAAACTTATAGCAATATTTTCACAGTTAGAGAAGATTGCTAGTTTATCCGCCTTGGGCGGGTGGTATAGCTTAGTCGCACGTAAGTTTGACGCATACACCAGATACCAAGATTAGTGAATTCTCAGTTTGCACCGAGAGAAAAACTAATCCATATTGATATCATTTTTCTAGCCCCCCTTTTCTAACTGTGAAATATTGATGTAAAGAACTTTAGCATATTTCCAGTTAACCAATTACTTGATTCTCTAGAAATGTGTGGGGAATGAATTAAATCCATTCCCCAGGAAAAGAATTTAGAAAGTAACAATAATTGCTTCAATTTCTTCGAACTCTTTAAGAAAATCTGCTTCAGTAGATTCAGACTTCTCAATATTCCCCCAGCTGAGATCACTATCATATTTGATGATTTGATCGTTTAGAGTACCTATACGATCGCTTATATCACGTTGATTTTGATCTGCTGAGAAGTTGTATACGATCGCCTTACTCATTAAAGCTGTTATGCGATCAAATACGTTTTTAAGAAATATGCCAGACATACTGCTCTCCTTTTGCCTTTTGTACTTTTTTATCCCTTTTTTCAGCAAACATCCACAATAGCAGATGCCCGCTGGAAAAAGGTGGCGAAGCTTCCGTAACCTCGCCCACAAATTGCTAATAGCAATACTCGTTTTTTAACGAATAATTTTGTCGAGTGGAAGGGGGATCTGCACACCCCAACGCCTATATTATTTAAGACGGTAACACCTCATCCGTGAGAATGCTAATAGGTGACCTTATACCCACTCGAAATTTTTTTTCAAAGAATGAGAAGGTTGCTAGTGGTATAGCTTAGTCGCACGTAAGTTTGACGCATACACCAGATACCAAGATTAGTGAATTCTCAGTTTACACCGAGAGAAAAACTAATCCATATTGATATCATTTTTCTAGCCCCCCTTTTCATTCCCTAAAAAACAAGAAGCGAACTTTCTTTTAGGAGAGTTCGCCATTTGATTACATTAATTTAGTTATTGGTTCTATTGTTAATAAATAGAATTCAATTCAAATAGTTTATATCATAAGCACTATTATAATGCTTAATTGATAACTCTCTCCTCAAAGAGTTATTTACATATTTAGTTGTAAAAAACAATATAACTTATAATCATATACCTACTACTATTCCCTGTCAAGGGGTAATATCCACAATAATAAAAAAATTAGCTAAAATTAGCTAAAAAATTATTACTCATATTAAATTAACCCCAATAAATATACTACATTTTACTTCTTAATTATCACCCCTAATATTTTATCACTATCAAGATCTGTTACATATTCAGCTGAATGTTCATCAATCGTAAACCCAGCCTGATTCCAAATCAAGCTAATATCATCAGACCAATTAACCTTGGTAGTAAAGAAATTATTTATTAAACCTGGTTGTTTTTGTACATACAATCTATAGGAATCTGTTTTATCAAATAATCCACCAAAATCCAGATTAAATGGTAATTTGTATGAGATTATTAACTCCTGTGTTTCTCCAGGAGAAATACTTATCCAATTACCAAAAACCGTCTTATTAAATTCTGTAGTTATTCTTGTGCCTGTCGATTCGTCAATAATTGAATTTCGTTCAATGTTGGATAAGAAATCATCTGTTGTTGCATCTTGATCTGGTAATAAATATCTAAAACTTGGTATATTATCATAACCCTCTATAGACACTAACTCACTTCCCTTAGGTACATAAATTCGTAAGTATGATACATTGTCTTCCCCTTCCCATATATCTAAACTGTTACCTTGATGTGTCCTTGAAATTTTTACTGTATTAATCATTGATCCATCTGATTGGATATTTACTTCGTGAGAAACTAGTTGATCAACAACGTGATCAGTTTTACCTCCAGCAATATTAGAACTAACTACCATCAAATAATCTTTATTTGTATCTATAATCTTACCTCCCCATGAAAGTTCATTAATTTTATTCTCCAAGTTTTCATCTGTAAAATAAAATAAAATATCTTTGTTTCCTAATGATTTATTGAACACATCAACTATCTTCAAAAAGTCAGTAGATTCTACTAAAAATATTTTATCAAACAATTTTGGTAACATATCGCCAATTATCTTTTTTGGTTGATTTTCTTCTTTATCATAAGCAATCTCTGCTTGGTACTGTGTTTCTCTAATAAAATTACTATGATCGATAGTTAATCCATAATCATCCATTACGATAGGCCCTGTAATCTTCAATAGATCTAATATCACCTCAGGGGTCATACTCATCACACCATCTACAGTTGTACGGCCAGCTCTTTCATAAAACCAAATTATTTTTTCTGCTGAAGTTGGAAAATCAGCAAACCAGTTACTATCTTGAATATTCCAATGTGGATTTACTAGCCAAAGAGGTTTAGGTGATATAATTTTTTCATTTAATTGTCCAGCAATATCATAAACACCGCCACCAGGAACTTCCAAATTTTCTATATTGCCTTTATAAATATCCATCAGAGCAATAGATCCTATAAACCCACCAGTCGGTCGTAATTCTCTATTATTTTGGAAAGTAAGTAAATATCTTTGTGGAGCTTCATGCCCCAATATAACTAGTAATACATCTGCAACTGAAAATATCCTATCAAAACCATTTTCCAAAGCTGGTAAAGAATTTTTTACTAGTGCCATACTTTCTTGATACTCATCAGGCAAATCTTTAGTTCTTACATTATCAATATCACTAATAGCTAATTCTAACTCAGTCTGTACTGGTTGTAACTCTGTTTTAATAAAAAATAAAAAATCAGTTAGTGTCGTAACTTGCTTATTATCTAATGGATTAACATCAAAATTTTCTAATTCAGGTATAATCTCAGAAACAAGAACTCCTGCCTTACTCATATGCGCCCCAGCTGATAAAAGATATTCTGCACTTTTAGCCTTATTAGGTACTATATTTGCGATTGACAATACCACTCCTCCAGCTGATTCTAATTGATCTTGCGCCTCTATAAAACTTTCAGCAGCTTTACCAAATGATTCTCCTGCCTCACTGAATTCTGAAGATGTAGCAAAAGACCCCGCTTCTTTCAAAAAATCATATGCTTCTGAAGATATTCCCAAGACTTGACCTTGCGTCTGCTTAGCATTTTCGTAAAAATTCATTAAGTATATTGGTGCAATTATTGCTAGTGAAACTAAAGAAAACACAGCTAAACGCTTATACCAACCAGAGGATAGTGAGAACTGTTTAACGTCTAATTTAATTTGATTAATATCTGGTTTAGTTGGAATTTGTTTTGCTGTTTTCTGATTCTCCTTTTTTTTATTTATACTTATCTCAGTTGGTGCATCTTGATTAATTTTTGATACCAGTATTTTTTCCAAGGCTGTTTTGTGATGAATCTTTTTTGGGATACTTAACTTGGGCCATTTAATATTACTAATTTTAGTTATAATATTTTCATTATCTTTAATTATCTGTTTTTCCTTTTCTTTCTTTTCATTATGAATCTTCTTCAAATCAATTATATTAGCATGTGGTATACCAAAATTAGGACCGCTTTGTCTATGTCCATTTTTTGATCTTTTATTAAATTTTAAGTGCGCTTTTTTATCAGCAAAATCCATATTTTTTTTCAATATATATACACTCCTACAAAAAATATTTATGCTTCTTATTTAACTATTATAATACTTTTAACAAAAAATTGCTATGCTATAATATCCTCATATAAGTCAAGAGTAGCTTTAGCCATTTTTTCCCAACTAAACCTACTTACTTGCTCATGACCTCTATTTACTAGCTCTGCTGCAACTTCGGGGTGATCTAATACATATATAATCTTTTTTGCTATTTGGTCTACATTATGAGGATCAAAATACACAGCTGCTCTACCCAATACTTCTGGCAAGCTTGAATTATCACTAGCAGCAACAGGTACCCCACTATAACAAGCTTCTAATGCAGGCAAACCAAAACCTTCACAAAATGAAGGAAAAATATACATTGATGCTGCCTTATATATATGTGGTAGATCTTTATCAGGTACAAATCCAGTAAATATTATAGAATCATCTAAATTATTTTGTTTTACTAATTCCTGAATCTTTAGAAAGAAATAATCTTCCTTACCAACCAAAACTAGCTTTAAATCTTTCTTTATTGTAATAACTTTTTTCCAAGCTTTAACAAGCCCATCAATATTTTTATGAGGATAGACATTACCTACATACAATATATAAGGACTGTGAATATTATAATTTGATAAAACATTTTTTGTATCTTGCGAGTCTACAATTAATGGATCAACACCTTCATGAGTGACTGATATTTTTTTTGAGGCAACTTCAAAATGGTCCGAAATATCTTGTTTGGTAAATTTTGAAACAGCAATAATTGATTTAGCTCTACGAATAGCAGAACCAATAATTAATTTATATCCAAAATGTTTTAATTTATATTTTAGTGGTCCTAATGTTGTAGCCCTTTCAGTAGGATATTTAGTTAGAATTAAATCATGAATGGTTACAACAAATGGTTTTCGATACAAAAATGGTACATTAAAATGAGTAAAATGCATTAAATCTAAATTTAACTTATTTAATGCTCTAGGAAAATATAATTGTTCATTAATTGAATACCAACTATAATCAGCTAAAACTTTCTTAAAGCGACGATTCTTGGGTTCATATTCACCCCAATTATCCTTTCTTAGCAAAATAAAATAATCATTGCTTTGATCAATTTTTTCTAAATAAGCAATTAATTTTTGAGTGTAACGACCCAAACCTTTCCCCCACGATCCATAAAATCTAGCATCAATTCCAATTCTCATAATTATATATTAAACTTCCTTAAATAATTTTATCATTTGATTAGCCGTATTATTCCAATTAAACTTTTCAATATGGCTAAAAGCATTATTAACTAATGTTCTCCTTAATTCAATGTTAATTATTATATCATTCATTGCCTTATAAATCTCTTCGATATTATGTGGATCTACTAATAGTGCTGCTTTTTGTGCAACTTCTGGCAAAGAAGTTGAATTACTGGTAATCACTGGGCACCCAGCTGCCATCGCTTCTAAAACAGGTAAACCAAAACCTTCATAAAATGATGGGTAAACAAATGCCTTCGCTAATTTATACAAATATGCTTTATCATTTTCATGAACATAATTAATAAAATTAACATCCGGGTAATCTTTTACAATTTTACTGTCATTAATTCTCCCTGCAATAACAAGCTGATAAGTATGCACTATATTTAATTTTTCCCAGGCATTTATAATCCCTTCAATATTCTTTCTATTTTCAACATTCCCTAAATATAGAAAAAAATTACCATCTAATTTATAACGATTTTTTATTCTTTCAAATTTATCATTATCTAGATTTTCATACTTTTTAATATCTACACCTGAATATATCACTTGTACCTTATCTCTAGAAATATTATAATTTTCTACCAAATCATTCTTAGTACTTTCAGATACAGCGATAATTTTATTTGCTCGCTCTATTGATTGTTTTGGTCTAATAAACTTATGCCATAAACCAGATTTGAAATTGTAATATTTAGGATATAAAAATGATAAGTCATGTACTGTTAAAATCATTTTTACTTTTCTTGAAATACTAAAAAAATTAACGTTAGGCATATAAAAGATATCTACTCCCCCAATCATTTTATCAATCTTAAAAAATGCACCAATAAATAGTGCTAAATTAAAAAATTTATTTGGCCATCTCCATATCTTTAATTCAACATTATTCCCGGAAAAAATTTTGGAATATTTTTCATCAATTTCTGTTTTTGCATTGTAAAACAAAATATATTTATTCTCCTTATCATGAGATAAAATATATTTTAGTACATTAAATGTATATTCACTAACACCGGATGGAAAAGGTTCAATAAGTGATCTTATGTCAACACCTATTCGCATTTATTGGTTTTCCTGTTGAATATTATCTTTTCTCAAATATTCAATAATATATGCGGCTAGAGAACTAATTACTAGTCCACTTATTAATGATATCAAAATATTTAGCCACAAAATTGGAGCTCTTTCTACAATAACAGGTATTGTACCTTTTACATCAAATAATGCTTCATCATCAGTGGTTGTATTAGATGTTTTTGCTTTAGCCTCTACGATTGTGATAATAGCTGATGATATTTTTTCCGCAGTATCATAATCTCTTTCTTTATAACTGATAACAATATTTTGAGGTGAATATTTTTTTGCTTTAAAGCGAGAAGATATTTCTTCTAATGATGTTATTTGTGGATCAATTTCTGCTTGACTATATATTTCTAATAATACAGATGGGGTTAACATCCAACTCATAACAGTCTGAGAAAATAAATCAGAAGCTTGAATAGCATAATAACCATCATATTGATATTCTCCGGTAGTTTGATGATTTAACCTATTAATAGAAAATGATATTGAAGTATCATAATAAACCGGTTTCATTATTGTAAAAATAGTGCCTCCAGCAACAGCAACTACTGTAATAATAATTATTAACCATCGATATTTTTTAAAGATATTCATATATTATTAATTTATTTATTATACTTCTTTATTATTACTGAGAATTGAACTCTTGCCAAGAAGATTCGATAAAAGCATTGATTTTACTCTTAAAATGCTCAACATCAAAACTCTCTGCATGTCTTCTTATTTCCTCAGGATTATAATCACTTGATTTGAAATGAATAACTGTATCAGCCAAAGCCTCCCATGATTGTTCATCAAAATGCACACCAGTTTTCCCATTTATCACTGTCTCGAGAGCCCCACCAATGCCATACGCTATTACGGGTCGTCCACAAGCCATAGCTTCTACTGGTGTTATGCCAAAATCCTCCTCCTGTGGATGTATAAAAGCCTGACATTGTGACAAATACTCAACAGCTTTTTCATCCGAAACATTTCCTAAAAATTTAATATGAGGACCAGCCATCTCTTTTAATCTATTCTCTTCTTCTCCAGTACCAATAATATACAAAGGTAAGCCTAATTTATTAAAAGCTTGAATAGCTAAATCAACTTTTTTGTAAGGTCTTAACCTAGAAATTATTAAGAAATAGTCTTTGACCTCATTGGATATTTTAAACCTAGATATATCTACAGGAGGATGAATAACTACACTATCTCTCTTATAATATTTTTTAATCCTTTGGGCTACATACTTTGAATTTGCAATAAATTTATCCACTCTATCAGCTGCTTGCCTATCCCAGATTCGTAAATAACTTCTATATAATTGTGATAATCTACCGATTATTCTGTTACGTTCAAGTTTATCAATTATAACATTGTGGTCACTCCACAAATACCGTGTAGGTGTGTGACAATAACAAATATGCAATGATCTTGGATCAGTAATTATACCTTTAGCCATACCAGAACTATCTGACAATAATACATCATAACCTGATAAATTATAACCTTCAGTAGCAGGTACCATCAACGGTAAATACCAACGAAATTTCTTCCTTGCAAAAGGCATCTTAGAAATAAATGATTCTATTACTTTGTAATCCTTAAAAACGTCCTGAGTATTTTTTTGATCATAAATTAATGTATGTACCGGTGACTTAGGATACATTTCACAAAAAGTTTTTAAAACTCTTTCTGCTCCCCCTAATTGATTCAGATGATCATGAACTAATCCAATTTTCATATTTTTATGAGGCTGATCTCCCGGTTAATACAACCCAAGGAGTTTTTATTAATATTTGTAAATCTAATTCTGGTGACCAATTTTCTATATAATATATATCTAGTTTTGCTTCATCGTCAAATTTCAAATCAGAACGACCAGATATTTGCGCCATGCCTGTAACGCCGGGTTTAATCAATAATAATTTCAAATACCTTTTTTCGTATTTATCTACTTCTTCTGGTTCATGAGGTCTAGGCCCTACCAAACTTATCTCCCCCCTTAATACATTGAATAATTGAGGTAATTCATCAATGCTAGTTTTTCTAATAAATCTACCCATTCTAGTAATTCTAGGGTCATTTTTTATTTTAAATAATGGTCCATCCGCTCTTTCGTTTTGTTCAAGTAATTCTTTTTTTAGAGTATGAGCATTTTTTACCATCGAACGAAACTTCAGTAATTTAAATCTTTTTCCTTTTTCTCCCACTCTATCCAACTTCACCAACATACCTCCCTGCGAATCAACTACAATCAAAAATCCAACCACTATCAATAATGGTGATAATATTACTAAAATTATAAACGAAAATATAATATCAAAAACTCTTTTAAAAATCCTTCCCCACCCATCAAGCTTAGTTCTCTTTACTTCTATTATTGGGATTCCAGCGATTGTATTAATCTCTATATGATTAGGCTGAACATCAAATAAATCAGTTGCATATTTAAATACTAAATGATGTTCGTTACTAAAATATTTAATACTTAGCGCTTCATCTTTTGAAGTATTAGTATCAGCTTGTATTATTTCATCTACTGAAGTTGTATTTATTTTTTCGATAATATCCGCCTTAGATTCATCGTCAAATTTATTATATCTAGATACAACCTTATAACCTAAGTAAGGAAATTTATATATTTGTTTAATTATATCTTCGGTGGTGCTATCATTTCCAATTACAATAACATTATGAATCCCAATTCCTCTTCTCAAAAAATATCTTTGAATAGCTCTAATTAATAATCTACCGATCATAACTAAAACTACAGCAAAAATCCAACCGATTAAGACTAAGAAACGTGAAGAAATTAATTCACGTTGGAAAAAAATTACAATAATAACAATTGATATACCAGCACTTGCTGCTACAAAAACTTTAGTCATTTCATCAAATACCCTACGAGTTACTTTTATCTGATATAAACCAGCAATAGCAAAAACTAACAAAAAAATCACCGGAACAAAAAATAATACGGTAATAAGTTGATTAAAATTTATTTCACTGACTATTGGTCTAATGTCTGTGAAGAAAGGAACAAATCTCAAATTATAGGCAATTATACCAGCTAAAAAAACCATTACATAATCTACTGGCACCATAATTGCACTAAAAAGCAATTCGGATTTTTTCATTTTTTATGATTAATATTTATATTTTTTTATACCTAAGCAAACCTATAAGCCGAATTCTGTATCCCGCAAGCGGGACGATGATCATCTATCTTGGCTTAATATTACTATTAAGCTCCAGCAATCAACCCGCCTATCTTACGATAGACCTACTTGATCTTGCACCAGATAGGGTTTTTCACGCTGGTTAGTCACCTAACCTACTTGTGGTCTCTTACACCACTCTTTTCACCCTTACCCACCTACGCTCGCCTTTAGCGAGCTTCGTTGGGCAAGCCTACTTTTAGGCCTGCCTGCCGTAGTTCACCACAGGTGAACGAAGGTAGGCGGTATTGTCTCTGTGACACTTTCCCTAGGCATTATAACCTTTAAAAGGCAATTGCTCTCTTAAAAATTATCCTACTCGGTCGCCGTTAACGACTATCTTTATCCTTCGCTATTACACGAAGAGGTGTTCGGACTTTCCTCCCCTGTACAAAATAATGCAAAAGGGTAATCATCCAGTTCACTTAGGTATATACTATCATAGCTAAAAAGGCTATTTTTGTCAATAGATAATTAAAAAAATAGACCTATTAACACTTGTTAACTTAATAAATGCTTACTATAAAAATTTAGTACTTTTTCTTGGTACTCTTTTTTGGTTACATTGTATAAATCATCATGATCCGCACCCTTAACAAACCAAAACTCTTCTAACCATGGAGCTTCTTTATACAGATCCATTGCTCCTTCGATTGGAATTTTTTTATCATGCGCTCCATGTATCAAAAATAATGGGCGTCCTTTTAACTTATGAACATACTTTATTGGATTAATTTTATCTATCCAAATACCTGTTCGAAATTTGATTATCCATAAAGTAATATATCCAATTGGGAAAAATGGTATTCCCCGTAAATACTCTTTAAAATTTTTCCAAATTACTGTTTTAAATCTTGCATAAGTTGAACTTATTACAATTGCTTTAATCTCCGGTAAATCTCCTGATTTCATTATAGCGACAGCTCCTCCCATAGAAAAACCTAAAAGACCTAAATTATTAATATCGACATCTCCACGTTTTTGTAAATATTTTATTGCCCCTTCCAAATCATATTGCTCCATATGTCCAAAAGTTAAAAAATTTCCTCCACTTTCACCCGACCCTCTAAAATCAAACATCAAAATATTATAGCCTGCCTCATTAAGGAAGGCAGCCTGAGGCAACATCTGCTCTTTTGATCGTCCATAACCATGTAATAATATTATGGTAACACCATTAGTACCAGCCAAAAACACTCCTGCAATCTTAATGCCATCCTTGGCCTCAAATTCTAGACGTTCTGGTTTTAAATTATAATTATTCCAATCTTCTTTTTTTATCTCCCTAGGATAAGTAATAACTCGATTTGACATATACCAAGCCAAACCAAAAAACAATATCCCTAACAACCCAACTGTTAATAAAATATCGTATATCATTTTTGTGCGTCTAACGCTTGATTAACTAAAGCATCTGCTTCTGTATTTTTTTCTCTAGGAATGTGAGTATATGTAACCAACTTAAAATTTGTCATCAAATTCCATGCTTTTACAAACAATGAACCTAGCTTCTGATCTTTAACTTTATATTTTCTATTTAATTGATTTACTACTAATTCACTATCAATAAAAAAATTCAATTCATCTGCTTTCAATTTTTTTGCTTCTTCTAAGCCTAATATAACAGCTTCATATTCAGCTTGATTATTAGTTCCTTCACCAATATATTTAGCAAATGTACCAATATTCTCCTTATTTTCTTTGATCACTACTCCAATACCTGAAGGTCCAGGATTACCTCTTGATCCACCATCAGTATATATATCAAGTATTGTTCCAGACATATTTATTTACTATTAATAATAAAATATTCAGCTTTCAATAATTCCTTTACAGCAAAATCAGGGAATCCCGTAAAAGCCTTATTACCATCTAACTGCGACTGATGACATTGAATGGCTTTTTTCTTAATGCTTCGATTTATCTTAATTCTAAAATTTGGTTTAATATAATTTACTTTATTTGCATAATGACCGGCTGTTCTCCTAGTTTTGAGATATTTAATCGCCTCTTTCTGAACCTTGGGTGGTAATGAAAATGAAGCGAACGGTATTTTAATTTTGTTAGCAACTTTTTTTGCTACCTCACCCACTGCAATATGGTCATGATGACCAGATATACCATCTTTATTAAAACTAATAATTATTTGTGGATTACATTTTTCAGCATATTTAAGAAAATAATTAAAAACCTTTTTTTTATTACTTTCTACCTGACCATCAGGAACTCCAATGATATGCACCGGATCAATATGTAATACTTTAGCTGCTTTTAATAATTCCTGATTTCTAACTTTTTTAAATTTATTTACAGATAGCTTCTTTTTCAAATGAGAAGTACCTTTCTCTCCATAACTAGCACAAACTAATATAGTTGATCCGCCCCCCTGGTAATTTTTAAATATTGTCCCAGCTGCTACATAACTTTCATCATCAGGATGTGCGGTTAATATTAATATTTTATTTCCTAGAAAATTCTTCATTTCTTATTTTTAATAAAAAAAATGGCATGCTTTCCATATTTATTTTTAAACAATATTTTTTTATTGATACTGTAATTATATTTCCTTGCATAAAAACTGGGATCATGATCTCCTAAATAAGAAAATGGCATAATTATTATACCATTTTTACTTAAGAATTTTTTTGCATTAATAAAAAAATTGTTTAATGTTTTTTTGGCAGTTAGATAAACAAAGTCAGAACTATTTTTTGGTGTTCCTTCTAAAAATGGATGGTTAAAAATAATTATATCAAATAACTCATTAGTCAGCTTATGAAATAAATTACTCTTCATTATTCTTACATTACTCATTTTAAACTTCTTTTTATTAAGTTTAATACTTTTTATAGCCTCAGGTGATATGTCCAAAGAATATACCTTTTTTGCACCAGCTAATACAGATGCAACCGTCTGCATTCCAGATCCAACTCCCATATCCAACACTTTTTTGTCTTTAAAAGAAGTTTTATTTCGAAATATATATTTTGTTAGATTATATGCAACCCAACTCATTTCTGGACCAAGAGTACCTTTTCCAATATACAAGTCAGATAACCCATATTTCTTAAAAAAATTTGTAAAGTATCCATTATGATTTAACTCTTTTTTTAACTTATTTACAATTTCTTTTTTATTTTTCACAATTACATTTTTTTAATTTGTATCAACCAACTTTAATTGTAATTCCCTATTGCCATTCCATTCGTTAATAGAAATCTCGAAAAGCATATCTTTTTTTTCTCCAATACTTAACTCATTTCCTAATGTTTCACCAAAACCAAATGCTATAATTTTTCTTTCAACTCCTTCCTGCTCTACCATCATTCGCAAATGTCTCCCAGTAGATCCAATTTTTTGGAAATCTTTTACAGTCAAATTATATGCAACAAACATTGGTTGTTTATTTCCCTGGCCGAATGGTTCGAAATTCTCTAACTTATTGACTAAACCCCAATCTATTTCATTTAATTTTACTTCCCTATCAATCTTAAAACTTTTGACTACTCCTCCATCTGAAATTTCTCTATTTGCGATTTTCTCCATACTACTAATAAATTCATTTTTCATTCCTTTTTTCAAAGTAAAGCCACAAGCCGCTGCATGACCACCATATCTTTCCAAATATTCACTTGATTCTACCAAGGCTTTGGTTATATCAAATCCAGGTATAGAACGTCCCGAACCAACTATCTCATCCTTACTTTCTCCCATAATAATTACTGGACGAGCGTATTTATCTGACAACCTACCAGCAACCAATCCAACAACACCAACTTGCCATCCCTCACCACTTGCAAAAAGTATTTTTTGCTTGTCTACTCCCCCAATCTGTTCATTAGACGCACTTAATATTTTTTCGGTTATTTTTTGTCTTTCCTTATTAGTATTTTCCAAATCATCAGCAATTTTTTTTGCCTCTGCATCTTTTTTTGTCATCAATAATTCATAAGCTGTATTTGCATGACCCAACCTTCCAGCTGCATTAATTTTTGGAACAATACCAAAACTTACATTCATAGTATCTAAAGTTTCTAGATTAAACCTTGTTGACTCTACCATCTCTCTAAGTCCAAGACGTTTTGATTTTCTTATAACCACCAGACCATATTTAACTAGTGTTCTGTTTTCACCAACTAATGGCACACAATCACCTATTGTCCCGATCGCTACAATATCTAATAACCATTTCTCAAAACCACTTTTTATTTTCTTACCATCATCTTCTTTTACTAATGCTTGAACCAATTTAAAAGCAACTCCTACTCCTGCCAGTTCTTCAAATGGGTATTTTTCTCCTTTTACATGAGGATTTATCAACGCTAAAGACTTAGGAAGTACGGGTGGCTCCTTATGGTGATCAGTAATTATAATATCCATTCCTAATTTGTTAACCAGCTCAACCTCTTCATGATTTGAGATGCCACAATCTACCGTAATTATCAAATTAGTCTCTTTTTCATTTAGGGTATTAACAGTATTAATATTTAGACCATACCCTTCTGATACACGATGCGGAATATAAACATCTACCTTAGCTCCCAAAGCCTTCAATGTTGTTACTATTACAACGGTAGCGCTCACACCATCTGCATCATAATCACCATGCACTGTTATCTTTTGTTTCTTTTCTATAGCTAGCATAATCCTTTTAACCGCCTTTTTCATATCTCTAAATAAAAAAGGATCATGGATATCTTGACCATAATCAGGGTTCAAAAATTCATCAATTTCTTCTTGTGTTTGTAGACCTCTATTGTACAAAAGTTGTAAAATAATTGGGTTTACTTCAGGAAACTCATTTTGAAACTCTTTTGATATTTTTTTTGCTATTTGCCACTTTTTTATCATATTTTGTCTCTTATTATACCATTACTTTGATTAAATATAAACTTTATTATTTACCTATTATTTGCTACAATATTATTAAGGTTTGATAGTTTCTTAGCTAAAATAACGTAATATTTTAAGCTATCTCCAAACTAACAAAAAAATCCCCGTTTGTTTGTAAAGTGGGAAATATTAAGTTTTCTTCGCTTGACTACGAATATTTTGAATTAGTTAATCTCCGTTGCCTTCCTCCAATAACCAGTAAATGCAGATGACGCTTTGTCATAATTTTCAGAATAATTCATTTCAGATCGTTGTCCTGAAGAAATAGCATTTACATTAGGGACATTTCGTAAATATTCATTTGCACCAATTATCCAGCGGTCGTGAGCATCTTTTATGTCATGGCTTTCAATTGTCGCCCACTTAACATTAATACCCTTATTACTCATCTCCTTTTTAAACCTCCTATACTCCTTCTTTGCTCCACTACTTAAATTTGCATCTCCCAAATCTAGAGAAAGAATACGAATTTCATTAATTTTATTAGCATCAGAAATCGCCCACAACCACTCAAGCGCTTCTTTTTGAAAATGCTTATCTAACCAACATATACTCTGTTCACATTCACCAAGAATTCGTTTCACCCAAACAATATTTGAAAATGGCCTTGTTGGATCAATGAAAACATTCTTTGGTACATAAAGAGTGTCAGGAGAAATCAATATTTTAACCTTTCGTATTTTTTTCTTATAATTAACAATGCTCACATAATTAAGTAAGTCCAAAAAATGCGTAAGAGGCTCTCTAGAATCATAAAACCAAAAATTTGTTGTTTTAAGTACGGTAAGCACTTGTTCAACAGTAACATTAGTGACACCCCACAAATATTGCTGAACAGCAATTGTGGGAGGATAAGATAATAAAAGTTGGCGTAAAATATTTACTTCTTCACCATCACATCTAATATACAACGCTTCAAATACGGCTCTACCTGCCTCCGTCAATTCACCAGAAGCAGAGTGATTAAACACTCCAATATCTTCCCAAAACTGATAATTATCGTCTTTAACTTGACTATGATCAATACAACCATCCTCACCAGCTGTTTTTATATATACTAATATTTTTTTCCAGTTATTCTGTGGCAACATCTCCATTTGGTTGTATTTCCTCATTCTTTTTAATAAGTGCAGCCCGCACTACTTTTTCTAAAGACTCGAGAGCTTTTGTGTAATCTTCATTTGTCTGTAAATAGAAAGCAATGTCTGAAGGGTAAGATACGACTGCACCACTTGGTAAAGGTACACTATAAAGGCCTGAAATAGAAGGTTTCTTTTCAGGCTCTGCTTGTACATTTGACATATTTTGACCCTTTAACTCTCCAGCTGAATCATTAAGTACTCCATTTTGATATATACCAGCAAACTCAACAGAATCTTTGAATGTTTGGACGGCATTATCGGATACCTTACTACTAATCTTGTATTGGCGAATAAGAACGTTATTTAATGTAACGGGAATAGCACGATTAGTATAATCATTTATTAATGAATTAAATAATTTTGGTCGCATCACAGCTTCACGAATTGCTTCATTTTTCTCTTGCTCCTCTTCATAATTACAAATACGTTCAGCGAGATCAGTATTTTTATAAGTACTTCCTTTCCCTCTCTCTAAAAGTCCATAATGAACTAATGCAGCAACTTTTGGAGCAGAAGCACCACTAATTGAATTAAAGCCCATTGCCTTAACAGCTGATTCTCTATCAAAATCATGCCTAGGATAAGCTAAAATCAACTTTTCGCTATAAGTTATAGCGTCTTCTAGAGAAATAGCTGGATAAGCCGTACTACGCTCCCTCTTTCCACTTATTTTTTGGTCTAAATTTGTGTCTTCCATAATTATTTATATTAATAATAAACTGATATAAGTTTAAACTATATCTTTTAACTTGTCAATAGGAAACTTATAATTTATCTTATTTCTATAATTTTGCTTTAAAAACGGTATAAATATGTAGATATAAATAAGATTTATTCTAGTTAAAAAGATTAATAATAAGTACATGAAAAGAATTACAAAGTTTAAAATCAAATAATATTCACCCCATAATCCCCTCTACACTCAGTCTATAATTCATCTACACTTAAGCTTTCCGCTTGATATACGGCGTTATAATAAATTTAAGCAAAATATTACTAAACTTGATTTTTGGCTGATTTTTAGTATAATATAACTAATATTTAGACTTTTACTAACATAAATATCAAATTATGAAATTTTATTTAATATCCAGTGAATCCAATTCACAAATCAATGATACTTTTGTAAATGCCTGTAAAAAAAATAACGAGGTGGATCTAATTTATGTAGATATTAGAACTTACCCTGAAAAAAATTTTAAAAAACCAACCACAAAAGATGCGCTTTATCGAGCTAATACTACCCCCTATGCCAGACAAATAGAAATAGAATTACTCAATGAAAAAGTAGCTACATTTTATACGGATTATCGTAAAGCTCTCCATGGTGGTATGAATGCTGCAGCTGATGAAAAAATTTATATAGAGAATGGAGTACCTACCCCAAAAACTATATTTATCATTACAAAGGACAAAAAAAATATTGAATCCCAAATTCAAGACCTTAATGGTCCTCCTTATATAGTTAAAGTATCTGGTAAAAGCCATGGAGTCGGAGTTATGAAAGTTGATTCAATAGAATCTCTATTCTCTGTTCTAGACTATCTTAGAAATGATGAGGCTAAAGTAATGATCAGAGAATATATTCCTGTTACTTCTTCTGCCAGACTTGTGGTCTTAGGAGATAAAGTGATAGATAGTATAGAATATCAAGCACCAAAAGATGACTTTAGATCAAATGTAGGAAATCCCAAAGTTATTACTAAGAAATTTCCAAAAGATATTAAAGATACCGCTATTAAAGCAGTTCAATTATTAAATCTAGAATTTGGCGGAGTAGATATCCTAATACATAATAATAAACATTATCTCACAGAAGTAAATTATCCTTGCTTCTTTCCTCGAGCCCAACAAATTACAGGAACTGACATAGCGGCACAAATGATTGAATACCTATACAATAAACAAAACAAATAATGAAACCTTACTTTTACGCTAAATTCTATTCCCAGGCAGCTAGAAAACTCGGATTAAAAATAAAACTTCATAATGCTTTTTTGATTGATATATTTTATAAAAAAGATAAAGTCAGATTTTATTTTGCAATGTGTAGCAAAAATAACGCAGTTGCACACATTATCACAAAATACAAAAACATGACAAATGAATTCTTAAAAAAAAATAACGTCCCGGTTTTTGAACAAAAAAAATTTAACAACGCTAAATTTTCTGAAATATTAAAATACACAAAATCACTAAAATTTCCAGTAGTTGTAAAGCCTGTGGCTGGTCTTTGTGGTATGGGCATAACTGTAAATATTATTAATCAATCGGAATTAAAAAAATCGATAATTACTGCAACAAAAATTGATAAAAATATTATTATTGAGAAATACTATCCTGGCTGGGATTATCGTATTTTAATAGTTAACGATAAATTATTAGCAGTCACCAAAAGATTTCCAGCCTCCATCATAGGTGATGGTGTCAACTCAATCTTGAAACTTATCAATAAAAAAAATAAACATCTCCCAAAACCGGTAAAAATAGATCAAGAAGTAAAAGATATGCTGAAATCAAAAAAATTAACTTTGAAATCTATTTTGCCACTCAATAAAACCTTATATTTAAGATTTAGAGCAAATGCAGCCCTTGGTGGCACAACCGAAAACGTTAATATTAAAACAGTACATCCAGATAATATTAAAATAAGTATGAAAGCAGTTAAACTTCTTAATCTCAAATTAGCAGGATTAGATCTTATGACCACAGATATTACAAAATCGTACAAAAAAACAGGTGCAGGTGTTACCGAGATTAACGATAATCCCGCTACCGATATACATATGACAGCGACAGTCAATCCAATTAAAGATATTGGTGAACAAGTTCTTATTAATCTTTTAAAAATATAATAATGGATTATACAAGAGATTATCTAAAAATATATACAAAAGCAGCCAAAAAACTTGACTTAAAGTATACTATTACCAATTCTTATATCTATGAAATATTTTATAAAAGTAAATCAATAAGATTTTACCAAGCAACTCCTGATGTCAATGATTCTATAGCTCATGCAATGACCGATCGAAAAAATCATACTAATTTATTTTTAAAAAGTAGAGATGTTCCAGTTTTCCCACATAAAGGTTTTTATAACGAACCAAACTCAGATATCATCAAATTCGCAAAAAAAATAGGATTTCCAGTTATCATTAAACCAATAAAAGGTTATGGTGGTGAGGGTATTATTGCTGATATACAAAATGTATCTCAACTTAAAAATGCTATTAAAAAGATAAAGAAATATTATAAATTTATTTTAATAGAGAAGTTTTATTCTGGTTACGATCATAGGATATTAATATGCAAAAATAAAGTCCTAGCAGTCACTAAACGCTTCCCAGCTAAAATAACTGGTGATGGTAAAAAAACAATCAAAGAATTAATTAAATTAAAAAATAGAAAATTACCCCACCCAATTACTATTGGACAAGAAGTCCTTCATAAATTGAAAGCTCAACAACTCACTATTAATTCAATACCAAAAGACGATGAAAAGATTTACTTACGAGACAGAGCTAATGCACACCTAGGAGGCACTACCTATAATCTTGATATCAAAACAGTTCACCCTGATTACATTAAAGCTTGTCTAAAAGCTATGAAGGAGCTAGATATGGTTTTTGCTGGATTTGATTTTATGACTACTGATATTACCAAATCATATAAAAAAACTGGTGGCGCAATAACTGAAGTAAATGATAATCCCGGAATATATATGCAAAGCAGATCTGCTGAAAACCCAATAAATAACATTGCTGAACAAGTATTAATAAATTTATTTAATATCAAAAGGTAATGTCGGAATTGAATGAATAAAGATTTTTGGAAAAATATAAAAAAACCAATAGTAGCCCTGGCACCGATGGACGGATATACTGACAGCGCTTTTCGACGAGTTTGTAAAGAAGTTAACAAAGATATTATTGTATTTACAGAATTTGCTTCAGCAGATGGACTACATCACGGTGCAAAAAAATTACAACAAAAGTTTGAATTTGATCAATCAGAATATCCAATCATTGCCCAAATCTTTGGAAAAAATACTAAGACCTTCATCACAGCTGCTAAATACTGTGAAGAACAAGGTTTCGCTGGTATAGATATTAATATGGGCTGCCCTGCCAAAAAAGTAGTTAAATCTGAGCATGGTGTAGCCCTACGTAAAAAACCCGACCTTGCATTCAAGTTAGTAGAAACTTTAGCTAAAACAACCTCCCTGCCGGTTTCAGTTAAAACAAGATTAGGCTGGGACAGCTCTAACGATCTTATTAAATTTGGTAAAGGTATTGAAAATGCTGGCGCTCAACTTTTAACTATTCATGGTCGTACTTATGAACAGGGATTTTCAGATACAGCAGATTTTAACCCTATTTATGAACTAAAAAAACAGCTAGCTATCCCCGTTATTGGCAATGGCGATATTTATTCCCTAGAAGATGGCAATAAAAAATTGAAAAATTTAGACGGTTTTATGATTGGTCGAGCTGCTATCGGAAATCCATGGGTTTTTACTGAACAACAACCAAAATCTTTCTCTGAGAAAATTCAACTAATAAATAAGCATGCTCAGTTTTTATTCGAAACAAAAAGTGACAAAGTTGGCATGCTAGAAATTAGAAAACATCTACTCGCTTACGTAAAAGGTATCCCTAATGCCACCAATTATAGATCTAAACTGGTCAGCGTTACCTCCTTAAAACAAATCCATGATATACTTAAAGAAATAAGTAATAGTAACTAATATGTCAATATTTCATTTACATCAAAGAAAAAGATTTCACTTACCACGTCTAGAAAATTTTCCTAGTGAGAGAAAATTTACCAAATTTCTAGATAAGGTAATATACGCGGCTGGAATAGCAGGACCAATCTTAGTGATTCCTCAAGCAATAGAAGTTTGGATCAATAAAGAAGCAGCGGGCGTATCTATTCCTTCTTGGATAGGTTTTACAGTGCTAGCAATTATCTGGCTAATTTATGGCATAGTTCATAAAGAAAAACCATTAATATTAATGTATACAGGTTTAATCATTATGGATGCCTTAGTAGTAATAGGAGCAATAATATATGCTTGATAAAAAATTAGAACTTTTCGTAGCTACCAAAGCTTTTATTACATATAAAGGTAAGATTATTATTGTTAAAGAATCAGGTGACCATACTTCAAACACACAAGTAGATAAATATGATATACCAGGCGGCAGAATGAACCCTGTAGAAACACTCCATCAATCATTAACCAGAGAAGTAAGAGAAGAAGTAGGTTTAGGTATAGATATAAAAGAATCATTTTTTGCTAATGAAGCTTTTACAGAAACAAAAAAAGAAACTTGGCATATTGTCAGAGTATTCTTTAATTGCGAAGCAAAAACTAATGCGGTAACTCTTAGCTCAGAACATTATAAATATGAGTGGATTAATCCAAAGGATTACAAAAAATATGATATAATAGAAAACCTATACCCTGCATTTGAATCATATTTAGCAAATAAAAAATAGATGACTTTTATTACAAATCATCTATTTTAACTTCGTCAGCACCAGCCTTTAAAATACGAAAGTATAAAAGACAAGGTGTCCCAAGCTGCAAATGATAGAAAATGATCGAGGCGACTTTGTGATCCACCACCATAATCAGACCACGCTTTAACTACATAGATCTTAATACCTGTACCAGCCCAACGCTTCTTAAAAGTAGCTTTGACACGTCGAGCATGCCATTGCTGAGCAACGATAATCACCTTAGTCCATCCATGTTTCTGAACTATTGGCAAACAGTAATCAGCATTCAAATATGTACGAAAACTGTTTTCCTCCAAAAATAGACTATCAACATCTACTGAACGACTAATACAATTTCTCATAGCCTGTGCCTCATTGAGAGCTAAACCAACTGGGTAACCTCCTACCAATAACACATTAGCTATTTTGTCCTGCTTATATAACTTTAAGCACTTTTCAGCTACAGATTTTGAATAGGGACTTGCTGATCTACCATCTTTTGATACATCAATACCAATACCTATTACAACATCCGCATTAATGGGCAATCTATCGTCTTTAATGGCAAATAACTTTTCTAACCAAAGAAACATTACCACCTCCTATATCAAAGTTCTTTTTTTCTTTTCAAAAAAGTTTAACAGAATATAATAAAACAGTCAATATTTAATGCAATCCTATGTTTAAAATTAATATTTACAAATTCTCCTTAAAATTTTGTTTGAAACGCTTCTTTAAATCGGCTAATTTGAAACTATGAGATTGAGTACCATAATTCTCTACTGCATAAACACTAGTTAAAGCTGCTAATCTCCCCGCTTTTGGTAAATCAAAATTATTTACTAAAGCTCTTATCAATCCAGCTCGATAAGCATCACCAGCGCCAGTAGGATCTAATACTTTCTTTGGTTTTGCTACTGGTATTTTATAATTGCGTGTTTTAGTTTTAATTATTGAACCCTTATCACCTAAAGTGGTAATTAACACTTTAGACATATTTAATATTTTTTTCTCAGTCAATCTTGTTTTCTTCAAAACCATTGATAACTCATAATCATTAGAAATAAATACATCTGAACCATTGATACCAAATATTAAATCTTTTTTTGATAAATTAGTTATCTGCTGACCAGGGTCGTAAATATATTTAGTTTTTTCTTTTTTATATAATTTTGCGTATTTATTCATATCCTCAACATTACCTGGTGAGACGATAGCAAAACCAGCCCTTCTTAACAAACCTTTTGAGATAGGTCCATTAGAATGAATCATTGCTCCTGGATAAAAGGCAGAAATCTGATTATCACTTCTATCAGTAATTATATAAACAGACGCCGTTGGTAAATCTTTCATCTGCTTTGAAAACTGAGTTATAATATTATTTTTTTTACACCAAGCTTCATATTCACTAAAATCGTTACCATGAGTACATAACAAAACTGGCTCTTCTTTTAGGAGAGATAATGTATAAGCAATATTACCAGCCGTTCCACCGTAACTCTGACGTAATTGCGGAATAAAAAAACTTACGTTAATAATATGAATCTTATCTGGCAAAATATGATCTTGAAATTTACCTTGAAAATCCATGATCCTATCATAAGCCAATGACCCTGAAACCAATACTCTCATACTTTTACTTACTTATAATTTTCTAATGACTCTGAAATGTCAATATTTTCAATGGATTGTTTAACCAATGTTTCATCTTCAATCTGAGGTAATTGTTCCCCAAAAGTTGGCTTATCAGCTTGATATATTACACCAAGTGGTAATTTTTCATCATCCTTAGTTACTAAATCAATAGCCTTATCTTTGTCATTCTTATCATGCTGTACATCCTCTACATGAAATGTTCTTTCTTTATACCAATCAAAAGTATTAAACTTATTAAAGGTTGGACATATTTGTAAAATATTTATCAATGCAAAACCTTTATGCTGTATACCGAGTTTAATCAACTCTGTAAGATGAGCGATATCACCAGAAAAACCTTGAGCAACAAATGTAGCACCATTAATTATAGCAGTAGCTAAAGGATTAAATGGCTCATTTAAAGATCCAAAAGGTGTAGACTTAGTCTTCATTCCCCTGAGTGATGTTGGTGACATTTGTCCTTTAGTTAAACTATATAGGTGATTATCATGTACAAGATAAGTAATATTTACATCACTTCTGGCAGTACTTATGAAATGACTCAATCCTTCACCATAAGCATCACCATCACCAGAATCAGCCAACACTGTCATTTCTTGATTTGCTAATTTTACACCAACTGCAACAGGCAAAGCTCTACCATGGATACCATGTACAGAATATAAATTATAAAAATTTGCACCATTAGATGAACAACCAATACCAAAAGACATCATGATTTTATGAGTATCTAAATTCAAATCTGAAAATGCTTTTTTAGTGGCTGGTGAAATACTAAAATTACCGCATCCAGGACACCAGGTTGGTTTATAATTACTTGTATAATCTTTTTGTGTAGGCATATTATTTAAGATCTTTAATTGTTTCAACTAATTCGTGAGTGAAAAATGGTCGACCATCATATTTCAAAATTTTATAATCTGGGGTTAATCCCGTTTGCTCTCGCAGCCATCCTGCTAATTGTCCAGTCTTATTACACTCCACAACAGCAATTTTTTTGGCTTTCTTAAAAACTTCTTTAACAGTCTCTGATGGGAAAGGGCTAATATATTTGATTTGTAAGAAGTTTACTTTTATACCTTCTTTCTTTAAAATATCCATTGCTTCTAAAATTGCTCCTCTTGTTGATCCCCATGAAATTAAAGTAACATCTGCATGTTTATCGCCTTCTAATTCAGGTTGTGGTAATTCTTTTTCGGCTAAATATTCTTTATGATATCTCTTATTCATCATATTAGTGATCTCTTCTGCACCTTCTTCTGAATAGCCAAATTCATCATGCTCATCACTATTTGATACATACTCTCCACCCTTCATACCCGGCAAAGATCTTGGAGAAATACCGTCATCTCGGAAAGCAAAACGTTTGTATTCATCTATACCCTCTAACTCTTTTTCTGTTAGAACTTTGCCTCTATCAATCTTTACTTTTTGCAAATCTTTTTGTTCTAACCATTTATGACTAGAAGCTAACATTTTATCAGTTATAAACATTACAGGCGTTTGATATTTTTCAGCAATATTGAATGCATCCTGAATTAAATTATAACATTGTTCAACATCACCAGGCGCTATTACAAAACGTGGAAATTCACCTTGAGAAGCAGATAACAAAAATTTTAAATCTGCTTGAGAAGTCCAGGTAGGTACACCAGTTGATGGACCACCGCGCATCGCTTCTACTACAACTAAAGGTATTTCCATAATAGCAGCCATCCCCCAAGCTTCTGTCATTAATGCAAATCCACCCCCAGAAGTACCTGTCATTGACCGTACTCCAGCATAAGATGCCCCTATAGCTGTATTGATAGCCGATATTTCATCTTCCACATGTTTAACAACTAATTTATGTTTTCTAGCATTAGCAGCAAATGTATGTAATATTGAGCTTGCAGGAGTCATTGGATATGCTGAATAAAATTTACAACCTGCTTGTATAGCTCCCCAAGAAATCGCATCATTACCGGTCATTATCATCCTACCTGGGTTATCTTGAGTAGTAGCTTTATAATGAAAATCTTTTTTAATATCTTCTTTAATATAATCATAACCGGCTTTTGCTGCTGCAAGATTGGTAGTAATTATTTTATCGTCTTTTTTCTTTAATTTAAAATTAAATTCAACAATTTTTTGTATATGCTCAAAAGGTAATCCTAATAATGAGAATGTCGCCCCTAAAGAAACAACATTTCTAGCAATTTTTTCTGCACCAGCTTTAACTGCAATATCATCTAAAGGCATTTCAATAATATGCAATGTATCTTTAAATTCTTCTTTTTTGACCGTAGTATTATTAGAATTATATATAATTGCAGCATCATCAGATAATTCATTTTTATGTTGAAGAACTGCCTCTTCATTTAGTGCAACTAATATATTTATTGGTCTCCTTGGAGCAAATATTTTTTTATCAGAAACACTTACTTCAAAAGTATTATGCCCTCCCCTAATTAATGATGGATACTCAGGATAATCAAAAACGTATAACCCTGCTCTCAACATAGCTCGACTAAACATGGCGCCAGCAGATAATATTCCATAACCAGCCTCTCCTCCTAATTTCCAACTAAAATTATTCATAATGCTTTATTTTATTTTTTATACTTTGTTATTATACAATATTTTTGACCTGTTCAGCAATAGCCTTCTCCTCATTAGAAGGTATTGTTAATATTTTTGGTTTGCTTATAAAATTAATATTTTGTGTTGATAATTTTCTAATTACAGGGCTTCGTTCTCCTATACCTCCAGTAAATACGATTGCTTCAACTTTATGTAAAAAACTCGTATAGAGAGTAATATATGTTCTTAGTCTGGTGATAAAAACATTGAGAGCTATTTTTGCCCTCCTTTTTTGTTCTGGGGTGAATTTAGTTTTACCATGGTAGTCTATTACCTTATGACCAGATGCTTTTAATATTTCCCTCATGTCAGAAGTAAATCCAGACAAACCCAGTAAACCAGATTTTTTATTTAGAATTTCTTCAACCTGTGCTACAGATTTATTTAATTTCTTTTGTAAATACAATGGTATTGATGGATCTAAATCTCCAGACCTAGTCCCCATTACCAACCCATCCAAAGGAGTAAATCCTAATGATGTTTTAATTGCTACCCCTTTTTTAATTGCTACTATAGAACATCCGCTACCTAAATGAATTGTTATCAAATTAATTTTATTTAAAGGTTTTTTTAATTTCTTAGCTGCTTCCTTAGCGATTAATTGATGTGAAATCCCATGAAAACCATATCGCCTTATACCATTATTTTTGAACAATTCATACGGTATAGCATATAAATAATACTCGGGTTTCAGTTTCTGAAAAAATGAAGTATCAAAAACAGCTACATTTTTTACTTTAGGGAATATATAATAACAAGCCTTTATTACTTCTAAATTTGCATGGTTATGCAATGGAGCTAAATCATTAAATTTTGAAATATCTTTCCATACTTTTTTAGTTACCAATGTAGGCTTAAAAAATTTATTACCACCATGGACCACTCTATGACCAATAACTTTTATCATGCTTTTTTCAACGTCCAATTTATTTACAATAATTTTCAATGCTTTAGAATAATTTATTCTTTTACTATATTTTGTTTTTTTACCGTTAAATTCTAAAAATGGATTTAATAAACCAATCCTTTCAAAATTTCCACTACCAATTAATTCTAATTTACTATCAATATGAAATAAACCAAACTTTAGTGTAGATGAACCTGCATTAAATACTAATATATATTTATTCATATTAACTATTTATTATTGATATGATTCTATACATTTCTTTTTCTACCAACTCACCTTCATATTGTCCAGAATGCCTATTACTACCTTCATAAGATGCTTTTTTTTCATCCAAATGTAATTTAAATACAATTTTACCTTCCTCTTGATCTATATATAAATGGAATCTAGGATAAAATAATCTCCCTAATCTTCTTATATAACTAACTTGCCCACTATTTCTATCCATTTGTTGATAATAACCTACTCTATTGATGAACACTTTAAAATTTTGAGTTAGATTACCTTTCCAAATAAATTTCATATATTACTTAACTAATTCTCCTTGTTGACCATCCTTTGCAGCTGCAGCATTGGCCTCATCAGTATCTAAATGTAAAGCTAATTTATCAATACCTTCACGAGATCTGACAACAATATTGTTTAATATTAAATCTCTAACACCATTTATCTTTACTGATATTGTATCTAAATGTTTTAATCCTGCTTTTGCAGCTTCCGTTGGTGAAATATGTAAATGACGTTGAGCTACTATAACTCCCTTTTCTAAATTTACTTCACCAGCTACACCTACAATTTTTAATCCTCCAGCAGAATTATCAAGCTCCCCAGAAACAGCAATTTTTGGTTCAGTACCTAATTTAAAACAATCTGTAATCGATAACTCTACTTGTGTTTCTTTTCTTATTGGTCCTACAATCCTCACTTTTTCAATTTGTCCTTTTGGTCCTACAAGTTTAACTGTTTCCTCAGTTGCGAATTGACCAGGCTGTGACACTTCTTTAAAATTTGACAATGAATAATTCGGTCCAAATAAAATATCTAGATCATGCATTGATAAATGTAGATGTCTAGCCGAAATTTCTATAGGTATTTTCATACTAAAATATTTAAAAATCTAATAAATCATTACCGGTCATACCAACAGCCGGTTTCAATCCCATATGTATTAATATTGTTACTGGAATATCTGACAAAATTCCCGTTGGTTGTAACATACTTAAATCATGATCTACTATTATATCTTTAAAAGGTGTATTCCCCTTCCATTTATTTCCCACAGCTATAACTGGTACTGGATTAACACTATGTTCTTTATCCATAGCTCCCGTCTGCATGTTTGTCATCTCTTCTGCATTACCATGATCAGCTGTAATAAATACGAGTCCATCTTTTTCTAGCACTTCTTTGGTCACTCTGCCGATACATTCATCTACAGCTTCTATACCTTTAATAGTTGCTTTGATATTACCTGTATGCCCAACCATATCTGCATTTGCATAATTTGCGACAATAAAATCAAATTTTTCTGATTTAATTTCTTTTATTAATCTATCAGTTAATTTCGAGGCACTCATCTCTGGCTGTTTGTCATAGGATGGTACTGCTGGAGAAGGAATTATAACATTCTCTTGTCCTGTAAAAGGTTTTTCTTGACCACCATTAAAAAAATATGTTACATGGGCATACTTTTCAGTTTCTGAAATATGTAATTGTTTTAATTTTGATTCTGAAATAACTCTAGCTATTGGATATTCAATATTTTCTGGAAGAAAAGCTATCTCTACAGGCAAATCTTTGTCATATTGTGTCATAGTGGCAAAGAATAAATTTTTCATATATTCAGGCCGATCAAACTTATCAAACCCAGGCAAAGTAAAAGCGCTAGTAAGCTGTCTAGCTCGATCTGGTCTAAAGTTAAAAAATATTACTGCGTCTTTATCCTGTACTAAACCAACTGGTTTTTCCTTTGTGCCAATTATTGTTGGCTCAAATTCTTCATCATATACTTTGCGTTTATATGAAGCCTTAATGGCAGAAATAGGATCCTCATCATAATATTCTGCATCTCCATTTACTATAGAATTATAAGTCTTCTCTTCTCTTTTCCATCTATTATCTCTATCCATAGCAAAAAACCTCCCAGTCAATGAAGCAATTTCACCAACTTTAATTTCTTCAATTTTATCAATAATTTTTCCAACGACTGCTGCAGCACTATCTTTTGGAGAGTCTCTTCCATCCAAAAATAAATGTAAATAAACTTTACTAATTTTTTGTTGTGCACAAAATTCCATTAAACCATATAAATGGTCGACTGAAGCATGAATACTCCCAACTCCCACCAATCCCATAAGATGTATTGCTGATTTATTTTTCTTCACATGCTTTGCTGCATGTAAAAATGCTTCTTTTTTATAAAAACTCTTTTCAGCTATTGATTTTGAAATTCTTGGTAAATTTTGATACATAATACGACCAGCACCCAAATTCAAATGCCCAACCTCTGAGTTTCCCATTTCACCCCATGGCAAACCTACGGCTTCACCAGAAGCTTGTACTGCTAAAGTTGGATAATTATCTATAAGAGAATCAATATTTGGCGTCTCAGCAGTACCAATAGGATTACTTGGCGCTTTAGGAGCAATTCCCCAGCCATCCAATATTATTAACATTACTGGTTTATTTGGTATTCGCATAAAATTTTATTTTTCATTTCTTTCGGTTTTTTAATATTCATCATATGTAATATAGTTGGTGCAATATCCGCTAGTACTCCATTTTTTACTTTAGTTTTTTTATTTATATCTTTATTAATAATAATAAAAGGGACAGGATTATTAGTATGAGAAGTATCAACTTGTCCAGTCCTAACATCTATTAACTCTTCAATATTGCCATGATCTGCACTAATTATCATTGTACCATTTTTTTTATCTATTGCCTTCTTTAGATCACCTATACATTTATCGATTTTTTTAACTGCTTTTATACCGGCTTTCAAATCACCTGTATGTCCAACCATGTCTGGATTTGCATAATTTACTAATATAAAATCATATTTATCATTATTAATAGATTGAAGAATATGTTTTGTGACTTTATCAGCACTCATCTCAGGCTTTTCTTTATACGACACTACATGAGGAGATTTAATGATAAAGCGATCTTCTCCTGCCACGGCATGGTCATGTCCACCATTTAGAAAGTATGATATATGTGCATATTTTTCTGTTTCAGCAATATATAGTTGCTTAAAATCTTTCAAAATATGAGGCAATGTATTTGGCAGTATCCTTGATGGAAAAGCAGACAAAACTCCCGGTAAATCTGGCCCAAAATCAGTCAAAGTAACGAAAGAAAGATTCTTAACTATTTTTTTTCTTACGAAACCTTTAAAATCTTTTTGAACAAAAGCTTTGCTTAACTGTCTAACACGATCTGATCTTAAATTAAAGAATATAACCGCATCGTTATTACTGATTCTTTTTATCTTTTTGCCATTTTCTTTAATCACGGTTGGAGAAATATATTCGTCAGTTTCTTTTCTATTATATGCTTGTAAGACAGCGGCTTGTGGACTGCTTGCTTCTCGGCCTGTGCTTATTGTCAACGTATCGTAAGCTTTCTCTGTTCTCCTCCATTCTTTGATTCTATCCATTGCATAAAACCGACCGATTATAGAGCCAATCTTCTCACCATTAGTAAAAATCTTTTTTATCCTTGCCAGTAGCTTCACAGCTAAATACTGATAGGAATCTCTACCATCTGTAAATAAATGTAAAGTAACCTTTTTTATTTTTTTTAATCTTAATAAAGTTATTAAAGCTATAATATGATCCGGATCTGCATGTGCTGACTGTTCAGATGTCAATAAACCTACTAAATGAACGGTAGAATTATTTGCCTTAGCGTGATTAATCGTTGACAAAAATGCAGGATTACGAAAAAAAGTTCCTTCGTTAATAGATTGAGAAACAATTACAGAATCCTGTTCTATAACTCTTCCTGCTCCAATATTCATATGACCTGCTTCTGAGTTACCAACTTGCGTAGAAGGTAGCCCTACATTTTTTCCAGAGGCTTGCAATAGTGACTTAGGATAATTTTTCCAATAATTATCAAAGTTCGGAGTAGCCCCAAGAATTATAGCATTTCCCTTTTTTTCTTTATTTATACCCCAACCATCTAGGATGACTAAAACAAGAGGGCTCTTCTTATTCTTGACCATAAATTATTTATTGATTAGCTCTTCGATTTCCATTAACCTATTATACTTAGAAGTTCGTTCTCCACGGGCAGGTCCAACTTTAACATATTCTGCGTTTACAGCAACAGCCAAATCAATCATGAAAGTGTCATTAGTTTCTCCACCACCTCTATGTGAGACAACGTTCCAAAAATTATGTTCTTGACCTAGTAATATTGTTTCTACGGTTTCTGTCAAAGTTCCGATTTGATTTAATTTTATTAGTACTGCATTAATTGCTTTTAATTCAATAGCTTTTTGAACTCGTTCTTTATTAGTTACCGTTAAATCATCTCCAATTATTTTAATCTTGTTACCTGCATTTTTATAAAATGCTTGCCACCCATCCCAGTCATCTTCTGCTAATCCATCCTCTATAGAGAGAATAGGATATTTATTTATCCAATCATTAAATAAACCTATCATTTGATCTGATGATAAACCCGTACCTTCTTGACTTAAAATATATTTCTTTTGATCATTATCATAAACTTCAGAAGTAGCAGGATCCAGAGAAATCATAATATCTTTACCTGATTTATAACCAGCCTTTTCTATTGCTTCTACCATCATTTCAAGAGGTTTTTCATTTGACTCAATACCTGCTGGTGCAAAAGCTCCCTCATTCCCAACATTTGTATTAAAACCTCTTTCTTTAAGAACTTTTTTTAATGCTTGATATGCTTCCTCTCCCCATCGTACTGCTTCCCTAATACTTGGAGCTCCAGATACACTAAATAAATATTCTTGAAAATCTGTAGAGTTATCAGCGTGCTTACCACCTTCCATTACTACCATCATCGGTTTTGGTAATTCATATTTCTTATGTTTTATATTAAATACTTTTCTAATATATTCAAACACTTCTAAATTTTCATTCTTAGCTGCTGCTCTGGCACAAGCCAAAGATACAGCTAATATACTATTACCACCTAACCTTTCTTTATTATCTGTTCCATCTAGTTCAATCATCATCTTATCTATTTCCTGTTGCTTTGTGACATCCATACCTACTAATTTACCTGCGATAATTGTATTAATATTTTTACTTGCTTTTAACATACCACCTCCATTATATCTTTCCTCATCTTCATCTAATAAAGTTTGAGCTTCATGGATACCAGCTGAAATTCCAAATGGTACAGATGCTTTACCAATAACTTTATTATCTAATTCTACTATAGCTTCTATAGTGGGTGTGCCATTTGAAGCTAATATTTCTCTCGCTCTTATACTTTTGATTGCGTTTGACATATTATGTTATTTTAATAATATTTTTAAAGCAGGTAATGTTGAGCTTTCTAAAAATTTCAGCATAGCTCCACCACCAGTTGATATAAAATCTATTTTTGTTCTTGATCCAGCCATATCCAATGCTTCCATGGTATCGCCACCACCTACAACACTCATAGCTTTACTATTACTAACAGCTTTAGCTACTTTAATAGTGCCTTCAGAAAATGGCTTCAATTCAAAATATCCCATTGGGCCACCCCAGACAATAGTCTTTGCACTCTCCAAAATATCCTCATATAATTTTATTGTATCTGGTCCAATATCTAAAATATATTCGTGTTCATCTACATTACCTGCTGCTTTAATTTCTGTTTCCGCATCCTTATCAATCATACTTGCTACGACAACATCTACTGGTAAATGAAAATTGGTATCAGTTAATAATAATTCTTTTGCATAATCTATCATCTCATCTTCAACAATAGATTTACCAATAGAGATACCTTTTGCTTTCAATATTGTATTAGCAAGAGCTCCTCCAATCAATACATGGTCTGCTATTTTTAGAAATTTCTTGATTACTTTGATTTTGTCTGAAATTTTTACTCCACCAATAACAGCTACTAATGGACGTGCAGGATTATCTAAAACTTCGGACAATACTTCGATTTCTTTTTGCAATCTAAATCCAGCATATGAAGGTAAAAATTTAGTCACTCCAGTCATTGATGCATGTTCTCTATGTGAATTAGCAAATGCATCATTTACATATATATCAGCTAAATCCGCAAGTTCTTTAGCAAAACCTTCATCATTATCTTTCTCTTCAATATGAAATCTTAGATTTTCTAGTAATAATATTTCACCTGACTTTAATTCATTAACTACTTCTAGTACATCCAGCCCCACACAATCACTTGTTCTATTTATCGGCAATCCTAATAATTTTTCTAGTCTCATTCCCACCTTTTCCATCGATAATTTTGGGATTATTTTACCGTTAGGCCTACCATTATGTGCGCAAATAATAACCTTAGCCTTTTTTTCGACTAAGTATTTAATACTTGGTATACATTCTTTAATCCTTTCATCATTTACTATCTCTCCATCGTCATCAAATGGAACATCAAAACCACATCTGATCAATACTTTTTTATTTTCTACCTCTACTCCCTGAATTATTTTTAAATCCATAATAATTTCTTTATGAGATTTAATTATAGCACATTTTTATAAAAAAATCAAGACTAAAACCTACTATTAACAAATTAAATGCTTGTTTGTTTGTTATTTATCCCCTTCAACCTCCAATATATTCAATACCCTACCCTTCCCCTGTTTGATTACTAATTTAGCTTTATCAGCTAGAGTATTTCTCTTAACTAACCCAAAATTGAATTGAAGGTTTTCTGGCTGAAGTTCTTCATTGTGTTCAATAATTTTACCAAGTTCTATTGTTATCTTAGTAATCTTCTTTAATTTATTTTTTTCCGCAATTTTACAAGCGGCTTTAACCGTATCCTGAGCGGCGACTAAATCATGCATAATTCTATATTAATGAGTTGCGCAAGTCATACAAGGATCATAAGCTCTGATCATCATAGCTAACTGACGATACTCTTTGTTACCAAATTTTTTATTTTGTCCGATATATTGTGCTAAATCTGCTTCAAGATTATTCATAAACTGAGCTGTTGGTGTAATAATATTTACATTCTTCAAACAACCATATTTATCAGTTTCATAGTAATGGAATAAAATCCCACGTGGTGCTTCAATACAGCCAACCCCTTTACCAGCTCTAACTTTATATTTAACAATTGGTTTAATATTTTTTAAAGCTAAATATTTCTTTAATAACTTCTGTGTTTCTTCCATACAGTGAATTATTTCTATAGCTTGAGCTAGAACATTATAAAAAGAATTATCTATTGGTATCTTAAACTTATTATGTTTAAAAGCCTGCTTAGCAATAGGATTTAATTGTTGCCAGTTATTATTAATCCTAGATAATGCCCCAGCCCAATAAATTCTACCTTTAAATTTGGTACGTTTAATTAAATCCCAACTTTGTTGTATCTCATCTACCTCATCATGAAATTTCTGAGGAGAAATAACCAAACCATCAGTTGACCTTACATCACCATCATAAATCGCATATTCTTTTTTATTATAAAGTGATACATATTCGGTCTTACGATGAAAGTCAATAAACTTAAGATGTGAAATGAAATGGGCTAATTCAACTGCTTCTTGTAAAATCTCCTGAGAACTATCCATTAGTTCCTGCATTCTTCTTTTTGGTGGAAGTTTAAGAAATCCACCAATTTGTGAATTGACTGGATGCACAGTTCGTCCACCAATGACTTCAGTCAATAAATTACCAAATCCTCGAATTTTCAATGCCATACCTGATTGTTTTGGTGCTTCCTTTAATAAATCAAGGGCTGAATCTTTTCCATAGAAATCTGGAATAGTCATGAAATATGCATGAAGAGAATGACTTTGAATAAACTGACCATACATCATCATTTTTCTGAGTAAGATAGTACTATCAGAAACTTTTACTTTCATTGCTCGTTCAATACCTTGGATCGATGTTAAATTATGAACTACTGGACAAACACCACAAATCCTAGATGTAATTAACGGAGCATCATTATAATTACGTCCTATCAACACACCTTCTATTAACCTAGCTCCTTCCAAAGTATGATACTTAGCTTCAGCAATATCTCCTTTTTTAAGTGCTCCCCAAAAAGTAGCATGTCCTTCAATTTTTGTAATGTGTTTTATTTTTACCTTCATAAATTTTCAAGTGTTTGAATAATTCGTTTATCAATTTCTAAATAACCTCTTTTTAAATTTAACTTCTCTATTTTAAAGGATCGCTCACCTGGTATCAAAACCTCTTTTACTCCTTTAATTCTTTTTGCTGTTTTTATATCTTTAATTAGTTTTTTCACATCCTTTTCAAATTCCTTCTTCGTTGTAAAGACTAAAGGATTAATAACTATAAATAAAAATCCACGTAATTTGTTAGAACTTTTACCCACCTTATTTCGTACTAATGGTCCTGTTAATATTTCCAAGGCAGCTGCTAAAATATAACCTTTATAACCTCCAAACGGTAGTACCGCAACTAATTTATTTGGATCTGTTGTAGGTTTGCCAAATTTATCAATCCCCCAACTCTTATCAATTTTCTTTCCCAATTCCCTGGCCATCCTAACATTATAAAAAGCTCTATTTGAAGTAGCCATATCTATTAAAAATGGATTTGGCTTATAAGGAATTCCGATCCCTATAGGATTTGTTGATAATATAGCTTCTCTAGCGCCTGTTGGAGCCATCAATGGTCCACCACCAAAATTAAAACATAACCCTATCATTCCTTTTTTTGCTGCTATCTCAGCGTATGTAGCAGGCCGCAAAAATGCCTGAATATTCCTACCACCCACCATAGCAATACCTTGCTTTTTTGCTTTTTTAATAGCCACATTAATAGAATAATCTGCTACAATCTGTCCAACATCTTTATTGCCTTGAATATAAGCATAAGCTGGCCTATTTTTTGTGACCTTAAATTTACCTCGTTTTCTGCTTTGTAATTTTTTGAATGTACTGATAAACGGGAAAATACCATGAGAGCCTTTCCCTTTTATCTCTCCCTGTAAATACTCATCAGCAATAATTTTCGCTTCTTTTGCGATAATACCTATCTTTACCAACTTACTCTCCATTAATTTCCTAATTATTTGGATTTTTACCTTCATATTTATCTTTTATTCCGTATTTTAATTTTAGATATAGTATTGATATAGCTAGTATTAAGCCTAGTCCATTCATTACAGCTACCGGACCATTATCTATTTTAATAGCATAGATAATCCAAATTATTAAACCAACAACATATATTATATATCTCCACAATGACAGATCTTGAGTTGACTTGGTTTTCCAACTTTTAATAGTTTGTGGCAACAGTGATATTACCACCAATATTCCTGCTACATAACCTAGAACGTCAATACTCTCCATATTATTTTTGTGCTTTATACCAATCTTCTTGAATCCCAAAAATTTGTAAAATACTTTCGATCTCTTTTTTGGAATGTTTTTTTAATAATTCTTTTTCTAAAGATTTTGTATCATAACCTGGTATCACTCCACGACAACCTTTGCAAGCAAATTTAGAATTTAGACAAACAGCATTACAACCGCCTTGTATTACTGGTCCTAAACACGGTTCTCCTTTTTGTAACAAGCATTCGTTTCCATTCATCTGACATTCGTAACAAACAGGATTTTCCAACAATTTTGGATCCATCCCCTCCCGCAAACTATTTATTACTGTGACAAAATCTTTCGCTTCTATAGGACATCCTTGAATAGAACAATCAACTTTTACAAATCTTTTAACTGGTAAAATATTTGGATTATAAACTGACTTATGGACTTTTGGATAAACATATTTTACTGCCTTTTTTTTATCAATATAGTTTTTAATATTTGGAATTACACCATTACAAGCACAAGCTCCTAAAGCTACTAAATATTTAGAACGTCGTCTTAATTCTTTGAGTGTTTTAACATTTTCTTTAGTTAATGGAGCGCCATCTATAAACATGATGTCATATTTATCCCCTTTAGTCTCATCCATAATCAAATGAAAATCACCCAAATCAAAATGGTCAATTGCTTCAATAAAATCCATGCCCATATCTAAAATAGCAAAAGAACATCCTTCGCAGGAAGTAAGACCAGCAATCCCAATTCGTAATTTCTTGGTTTTACTGAGTTTTGGTTTATTTATTTTTTTTACTTTTTTCTTGGGCATTTATTTATTATTAAATACAAATCATTGACATTAGTCCCATATATTTACACAAATTATTTTCACTAACATCATCCTGATTAATTTCGTTTCTTAGTTCATCGCATTTTTCACTTAATATTGATGTAAATTGATCATCCGAATAGGTATCATTAATATACATTTGAATGTTTAATTCAACAGCCGGTTTGTAAATACTACAAACAGTACTTATTTCATTAGATGATTTTAAACTCCACTCATCCATTTCTTGTGTTAATATTCTTTCGCAAAAATCAAATATATAATTACTTGTGATATTACCCTGACCAATGGGATTATAGCAGGTCATTACTTCAATAATATCATTATAACCATCTCCGTCTGTATCTTCCAACTCGCTATTTGTACCATAAAGATACTCATCATTATTTGTTAATCCATCGCCATCAGAATCAGTTTCATCTATTAGTACTGAAGTATTTAAATTAACAGCAACATTTGTATTAGAAATATTTAAATTTGATGTTGGTCTTAAATTAACAGGCGTATTCGGATTTTGTGAACCATTGGTATTACTCAAAGAATTTATATTTACACTATTATTCAAATTGATATTTTGAATAGCATTAGAATTTAAAGTAGCTTCATTACTATTTGCAACAACTATATTCACATTATTCTCTATACTGTCATTTGTATAAAAAAAGAAATAATAACCAACTGCTCCACCAATCAATACTAAAGCGAGAAGAAATAATAACATCCTTATCTTACTCCTCTTGGGGTTAGGATTAACATTTTGTGGAGAAGCATGTACTGAAGGATTCGGTACATTTGATCCCGGTGGTTGGTTCTTTATATAACTAGGAATTTGGATTGGCATATTATATATTTTGATTTATTAATTTTAATGATTCTTTTGCTTCTTTTTGTGAAATTTTATAGACAGCAAATCCGTTCTCTGATAATACCCAGTCACCTACTTTTAAATTTGGTATTATCTCTATGCTCAGTGGTCCTGTCTTAGTACCACGTTTAACTATGGCTATCTTGCCTTTTATTTTTTTAATTTGTGCGGGTATTGATATACACATTACGATTGAAACATTACTTTGTCATTATCTCTCTTTAATTCCTTTGGAATTTTAATATTCCTTAGGTCTTCATCCTGCCATAATTTAAAAAAATCCATATCTTGTTTTGATTGATCCAATATTTTACCTGTCATATCAACCTTGAAGAAAGATTCTTTAGAATAATCAATTGATTTGAACTCTTTTCCTAATATTTGTTTGACTGTCTTTTGTAAAAAATTCTTATTGTCTTGCAAGGTTTGTAGTTTCCTAGCAAATATTTTAGACACTTTTGAATCAGTTACCGCTACAACTACACCAAAATGATGAAATGCTACTTGATCATCCAATACATTAAGATATAAAGGGGCTAAAATGTTTGAGAATTTAATTGAGTTGCCACATACCATTACTTCCATATCTACCAACTTCCTGCCTTCTACACTTCTTAGATTGCTAGTCCTGCCGATGGTTAATATATGTGCTAGAGCATATGAAGGATTAAAACCTAGCGCTTTATAATTTTCCTCAACCGCATCTGCATGATCTAATGCAAAACATTCTAATAAATCTACTCCTGTAATAATAGTTTTATTACTAGCTTTTGCATAAGTCGCTACTTGCGATGGGAATGCTGTAATTATATGAGATGATATATCTTTCAAAGGAACTGGCAATCCTGTAAGAAATTTAGCTAAATTAATATCAGACTTACAACCAGGATGTATAAATAGATTTACTAACACCTCTACTGCTTTTGGCTCGAGAATTATATTATCAAAATTATCAAAAGCTAAACGACGTGATTTCTCTAGATTTTTAACTATCGATTCTGTCATATAGGTGATCACGATTTACAAAACCATTCATCATTTTTATACCAGCAACCAATATTATTCCTGTCACTATCAAAGCCATTCCCCAATACTTTTCTGGCGCCCAAACTATCCCACCTTGTACAACCAAAGTTATAATCCCCGTGATTGGAGCTCCTAAAGCTAAAATCGATGTTGCAACTGAAGCTCTAACATACTTCAAGCCATTGTAAAAAGTCAGTACATAACCAAGTAGAAATACTGAAGTAATCCCGATCCACATCCATTGTTGAGGATTATATGCAAAGATACTTTCAATCTGTCTGGTATTTATTAAGAATAATAATATAAATAATCCTCCAAAAAACATTCTCCCCCAAACCACAATATTTGGAGATATTCTTTTTAATAATTTTTTTGACATGATAATTTCACCCGCCCACATCAAAGTTGCGATTAATATTAACAAATCTCCCAGCACCAGTGCTTGTGGTTGGATTCCTAAAAATAATACAATACCAACCAACAAAGCTCCCAAACCGATAAGCATACTCTTGCTAATTTTTTCTTTCAAATAAATAATTGCAAGAAAAGTTACATAAATGAATAATGTCTTATGTATAAATGAACCTTTGGCAGGTATAGTTAAGGTTAACCCTTTAAAAAATAATAAAAATGGAACTGCTCCACCAACTAAGCCAATTAAAGTGAGCTGCCACCAATCCTTCTTAACTAATTTCTTTAGTTTATGTCTTTCTTTGAAACCAAGAACTATTGAAAATAATATCAAACCAACAAATAAGTTCTTCATCCCAGCAAACACATAAGGATTACCAAATTTAACTCCTAACGAATTAACATAAATAGAAACTCCTGATATCAAGGCAGTTGCTAAAATTAGTAATATTCCTTTTCTTTCTGACATAGCTTATATAATTAATTAATTGTTATATTGTGTATTATCTTTCAATTGATCAAAACTAAATACTGGACCGTCTTTACAGACGTAATAAGGTCCAATTGCGCAATGTTGACAAGTACCAAGTCCAGCACACTGCATCCTTCTTTCCATAGATAAATAAATATCCTCGTCTTTGAAGCCAAGTTTCTGTACAACTGGCACTACGTATTTAAACATGATTGGAGGTCCACACAATATTGCAGTACCCTCTTTAAATGTATCTACTTTCTTAAACACAGTAGTAATTAATCCTGCATGTGATCGCCATCCTTTCGCACTATCTGGATGAGGTTTGTTTAATGTAATATCTAGCTTCAAACATTTTTTCCAGGATGGGAATTCTTTTTTGAATAATAAATACTCAAATGAACGAGCGCCGTACATTAGATGCATATTAGATGAATATCTCTGGCAATATCTTTTGGTAAGATATGATACCAAGGATCGAATAGGTACTATACCTAAACCACCCGCAACAAATAAGATATTTCCTTTTTTTATTTTTCTAAGATCAAATCCATTACCATATGGTCCACGAATTCCAAAAGTATCTCCGGCATCAAGTTTATGAAACTCTCCTGTAACTCTACCTATTTTTTGCACTGCTATATCATATGTATATGGTTCATCTGTAACCTCGGTCGGTACAAACACTGACTCACCAAATCCAGGTAAAGAAAAAACGAAAAACTGTCCAGGATTATAAACCAGTGCTTTTCTTGTTTTGAGTCGAAATTTAAAAATCTTAATACCAGGAGCTTGTGCTCGTATTCCAATTATCTTAGCTCCTTGTGGTTCGTAAGGATTTATCATTTTTTTATTATTTTCTTTTTTTGATATCTTGGTTGCTTATTCTCCTCTAATGATTTAAAAACGTCTGCACGTTTGATACCAACCGGACAAACTTTATCACAGCGACCACAGTTAACACACCCCATAATTTGAAATTCATGTGGTGTACGTACCCACTTATGGGTATACCAATTCTTGATTCTGGCAGCATTAGCTTTGAGAAACTTATGACCACCACCAACTTCTGAAAAACTATTATAAAAACAAGTTGTCCATGATCGTACTCTTTCACCTGCACCTGATTCTTTATGATCTTGCTCATCATCCACATTAAAACAATAACAAGTAGGACAGTCTACCGCACATTTACCACAAGCTGTGCATTTATCACCCCACTGATCCCAAACTTTTTGTGAAGTTTCTACAAGCTGGGTACGATGTTTCTCTAACATTGGGTCAATTCCCTCTTCTTTGATCAATCCAACGAATTCTATATGCTCAAATTTATCATAACCAAATTTTTCTAAAATCTTTTGTCCTTTTTCAGATCCTGTAAATACTTTCCAAGATGTTTTACTTGATTTGATCAACATTATATCAAAAACTATATGCTCTAATATATCTTCTTCATAACAATCCTTCACATGGCCACAAAAACCACTCCCTTCAAAAAAAGCCTGACCAATCAACAAAGTCTTTTGTCTTTTCTTCTGATAATATGGATCTTTTTCAAAAGTTAGATTAAAAAGACCAACGGCCTTAAGATCTGATACCGACATCAAAAACGCGCATTCTGGTTCATACTCAAATTTTGGCTTTTGCAACTTACCTTTCTTATATGTAAACAAAGCTTCCTTCTTTGGTAGTAAAACAGGCTTATATGTATTAATTGGGATCTTATTAGAATAATCTATCTCTGACTTATCATCAATTTCCCTAACATAAAGCTCTTTATCCTCTTTAACTGGAGCATGAATAATATAAGTCTCTTGAAGGTGATCAATAAATTTATTTAAAGTCGCTTTATTCATAAAAGTAAATATATTATAACATATTTATTGTCATTTAAACAGTTAATTTACTCAAACATTTATTAAATCCAGTCTTTTTTTCATTTACAATTTTTTCATTTGCATCAATTTTGTTTTTAAAAAAATCATAACTAAATGACGGTAGGTTATATTCAGGATTAGTAGGTAATTTTCCCTGTTGATATTTATTACCAATCAATTTATAAGCCTGTTTGAAAGGAACTCCTTTTTCTACCTCCTTATATACCTCATTTGTCACCAACAAATCTGGTTTGATTGATAATTTCAACTTATCTTTGTGAACCATGAGATTGGAAATCACTTTGTTAGTAATAGTGATAGTTTTTGTAGCAATATCAAAGCTAGAAAATAAAGGTTTCTTTATTTCTTGAAAATCCCTATTGTAACCTGACGGTAAATTTGATATCAAACTATTAAGATGAAAATAATCACTAGACACGGCTGCATATTTAGACCTTAACAATTCAACCACGTCATAATTTTTCTTTTGCACCATAATACTACTCCCAGTCAAAAAATTATCTGGTAAGTAAAAATATCCAAACTCACTCATGGTAAACGTTAACAAATCATTACTAAACTTATTAATTGTTAGTATCACTTGTTGAAGGGCATGAACAATGGCTAATTCAACTTTCCCCCTACTATTCTGACAATACAAATAATTTTCTTGGATCTTACTGAATCCTAATAACTTTGCCACTAATTCTTTACTAATCGGTAGCAGTGCTCCATAACCAGCCGCGGACCCAAGTGGAGACTGATTATTCAATTCAAAAGCACTTTGTAATAAAGTAAAATCATCGAGCAAGCTAGCTGTAAATGAGCTGGACCACAATCCAACACTAGAAACCATAGCTGGTTGCATATGAGTATATCCTGGCATAGCTACCGACTTATGCTGATTTGCATACTTTAAAAAAGATGACGCCAAATCTAAAACCTTACTCATTATTTCTAACAACTCTTTTTTTGAAAATAATTTTATATCAACAGAGACTTGGTCGTTCCTTGACCTACTAGTATGCAATTTATCAGCTGGACTGCCAACATCATCTTTCAATTTATTTTCAATTGCTGTATGAATATCTTCATCTGCAACTGATATATTAATCCCATCTTCCATTACCTCATCCAAAATTTTTATCAATCCTATTTTTATTTTCTTATACTCAACTTTATTTACAATCCCCAAATCAAACAATCCTGCAAGATGCCCTAGAGATCCGTAAATATCAAACACGGCAAGTTGTTCATCATAAATAATATCATCAGCTGACAGAAAATTTTCAACTTCTTTATTCATACTTACTTTTGAATGTTTCTCCCATATTTTTCCCATATAATTATCCTTTCTTAAATAGATTATTACTTAAAATACTTGGGGTACCCCAATTCTTAATGAAACCAACCGCATCTTTTTGGTCGAACTCACTCTCATACATAAAGGTTGATAATTTCTGATCAATTAATCCATATTTAGATTTCCTAGAAACCACCGTGATATTTCCTTTATATAACTTCAATTTGACTTCCCCTTCTACTTTCTTATTCTGCTCTTCAATAAACTTATTTAAATTTTCTAACAAAGGTTCATACCAAAATCCTGCGTAAACTAAATATGCCCATTGTTGATCAATGATTTTTTTAAACTGATTTTCATAAATAGTTGAAACATAAGATTCCAAATCTTGATGTGCTTTTAGGATAATCATTGCAGCTGGACATTCATATAGATCCCTTATTTTAATACCTATAACCCTATCTTCTATATGCTCAATGATTCCTATGCCATGCTGACAACCTATTTTATCAAGCTTAACAATCAACTCACTAAGTCCTAAAGTTTCGCCATTCAAACTAACCGGTATTCCATTAACAAATTTCAAGTTAACAAGCTCAGCTTTATCTTTTGCTTTTTCTATTGGTGTAACCCAATTAATTATTTTATTAATAGGTATTTGCTGCTCAGGATCCTCTATAATTCCTCCCTCCGTACTTTTGCCCCACATATTGTCGTCTATAGAATACGGAGACTTCGATGAGACAGAAATTGGAATTTTATTTTTCTTGGCAAAAACTAATTCTTGATCCCTACCCATATTCCATTCCCTAACTGGGGCAATAAATTTCATCTTAGGATCCAAAACACTAGCCGAAACCTCTAACCTGATTTGATCATTCCCTTTCCCAGTACAACCGTGAGCAATTATATTAGTCTTTTCTTTATGAGCTATCTCTACAGCATATTTTGAAATCAATGGCCTACCAAGAGCAGTACTTAGAGGGTACGCTCCTTGATACAGACCATTTGCCTTAATAGACTTAACAATATAGTTATTTGCAAATTCTTTTTTTCCATCAACAACATAAGCTTTCTTGGCACCTAGTTTTAAAGCTTTCTTTTTTATAGCAGGATAGTTGTCTTTTGCTTGACCAAGATCAGCAGTCAAAGTTATGATTTCTGCTTGATGATTTTGTTGTAACCATTTTAGTATTACAGAGGTATCTAATCCCCCAGAATACATAAGTATTATTTTTTTCATATTATAATTTTAAGTTAATTAAAAAAACAGCCCTGAAGCTGTTTGTAAATATTTTTTTAATAAGAAAAACAACCTCAAGTGAATTGAAATTTTCTTCTTCTTAAATTGTTGTTTATATTATTCATAATTTATCTACATTAACATCCTAAAGAATGTATTCCTTTTTTCGGACTACAGCCCTGCCTACCGGCAGGCAGGCTTTAGGCTGATAGTTTTGCTGCCTATTACTAAACAGGTAGTGCTATTTACCCCGTCACAATACTCTGGGACCAGGACTTGAACCTGGATAACTACGTTAACGGCGTAGCGTTTTACCGATTAAACTATCCCAGAAAATTGTGGCGGGGCCAATTCCTTGTCAACCGAAACTTAATGTGAAGGCGGAAACTTCCCCAGAACTTGAAAGATAACAAAAAAACCGCCTGTTCGGCGGGATCATCTTACTTTATATTGCAAGACAAAATTACGCCGAGGTCAAACGGTTATTTCTATTATTATTGTTTAATTGTGTGATTTGTTTCTTCATACAAAGTAAGTATACTCTAATTACAATATTTGTCAAATTAAATTTACCAATTTGCTCTATTCCCTAATTATCATACCAATCAATTGGATCAATCCTAGTCACACTCTCATATCTATCAACCTCTACCTTAATTGGGGTATGAGAAGTACATTCAATACTTCCTCCACAACTTACAAATTTAGAATAGTAAGCTTTCTTCTCATCTGTAAAACCAACATTTTCATCATCCTCATCTACCAAATGCGCATATACATAATACGAACCAGGTGGCACTTCTAGAGAATAACCATAACCATATATATAATCGTCGCTTGCTAACATTTCATAAGTACAATAATAATTTTCTTGGTCGATAGTCTCCGCACATACACCCATCTCTGGAATGTAATCGGATGGATAGCTCAAAGAGCCCGAAATATTTCCCCAATGTTCATCAGAATTAATATTTTCTACTTGGTAAGTTTCTGATGGAACATGTGATAGCCATAAACCTAAAATAATAATTGCTACAATCAATATTACTAGCAGGATTATAATAATTTTAAAAAGTTTTTTCATATTCTTTCGGTTAACCGATTCTAATATAAGACCAACCCTTGATAAACTCCCGGACCGTCGTCACTTCTTTTTTATATGGATCCAAAACTTTCGCATCCAATAACCTGGGATCCACATTTTTCAAATCACCTCCTTTAATACCGGGATTACTTTCTTCTCCACCAGACAATTTCTTTAATTCTTTTACAAGGCTTTCCCACTCAATATTTGATATTCCTTGGGGTCTTATCATTAAAGAAGTATGATTAAGCATATTGCCATATTTTTCACCGGTAATTGATAAGATTCCTTCATATTTATGACCGGGGTTATCTGGGTCTTTGCCAATTTCCAATTTATTGAGCAAATCACGTTCCAACCAAAGCATAGAGTCTCCACAACGACCAAACTGATAAGTATCTACAAATGTAGCACTATTACCATTACGGCCATGATCCCAAATTGCCACCATGTGTTGCCACCAAAATTGAGCATTCCACTCGTTGGTTTCAGTTTTAATGTCTTTAATCTTATCCTGGAACCATACATCAATTTTGGCTGGATCCAATATTTTATCAATCTCTTCTTGGGTATATTTAAAGCCTATTCTGATCCGAACTTTTTCAACCTCATCTTTACGATTTATTTTTACTTTTTTTATTAAGCTACCATCTTTGCCATAAGTATAAGTTGTCTGCTCATCACCATCCACTGAGATTGTATTAGTCAGCTGATTCAGACTATCTTTAACATCTATCTGACATTTACAATCTGGATAATCTCCTTCGAATGAAACCAGCTCGGCATTCTTATGACCCCTTAAAAATGTTTTACAATGATCCTGACACGACCAACTTGTAGTCGCTACTCCAGTGGTAGATAAAGATACATTAACATTCTGAATAAAATTTGTATTTGTACTTTGATTGGTATTTAGATTGGTATTGGTGTTAACAACTGGTGGCAATTCTTCCACATAATTATCTCTTTCCAATGCTGGACACTCCTCATCAGCACCCACACAAGCATAAACGCAACTAGGGCAACTCTCATAATCAAAAGGATAGTAGCACTCGGTATTAGAATCCAAAGGATCTTCATACATACTACCAGAAGAGCCACAGACACAGTCCTGAACATAAGAATAATGAGCATTAGGGATAATATTACAATCTTCCTGAACACACCCTACTCCACTCTTTGGCTCCCAAACATAACCATTTTCACATTCATCTGCCCCAAATGCTAAGGCAATAATGGGAAACAACAAAACACCTATTACTAGGACTAATTTAATATGTTTACTCATTATCATACTAATATATTTAATTATCTTATAATATTATTCTAACAGAAAATTCAATTTAATATAAGAGATTTATTTATCTAATACCATGCTATTATAAAAACAACAAATTAAGATTAATCTATGAAAACATTTACTTATATTATTTTTATTCTACCAATACTATATTTAATTTACCTACTATTTTTATATTCAAGAGTAAAAGTCCCGTTTGTAATTATAGACAAAAAATATGTAGTCAAAATTTTTGATAAAGTAAAAATATCAGACCAAACTATCATATATGATCTTGGTAGTGGTAAAGGAGACTTCTTATTCGCAACAGAAAAATTCAATCCAAAAGAACTTGTAGGATATGAACTATCTTCTCTACATGTTTTGTTTTCTAAAATCAAAGCCAAATTAATTGGTTCAAAAATCAAATTTATTCGTAAAGATTTTTTTTCCGCAAATATTTCAAATGCTGATATGATTTACCTTTTTCTAATCGAGTCCGTAGTAGCCAAAATATGGGAAAAAATAAAAAAAGAATGTAAGACAGGCACCAAAGTTATAGTACTAGGTGATAAAATAGAAAATGAAAAAGAAATACAAATCATTGACCTTGATCCTGGCAATACAAAATCAAGCAAAGTACGTGTCTACCAAGTATAAATTTTATTATTTCCATAAATTAGAATAAAAAACCCCAGAATTATTTTAATAATTCTGAGGTTAACTTTCAAACAGTTCCATATTACAAACCTTTTATTAGATAACCATGTGCTCAGCCGGACGAGCATTTTTTGTATCACCATTAAGATGACTCAAAAGACCACCTAAGCTATAAACAAAAGGATCAACAATAGGACTAGTATTACCAGTGATAAGATCTATCACTAACTTACCAGCCGCTGGACCTTGCATGATTCCATGACCAGAAAAACCGGTGCAATGAATCAAATTCTTAGCATTAGAATCAAAACTGATAATTGGACTATGATCAGCCGTAATTCCATAGAAACCGGAAGTGGCAGAAGCAAAGCCACAATGATCCAATACGAACGGAAGTCGTTCAGATACTTCCATACACATCTCTTCAGCATAGCTCGGATCATCATTGGTTCTAAAACCATCTTGAATGATATCCTGTGCTTGAATAGAAGCGTCATGATCTACCAAACTAGGTAAATCATATATTACATCTTCCGATGGACGACGGTCCCAACCGAGCATGAATTGTTTACCATCAGCACGACAGTAAGCACCATTAGGAGTGACCGTGAAGGGCATATCTGACATAGGCATAGGCAGATTATTCTTCTTAGCAAATGAATCATAATCAAGTTGACCAAGATTAGGACCCATAAAATACAGATAGCGTCGTACTGGACTGATTGGTAATTCTGTACCTACCATATCACCAACTCGTGATGCCCAGACACCAGCAGCATTAACTACATACTGACAAGGTATCTCACCTTTGTTGGTTACAACTGCCGTAATGTTACCATTACTGTCAGTTTTAAATCCTGAAACCAAAGTATTTTGAAGCAAAGTTGCTCCTAAAGATTTGGCTCGATCGAAACCATCATTGGTGATGACATTAGGATAACAATATCCATCTGTCTGGCAAAAAGTTGAGCAGGCCAACTCAGAAGTATCAACGTAGGGAAAACGTTCGGCTACTTCATCCGGCATCAATAATTCTACATCATTGAGTCCGAGAGCTCGTTGCTTTTCAACTCGTTTGAGTTTCGCAGCTACGACAGCCTTAGAGTCAACCCGAGTACTGCCATTGTCTGTAAAATTGTTGTCGAACATGAAATGATAGCCAACTTGATGCATTGGTGGCGTTGTGCCACCTAAAGTTTTTTTCCAATTTGCGAAAAAATCCACAGAATAGAGTTGCATCGTAATATTGGCTTCCATACCAAACTGTTGACGAGCTGCGGCAGCTGAACGACTAGAACTGCCAAAATTAGTACTGTGCGCTTCCACACAGACTGTCTTCAAGCCCGCTTCCTGCAATTGTAAAGTAACCAGAGCACCAATAGTACCGCCTCCGATAACAACTACGTCTGCGGAAGTGGGCATGGTTGGATCAGGAGTTTTAAATTTCTCCGTCATCTGATAATACCTCCGATAAATGGTTTTTGGTTATTAAAGAGCTATACTATAATCCGGCTCTTTATTTCAGTAGAACTTGTATTTCTTTTATAACATATCTTATCAAAAAAACTAACTATTGGCAAGGATGCCTATATTTACTATATATAATTGCATAATCTAGCTAAGGTCTAACTTGTCCTTGCCCAACTATTACCCATTTGTATGACGTTAATGCTTCAAGTCCCATAGGACCTCTTGCGTGTAATTTCTGTGTACTAATTCCTATCTCAGCACCTAAACCAAATTCGAAACCATCTGTATAACGCGTCGAAGTATTAGCATAAACAGCAGCTGCATCTACTATACCTAAAAACGTTTCTATATATTTCTTATTTTTACTTAGTATTGCTTCAGAATGACCAGAAGTATTTGCTTGAACAAAGTTCAACGCTTCATTAAAATCCTTAACTGTTTTAATGGCCATAGTTAAACTCATAAACTCTTTACCATAATCCTTGCTAGTAGATCTTTTTAATAAATTTTTAGAGTAATATTTTTGAAGGATAGCAAAACTCTGAGCATCTGCTTTTATGACTACTTTTTTGTCTTGTAATCGTTTAGCTAATTTGGGTAATAATTTATTAAGTATTTTCTTATCTACAACAACTGTATCAAGTGCATTGCAAACAGAAGGTCGTTGCGTCTTAGCATTAAAAATAATTTCCACTGCTCTATTAATATCAGCTGTGGACTCTACGTAAGTGTGACAAACTCCGGCACCTGTCTCTATCACAGGTACTAAAGAATTCTCTCTAACAAAATTTATCAACCCTTTTCCTCCACGCGGGATAATTACATCAATCAAATCATCCATCGCCATCATATCACTCACGGCAGACCTATCTTTTGATGATGCAAGATAAACAATATCTTTTGATAATTTATTTTTTACTAATGTTTTTTGAATCAGTTTAACAAGCACTTCGTTTGTATTTGCAGCATCACTTCCACCACGAAGTATTACTGTATTTCCAGTCTTAATGCAAAGACTAGCAACTTCTATAGTAACGTTAGGACGAGATTCATAAATTACACCAATTACTCCAAAAGGAACCCGAACTCGTGATACTTTAATTTTATTTTTTAATACTCTTTTATCTAATACTTGACCAATAGGATCTGTTAATTTCACAACTGATTTGATGCTTGCAACTATTCCTTCTATTCTCTCTTCAGTTAATAGTAAACGGTCATATAAAGGATGTTTGGCAGAAAATTTTGCTAGATCTTTTGTATTCGCCTTTAGAATAATTTTTTTATTTTTGTTAATCTCTTTTGCTAAATCAACCAATATCTTATTCTTTTTACCGGTACTAATAATAGAAAAATTACGTGAAATCAGTTTAATTTTTTTTACGGTATTATAAAAATTTTTATTCATATTTTTTACTTATTATTGATGTTCGTTTCAATGCATTTTTAAAAGCATTTTGCCATATTTTTTCTGATTTATTCTTCTTGGATAATATATCAAACACAGCTTCAGTCACGCCACCTTTTGATGACATATTATTAATCAAATCTTTTGTATCTTTGTTTGACTGTAAGTATAAAACCAAAGCTCCAGCCATCATCTCAGTAACTATTTTTTTTGCTTGAATTGATTTAATACCTTGTTGTTTGGTAAAATCTTCTAAAATTCCTGACAAATGTAAAAGATAAGCTGGTCCACACCCAGTAACTAATGTTAAAGCATCAATTTTTTTATCACTATCAACTTCTATCTCCATACCAAAAGAAGTAATCACATCCTTAATTATTTTTCGATCTGACTGTTTCACACTTTTATCAGCCATCCATAGAGTTATTCCTGAACCAATCTGAGCAGCCATATTTGGCATTGTTCGGACAACCTGCTGATGAGATAGACGTTTTTTGATACCTGCCAAAGTTATTCCAGCCATGATTGAGATAATGATTCGGTCTTTAGATAATCTTTTTGTTAATTGCGAAGCAACTTGCTTGAATTGTTGAGGTTTTACAGCCAAAAATATAATCTTAGAATTATTAATTATATCATTATACTCTTTGGTATTTTTGACTTGATATTTCCTAGTCAAACTATTTCTCCGAACTGTATGTAAATCCATAACCAAAATATTCTGACCAGAAATCTTTAATTCTTGTCTTAATGATTTTATTAGTACTTCTCCCATTACTCCTCCACCAATAATACCAAATTTTATTTTTTTTAAATTCATATCTAAATTATCAATAAATTATCAGCGTGAATTATTTCTCGTGGCAATGATTTAGGATTTTTAAAAGCATTCTTCAATTCAATGGAATCAAAATTAATACGTCCATATCCAATTGTTTTATTATTTTGATTCAATATTTCAATAACTTCATCTACTTTGAAACTACCTTTTAATGATTTTACACCAACCATTAATAAACTTTTTCTATTGAGCAGTGCATTTACTGCACCATCATCGATTACTAAAGCTGAACCCAGATTCTTACCACTCAAAAACCATCTCTCCTTACTATTAATATCCAACTTTTTAGCCAAAAACTTTGTACCAATTTTCTTACCATTAATAATATTTTTTATAATATCTTTATCCAAACCATTGGCCACAATAGTCTGAATACCAGCACTAGTTGCTAACTTTGCAGCCTGCAATTTTGAAATCATTCCACCCATCCCAGATGAATCCTTTTGTGTAAAACACATATCCATTAGTTTACTATCAAACTCTTTAACTTCAGAAATTAATTGTGCCTGTTTATTTTCAGCAGGATCACTATCATACAGACCATCTATATTTGTTAAGAGAATTAAATAATCTGCCGAAATACTAATAGCAGTATTTGCTGCCAGAGAATCATTATCACCAAAGGTGGATTCATGTGTAGTAATCACATCATTTTCATTTATGATTGTAACAACGTTTTGGTTTAGTAAATGTTCCAAAGTTTGATGAACATTTAAATAACGACTTCTATTAACAAAATCATCTCTAATCAGTAACGCCTGAGCTATAGTTATATTAAATTTTTCAAATAATTCCCGATAATATTCCATAAGCGATACTTGTCCAATCGCAGCATAAACTTGGCGTTTAACACCCACCTCTTTGATACCCTTCAGATCTATTCCATCTTGTCCGGCCGCAACAGCACCCGAAGTAACCAAAATAGCCTGCCAACCCTGTTCTTTTAACCAAGCAACTTGATTGACAATATTTATTAGATTATCTTTTTTTAATTTATCTCCATTGGACATTAGAACATTTGTCCCAACCTTGATAACAATTCTTTTATTTTTCATAATACTTAATTAGTAAAGTTAGCTGAAAAATACCATATTTTAGATTCTAAGTCAAAATAAAAAACCACCAACTTATGAAACTGTTAGTGGTTTTATAAATAAAGTAAATTAATTAATATGACTTCGACCAAAGAGGTTGATACTTACCTTGTTTTTCACAAACAATACACTTACCAATTTCAGCTGGCTCTTCGAACGGTATAACACGGGCTGTAGCAGAAGTTTTGTCTTTAATTACTTCTTCACACTTAGGATCACCACACCAATCAGCACGAATAAATCCAGGTGTTTCTTTGATCTGTTTTTGAAAATCATCCATCGTCGTGGCAGAAGTAGTTCTGGATTCCAAAAAATCAACTGCTCTCTGATAAAGATTTTCTTGAATTGCTTCAAGTAATTCTCCAACTCGCTTATTAAGATCAGCGAGAGCAACTGTTTCTTTTTCTCCAGTGTCACGTCTGACTACGACAACAGCTTTGTCTTTTACTTCGTTTGGACCAATATCAATCCTAAGTGGTACTCCGACTATTTCCCAATCATGAAATTTTGAGCCAGGTGAAGTTTTTTCCCTATCATCAGCTTTAGCCGTGTAATCATCTTTCGCCAACTGAGAAATAACAAGATCAGTAAAATTAAATACTAATTTTTCATCCTCATTTTTTCTCGTAATCGGAATAACGGTTATTTGCTGAGCAGCCATCCGCGGTGGGATAATTGCTCCCTTGTCATCACCGTGCGTCATAAGTAATCCACCAATAACTCTAGTAGACATTCCCCAACTTGTTTGATGGACAAAGTCAGGCTGATCATCACGATTTTGAAAAGAAATGTTAAAAGCTAATTCCTTGGAAAAATTCTGTCCAAGATGATGAGATGTTGCCACTTGCAAAGCTTTACCATCAGGCATCAAAGCTTCACAAGAAAATGTATATAAAGCTCCGGCAAATGTCTCACTCTTTGACTTCTTACCAATTACAATAGGTAAGGCTAGAGTTTCACGCAAAAATTCTGCATAATGATTGAGAGCAGCTTCTACTTGTTTAGCAGCTTCTTCATGTGTTTCATGAGCAGTATGACCTTCTTGCCAGAGAAACTCTGTAGTTCTCAAGAAAGGGAAAGTTCTCTTTTCCCAACGAACAACATTACACCATTGATTAAGCTTTAGAGGTAAATCACGATATGATGTTATCCACCTTGCATATGCATCATACATGATTGTCTCAGAGGTTGGCCGGACAGCTATTGATTCTTCCAACTTTTTGCCACCACCGTGAGTCACGACAGCAAGCTCAGGGCTGAAACCTTCAACATGATCTTTTTCACGTTCAAGAAAACTCATCGGTATAAAAAGTGGAAAATAACCATTTTCTACGCCCATCTGTTTAATACGCAAATCAAAAATCCGCACCACTGCTTCCCATAGAGCATAACCGTTTGGTCTAATAATCATCGTTCCTTTAACTGGGGCATAATCAGCAAATTTACCCTCTTGTACTACAGTTAAATACCACTCTGACAGATTATCAGCTTTTTTAACTTTTTTTCTCATTTCGTTACTCCTATTTGATATTTTTTCTGTCATACTAGCTATAATATATTAATTAATTTTTATAAAGAGCTAACGTTTACTACATATTTTAATTTACGTTAGCTTATTTATAATCCTATGTCAATCTTAATTAAATCGCTCCTTTACAATATTCATATTATAGTTAAAAAATACAATTTTGTAAAATAAAAACCTCCCATGTAAAAACATAGGAGATTATAAGATAAAACTACTTACATTAAAGTTACCATACATTACCAATAGATTTGATAATATAATAGGCACGCAACCAAGATTGACATGGTCACATTGAGATTGAAAGTAATTGATATGATACGCTATGGTATGTAGATCATCAACTGAGGTAAATAAAATACCCTCTGATTTCAAATCCATCTTAATCATTTTGAAACCACATTGTTGATAGTACTCCATTCGGCAATAATTAGCATAGCTATCCGTATTATAGGTACTTATCAGATAGGAAAAACCTGTGTCATGAACAGACTTAAGCACTGCTGATAAATCAGACATATTACCAATACAATTAAATGGGAAAAGAAGTAATACTCTTCCTTTACTTTGATTAGACAAAACATCTGATAACAATAAAGGTAAATCTTCGGCAGAGCCAAGAATAAATTTATAATCCTCGGGATCTAATTCTAAAGAACTTACAGAATTCTTACCTACTGTAATATATCTTTTCACCGGATCAATGCCAATATATTTCTTACCATTCTTAACAGTCCAATCAAGATACCGTCCATGCATACATCCAACTTCAACTAAAATATCGAATGAAGAACTAATAATAGTTAGGTATGCTTCCTCGTCACGTAAAAAATCTTTAATTGACTGCGGATAACATGACTCATCAATTAATTGATCACCAAGTCCATTAGCATAGAAATTTGTATTATCTGTCAAAATAATACCTCCTACTCTATCAACTTTCGATTACACTATTACTGTCTCGATATTAGTAGCTTTGGAGTATACCTGAAGCAATCCAACTAAACGTTGAATGGAATCATTCAACCCTTTTTGACCGGAAAAAGAAATAATTACCATCATGATACTAGTAGCATCAAGAGAAATCATCGCTCGTTCTGAATCACTAGTTGGCGATCCAAACGGACCAACCTGATCTCGGAAGACAGGCAGCTCGGTAATATTAATCATCTCTTTACCAATACCTTTGTATTGTTCATCAGAATTACCAACTCCGAATTCAATTGGGCTATTTAATTTGTCCAAACTATATGAGCCCACTGAATGCATAGTCTCCAAAGAAACTAAATTATTTATATCAACAATTGTATTAATCTGATACAAACCTTTCCCTTGAATAATGCGACGAAGTAAAGCTTCTGCTGAACTACGATAACGAGAAGGATCTTTACCTAATGCTTTGTAGGCAGAACGCAAAGCTTCTACAGGTGGTAAATGTAAAGACTGTTCTATGGAAATAGAATCTTTAAGTTTTTTAATAACTCCATTTATCTCACTCCACAGTGTATTGTCATGCTTAGTAACTTCTACCGAGGCAGTAACTACCCCTAGAACTAAATTAGGAGCAGCTTTCTTTAGTTTAGAACTGATAGAAAAATCTACCATAATAATTATCCTTTCTATTACATTAATAATAGCAAATTACTTACTAATATAACAATTTTTTATAAAGTTCACTGATTTCTTTTACTTCTGCGAGTATTGGACTTGACTGACCAGCAATAGGATAAAGCAAAGAAGCTTCACCAAAGATTTGCATAGCTTCTAAATACTCATCGTCAGGGATTCCCCAATTAAGATAATTATAATTCATACCTTGATCATTGCCCTTGAGAGGATGTTGCACTGCCCAATTCAAACTTACGGTATTTGGAAATTTAAAATCACGTTGCCATTTACCAATTTGTTCAAAAAGGTTGATACGATCCTGTCTAGATTCACCTAAACCAAATAGTAAAGACACCCCCGAATTAATTCCATGATCATATAGATCACAAAATAGTTTTTCAGCTCTTTGTAGCCAGCTTACTCCATTAGCAGAACGAACCTTATCTATACCGCCAACAGACTCTGGATCAATAGTTTCTAGACCAAAGAAGATATAGTCAAAATCAAACTTGTTTAAAGCCACTATTGGTTTAAAATGTTTAATTGCTAAATCAATAGTGAATTGTCCACCAAATTTAATATCAAGATTATTTTCTTCTAATAAAGTCGAAAACATCTTTAACTGTCTGGGACTTGAAGCCAACATTATTGAGTCTTCAACAAATGCACTAGTTTTATAACCAGGACTATCATGACTAACTACTTCTATCGCACTTTGCAATTGCCTATACAACCGATTAGCACTAGTGTTCACTTGCTTGAGTGAACCATTTACCAAAAGGCACTCACTACACCAATCACAATTCAAAACACATCCACCACCAGTATCACTAAAAACATGAGCAGTTTTGGTGCCAGGGTATATATCAAACGATGTTTGTATACCAAACATACTACTTGGTGACGGTAATGTGTTTCTATCAATTGGTAATCCTCTACTCTGGACAACTCTTATATCATTATTAACAACCGTGCCAATAATATAATTACCTTGAGCTTGAGAAAGATAATATAATGATTTTTTTATATCAGCTAATGATGATTTTCTTTTATCAAGCATGCTGACAACCATTCCAATTTTAGCAATTACATATTCCCCTTCACCAGCAATTACAAGATCAAAAATATTATCTATATGACCATCAGCCACCAAACGTAATGGTGAGCTAACATGATGAGTAATCTGACCAGTTCCTTGATCAATATAAACTGACTCATTAACATGCTTACCACCAAGAACTATACATATCTGATCGCCAAACATTTCTCTAGCTTTTTTTGCACATTCAACCGCTCCAAGAAGACATAAAGTCATCGAACCGATCAAAAGCAAATTAGGCTTAACACGTAATAACATTTCTTCAAATTCCTGCATATCTTCCTGCAAAGAATTTAATAATAGCACTGATGAGCGTCTCGACTTTCTGCCGTCTGCCCAATTACTATCTCCCCATAAACCAGTACTATTATCTGCTAAATGAGCAGCATACCGACAAGCATTATATAGACTTGCTGGATCTTTACTGGCTAATGTGGTACCCGCAGGTCGTCCTCTCAGATAACCTGGTGCAGCTATTGCTGCGACTCGAAGTGACATAATTATTCCTCATTTCTTTATATATCATATTTAATTTTCAAAGAGCTAATTTTCTAAATAATTTACCATCTACTTAAACAAATGTCAATAACTACTTATTATATATACCAAAAAACTACTTGAATTAAAATTCTAGATATTACTAAACTTATTTTTTCGGTTTTACTACCTTTTGACCATTAGCCAATGGTATTTTCACTTGAAAAATTGAACCTTTACCAACGCCGTCTGATTCTACCCAAATTTCTCCTTTGTGAGCTTCTGCCAACCTTCTAGCTACATACAAACCCAATCCTGATCCATCTGGATTAACTTGAGCAATACCATAACCACGAACAAACTTTGTAAACAATTTCTTTGCTTCTGCTTTATCAAGACCACGACCAGTATCCTTAACTGCAAAATGCATATAATCTCCTTCTACCTTCGTAGTCAGAGTAATAGTTCCCTTCTCAGTATATTTGATAGCATTATCAGTAAAGTTTAAAACAATATCACCAAGCTTATCTTTGTCTCCCCAGACTTTAGCTAATGGTTTCGCCGGTTTATTATAAATTAATTTCAATCCTTTTTCATCAGCAGGTTGTTGGACCATGGCAATAACTTTTGTTACTACGTCCTCTATCTGAACTTCTTCTAGATTTAATTCCATTTTACCTGATTCAATCTTACTAACATTTAGGAATAAATTAATAATTCTAATCATGCGTTGTGATTCTTCTAATAGATTTGTCAAAACCTCATTTTGTTCTTTTGGTACCTTACCGAAGTCCCCTTGCAAAATCATAGACAGATAACCCATTATTCCTGTCATCGGTGTACGTAATTGATGAGAAGTGATAGATACAAATTCTGACTTAGATTGATCTAGCTGTTGCAAGTGAACATTAGCTTCAGCTAATTCTTTGTTCGAGTCTTGAACCTGTTTGTATAATTCAATATTTCTAGACACAATCCCCGTTTGATTAGCTAAGGCTTTCATGATTGATAAATCCGTTTCTCTTATTTCATCAGCTTCATCTTTAAGTAAAAAATCTATTACACCAATTGCTTTCTTCTCAGAGAAAATTGGTATTGCAACTATTGTTTTAACACCAACTAATTTTTGGATAGCTTTACTAACTAACTTAGGCACAGCAGGACCGATAAAATCATTAAGATCATGTCCTATCTGCACTTTACCATCTTTAATAGCGGTGATAGTCCTACTTTTGTCTTTACGATAATCACCATAAAATTCTGTATAAGGTTTTGGTAATAATTTCAAAGCTTTTTTAATCATTGGCGTCTCAGTAACCGCATCAGGAAATAATTTATGTCTATCTTTACCTAGGAACATAACTATCCCTCCAAGATATCCAAGCTCGGTAGAGATACTATCAGCGATTGATTGCGTAACTTTATTGAAATCCAAAGTCTGAGTCATTAAAGATGTAACTTTTTGTAAAGCTGATAAAAATCTATTACGTTCTTGGAGTTGGACATTGGTACTGCGCATATGCTCTGTAGCCAAAGCAACTTCTTTTTTTAATCTTTCTGTAAATTGTTTCGCTTCATCATACAGACGTGATTTCTCTAATGCTGAAGATAACTGTGGTCCGATTAGTTTAAATAATTCTATATCTTCACTACCAAACGGATCACCAGAAAGTTTCGGTCCGAAGACCATAATAGCATTAAGACTATTACCAACATTTACTGGGGCGACTACTCCAGCATCTAACTCATCTAGTGATTTCTTTGATAATTCTAACTTTTTTCTATGCTTGTCATCTTGAGTATCTTCTATTTTTCTTTCCAGTGCTTCAAGTACAATAATATCCTGCGATTCATTTAAATATTCTATCAAAGGATTATCATGTGAAATTCTACTCTTAAAATCATGCTCATCAGTGTCATTCATTTCATGAGTATTACCTAATGTTATTTTCTTACCATCTTTATCAACCCTACCTTTACGTTTATAAAAAGCCCCTCCAATACTACCAACTAAATAAATACTCACATTCTTTAATTTTATCTCTTTTTCAAGTTTCTTGGACATTAAAAAAAGTAACCTATCCATATCAATCTCACGATTTATAATTTGAGATAGATCTGCTAATAATTTTTTATAATCTACACTTGCTTTAAAAAATAACCTATCAGTTATTCTTGCGATACCCTTTTTGAGAGGGTCTAAAATAAGTACAATTAATACTGACACAACAATTGCTATTAAAGATTTCACCACATTATTTGCGTCAACTGCCTCTGGTAATAATATTGCTAATCCAACTACTGCTGATGAAATGAATAACACAATTAACGAATAAGAAATTGTTCTCAGTACGATTAACCTTATGTCAAGTAATTTATGTTTTACAATTGCATAAGCAATAAAAATTACCATAAAAACAGAAAATGAAGGACCAATTCCATTAAATTGAGACAAACCAAGTAATGGCAATATGATATTTGTCATTGAACCAAAAAATGCAAAAAGTATAGTTCCAAAAAATACGTATCTTAATTGAATCTTAAAAACTCCACTTGATTCTTTAAAATTTTTAATCAAAAAATAGAAACCCATCAATAATTCTAGAAAAAAAGTAATTGAAAATATTGGATAACCTATTCCCCTCACCCCTTCAATTTGAATACCGTGTACATCAATAATTTCTTTAACTAAAAAATTTGTTGGTAAACTAACAATAAAAATAATGACCGGCAAATAAACAAGTAATAAATAAACAAATTTTATTTTTTTTCTCTTTGATTTAAATGTAATACAAAAAAATAAAAAACTTGCAGTCATTAAAGATGAAAATACAAAAGCTAATTTACCTAATAATAGACTTTGATTATATTGAATAAAGAAAATAGTTAAAATCCAACCAACAATTCCAATAATAAATAATAAAAATGACCGATTAACTTGATTTTTATTATTTTTAAAAAATATTATTATTCCAATAATTAAATTTATTAATACAGCAAATAATAATATTAAATTTGTAAATGTCATCTAAGAAAATTATTTAGTAATTTATTTAGAAATAAAATAATCATAAAAACCTATATTTGAATCTCTCATCTTCTTTAATCCTTTTTGTATACTCGTTATCATAGTTATTGAAGGTAATTTATATTGTAATTTTTGATATATATAAGATTCTCCAATTTGATGAAATCCAAATCTTTCAAAATAATTTTTGCTATTTACAGAAGTTGATATGGCAAAATGAGTAATACCTTCAGCTAAAGCAAAAAGTGTTGCCCTTTTTATCAATCCAAAATTAATTGAGTATTTAGTTCTATAATTCTTATCTATAGTAAATCTTGACAATTCACTAACAACGCTTTTACTGTTTATATGATTTTCTATATCGGTATAATATTCTAAAGGAATTCTCTTTTCATTAAATAAATTATTATCTCTTGGAACCAACCTTAATGTTCCAACAATTTTACCTATTTTATTTAAAGCAATAAAATGATCAGAAATTGGATCATATTTATCAAACTCTAATCCATCTGGATAATCACTTACTTTTAAATATTTTTTTTCTTCGCAGTAAACACTATATCTTAATTTATATACTTCGTCTTTTTCATCTTGCGTTTGTGCAATTCTAAATTCAATCCCATTATTCTGTGTCTTAATTTTATATTTTAAAAAAAATGTTTTTATTGAATTTATTATTTTCATACCTTTATCATACCACAAAAATAGACTTTTGTAAAGGTTTTTGGCCCATACAAAAAATCCCCTCCTTAAATATTGGGTTATTCATTAAATTATTTTTCATATGATCTCTTTTATTTTTATTTTTCTTATATCCTAATTTTAGCATAAAAAAACGTCGAACTCAATTGTCCGATGTTAAATTCATTAATTCGCCTGTGTACAAGTCGCATTGACTATCAATCTACAAAGCTATATAATATAAGTAGTTCTTTTAGCTGTATTACTGGGACAAAGACTTGACTGAAAAGTAAAATGTGGATGTTCGCCTTAGTCAGGATTTAGCCCAGTTTTTTTATTGGGGAAAATAGTATTAATAACTATAATCCCCAATTTAATCATGGTAGATTACCAATTAAGACCATAATAATAACTACAATTACACACATTATGATTACTGGAATTCCAAATGCTTTCCAACCATGATGACTAGCCCACTCATTTCTACCATTCATCCTATACTCTGAACCATTCTTTTGAAAGAAATATTCTTTTGGTAATAATGGTTCAATCTCTTTTAATGCTGTACCCGTATCATATGAATGATTACCCGTCCAACTCTCACCGGTTTGATAATCCTTTACAGTTGCAAAACATCCCGCACCATTTGGCGTTCGACCAGTTGTAGTTTTAAAGCGTTTGTCTTCAGGCATTTTCTTTATTACCTCGTCAATCGCTTTCTGTCTTGATATACCATAAGATACCGCAACTTCTTTATGACCTTTCATTGCAGTTGCTTTCCATTCACCTCTACTTGTTGGTGAGGTTTTGATTTTAAATCGGTGCATTAGATTCTCCTTTTTAAAGTTCAATGTTTATTTATCAATTTATTTTTTATTTTTCCAAAATAAAAAACCTTCCACATATTTCTGCGACGGCTTAAAAATAAGACGGCGCATACTTTATAGGGAAGGTTACTATTGAATTATTAAATTTTTAATTTAATGTGACGGCTATAAAATTAGTACAATGCTAACCTTATATATACATTATACCATTTTTACTTACTTCTATAAAAAATTTACACAATAAAAAAACGCCGAACTTAATTGTCCGACGTTTGTCTTAATATCTAAGGTATTTTATATTTACCAGACTTAATATCTTTCAAGCCCTGATAAAAATGATCGCTTTGACCAGCTGGGATGGAAATTTCATACTTTCCCGGTCCCCATTTATCACCTTTTAACTCAGGGTTAAAAAGTTTGATCTGACGATAAGTGGTCTCGCACCAGTCTGCTACCCAACGAACTCTTAATCGATTTCTTACACGGACCGTAACAATCTCCTTCTTCGGAGCTACCCAAGGAATAATTTCCTCTTGTGGTATACCAAAGCGATCAGGATCTTCAAGGATTAACTTCACTGCTGCAGCTCTAAGAACATACTCTTCAGTTTCCCGCTGGGGGAAAATAATTTCAAAGTAATCTCTTGTTCCTTGCTCTTTAATGTCCCTAGCTAAACCATTCTCACCACGATTGTAACCAGCAAAAGCCAGAAACCAATCATGAAACTTTTCGTACAAACTTTTTAAGTATAAGATTGCACCAGCTGTTGAAGCAATTAAATTATTCCGCATATCAACAGAGTGATTATTAGTAATCTCATGTGCATCCGCAGTCCAATACATAAATTGCCAAAAACCTTTAGCACCAGCTCTTGATAGAGCACTCGGTCTAAGAGCTGACTCGATCACAGCAATGTATTTGATATCTGTCGATAGTCCAGCTTCAATCAGCATACTATCCATAACATGAAAGAAAAGATTACTACGCTGTTTGTACAACATTAATTGAGGTTGATTATCAGTATAAAAATATAGAATCTTTTCAAAACGCTGACGGACATCGGGGCGATCAAGTGGTATTACCTGACCACAAAAAGTAACCTCATCAGGAATTTGAATCGCAGTTATATTTTTGCGATAATTGTTAAATTCCAAACTATTTTCAACAATCAAAGAATCATTTTGTATTTGTTTGTCTACTAATAGATCAACTGATTGTTTGGTATTATTTCTAAGAACAATCAATAATGAATCAACTTCGGCCTTGGTATAAACTTCTGGCTGAATAATATCATGTTTCGGTTTACCACAGCCAATAACTAGTAGTAAGCAAAACGATATGACAAAGAGCTTTTTCATGTAACCTCCAATGTTTTTGTTTTCTTTTGTTCTGTTTACCAAAAATAAGCCTAATAGTCAATAGAGATTCTGGATCCCACCAGAGGCGGACAAGCAAGTCCGAAATGACAGGAGGATGGTCATCCTGAATTTAGACGCTAAGATTGCTTCGTCATTCCATTCCTCGCAATGACAAGAATAAAAAAGTTCTGTCATCGCGAATAAAATGAAGCGATCTCAATAATACCACTCAGCTGATAAATCAATCCAATCTTTATTCATACTTTCAATTAATAATACTTTCTTAAGTCTAGATCCACCTTTCAACTGCTTCTACCGCATAATCGCTTCATATGCACTATCAAACTCCTCATAATAAACCAACTTATTCACATTATACTTACTGGTAAAACCTTTGTGTACTTTATTCTTATGCTCCCAAATCCTATATTCCAAATCACGCGTCACTCCAACATATAACACGTTATTATTCCTGTTTGCCATAATATAAACAAAAAACTTCCTCATAAATTTCTCGGGGAAGTTTTTTACTAATTATTAAATTATTCCGTCCTACCAATCCTCTCCACCGCCTGCTTATAAAATATCGCATTGGCAATCGCCCCTGTCATTTGCGGTTGCAACTTAATAAGATACTCAACATCATATGTCGTAAATGCTTCTTTATTTTTCTTTTGGGTTAATAGAAAGATCCCCATCAACTCCCCTGGTTCACCAACTGGCATAACCATGTAGACATTTAAATCCTTGAGCTTCTTTTCCACTTTAACTAGCAACTCCCTCTCCCCGTTACTCATCTGTTCTATCAAATATGGGATCTCTTCCGTTACCAAAATTTCCGTATTATTTTTCAAATATTGAAAAACTGGTCCAGTAGTTTCCAAAACTATTTTTTTACTCTTATTATAATTTTGTAACTTACCAGTCTCTTTATTTAGCCATATAAAATTCGTCTCCTCAATATTTAAGAAATATTTTAAGAATGACTCTATTTTATTTATCAACTGATCAAACTGCATTGTAGAGCTGAGAGTTATGCGTAATTTATCAGTTTGTATTTTCTCCTCTTCAACTTGAGAAAATAGTACTTTATCTACAAGCTTAATAATACATCTTCTCAATGGCTCAAACGTTAAAACAATTACTAATATTAATATAATCAAGATTGTTTGCTCAGAATATCCATACTCATTTACAAGATAGTCTTTCGAAACAAATAGTAAATATATATATCCAAACAACAAAATTAATACTGAAATAAAATAAGCTAGTCCTTTCTTCATTACAACCTTTATATCCATCAAACGATATTTCAAAATTGAATAAGTAGTTAGTATTATAAAAGGCAGTGTCAAAAATGAACTAAGATGTACATAATCTGAATTATTAAAAATTACAACAAATACAAAAGAGAAAACTATTATTCCAAAATACATAACCATTAAACCATAAAGCACATATTTTAATTGTAACTTTAATAAACCAACTTCTTTTTTTACCCTTCTTAATAATATAATTATTGATAAGAAAATTGAACCAAGAGTAACAAGAGCAAATAACATAATTCCTGGTTCAACAACAGGTAAATGCGTTCTACCATCTTGGAAAATAATTACATCAGAAAATATAAAAGGTGTATAACTCAAAATAAATACTATTAACCCTGAAAATATAATTGGCAATTTCCACTTATCTTTTATATCAAAAGATCTTTTTGGATAATTAATTACAAATAATAATATAGCAATTGATTGAGCTGTAGCAAATGACATTACTGCTCTCATTGAAAGTAATATATCCCCTTTTTCAATAAGAGAAAGTGAAAAATAATTTGAAATTGCCCATATTGATATAAAAAAACAATAAGCACTTAGTAATTGATTAGTTTTACTGTATCTATCTTTCATTATTATAAATAAACCTAGAATAACATTAGACAGAACTGCAATAATTGTAGATATGGTTATCAAAGTCATAAAATTATTTTCCTCTAAAATCCCCGTCCTCCTCAATCATTCTTTCTAAGATCTTGCGTAAGAAATCTGCCTTAGAAACTTTCTTACGTTTGGATTTCCAGTCCAAATATCTTTCCATTTGAGAAGTAATCCGAAGAGTAAATTTAATTGTTGGTTTTTCCTTAATCCCCTTGCCCATACCAACTTCATCGATAAACTGCAATACTTTTTGCTCCAAGTCTTTAATAGTGTATGAAGCCATACGAACAAAGTCGGGAGTATTTTTTTTGTTAAGATATCCAAATGAAACTTTTTCTGGGGTACCCACTTTATACAAATATAATAATGGTTTTTTCTGTGAAATTGCATAAGCTAATAGATATCCTATCTCCTGATCAGTCTGGGAAGCTTCGATAATTATACAATCCATTTTATCTAACAATATCTCCCCTGACTCCTGCATATTTTCTAATTCTTCTTTTTTGAAATCAGTATTATTTTCATCAGTCGCGGCCACGACGAACACACCAGCTTTTTTTAGAATTTCTATAATAAGCTTATAGTTTTTATCCAGAGTGTCAGTAGATATTAATGGTGAAAAAAAGTATGTTCTCATATTAAATTCCATTCTCCCACATAATTATTCTTAGTTTACCAAGGTCTCTAGTCTGTCCTAGAGCCCACATGAATTTCACAATTTTCTAATTTGTAGTTTGATATACTCATTTTTTATTACTTATTGATGAAAATATTTTTAGTATTGATATTCTGAAATAAATTCAGAATGAGGAGAAGGTTGATTATTAACATTTTTTTATTCCCTCATCCTGAACTAGTTTCAGGATCTCATTCATACCACTCTTTGGCTAAATCTTTAAATTCTATATTCATAGTTTTGATTAAATTAATTTTCCATTCCCTGTGCCAATTCTTAAGTTGTTTCTCTCTATCAAAAGCTTCTATTGCCATTTCAAATTCTTCATAATATACAAGCTTATTCAAATTATATTTTTCAGAAAATCCCGTTAATTCTTTATTTTTGTGTTGTCTTATCCTATTCTCTAGATTCCTAGTGGTACCGATATATAAAACCTTATCGTATTTATTAGTTATTATATAGACGTAGTATATTTTCTCTTCCTTCATTAAATTCCATTCTCCCACATAATAATTCTTAATTTACCCAAATCTCTTGTTTGCCCCAAAGCCCACATGAATTTCACAAACGTCGTCTCAAAGGTTTGGTCATTAACCAAAATATATTCTTTCTTTTTTTTCTTAATATCAAGAGCTGACTGATTATGTGCGACAATCGGTATCTTCTTTTTATAAGCTTGTTCTAGCAGACTACGATAACTATCAGGAAATAAGTTCGTATTAAAACTCCTTACTATAATCCCCTGACAATCTTTATCTATCATTTGTTGTAATAATTCTACTGGGGCTCCAGGATAAAGTTGCAACAAACAAATATTCTCTTCCATAGTATCCATCAACCGAACTTTATCTTTATGCCTCTTTTTAGTTTTGTCCAAAATTTTTATCCCAAAATCTACCTTACCAAGCAAACCGTCTTGATGCGCATCAAAAAAATTGAACGTCGGTGTATCACTTTTCACTGCCTTAGTAGCCTTGATCAATTTATTACCAAACATTATTCCTACTTCAGCGATATCCATTGTGGCTACCTGAATCGCATTTATAATATTCGCTTTAACTCCCAACGATTTATAATTTGAAATCAACCCTGACAAATCTTGTTTATCACTTTCTGTAACTTCTGCTGACAATGGAGAACCTGTAAAAATAATTGGCTTATTCAGAGACTGTAGCATGAATGTTGTCATTGCCGAAGTAAATAACATAGTATCTATACCATGCGTTACTACAAATCCATCATACTCACCAATTCTTTTATATATTTCTTTGATGAGATTACTCCACAACTTAGGTTTCATTTCTGAAGCATCGCCACCAAACACGAAAACCGACTCAATATCTGCAATCAAATTTATTTCTGGGATAGCATCAACCCAAGCTTTCATATCACTTTCTTTTTTTACAGAGATTACTTTTTCTCCCGCAACAAGTGCAGACCCCCCACAAAACAGTAATGCAATTTTTGGTTTATTAGTTGTCATTATTTTATTCTGTCACTCTGAACGGAGTGAAGAGTCCCCTGACCTACGGTCAGGAGTTCCTTCGCAAAGCTCAGGAAGACATATTTAGTAATTTTTTATTCAATTTCAATTTATTTCTTAATCCTATCTATAGCCTCTTTATAAAGTAAGGCGTTAGCTATAGCGAAAGCTATTTGTTCTCTTAGTTTATTTAGGTAATCTATATCCTGAACTGTAAAACTTTTTCCGATCCCAGAAAAACCAAGTACAGCAATAATTTCCTTATCTGCTATCACTGGCATTGCCAATCTAAAATTATATTTCTTTATTTCCTTATCCGCTTGTTTCAACATTTCTATTTCAAATTTACCTGAACGCTCATTCTGTAAATGCGGAATCTCTTCCGTTATAAGAACATCATCATACTTTTCAAAATATTTAATCAAATCACTTTTTTGTGGGATGCTTTTACCTACTTCATTATCCTTACCTTTAAAATTATGATTAACCTTATCCAATACAAAAAGTTGAATATTTTCAACTTGAAGATATTCTTTAATTTCTTTTTTAATAATATGAATCAAATTATCAAAATCAGTTTCATGTGATAATTTTTCTTTCACTTCGGCTACAGCCAAATCAATACTTTTTTCATCTTGAAATATTTTATTAACCACCTTCTCCACAAAAGTTTTCAATGAAGGAAATCCTACTGCTACAATAATTATTAATATTCCCGCTGTCCATGAAGTATTCAAATTCCATGACTCTTCAATTGTCTGTTTAAAAGTCAAAACGAAATATGCAAAAACTCCCAAAACTATAATTAATGAAAATCCATAGACAATACTTTTTCTCACTATAACTCGTATGTCCATAAAACGATAACGTAACATGGCGTAAGTAATTATTATTGCGAATATAATAGTAAAATTAAAAAAAATGAAATCCCAATTCTCAGTTCTTGCCCCTTCATAAGCTGTATAAATACTATCAAATAACAATACAGAAATTGAAGATATATATCCAAAACTTATATATTTTAGTTGTACTCTTTCTATACCCTTACTCTTTATTAATTTTTTTATAAATAGCGTTCCTCCAATCCCAAGAAAATATATAATTAGTATTAAAATATATATTATATAATTATAAGAATATTCAATTACTCTATAGGAAAAAATCTCATAATAAACATTAAAAAATGACAGGATTGCTAAAATTGCAATTGGCATTAAAATATATATTTCTTTAATTGGAGAGAGGTTCTTATTTTCTTTTGGATAATGTAAAGCAAAAATTACTAATGCATAACCAATTAGTGCTGCTATTGCAAAATCTAAATTAATATATAATTCCCAATACCGCTCAAATGTATTTTCAAGCAACCTGACAAAAATCCATAATATAGTGAATATCATCAGTATAAAAAAACTCCTATGTGCTTTACTATATGTAATTCTCTTACCTATTGCGAATAACAAGTATATATATACAATAAGGTTAAAGGCCGAGAATAGGTATAATATTACTTTTAACATAATATTTTCTATTAAGTATGCGCCGTCGCTAATAATTAAGCCGTCTCACTATTACCCTACTACCCCACTCAATCTATGTCAAATTAACTAAATATCATACCTGTGGATAAATATATTCTCATATTATATTAATTGACTTATATTCTATATAATATATAATTAAAATATATTTAGCATAGTTGCTCATTCAATACAAATTTTCGACAGAAATTCTGATACTTCTCCTAGTATTTGGTTTGATCCGATCGCAATGATGCATATCTACCTGACTCTCGCCACGAGTCCCACGCCAACCCTGTTAATTTTTCTAGAATAGTTAACAGGGTTATTTTTTTTGCACAAAAAGGACTTGATTAATATCAAATCCTATTATAGAATAATTATGTGAACGACCATCGGCCCACGATGGTTGTTCATTTTTTGTTATAAATTATTTAATTTTTTGTTAAACCTCACACCAAAATTGATGTTAAGTCGCTTGACAACAGTTGTTTATTTTATTAAGGTAATTTAAATATCATATGTACTTTAATAAAACAAGGAGGGTTTTTATGGCCAAGGATAAGAAAGACCAACGATTACCTATAGTCAATCTATCAGATGTCCCGAAAACCATTGGGGCTCAACTTCACTTTGCAAGAATTACTGCTGGAATGAACATTGAAATGGCTATGGGAAAGTCCGGACTCAGTAAAAGATTGATTATCCAAATGGAAGAAGGTTCAAACAACTCTATACTGTTGCTTCTTGGATATCTTCAATCCCTTGGATTCATGTATGTAGTTCCTGGTTTTCCATCCCAGATTGATGGGAACTATTTTATACGTCCGACGACTGACGATACTACCAGTGAATTACCTATGAAAGATGAAAATGGCATGCCTGTCATTGATCTTACTGCTAATGAACTTTCCATTGGCAATCAAATGAGCAATGCACTAACTTCTATAACACATAATCAAGTTAAGTTGTCCAAAATACTTGGCATAAGCCGGAATTCTGTACGAGGATTAATCCTCAAAACTGCCGGTAAATCCGTCGTTGGTGCTCTCGTACTCCTGCAAAAAATGGGATATAAACATATCTCATCGGGTGCTCAAATGGCATGGGACTACCACCAAGAGGTTGTAAATAATATTCCAGCAAATACCATTGCTGGTTCCAATCCTATAAACACCAATCTATACAAGACTACTGTCCAAAAACTTTCCGAGGATGGATGGGAAATTTACCAAGTGATGAATAACAGTGTTGTAGATGGTATGCACCAAGTAACAATCATGTGCCGCCGTATAAAGCAGGACGAACACGAAGACGTAGTTTCTAAAGAACCGGAAACTACTATAGCCTAAAAAGCATTTGCTTTCTACCATAAAGCGCTAAGATAATATCAAAGCGCTTTTTTTTATTAATTATTATCATCAACTTACTCATCCTCCCCTTCCAATGCATCATCTACCATTTCCTTTGCTCTTTTTTTCAAACTATCTTGCACTTCATCACTTTTATCTTGATACTCCTCTTCGATTCTATTTCGAAATCTTTCTTTAAAAGAATCCAACTTTTCTTTTCCTTCAATTTTCTCTATAGCATTTTCCAATCCTTTTGAAGAATTTTCCATTGCGTTCAATATCCCTTCCTTTGCTTCTTCAGGAACTTTATCATAAACATCAGCTAAAACACTCTGCTGTTTTACTTGCATTATCTCTAACTTGTCTGTTAATGCCTCTGCCTTGTCGGCATCTTTTTCTTTTAGCTTAACGACCTTCTCAGAAAATTTCTCTAAATGCGAATCATACTTATCCATATGTTCTTGAGCTTTTTCTAGTTTTCCTTTGGATACTAATTTATTTACCTCAGCTACTCGTCTCATTGCAAATCTATATTGTAACTCTGCTTTTTTTTCATTATCAAATGTAAAAAATTCTTGAATCCCTTCTGACCATTCTTTAACAAAATAGAATGGTGAATCAGGTAAAACCCCTGGATCTTCTAACTCATCTTCAATTTCTTTTACCAGCTTACTCACTTCATCAGTCTGGTCAGTAATCGTAGTAGTATCTACCTCTACCTCTTCCATACCAAATACGAGTCCTGGTACCAATACTAAACCTGCGATTAATAATGAATAAATAATACTTTTTTTCATATATTTAATTGATTAGTAATAAATTAATTCAAAATAACTGGTGGTTTGGATATTTGGATCATTTGCTTCATCAGCGGAATTAACATGGCTTAAAAACTGACTATTTATATACCCCTTATTATCCAACCACTTTAATAATAACCCAATTACGGCCGGTGAATCAAGGTAGTCATTAAAATTTCCACCTAAGTTAAGTATACTTTGATAATCTAAATTCTCTAAATAATTTTTTGTTTTTTCGTCATTAATCGAAGCTTGTGCTTTAGTTAGATAATGAGAAAAATCCACCGCGGCAACCACAACTGTTTCATCATCAATATAATCATCTATAATTTTAATAACAGCTTCAATCTCATTCTCTCTTATATCAGCTTTAAAAATTATTGGCACTACTTGTGTGTTAGGAAGATAATTAGATATATAAGGAACAATCGCAGATACAGAATGCTCATTTTCTATAATCTTACTATTCTCAGAAAATTGATAATTAACTAATAAATTTTCAACTACCCTATCATCAGTCTTAACTATTCCAAACTCAGTCTCCCAATCAGCGGTAGTTGTAATAAATTTACTATTACCTACCTCGTAATGATTTGGGCCAAGTAATATTATTCTTTTAGGATTTTGATTTATTAATCCTTGAAAAAAATGTGCAATCATCTGACCCTGAGTAATATCATGAGGAATTATACCAGCTCTAACAATATCTGTCTGAAATTTAACATCGGAAACAGTGGCTTGCTCAACGGAGTTATAAAAATTATTCGGATAAAAATACTTATCCATCATAATCTCACTACGTGAATTGGAGACATTAGCAACTTCTGTAATTTCATTATCATTACTCCCTGTAACTACATGACCAATTGCAAAAGAAATACCAATGAAGGCTAAAACAAAAACAATAATGAAAAATATTTTCTTCACAGTTTATTGAATATTGATGGCAGATTGCACACCATAATTAATACTATCTTTGGCTACAAAACCCTGAAGAATAGTTTGCTCAGCTATATAATCACCTTTACTAATAACTATAGCATAATAGTGAAATGGTTCCGTTGTTCTGCTAGTCCAAAATTTCACTGCCTGACCATCAATCTCATAAGGATATCTAGTGTCACTAGTCCAACCAATACTCCAGGCATGTAGATTACTCAACATTTTTAATCCTGATGGCAGATAATCAGTTAATTGATATTCATTATCTATTGCCCCATCACTAATATTTGGAGATAATGTTATCTTAACAACATCATTTTCTTGAAAGTTAACAGTCGACGTACCATCAACGGTATATTCCCTAGTCACACTAATATCAGGATCTACCTCCACATTAGCCAGATCCACAGGCACTTGATAGCTTGATACCATTCCTACAGCTCCCACGATATTACTATAAGCTATATCTCCCAATTCAGTACTAGTTAATAATAATGAAAGTTTCTCATTATTTGCCAAACTTACTGACTCTGTTTTACCGTTCAAAATATAGCTAAAACTAACAGGATCCCCAGATAATAGAGGTAGTGCATATTGAACGTAGGCTAATTGTTCTAGATTATTCAATTGTTCTTTAGCTGGATTAGCATAAGCGTAATCAAATAATTTACTTGCAATATCAGTTGACGCTTGAGCTAAAACAATAGCTGCTTGGTATGTATATTCAGTGTATTCATCCTGATCTTCTCCCAATGCAAGTTTGATATAGTTATCTGTTTCATCACCATAATTGTCTAATATTGTCTGGACCAATGTAGTAGCGTATTCCGTAGCTCCCAAGTTGGACAGAGCTCTGGATAGATATAATTTCAAAATATCTGGAATTTCGTTACTGTCCATCAAAATATTTATTTCAGTTAAAACAGGTTCACCTATATTAGACATACCTAATAATGCATAGACAATTTCATCCAAGTTGTTGTCTTTATTAGCTAATATTGCCTCAAAATAACTTTTGGCTGAAATTGCATCAAATTTACTACCAGCTACTTCCATAACCTTAGCGGTTAATAATATATCAGAAGATGAATAAGGTAATAAGGAAATTCCACCGTCACTTTGCTGGAAAGCAGTAAAATCAAAATCATTATCACCGGTCATTGGCTCATCAAAATAATCCATTAATAATTTATCAGCATAGTATCTTGAAACTTTTTGCTCAACTCTGTCGCCGTAGCTCCACATTGATCTTTTTAATAGATTATAATATTGCCCTCTTTCTTTGTTAGTAAATGTAAGATTCGTATAACTATCCTCACTCCCAGTAATATCCACACCTTGAATCAAATCATAAAATGTAGAATTTCCTTCTAATAAATTTGACTGATAAAAATCAAAACTTTTCTTTACCGCATCATTATAGTTCCCCTGCTTAGCAATGACTTGAATAGAAAACTCTCCAGCACCAAATTCAGGTAAAGTTATTTCAACCGCTTCACTAGCATTGGCAGTCATTACAATCTCATCTTCATTATAACCAGGGTAAGAAATTGTATATTCCACTTGAGCATCAGTATCTAGTTCTATCCCAAAAGATCTAATATTAACTACTGGTTTATCACCCACTATGTAATTCTCGGCCACTGCAACATCTACAAAGAATGGTAAAGTAGCAATCACGGCTGATTGTGTTGATTCAGCCTTTAAATCTTTGGTTAGCGCATGAACAGTGGTCGCCCAAGATGTAATATTATCAGGTAATTCAAATGATAAAGTTGCCTGCCCTTGTCCATTGGTCTCTACACTACCAAAGAAAGCGATATCTTGAAAATCTTCTCTGAGACCACCTTTACTGTTATGCACATAAATATCATCAGCAATGAAAGTATTTAGATTTTCAATGTGAAGATTGTATACTTTGCTTGGTTTTTTTGTTTCGATAATACTATTGATAATTACTTCTTCACCTGAAGAATTGGTTAAATAATCTCCCTCTTTAGCATCACCAGCAATACTCCACTCCCCATTCAGATATATTATATGTTTATCCGTTACTTGTAGATCTTCATTTATTATCAAATATCCATTAACCAAATGTTTCACCGTATTTAAAACCTTGGCCGTGACCAAATCATTAGATTCATCATCGATCTTGGTAAGAACTTCATCACCTATCCGAACATCAGATATTTGTTTACTACTTCCGTCGCTCATCAAAATATTCGTATCACCCGTAAAGCATCCTCCACCTTCAGCCATCGGTGCAGCCAAATCCTTATGACTTTGATATGAATATTCTAGAGTAAGAGGAAGTGTGGTATATAAAGTTGAAAAGAAACTTGCATCATTGTTCCATTGTAAAGCGGTCAAAGCTTCATCAATCGCCGATACATTAACTTCTGCTTTTACCGGATTGTCATTTATATCAGTAACTGTAATTTCCAAGTTTACTTCCTCGCCCGGTCCATAATTAATCTTATCCTGATCAATATCTATATTTAATTTCTGGATGGTAGTATCATAATCCAATCTTAATGATTCAGTGAGATGATAACTTCGACCATCAAAATATATTCCATAAACATAGATGTTCGGCGCATATGTCTCGTCGAACTCAAATGAGAAATTTGATTTATTACTTGAAATAATATCAAAGATGCCTGTCATTCCTTTGAAATATACAAAGTCTTCATTGCTCGTTCCAGACAATAAATCTTCATTTTCATAAAATGAAACATCAATAGTTTCGCCAGGTTGAAAAATATTATTGATGTTTCATCTGATCCACCTTCAGTTACCAAATTATAATAGTCATAGCCTTGATTAGCATAATAGTTATAACCATTATATCCGGAATATTTATAAACATTCTTTGTGGCTGTCCTGCCAGCACTATCAGTAATACCTAATTCAATTTTATATTTTTTACCATCTTGATAATTATAATTTACCAAATATTTTCCATCTGCACTTGTAATAGCTATAACTTCATCTTCTAAATCAGAATTGAAATCATAATCATAAGTTTTATATGTCTTCTTGTTTATATAATCATACCTCGTCCCTGTTTCTGTCTTGGTATAATATTGATGATACACCTTAGCGGTTACATTAATTCCTGGTATTGGATCGCCTTCGAAATTCCAAGCAAAATCATTTCCTTCATCATTTATTGTACTTAAATCAACTTCGAATACGTTTCCATTAATAACATTATTTTCGTCTAGACTGGCTTTCAAATCCATTGAAGGTCCGAATAAATATACATTATTATCTGTATATAGATCAGATGTAGCTGCTAATGTTGGATGGATGGAAAAATATTCCGAATTTGGATAATATCCATCACTACTATATGATGTCGATCTAGTAATTGTTGCCTCTCCACTGGCATCTGTCGTTATAGTATTGTTGCCGTCCGCATAATATTCTAGTTCTATATTACCTATCGGAGTACCATCATAATATACAGACTTAATATTATAGATAATATCTTCACCTTCAAAATATGCCTTCTTATCCGTGTTAACTTCAATCTTAAAACTTGGCTTAACATATGTAGTAATATTAATATACTTAGTATGTATTAATTCATCCCCTACATAAATTTTTAGATAATAGGCTCCAACACCCAGATTCGTATAATCAAAACTACCTTCATAAGTTCCGTAAGATCCAATATTAATATCACTTTCTTGTAATACTGTATCACTCGCACCCATATATCCACCACCACTCTTAACAAATTTTACAGTGGCTTGTGGTACCTGATCTCCTACCCTACTTTTTAATACACCCCAATATTTTATACTATCAGTTCGGGAATAAATTGTGCGGTTGGTATATAAATATGTCCAATAATTCCTATTACCACTGTTCATCATCCAACCACCCATTTCATAATGTCTCTCTATGGGAATTAATAAATTCACATTATTATAATTTACTGTGTAATAAGATATGTTGGTAATTTTATATTGCTGATCAGTCGCAATTTGACTTGGTGTGTTAAATTCTGCCAAGCCTTTTGTATTTGTTGTCGCGCTAAAATCAGTATCGTGTGAAAATCCTATGATTGCATTATTCAACGGTAAAGATGTATTTAAATCATGAGCCCAAATGAATGAATTCGAATCTGTGCCTTGATAACTCGCTATCAAGTCGCTTATCTGTAAATAAGTCTGGGAAACACCACTCGAATTATAAATCTGAACAAGATAATAGCCCGTACTCAAACTTTCTGGGAACTCTATTAATTTTGAATAATTATCATCAATTATATCTGCATCGAAATTAATAATTAAATCTAAACCATCTGTCGGATAAGTATTCTTTAAATTTGAATAACCCGCCCAATGTGGATAATTATTTAATGTATCCACTGCAGCTGTAAAATCATCAAAACTATTAAATCCATATACTTCTATATTTAAACTGATTAAGCCAGAATTATATTCGTTAATAGAAAGTACCGGCGCTTGTGTAGATGGGTATTCAAAAAAATTATCAGCGAATGTAACATTCCCACTATCATAGCTATCCGCTTCTGTTTCGAATTGAAATATATAATCCATATCCAACACCAAATCACTTCCCTCAAGTGGTAATCCGCTATCAATAGTTACAGTATATAATGTACTTTTTTCCAATCCATCAGGAACAAATACCAAAGTTTTCCTATGTTTTTCAAAAGCACCATCTGCTTCAGGACTTATTGAAAAATAATCCTCATAATCTATATAATTCTCATGAGAAAAAATAATTTCGATACCACTATTAACTGGCACATAAGCAGTTTCATCAGCTGGTAAACTACCCTTTATTTTAAAAGTGCTTTTAGTCTGATATGCCCATTGGTATTCTTTGACACTATCATCACCTTCTTGCTGCCCCACTATAGAAAATTTATATATAGTATTGTCTTTCAGAGTTTCTTCCGGAACAATAGAGAATTCATTGCTATCTGACGATTCTACTTTATATTTGAATGTCGGATCAACTACAAGATTACCTTCAATACTTGTTTTCTCAACTTGATTCTTGGATGTCAAAGTAAAACTTGTACCCGGATGCACCCCCATAGAATCATAATTATCTGCTTTAAAGGTAAACTCATTATCACTTAATGTAGCGATGACCGGCAATACACGATTCCCCTCATCATCTCCAAAAAGTTGATCTTTAAAAATAAATCCAGTCACACATAAAATTACAACAAGTGTTATTGCTGTAATAATATAAAAATTTTTTCCCATACTATTTTATATTAATAATTTATATATAGCTATTGCCATTCTTTTATTTGTCTTACCAATAGTTCTTCAGCTTTTTGTGGCTCTGCCATCAGCTCCTTTACTACTTTTTCCATCCTAGCTCCCTGTGAACCCTTCACTAATATTATATCACCTTTTTTAATTTTATCTTGGATAAACCTACCAGCAGATTCTGGATCAGGGAAAGTAAATACATTATCTACTAACATACCACTTTCTATAGCTGCCTTAGCAATTATTTTTCCACTTTCTCCCGAAGTAACCAATATATCGGCTGCTTCTGCAACATACATACCAACATCTCTATGCCCCTGCTCGGTATAATCTCCAAGCTCCAACATATCTCCCATCGCTACAATTTTTCTACCGGAAACTTTTATTTCATGCAAAACATTCAAAGCTGCTTTAGAAGCCAAAGGTGATGAGTTATAAGTATCATCAATTATTGAAGTATGTTTTATCCCAGCTATTAACCTCATCCGCCCGGCTGGTGGATATGACTCTCGTAAAGACTCTGCAATATCTACAATATTTATCCCTTGTGATACTCCCACTGCTGCTGCTGCCAATGCACTATATACTTGATGCTTACCCAAAGTCTTTGGTAAAAATACTGGAGCGATAGCGCCCTTGTAATGTAATTTGAAACTAATTCCTTTTATCTGCATATCAATCCAAGGATCTGATGATGGTCCAGCTGATATATCCAAACCACTAGCCCGAATGTCTGCCTCATCATCAAAACCATAAGTAATTACTTGAGCCCTAGTTTTTTCTTTCATCTTCATCACCATCTCATCATCAATATTTAAAACCGCATAATCTCCTACCTTAAGATGTGAAACTATATTTTGCTTCTCTCTTGCAACTTTCTCTACGCTACCAAATAATTCTAAATGAGCTGCTCCGATCGCCGTAACTACTCCCACATGACATTTTGCAAAATCAACTAAGTATTTGATATCCCCTGGCTTATCTGCTCCCATTTCTAATATCAACATTTCGGGATATTTTTTATTTCGCACAATCAATATTCCAATTGCCTTAAAAAATACCCAACCCCACATAAACGGATTTCTGTTTGCTGATTCCATACCCAAGATCGATAATGGAACACCAATCTCATTATTATAATTTTTTATATTCTTCCAAGTTTTGAAATTAGGATCCAATACTTTATATATCGCTTCTTTGGTAGATGTCTTACCTACACTACCAGTCAGACCAATAACCTTAGGTTTGTATCTACTCAAAACCAAGCCAGCTAACACTCGCAATTCCCATTCTATTATTTTCTTTATAATATTCATTATTTTAAATTTCTTCTTCTTTTAAAAATCTTGCTAAATTCTCCTTCACTTTATTATGAAAGATTGAATTCCCTTCCTCATCTTGATACCCATCTGTTAAATGAATATCTTGTGATAGATAGAACTCGATCACTTCCTTAGTTTTTTGTTTCCATGCTTCTAAACTTATTTCTTTACCATCGATTAACTCTTGTTCTTTTTTTAGTTTAATATTATTTTCTACAAATAACTCGTACTCAGCTGCCATCCCCGATAGATCAGCTGCTCTCGCTATTTTCTGTTCGACTGTGACAAATGGAGCTTGACTGTGAGTAGCTAGAATTGTTTTGACCACTTCTTTGATTTTTTCATCAGGAATTTTTACTTTAGTCATTTCTTGATCAGCTAAATGTGCCGAATATTCTTCTTTACTTCTAAAACCTAATTTTTCATGATTCTCATGATATCCTGCATCATGAAATAACATAGCATAATAGACAACTTCCTCATCTAACTCTAAACCTTCTTCTTTACAACGTTCGATAATTTTCTTTGCAGCTTCGATAGTATCTTTAGCATGTTCAAAATTATGATACGGCATTTCAGGACTATATAATTTTTCTGCAATCTCTAATAAACATTCTTTTTGTACTTCTGGTGAATTGATATTTTCTGGTCTATTCATACCTTTATTTTACCGTTTCTTCTGGTGGAACACCATAGTAATTCAACATAAACTGTGCAAGTTCTCCAAATAATGGTGCAGCCGTAGATTCGGCCCATTGTACTGTTCTTGGTTTATCGATTTTTACACACATAGCAAATATAGGATTATCAACAGGCGCAAAACCACAAAAACTACCAATTGTAAAATCAGGATCATAGCCCGGTCCTGTCTGACTTGGTATTTGAGCAGTACCTGTCTTACCTGCTACATAATATCCATCAACACCGGCTCGTCCACCATGTCCATTACGAACCACATTTACTAGCATCGCCCCAAGTGTAGTAGCAGTCTGCTCTTTGATAACCTGTCTAATAACTTTTGGTTCTGTCTTAGTACTAAACCCATCACTATTAATAACTTCGTCAACTATAAATGGTTCCATCAATCTACCACCGTTAGCAATCGCAGCATAAGCATTGGTCATCTGCAATGGTGTTACTGACAGCCCCTGACCATAAGATCCAGTAGCCATATATATATCTTGATGCTTTGCTAAATTTTTTATATTACCTTGAGCTTCCGAATTTAATTCTATTCCATACTTCTGACCAAAGCCAAATCTTTTTACATAATCTTCAAAAATTTCAGGACCGATTGTACGAACAGCAAATATTACTCCTGTATTTAGAGACTTTTCTAATACCTCGGTCATTGTATTTATTCCATTTGCTTTTCCGTCAGAATTTCTAATTGTATACTTACCGATCTCTACACTCCCCGTGTCATTATAAGTAGTTGTTGGAGTGACAGCTCCTTGATCTAATGCCGCGGCCATAGTTATAGATTTAAAAATAGAACCAGGCTCATAAATATAGAAAGTTGCGGGATTAATATATGTATTTGCATCTTCTACTTCACCATAATTATTCGGATCAAAGTCAGGAGCCCCACACATAGCCAGTATCCCACCAGTACTTGGATCTATAATTACGACACTACCGCCATCTGCTCCATGCCTAGATACAGTTTCATTTAACTGTTTACAAGCTTCGTATTGGACAGATCTATCAATAGTTAAAACAAGATCATCGCCATCTTTTGCTTCTTCTAATAATTTTGTACCAAAAGTAATCCATCTTCCCCGTGCATCTTTCTCAGCTTGTAAATAACCTGCTTCGCCAGCTAGCTCTGTTTCCCAATATTCTTCTAGCCCATATTGACCAATTTTCGCATCACCACTATTTCCCAAAAATCCTAAAATATGAGAACCGAAGTTATTCTCAGGATATAATCGTTCATATTCTTCCTGATATTTTATACCAGTCATCTCCAATTTATCTAATTCCAAAATTACTTCTTCAGTCACTTGTCGTTTGATTGGTTCATACAGATCATCTTCTTTTTTTAACCTATTCAATATTTCCTCTTTCTCTTCATCTTCTTCTATCTCTAATAATGTAAATAATTTGTCAGCTACATCATCAGGGTCTTCAATACGTTTTGGCTCGGCATAAACAAAATATAATGTTTTGTTTGTTGCTAAAGGAAATAATTTTTCTGAATCATCTTTATCCCGAACCAATATATCACCTCGCTCTGGTGATAATTTTTCATGCAACTCATGCTGATCCGCTGCTAATGCCTCGTAAAAAGAATGTTGAAATATCTGGATATCGGCTAATCGCACTATAATAATTGCAGCAAACACAAAAATAACCGCAAATACTATATCAATGCGGTCACGAGATTTTGGTTTATTATTTCTTTTATGACGCGATTTTATTACCATATAAAAATTAATTGAAACATTTACTTATTAGCAGTACACCTATTATTTCAATATGATTATATATATTTTACCTGACGGCCACTGCTGAACCAACTGCCGGTAAATATTCAATGGATGTTGTTGCTACCATTTCTAGATTATTTCCTGCTTCTTCGATTATACTAAGAGATTGCATCTCCGCTGTTTTAATTTCTAATTGCCTATTATCTTTTGATAGTTCAGTAATTTGGTTTTCCATACCTTTTATATCAAAACCACCAGTTGCTGTTTGATTTATATAATATAGATAGGATAGTCCAACAAAAACTATTAGAGCAAATAGCATGATACCTAAACTATTTTTACCTAAATTTAAATTTCTTTGTTTTACTGGATTTACAAAATTATTTTTTTTATTAAATTTTCTTGCCATTTTTGTCATTTTGTTTATATTTTTTCCACGACGCGTAATAGTGCGCTACGGGAACGAGGGTTTATTTTTATTTCTTCCTCAGAAGGTTTAATTGGTTTTTTAGTTATTAATTTTATTTTAGCATGATGATCACATCTACAATCAGGAATCTCTGGAGGACATATACAATCTATTGATTCTTTACGAAAATAATGTTTTACTATTCTATCTTCTAAAGAATGAAAAGAAATGATCGCTAGCCTACCTCCACTTTCTAATAAGTCTATTGATTGTGGTAGAACTTTTTTTAAATTGTTAATTTCATCGTTTACTGCAATACGCAATGCTTGAAAAGTTCGAGTAGCTGGATGAATACCACCTATCCATGGAATTTCCTTATCCGTACCTAATTTTTCTCTAAAGGCCAGGAGTATGACCTCAACAAGATTTTTTGTTTTTGTTATATTTTTGTTTAGACGCGAATCTATTATTTTTTTGGCAATCGCTTGCGCTAAACGTTCTTGACCATACTCCTGAATCACTTTTTTTAAATTGTCAAACGACCATGTATTAACTATTTCTGCTGCGGTCAGCGACTGTCGTTGGTCGTACCGCATATCTAGTGGACTATCTATTTTAAAAGAAAATCCTCTATCCTCACCTTCGAGCTCAAGAGAAGAGAAACCAAGGTCAAGTAGAATACCGTTAATTTTATATATTGAGAACTGTTCATTGTATATTTGTTTTATTTTTGAGAAATTTTCTTGTACGTATGTAACTCTATTATTAAATTCTTTTAAATTTTCTTTTGCTACGACGAATGTATCATTATTCAGATCAAGTGCTAGTAGTTTTCCATCTGGTCCAGTTAACTTTAATATTTCTTTAGCATGTCCACCTCCTCCAAGAGTTCCGTCTATGAAATTATTACCTGAACTTGGTTGTAAATTATCTATAACTTCTTTTTGAAGTACTGGTATGTGCGTATTTGGCATAAACTAAATTAAACGCCTATCTCTCCAAGCGCTTCAGCAATATCTCCGCTATTTTTCTCAGTCCCTGCTTTATACTTTTCCCAAGCATCTTCATCCCAAATCTCTAATCTATTATATAATCCAGCTACTACAACTTTCTTTGAGATCGCTGCATACTTTCTTAAATAATCAGGTAATATGATTCTTCCTTGTTTATCTACCTCACAATCCATAGCTCCAGCTAACATCAATCTGCCGAATGCTCTTGTATTTGCTTTGGATATTGGTAATTGTGATAATTTCTTAGCTAATTCTTCCCAATCTTTCTGAGGATATAAAAATAAACAGTTATCTAATCCTCTAGTTACTACAGCTCCTTTACTTAAATCACCACGAAATTTAACCGGCACTGCCAACCGACCCTTCTCATCTATATTATGTTGATATTCTCCTATAAACATTGATTTAGATATGTAATTTAAGTAATAAAATTTACGGCTTGTCCACAGATAAGTGAGCTTATCCCCACAATTATCCACTTCGCTACCTAATACATCCATTCTACCCCATTTTTAGCAAAAAGTCAAAGCCTTTGCAATAATATTCACCACAATATAATTCAAAATATTCGTCAAGATTACCAATGAAAAAAATTACAACTTGTGGTATGCCCTGATAGTGAGTGACCACAAGATATAGTAATTAAAAAATAGCTATGAATATCAATAGCTATTTAATTGATGGTTATGTGATCAAATATTATATACCTCAGCCTATTTGAAAATTTATTTCTGTGGATAACTATGTATTGACTTTCGGTTTTTATTCGGCTATATTTAATGTATTCGATTATCCCCTTACAAAAAGGCGCTTAATCAAAGCAATCAACTGCATAACAAATAAACTAAATACTGTAAAAATGATGCCGTAAATTAAAAAATTGGCAGTTAAAAACAGAGGTTTAGTTAACCATTGAATAATACTCCATGTTATTGGAACCTGTAACCACGAATCTAAAAAGAAAATAAGAGCAAAGAAGAGTATTAATCCAATAACTCCTACATAGGTATAGCTTAAATCCTTTTTAGATGGTGCAACATGAGAGCTAAGAGATAACATTAAATAGATAAATAAATAAGTTTGCCAGGATCCAAAATTCATATTCTGAAATAGTTGAACAAAATAATCCCAATACAACTGAAAATAATTTACTGTAAAATTAAAAAAGTTTTGAAAATTATTCAGATCACCTACTGCAAGATTAACACTATCTAACTGAACCTTATATATTTCGGGGAAGAACAAGTAGGTCAGCAACCAAATAACTGCAGTCCCCCCAAACAATGGCGCAATTGAAATAATAATATTCGATATTGGATTACTTGTCTTTGCATGTTCTACAGACCCTAAAGAATCCCCTGTTGGTGTAAACAAATTAACTTTATAAACTTTTGTAAAAGTAATTATACACCCGATCACATGTGATAGTTCATGAATCATGACACCAGGCCACATCGTCGCTAAATACCATTTCTTCCCCAACTGCCTCATAATCACTTTATTCAAAAGACGAGAAAGAAGATACAGTACTAGTATCTGCACAAACAATGGTAAAAATATATTAATTATTCCTGTCATATTCAAAAATATTATTCTAAATTCATTATATACTAACTTACAAATATATGGTAACTATATTACCAAACAAAAAACAAAAGATTTTTCAATTTTTAAAAGGTTATATCAAAGAAAATAATTATGCACCTACACTTACTGAAATTGCAAAAGAGTTTAACTTGTCATCACTAGCTACGGTTCATGAACATATCAAGTTTCTTGAAGAACATAATTTTATTCAAAGAGATAAAGATACTGCTAGAGGCATAACAATCATAGAAGATGAGATTGAATCATCCCCCGTCTCAGATAATAACTCAATTCTACTTCCTGTAGTCGGTCTTATCACTGCCGGAGAACCAATAGAGGCTTTAGAAAATCGAGATTCTAAAATACCAGTTCCTAAAGAAATGATCGGTCAAAAGAATTCATACATTCTTAAAGTTAAGGGTGACTCTATGATCGAAAGTCTTATCGCTGATGGTGATTATGTTGTTTGTGAAAAAACTGAATATGCAAAAAATGGTGATACCGTCGTTGCCCTACTTGAAGACGGAAGTGCAACTCTAAAGAAATTTTTTCGTACAAAAAACTTTATTAGATTACAACCTGCTAATAAAAAATATAAACCGCGTTACGAAAAAAATATTATCGTCCAAGGGAGAGTACTAGGAATAATTAGAAATTTTTCATAAACCTTTTTTAACCAAATAAAATAATTTACTCAAAGACATATATTGTTTAGTGAGCCAAAAAACTTAGGTCCTTCAAAATCTTTCAGGACGAAAATAAATTTGTTATTTATTTTCGGTTTTTATTCGGCTCATCACTTCCCTCTTTATAAATTAAAATAACTAACTAATTCAGGCAAAGCCGGATCCGGCCCCGCCGGAAACTTATAAATCTAATATGAAAAAAAATAAATTCTCCTCCAAAGGCGGATCCGGCTATGCCGGAAAAACAATACTATATATAAGTCTAGATTCTTTTTTTACTTCAGTAGAAAAAGCTCTACATCCAGAACTACGAAACCAACCAGTCATAATAAGTAATAACATCAAACCCAATAGTCTTGTGGCTTGCTCCAGTTATGAAGCAAGAAATTTAGGTATTAATAAAATAATGACTTTATCAAAAGCATATGAGATAGCCCCACAAGCTAAATATATTGCCGGCTCATTTGAACAATATGAATTATTTTCTCAACAATTTTTCAAAATAATTTCACAATATAGTAAAAAAATTGAACCAATCTCACTAGATGAGGCGTATATTGATATATCAGGCTTTGAAGAAAAATGGATATCACCAGAACAAGCTGCAAATGATATTAGAAATAAATTATATTCAGAACTTGAAATAACTTCTTCTGTAGGAATAGCTAGCAACAAAATATGTGCTCGGATCGCTTGCCAGTCACAAAAACCAAATGCAATAACTTATGTACCCTGGGGACAAGAAAAAGAATTCATCTCAGGATTACCTATAAAATATTTACCAGCCATAGGCCCAAGGACAGAAATTGCTCTAAAATCTCTCAATATACATACCATTGGACATCTAGCAAATATGCCTCAAGCACAGCTTGTTCAAACATTCGGTAATAATGGATTACAAATTTGGAAAATGGCAAATGCTCTCGATGACCGTGAAGTGTATTCAGTTGGAATAAAAAAATCAATCACTAGATCAAATAGCTTTGAATTTGCTACCAACGACCAAAATCTTATATTTGATTCTTTGCTTGATCAAATAAAAATAATTTGTAATTCTCTCAAATCTCAGAAGAAAACTGGGAACGTTCTTTCTATTAAAATCACGTTTAATAAACATAGTATCAAAACAAAAAGGAAACAATTTAATATGCCTTTAAATAATTATAATGACTTAGCTCCTTTGGCAAATCAATTACTAAATGAAATTTTACCATTGAGCACTAAAATAATTTCTGTATCAGCTACTATTCATGACCTCTTAAGTTATGAACCAATTCAAAGTATTTTTGAAAAATCATTTTTCAAAATTAAAAAAATACAGAATGCTATAGACATTCTGAGTAATAAATTTGGATTTAAATCAGCGTACCAACTAAAACCAAGTAACCCTGTAACTTATTAAATTTTAAGTGAATCAAAAATATTTTTATTAGATTTTGTTATATTTGGCTCGCGCCCATAAAATGGAATTACTAATTTTTTATTAACTTTCTTTCTAAATTTTCTTACTGATTTCTTTGCTAAATCACCAAAATCACTAAATTCGTTCAATTTGAAATCAATAATTGGTAAGTTAAGTGCGAATGAAAAAGTATTCGCCGTAATAACTCCAATTCTTATCGAAGTAAAACCGCCCGGTCCTTTAACAACTACAATCCCCTTTAGATCTTTTTGTTTAATTTTATTTACTTCCATTAGTTTCACAATGGTCGGTAACAACTTTTCAGCTTGTACATACTTGCCGCGCACATTTTTTTGTGCCAACAAAACACCGTCCTTATCAGCTAAAGCGATCTGGAATATATCCTCAACGGCTGTATTTATTATTAATATCATTATCTATTTATCAAATATTTTATCAGTGATAACGATTTTTTTATTTTCTAAAATATGATACAAAAATTTATCTGTCAGATCATTCCGATATTCAAATTCTTTTTTGGTCATAACTGTAAATCTAATCTGTTTATCAAGTTCTTTTCTAAATTTATTTATCAATCTTGTTAATTTGGTTCTATTTACTTTACCAACAATCAATATATCTGTCTGTGAATCTTCGATACCTGTAAAGATACCAGTCAAAACTAAATATGATATTTGACCAACTTGTCCAATATTTTTTGCGAAATCTCTTTCTACAGTCATTTGAGACTTAAGTATTAAAGCACGCATTTCAGGATATAAGATGAAATTACTATCAACACGATAAAATTTCTTTTGACCAGAGGTTTCTGCCACAATTAACCCAAGTCTTTCAAGATTCTCTAGTTCCCTACGAACTGAGTTTATTCTCTCCTTAATTTTTCTGGTTAGTTCTCTTACAAAATAATCTTTATCTGGATTACTTAAGAATATTTTTAGTAATTTTACCCTAGTTCGTGAACTAAATAGGTGTTCAAGCATACTTTTTTCCTTTATTAATCACAACACAGCTGAATGTAATGACTATTTACTAATTGTTATGACTGTATTATAATATGCCTATAAAAAACTAGCAAGAAATAATACTGAAATGGCTAATTTTGCACTAATTTTTGACAAATTATTAATATTTGATCCAGACACAAGCAGGTCAACCTGCCATGTTTTTGCATCCAAACAATCCCCTATTGAAGAGAAGAATCTGGGTAAACTTTTTCTAGTTGCAGAAATTAACTCAGACGACAAAATAAATCTTGATATTATCCAAACTATTCAGGATACTTTTACTACAAGCTATTATAATACAGATGATTTACAAATAGAATCAGCTTTCGAACAAGCTCTCGAAAATGTAAATCAACGAATTGCTGATATGGTTGGTGACTATGATACAAATTGGCTAGATAAATTAAATATTATTGCTGTAATAGTAAAAGACAATACACTGTACTTTAGTCAAGTTGGTAAGCTTTATGCATTCATGGTCAGAAACAATAAAATTACTAACATTATTGAAACGACTGAAGAAGCAAATGAGTTGGGTGACAAAATTAATCCTCTAAAAGCTTTTTCAAATATCGTAAGCGGTGAACTTGCTTCTGACGATGCACTCTTATTTTGTAATTCCAATTTACTAGATTATCTATCACCAGAAAAAATAAAACGAACAATTCAAGAAAATTCACCTCAAAGATCAGTACATATTCTAGAAAATCTACTAGCTGAAAACTCAACTAATACAGCTTTTGCTGCTCTCTCAATTAAAACAGAAATTAAAGAAGTTAAAACTGCAACAGAATATAAGCAGCCAGATTCTGATGTCGTGACTCCCCCAGCCAACGTAGCTAACGCAGTTAATCATTTTTCTTCACAATCTTCCATGGAAAATCTTTTAGATAAAAAAAATTCTACAAATCAAATACTCAAACCATCTCTAAGTAGACATATGAGTAATTTATTTGGGGGAATATTTTTAAAGTTAGGCGATTTCATTAAACTAAAATTATTAAAACAATCTCCTCGTAGACTAAGATTCGAAAAAGAAACAAAAGATTACAGACCAGCTGATACAAGCACTCAAAAACAATATAGTAATAAAGAAAAAAGAGAATCAACTTTATTAAAATCGATTGGAAATTTAATTAAAATTCTTGGTCAAGCATTAATAAAATTACTTCACGTGATTGTTGGAATATTTAGGAAACGCGATAAAATAGCATCTAGTATTGTATCAAGTCCTAAAACTTTTTCTCAAAAAATATCCAATATAATTAATAAATTTATTAAACTTCCTAACATAAGTAAAATATTACTTCTCTCTGCTATAGTAATAGCATTTGTACTTGCTCAAAGTATATTTAGCTCAGCGATGTCACAACAGAATCAAGAAGAAAGTATTGAATTCGATAGATCGATATCACAAATATCACAAAATATTCTAAAAGCTGAAGCTGCACTTTCATATGGCAATGAAGATGGAGCAAAAGATTTACTATTCGAAGCACAAGATATTCTAACAGAGCTTGCAAAAAACGATAAAAATGATCAAATCAAGATTACTGAGTTACAATCAGATATAGCTATTCAATTAGAGAAAACAAGACATATAGCAAATATGGCAGCCACCAATATAGTTGATTTTTCTACAGTGGACTCTACAGCAAGTATTAATAACTTTACTGTCATTGATGATATAATTTATGCTTATGATTCTAGTAAGAAAACTATTTATTCTGCAGACATTGAATCAGGTGAGATAAAATCATACCCTCAAGAAGAAATAGAAAATACTTTTCAATATTCTACAGAGTATAATAATAATTTAGTCTTATTTAATAATGCTAATGGGTTAGACGAATTTAACTCTCAAAGCAATACAATATCCTCATTACAATTTAACCTACCTACTGACGACGTTAATATTATTGATATGAATAGTTATGAGAATAGAGTATATTTTCTAGATATTAACAAAGGCCAAATTTATAGATCGACAAGAACTAGCAATGGTTACAACCAGGCAAGTGAATGGCTTCAAGACAGTTCTGATCTGCGTAATGGATTATCTATTGCAATTGACGGTAATGTTTATGTCTCCCTAAGTAATGGACAAGTATTAAGATTATTCCAAGGAGCAAAACAAGAATGGGCATTAGCAAAAATCGATCCTCTACTAGAATCTGCTAACCAGATCTGGACTAATTCAGATACAGATAATATTTTCGTCTTAGATACTAAAGGTAATAGGATTATAGAATTTACTAAAGACGGAAAACTTGTTAACCAATATGTTTCAGATTCATTTAATAATATGAAAAGCATATCTACTGACTGGAAGAACAAAAAGACATATATATTAAACGGTAATTCTATTCTAGCTATTGATATATTAAATTAAAAAAAATTTAAGTAAATAAAAAATCCTCTAGTATTATACTTGAGGATTTTTTATTTAAAATGTTTATTTTAAAGTAACTGTTGCGCCAGCTTCTTCTAATGTTTTCTTTAACTCTTCTGCTTCTTCTTTAGCAACTCCTTTTTTAATAACTTTTGGAGCAGCATCTACCATATCTTTAGCCTCTTTCAAACCTTGCTCTGTAATTTCTCTAACAGCTTTGATAACTGCAATCTTTGTTCCACCTGCTGCAGTAAGCTCAACATCAAAACTTGATTTTTCTTCTGCTTCACCTTCTGCTTCACCGGCAGGAGCAGCACCAGCTACAGCTACAGGAGCTTGAGCTGAAACACCAAATTTCTCTTCTAAAACTTTTACTAACTCTGCTAACTCCATTACAGTTAGCTTTTCAATCTCAGTTACCATACTTTTAAATTTTTCTGGAACCTCGACTGCTTTTTCCTCTTTTTTTTCTTCTGTCATAATATTTTATCCTTTATTAATTATTATTTTTTATCTTTTATTGCCTGTAAGGCATAAACTAAATTCTTTATATTACCAGCAAGTGCATTAACGAATCCACTAGCAGGATAATTTAGTAACCAAACCAATTTACCTCTTAGCTCATCTTTGCCTGCCATCTTAGATAGTTCAACTACCTGCTTGGCATCAATAAATTTACCATCAAAAATTCCACCAGCCATAATCAATTTATCATGTTTCTTTGCAAACTGACCTAATATTTTTGCTGGAAGTATTTCGTCATCATATCCTAAGGCTACTCCTAATCCACCTTCTAACTGGGAAACATCAATATCTTTTAGATCTGCATCAGCTAATGCTAACTTTATTAATGTTCTCTTAGTTACTGCATAATCTATATTATTTTCTCGTAGTAAATTTCTTAGCTCTGTTGTATCTGTTACATTCAAACCATCAAAATTAGTAAATATCACAGTTTTGGTTTTTGATAATTTTTCTGCTAAGTCTTTGACTGTTTCTTCTTTTTGCTGCTTAGTTTTTGGCATATTATTATTGTTTAATAAAAAAATCTGTGTAGACACCACAGATAATAAAAATTTATTATTACACCTCGGCAGGTTTTATGCTTGTCCTGAACTTTTTTCAAGATCTCGCCACCTACTGTCTGTGGTATTTATTTATGTTATGGATAGTATAGCAGTACTAATAAATGTGTCAAGCTTTATTCAATAACCGTTCCTTTTGCTCTTTTATTGGCCAAAATTTTTAATAAATTCACTATATCAGTTCCTTTTGTAATAATCACTTTCATTTTATTCTTTTGAGCAAATTTAGAAGCTTCAGGGTCAAATGGTACATGTGCTCCTGGATTCCATTTTCTTCCAGTTAAATCAAGGAATTCCTTCCAAGACATGCTTTTGATTGGTTTTGCTGATTTTACTTTCTTTGGATCAGCCGTATATACATATGAAATATTGCTCATATTTATAACCGTTTTTGCACCATATGTTTTAGCCAGTAATACTGCGTCCTTATCTGAAGAAAACCCAGGTACCCAACCTGAGCCAATAAGTATTTTTTTGTTTGTTTTAATATGGATATTAGGATTTGATAGTATTTCTTTATACGCATAGTCATTAAAAATTACTCTTACAAGCTCAGCATTAATTTTTGTAGCGGCTATACCAACCCAATCTAAATCTTTAGTAGATACTTTTGCAATTTTTTTTGCTGCATTTTGATATTTTCTTGCAGCATCCCCTCCTCCAGTTACTATAATAAATCGATGACCCTTTTTTATTTTATCAATTATTATTTTTCTAAATTTCTTTAGAAAAATAATATCAATTGCATTTGGCACGATGAGTGAACCTCCTAAAGAAATTACAAATGTTTCTTTATTTTTCATGTTAGTTTAAATATTTAGCTTTATTATTAAGATGCTCATCATAAGTATTACTAAATACTGTGCTACCATCATCGTTAATTTTATTTAAGAAATAAAAATAATTTGTATCTGCAGGATAGATTGCTGCCATAATTGAAGACAAGGAAGGATTACTTATCGGACCTGGTGGTAAGTCTCGATACATATAAGTATTATATGGACTATCAACTTCTAAATCTTCTAGTGTCGGTTGTGGTCTATCCTCCTTAGTAACATAATTAACGGTGGCATCAGATTGCAACCCCATGCCATTATTTAGACGATTATAAAAAACACTAGCGACATTTTTTCTATCTTCATCATTGGATACTTCTTTCTCAATAATTGAAGCAAGTGTTATTATTTCATATACAGTCATATTGCCAATTTCTGAGTCTTGTTTCATCTGATCTGTAAACTTAGTTTCAAAATTATTTAACATACGTTTTATAATATCTACTGATGTTGAATCTTTAAAAATTCGATATGTATCTGGAAATAAATATCCTTCTAATCCTTGATTACTAGGTTTGCCATCAAGAAAGCTATATTCTTTATCTACGATGATTGTTCTAGTATCAATAATGTTTGATTTGGCAATAAATGCCCCTCTCTCAATAATATCTTGGGACGCTAAATACTTATCTATCTCATCACTCTTCCAACCCTCTATAATAGTAATTTCTATTTCTGCCTGAGATTGTCCTAATGTCATAATTTCAACAACCTCTTTAATATTCAGACTTGCCATTAATTCATAATCTCCAGCTAAGAATTTACTCTCTGATCCTCCGAGATATACATACCATTCAAAAATATAACTACTGTTAATTATTTCTTCATCTTTAAGATTTGCTGAAATAACTTTAACGCCCTCTCCAGATTTTACAGAAAATATTTTTATTTCTTCACTATCAGAAACAGAAGAATTAATTTTTGTAAAATACAAACCTACCAAGCTAATTGCTACAATTAACCCAATACTGAATATAAATAATAATATTTTCTTTACCATAATTTTTTACAAATATTTCTTCATGTTTTTCTTGTTCAATTGATCTACAATCTTTTTAACATCCTGAGCTTTATCTTTTGAACAAACCAATATACAATCTTCCGTATCAATAACAACCATATCTTTTAAGCCAGCTGTAGCAACTAATTTACCAGTATAACTGTAAATAAGACTACCTTCTGACCCAAAATCTACATGCTTACCTCTAACTACATTATCTGTTGGTTGTTTTGATAATATCTCCTGCACTGCTCGCCAATGGCCTACATCAGCCCAATCAAAACTTGCAGGTATCACTACAATCTTTTTAGTTCGTTCCATTATACCATAATCAATAGATATGGACTTCATTTTTTTGTATTCCTTTTCTACAACCTTTTTTTCATTTTTAGTCCCTAGAGCTGGCTGGATTCTCATCAATATTTTGTAATGCTCTGGCAAAAATTTCTTAAACAAACTTAATATATAATCAGCTCTCCAACCAAACATAGAAGCATTCCAAAGATAATCCCAACTTTTTAGATACTTCTGAGCAGTAAATAAATCTGGTTTTTCTACGAACTTTTGTACATGAAACACTTCATCATTACCATACTGCTTATATAACTTATTCATTTTTATATAACCATAACCAGTCTCTGGATATGTTGGTCTTAAACCAATCACTACCGATTGTTTATAGTCTTCTTTGATTATTTTCTCAGCTAGTTTAGTAATTCTAATGAATTCTTTTTCATTTTTTATATAATGATCTGACGCAGTCAACATCATAACTTCTTTAGGATTATCTTTTGCAATATAAATCGCCGCTAACCCAATTGCGGCAGCGGTATCTTTTTTTTCCGTTTCAAGAATATAATTCTCTCGCGGAATTTTTGTTAATTGTTTACTGATTAATGGATATTGTTTATAATTTGTAGAAACTAAAATATCTTTAGTCTTATAACCACTTTTTACACGGTCATAAGTTTTTTGTAATAAAGTTTTACTACCAATAAAAGGTTGTATTTGTTTTGGCTTACTCTTTCTAGAGACTGGCCATAATCTAGTTCCCCCACCACCAGCTAATATTACAATCTTCATAAATTATATCTTAATATTATTAAATATTTTTACTCATTGCGAGGAACGAATGAAATGAGTGACGTGGCAATCTTAGATCGCTTCGTCGCTACACTTCTCGCGATGACAATCTACTTACTCTCCCCACCCCTTAGTTATTAACGGAACAAATTGAAAACCATGGTATCGTTCCTCTTGATAATCATCTTTACCAACTTTTTTTACTAAAACCATATCTTGTTCATATTTACCAACAGGAATCACTAAGCGACCATCTACTCTCAACTGTTGTAAAAAAATATCAGGTATACCAATTCCAGATGCTGCAGCTACTATTATTTTATCATAAGGGGCTTCATTTTTATATCCCTTCGTTCCATCTGCGCAGATAAATTCTACATTCTTAAAATTATATTTTAAAATATTTTCTTCTCCATGAGTTTTTAAATCAGGAATTCTTTCAATGCCAAAAACTCTACCATCCTCACCAACTATCTCTGCCAGCAGAGCTGTTTGCCAACCAGAACCAGATCCAATATCCAAAACTATATCACCCTCCCTTGGTTGAAGTAATTCTAACATAAAAGCCACAGTTAATGGTTGTGAATTTGTTTGACCATGACTTGTGCTAATTGGTCGATCATGACCAGCATATTCTTTCTGATCTTCTGTTAAAAAATCTGCCCTTTGAATTTTTTTAAAGGCTTTTATGATACGAGGCGTTTTTAAATATTCCTCTTCTATTAATTTGTTAATTAGGTCCTCCATATTGATTTTTTGATTAAAATGTGATATAATGAAATTAGAAAAATAAAAATAAAAAGCTAAAAATGAAACGATTTAATAACAATATACAATTTGTAATTGGAGTAGGCTTTATTTTTTGCCTATTTTTTTTATTACCTAATCACGCATTAGCATCTGAGATTTCTGTTGAAAGTGTCTTTAAAGAGATAAATATTGAACGGCAAAATCAACAAATTCCAGAATTAGTATTAAATAACGTTTTAACTCATATTGCAGAAATTCGAGCGAATGACATGATCAATAATGATTATTTTGATCATAAAGATCCAAATGGTCTTATGCCATGGGATTATGCAATAAGAGAAAACTATAATTATCAAATAATCGGTGAAAATCTAGCTTTAGACTGGGTACAGACTGAAGAAGCAATAAATGCTTGGATGAATAGCAATGCTCACCGAGATAACATATTAAATAACAAATTTAATGAAACAGGAATTGCCATAATATCCAATAATTCACATACTATAGTAGTGCAATTGTTCGGCCTACAACAACTATCCCCAACCACAATTTTACCTGCCGTTAGAGCAAATAACATCAATAATGATATTACACCTAATATTGATGAAGATTCAATAAAAAATGAACAAACTGTACTAACTATTATAACAAAAAATGAGGAATCAGAGAATAAACAAGTTTTAGGAACTACTTATAGACATAATTTAACTCCAGAAAGTAATAACTTAAACATTAGTCAATATTTCTTAATATTGGCAATAATTTCATTTTTACCCCTAAGTCTCTCCTTATTATTACTAAGACCTGAAAATAGCAAAAAGTAGCTATTACAACATATTTGGCTGAATTGTCAAAAATATCCCTATCTTATCAGTCGGAAGACAGACTGTTTTTAGGTCTTATTTATTTTCAAAAAACTTGCGCGTTTTAGCATTTGTGGATTATTCACATATAATCAAGAAACAAAAAATATTGCTCGTTTTAGTTTATCCACAACCCTCATTTTTGTCCTAATTTTAAGATCAAAAAATGATAAAAAATTCATTGACATATACTTAGATAGGGGTAAGATATAGAGACCGAAATAAATACAAAAGGACTTGACAAAAAAACAAAAGTGTTATATCATCAAATATTAAAATTGCTCATTAATCACAACAAACGGGGGGATATGCTCTTTGGACATAAGTATAGGAGGACTTATAAGACCAACATTAGGTTATAAACCTAACAAAAAACAAATTTAGTTTAAAAACGCAAAAAAATTAGTTAAAAATGCTATTATTTTATGCATTTTTTACAATTTTTGAAAACTTTATAACTTGGTGTTGGTTTTTTAGTTACCAAAAAACAAAAAGACCTAGAAAAATGACGCAAAGCGTCATCCTGAAGCCAATATGGCTGAAGGACCTCACTTACCTTATTAACAACTTATTATATATATATTAATTATATAAAGAATAAATAAAACATATGAAAATCAATTTATTACCACATCCGCAAAAAACGAAGAGAGTTCTATATAAAACTCTTAATATTATTGCAACTCTAGCACTTATCTTAAATACATCCATGATTGGGGTATTTATCGCACCAAATGAGGCTCAAGCTGCTGAATCAGCAAAAATAAGTCAATGTGCTAATGATCCAGCACCATCCCCAAGTACAGATGGATGCGCTACAGATGCTAAAGAATGGGTAACAGGAAACCTTGGAGCTAGTAAATCAGTATATTATGAAGGTGATACTATCCCGTATAAAATGGAAATGGGCGGTTTAACAATCGATTCCACTAATAATACAATAACCATTAAATGGGATACCACAAAAGCTGACAAACATGCCATAGATTACCTAACAACTTATAATGAAACTGTCTTAACTGCTGATCCTGATATTGGTATTCCTGGATTAACACCAACTACATATCCAATTCCTAATGATCCTCAAAATTCTGGCATAACACAAATCCCAGGTGTATTTACCTTATTTGGTGGAACCATAACCAACGTTGGAAATTATGAATACCCAGATGGTAGTGGCTTTGTTGGCGATAAAACAGCAATAATCACTGTAACTTTTACCGCTGATGTAGCTAATCCAGTGCTAGCTTGGGGTGGACACATTTCTACTAGAGAAGACTGGGGCGATGAAAATTCAGCCATAGCTATTCCTGGTTCCCCTTACCACTCAAGTTTGGTCGAACTTAACGGATCTGGTGGCAGTCAAGATCTATCATTATCAGCCGAAGCGGTAATTTACCCAGCTTCCATTACAATAATTAAAGATGCTATTCCTGAAGGTCCACAAAGTTTCGATTACACTACAACTGGTGGTTTAACCCCAGCAATTTTTTCACTGATTGATGATGGAACTTCAACTAATACCAAAACTTATAATGATATTATTGATTTTACAACTTATTCAATAACAGAATCAGTAATTGCAGGATGGGCATTAAATAACATTGCTTGTACTGTCACTACTTCTAATGGCGGCAATCAAACAGTTACTATCCCAACCGTATCAATTAACCTTGAAGAAGGTGAAAATGTTACTTGTACTTATACTAATGACCGACAAGAAGGAAATATTTCTGGATATAAATGGAAAGATTCTAATAATGATGGTATTTGGCAGCAGGCAACTGAGCCAGGACTAGCTAACTGGACAATAAATCTTGGTGGTGATGCTACTGCTTCTACAACTACAGATTCAAATGGTTTATATTCTTTTGTAAATTTAAATCCAGGCAACTACACTGTTTCAGAAACACAACAAACTAATTGGATTCAAACATATCCAACTAATAATGTGCACAATGTAACTCTCTTGGCTGGTCAAAATGAAACAGATGTGAATTTCGGAAATGTTCCTGGTGTATGTAATTTAGTTATTACAAAAACTGTTGATAAAACAACTGCATCAGTTGGTGATACATTGGAATATACATTGGAATATATAAATACCGGCGAAGCAATTTGTACAGGCGGTGGAGTTCAATTGTTTGATAATCTTGACCCTCGTTTAACATACAACGGTATTCATACAGAATTAATATCCGGTGATGTTGATGGCCAAGGAATTACTTTTGAAGGAAACTTCAATGGCTCAAATCCTGTAGCAAATGCTCACGTAGTAAGCCCTGGAGAATCCGGCGCTGTAATATTTCAAGCTGTAATAACTGAGCCGCTAGACTGTGATGATTTTGATATTCCAAACCAAGCTTGGATCTGGAGTAATGAAACTGGAGACATTTACAGCAATATTGTTAATACCCATGTTGAAATGGATTGTAACGGTAATTTAAAAGTAATCAAAGTTGTAAATGGTGGCACAGCCTTACCAGAAGACTTTGGATTTAGAATTGTTGGATCAGGTAATCCATACATTTATCCTGCTACAACTTCAAACTATGTAATGTTTAATGATTTAACACCTAACGATTATACCGTTGAAGAAGAAATTATACCTGGATATTCATTGACTAATTCAACTTGCAATTCAGTAACAGTAACTACAGGTAATACTGCAGAATGTACAATTACAAATACACGTAATACTGGTGACTTAATTATTCGTAAAGTTGATCAGGCAGGCGCTCCGCTAGATGTTTATGTAACGGTTGATGGTTCTGAATTCAATGATAACGGATGGACAGGAACAAACGGAGAATATAACGTAGGTACAATACCTACAGACATTTACACAGTTACAGAAACTTCCCCTCAAGGATACACAGTAAGTGGTTGGGAATGTGTATTGATCGGTGATGTTCCTCAAGTGTGGAACGGAACTGGCTCTACTATCAATAATGCAGAAGTTTTTAACGGAAGAACGACTATCTGTACATTTACTAACGTTCGTGATACTGGAGATTTAACAGTTTATAAAAATGTTGATACAAACGGCGATGGACAAGTAGATGTATTTGGTGCAACTAACTGGAATTGGGATATCCAAAACGGCGAACAGAATATTGCAACTGGTTCAACACGAACACTTGCAACTGATACATATACTCTTTCAGAAGATATGAAAACCGGTTACCATGTAACTGATGTTACTTGTAATGGTGTAAGCTACGGTGCAAATGAGTCAGTACAAGTAAACCTTACTAATCAAGGAGTTGTGTGTACTTTCACTAATACAAGAAATGTTGGTGATCTTCGCATCAAAAAATATAACGATCTTAATGGTGACGGAATCATAAATGGTAATGATTACTACATGACTGGCTGGTATTTTGAAGTAAAAGATGGAAGCACAGTAGTCGCATCAGGAACAACCGGTCAAGACCCACAAGATTCTCCATACCTTATCATAAGAAATCTTCCAACTGGTTCATACGATGTAGTTGAAACCCAACAAACAGGTTGGACAAACACAGAACCGGGAAATGGAACATTGACCAAAACAGTTACAATTACTAATGGAGGTTTAAAAAGTGTATGGTTTGGAAACAATCGTGATACTGGTGAAATTATTGTCCATAAAAACTTAGACACTGATGGTAACGGAATAGTAGATGAATATAATGTAGATACATGGAGATGGGATATTGCAAATGGTGAACAGAATATATCAACAGGCCAAGGAAGAACTCTAACAACAGGTTCATATACAATTTCAGAAGATATGATGACAAACTATCATGTTACCGATTTAACATGTGACGGCGTCAGCTACGGAGCTGTTGAAACAAAAACAATTCAATTAACCAAATCTGGTGTAGATTGCACATTTACAAACACCAGAGACACTGGCGATATTAAAGTAAACAAAGAAATTGATACCAATGGCGATGGTACATTTGAAAGCGGTAACACAGAAGCAAATAACCTCGGCTTTGTTTGGGGAATCAATGCTGAAACTCCAGCTCGTGCAATGGGCAGCAATAAAACAGTTGTTACAGGCACATATGATGTAACAGAAAATGACGGTGATGTAGCTAACTATCACTTTGTTGGATGGTATGTTAATGGATCAGATTTTACTTGCGAAACAACTACTTATCATTCACTACCAGCCAATATAAATGTTTCTAAAAATGACACTACTGAAATAACACTTTGTAATACAAGAGACACTGGTGATATTAAAGTAAATAAAGAAGTAGACACTAACGGTGATGGCACCTTTGATGGTGGAAATACAGAAGCCAATGCTCTAGGATTTGTCTGGGGTATTGATTCTGAAACACCAGCCCGAGATATGGGCAGTAATGAAACAGTTGTTACAGGCACATATGATGTAACAGAAAATGACGGTGATGTAGCTAACTATCACTTTGTTGGATGGTACTCAAACACTCCAGGTGCTAATTTCAACTGTACTAATCTTGAAGGAATTACTCTACCAATAAACATTAATGTAAGTAAAAACAACACTACTGAAATAACACTTTGTAATGCACTTGATACCGGTGATCTTCGCATTAAAAAATATAATGACCTTAATGGTGACGGAGACAAAGATTCCAATGAACCTTATATGCCAGGGTGGTATTTTGAAGTAAAAGATGGAAGCACAGTAGTCGCATCCGGAACAACCGGTCAAGATCCACAAGATTCTCCATACCTTATAATCAGAAATCTTCCAACTGGTTCATATGATGTAGTTGAAACCCAACAAACGGGTTGGACAAACACAGAACCGGGAAATGGAACATTGACCAAAACAGTTACAATTACTAATGGAGATTTAGAAAGTGTATGGTTTGGAAATTTCAAACTCGGTGAAATCACCGGACAAAAATGGAACGATCTTAATGGTGACGGAATTTGGAATACAGGAGAACCTACACTCTTAGGATGGACTATCCAATTACTTGCTGATGATATGTCCACGGTACTTGATACTGATATAACTGACTCAAACGGTAGATATGAATTCACTGGTCTAGAAAAAGGAACCTACTACCTCAATGAAGTACAACAGGGCGGTTGGACACAAACATTCCCAGGCCAGGGACAAATTCTAGGACCAATAGACGTTACTTCAGGAACTGATGTTAGTGGTTATAACTTCGGTAACTTTGATAATATTTATATCGCAGGACAAAAATTTGAAGATATAAACGGCAATGGTACAAAAGATAGTGGCGAGACTGGTCTAGTAGGATGGACGATTGAATTACGTGATGCACAAAATAATGTTCTTGATATCACTGTAACCAACGGTGTTGGAAGATATAGTTTTGATGATCTTGCTCCAGGTACATACCGTGTGCGTGAAGTACAACAAACTGGATGGACACAAACAACTACAAATCCAGCAGATATTATTGCGGTAAGTGGCCAAGATGTTGATGATATTGATTTCGGTAATTTCAAAGATACAAAAATCTCAGGACATAAATTTAATGACCTAAACGGTGACGGAGTATGGGATGCTGGAGAACCTGCTATTGCTGGTTGGACAATCTACATCTCCGGTAACTGGGCAACAAGCACACAAACACTTACCGACGGTTCCTATGAATTCACTGGTTTAACTGCTGGTGACTGGACAGTAACTGAAGATGAGTCAAACACTGCTTGGATAAGAACTACCTCTAACCCAGCACCAATTACAATTACAAGTGGTTCAGATATCACTGATGTTGACTTTGGTAATTATAAAAAAGGTAAAATCTCTGGATATAAATTCGAAGATGTAAATGGAAATAAAACTTGGGATACTGGAGAACTTGCTTTAGCTGGTTGGACTATCAATCTTGATAACGGTTCATCTGATGTTACTGACGCAAACGGTTACTATTCATTCACTGGCCTACAAGCTGGTGACTACAATGTAACTGAAACCTTAAAAACAGGTTGGACACAAATGACTACTGACCCAGCAACAATTACTGTTGTAAGTGGTACTAACAGTCAAGACAACAACTTCGGTAATTTCCAACTTGGAATAATTACAGGTTACAAATTTGAAGATATTAATAATAACAGACAATGGGATGGCCAAGAGACTGGTTTACAAGGTTGGGAAATTAACCTACACGAAGACAATACTGGTCAACCTGGAACAATCATTGCCCAAACACTTACCAATGAATTCGGAATGTTTGAATTCACCGGAATAGTTGCCGGCACTTACTGGTTATCTGAAACAATGCAAACTGGTTGGTATCAATATGCCCCTGTAGGCGGTGTATTCGGTCCAATCGTCATAATGTCAGGTTATGATAACAATAGCCAGGAAGAATACTTCGAATTCGGTAATGCTGAAAAGATTACTTTAACTCTAGATAAATATAATGATCAAGAAGTAGCTCAAGGTGGCGACGGTATCTTAGAAACTACTGAGACAGTTGCTTATCACATTGACTGGAGTGTAGCTGGAAATTCTATTGCTACTAACGTTGTCTTAACTGACATTATCCCTGCTGAATTAAATCTAGACGTAGCATCTATTACTTCTTCAATTCCTACTGTCACTCCTCCAAAATGGGATGATACAACTAGAACTATTACTTGGGATTTCGGAACACAACAACCTAACGCTTCTGGATTCGTTACTTATACAGCTACATTAAATGTACCTGTAGCAAACGGAACTGAAATTATTAACATCGCAAAAATTGCTGCTGATAATTCAGATCCACAATATTTAGAGGACGAATCAAAAGTAACTGTAAAGTCAGCTCCTGTCTTAACAATAGTTAAAACTGTAGAACCAACTACTTATGTTAACAGAGGAGACTTAGTAACCTACACTGTAGTAGTTACTAACGTCGGTACTGATACTTCTATCAACACTATACTTTCTGACCTTTTACCAGATGGATTCGTTTATGAAGACACTGGTCTAGCAACTCGTGAATGGTCACTTGGCGATATGATAGTTGGTGATTCTATCACTACTACTTATAATGTATTAATAGGTTCAGAAGTAGATGCAGGATTCTATGATAATCTAGCTATTACCTGGTCTGATAATCATCCAAGTATTGATGATATCGCCACAGTAGAAGTTAGAATACCTACTGTAAAATCTGAAGAAGCAGACCCAGTCTTAGTAATAGAGAAAACAGTTGATAAACAATTTATCAATCCTGGCGATAGTGTAGTTTACACTGTTGTTATTACTAACATTGGTGATGCTCAAGCTGAAGCTGTAGCTATCAATGTAAAATTACAAGACTTACTACCTGCTGGTTTCACATTCATAGACGGTACAGTTACAAAAACATTTAACCTAGGAGATATCTTACACGGTGAATCAAAAATTATCACTTACACAGCAATCTCCAATGGTACAATCTTACCTGGTGATTATGAAAACCTTGCAGTTGCTTGGGCCGATAATCATGGGAATGTAACAGACTTCGCAAATGTAGAAGTAAGAGCCCCTATAGTATTAGGTGAAGAATTACCTACAACTGGTGGTTCAGCTATGCAATTCCTATATATATTTGCAGCAGCTCTAATCTTACTCTTCTCTGCATATACACTGAAGTTAACTGTAAGTAAAAAAGAATAACACATTTTGATAACAAAAAGCAGGTCCTTACGGACCTGCTTTTTAGGGTGAGAGTTATCAACTTGACCGATGTTACCTTAATACTTATAATGTTAAAGAATATAAAAAATAAAAAAATACCAGCAATAACACATCTTTAGGAGGAAGTGCTATTTACTAATACTTAAAAGCAACATTATATCAATGTATAGACTAAATTCACTTTTTTTAAATAAACTACTCTGGCCAATTAATCATTGTCAAAATCAGGGTGTTTTATTTAAAAAAGGTCGAACTAACAGTAATTTATTAAATTACTGTTCTTTTTGTTTAAGTAGTCTTCTTTTGGGAGGCTAACTGTTTTAAAAGTAGGCTACTTATTGTTAGACCTATTTAAAAAATTAATTAATAATCAAAAAAATTATGAAAAAATTCTTTTTGAACAAACGCGTACTCATTAGCTTGGGTACTATTGCTTTAGTAGCGGTATTTGCTGTAGCAAGTACAAGCGCTTTCTTTAGCGACACAGAAGTTTCTGAAGGTAACCAGTTTACCTCAGGCGCCATCGACCTAACCGTGGATAGTGAATGTACCTACAACGGCGACGCATCTGCAGAATGTGGTACTTGGGACGCCACAGATCTCACCTATGAAAAATTCTTCAACTTCACTGATGTAAAACCGGGTGATTTCGGCGAAAATACAATCAGCTTGCATGTTGATAGCAACGATGCTTATGGTTGTCTAATGATTGATCACATGACTAACGATGATTTAGGCTTGACCGAACCAGAAGCAAAAGTTGATACAACTGATGGAATTGGAAATGGTGAATTAGCAGAAGAAATCAGTTTCTTCGCTTGGGCTGATGATGGCGATAATATCTGGGAATATGATGAACTACCATTATTCTCAAATACTTATGGTCCGGCTAGTGATGTATTAAACGGCAGATCGTATCCTTTAGGAATGCTTCCTGGTGGAGAGACAACTTACATGGGAATCTACTGGTGCTATGGCGACATGTTTGTTGACATGGATGGTTTCGAACTATCATGTAACGGTTCCGCTGTAACCAATGCTTCACAAACAGACCAGTTAACAGCTGACATCTGGTTCTATATTGAACAAGCAAGAAATAATGAAGAATTCACTTGCCCAGCACCAAACCCATCTGAAAGAACTGTATTGCAATTAGAAAACAAAGTAGAACTGGACGACGGTACTTGGGTACCAACTGGTAATGCTAATGGCGAACTAACCTATATTACTTCTAATGATACTTTTAACTACACATTAGAAGTAATGGGCTTAAATCCATCTACAGAATACACACTGTATTATTATGCTGATCCATGGCCAAGCACAAATGGTTTTGCAATTGGTACTCCATTTATGCCTAATGCTAGTGGATATGCAAATGTAAACGGTAATGTTGAATTAGGTATGAGTCTTCCAGTAGCTGCAGATGCCAATATCGCATCCGGTGCAAAAATCTGGGTAGTACCTACCTCTGGTACAAGCTTTAGTCCATGGACTCCTACTGAGTATTTAATGGAAATGAATTTTATTACCTACACTGATCTATAAACAGTAATTGAAGCTTTTCTCTCCCGCTCAAATCTTCAAAATGGGCGGGAGAATAAAGGTTTTATGAAATCATTCAAACTAATAAAATTAAATAAAAAAATTAAAACCGGAAAATTATTCCGTAATATTGTTATTTCCATTTTTGGAATCGTTTTTATCGCTATTATACTTTCTGTCTTACCGATCCCAGGTATGTATAAATTATATACTGTGCAATCAGGATCTATGGAACCAAATATAAAGACGGGTAGCTTGGCAGTCGTACTTCCTGCTGACACATACAGCACTGGCGATGTTATTACCTTCAATGATTCAGCAAATAATAAAAAAACTACAACTCATCGTATTGAAAGTATTACCGAAAGTACCTTCCAAACCAAAGGTGATGCTAATGAAAATATTGATACTGCACCGGTCCTAAAAACTGCAGTGATCGGCAAAATGTTATTTCATATTCCCTATATCGGCTACCCAATAGGCTACGCCAAAACATTACCAGGATTGATAATTTTGATCGTCATTCCGGCCACGATAATTATTTGGGAAGAATCAAAGAAACTAAAAAAAGAATGGTTGAAAATCCAAAAGAAAAAGAAAAAAACCTCAGTCAAAACCGAACAGGTCAATATTACAAAAATAATAATTTTAATACTATGTGTCCTGGGCATTTCTACCGTCGCCACCAACTCTTATTTTATAGATGTTGAGAATAGTAAAAACAATACTATGATATCTGGAGCCTGGATTGATGAAACAGACTGTCTGGTAATCAATGAAGTATATTATGACGTTGATGAAGAACACGGCTTGGATGGTGAAGATATGAACGGTCCCGACCAAAACGGTCCACAAAATAATAATCCGGATGAGTGGGTTGAAATCTATAATAATTGTGATTTTAACATCAGCCTAAAAAATTGGACCTTAACTGATAACGAAGCAATATTTTTGATCCGCGCAAATAAGTATGTACCCGCCAATGGCTATGCTCTATTATCAAAAAGTGCAAATACCTGGACTCAGTACTGGGGGTTCACTAATCTTGGAAATCTAGAAAATATTCAAATTATTGAACTTGGTGAAGGCGGTCCTCCAATCTATCAAATATACGACAATGCTGGTGACTTCATTATCTTAAAAAATAAAACGTTCGAAATCGTAGATCAAATGAGTTATATAAATAATACCTACCTTTGGAATCCAACAGTACCTGGAGTAGCTGAAGGAAATTCACTTTCTAGAGATCCAGTTGGTTATGATACTGACCAACCAAGTGACTTCGTAGAAAATTGTGAACCTTCTCCTGGAGAACCCAATGTAACCTTGTGTCCAGCAAATTAATTATATGAAAAACACTTTATACAAAAAAATATTTCAAATAAGCATAATAATTATTGCTATTCTTATTTTTGTCCCTCAAACTGCCAAAGCTGAGCTCGGAGACCTCGACGTTGTATTTTCTCACGATCCACTGTTTTTTGAAACAGGTATCGTGCCAGGAGACACGGCCAGTGAGACCATCACAGTTACTAATAACTCCACAGAAGAAAAAACTATCGGCATTAAATTCATCGGTACTTCAACCTTCGATTTAGATGATCAAATACTATTTGAAATTTTTGAAAATGGAAATATAATTTATGGTGGCTCTTCAGATCCAAAGAGTTTAGCAAATCTATTAGACTTAGGTGAAATAAGTTTAATTAAAATTCAAAAATCTGAAACTAAAACTTTAACTATTAATGCTGATTTTCCAACTAGCGTTGGCAACCCCTATCAACTAAAATCATCAATATTTAATATTCAAATTGGTTATATACTACCTAAAATACTTGGTGATGAAACTGAAATAAAATATCCAATAGAAACAAAAAAACCAATTGTTTTAGGGGTTGAATTACCAGTAACAGGAGGACAATTATTACTGATATTTATTGTAGCTTTAATACTACTAACGGTTACAGTTATAGTGCTCAGACTAACCATAGCAAAGACAAAAAATAATAGCTAAAATTAACTTTTAGACTACTATAAAGAAAAGCCGACCACATATTAAGCATTCAGCAAATAAGGTTGGCTCTTTTCGATAGTAGTGGTATAATAATTCACACATAAATATATCAAAAAAAATAAAAAACCTAACAATTTACTAAGTATATAATCTATGAAAAATGTAATGAATAGGTTCAAAATGAAATCCACCTTGGTCATAATGGTGGCTATTTTTGGACTTTTTGGTGCCATTTTATTGGCACCACAAGCAACAAATGCACAATCCATATCAACACTAACCTGTGATAATGGTGGTGATTATCATCAAAACACCGATTCTGTAAACATCGGTGATACTACCAGTGAGATTGGGCATATTTTATCAGGATATGGATGGAGTGATCCTATAATCCATAGTGGCGGTTCTAGTTATGGATATGGTGATGACGGAAACTTCAGAATGGTGATCGAAAAAACATGTGATAAAAATAATGATAAATCAGCCTTCTTTACTCTAGACGCTGGTGATAACGGTGCTAAATTACTTACCGTTAGACATCTTGACGGTTTAAGCAATGATGACAGCTTTGAAGTTTATATAAATAAAGTGCCTATTGATTCGTATACAGATAAAAATGACTCTACAGAAGAATGGTATACCGCAAAGTTCCCACTTGATGAAAGTATGAAAGGTGTACTTACTATTGAAATTCGTGCCACAGATGAAATTTGGGGCGGATGTGATGACTGGGGTCAGTTAGCTATTTCTTTTGCTAGCCTTGATACTTGTTCTATTCCTGATGGTCCAGACTTAACTATTGAAAAAAGTGTAGATGTTACAGAAGCAAACCCTGGTGATACTTTAAATTATACAATCGTTGTTAAAAATACTGGCGACCAAACAGCCTTTGATGTAAAAGTAGATGATATATTGCCAGAAGGCTTAATCTATCAACTAGATGGCACCACTGCAAAACAATGGAAATTAGACACAATTCTTCGTGATAAATCAAAAACCATTGAATACGTAGTAATCATTGAAGATGATGCTGTAACAAGAGACTATACAAATATTGCATCTGTCGAAGCTGTAGGACTTACCGCTGTCAAAGATGATGCTACAACCGCAGTAGCAGAAGAAGTATTAATCCCTATTGTCCTAGGTGAAGAAGCATTACCTTCATTAACTATAGATAAAACTGCTAGCGTTGAATTTGCTAACCCAGGTGATACTATTAGCTACACTATCGTAATAACTAACGATGGAGACTCTATGGCAGTTGATACAGTATTAATAGATCATATTGCTGCTGGTATGCAATTCACAGACACATTAGCTCCTACTCATACTTGGATGCTAGGCATTATCGCTCCTGGTAACTCAGTAACTACTACTTACGATGTTATTATCTTGAAAGACAATGAGCCAGGTATTTATAGGAATACTGCCGAAGTATGGGCACAAGGAGTAGCTAATGTATTTGATACTGCTGATGTAGAATTAAGAGCAGTTGTAGTACTTGGTGAAGAACTACCAGTAACAGGTGGCTCAACTATGACATTTGCTTATCTTATCGGAGCAGGATTATTATTAATCTTTTCCGGGGTAGCAATGAAACTAACTGTAGCTAAAAAGTAATAGAATACTTTAAATACAAAAACAGCCTCTGCTAAGAGGCTGTTTTTGGTTATTGTTTTTTGGGGTCGCACGCTAAAAGCATGCTCTTATAAGCAATAGAATATCCATTAAAATTTGATTGAGAGCGCCTTTTCTAAGGTGCGATCGGGTAGTCAAAATACCAAAATAACCTGTCTGCCTACCCCCTTGACAAAACGGAATAAGAATGGTAGACTTGATTGTTGAAATTAGTATCTGATATAATAACTTATAGTTATATGACAGAGAAAAAAGAAGAACAAAAGAATAAAATGAAGCTTCGCCATAAGGTGATTCATCATGCTAAACGTGTTCCTAAACACGCTAAGCATTTTTTGATACCTCACAAAGGTAATAGTCATAAACCTCACGCTTTAAGACCTCTTGCTCTACGAATTTATACTTACTTCATTATTGGTATAAAAGTTTTTGTTACTACTTTTTTATTTTTATCATACCCATCCCCTGGCCAATTCGCCACAATCACTGAAGCAGAAATACTCAGTCTAACCAATCAATCTAGAGCAGAAGCTGGCGTTGCTGCATTAACTATTAGTCCACAATTAAACCAAGCTGCTTTATTAAAAGCACAGCATATGGTTGAGAATGATTATTTTGCTCACACAGCTCCTGACGGAACAAAGCCGTGGTATTTTATTAAAGAAGCTGGCTATGCTTACACAGCTGCAGGTGAAAATTTAGCAATGGATTTTTCCAGCGCTTCCTCTGTTCATGTCGCCTTTATGAATAGTCCAACCCATGAAAAAAATATAATGAATACTAAATATACTCAGATGGGAATAGCTGTCATTGAAGGTGTATTAGAAGGTCATGAAACAATGATCCTAGTAGAGCATTTTGGTACTCCTTATGAAGCTCCTGCTCCAGTTGTTGTCCCTGAACCAACTCCAACCCCTACTCCAGAACCTACACCTACACCAGTCCCTGATCCAGCACCAACCCCTACTCCAGAACCTACACCTACACCAGTCCCTGAACCCTCCAACCCCTACTCCAGAACCTGTTTACTATAAGGCAGAACTTACTGACCAAAGTGCTAATGACCTAGGTATTAAAACATTAGAAGAAATATCTTTCTGGGTTGATTTCAAAAATACCGGTACAGCTACTTGGACAAACAGTGGTAATTACTTTGTCGCCCTAAATGTAACAAACCCAACTGCTCGAGAAAGTGAATTTGAAAGTGAAACTTGGGTTGAATACTATAGACCTGCCATCCTAACACAATCAGTTGTTAGATCAGGTGAAGTAGGAAGATTTGAATTTATATTAGAAGCACCAAGTGAAGCAGGAACATTTGAAGAATCATTTGGCCTAGTTTCCGAGAATAATGGCTGGATTGACGGTGGGTCAATAGAATTACCAATTGTGGTAGTCGCTCCTCCTGAACAATCTAGTGAAACTGAAGTTGAAGTAGTTACTACTCCACTTTCTACAACTCCTACTAATACAAACCAAGAGCCACCACTAGTAGAAGAAAAACCGCTTGCCTCTGAAGAAACTTTACCAGTACAAAATAATATACCTGAGTCAGACTTATCAGCTAATGTATTAGGTACAGCAGAATTAGCAGGTGAAAAATCTCAAGGATTTGTAGCAACGCTAATTGAATATTCTCAGCAATTTTATTTAATATTAATATTGTTCTTAGTTATCATGCTACTAATAAATATTGCTGTAGAAATCAAAGTTCAACATCCTCATATGATAATTCAGTCAATTGTTGTAATAGTAATCGCTGGTACTGCAATATTATTACACCCTCACTTCTTAGAACAAGTGCCAAAAGTAATCCAAATTATATAAATTTCGGACGTGATTCCTTCACTACGCCTATCTGTTGATAGGCAGATTCAGGACAAACCAAATCATTAATTTTTTAAATAATTTTATTTGAGTTATCCACAGCCCTCCTATTATTTAGGGGGGTTTTTAGTTAAATACCCTTGACTAAATCAGTTTTTTTTAATAAAATGAAGGAATTATATAATTTTTAAACTAATTAATCAATGTACACAAATATGACGCAAAAAGCCTTGCGGAGGGCATTTATATACAGTAGCATCTGTCTAACTGCAATTTTATTGGTGGTTTTTACACCAAATATTACTAGTGCACAAACTATTAATCATGCACCAGTAATCACATCAAATCCAACACTTGTCGTGACGACCGATCAAACTTATCAGTATTCGCTAACAGCTACAGATAGTGATGATGATGATATTAGCTTCAAGTTAACAAACTCACCTACAGGAGTGACTTTAGTAGATAATACTATAACTTGGGAACCAAATATTGTTGGTATGTACAATATAGTCGTAGAAGCTAATGATGATAATAATGGCTACGACAATCAAGTATGGCAAATTAATGTAAAAGCAGGAATCGCAACTTCAATAGTCGTAACTCCTAACAATAAACCTACTAATATTAATATTGGAGGTACTCAACAATTTACTGCCGTTGCTTTTGATGCAGCAGGAAATACAGTTACTGACGCTGAATTCAAATGGATTACCGACGGAGTTTATACTTCTGTAAATACTAGCGGTTTGGTAGCCGCAAATAGCGCAGGCATCGGATATGTCACAGCAAGTATTGGAGATATTGAAATGTCCCCTGGCATTATTGTTCATAAAAATACAATTACTCTTCTAGCAGACCCTATTATCCCAACTGAAGATGAAGAAGAACTCGTAGATACAGAAGAAGATTTGACTGAAACAAATGAAGATATCAACGAAGAAACATTAAATGAAGATGTTGAAAAAGCTGAACTTATGACTCTTGAAAGTAATAAAGAAGAAGAAAATAATAACGAAGAAGGTAATAATAAAGAAGAAGATGAAGAATGTATTAACATCGCTCACGGTTTAACATTTACACTACTAATTATTTACGCTTTGATTCTTGCAATCTATTTTATCTACGAGAAAAAGCATAAATCACCAAACTGGTGGATATTCCCTTTGCTAATAACTTTCATTGGCTTAATAGTTTACTACCGATATTTCTGTGCTCAGACATATCTCTGGTGGCCATGGATACTAGTAGTAATAGGTATCCTAACGACTGGTTATTATAAAGGTAGATCTAGTACACCGACTGAAGATAATCCAGGTAACGAATTACCATTCTAGCAATTTATAGAATCATTGAAAAAAACCGTCTTCTTTTATAGGGCGGTTTTTTATTTATAAATAATACTTATTATTAATGATACTTTTTGACACCCATTGTCATGCTGAGCGAAGTCGAAGCATCTCCTGACCTCTGGTCAGGTGTATTTACTATTAATAAAGCTATCTACCACGCTTTGCGTGGAGATTCTCACGTCCCCTTCGTTTCTCTCAGGCTCCTCAGAATGACAAGATATTTTTATAATTACATTTTTACTTTTATAAATTAAATTTATTTTACAGTTGTAAGTTTTACTTTTGGGGGTCCGGGGCGTCTTCTTGAGCCAATCAATAATAGTATATTAAAATTTCCAGGGAGCGAATTGAAGACCCCCGGAACTCTTTGGTACTTTCTGGTTACAGAAAGTACGAACAAATTATAACTACCTAACTAATAAATATATAATAATCACACCAGCTAATACAAAACGATAATAAGCAAAAATATTTAAAGGATTTTTTTGTAAGAATTTTAATAAGAATCTGATTGCTAAATAACCAACCACAGCTGAAACAACAAACCCTACCCCAAGTATAATCCATTGATCATTTTCTAGGCCCGTTTGACTAACGTCATACATTTTTTTCATACCTGCTCCGAACACTATTGGAATAGATAATAAAAAAGAAAATCTTGCTGCTGCTTCCCTCTTCAAGCCCTGCGCTAAACCTGTAATTATTGTTATACCTGATCTAGAAACACCGGGAATTAAGGCTATGGCCTGAGCGACGCCAATATGAATAGCGCCAAACCATTTTAATTGATCTAACTCTTTGTCTTTTTTAAATATCTTTTCAAAAACAATAAAAAATATTCCAAATATTATTAACATTGATGCGACCAACCATAAATTCCTTAATAATTCTTCTGCAATATCTGCCATAAAAAAGCCAGCTATACCAGCTGGTATAGTACTAACTAATATGTACCAAGCCATCCGTTGATCAAAGTTATTTTTCAAATCCCAATTGGCAAAACTACCAAAGAATGATACGATATATTTATTAATATCCTTATAAAAATAAACAACTAGAGCTAAAAGTGTACCTAAATGCAAAGCAACATCAAAACTTAAATCGCTAACAAAATCAAAGTTTAATAAGTCATGGGCAATCACCAAGTGTCCAGAACTAGACACCGGAAACACCTCAGTCAAACCTTGAATCAATCCTAAAATTGTCGAATATAAATAATCCATAGTATATTATGAATATTACCATACAAATAGTACTTACCGCCATTATTACTATACTCGTAGTACAAACAATCAAACTTACGACCGATGGCATTAAGGGTAATTTTAATCTTAAAGGAATATTGTCTGTTTACGGTGGGATGCCCTCATCACATACTGCAACAGTTACATCTCTAACTACATTAGTGGGTTATTATGCTGGAGTAGATTCTATTGCATTCGGAATTTCAATTATTTTTTCAGCAATAATTATTGTCGATGCCATGAAATTTCGTGGTTTTGTAGATGAAAATAGTAAAGTACTAAAAATGATAGTTGATAACCACCCAGAACTTGCTAATGAAGGTTTAAATCCTGTTTCTACTAAACTACAACACACTCCTTTACAAGTTTTAATAGGAGGTATAATTGGATTTGCAATAGGTGCTCTCTCTTATTATATATTCTAAATAAATTAACAATTGAGGTCCTTCGGTTATTATTATGACCTCAGGATGACGCTTTAAAGCGTCATTTTATTTTTGACATTTAGGACAATAATTTGTCCCCCGCCCAGCTAGCTTCATCGATAAAATTTTGGTTTTGCATTGAAAACAATTCTTATCTTTTCTTCCATAAACTTTTAGCATAGGAACATAGCTACCAGGATTACCATAAGCATCAACATAGTTTTTTGATGAAGTGCCTTGTTTTTTTACTGCAAGTTTTAATATTCTAACTATATGCTTATAAATATCAAATATTTCTCTTTCTTTCAAAGTATTAACTAATCTCCTTGGATCAACTTTGGAAGAAAAACAAACCTCAGCCGCATAAATATTACCTATACCAGCCACAAAAGTCTGATCCATCAATAACGGTTTGATTTTTGACTTAGGCTTCTTTTTCAGAAGTTTCTGAAAAACATCTAAGCTGAATTCTTTATCAAGTGGTTCTGGACCTATTTTTGATTTAACAAATATATTATCAATATCTAAAGTCTTAACTAATTTTAAATAACCAAATTGTCTTAGGTCATTAAAAAATAATTCGCCACCATCTGTCATTGAAAAAATAATATGGGAATATTTATTTGGCAAATCTTTAACACCATCCTTGATAGGATGCCCTCCAACTTTTAATATTTTCTTATTTCTATATACCAATTGACCAGTCATTTTTAAATGAATAAATACCGAGTAACTGTTTGATAAATTTATAATTATTAATTTTGCTCTTCTTTTTACTCCAGTAACTTTTGCACCAACCACATTTTTTTTGAAACTAAAAATTGGACTTTTAATTAGTTTTGGTTTCCTAATTTCTAATCCGTTTATTTTTTTATTTTTTAAAACAGTAGCTAACTGACTCCTTACAGTCTCTACTTCTGGTAATTCTGGCATTTACTATATCCCTAATCTTTTATTTAGTACATTCTGATAAATATCTCTACGGGTTACTATCCCCTCAATCCTATTGTCCTGAGTAGTCACTACTATCCGATGTATACCACGGACCATCATCATTGAACCAACCTGCATTAATGATGCATTAGAATTAACTGTTATTACATCTCTTGTCATAAAATCTTGAACAGGTTTATCAATAGCATCTCTTGTTTTCTCTTCAAGTGATTCTAAATCTACCCAAATACCTGGACTATCATAAAACTCAGCATGTGATGGGTATAAAGCCTTAAAAACGTCTTTCTCAGATACAATACCAACTAAATCTCCATCTTCATTTACTACGGGAGCACCTGAAATATTATTATCTTTCAATATTTTGGCTGTTTTTAATAAAGTGGCTGAATCAGGTATTGTAACCGGATTTTTTGTCATTATTTTACCTACTTGCATAATATCTTTTTAATTTGTTATCATCTGTTATTATACGCACATTTTGGATATTGATAAAGGTCTACTAATCTCGAAATAATATTCCTTCTTTAGAATAAATTTTACTAGCCACAACAATAGATATAGCAGCAAAAATCAATAATGAAATTATAGTGATCATTATATGCGTAAAATCATAAACTCCAAGAAGCGATTCTTTGATTACAAATACAGCATTTACACCAGGAATTGCAAAAAAGTATATAGTTGGTTTAAAACCAGGTAAAGAATTTGCTATCGCCACTGGCAACACTGCCAATAAATAAAATGGGGATATATAATTCTGAGCCTCCTTATAACTCTTAGCGAAAATAGCTACAGACAATAGAAAACCAGAAAACATAAAAGCCATAATTATTCCAATTATTAGCATTATACTAACACTGGTTATATTTAAATTGATAACAACCTCTCCTAAACCTGCTAAATCTGGAGGATACACAGAAAATGCCACACTCATAGATATAAGTGACAAAATTATTGTAATACTTGCCATAGTAGTTACTGCTAAATACTTTCCCATAACCAATTTGAATCTAGATATAGGTGCTAATAATAATGCTTCCAAAGTTTTTCTTTCTTTCTCTCCAGCGGAAACATCGATAGCTATATACATACCACCAACAATAGCAAAAATTACTATGAACATAGGCAGCAATAGTCCCACAATAAATCCACCTCGTTCTTCAGCGGTAGAAATATCTTCTATATTTATTGCTAAACCTTGAATAATATTTGGATCAATCCCCTGTTCAGATAAACGACTTACTCCAATTATCTGATTAAAAGTATTTAGGAATAAATTAACTTTGCTGACCGCTGTCGAAGAGTCAATATTTGAAGATTTTAAATATAAACTTACATCAGCAATACCTTGACTACTCAAAACTGTTTCAAAATCTTCTTCTACTTCAATATATACATTGATCGTCCCATCATCAATATCATTTTTATAATTACCAATCCCATATACCAATTCTACTTTATCTTGTTCTTCCAAATACGAAATAAGACTTGGAGCAGACTCTTGTTTATTAATACCAATTATTGTAGTTTTTTCTTCTGCTTGATTTACTTGATATTCTTGTAATTTAAAAGTACCTATTAACATCAATGGCATTAATATAATCGGCATCATTATTGCAGTTATCAAAGTACGTCGATCTCTGAAATTATCAATTAATTCTTTTTTCCAGACTGTGAATATCTCTTTCATAAAAATTTTTTCTTCTTACTCATTTCAGATAACTGCTTCTCTTCAGCTAATTTTTCTGCCTCTATAGCTGCTTCAGTGCCAACAATACTTGTAAATGCGCCTTCTAGATTATCTTGGTTTGTTTTCTGTAACAACTCACTGACTGTACCTTTGGCTACTACTTTTGCTCTATGTATTATAGCGATATTATCACATAGCTTTTCTGCATCATTCATGTCGTGCGTTGATAATATTACCAACTTTCCATTCTTTTTTGATTCTTTCATAAATGAAATAACGGTCTGTGATGCTAAAACATCTAATCCGGCTGTTGGTTCATCAAAAATAATAACCTTAGGATCATGAATAATAGAACGACTAATAGCAACTTTCTGTTTCATGCCAGTAGAAAATTTACCAGCCCTGCGATCAGCAAATCTTTCCATATGCAAAACATAAACTAATTCATCTATCCTTTCTTCCAACTTCTTACCACCCATCCCATACAACTGCCCAAAATATCTCATATTCTCTCTAGCAGTAAATCTATCATAAAGACCAATTTCCGCAGTTAACACTCCAATATTCTTTCTTACTTCTTCTGAATTATCATTAATATCAAAACCAGCGATATTTGCCGTACCGCTAGTCGCTTTTAATACTGTCGCCAGAACTCTAATTGTAGTTGTCTTACCCGCTCCATTTGGACCAAGTAATCCGAATATCTCACCCGTCTTCGCTTCGAAAGAAACATCATCAACCGCAGTAAAATTTTTAAACTTCTTTGTTAAATTAGTAACCTTTAACATAAAATTTAAAATGGCTTATGTGGGTAAATTGTTTTATTATAAGTTTCCTTTTTTTCATCAATCTTTTGATCTGCTTTTTTTGATTCCTTACTTGAATAATTCATCAGATACAAAACCATACCTAAACCAGAGCCTATCAAAATAGGAAAACCTAGCCCATCTGGGTTAGTGAGAAAACTAACCGCTTCTCTAAATGCATCTTGAAAAAATTCCATGAAACTTATGATTAATTATTGTCGTCCTGCTCAGAAGTTTTAGTAATCTCAGTTTCCTGCACATGACTATCTAAAGCTAAATTCTTTTTACTAAGACCAAGACTAGCTACAATCACTATTCCTAAATACATCACAAAACCATAAACACATGCGGGTAATTCCGTAAATTCTGTATTTTGGAAAAATAGCTCATATACTGATAAATATCCAGAGAATAATAATCCAGCAATACCAATTATTAAAATAGCTTTTTGCAAACATCTTTTTTTATCACGCAGCAAAGTAATGATAGTAAGAATAATTACTACTAAATACATAAAAAAACCATAGACACACGTCGGTAGTCCAAAAATTTCTACTGAATCAGACCCTCCACAACTTATGATTGCTTCACTACATCCTTCTGCAAATAATGTGTAGTATGACAGATATCCAGAAAATATTATCCCTGCTATCGCAATTACTAAAATTGTTATTAATGATGCTTTCCTTCTCATACTTTTATATTAGATTATTTTTTAGATTTTATTAAATTTGATTTTTTTAGTTCGGTCTCTATATCATGAGCCAGTCTATTACCTATACCTTTTATTTTCTGTAATCCCACTAGCCAACCATGTTGATAAATTTCATCTAAACCTTTGTCCAATTGCTCGATAGCCTTAGCTCCTTTGTAATATGATATTGCACGAAATTTATGCTTATCCCCTTTCTCTGAAAGCATTTTTGATTTTTGATAGAAATTATTTGCTATTTTTGTATTTATATCTAGAGGATTTGTCATACTATTTACATGCTAAACATACCTTTCTCCTCCATTTCCATTTCTACCCAACTATCCCGATCTTCTTTCCATTGATATGCTTTGAAATTATGTACCTTCTCAGTATCTGAATATGTATATTGGACTGTTACCTCACTTCCTATCCTTCTAGAACCCAAACCTTTTTTATCTAAAATCACTGGTTTGTTAGTTCTCTCTAACTTCATTTTACCTAGAGGTCCATTAAAAATAATATATTCTACATCACCAGGACCAGGATCTAAATCTTTTGTTTCATGCTCAAGTACGTCAAAATCATCCAACACTCTACCAATAATATCTTTCCATCTTTCATCTTGCATATATTTTTTTGCTTAATGAATATATATTAAAAATACCTTATTTTGAGCTATTGGTCAATATATCTAGTACTTAATTTTTAGAAAATCAAGAGCATCTTTAAAAGCTTTTTTACTATTTGCATAGGTTATCCTTTTTAATGCCTCTTTTGCAGATAACCATACGAATCCAATATGTTCATGCGAAATTTTTACCTTATTACTTTTGGACTCTGCAAGAAATAAGACTACTTCCTTACTATGTTTCTTTTTTTTATACTCATACTGAAAAACTGATTTCGTTTGAAAACCTTCAACAAAATTCAAATTTTTTAATCCAGTTTCTTCAGAAATCTCTCTTCTTGCTGTATCAATCTTAGATTCTCCTGACTCGACATGCCCTCTGGCATATTCCCAATATTTTCCAATATATTGTAATAACAAAAATTTTAATTCTCCATTATCATTATAGTATATTATTGCTCCGGCTGAATTTACTTGAATCATTTTTTAAACTTTAATTGATATAATAAAAACGCATCCATAAGAAATGGCTCCATTATCTCCCCTGTCCTTATCATCTCCTTAAATTTTTTCTGGGTCACAAACTCACTCTCGATAAACTCTTCTTGCTCTGGTTCTGGTACACCCTTTACTAAGTCAGTTGCTAGATAGGCGTAAAAAATTGTTGTTGCTAAAGAAGGGTTAACATAAAAATTACCTAACAATTGAAACTTCTTTGCTGTATAACCAGACTCTTCTTTAAGCTCTCTTTTTGCAGCCACCAATGGTTTCTCATTATTTTCTACTGAGCCACCTATGGATTGATAAATTACTTTACCTAGTGGATGACGATATTCCTTTGATATCAATATCCTACCCTTCTTATCCATAGGCAATATTAATACGGCTTTAGATCTTTTACCTACAACAAAATAATCATATAGTTTACCATTAGGTAGCTTCACCAAATCTTGATACATCTGTACATGTTTATTATGTAGTATTTTTTTTGATTTAACTTTTTTCCACTTCTTTAGATCAGTTTTCATATTTTATGTAATTAAATATATTCCTACTATTATAAGTATAATGGAAATACTCTTTTGAATAAAGATCTTCTGGTTAATTTTTTCAGTCATTAATTCTGGTTTGAATCTAGACAATAATAAACTCCATAAAAAAATAAAAACAAATTGTAGAGAAGCAATAGTTTCAACCAAAGCTAAATACCACATAGATAGAGCAATAACATAAATTAACTCACCAATTACTCCTAATGTATTTGAGAAAGAATTTAACAAAATGTGTTTCAGGCTAACCTTTTCCAATTTTTCTTTGATAAAAATATATAAAATTGTAAGTACTATAATGCCTATCAATCCTGCGGACATACTTACATGTGAAAAAATTTGTTTGTAATTATAAGTCTCAAGTAAATATTTATAGAGAATTGCATTTATTGCCATAAATAATCCAGACATTGACATAAGTCCTAATAACTTACTTTTAAAAATTGATTTTAATGAACCATGTAAGGATATTAATACGGCACCGCCAATAACTAAAAAAATTCCAAGATACTGAATTGTAGAAAAAACCTCGCCCAAAAATATTGCACTAAATAAAACTATAAGAATTGTACCAATAGAAAAAAGTGGCACTACTCTGGAAGCTTCTTGTGTCTTCATTGCTTTGAGGTAAAAAAATACACCTGCTAACTGAGCTACTCCGGAAGCAATCGTAAATAGTAAACCGTTTCCTGAAATAAAAACTGGTTCTATTAAAAATATAATTATTCCAATAATAAAGAATACTGAACTAAAAATCAACATCATAAAAAATAAACTCTTAACTAATTTACTGGCTAATAGTTTATCCAATACATTACTCCCCGACCAAATCAATCCCGCTACTAATGCTAATAAAAATCCAATACTCATTTATTTAGTAATATTGTTAATATTTATCTTTCCTTGTTTTCCAAATTTATAATAACTATATGATGACCATATCCAATCCTCAGGCTCTGCACATAATCCAGCTCGCACTGGATTATAATGAATATAATTCAATTTTTCGTTCAGTTTATTGTCAGAATAAATATTAAAGTCATAAAATGACGGTTGCCATATTTTCATAACGTGTTTTTTGCTAAGGGTAGACAAGGCCTTTGTGCCTTGGCTTTCTGTCGAGGCAGAAACGCCTCGACTACCCAATAAATAACGTGATAAATTTTGAGCAGACAATCCTTTAATTCTATGCATCACTTTTGAAATATTTAAATCATTATTTCCTTCAACATCCCACCAAATTATCAGATGAAGATGATCAGGCATAATACAATATCCAATTAATTGAAAACCTAACTTACCACTATAAAAATCAATATCACTTACCAAAATTTCACAACAGTTTTTATCACTAAATATTTTTTTATTCTCAAAAGTCTTGGTGGTAATAAAATGAGCATAACTAACTTCGTTGAAACGTGGTAAATTCATATTATTTTTTATCTTTATAATATTTTTTCCCTTTCAAACTCGTTGGTAAATAATCTTGCTTACCATCCTCTTTGTCATAATCATGAGAATACTTATAATCCTTTCCATAGTTAAGATCCTTCATAAGATCAGTAACTGCATTACGAAGATGTAATGGTACTGGTTCATTCATAGATTCTTTAACATCTTTTTTTGATGCTAATAATCCAAGATAAGCAGAATTATCCTTTGGTGCTTTCGCCAGATAGACTACACCATGTGCTAAATTTATCTGGCATTCAGGATAACCAATAAGACGTACCGCATTAAAAACATCCACCGCTACTTGTAATGCTTTCGGATCAGCCATACCAACATCCTCAGATGCAAATACAACCATCCGACGTGCTATAAACTCAGGCGACTCCCCTGCTTCTACCATCCTATTCAACCAATATAACGCTCCATCAGGATTTGAGCCACGCATAGATTTGATAAAAGCAGAGATGACATTATAATGCTCTTCCCCTTTTTTATCATATTGCAAAGCCTTGTGTTGCAATGCATCTTCTATAGTATTTAGGTCCAAATGCTTTATGCCCTTATTATCAGCTTTTGTAACTTTTACAGCTATTTCTAAGGCGTTTAATGCAGTTCTAGCATCCCCGTTTGAGGCCTGTATTAGCGTATCTAGGGCTTTTGGAGCAATCTGCACCTTATGGATGCCTAGGCCTAATTTATCGTCTAAAATCGCTCTTTTTATGATTTTACTAAGCTCCTTAACTCCATGCTTTTTCATCACAAAAACCCTTGATCTAGAGAGTAATGGAGAGATGATTTCAAACGAAGGATTCTCTGTTGTTGCTCCAATTAAAGTAATTGTGCCATTCTCTACGTACGGTAAAAAAGCATCCTGCTGTGCTTTGTTCCATCGATGAATTTCATCTACAAAAAGAATAGTTCTTTCATTATGAAGCTTTCTCCTATCTTGTGCTTCTTTAGCCGCCTCTCTCAAATCTTTAATTCCAGAAGTTACGGCACTAATACTTACAAAATAAGATTTAGTCATCTCAGCAATTATATTAGCAAGAGTTGTTTTTCCTGATCCTGGTGGTCCCCAAAAAATTATAGAAAATATTTCATCATTCTCTATCACTCTACGAAGTATTTTTCCTTTACCAATAATATCCTCTTGACCTACAAAATCTTCAAGACTATTTGGGCGAATACGATCAGCTAAAGGCGCATTAGCTTTTATATCTTTAGCCAACTTATCATCAAACAAATCTTTTTTTTGATTATTTTTATTCATAAATTATTAATACAATAATCAATATAACTAGTCACACTTTTTGGGTCATTTTCTATTTTATTATTAATTTCATCCTTAGTAAACCATTTTATCTTCTCTACCTCATCTTCTTGTAAAACAAATTCATTAATATCTTTATCGATAATAGACTTAAACCACTGACAAAAAAAATTATAACCTTCCAGTCTACCCGTTCTTCTATCTTTCATAACTTTTTTGTATTCAAAGTTTTTTAAACCAATTTCTTCTTCCGCTTCTTTAATGATATTAGATTCATAAGTCTCTCCCTTATCATTTGTTCCAGCAACGGCTGGTCCCCATTGACCCGGATTACGTTTTTTACTAAACGCTCTTTGTGCTAACAATATTTCGCTTTTGGAATTTGTTATCCATAATGCAGAAACTCTATAAATATCTTGCTTACTAACAACTTCTCGATATTTAAAATCTATAATACTATCTTGTTCATCTACTATTATAATTTTTTGGTTATTTTTTTTCATATTTACTCATAGGAAAATTACGATCTACTTGATCAGCGATTTTTATTCCCCAATATGTTAAATAATTTATTTTTTCTATCTTCGGGGGGAAAATAATACTATATAAAACTATACTTGAATCGGAAAACTCTATTGCAGAGATACTTGAATATTCTATTAATTCAATCATTACTGGGTCTAATAATTGTAAAATTTTTCCTTCCCGTTGGATGTTGCAATCATATAACTTTTCAAAATATCTACTTTCAGTATCTAACTTATCAAAATCATATAAATATTTTCGCGTTACTAAAGCATTTACAGGAATTTTACTTGTTCCTATTTCTAAACATACTCCAATAAAATTACTACCAAAATGAGACAAAAACATTGCTCCTTTAATTGGGTAGATATATATCATCCTTTTTCTGATATATCCCTCAATATAAGGACCGTCAATATATTTTTCAGGTATCATCACAGCATTAGACCTATTAAATATTTGTCTAATTTCATTCGCGGCAAAAAAATTTTTATTAGGATTCATTTTTAAACGATTTTTAATCTGTTTCCTTGCATTAATAGCAAAAAAATCTAACCCTTTGTCTTTTGCCCATTTTTCTAAATTTTTTTTATTACTATTCATATTTACCTAAAGGAAAATTACGATCTACTTGCTCCGCTACTTTAATACCAACATTTAACATCTGATCAATTTTATCTCTACTTATTGAATGCATAGTATAGAACAATGCTACGCTACGATCGGAAAATTCATAAGCTACAATTTTGGAACTTGTAATTATCTCTATCATGACTGGATCAAGTAATTGTAAAGTTCCTTGTCCATTTTTAACATCGATATGATAGAGTCTTTCAAATGAATTACTCTCAGTATCTATTTCATCCTTTGGCCTTACATACGTTCTGTATACATCCATAGTTAATGGTAATTTAATTGTTTCTATTTCCATACACCAACCTTGAATATGACCTACTGAATTATCTACTGGTAATATTGTATCTGTAATCATATGGAATGGATTTTTTGAAGTTTGCAAATATGATCCCTGTGGAGGGTATCCGATAAATGGGTAAAACCAAATTTTCCTACCTTTTACATTACCAAAAACAAAATACTTATTATTAATATTAAATTTAATATTCCTGGTATTAAAATAAGATTTATTTGGATTACTATTTATGCGCTCCAATTGAAGTTTTTTCCCCTCTTCAATTAAATTAAAATTGTTATCACTCACCCATTTTTTGACTGTGGTCTTCCAAGAATAAAATGAACTAAAAGAAAAAATCATTATTGCAAACAATAATAAAATGAACAATGCAAAAATTAATTGTACCACTCCTAATATATCGCTTTCATAACCCGATTGGCTCATTCCAAAAAATCCTGCCAATAAAACAATAATTAACGGACCAACCCAAACGATTTGTTTTTTTATCTTTTCCATATAACTATTTAAAAATATGCATGCATTATCCCCCTCTTTTTTAATATCATTCCATGATATCTTTCATGTAATAATATCTGACTTTTTTCTATTCCTAGTTGATCAAGCATCTTATATAACAATTTTCTATTTTTTTTGGTATCCCTACCCTCTATCTCAACCTCTACAAAAGTGCCAAGGGCTTTAATAGTATCTAAAACAATTTCTATTTTACCTTTCCTGTATACCAACCTCTCTTTATCAATTACAAATTCTTGTTTAGCTTTCATTTCCTTAAGTATTCTTTTTACTATTGGTAAACTATGTACCTCTAATTCAATTTCTTCAGCTGCATAAATATTCTTAGGCTTATGAAACTCTAGCCTAGTCTCCCCAATAATTCTGTCATGCCTAACGCGCATTACACTACCTCTTTTTTTGCCAATTGAGCGTTTATAAAGTGAATAATAATAATCAATCTGATTTTTTTTACCAATATACTTAGCACCTATTTTTTTTAGATTCTTTTTTACCTCAGTAAAGTTTTTTACTTGTGCTTTTATTTCTATTTCCATTATTTTATAATTTTAGCGAATAAAATTTCATCTAAAAATTTACTGTCCTTAATAATGCCTTTTTTTGCAATTCCTTCTTTTTTAAAACCATTTTTAATTAATATCTTTTGTGATGACTTGTTATGTTTAAAAACATGAGCATAAATTCTTACTAAAACAAATCTTTTAAAACCATACAAAATCATTTCTTTTACCGCTTCACTCATTATACCTTTTTTCCAATGTTTTCGCGCCAGCCAATAACCTAGCTCTGCTTTATGTCCACCCTGTATCTCCATCAAACCAACACACCCAACCACTTCTTTATTAATTTCTATGGCTAGATGAAAGCTTCTTGATTTTTCTTTCCGGTATTGCGGAATAATTTTAGCCAGCCATTCTTTGGCATCTTTTAATCTATATGGATATGGAATATGTAGAGTATTCATATAAATAGTTTTGTCATTGATAAACTTAGCAATATCTTTTGCATCAGTTTTTTTGAATGGTCTTAACGTAAATTTTTTTGTTATTATTAGCATATTAATTATACTTACTTAATGGAAAATTTCTATCTACCTGTTCAGCAATTTTAATTCCTTTTTCTAACATATGATCAAGTGTTTCATATTTTAAATCGTATATTTTAAATGAATATATTATTATACTTGATTCAGAAAACTCAATCGCCGTAACACCTGAATCAAGAATTAATTCTAGTATAACAGGATCTAATAATTGTAATACTAATCCTTTACGAGAAACGTCAATGTTATATAATTTTTCAAACTCATTGCTTTCAATATCTAACTTGTCTTTTTCACCTAAAAAATTTTTTGTAATAAACGCATGGGTTGGAATTTTACTTATTGAAATCTCAAAACAATATCCATGAAACTTTCTTTTATTACCCATTGTTGGAATATTATATGACAAAAAACTAGGATTCCCAATAATACTAAATACTTTTATATCACGATCTTTATATTTACCATTTATATAAAATTTCTGTGAAAAAAATACTTCAATATTTGATCTGGCTTTAAAAAAACCTTTCCTTAAATTCTCATTAAACCGTTGTTGAATTTTCTCTTTTACATTTTCATGTGCAAAATCAAATTTATAATAATGTGCCCAATGTTTCAAAATATTCCCTATACCAATCCTTTTATAAATTATGTAAATAAGGGTAATAAAACAGGTTAGATATAATAGCGGATTTAATAAATACTTAAATATAAAAAAAGTAAATTCATTTGCATCAAAAAAGATGCCCCCAAATATTATTGCTAATAGAATTATTGATATTATTATAAAGTATTTTCGAGGATGATTAATAATATTTTCAAAAAAAGATTCTTTATATTGCGATGACTGAATTATGGGTTTATTATTACTCATATTATTTTTTCCATTTAATAGCATTCAACAATGGTCCGTACAAATCTTCTTTCCATGAAATTTCTAATTTTTTATTTTTATCTTTTGGTTTATATGGTCTAGCGCTAAACTTCACAAATGGTAACTCTGTGATCATGGCTAATGGTGTTTGTTCTGTACCCTCTCCCATCTCCAATACTGCACTTACTGCCAAACTGTCAACTACATTAGTAGTGGCAACTTCGAACTTACGACCAAATAAATCTTTCTTTCCTCTATAATCATTAAGCGGTCGAAAACCAAAATATGATAACGCAATCCCCATAACCCCTCTACGTAATGGTACGGTATGACTATCTGAGATAATAACGCCAAAATCTTTTACCTTATATTTCTTACGTAAATAATTATAAATTTCCTTTGTAAATTTATTTAAGTTATTCGGCCAGAGTAAATAATAATCACCAACGTTAGATTCATCAATACCAGCAGATGGAATTAATAGCTTATTTTTATAAGTTAAGATAGCATATCCTTTTGGGACAGCTTTCCTTGATAAATATTTATCAGCTTCTTTTTTAATTAATTCGTCTTTATCAGATACCTTATCTATTGGGATACATCTACCTTGGTGAATACTTACAATCTTTGATGCAATTACCAAAATAGATCCTTCTGAAATCCTTTTGATTGACCTTGAGATAACTTCAAATATGTCGTCCTTTGGTGGACATACTAACCTTGTTTTTATTGTTTTTATTCTCATATATTATAATAATTTTATCATTTTTAGACCTTGCTGAAAACCCCATTGACACCTATAATAATATATAGTAAGGTGTCAAATTGACTACAAAGATGCTCCTAAAAAATAATAAAGCATAAATAAGCTTTTAATCGCAAACCTTTTTATTAGAGGAATTTAATGAAAAAATCGAGTACTCTCCTCACAAACCCCGATGGATAGTTCTATTAAATGTATCATCAGAAAAAACAAATGATATTGATAATAGTATAACTATTCCATTGGAGGGATTATATGTGCTTCACTACAGCCGATAATAGGCAAATCCACACTACTGCAAAAAATTTGCTTTCCCAACTTCCAAAAGATGGCGGAGGCGTAAAACTCGCCATGCCAAGACACGCAAAAAAAATCAGGGTTTTTACGAATGATGGCGAAGTCACTGGACATATTGTCGGATTCGAAAAAAATAGCCGAACCATCATCATTAAGCCGATTGATCCAGTCGAAAATGGTGGCAAAGATGATAAAGTCTACATATCATTCGACGATCCAGCAGAGAAAGTAAGATAATTTCTTTCTTACGCAAAATAAAACCGCCGAAGTTTAAACTCTGGCGGTTATTTTTTTGTATTTAACAGTTTGGTTCAAGAGCAATTTCAAAATCTAAATTGGATCTTTCATACATCTTTTTCAGATTTACAAGCTTTGATACATAATCAAAACATTCATCAAGCTTTTTGAGATCAACAACGTCAATGAACTGTTTGTTTGCCGGCGGAAATACTGTAGTCTGCAAAACAGTTTTAAAAGACACGCGATCTTCAAGGGCAGTAAAAGCACATTGCTGAACGAATATATATACTTCATCCGTATCAAAATCCATATCGCAAAGCATTAGTTTAACATCTTCCGAAGCCCAGATACCATATGATGCATCAATATTTCTGATCATGTTTTCACGATCCACGACCAGATTATTCATAATCCAAGTCATTTTCTGAAGCATGTAATCAAACAATACTAATGAGTCAACCATCGCAATGCGTTCAACACTGGACTGAGCAATATCTCGCTCTAACCAAGTTTTGATATTTTCTTTCATTGCTTGATCGTAGCAACGAAGTAGAGAAGACATTCCGGTCACCCGCTCAAGAATAATTGGATTCTTCTTATGTGGCATAGCCGAAGAACCTTTTTGTTCTTTACGACGAGGTTCACAAACTTCTTCAAAACGACTAGTGGCCATCAATCTTAGATCGATTGCTAACTTCTCCATCACACCACCGATAGTAGCGATTTGAGAGAGAAGATTTGCCAAGACGTCACGCATATTAATCTGCGTAGAGGCTCTAGGAATAAGACCTAGTTCTGAAAGAACAGCCTCTTCAAGCTCCGGAGTAATAGTCATATAGTTACCCATTGCTCCTGAACATTTTGCCAACCTTGTTTGTTTAAAACATTCTTGAAGATTTTTTTGACCAAGTTCAAAACCAGTTAAAGCGGTTGAGTTTAACAACCAACCAAATGTACTTGGTTTTCCATCTTTCCCATGAGACATACCCATCCGGTAAGTCCACATATGCCTTGAAGCCTGCATCCTAACGGCCATGACCAGAGAATTAAGATCAGTTAATATAATTTCTTCAGCACGCTGAAGAACTATTGACTGAGCTGGTACTTCTATATCATAAGAAGTTAGTCCTTTGTGGAAATATTTACGAAGGTCTTCATCCATATATGAGCGTACGTTTTCAATAAATGCTAACATATCATGCTCGATTTTTTTATCAAGCTCAATAATCTCGTTAACATCAAACTTAGCCTGGACTACCATCCTTGGGTAAATATCTTCAGGATAATCTCCTCGTTCACATCGTATTTTGACAAAGGCTAATTCTACATCAAGCCAGCTTTGAAATTTAGCTTGATCTGTGAATATTGAACCAATGAGTTCTGGTGTATAGCGTATAATCACTACTCTCTCCTTTTTTTCTGTTATTAAAGTTCTATTTTTTGTGATTAAATTACCTTATCATTTTGCATTATATTGGTCAATAAAAATACCCTAACTACTAAATAATCAGGGTTTTTATTATGTATTGACAAATGTTAATACATATGATAGATTTTATTGTCAATTATTATTAAATCAGTAAGACTTCACATCTACCTACTCGGAGGAATTAAAATGACTATGGGAAGAAATAACAAAACTAAGATGGCTATTGGACTTTCTGCTGATGGTAATCATATGGTGAATCCTAACCATAAGTGTACTTCTTGTGGTCGTCGGATGCCTCTACCAGCAATGAATGGAAAATATTGTCCAGATTGTGGCACACAATGTAGTGATACATCTATCGTTGGGGCCTTACAACCCAAGAAAACTGGTAATCCTTGCCCGGATTGCGGCGAGGAAAATCAGGTAGGAACCTTTTGTACTGGTTGTGGAAAGAAATTGAAATAGTTTAGATTCCACCTGTTGATCTTTTAGAAGCCTTTGGTTTATCCCTGAGGCTTTTTTATTATATTAGTCAATAAAAAAACCCCATCTCATAACAAGACAGGGCGATATTTGTACAAAATGACTACTCAGTACTTACGAGCTGTCCACCGACCCAGGTCTTATCCGGATCAAGTGGGATCAAATACATCTTCACAACCGGTAATAAGTGCTTATCACGAGCCTCTCCAATTACACGCTCCACTGAACGATAAATTGACTCATTGCCACCCGGAAAATAGACAAATATTCCACTCTCCACAGTCACTGTAGGTGTCAATTCCGGAGTGAAAGTTATCAATACATCCCCAATATTTCTATCGAAGATTTCCGAAAATTTTGCAGCTACCATAGTTGCAAACTTACGTTGAAAGTTATCAGGATAGGGTTGGCTATGTCTATCCGACAATACAACTACGACGGTTAATGGTAATGGTAACGACATTTTCGTTACCTCCTTTTTAATGTGATTTACTTTGTTTATTTTTTATTTAACGATTCACTATATCACATTAATACAATTTGTCAACCCTCTATACAAACTCATTTAAATTAGATAAAATAAAAATAACTTCCCTAATAACTATTAGGGATTTTGTGTATGAATAGACAATATTATGTATATATAATGACAAATTGGTCTAATAAAATTCTGTATATTGGAGTTACTTCTAATTTACAGTGGAGAGTATTTGAGCATAAGAATAAGCTACAAAAAGGGTTTACATTTAAATATAATCTTAATAAATTAGTTTATTATGAAGAGCATCAATATATAGAAGACGCTATTATGAGGGAAAAGCAGTTGAAAGGGTGGTTAAGAATAAAGAAAATTAGATTAATTGATAGTATTAATTCAGACTGGACTGATTTAGCTCAATGGTGGTAAAACTTGTCATTCTGAGTGTAGCGAAGAATCTTTAACCTTGATTTGTTATAATTAGATCCTTCACTTTGTTCAGGATGACAATATTTTTTTGCTATCATTCCTTCCTACCGACAGGCAAGGCGAGTAACGAGAAGTGATCAAAACAAAATTAAAATAATAAAAAACCCCGATTGTAACAACCGAGGTTTGTAATAAATATTACTTAGTGATTTTCGAGAATAATAGTTTCTTCCCGATCAGGACCTGTGGAAATGAGAGACGGATTTATACCAAGCGCATCAATAATGTATTTGATATAACTTTTTGCTCCTTCAGGAAGATCTTCATAAGAAGTAACTCCTCTTGTCTCACCTTCCCAACCAGGGATAGTCTCATAGACTGGTATACAGTCACCAAGTCTACCCATATCAACTGGCATTTCAGTGATTTTTATACCATCAAGCATATAAGCCACACAGACCTTAATTTCTTCAAGGCCGTCCAGCACATCTATCTTGGTAAGAGCAAAATCATCAACACCGTTGATCCGACAAGTATGCTTCAATAAAACTAAATCCAACCAACCACAACGTCTGTCTCGTCCAGTAGAAGCTCCAATTTCTTCACCTTTTTTATAAAGATAGGCACCTGTCTCATCGAAAAGTTCTGTTGGGAAAGGTCCTGCACCTACACGAGTAGTGTATGCTTTAATTATTCCAGTTACTGCACCGATCAACCTGGGACCAATACCCAATCCAGTACAAATACCGCCTGTAATAACATGCGATGAAGTTACATAAGGCCTTGTACCAAGATCTACATCCAACATTGCTCCTTGAGCACCTTCGAAGACAATCTTCTTGCCAGCTTTGTAAGCTTCGGTTATAAGCAATGAAATATCCGCCATCATTGGACGGAATATATCTGCCATAGCCACTAAGGATTTGAATAACTCATCCCAGTCAATCTGATCTTCTTCAGGAAGGCCATCAAGTAAATGTGCCTTAGCTAGGCGGTTAACTTCCAACAAATCCTTAAGACGGCTGTAACCATCTCGTGAATCAACTAGATCAGCTATACTTATAACTGGACTACGGAATGTCTTATCGCCATATGCTGGACCGATACCTCGTTTAGTGGTACCGATAGAACCAGCGCCACGACTCTTTTCACGAAGACCATCAATAATCTTATGATATGGTAAGATTAGATTCGTAGCTCCAGATATGAATATCCGGCCTTCATAATCTACTTCCCATTTTTTCAAATTATCAAGTTCTTCTACAAACGCGAATGGATCGAGCACCGGACCATTTCCTATTACGCAAATAGTATTTGGACGGAATATCCCGGATGGGACAAGATGAAGAACATATTTTTTCCCTTCAAACACGATGGTATGTCCTGCATTGTTACCGCCTTGGAATCGAGCAACTATATCAGCGTCATCACAAAGAAGATCAACAACTTTGCCTTTACCTTCATCGCCCCATTGGCAACCTAATACAGCATTGTTTCTATTTTCCACCACTTAGTACCTCTATTTAGAGTTTAAATTTCTTATTTTCAACAAATATATTTTCATGCAAAAAAATCCTTGCCTCCTAAGTCAAGGTTTACATAATTTTTAATTTGCTCTTTTTATGTTTATTAGATTATTGTCCAAACAAACTTTACCAAATATTATATTTTAAGTCAATCAAAAAAGACGGTAATATAACCGCCTTTTTTATTAACATGTATTTATAGTACTAATTCTAAATCAGATATCTTTTTTTCTAGCATTTCTACATAACCTCTTTCTAATCCTTTTAATAGACCGTCACCAACATCTTCCGATTCTCCTTCACCATCACCGAGTTTTTCTACAGCTTGGTTAAACAATTCTCTGATTTGCATAATCTGTGCATTCATTACTTCTCTGCTCTCATCAGTGAATCCATCCTTCCCATCCAATATCGAAGCAGAACTTACTTCTCCTTGGCTTACTTCTACCCACAAATCATTTTTTGCGGAATCTGCCATCATTTCAATTTCTTTCTTAGGCTTTTCAGCCTTTTCTACACTTTCTCTTATTTCTCTTAATTCACCTGGCATATTTTTATATATTAATTATTATCTTAATATAGCCTAACATTATCAATAATGCAAAGTCAACTAATATGCTATTCCCATTCAACAGTACCTGGGGGTTTAGAAGTGATATCATACAACACTCTATTTACTTCTTTAACTTCGTTTGTAATCCTGACTGATATTTTTTTTAATAATGAATGTGGGAATGGTGTCCAATCTACTGTCATAAAATCTATAGTTGAAACAGCGCGAATTATAATGGGATAACCATAAGTCCTGGCATCACCCTGAACTCCAACCGACTTAATAGTTGGTAATACTGCAAAATACTGTTGTGACCTCTTGTGCCAGCCACTTGCCTCTATTTCCTCCCTTGCTATCCAATCTGCTTTTCTTAAAATTTCCAATTTCTCTTTGGTAATATCTCCTATTATTCTGACAGCTAAACCTGGACCAGGGAATGGTTGTCTATGAACTACAGAATCAGGTAAACCCAATAATTTACCAACTTCTCTTACCTCGTCTTTATATAACCAACGAAAAGGTTCTATCAAAGTAAATCCAAATTTCTTCGGCAATCCTCCGACATTATGATGAGATTTAATCACGGCCGCTTTTTTACCTACACTAACTCCAGAAGTAATAGCATCTGTATATAAAGTCCCTTGCACCAACCATTTTACTTTACCTATCTTTTTAGCTTCTTTTTCAAAAATACGAATAAATATTTCTCCAATAATTTTTCTTTTCTTTTCTGGGTCAATTATACCTTTTAACTTACTTAGGAATAACTTCTCAGCCTTGATCACTTTAAGATTAATTTTTTGGTAAGATCTAAACGTCTTTATAATTTGTTCTGTCTCCCTTTGTCTCATCATACCTGTATCTACATATATACAATACAACTGTTTACCGATCGCTTTATTTACTAAAGTAGATGCCACTGATGAATCAACTCCGCCTGACAAGGCGCAAACAACCTTATCTTTTCCAATCTGGTCTTTAATCTCTGTTATTTTATTATCAATAAAATCTTTCATTGACCAAGTTTTTTTTGCCTTAGTTAATTTTATAAAATTACCTAGTATTTTTTTACCATTTTTAGTATGAGAAACCTCTGGATGAAACTGCAAACCAAATATGTTTTTCTTTTCATTTGAGATAGCTACATATTTACAATTATCTGAACTGGCTAAAGCCCTAAACCCAGCCGGTAATTTACTAACCTTATCGCCATGAGACATCCAAGTCATTTGTTTTTTTGATATACCAGCAAATAATTTCCCTGATGTTGTAATATTTATTACCGTAGGTCCATATTCTTTCTTACTAGATCTTTCTATCTTGCCTCCAAGCTGATGTGATATCAATTGCAATCCAAAACAAATACCCAAAATTGGAACATTCAAATTAAAGATGCCTCTATCTACTTTTAATGCTGAATTACCAGAAATATTTTGAGGACCACCAGACAATACTATTCCTTTTGCTTTTTTTAGAACTTCAAGCTTCGTATTATAGGGCATTAATTCAGCAAAAATACCCATCTCACGAATTCGTCTAACTATCAAATGTGAATATTGAGAACCAAAATCAAGAACAAAAATTACATCCCTCATATTAATATATTGTTATTGGATAAAAGTACTTTCGAAAGCCCACTTATTACATTGTCTTACGTCAGCAGGTGTAAGTATTTTTTTCTTCACTAGGAAATCCTGCTCCTGACAAATATTTGAATCATACATCTCTGGTCCATCAGTATTGATTGTAAACTTAACTTTATTTTTTAGATAAGCATGAAAAATCTTTTTTAATTCAGCCGCATTCTTAACAACACTATTTTTAATATTTGAGGTAGGACATGACTCCAAAACTATATCTTGTTTTACAATACTATCCATTATTTTTTTATCCTTAACACAAAGTAGGCCATGACCTATTCTGTCAGGCTTGATTTCGTTAACCACATACCTCATCTCTGACAAACTTCCCTGTTCACCTGTATGAATAGTAGTTCCCATACCCGCAGCTTTAGCTTGCCTAAATAATTGAGCGTGTTTTTTTATTGAAAAAGATTTTCTCTGAGGACCAGCCAAATCAATCCCAATAATTCCACTATCTTTATATCTAACAGCTTTTTTTACAATTATAGAGTTTTGTTCATAAGTAAGTGTTCTATCCATCATTAGTATAATTCCAGCTCGTACTTGTGGGAATTCTAACATTGCTCTGTCTAATCCCCACAAAGAAGATACTATAATATGATCAAGATCTTTCTCACCACCTCTATTTCTAAACATTGGATTAAACCTAAGTTCTTGAATAGTTAAATTACATTTCCTATATCCTCCACCGATAACACTACGTACCGAATCTTCAATTGCATTAGGCGACGACTGTATCAACTCAGTCCAGTAAAACAAATTATTATGCATATCATCCAGAGATTTATTTCTCTCGTTACCAGTCATCGTAATCATATCTTCAAAATGCCAATAATCCTTACTAGGTAGTTTGATACCATGTTGGTGTGCAATAGACCAAAGAATAGATGGTGCTACAGACGACCCTAAATGGGCGTGTAATTCTGCTCTATGTGTATTATGTTCTCTTGGCATATATTTATTTAATAATTTGGTGCTTTTTTATTTATAGTAATTGTATGTGGATGTGATTCTTTTAGGCTTGCATTGGTAATACGTATAAATTTAGCTTTTTTATTCATCTGCTCAATATTCTTCGCTCCGATATACCCCATCCCACTTTTTAATCCACCTACAAGATTCCATATTACTTCTTCTACTGTACCTTTATATTTTATTACTCCCTCTACTCCCTCAGGGACATACTTTTTATTACCTTTTTGAAAATACCTATCAGTAGACTGACCTTTTTTCATTGCTCCTAGACTTCCCATCCCTCTATATACTTTTACAGTTTGACCGTTTATTTTAATAACTTTTCCTGGTGATTCTTTAGTACCTGCCAACATTGATCCAAGCATAACCGTAGATGCCCCTGCTGCTAAAGCTTTTACTACATCTCCAGAATATTTTAATCCTCCATCGGCTACTACTGGCACATTCTTTTTCTTAGCTACTCGTACTACATCAAGTATTGCTGATAACTGTGGTACGCCAATCCCAGCTACAACTCTAGTTGTACAAATAGAGCCTGGTCCGATACCTACTTTGATAGCATCAACGAAACCGACGAATTGCTCTGCCGCTTCAGCTGTTGCTAGATTACCTACCATCAATTGAGCTTTAATACTTTTCTTTATTTTCTTGGCACTAGCAATGATTTTTTTGTTATGTGCATGAGCACAATCTACAACAATAATATCTACACCAGCCTTATCCAATGCTACTGCCCTTTCTAAATCATGCGGACCAACTGAAACAGAAGTAATTAAACTTTTACTTTTAACTTTCTTGGCCATAGTTACTGCTTCATCGATCGTGTTGTTTCTGTGCAATACTGCTAGACCTCCCAATTTACCTAAAACAATCCCCATGGCTGATTCACTGACCGTATCCATAGCGGCAGCTATAATGGGAATTTTAATCTTTATTTTTTTTGTAACCTGGGCACTCAGATCTACCTCACTTCTCACAACATCAGAAAAGCGTGGTTCTAATAGAACGTCATCGAACGTAAGTCCTACTGGAAAATCAGCGATTTTCATCATTTTTAAGGTTACTTTTTAATAGTCGAAATTATAGCACAACAACAGAATCTAGCCAACCCCTTTATAAAACGTTCAATTTACTAATACTTAATTTCTATAATATTATTGTCTGACCATTTTTTGATTGGCTTACTCAGATCTACTTTTACATACTTTGGGTGCAATATAAAATCCGCAAATCCACTTTCTTTACTATCGCCTCCATTAGAAAAAATAGAAACCAGTTTATTATTGAATAATTTTTTATGACCATTTGCAACATATTCATGTGATCGAAATAAAACGTTAGCTCCTATTCCCTTCATAAAACTATCAAATGTTTTTTTACCATATAGATAATTACTTCCTCGTCTATAGTTATAGACAAAATGATCAATCTCTTCTGTGGGATCATTCCATCTTATATCTGTAAGATTATCTTCGTCATTTAATTCTTTTAACGAGTTAATAGTACTGATAGGTACGCCACCATGAACAGCTACCACCCCATTCCCAGTCACCGCCACAACAGGTAATTTTTCAAATAAATCATTTAGCCTTTGGAAGACTAATTGCCCTTTCTCATAACCGAATTTTTCTATACAAGACCCAAACAATCCATAGTGCTGACCCATTGAGGCCTCTTCATGATTTCCGCGTAACAAATAAACTAACTTTGGATATTTTTCTTTTAACATAAAAAGCAATTCAATATTCTGTACATCCTCTTTTCCGCGATCAGCATAATCACCAGTTACAACTAAATAAACTTTTTTACCTGCCTCTGCTTTGGCTATAAAATTCTCTTGTTTCAATATAGCTCTAATAGATTCCGAATCGCCATGCGTATCACCAACCAAAATCAACTCTCCAACTGGTGGTATATATACAATAGGATATTCGAAAAATGGCTCGTCAGACTTAATTTCATTGATTTTATTTTGTAGCTTACCTTTACTATCTTTATTTTCCGCTTTCATGATATTCTGGAGCTTAGTGATAAAGCGAACTAATTGCCCCCAGGTTTTTTTTCCAGCGGAGCCGGATCCGGCTTTGCCGGACTTTTTAAAAAAATTTTCAATATTAAATTTAGTCATTATTTTCTTATTACTTTAATTTTAGATGGAACCATCTCCATACTAAATTCTTTCATCGGCGGTAGTATCTCTCCATCAAGTTGTGAGAATAATTCCTTCTCTGACTTAATTTTAACACTTTTACCTGTATACATGCTAACCTCTGGTAATGACACATGAGTCCCCTGTAATATCTTCGGAATGTTTCTCATCGCATAAAATTTACCCATCTTACTAACAAAACATACGGTAAACAAACCATCGTCAACTTTGGCTGAAGGAGCTACTTTGAATCCTCCGCCATAGGTAGTCCCATTACATGTAGCTATCAATAATATTTTTTCTTCTTTTACCTTCTCTCCATCAATAAAAAATTTAACCTTATGAAATTTATATGTAGCTAATGTCCTAAATACTGAAAGTAAATAACCAGAGAAACCTTTTGCATATTTCAGAAAATCTCTAACATGATAAGCTACTTCTCCATCAAACCCAACACCAACACCATTGATAAAGTAATGTCTATCATTCACTTTGCCTAGATCTACTGTTTTAAGTTTACCATCCATCAATATTCTTAAATCTTTACTCAAGTTATATGTCAAACCCATTTGTTTAGCAAAGTCATTACCAGACCCAATAGGTATAATCCCCAATTTTGCATCTGTATCAGCTATACCGTTAACCACTTCATTGACTGTACCATCTCCTCCAACCGCTACAATAACTTCATATTTTTTACTCGCCTCTCTAGCTAGTTCTATAGCTTCTTTTGGTCGATGAGTCATTACCAATTTATAGTTCAAATAATTCCTTTGACAAAAAGAAGTTATCTCACTTACAAAAGATAACTTTTTTCCCATACCAGCCACTGGATTTACGATAAAGTAATAACTATAAAACATAGCTACATTATATATTATTCACCCCCCTCTGTCATCTATTATAATAACAAAGAATTAACCCCTGCCGGCAGGCAGGCTTTAGGGTTTTATATGTAACAGCCTAAAGGCTGGAATCCAAGAATCAAATATACTCTCTCTTGTCACCCTGAATTTATTTCAGGGTCTATAAAGATACTGAAACAAGTTCAGCATGACAAGTAATTAACCATTAAACTTCTCTACCGTCACCGCATCATCTATATTATAATCCCCAACTCTTGTTCTAATCAAACCGCTCAAATATCCACCAACTTTTAATTCACTCCCAATATCTCTAGCCAGAGAACGAATATAAACTCCCGGTCCAGTCACAATCTTGATTTCTAAATACGGCCATTGATAATCTAGTATCTCAATATTTTTAATAAATACATCCCGAGTTCCCAACTTCACATCCTCTCCTTTTCTGACTCGACGATGAGCAGGTTTACCACTAACTTTCACCGAGCTATATACCGGTGGCATTTGTTTAATCTCACCAATAAATTTTGGTAATACTTTCTCTATATCTTCTTTAGTCGGTTCATTGCTTATTTTTATCTCTTCTTTCTCGCCCTCTTCATCATCCGTCGTACTATTAAAACCAAATTTTACCTTAGCTATATATTCTTTCTCAGTCTTAACGATAGTATCAATCTGCCTAGTAAATTCTTTTCCAATCGCCACGACCAAAACACCACTAGCCAAAGGATCCAATGTTCCAGCATGTCCAATCTTTTTAATGCCTGTCTTTCGACGCAATTGATCTATAATATCATGCGAAGTAGGCCCCACCTTTTTGTTGATACCAAAAATTCCATTCATATTATCTTAATGACTTTGCTTCATTTTGTGCTCGTTCAACCATAAACTTAACTCCCTCAGACATATTTTCAACCTCAAGTTTAATTTTTGGATACTTATGGTGAAATACCCGAAAAACTTCATCAGTAAATGCCTGACCTACTGTAGACACTTTATCAAAGTCAAAAACAATAACTTTAAATTTCTCCAAACCTGTTAATACTCTGCGCGCTTGTGAACGAGAAATATGCACACCACCAATAGCATAAAGCTTTATTATTACTTCTGTTTTATCAAATCCATAATCACTTTTATCAGACAGGTTAGTATATTTCTTAAAAACTTCATTCAAATGTCTGGTTGACTTTGTAGACATCTTAAATGATACATGAGTTCCTCTCTTTATTTTCTTAACTTTTTTTACAAATATATCAGGTGTCTCATTATTAATAATAAGCTGGTATCCAAAACTATCGAGAGTAAATATATCTCCCACTTTAGAAGTAAAAAATATTCCTTCACCGGAATGTGATTTTGGCATAGTAGTTGTTTTACCTTTAAGAATATCCTGAATTGCTTCCATCTCCGATTTAAGGCCACGTTGCTTCATAACATTACGCCAAATCCCAATACCTGAATCTTGGATAATAAATGAAAGTTCATTTTTAAGCACCGATACCTCCACGCCAATTGCAATAGACCTAGAATGCTCAATTGCATTATTAAGCATTTCCGAAAAAGCATATGTAAAAATACTTTGTATATTCTCTGGAAGTTGTTTTAATATCGGAAACATTTGTTCAATTTGATTAAGCACCTTATGCTCTTCAAGTCCTTTATTCTTAAATAACTTTACATACCGAACTGGCAACATTTCTTGATGTGCCTCTACATATTCTGGAAGTACATAAAAAGCTTTTCGCGTTACGCCTAATTTTATGAGTTTATTAGTATCAACAAGATCTTTTATTAAACGATTTAAATACTGGCGCGAAACAGAAAACTGCACTGATAAATCAGATGAAACAACTTTTCCCTTTTCTTTAGCAATTTTTAATATTTTTTCCTTAGTTATCATATTTTCATTGTAAACCAATTGTCAACTACAGTATATACTATTGTCAACCAATTGTCAACCATCCCCTAGTTAGAAAAATCACCCATTCCTTTCAACGCAACTGATCTATAATATCATGCGAAGTAGGCCCCACCTATTTGTTGATACCAAAAATTCCATTCATAATTCTAAATGTAATTATTTATTAGCAAATTCAAATTTTTGATTATATAGTTTAACACTAGAAAAATTTTTCAATGGAATAAAATCAACTTTTATTTCCTGACAAGATATATCTTTACTATCTTCATATTGTTGGATAGAAAAAATACGATCTGCATAAGTATCATCTTTTGTTTCCAAAACACCAGTCCCTACCCAAAAACGTACAATAGAATTTTTGGTTGCACCAATGGCAATTCCTCCAGGAAAAGGATTATTAGAAATAGCTATTTTATCTGGTGTAAAACCCCAAGCTCGTATCTTCGGCATTTGGACCAACGCATCATGATAGATAATACTTTGTTCAATCTTTTTTTGCTTATCTTCTTCCGATAATTTAGTTAGATCTTCCACACCATCCCACTTGATATTCATCTTTGATATTTGAAATTTAGAAGCTATCTGTTCAAGCGTTCGACTACTCTTCCAAGTTTTCTTAGCTATAGTAACCTGTTCAGTAAAATCTACTTCAAATTCTTTTTCTGAATCATATAATGCGCTATGTCTAATCATATCTGCCTCAAAATTTTTAGGGAAATACTTTCTAAATTCATCTAATAATTTTTGAAAGGAATTATAATAAGCATCCGTATCTGACTTGGGAATATTATTCAATCTTTCTACAAAAACATCATCAGAAGTAAATAACAATTTTATTCCGGGTTTATAAGTAGCTATCAATGGAGCCAAAAACTCACAATAATGTGCTAACACAAAAAATTCAGCCCATTCAACTTCTGGGGTAGTCGGATAACGCCATAATTTATAACCACCAAACCATAAACGAAAAATAATTGGTTTGTTGTCAGACATACAATAATCAAGCGCTTCATTAATCTTTTCTTTCGTCAGATCTGTAAGCTTGTATCGTCTAAATTTTTTTCGTGTCATCTGTTTAAAAAGAAACTCTCTCAAAGAATTATCTTTTATAAACTTCTCATCTGCTTCACTAAGTTTGTATTTCGTACAGTCTTTTATTCTATTTTCTAAATATTCTTGTGGATTCATGATTAAAGTATACCATATCTAATTACCTAAAAATTCCATTCATATGGATTGATTATAACAAATGAGGTAATTAGTTTTTACCCTTCAAAACAGGATTGACAATACCCATGTATGGGGTATATTTGTATATTGCACATTCCAAACAAAAAACAAAAGAAAGCGAGGCAATAGCAATGTTCACGAAATTCGACAAATGCCTAATCGCATTATGTTTTATCTACGTCTTTGGCGGTATTTTCATACTTTCCAACTCAGTTGTCCCTGGTGCAGACGGCGCTACATCACTGACGCATGAAGGGTATCCCCTTTTCGTCCAGTCGACTATCATAGCTGATCTGATGGATGGACACTATACTGTCCACCAACAACTTTCCGGTGGATATACAAATGTCATTCATCACCAACCTGGTGACAAAGATTTTATGTATGTAGTCGCACTACGAATCACTGATGATTTGAAACACCGAAGAATTGGGGAAAAATTTACGGTTTACAATAACCGTATTATCACTCCCCTAGCCAGTTCGACCATTCGTGCTATATAAATATCGACCTAAGCTTGTGACTAAACTCACAAGCTTTTTTATCTAAAACTATTCTATTATTTCAATTTATCCAACACATTTCCCAAAGCTTCTATCTCACGACCATAAGTCGCCCAGTCACCACGCTGTTGCGCATTTATAGCTGCTTGGTAATGAGTATTGGCTTGGATAATAAGATCAGCTGATGTAACTACTTCCGTATCCACTGAAGTATCAATAGTATCATCAGTAGTCGGTGCTGCGACGACGCCACTAAAAATAATATCCAGCGCTCCACCAAGAGTCTCAGCCATAGCTATCTGATTTTCATAAGCTACTATTACTCGTTTCAATTCTGGGATCTTACCACCTTCTGCTCTCAAGTATAATGGCTGTACATAAATCAATGATTCTTCGATAGGAATAACCAATAGATTACCGTGGTTAACTTCTGACCCACGTTGATCCCAAAGAGATATCTGCCTAGAAATATCAGCATCTTGATTAATCCTATTAACTATCTGTTTCGGACCAAAAATCAATTTCTGCTTGGGGAAGCTATAAGCAACCAACTCGCCATAGTTATTTCCATCAGACCTAGCTACCATCCAAGCTGCCAAATTGTCTTTGCTACGAGGAGTATAAGGTAGCATCAAGATAAACTCTTCTTGTTCCTCAGCCGGCAACTTCATAATCATATGACGCATCATTGGATCGGCTCGATCCTCACTAATACGTGGCACTTCCCATTTATCTTCCTTGTTATAAAAAATCTGAGGTTGTTCCATATGATAAGTAGAATAAATCTCTGTCTGATATTTGAAAATATCTTCTGGATAGCGAATATGCGATCTAAGATCATCAGACATAGTATCCAAAGATTCGAAAGTATCAGGAAAAATATTTGCGTAAGTTTGAATAATTGGATCCTGCTCATTAGCTATATAGAACTTCATCTCACCACTATAAGCATCAATCACAACTTTTACTGAATTACGAATATAATTAATCTTGGTTGTATAGAGTGCTGAAGTAACTTCACTATTGGTAGTAATCGCTGTAACGGAATTAGCATAAGGATAATCGTTGCTAATAGTATAAGCATCATAAATCCACTTCAATCCCCCATCATCAGTAATAACAAGATAAGGATCACCATCGTATTCTAGGAATGGCATTACTTTTTCTACTCGATCAGTAATATTCCTATGTAACAAGACACGACTATCATTATTAATATCATTGGATAGAAATATCTTGAATGAATTTAAATTCACAGCGAATAGCGCTTTCTTTAAGAAGGAATCTAGAGCAACTCCACCTTCCCCTTCATAATTAGTGAATACGTTTTCATCACCAGATGGATAGTTGAATTCATCGGCTCCTGTATTTACAAAAACATAATCCGAAGAAAGCTCCCCGAAATATATCTCTGGCTTATCCACACTAATAGATTCAGTACTTGAGACTGGTGGTAGATCTTTTACAAATAATAACGGTAAACCTTCTTTGGTTACCTCGTTGACTGGACCTAAGGCTAAACCATAACCGTGTGTGAAGACCAATCGCTCATTAATAAAAGTACGAGATGGTAAACTAGCAGTATTTAACTCACGAGGCGAAACCATAATCTGACGATATTCATCATCTATTGTATAGCGATCATTATCAATAGAAACAAAATCATAATAAGTTCGAATTTCTTGAATCTGACCAAAAGTATCTAACAGAGGCTTCCTATCCCACAACCTAATATTTTTAATAGTTAATTCATTATTTTTTATGTCTTCACTGGTCAATGTTGTTTCCTCATTACCTAGTTCACGCTTAACTACCTGATCCAATCCAAATGAAGCTCTAGTTGCAAAAATATTCCTTTCTATATATGGAGTCTCTTTTACTAATTCATTAGGTAATACTACTGTCTTCTGAATTATTGATGCATATACTCCACCTAAAATAGAAACCAAAATATAAATTATTATCATAGAAGGTACTAACCGCTTGATTGGCTTGAGGAGGGTAACAAGAAAAATAATTGCGATAAACAAAGCAATTCCAAGTAGTCCCCATTGTATAGGTAAAGTAGCATAAACATCAGAATAATTTGCACCAACAAAAGGACCCGTATTAGAATATAATAAATTAGTCATGCTATTAAAATATACATGTCCAGCCATAATTAAGAAAAATATTGACATCAAAACAGAAAGATGATTTTTGGCTATGCGAGCTGTTTCGATCCTCTTGCCTCTGATAGTCATTAATCCTTTAACCAAATATTGAATAGACGCTCCTAATATTGAGACAATTGTTATCCAAAACAAAAATCCTATCAACATCTTTATAGCTGGCAAAGTGAAAAAATAAAATGAAATATCACGTCCAAACAAAGGATCAACAGCATCAAAACTTACACTATGAATAAATTGTTGTACTACTTCCCAATAACCAGATCCAACTATACCAGTCAATATTCCTATCACTAATGATATTGGCAATAATAATCTGTATATAATTCTGGATATATCTAAACCAGGACGTAGATTACTGAGAATAACAGGCTGATCTTTGGTACGGCGATGAGCAATATTAAAATTAAGATAAATAATACCAAAAGTAACTAAACCTATTATTACCCCTAAGATGATCTTGGTTAATAATATTGTACTGAAGATGGTAGCAAACCCCTGAGCTGAAAACCAAAGCCAATCAGCTGACAAACCAACTAAAATTGGAACAAATATTCCTAGTATCAATAGGATGATTATAATACTTAATACAGATTTTTTCTTCATATCTTTGAATCAATTAATTAGTTTATAAATATACCCCTATCTTATCTATATTTCAACCAAAAATCAACATAAGCCTGTGGCTAAACTCACAAGCTTGTTTATTTAATCTTTAATATTTTACACTTAACTTCTTTATTAGCGATCTCTATATTGAATATATCATTTACTTTTTTCCCAATCAAAACTGTACCAAGAGGAGAAGTGTGCGAAATAATTCCTTTACTTGGATCTGATTCTGCTGAACCAAGTATTTTAAATTCTTTTTTAACTCCATCCATCTCTACAACAACCCTATGACCAATGTTAATTATATTAGTTTGGCTACTTACTTTAATAACTATAGCTTTATTAATAGCTGTCTCTAATTTTAATATTCGTGAATTAATACCTCGCAATTTCCCCTTAGCCATTTGATAGGCAGCGTTCTCAGAAAAATCTCCCATCTCCGCAAGCCTCTTAACTTCTATAATCGTATGTGGCTGAAAAAATTTTTTGAGCTTATCTAGCTCCTCTTTATACTTTTGCGCTTTTTCTTCCGTTATATATAAATCTGATTTTTTATCAGAATATTTTCCTTGTTTTCTTATTGGTAGTCTCATACAGTTATTACTAAATATCATCAGTTAAATATATCTAATTACCCATTATCTTATTTAATTTAAATCCTACATATATTCCAACAAACCCACCAACCCCAGATAAAATGACTGACCAAACAGAAAAAAGACTATCACCCCAAAGTAATGGTATATAACTACCAATAATTCCTACTACAAAAATAAAAAAATATATTACAAAATTTTTTCCCATATATACATTATATCATAAATCAACATATCGTTTTTATTCTAATAATTATTACCCTATTAGATAGTTTATGCTTTTGGGGTCCCGCCAGAGGCGGGCAGGCTGAGATTTTCTCAGAAAGTACAAAAAATAATATAATTAAATCTTTCCAATTATTTCTTTAATCTGATCCGGTGTATATCCTTTCTGAGCAATAAAAGCATATAACTTTGTTTGAATAGTATATTTTTCTTTTTTTGCCTGATGCTTTTCACATAGTCTTTCATATTTCCTTTTTGCATCTCTAATAATTATACTATCATCCTGCTTAGTGCCCTGATCCTGCCATTCCCCTAATACTTCATTAATAATACTTGTAGGAATAAGTCGAGTATACATTTTTTGGCGAATTCGCTGAATACCATCTTTTCTATCTTTCAATTGTCGCAATACACTCTCAGCATATTTTCGATCGTTAATTAAGCCCAAATCTTTCAATTCATTTGTTACTTTTATAATATTTTCTTTAGTATAAAAAAAATACCTTTTTGTTTTTGGGTAACGACGTTTAAGATCAGTAACTTTCTGGATCAACTTAGCTTCTGAGAAACCCTGCCTAGATAAATAGTCAATCAATTTTTCTTTGATATGTTGGAAGTCTTCTGATGTTGGTAAGTTATTATTCATAGTCCTATCTTCTCTTATTTTAAGATATAAATCAAACTACCCTTGACAAAATGCCTAAACAGTACTATCATACATAGTTATATTTCACACAACGTGAGATATGATTTACAACACTTTTATTACCTACTAGCGATGGATGATGGGTAACACCCAGAACCAATCAAAAGAGGTAAGGAGTATCAAATGTTTCGTTTGTACATTGACACAAATCAGCTTCCTAATGGCTGGACCATCCAAGAAGGTCTTGGACATAATAAATTGGTCAGCCCAAATGGGACTAGTACCCTCATACGAGATGAAAATTTCGATTACTACATCGAAATCAAAGAAAACGAAGTTCCCTGTTCATTGCCAATTTCTCGTGTAACATTTTTCATCAGAATCACTGATGTTAACCATCATGAAATAATTGATTGTGGTGAACATTACGATTTTAGACACACTTCCGCCCTTGTACGTCTGATTACAGAAACAAGTAGGATCGGTAGGAAAAATGTAGTTGAAATTATGATAGTTGGTGACACTTTCAAGAATGTCAAAGCCCTCTATCAAAAAATTCTACGCGGTCATCAGGCTGACGAACCATACTACAAGATCACCTCTTTCAAGAGATGGTGGTTAGTACGGTTCATGCGCTACTGTCGGACATTCATAGCAGGATGGGTAGATATGAATACCCAAATGCGCGGCGAGGCATAATCTCGTCAAAAGAATATACTGTGGGTTTGGAAATTTCCAGACCCACTTTTTTATTACTATTAAAATCAAATTATACATAAAGATAATAGTTAATGAGTTGGGGTCTGGGGGTTTCTCTAAGCCATTTTTATATATAATTTATATTTATCTGCTCGCGCATTGAAACCCCCAGCACTCTTTGGTACTTTCTGGTGTCAGAAAGTACAAATAAAACAATCAACCCAAAAACCCCGCCCAACTTAATGGACGGAGTTTTTTCTAATCTATCTAATTTACTTTTTTTTCTTAACGGTCTTCTTAGCTGGTTTTTTTGCAACAGCTTTCTTCTTTACGGTTTTCTTTGCAGTCTTTGCTTTTGGCTTAACATCAAGGTCTAGATCTAATGGAGCTACAGTTTCATCTTTAACTTTTTTTGGTGTAGTTTTCTTTTCAGATTTAGCTGAAGGGTCAAGCAAAGTTATTAGTCTATCTAACTTACTATTCATAGAACTAAGTTCATTTGCCATTTTATCATTGTTTCCACCACCACGCTTTTCTCTGAAACTATCACCACCTTTTCTGTCTCCACCTCTTCCACCACGATCATTGTGCTTACCAAAACATTTATCACAATAAATTGGTTTACCAGCAGTTGGTCGAAATGGTACTTGGCAATTATCACCACAGTCATCACAAATTACTGAATGCATTTCACGGTCACCTCTATCTCTCCCACCAGATCTATTGTCACGACCACCGAATCTACCACCACGTCCGCCACCTGATCTATTGTCACGACCATTTGATCTTCCTCCGCCTTGTTGCCCAAAGCAAGAGCTACATAATACTGGCTTACTACCAGTTGGTTTAAAAGGTACTTCACAGCTATCTCCACAGTCACTGCAAGTAGTCCTAAACATTTCTTTTCTATCGTACATATATTTTTTCTATTTAGTTTCCAGTAAAGCCTAATCTGACTTTACGGGAATTAATTATTTATAAAATTTCTTTAACTCTTCCGACAATTCCCGACTCTAATCTCACTTTGATACCATGAGGATGATTTGCTGAATTAGTTAAAATATCCAGAACAACACCTTGGGTTAGTTGTCCGGTTCTTTGGTCTTCTTTTTTTACCACGGCCACGTCTTGGCCTATGTTTATATTTTCCCTAATAGTTCCGTCCATATGTTATTCTACCCATATTGTGCCCCATTTGCTAAAAAATAGCAAATATATAGACTAACTACTTTGTTCTTTAATAAAACCCCATTTTTCTAGTGTTTTTTTCTCCAATTTTTTGAATACTAATTCCTCAATACCCAGCCCAATCAATGCAATGATAGCTATACCGATAATTACTTTTTCAAAACTTAGAAACCATTGTGCCATCCATATAAATTTACCAAGTCCACCTGCAGTAGCAATAAGCATCTCTGCGCTTATTAATGATCTCCACGAAGAACCAAACCCCATTCTTATTCCTGTCATTATCTGGGGGAAAGCTCCGGGCAAAATGATCTTCATCACAATTTCGAATTTACTTAATCCCAAATTCTTACCGGCCAAAATCCAACTCCCCTTCACATTCCTAACGCCAGCTATAACATTGTAAATTATTTTCCTAAAACTAGAAATAAATATTACCAACCAGATTGCTTCTTTAGTAAATCCTATAAACAATATTATCAATGGCAACCAAGCCAAAGATGGAACTGGGTAAAATGCAGATAAAAAAGGAAAACATATTTTTCTAATCGTATCATTAATCCCGATCAAAGTACCAAATAATACTGCAGCTACTAATGACAATAAAAAAGCAGGAATAGCATTAGAGGCGCTGACCAACACTAATTCAAATATTGTTCCATCCTTGATCAATTCAACAAAAGTAACGAAAGTTTCTTGCGGAGATGGTATTAACCACTGTGGCGTTATTTTGAAATAATAAAATACATACCAAATGACTAATACCAATACGAATGGAATTGCTGCTAATAATTTGTCTTTAATCTTGATCGTATATTTCATCTTGCGCTTTCTTTAATAATTCCTCATATCGCAAATCTAATAAATCATCCTGAGTCAAATTCTTTTCCAGTGCACCACTTTCGAAAGACGTTTGCGCCATATCCACTAATTGTGATGGGTCATACCATAACGAAAAATTAAGACCACTATTCAATGAGATTAGTACCTCTTCTTTTGTATATTCTGCTGTTTCCAAGCTTTCTCGATTTATATGGTCTGCTATTAACTGGGCGGAATCTTCTGTATTATTCTCAAAATATTCATGCGATTTAATCAATGCACCAAGAATAAATTCAATAACCTCATTATTATTTTCAAGAAATTCGGTATTAGTGGCAATGACCGTATTTGGCCAAGATGTATCTCCATAACCTTTTTCTACCCATTCTTTATGAACCGCTATTCCAAAATCATCAAAATTACCTTTGTTATAACTACTGCCAGGTATAGCATCTAATACTTTTTGCTCCATCAAAGCTAATGGTCTAAATCCTTTATCAATATCTAGAAATTCTATCTCCGAAATATCAATACCTTCAATTTTTAATGCCCTAACAAAAACAAATTCAGATTGGCCAGACTTCCCTCCTTGTATTACTTTACCTTTTAAATCTTCAAAAGTTTCAATACCATCGTCAGGCCTTACGAATAACAATGTATTAGAAACTGCAACAGGAGCAATAATTTTTACTGGCGCATCGGCCGCAATAATAGTGAAAAAATTTGACGCACTAGATAATCCTAAGTCCAACTGACCAGTAGCCGCGCCTTGTCTGATATCTTTTCCTGACTTTAATGCTACTACTTCAATATTGTAGTCATCATTCTCAAAATATCCTTTTTCTATACCAATCATCATTGGACCATAGTTTACACTTTGACTATTATACCCAATTTTTATAGTTGGTCTGGTTTCTGTAGTATTAGAACTAAATAATAAAAAACAAATCACTATTATAGCTACAATTATTAAAACTTGCTCTACTTTTGACATTTTTTTAAACATACTAAAAATTTCCTTTCAATAGCTCTCCTAATGATTTCTCAGTAGATTGACTGGACATCATTAATTCGAACTCTTTTAAAACTAGATTATTTAATTCTGCTGCTAAATTTATAAATTCTCTACTCGACCTATCTCTAGGTCTTGGCAAGTTAATATCCACAATTTCCTTTACGACAGCTGGTCTAGCACTCATTACGTAAATTTTGTCTGCTAATTTTAATGCTTCAGTAATACTATGAGTTACAAAAATAATTGTTTTTTTCTTTTGCTGCCAAATTTTCTCTAAACTCTGTCTCAAAAATTTTCTATATTGGGAATCAATAGCAGAAAAAGGCTCGTCCATAAGTAAAATTTCAGGATTGACGACTAAAGCCCTAGCGATAGAGACTTTTTGTTGCATTCCTCCAGACAATTTATGAATATACCAATCTTTAAATTTGGTTAATCCAACAAGCTCCAAATGATTCATCACTATTTCTTTTTTTTGATCTTCATCAATATTACTGTGATAAAGTCCAAATAAAATATTTTCGTATACAGTTTTCCATGGAAATAATATATAATCTTGAAAGACCATCATTCTGTCAGTACCAGGCTTTGTAATTATTTTATCGTTTAAAGTTATTTCTCCTGAAGTAGGGGTTAAAAATCCAGCAATCAAATACAATAAAATTGTCTTACCACAACCACTTGGACCTAAAATACAAACAAACTCTCCATCTTTTGCAGTTAAACTTACATCATTTAGTACTTCAAAATTTTCTTCTTCAAAAAAGGTTTTATTTACATTTTTTAATTTTAATATTTCTCTATTCATAATATTTTTAACAATAACAAAGGAAACGAAATATAAATCCCCCCATTAAAATATAGTAGCTATTTAAATAATTATACTAGCTTACACTTATATCGATATTATTTCAAGTAATTAATGATTAATGCCTTTAAAATAAACTTGTTAACATATTTTGACTATGTTAGGCTTAAATACTGCATAAAACTATACTATAGATATTATAGTTAAATGACAGATATTATTAAAAAAAATAGCTTTTTAACATATACATAAAAGGAAAGGAGCGCACCTGGTGCTAACAAAACTAATACATCGCATTTGGCTAAAAATACGTACTTGGATGCGCCGACATCCAACTATTATATGTGGTGGCATGGGCATCTATGTCTCTCAAGAGAAAATTGTCCGTGAAGTTTCCCAACATGAAGAAGGACTTGGTGTCGTCTCAGGCACAGGCATACACATTGTAGTGCCACGTATTCTTCAAAACGGCGATCCTGGTGGTCACTACCGAAGAGCTTTGGCCGCTTTCCCTGACCAAGAAATGGCCACAAGAATTTTAGAACGATATTACGTAGATGGCGGAATATCTCCAACCACACCGTTCAAATATATTGAACACTTTACCTTAACTCCTTCACGGGATTTAATTGAGCTAGTGATAATTTCTAACTTTTGTCAGATTTGGTTAGCAAAAGAAGGTCATAAAGGCAAGGTAGGTGTTAACTACCTTGAAAAGCTACAAATGCCACTTATTTTCGCTCTATACGGTATGCTATTGGCGCATGGAAATTACCTTTTTATCGGAGCTGGTATCGCAACACAGATATCAGGCATTCTGGATCAATTGCTAAAACATAATCCCGCAACTTATGAGATCCACGTTATTGGTGCAAAAAATACGAAAAAATTTCTGATGAAATTCAACCCTCGGGAATTTATGCATTGTCCGTTACCAAAACTTAAGAGACCTTACTTTTTCCCAATCATTTCATCAGCCGTGATTGCACAGGCGATGACAAGATCCAACGATCAAAAAATCGATGGCTGGGTGGAAGAAGCCTCTGATGCTGGTGGGCATAGTATGAACCCACGCGGTAAAGTTATCCTAACTGATGACGGTCAACCAATTTACGGTAAACGTGATGAATTTGATTACCAACTACTCAGAGATATTGGACTCCCTTTTTACCGTGCAGGAGCTTGTGCCAGCCCAGAAGCACTAGCACAAGCCCAATCACTAGGAGCCATAGGTATCCAAGTAGGAACCATCTTTAGTCTCTGCGATATATCTGGTATTAATACGATTATCTGTAATTACATACGGAAGGAAGCATATAACCGAAGACTAATTATCTTCAATGATCCACGTATTTCCCCGACCGGTTTTACGTTCAAAGTTGCTCGGATACCAGGCACTATTGGAGATTCTACAATCTACACATTACGTAGACGAATATGTGATATTGGTGGACTTATCCAACCTTATCTTCGAGATAATGGTACGGTAGGATACCGATGTCCCGCAGAACCAGAAAAGGCCTACGTCTTCAAAGAAGGTCGAATCGAAGATACGATCGGACGCGGATGTCTCTGTAATGGTCTATTTTCAACCGTTGATTTAGGTCAACGTCTACTACAAGGATTACTCGAACCACCAATAGTAACACAAGGTCAGAATTTAGATTTTCTTCAGCACCTTATGCATAACGAAGATGATGATTATACTGTTGATGATGTATTTAACTATCTATTAAGTAGATGTTCGATATAATCAAAAGTTAACCCGATGTTTTTACAAGCACCGGGTTTTTTATTTTAAACTAAAAACACCTACTTATTTCAATACGTGTTTTTAAAATCATTAACTATTTCTTCTTTTTGGCTGGTTTTTTTAAAAACGCTTAAACCCCTTAGACTTTGGATATCTTCTTTTATTGTGTGATCTACCAGAATTACCTGAGTTATTTCTTCTTTTGTATGAGTTTGAACGGTTATTAGAATTACCACCTCGTTGTTGACGTCCTCCTCGTTGTACAGGTTTTGGTGTTAAACTTTCTGCACCAACAGCAAGTTGCATTTTTATCAACCTTTCAATATCTTGAACATCTCTTTGCTGATCCATAGTAGCAAATGAAACTGCTTTACCCTTTTTACCAGCTCTGGCTGTTCGCCCTATACGATGAACATAATCATCAGGTGTACTTGGCAAATCATAATTTATTACTAACTCAATGTTATTCACATCAATCCCTCGAGCAGCAATATCTGTCGCTACCAATATTCGATGTGAACCTTTTTTGAATCCTTCAATAGCAAATTTCCGCTGAGCCAAACTTCTGTTTGAATGAATTTCAGCAACAGTATAATGCATAGCACGAATCTTTGTAGTTAATTTTTTGGCGCCATGTTTCGTCCTAGAAAAAACTAATATTGATCCACGATAACGATTGAGCATTATCTCTAACATTTTTATCTTATCACTAACAGAGAGGAAAATTACTTCTTGATCAATCTCTTTAACAGTAGTACCAGGCTGATCTATCTCTACACGCAAAGGCAAACTCATATGTTTATTAGCTATAGCAACAATCGATTGTGGCATAGTAGCAGAAAATAACATGGTCTGTCTTTTTTTTGATGTTTTAATAAGTATTTTTTCTATCTGCGGAGCAAACCCCATATCTAACATACGATCCGCTTCATCAAGTACTAAAATACCGATATCCTCTAGTAATGATTTATTTTGTGAAAGATGGTCAATCAATCGTCCAGGTGTAGCAACAATAATATGTGGTTTAGTTCGAAGTGCTTTTTTCTGTGGATGTGAAGGAGCGCCACCAACTATAACGACAGTTTTCAGACCCAATGATTTACCAAGCTGTAATAATACTTCATTAACTTGTGCTGCTAACTCTCTTGTAGGCACTAAGATAAGTCCACGTGTTTTTAAACGTGCAATATTTTGCATCATCGGAATACCAAAAGCCAACGTTTTGCCAGTCCCTGTTTGAGCAATACCAATAAGATCTTTTCCTTCAATTAACAAAGGGATAGTTTTTTCTTGGATTGGCGTCGGAGTTGTAAACTTATTATTATCTAATATATCAAGAAGTTTCGGAGCTAATCCGAGCCCATAAAAATTAGATGTATTTTCATTTTTCATAACATTTATAGTAAAAAAACAAGAGTAACTATATTACTCTTTACAAATACACCCTATCATAATGCTTTTAAAATAGCTAATAGTGCTATCCAAAAGTATAACAATCAAATAAAAAAATCCAAGTTCTTTAATACTAAAGGACTTTTTTTATTGATTAAATTGCGGGACCTGCCTATCGGCAGGCAAGCCTGGACCTCCCAATTATTAGTAGGGCAAGTGCCCTAATTATATTTTTATTTTATGATATTTTAACTGTTTAAATTCTGCGGGACCTGGACTCGAACCAGGATTAGCGGCTTCAGAGGCCGCTGTCCTACCATTAGACGATCCCGCATTGAATTAATAATATTTAGAACTATAGTTTAGAATAAATTTAACAACTATAACCCTACCATTAGACCTGCCTGCCGTAGCATATATGCGAAGGTAGTCGATCCCGCATTATTTTATAATTCTTCTTCTGAAACTTCCCCGCCAAATGCCTCAACGGCCTGATTTAATACATTAGATGTATTACTGGAAAAATCAGGCTCATCAATATATTTATTAAATTCATTTTCCGATAACAAAGTTACCGCTATTTTAATATGCTGACCTAACTGCTCTTCAAGATATTTTTCAATAATATTCTTAACCTCCACTTCCTCAATTTTTTCAGAGTGAAATTTATAACGAAAACCTATTGTTAAAGTTTCATCTTTAAAAGATACTGGGACACCAACCTTCATGATCATACTTATTGAATGATTATGCTCTCTTAAACCGGTAATATACTCTAGCCATGACTCTTTGATTTTTTCAAAAAGTGCCGGTCGAGGCACTGATTTACTTTTGTTAGTTAATGTCTCACTTTTAATTACTTTTTTATCAGGTGCTAATTTAGGTTTTAATATTTTAGGTTTAGCAATATTAGTCTTGTCACTTTTCTGTCCCCCACTTGGCGGGCTGAGTAAATTATCATTTTCAGAATCATCTTCCGTATCAACAATTTCTAAGATAGCTAACTCTAACGGTAATTGTATAATATTCGAATATTTAAATTCATTATTTTTTGATATAACAATTTCTATCATTTTTACCAAACGTCCTACTGATATATTTATAACCTGTTTTTGAATATCTTTAATAATTTTTTCATCTAAAGAAATTCCAGATAATTCATTAGAGGAATTACTAACTTTAGATAGTAATACCCGTCTCATAAAATCTACTAAATCTTTATTAAAATCTTGAATGTTAACACCTTCATCAATAAGTTTATTTACTAATGATATTGCACTCGCGCCATCATTCTTTAATAAATAAAAAAATAACTCAACAACCATATTGATATTAGAACGAGGTATCACCATAGATGAATTTTCTATAGTTAATTCTTTTTCTCCTAAAGTAAGAACTTGGGAAAGTAATACTTCTGCATCTCTTACTGACCCTTCTGCGCGTTGGGCAATATTTTCTAATAATGCTTGTTCTATTTTTACCTTTTCTTTACCAGCTATATATTTCAATCGACTTATCAAATCGCTAATATTAACACGCTTAAAATCAAAACGCTGACATCTAGAAATTATTGTCTCTGGTACACGATGAATCTCTGTTGTGGCAAGAATAAAAATTACATGTTCAGGTGGCTCTTCAAGTGTTTTTAGCAATGCATTAAAAGCTGATAAAGATAGCATATGCACCTCATCAATTATAAACACTTTATATTTCAAATGCTGGGGCGTAAATCTAGAATTCTCAATAATATTTTCTCTAACATTATCTACTCCAGTATGAGATGCAGCGTCAATTTCTATAACATCCATTGATCGTTTTGCATTTATCTCTTTACAAAAACTACATTTATCACATGCTTCAGTTGTTTTCTTGTCTTCACAATTTATTGCTTTAGCTAATAATCTTGCAGTAGTCGTTTTACCAACTCCACGAGGACCAGAAAACAAATAAGCATGAGCTATTCTATTATTCTCAATCTCATTTTGTAATGTTACTTTTATGTGATTTTGGCCTACCAAATCTTCAAAAAGCGCTGGACGATATTTTCTATATATAGCTTGAGACATAAATTAATAAACTTATTGTTAGCTTTTATATTCTATAATAATAGCTACAATAAATCAACTAAATTTAGGTATATATTTATATTTTCTAGTCTAAATCTTCAATCTCCTCAACATTATCCAAAACGGATTCAGTTTTTACTTCTTTTGCTGTAACATTTGCTTCTTCCTTTACTTCTTTATCCTTAATTTTAATAATATTTTCTACAGCAGCCCATTCACATTCTCTATCTTTAGGAGTTAATATTACCACCTCATCACCAGCCTCACCCTTAAAATATGTAATACTTGCTAATAATACATTATAGATTTTTTCTCCGACTATTACCTTATACTCATCTGTTGTATCATCTTTAGTCAATATTCCGACCAGACGATTTCGATCTATTGGACCAATTTGTTTATATAAAAAAGTTCCATCAGGTAATATAGTAAGTTTAAGAGTATCACCAGCTACTAATTTTGATTTTGATGCATAATTTGCTGGGATACTATATTGTTTACCATCAGGTCCAATCATGTTTTGACCATCGAATACACCTTCTACAATTTTTTCACCTTCATTAAATTCTACCTTACCAACTTCTTTTGCCTGATCTGAAACATCAATTTTTTCTAGGTTCTCTTTTCCAACCATTTGATTCATAAGATGGCGTGCATTCTCTATAGAGACATACGCTGTATCAAGCATTTTTTGTATTTGGTTTAATTTGTTTTGTTTTATCATTATTTTGTCTCCTTTTTTCTTTTATTTTATATTTTATTTGTTTTTATTGGTATTTTTGTTGACTTTTTGTATTTTTTTTACATACCAATTCTATCTAAAATAACCAATCTAGTCAACTACATATATATGTATAGGCATATCTGATTCATTAGGACGATCAACCTTTAATTTTTCCCAACCCGGTATTGAAAAACTGTAAGATATTATTCGAGTTCCCTTTTTTAATTCTTTTTCAAATTTTGGTTTTAATTTTTTCATTGCCATCGGTGTAAGAAAGAAAAAAATTACATCAGCATTGCTTAAATCTCTACGTAAAAAATCTCCGAATATAATTTCAGCTTTATTTGATAAGCCTAAAAAAAGAATTCTTAAATATGAAATAACATAAAAAAGAAAAGAAATTTCATACCCAATAACTCTACTTGCTTCTGAATTATTCGCTAAACCAATAAGAACTCTACCATCACCTGAGCCAAGATCATAAATTACCTCTCCTGGCTTTAAATTTGCCAATCGGATTATTCTTTTTATATCCTTTTTAAAAACTGGTAACCAAGGAGCAGCACTAAAACTTGCATACATTGCTGTACCAAATATTATTAAAATCCCAATTAATAAAAGAAATAGTATTAATAAATTTATCATACCAATATCATAACTATTTTTTTACTATATGTCTATATGTTATCCACTTCATTTATTCTAACCTGAGGAATAATTGGAGCAACATATTCTTCTTCTACAACTAGTAACTGACTACTATAATTTGTGATCAATATAAAATTTAAAATTTGAGAACTTCCTAGCGTAATTGTATAAGTTGCAATTTGATATCCATTCTTACTAATTGTAATAGTATAACTATTTAGATTTAAAGATATATTATCCCATGCTATAGCTATACAGGGATCAGTAACAGAAATATCTTGTGTAAAAGTATAAGTTTCATCATCTTAATTAAGTACACCACAAATACTAACATCTGTTATGGCCTTCACAGAAAAAAAATCGGAATTATTAGTAATAATCTTGCAATAATAAATATTGCTATATATTTATTATAATTACTCATGAATTATTTACATACTTTTCTCACCAGTCGCCTGACCTTGTGCTGGTTTAGTATTCCCCAACTTAGATACTTCCGCCATTGCGGCTTCGATGACTTTACGATCAGTACCATACTTCAATCTAGATAATTCGATTATTTTTTTAGCTATTTCTGGATTACCAGGTTGTGGCGGATAAGTCATCATATTGAATGGCTTGGAAGTAGTATTATCAATTAATAATTTTACATTAGCTGTATACATCTCTACATTAATAGCATCAAATTCATTAAATACTGGATCAAATTCTTTTGCTAATACTTCAGCATCATCTACGCCTACACGAAAAGCCAACATAGTACCAACATTACCAAATACAGCATCTTTAATCTTAGAATCCCCATTATCTTGAAGTAGCTGTCCAATATATTGATGTGCAATAGTTAAATCCAAACGATATTTTCTAGCTTCAGATAAAATTGTAGCGATACTGTCTGTAACAAAATTTTGAAACTCATCAATATATAAGTAAAAATCTTTTCTATCTTCTTCTGCCATCGATGCTCTTTTCATTGCAGCCATCTGAAGCTTAGATACTAATATTAAACCTAACAAACTACTATTTACTTCGCCAGTTGTACCTTTTGATAAATTAACCAATAATATCTTTTTGTTATTCATCACCTCTTCAAAATTGAATCCAGACTTTGGCTGACCAATAATATTTCTCATCATACTATTCTCTACAAAACGACCAACTTTTGAGATCAAATATCCTAGCATCTCTGATTTATGAAAATCAGAAGTCTTAGCCATCTCCTGTTCCCAAAAAGCTCTAACAACATGATCTTTTACTTTGGATAATTTATATTTTTGAAAAGCAGGATCTGTAAACATCCTTGGAATATCTGTAATAGTACCAGGATTTTCTTCATCTTCCATTAAAGTTAACATAACATTCCTCATGTTATGTTCAAACATCGGCCCAATCATCTCCGGTGGAAATAATTTATAAAAAATAGAAATCATTTCTTGTACCGCAAAATCTTTTTGATCTGGACTAGATACCTCTAACATATTCAAACCCATAGGTCTATCAAGATCTGATGGATTGAAATGTATAACATCTTCAGCTCGCTCTTTAGGAATATGAGCTAATATATCATTAATCAAATCTCCATGTGGATCAATAACACCGACTCCCTCACCATTAATAATATCTTGGATTATCATATTCGATAATAATACAGATTTACCAACACCAGATTTACCTATTACATATACATGCCTCTGTCGATCCTTAGGTTTAATACGAACGACATGCTCTTCGCCACGATAAAGATTCTTACCTAATACCAATCCTTCTTTAGGTAGATTGGTTGGGGCTGGTGCTTTACGTGCTACTAACCAACGAATATTAGGAGTTTCTGTGGTAACTAAAGGAAAGTGAAATAAACTCGCCATCTCTTCTGTATTAAGTACCAACAATTTTTTCTTATTAAATGTACGATAAATATAGTCCAATATTAATTGGTCTTTTTTGAAATACGGATCATTTCTCACGAAACCATTACCATATTCAAAAGAAGAATACTGACTAAAAGAATCAACAATATCTTTTAAATATTTTTGTGATCTTTCTTGCGACTTTGTTGAAACGATAATTCTAATATTTACATCTAACCCTGCCTTACTAACCTTGTTTTCCAAACTTTTTACAATTTCCTCATCACGTGCTGATAACTGATGTTGTTTGTCTAATTCATTTTTTTTCTCAGGTACAAAAGTTCTATATAATCCAAAAAGAAATCCCAAAAAACCATTCCTTCCGACAGCTTCTTTTACCGCCCTACCATTGTGAATATCTTTTGCAACACGAGCTCCCCAATTTCTCCATTCTGCTTTTGCTGATCTGGCAACATACTGAATAACCGCACCTTCGTCTGGAGCGATTTTTGATAAAACATTAGTAAGAGAACTTAATGGATCAACATCTAACTCACGATATGTTCTTATGGGAAATATGTACTGCTTTTTAAATGTTAGAGTAGTAGCTGCAATTTTACTTTGGGGACTAAATAAATTGAATTCTTCCGTTTCTTCAATTTGCGCATCTGGATATTGAGCACTAATATGTTGTTCCATATAATCACGTAAGTATCTAGGAATAACAACATAAAATGAAATTAATCCTCCATATGCAACAATCTCAAATGAAAAATTATCAGTTCTTCCTCCAACTATACTAGCAGCGCCACGTTGAGCCTTCATACCGCCTAATGCATTTAAAAATGCTTCTGCCTCAACCAACATTTCTTCAACAGACTCTTGTTTATTTTCTCCTTCTTTTATCTCTGACTCTTTTGGTAGAGTGATCAATAACATTACCTTTTGCAATGCATTAGGTAATTTTTTTTGACTTCTCATGTTACGACGAATAATTAAAAAAGAACTTATCGCAACAATTAAAACAGAAATTCCAACTAAAATAATTGGAAAAGCAGAATTTTCCATCAAATTTGCAAATACATTCATAATTTTTTAACTATAATTGATACCACTTAAATATATGAATACTAAATATTTTATTCTCTTTCTCTAAGATTTAGTAATCTATCAGTTTTAATTTTTGCCTCTTGTTCAATAAAAAATTTATTTACTCCAGGTATTATTTTCAACCATTCTTTAATTAATACTAAAATTTCTTTTACTTTAATTTTAGTTTCTTTTAATAATTCATTAACTTTTTCTGCCGTCTCTTCTCCTTTTTTCTTAAATGCCATTTGTTCCTGCGGTGTCATCTGTAAAAAAAGTTCATCTAAATGATCAGATAATATATTTTCAATTTTCATCAAATCAACGCTTCTTTCTTCAGAAACAGTTGTCTTATCTACTACTGGGTCCGGTTGTACGGGAGGAGGGGCTTGTTGCATCTGATTGATTTCATTTTCTTTTTGTTGTTCTTTTTCAACTTTCTTTTCTGGAGTAATTTCTTTACTAACTTCAGGTAAAGTCACTTTTACTTCAACTGGCTCGGGTTGTTGTTCTACTTTGTTAGCATCTTCATGCTCAAAAATATCCTCAATTTCAGAAGTTGCACCCCTTTTAGTATCCGGACTAGATAAATCAGGCTTATTTATTGGGTTTGGCATAAACAATAGTAATTAATTCATTTATATAATTATTATATCATATTTTTGATGAAAAATCAAGGTAAAATTTTATTAATCAATGTTAGTATGCTTACTATTGACAAATCCTTATATCAATGATATATTTAAATGTCTGTTTAATCTGAAACTATTGTTATACATATAGAAGGAGGAGTGACATGAAACTCCATAATACGCTACTAATGCTCTTTGTTATTTTTATTATGCTGATTTGCCAAAGCTGTGGACGTTTTGTAAATATTCAGGTATTAGAAAGACCTGAAAACAAACCCCCTTCTAAAGATGCTTTCAAGGTATATCCATCTAATCAATGGAATACTAGGCTCCATCTACTCAGTGCCTACCCTATACAAGGTAGAGGAATGAAACTATACATAGTTTATAAAGCACCCAGAGATTGGGAGCTTTCTAGCGCTGAGTATTCATTGGATGGGCTCAACTGGGTAAATTTACCTTTTGGTGCCAAGAAATTCGGAGCCAAAAGAAGCTGGGGACACGCTTTCATCAAAAACAAAAAAGATCAACGAGAGAGGACAATCTTCGTGCGAGGTTGGTTCAGAAGGATCAACCAAAGTTTCGACTATAATACAGGTCGAGTTATTGACTTAACTGACGATGTATATGGTCCGGTACTGGCAACAATGCCAGTGTACCACAGTAGAAGATAGAGATAGCATAATAAAATTGAGTAGAAGAGACGTATATGAATACATATTCGTCTCTTTTTTATTTAAAGCATATAACTTGCAAAAATCGCTAAAGTATGCTACAATATAAATACTAAAACAAAAAATAAAAATCATGCCAATAAATGAAATTAGGGCAAAAAATATTCGATGGATTGATGTAACGGACGTCAGAAAAAGTGATGGCCCAGAAATTAAATTTCTAAAAAAGAATTTCAACTTTCATCCCATTAATCTTGAGGATTGTATTACTAATGGGCAAAGACCTAAAATTGATGTTTACAAAGATCATATATTTTTAGTTATGCTTTATCCCCTATATAATAGAAAGACTGGTGAAATTACTGCAGTAGAAATAGATTTTTTTATCAGTAAACATTATATAATAACCATTCATGATAAAAAGTTAGATACTATAGTAAGTCATTTTAACCATCTAAAAAAATCCGTTCATCATAATGAAAAAAATGAATTTCTTTCCAACAATGTAATAATAGTGCTATACGAAATGCTAAATAAATTAGTTGGTCATTGTTTCCCAATGCTTGATCATATTAGTGTTGATATTCATAAAACTGAAAAATTAATATTTCGTGGCAAAGAAAAAGACATGGTAGGTAAAATATTAGCCTCCCGTAGAAATGTTGTTAATTTCCGTAGATCAATGCAAGCACATAAAAATATTATTAAGAAATTAGAAGCAGCAAATAAACAATTACAATTTTTTGATGTTAGTAAATCAAATATATACTTCAATAGTTTAATTGATAAAGTTAAAGAAATTTGGGATACATTAGATAGTTTCAAAGAATCTATCGAAGCAGTTAATGATACAAATGAATCATTAATTTCATTCCGCCTAAACCATATCATGAAAACTTTTACAGTTATTTCTGTAGTAATATTTGTTCTAACTCTTGTCGCAACCCTCTTAGGTATTGGTGCTCCAGGCACTCCTATTATAGAATGGGAGTTTGGTTTTGTAGCCTTACTAGTTCTTGAGATTTTTGTAGCAATATTAGTATTTAGTTTTTTTAAAAGAAGAAAGTGGTTATAAAATAAAATCATTATGTTCAACCTAAGCGCAACATCTTCATCATTGTTACTTATACTCATAGTACTGGGTGTAATTATTTTTTGGTTATACAAAGAAAGTAAAAAAAATACATCCGGCATGAATGTACTACAAATGTATTCAAAAGATCTTACTAACCTAGCTATCAATAACAAACTTGATCCAGTGATTGGTCGTGAACATGAAATTGAGAGATTAATCCAAATACTCTCTCGTCGAACTAAAAATAATCCTGTAATCATCGGAAAGTCTGGCGTAGGCAAAACATCAATAGTTGAAGGATTAGCGAACAAAATAGCTACCGGTGATGTTACCCCCCATCTAGCAAACAAAAAAGTTTTATCTTTGGATTTAAGTGGAATGGTTGCTGGTACTAAATATCGAGGGGAATTTGAAAAGAGATTGAAATCATTAGTAGACGAAATAATCGCGGCCAAAAGAACAATTATATTATTTATTGATGAAATGCATTCACTTGCTGAAGCTGGTGAAGCAACCGGCGCAATTGACGCTGCCGATATTCTCAAACCTGCCTTAGCACGTGGTGAACTCCAAATGGTAGGAGCAACTACAATAGAAGAATACAAAAAATATGTTGAACATGATTCAACTTTAGAAAGAAGATTCCAACCAGTCATGGTCAACGAACCAAGTGCTGAAAATACTATCAAAATATTAGCAGGCATAAGATCAAAATATGAAAATCATCACCAAGTAAAAATTAGTGATGATGCACTAGCTCGGTGTGTGAAACTTTCTGGAGAATTCATGCATGACAGGGTTTTTCCCGATAAAGCTATTGATCTAATGGATGAAGCCGCCGCAAAAGTAAAACTAGCAAACATAAGCAATAAAGATGCTGAACATACTACCGTTAATTCATCTGATATTGATGAAGTAATGTCCGAATGGAAAGAAGTTGGAATAAATATCAACAAAACGAACTAATTAACAAATAAAAAAATAGCGACTAATCTTAGTTACTAACCTTTTTAATAATTCAAAAAATGAGTGGATTTATATTAATAATTATCGCTTCACTACTATACCCATCCGTAGATGTGCTGAAGAAAAAAGCAACAAAAAGTTACACTGTCAATATTATTTTTTGGGCGGTTGCTACTTTTTCTGTACCAATTTATGCAATTTTTTTATGGAAAAATGGATTACCTGAAATTGATCCAACTTTCTGGTTGATTATTGCTATCGATGTTCCTTTGCTTATCATAACAAATATATTACTAATAAAAAGTGAAAAACTTGCTCCAATATCCGCAACCCTTCCCCTGCTTTCATTCACTCCAGTATTCTTGATTGCTACTTCATATTTCTTTCTTGGAGAACTACCAAATACATATGGTATCATCGGTATTCTATTAGTTGTTGCTGGTGCTATATTATTAAAAGGTGAGGAGCTTAGGAATGGATTAATGGCAAGAATAAAAAATATTTTTTCACATAAGGCTAGCCTTTATATTATTATAATTGCTTTAATATGGAGTTTCAATGCTAACTTCGCTAAAATGGCCATGCAAAAAAGTTCAATAGAATTTTATTTATTCGCAACCGTTCTGATAGAAGCAATCTTTATGAGCATCTGGATGGGTATGAGACATCGTCACCATTATAAGAAAATGATTACTGGTCACCTCCCTCTTCTTATCTCTGCCGCTATCATCACAGCTGTAGCTAATATATTATTTTTAATAGGTTTAGAAACTACATTCGTCTCCTATGCCATCGCTATTAAAAGAGGTGGCTTAATTATTGGTAGCATTGTCCTAGGTGCTTATTATTTTAAAGAAACTAATATTAAATATAGAATATTCGGAGCTGCTATCATGCTTGGCGGGATTGCATTTATATTACTACTAAATTAATAAAAAAACGTAATATTATTACGTCCAGCAAAATTATCTAGGCTTATTTCATAGCCTATTTTTTTATTCTTCGTCTGCTATTTCTCTTTTCTTACGTTTTCTAGAGCCAGTACCTTTGAACGCTATCATTGCTACCACTGGTGATAATATCCAGACTGATTGAGCCACCTCCGTTGTAAAGACTTGTTTTGTTAATGGCGCTAATACCTGCTCCACAGTATCAGCTGGTAGATATGATAATACTATACTAACAAGCAACCCAACATGCAAAGTACTATATAATAAAACCTGCCACCATGGACCAGCAGTATCTGAAGAGGCTATCGTCTTCATCAGAGCGGAACGCGTAATCACCAAAAATAAAACAATAAACAGTATTAAGAATGCTGATATTTGAAATACAAAAAATTGATTTACAACACCGTTAATCCAATCATGCAACCACTCTGAATTGAGAAATGGAGCGTGCTCGATAATAGCTAGAGACATGTAAATACTAACCAAAATAACAATTATTCTATCACGACCTAATGACAATCCATATAAAAATGCAGCTACGATAAAAAATAAGATTATGAATAAATCCCATGTCGGTCTGGTCCAATCGATGTTCTGCATTATATTTGCAGATTCGACAGCAACCTCTGCGGTTTCTGCTGCCCAAGCAACTGGTATCATATGACTATACCTCCTGTTAATTAATTAACAAATATATTATATCACAATTATTGATAAAAATCAATACTTTAAATCACATTGTTCTATTACATCCAATAAGTCTTCTTGTTTTTTAACTTTAACAGCTTGATCGGTTGTTATTGTATTCCCCCATCCATAATCTAAAATAATAATATTTTTTAATCCTGCCTCTTTTGAACGTTCATAATCTCTATTCATATCTCCAACATAGATCACTTCATCAAGACCAACTTTTTCCTCTTTAATAATAGACTTTATAGCTTCAGCTTTTTTGAACATTTCTGAATAATGACCCCTAGCAAAAATTTTCTTAAAATACTTATCTAAATTATTTTTGATTAATTTTGACTTAACCTCCTCTTGACTCGTAGCAGAAACTACATAAAGTACATATTTCTTTGAAAGTATATCTAACTGCTCTTTAATCTGTGAAAATGGTAACGAATTTCTTTTTACTATCTCTCGGTAATAAATTTCAGATCCCTTTTCCCAAAGTTTTTTAGGCACACCTAAAGAGACTAACAAATCACTGTAGTCATTACCATACATTTTTCTAAAAACTTCCCTGTCGGTTGGACATTTATACCCTAACTCTTTGCATAGTATCTGATAAACCGCATGCATTTCATCAAAAGAATCCACGATCACACCATCGTAGTCAAAAATTATACATTTAATAGACATTAATCTAACTTGGATAATTGTTCAAATAACTTCTTTTGGTCTCTACTTAATTTTGTAGGTATTTGAATATTCACTGTTACTAAATGATCGCCACGTCCACGTATACGTAGATGATGAGTCCCTTTTCCTTTAAGACTAAACACTTTACCTGATTGAGTACCAGATGGAACTTTTAAAGTCACTTCGCCATCCAAAGTCATTATATTTATTTTATCTCCTAAAGTAGCTTGGGAAATACTGATATTAACTTCTGACAAAATGTCATCACCCTCTCTATTAAAGTTTGGATCATTAACTACTCTCATCGTAACATAAAGATCACCCGCTGGTGCTCCTTTTAGACCTACTTCCCCTTTTCCAGATAATCGTATCGTCTCACCTTCTGCTATCCCAGCTGGAATTTTTACTTTGATTTTTTCAGATTCTTTTACTCTTCCGTCACCGCTACACTCTTTACATTTCTTGTCATATTTTTTACCTTCACCACGACATTCAGGACACACAGTTGCCGTACGAAATGCACCTAAAACAGTTTGCTGCACTCTCTCTACCTTACCCTGCCCATTGCAATTTTTACAAGTATCAATTTTTGAACCTGGCTCTGCTCCATTCCCCTTACAATGTGAACAAGTGGCATGCTTATATAAATCTATTACCTTTTCTGCTCCGAAAGCAGCTTCTTTGAATTCAATTTGCATTTCAGCCTGTATATCACCACCTTGTGCTGAGGCACCAGAGCTTGCTCCACCACGTTTACCAAAACCAAAAATATCTCCGAATATATCTCCCATATCATACTCAGCTCCCTGACCACCTTGACCAAACGGTCCCTGCTGACCACCAGACGCACGAGCGAAATCATCCCAATTCATCCCACCACCAAAACCACCTTGGCCTCCTTGCCCACCACCAGCTTGATTAAAATTCTGACCAAACTGATCATATTGTTGGCGCTTCTGCTCATTACTAAGCACTTGATAAGCTGAATTAATCTCTTTAAATTTAGCTTCATCACCTCCAGATTTATCTGGATGATGTTGATGAGCAAGTTTTCTATAAGCTTTTTTTATTTCATCTTGACTAGCTTCTTTAGCCACTCCAAGAATTTCATATAAATCTTTATTTGCCATAATGTATACTATTCAGATAATGCTATTTTTTCTGCTTCTATTTGTATCTTCTTTATATGGATAAACTTAATCCAAATAAAGATATGAAACAATAGATAACTAAACCATTTAATTAACTCTCTATAAATAAAATTAAATATATTAAGAAGAAAGAACAAACCGACTGCTAATAATGCCGGTACAAACTCAAGATATGGATCAACAAATTCTGTAATATTTGCATGTACAATTTTTTCAATAATACTATTCATACTCTCATCACCTGTTGCTTCTATATTAAACGTTGCTAAAAAACTATTCCTAAGTTCTTCGACTACTTCCTGTTGTACAACTCCAAGACTATCTGTAATTGCATCACCTAAAGCATTGTCCAACTCTTCATTGCCTGTATCAACCTTAACCTTATCATCTATTATCGCATCACCAACTGAAGAACTAATATTATTGATAAATGTATCTAGCTCCATATCTGGGTCATACCTATCACCATAATATAATAATAAGCCACTTTCTACAGTCTCCGTGCTATTACTTACCAAACTATTCATAGTTTCAATTTCTGCATTAGGTCTTGTTGTCATGAAGCTAAAAAAATTGAAACAAGCTGCTAATAATATCAAACTGACCGCCATCTTTAATCCACTATCGATTATTTTTTGTGGTACAAATTTTACCCTAGTTTTTTCATCTTGTCTAATCTCTCTTCTCCATGCCAAGAATGCTAATAGCATTAATAAAAATCCTACCATACTCCAAAAAGACGGTTTGAAAAAAAGAAACATAGTAGCAGAAGAAAAAATTGCCATTAATAATAAAGGTATTCTCTTCGTTACTAATACTTCAGCCATTGCCAATATCGTAAACATTAAACACATTGCCAATAATGTAGAAAGAACCAATAATATATTTTCCCAACTAAAGGCAAAACTTAAACCAGATGTAATAGCGTTATGCCATGCTAACCAAAAAAGAGCTGTACTAGCTACCACTAGACCAATCAAAGTAGCAACTTTACCAATTGGTTGTGGGGGTATAAATTTATCTATCTTTTTTTCTTCTTCTTTATTCTCTACTCTCATATAATTAAGTTGGTTACTAGTACTTGACATTATACAATAATTCTGCTAAATTACCATATTAATTAAGCAATTATAATTCTTTTATTATCATTGACAATCGTTTTTTCGATTGATAAGTTTAATACGGTTAATATTAAAAAATATAACAATAGTGAGGTGAAAGATGGATGTGCAGAAAATCCAAAGCTCTTTAAAACTGAAATGCACCAAAACGGTGGTCAAAGATGGTTATGAATTCGTCTCTGGAAAAATTTACTTTATCCGACAGTTGGATACTGAGAATAGTGACACTTTTGTTTATATCTACAAGGGTGGTGGCGGTATCGTATCATTCTCAGAAGATGAATCCAAAAACTTCTTCATTAAAGTTATCCTTGTCAAATGCAAAGAGAACATTGAACAAGGTGATGAAACGGTATTCCGAAAAGGGTCAACTTACTACGTTAGCATCGCAGACAAAGAAGGTGACTTTATTATCTACGAATGTAATGTTGCCAACTTCTTTACTCATTCAATGAATTATTTGAAAAAGTTTTTCGAAATCGTACCCGAGTAAACAAACCACCAAAAAGTTTAATAGCCCTCACGATTTAATGTGCGGGCTTTTTTTATGCAGTTTTAAAACCTATCTCCCCATCTTGTGGAGACTGTGCTTCTTCTATCTTGCCAAACTTTTCCTCATATTTTTTTATATTTTCTTCCAACGCTTTATAAATTCTTTTCATATGACCTGGTCCCGTGATAACTCTTGCGGTCACAACACCTACTTTTTGCCAAGGATAGATATTCATGAAATCTAATACAAACTCTTCTTTAGCATGAGAAATTCCCATTGCATTAGCATGCACTCCTTTTAGAGTAGCATCATCTATTTTTATATTAATTTGTTGACCCTGTTGGCCGGCTGGTTGTCCATTCATATTGTTAACTTTTAATTAATTATGTCAGTATTTTAGCATATTTCGCTATTTATTGATACTATCTAATACCTAAGACCTAGTAATAATTAGGTCTTTTTTTATTGGACTAATCACTACCATTGACAAATATTCCTTTATTTGCTAGTATAATGGTGAACAATCTAATCGATAGTTTGATTTTAGATCTATTGAAAAGTGCGTTTAGAGTATAGTTAGTATAGAAATATAAGTCGAATTTCAAAAGCTACTATAACTATTTAATTCAATTTTTATTTCTACACAAACATGCAAGGAACAATAAAAAAATTGACTGACAAAGGCTTTGGCTTTATTACAGCTGAAGACCAAGACAAAGACTTATTTTTCCACTCAAATGAGTTGGAAGGAGTCGAGTATAATGAACTTCAAGAAGGTGACGCTGTTACTTTCGAGATCTCAGATACTCCAAAAGGTCCTGCAGCTACAAAAGTCAGCAAAGCGTAAATTTTTTTAAATTTATAGCGTAAAGACCCGCCATCTGGCGGGTTTTTATATTACCTTAAATTTATAATACCTGGAAATTTGTTACTAGCAGATCACAGCCGGCTGGTGATGCTTGTATCATATAAATATCATTCCCCTCTTTAAAATATTTATCAATTTCTATTCTAACATGATCCTTAGCGCTTAATATTTCTTCTGACCAATCATCTGTGGAAGGATAAATAAATTGATTAAAAACACCAAAATTATTTGGATCAATTTGCCCAGATATCGAACATGCAGTCATACTCCGTGTAGCAGTATCAAAATCTAAATATCTAGGAACATCGCAAGTGGGACAATCTTTCACTACTACAAATAAACTTTGCCAATCTACTCCTACGTTATTTATATAGCTTCCATGAATATTTATCGTACTATCATCACTTATCAAGTTTGTAGTATAAAAGCAATCTGTAGCTGAAGGGTTCGAAATAGTCACTCCAGGACAAAGATAAAGATCATACATTGCAGTACTTGGCGCAATATACGGAAAATAATTAGTATTTAAATCTTGATTCACATTTATAATGTTAGTATTAGTATTTGTATTTGTCGTTGAATTTACAACAGGTATTGTTATTTTCGTGCCTTTGCTTTCTGATATCAAATAAAAAGAAATACCGCTGATAATCAGTACTGATACTAATGTAAATATTATCGCTAACATTTTAATATCTATATTTTTTGGTTCATTTTCCATGCATATATTTTAGCATATTTTAGATATTAATTCATTGACTAGCTACCCAAATGATTGATATAATATAAACACCATAAAAATAAAAGGATGATTAGACGATCAGAAAAGAGTTGTACTTTCTATAACTAAAACTTGAAAGAGTAACATTTACTTAATGAGGCTGCCATGACTGAACATATGCAATATGTTCACGAGCGCCTCATTTTTTTTTGAAAACAATCCAACCTTGACCTAATGAATTATTTGTTATAATATTATTATTCGTACCCACCCCATCCAACTAATCGGATAACCTTTACCTGTCCTGGTATAAGGAAAAACGTTCTTTGAATTATTTTTTTTGATATCGACAATTACAGACGGTTGTTGTCGATATAACCATTGTGGGGTAATAAGCTGACTTCGTATAAAAACGAAGTCAGTTATTTTTTTTACATCATTTATTATCTAAAATATTTATCAAAATATAGTTTTTAGTATTATGTAGGTCCAAGGATATTTATTAAACCATCCCATACTAATTATGGTATTAAAAAAAGTGTCTTGAAGACTCTTAGAACTCTTTGTTACTTAACACCTATCCACCTTTGGCAGGTTATAGAAAGTACAAATTATTAAAGATATTTTTTCTTCATCTTCTTGAGTAATACATATGCATCATCAAGGATTGGATGTGACCAACCAGTCCCAATAGCCTCTAATAACTGCTCATATTTCCAATAAGCTTTCTTAGCACCTTTTTGGTTGATATAGTTGTTCTGACTGGCAAGATGGCTATCGTCAGTAAACAAGTTTAATTGATGTAATTGATCAGCGGTTTTGATAGCTTTAACTTCAAGAGAAGCATTACGTACATTATCCTGCATAAGATACTGTCTCTTCTTCCATTCAATAGTCTGATCCACTGTCTCTGCCTCTACAAAGTCTGCTACTCTTTTACCAAACCTTTTCTCAATATCTTCTTTGGTAACATCTGTATCCTCTATCGCATCATGCAAGAAACCAGCGATAATAACATCATCGTCAAAACCATGTTTCATCAAAATAGCACCAACAAAAAAAATGTGAGCAACCTGAAACTTATTATCGTTATATTTATAACGTAAATCATGATGCATTTCAGACGCGTATTCAATAGCTTGGTTTATTCTTTCGTAGTTCATATATACTTATTATAACATATAAAAAAACCTCCAGTAAAAATTTGAGATTTAATAATTCTCTAAATAATCTATATCTTTTTGATAAGCCTTTAAATTTGGGTTTTTTGATTTTAACGTAATATTAGCGTATAATAATGAAGTGATAAAATATTATATTAAATTATAGCAATATGCCTCCTAAGAAAAAACCTATGAACAAACAAATCCAACAAATCACTTCAACAAAAATCCAGACACCAGTCATGATTGCGCTCACTACGATGATACTCGCGGCCGTTATCGCCGGAGGTGGACTTGTGTATGGATTAATAATTGGACCGGACTCAGAAACTGATCCTATTTTAAGTGGTACACCAATATGCCGTGATTCAGACGGAAAAGATGCCTTTAAAAGGCATGGATGGGTGACAATTGATAATGGCTATGGAAAGATTAATAAATACACTGATAACTGCGAAACTAGCGATCATGTAGTTGATTATTATTGCCCAAATAGCCCAGAAATCAATACCCCTGTCATCCGTGGTGCTAGTATTGATACAGAGGCTAATGAAGAAACCGAAGCCCTTTTAGGGCCTGAATTTAGCTCTACAGAAGCGGATTGTTCGGTGCGGTATGGAAATTATTGGTACTGTGATGATGGTGCGTGTAAATATTCATGTGGAGATGGGCAAATTCAACCAGAACTAGGGGAAGAATGCGATTATAATGGTGGATGCGGACTTGATGAGCAGTGTAATGGTTGTACATGCATACCTATATTAAAAGAGTTGTATAGTAATCATAATGATAAGAATGCAAATCGTGTAAATGTCGTATTTATCGGATCAGATCAGCCATCGATAAATGAGGTAATAATCAAAAGTAAAGTGTTAATCGACTTAAATGATCAGTATAATGTTGAACCATTTAACTTAACATATTATGGAGCGGGCCATCCGGAATATAACTGGCTAACTGAGGTAAAGCCATTCGCTGAAATGGAAGTACTTAAAGATAATTTAGATAAATATAATTTTTGGTACCTCAATGAGCAACTCCTAACAAGTTGCGAATTTGGAGCTGACCATTACAATTGGGCGATTGAAAAGAGTGGTATCAGTAATGGCATCGTTTATCCTGTTTTCCTATGTAACACTACCTTCCCCGACGGGGTTGTCGGTTATGCGCATTACAATCGAGATTCATATATAGCGACTACTGATTTTCTTGAGATGGAACAAGGGGCCGTGCGCGGTATTCGCCATGTTTTCCATCATGAATTTGGCCACCAAGCTTTCCTACTCAGAGATGAAAGAATTGACTCTAGTGGATCCAATAGTCCAGGTTTTCCAAACTGCGCAAGTTCTGTAGTTGTAGCGGAATTATGGTGGGGTGATCTTGAAGGCCAAGTAAAAGAAGCGTTAGATGTTGGGTACTTTAATGGATGTTCGTATGTATCAAATAATATCAAAGGGACATATTCGTCAGTCATGTGTGGCGGCTATAATCTAGACTTCCGCTATGGTCTTGTGAATGAGCGACAAATTACAAATCGCCTTGCTCCGTATTCCAGTGCACGCGGTGAACAAACTTCATATATCGATATTATAGTAGAAAATAAAGCTGAAGCTTATAGTATAGAAAGCATTAAACAGCAAATAGGAACAATACCAACTGACACATCATTAGTTGATACTACATACACAATATCTATCAGCGGTAAAGAATACTCATCGACGACAGAGTTTGCCACCACGACAATTCTATTTAAAGATACCAGAGAAGATTCAACATTAGTAGGTGGCGATATTGACATTGACTCTGAGGCAACCGTTTCATTTGGCACATCAAAGGTAGTTACTTTAGATAAAATTCATGTCAAAATCCCACTCGGTGATAACTCCTTAGATACTGACACCATGCAGCTGATAACATCAGACGGAACAAAAGAAGATGTCACGCTCACCATCACTAACAAAGACACCGGCGGATCGCAGAAATTTACCACCGCTGACCTACTTCAAATAGCGGAGTAAATTATAAAAACTTTTCAATAAAAAACACTTTAGTTTTTCTAAAGTGTTTTTTTATTACCAAGAGAATTTATACATACTTATTTTCAAATATAAAAAAACCTCCAGTAAAAATTGGAGGTTTTAGATAAAAGATTTAAATAATCTCTATCTTGATAATAGGTCTTGAAATTCGAGTTTCTTTGGCATCAGGTTCAGTCCAAAGTCCCATTGGAGTGCCCACTTCAAGCATTTTTTTATGCGCTAGGACCTGCTTATTAGCTAATTGTGTGTATATGCCCACTACCACATCATCAACCAAAATCTCATCTACAACTGGTCCCATTATCTTAGCTGTGAAAGGTTTTTCGTCATTTCGTTGAACCTTTCTAAATTCATTTTTGTCTGGGGGACCGAATACATAAACGGTTTGATCATTATCATTACCTGTTGTAATTCTTAATGCAACCTTTTCACGTGGTACCATACAAGACATATCTGACATCGTTTTTCTCCTTTTTTTTACGTACAATTTATGTTTTTATTTATATACCAAAATATCATAGATAAACGTCTATGTCAATCCTTTTGTAATTTTTTGTTTTACAAAAAATGAAACCCCGTTAAAATTAATCAACGGAGTTACTATCATAGCTTTTGAAACTACTTACCAGGATTATCTGGCTTTACCAGAGCCACCACAAACCTTGCAAATACCCTTTTTCCATTCCTTTCCACCCCTGCCAGTGACATAAGCTCCGCAACTTGAGCAAGTACAGGTTGTACGTCCATTACAATGAGGACATTCGGTATTTTTATCATCTACTGCCATTTTTTATCCTTTTTTTAAGTTCAATTTATGTTTTTATTTATATACCAAAATATCATGAATAGACATCCATGTCAATATAAATACTATTTCGTTCGCACACTAGACCTGCCCGCCATTAGTTTCGTCAAAGGCGAAGATGGGCGGAAAGTGTGCTCTCTATGGTTATGAAATCCTCCGAGCGCATCCGTCCCTGGGTGCGCTACTTTTTTTACAGGTTTTTTTTGACAAAACAACCCTATCTAGCTAAACTTAATATAATAAAATTGCTATTTAATAAAGGGGTATATTATGATAGTGGAATACAATTCTGCTTGGGAAGCCGCATGGGCGCTTATCATTTTTGGAGGACTTGCCGTACTTTTTGTAAGCTCAATTTGTTATTTCTTGTGCATCTGCGATGAATTTCATCGTTGGGCAATTGATCTAGGAACTCGCAAGTACTATCGAAATGCCACTCTAATTTGTTGCGGAATAAGTCTGATGGCAACTGTGTGCTACTATGCCTAAATATTTAACGTAAAGGATTCAACTATTGGGTCCTTTTTTAATTAATACCCAATACCTCTCCAAGTGTTGGGTTAGAGAAATAAGCCAAGACATTAAAATTTGGATCAGCTAATTCTATCATTTCCATATCAGGACGTTCTATCAAACTAAACCCAGGCTTATCTAAATATTCTTTTTTAAACACCTTATAATCCCTTACTGTGAAATCAGCGTCTCCCCGCTCAGGTCGCTCAGGATCTGGTTTTCTTATTTTTACTATCTTTACTAATCCAGACCATGTCTGTATCGGCTCTACTAAATACACATTCCCCATCTTTGTTTCTTTTATTAGCTTACCGTATTGCGCCACGTCTGTTTCTAACTCCTTATATTCCTTCTTAGATTGCGAAAAAATACAAGCATAGTTCACACGTGCTTTATTCTCTGTTGTGCTAATATCTTTCAACTCTCTCGCCTGCTCAACTATTTGTTGTATTATTCTTTGGTAATTCATAGATATTATTTTCTAATTTGTCATCACGAGGAATAAAATGACGAAGTGATCTCATGAGATTGCTTCGCTTTGCTCGCAATGACAAGAGTAAGCCTCCTAACGAATCTAAAGAAGTTAGTTAAACAAGCTTCGCTGCAACGGCATCAATTTCAACGTTGCAACCTTCTTTTACAAAGCCTGACACTTCTACAAGTGTGCTTGCGGGTTTACTAACTCCAAAGAGTTCATCTCTAATAGAGGATACAGTCTTTGCAGAACCTATATCACTCACATAAATCTGGAGCTTCACAACATCATCGAAAGACATCTCTGCTTCTTTCAAAATATCAGAAATCCTTGAAAAAACAAGCCTAACTTGCTCCCCTACATCATCTTGGTGGATAATTTTACCATCAATATCTTGAGGTAACTGCCCAGTAATAAAAAGTAAATTACTTTGTCCGCAAGGAACAAGAACTCCTTGACTATAGGCTTTTGTTGGTATCCTTAAGGAAACTGGGTTAATTTTTTTATTTGCCATTTGATCGTTCTCCTATTATTAAAATTTAATTTAGCCACACTTCTTATAGATTTTAATTTAACTAACGTTTGTCATCTCGACCGAAGCGGAGAGATCTTTATCAGGTTAGTAAATGCTAATATCGTTATAAGGACTTCTCTCTTCGCCTGCCTACCGGCCCGCTTCGTCCGAGCTTTAGCGAGGCGAGCAGGCAGGTTCGAAGTGACAAAAGTATGTAATTAACCTCCGAGCGCATCCGTCCCTGGGTGCGCTCAGTTTTTTTATGGCGTCGCAGGCACAGAGGCCTGCTCCTAGGGTTTGGTTAATTCTTTGATAATTCATTATTATTTCTTTGTTTCTTCTTTGCTTTTAACTTTTTTTACTTGAATGCCAGTAATTACATTTGGTTCAACTTTTGTTAAATCTGGGACACGAGATTGAAACATATTTTCTGATGAAATTAAAGAATCATCTACAAAACTTCTCGGTAAAATACCTTCATTTGAATTTAATATTCTAACATTATCTGCATTACTATAGACAACTCCCATTCCGCTTGGTGAGGATACTAATGAATCCAGAGGATCTATCTGTTTAATTTCTGAATACTTTTCAGATTCAAGTGCACCTATTTTTGTTTTTAATATATCAATCTCATTTTTCTTTTCCCCATCACTCTTTTCAGTTGCTTTTTTAACTTTATCAACTTCCTCTAAAAAAGTGATTCTTTGTTTATTTAATTCATCTCTTATATCTGCAATTTTTTTATTTACTTCTTTTCTTTTGTCCACAAATTCAGGAATAATGTCTGCCCAATCCTTCATTGAAGCATTTAAATGATCAATTAAGCTGTCCATTTGTAATATTCCACTTCTAAAAATCTCTAGAATTGCGTCTCGATCAGAATTATTCAATTCTTTTTTTGCTTTATATACACCCATTCGTGAACTCAACATTGCCTGTATGGTTTCAGAACTCTTTTTAATAATTTCTGAACGACGATAAGCTTTCTGTGTTTCCCCTTTAAAACCTTCCATTGCTTCTATACGTGATGATGTTTTACCAAAAATGTAAAAACCTTGTGCAATTAAAAAAGAACTAAAAATTGAAATAAGTGTACTTTCTCTTGCGCTTAATGTTTTTGAAGTAAAGGCATCGTATACCAGCGCGCCAAGCATAAAAATCCCAAATACAAATACAATAATAACTACAATATTTTTTGATATTAAATTTTCATTTTTTTCCATACATTAATTCCATAATATTTTTTTAAACTCAACGTATATACAAATCACGCGGGGCAAATGCCCCGCGCTATTTAAACTAATTACTTTTTATCATCTTTTTTCTCTTCTTCCTTTTTATCATCCTCTTTCTTTTCTCCATCTTTCTTCACATCTTCAAACTCTGCATCTACTGGTCCTTTATCTTTACCATTACCTCCTGAACTTGTTTCAGGATCTTTTTTATCACCTTCCTTAGGCTTTGCAGCGTCAGCCTTTTGCTGAGCCTCATTCATGGCAGCACCAATCTGTTGCATAGCTACGGATAATTCCTCAGTAGCTTTCTTAATAGCTGATAAATCATCGCTATCTTTCAACTTCTTAAGGGCTTCGATCTTTTCATTTACTTCTTTTTTCACTTCATCTTTAACCTTATCACCTGCATCTTTCAATGACTTCTCTGCGGTGAAGACTAATGATTCTGCTTGGTTTTTTGTCTCAACTCCTTCTTTCTTTTTAGCATCCTCTGCTTCATGAGCTTTGGCATCTTGTTTCATCTTCTCTACTTCATCTTTAGATAGACCAGATGAAGCAGTGATAGTGATGGATTGTTCTTTACCAGAAGCTTTGTCCACGGCTTTCACATTCAAGATACCATTAGCATCGATATCGAAAGATACCTCTACTTGTGGCACACCTCTAGGAGATGGTGGAATACCAGCTAAGATAAATCTACCTAATGTTTTGTTATCACCAGCCATAGATCTCTCACCTTGTAATACGTGGATTTCTACGGATGTTTGATTATCTGCAGCAGTTGAGAAAATTTGAGATTTGGAAGTAGGGATAGTTGTATTCTTCTCGATCAATGGAGTAGAAACACTACCTAATGTCTCGATACCTAGAGTCAATGGAGTAATGTCTAATAACAAGACGTCTTTAACTTCACCTTGCATAACACCAGCTTGTACAGCTGCACCCAAGGCTACAACCTCATCAGGATTAACACCGATGTGAGGTTTCTTGCCGAAGAATTTCTCTACAGTCTCCAATACTTTTGGCATACGAGTCATACCACCGACCATGATAACTTCTTCGATGTCTGAAGCTTTTAATTTAGCATCTTCCAATGCTTTCTTAACTGGCTCCATAGTTTGCTCGATAAGTTCACTAACTAGTTCTTCTAATTGTGCACGAGTCATCTTCATAACCATATGCTTAGGGCCAGTATCGTCAGTTGTGACGAATGGTAAGTTGATTTCTGTGTCTGTAGCAGTTGATAGTTCTACTTTGGCTTTCTCAGCTGCTTCTTTCAACCTCTGTAAAGCCATATTGTCGTTGGATAAATCAATTCCTTGATCTTTCTTGAATTCATCTATCATCCAGTCAATAATTTTCTTATCAAAATCATCACCACCAAGATGAGTGTCACCATTGGTAGATTTAACCTCAACAGTATCGGCGGTTACGTCTAAGATAGAGATATCAAAAGTACCACCACCAAGATCATAAACAGCAATTTGCTGATCTTTTTTCTTATCAAAACCATAAGCTAGAGCAGCTGCGGTTGGCTCATTGATAATACGTTTTACTTTCAGACCTGCAATCTCACCAGCATCTTTGGTAGCTTGGCGCTGTGCATCATCAAAATAAGCTGGCACAGTAATAACTGCCTCTTCTATCTTCTCGCCCAACTTAGCTTCTGCATCAGCCTTAAGCTTCTGTAGAATCATTGCTGAAACTTCCTGAGGAGTTTGATCTTTACCGTTCATAGCCACTTTAAGACCTTCTCCTGCTTGAACGATTTTGTAAGGCATTGTTTTTACATCATGCTGTACTTCATCATCATTCCAATGACGACCAATCAACCTTTTCACAGAATAGATTGTATTCTCTGGATTAGTTACTGCTTGTCTTTTGGCAATCTGCCCAACAACACGCTCTCCTGTCTTGGTAATAGCTACCACTGACGGTGTAGTTCTGTTGCCCTCCTTATTTTCTAATACTTTTGGTTCTCCGCCCTCAATTATTGCCATAGCTGAGTTAGTAGTACCTAAGTCAATTCCGAGTATTTTACTCATTTTGTTTATTCCTTTCTTTTATAAAATTATTTTATTTATATTATATTTTAATTAATCTCTTCTAAAAAATTATCTGTAATTTCTAACTCCTCATGTAGAGCTAAAACATCTTCACTCTGTACTGATCTCTCTTCTTGAAAATGCATAACTTCATCTTTTTCCAGATCTGTGATTACACTCGATACTTTGATCCCGAATGATCCAATAGCCACTATCGATAGAGCGGCGCTTTGGCAGACAGAACATTTGATATACATCAATGTTGCGCCTTCTTCTTCCTGTATTACTTCCAATTTACCGAAGTCATATAGACTACCACAGATAGTACATTTGGCATCTATCTTTATCTGTTCTGGTTTTCCTGATCTCCCCCCTGATCCTGGCGGTCCTTGCGAACCTCCTGGTGGTGGAATATTATTTCCTCCAATTATTTTCATATATATATTGTTAATTTCCGGCAAAGCCGGATCAGGCTATGCCTGAATTTTTTTAGATTTATCTTTTTTAATTATATTTACTTTGATTGTTTTTGGTTTAACTTCACCAGCTTTTGGGATTATTACTTTAAGCATTCCATTTTCGAAGTTAGCCTCTGCTTTATCAGCTATTACACTGGTAGGTAGAGCTATTGCCCTATAAAAGCTACCATGTCGTACTTCTTTTCTATAATAGTTATCTTCATCTACTTCTGATCTATGTTCTGATTTACCTTCTATTTTTAATACATCATCTTCCACTGATACATTTACTTTCTCAGGATCTACCCCAGCCAATGGTGTCTCTACAACGACATTATCCTTATCTTGGTAGATATCTACAGCTGGTGTATATGAATTATTTTTTGCTTGCATCCTTGGCATTTCTTCAAAAAATCTTTCTAAATCTATTGGATCCATTGAAGGTCGCCATCTCATTATTGCCATATTATTATTCTTTTAAAATTATTATATATTATTTTCTGTCATTCCGGGCTTGATCCGGAATCTCACCCTAATCTTTTCTAGAGATCCTGAATCAAGTTCAGGATGACAAGTGTGTATTTACTCTGCGGTTTTTACTTTAGCTGGTTCAAGCACTTTGTTATAAAGTTTATAACCTGATTTAATTTCTTCAACTATTTCTCCACTCTTCTTACCTTCAACTTTTTCTGTACCGACTGCTTCATGTAGCTCTGGATCAAACTTCTCCCCTACTGTAGGGATTTCTTCTAGCCCTAATCTTTTTAACATATCAGCAAACTGTTTCTTAATATGTTCGATTCCTTTTAGCCATTCATCTTCATTTTTATGCTCTTCAGGTATATGCTTCCAAGCTAGTTTGAAATTGTCATAGATAGGCATAATTTCTAATATGAGCGTAGCATTGGCAAACTGTATAATCTCTTGTTCTTTTCTTTCAAATTCTTTTTTTTGATTACTGTAATCTGCTTTTGCCCTTTTCCACCCATTCAAATATTCTTCCATTTTTTCTTTAGTTTTTTCTAGTTCAGTTAGTTTTAGTTTAACATCTTTTTTTTCTAAGTCTTTTTTTTCGTCTGACATAGTTATTATATTATTTGTTATACATTATTAAATAATTCTTTTGCATATTTTATCAAAGCCATGTTATCTTCATAATTCATCCTCATCGGCCCCAAGATTCCAAATACACCTTTATTGTCTTTACCATTCGAATAACTTGTTACAATCGTACTGCATTCTGCACCAAATGGATTTTCTTTTCCAATTAGCACAATCTCTGTTTCTGATTCACTTACTTCATCAAACATATCAGTAATAACTTCACCAAGATGATCCACTACTTCTGAAACATGCTGTACTAAATCTAGTTTTTGAAACTCAGGATTTTTGAATAAATGTGATAAGCCGGTGTAATAAAAATCATCGTGTGAAAATCCCACAAATACTGCATCCTTAGAAATCTCTGCCAAGCCTTTGGAAACTTTCTTCACAGTAATGTCAAAATTCATTCCCCCTTCATCGAATATTACATCCATTAATTCTTTGTGTTTCTTACTTATCTGCTTATTCTGAATAAAATTTTCTATATAATACTTCCAACCTTTTTCTGTAGGGATACGTCCTGCTGATGTATGAGGCTGAAATATATAACCATCTTTTTCAAGCTCTACCATCTCATTACGCATAGTTGCTGAAGAGAGCTGAAAGTCATACTTATCCACAAGCACTTTTGAGGCAACAGTATTGCCTTTAGTTACATGTTCTTTGATAATAGCCCCAAAAATGGCACTTTTTCTTTCATTCATATAGTTGTATAAGTATTATAATCCAATTAGCACTCTCAAGTCAAGAGTGCTAATTATATAATATTATAGAATAATTAATATTGCCTAAATACTTTTACACACAAACCTGATATGTATTGCAAAATATAATTATTTTCAACAGCTAAGCATGATTACATATCATCAGTATCAGTTTAATTAAAAGTAATACTCTTTAATATGTCATTATAATATTCCTCCTCAAATCCAATATGCCATACTACTACAAAAAAAGTTTCATCATTATTTGCAATAATTGTGTACATAGTTTCACCCAATTCATAATTTATCATTTGATATCCATCCCGCCCATCAATCTCAACAATTTTCTGAAATTTTGTTATTACATTTTCTTTTGCTTCTTTACTATCAAAATATTCTTTACTAAGGACTCCTCCTATATGTCCCAATCTATCTAAAAAATCTGCTGCCACTGATGGATAGATAAATATAGCATCACTCCTTTCCCCTAAAGTATTTTCATAAATACTGTTCGTATTGATTGTGCTCATTGTTATATTTTTTTCTCCAAGATGATTTTCACTTTCTTGGATCAAACTGAAAGTATTAGGATATTTTAAAGAAAATACATTATCCTTATTTTCATACGTTAGCCAATCTGATGTATCAGCTTCAATTTCAGCGGGTTCAAAACATTTTACTATTTGCCATGGCTCTACGCCTTCAACTTCTATCCCATCTTTATAAATTGTATAATATCCAAAACTTCCAAATGTGTATTCTCCACAAGGTTGTAATTTATGAAATTCATCACGCAATTTATAATATTTATTATTTTCTAAATCTATTTCATCACATTCAAATTCACAAGAATAATAACGTTCACTTACAATTTTATTTATTTCTTTAGATTCTAAATCTAACTGATAAATAGCCATTGCCCCTACCCCGGCATCACCTCCATTAAATCCCATTTCTAAAATTCCATCATTAGAATTATAAGATTTAAAACTTAAAGAAGCTAAATATATACCATCTATTTGACTATAAATATCTTCTATAAATAACTCATTGTCACCTTCTTCTAAATTATACCTATATAAATTACATTTTGATTTGTCCCACTCTTCCTGCCCACCGCTTATACAAGGCCCCTGTAAATAAAAAATATATTTTTGATCATAGATGAATATTTTCATAATCCATTCCTCGGTATCATTAGATATTAGTATTTCTTTTTTACCATCAATAATATTATATATTCCGATAGCATTATTAATATCACTTGAATTACCCTTAGTAATATAATATATTTTACCATCGTTATAACCAGCGGAATTAATTGAATTTTGTAATTCCAACTTTGTAATATTTGTTATTTTTCCAACAGCACTTATGTGATTAAGTTGGGAGGTAGATATTCTATAATCCGAAGGATCATGAACGGATTTATCAAAAAATAAAAAACCATCAGATAATTTTAGATCTACATTGGAGTTTATATTTAAGCTATTCGTATTAGAATTATTAATGTTTGTAGCTACATTACTATTATTTGATAAAGATACATCCTCCTGCATAAAATAATTATATACTGCAAAAGCTAGTATTAATAATAAAAATAAAATTATTACTGTAGCTGCTACCCAAATAATTTGTTTCTTACTATTATTCATATTTAACTTTTACACAAACATTATCAACACAGTCTGCATAAGCAAATGGCTCTCCCGATGGACAATAGGCTGAAGAATATTGCGGACATTCAGTAACAGCACAATTATTTTCTTGCATCAATTCCAATCTCTGTTGGTTATATAATTCCGAATTAACTGCCACATATTCATCATTAACATACCAATTACGACAATCCGGTGTTGGACAGCAATCCCCCACAGATTCTTTTGTATCAACAATTCTACAATCCTCAATGTCCGTACAGGATACGCCGATTTCAGTGTCTGGAAATTGAATCTTAGTTTCAATGGTAACATTGTTTGTATCATCATCAAAACATTTATAAGGTTCGTACTCTCCAGGCTCACAATATGTCGCTGTACAACCCACAACTCCATCTGGATCCTTAGCACAAATATTACATCCATCAAAATAATAAGTACAATCTTCTATTGGAGTAATTGCAGTATTAGTATTAATATCTATATTTTTACAATCTTCAGGGCAACTGTATATACACAAACCACCTTTCTCACATTCTTCTCCACTAGTACATATACCATCACCACAAGATGGGACAACTTCCTCCCAATCTAGTGACTTACAAAAAAAACCATAAACCTTCTCCGATTCCGATGGACAATAATCAAAAGAAGCTAATGCTAAAATAACAATAGCCACAATCACAATTATAGTAATAACAACCAGATAGACTAATTTTGATTTTTTTTTCATATTTTTTGTTTTACACATAAATTACTTAGACATTTCACTTCATAAAACGGCTCAACTTCAGGACACGGTAATATATCAACGACTGGACATAGTGCTGTATCACAATCATTCTCAACCATCAATTGACTCCTAAACTCATTAAATGTAACCTTATTCACTGCTACATATTTCTGATCTGAATAATCAGGACAAAAAGAGTTATTTCTACAGCACCCGCTATAATTTATCGTGTTATCAACAAACTTGCAGTCGCTATCCCCCTCACAAGACCGTGAAACTGGTCCATTAAAAATCCATGTAGCATTTACCCCGTCACACATCAAATCCTCGCAATATTCGAAACCATCCATAAAACAGTCACATGTAACTTCAGGCGGAAATTCAGGCGCTACACCACATTTTAGATTTAGATTATTACATGGGCACAAATCATGTCGTCGGCAATCCTTGCGTGCGGAACACTCATTTTCATCAGTTATATCACTACACTTTTTTATCGTTGTTGTATTAATGTTTATTATACTTATATTCCACTCTTCCTGAGTTTGCACAAAATAAAAATAAACACCAACTACCAGAGCTATTATAATTACAAAAAAAATAATCCAAATTTTGGTTGATGGGTTTTTAATTGTTTCGGGGAATTGTTGTTTCATATAGTTATTATAAACTATCTATCATCGTGCAATATCCAGGCACCGGAGTAACATACTGCCCACATGTCCCGACTGAGCATTCATCATCACTATTACACTCCTTTACCAAACAAGTGCCTTGATCACACGGATAAGCTCCACATTCATTATTTGAAACGCATGTTTTATTTTCAAACACAGATGTATCTGCAATATTAATATCCTCATCGAGTTGGGTAATTTCAAAATTGGCAATAAATATATCAATAGTTTCTTGGTTAACTGAGTCAGTTGTTTCGATGTCATATACTTTTCCTAAATATGATACAAGATAATGTATAATTGTTTCTCCTAATGCATTTTTTAATGTAATCTTATTTGCTGTCAAACCAGCCACTATCACTTCCTCTTCCTTAATATTTTCTACATCAGCTTCTGGATTAGCCAAAATACTAAGTCTATATGTATGCATATCAGTATTTTCAACCATCACGATTATACGATTGAATGTTAATTTTGCAGATGGTGTAGTTACTACATCAAGGGCGATATATCCTGATAACTCTGTATTCTTTCCATATCCGACTGGTATCATTAATGAATATCCATTCGCTTCATTTGAATAAGGTCGTAATATATCATTTTCATATAAAACTTTTACACAAACATTATTCTGGCAATCAGCATCAGCATATGGTTCTCCCGTAGGACAGTACATCCGTTCATAAATTGGACACAATACTTCACCACAGTTATTATCTTTATATTCTAGGGCATAATCATAATACTCTTTCGAATTCACTGCTACATAATTATCTGAAGTATACCAAATTCTACAATCCGGCATCGAGCAGCAATCCCCCACAGATTCAGTTACATCTACGATGATACAATCCTCATTCTCTACACAAGAAATGCCCACTTCAGTATCTGGAAATTTTACCATTTCATTAGTGCTTACGATATTTGTATTCGTACTAATAATATCTCTCTCAATCGGATTAATGAATACAAAATAAACTGCAATAGCCAAGCCCACCACCACAATCGAAATAAGACCAAACCATAGAATCCGCTTAGCTTTTTTTACCTGTTTCTGCTGATCAGGTGTTGGTTGTTGGGGTTGTGTTTCATTCATCATGTTTATAAATAATTATTTATCTTTTTTATCCAAACCATTTTTTATACAAACTATCATATTCCCCTCTTTCCCGAATAGTTAATAGTGCCCTATTAACTTTTTCTCTCAGCTCATCCCCTTCCCGAAATGCAATTCCGTAAGATTGGGGTTTCATTAGTTCTCCAGCTATAATAAAATTATTTTTTTCTTGGATATTTTGGTAATTCAAAAGCACTGGTGCATCAAACACCACCGCATCAACATTGAATGTTTCAAGTTTCTGATAAGCATCCTCAATTTTCTTTACCTCAACAACTTTCGCCCCTACTTTTTGTAAAAAATCAACGCTGGTTGATCCTTGAACCGTAGCTATCTTCTTCCCTTTCAAGTCTGACTCACCCTGTATATCTGATTTAATTTCCTGGATAGTCATAGAAGAACTTATTTTTGCAACATACAAACCGAATATTGCCAATCCTATCATAATCACAAAAACTCCAACAACGCGTCCTCCTAAAGATAGTGGTACAATATCACCATACCCGACTGTACTAACAGTTACGACTCCCCACCAAAAAGAATCAACTATTCCACTAAAATAATTATCACTTATATGTTTAGATCCTCTCTCGACAAGCCATAAAACATTGGCAGCAATAAAAACAAAACCCAAAAGTAATAATAATATTTTTCCAACTTCAACATTAAAAATTTGCTTTACGGAGGATAAAAAACTTCTTCCTTTTTTTACATTGGTTAATATATTCAATCCTGAATCAAATGTCTTGTAAGTAAAATCTAGATACTCTTCACGTTCTCCATTTATTGTAATTCCAGCTATAGCAATATCAACCTCGGCATTTTTTAATTTTGGCAAAACTTCAACAAAAGGATAATATACATATTCATAATCCAATTTTAAATCACGCGCAATTTTTTCCCACAATTCAATTTCAAAACCACTATAAGAATCTCCCTTCTTAATAACAAGCGGTTCGAAACTGGCGATAGCAATTTTTATTTTTTTTGGCATAAATTATTTTTTACCAGCAAAAATATCCAGAATATCCCTGGCAGAATTTTCACCGATCGTGCCTTCAAAAAAATGTAACCTGTCAAATGAATTCAGGAGAATAACGACAAAAAGGGCCGAACTTGAAAACGCTCCTTTCAAAATTGATCCGATCAAAAAACCTTCTGACGGAATCGTAGAAACTGCCACCAGAAGGATGGCTACCAAAAAATATACCAGCACCCACTGGAACCGCGGAATCCGTTCTTGGTGCAGGGCGACCATACCCTTCCGCGCCACCTGTACACTTTCGAGAGACACAAGGATTCTCTGGACTGCAAAATTTTGCAAACTCGGCAAGCTCTTATCTTTAGCCACGCTTTCTAAAAGTTGGTGACAATCAGTGATTGTATTTGAAGGATTTATGAAATGATAATCCCACTTTTTATGAGTAAGTATTTTTTCATAGTGGTCATGAATGATCTCTTTTGCAGATTCCTGAGCTTCTTTACCTAGATGGCCGAACTTACGGTAAATAGATGACATCTCACCATCAAATTTTGTGATTTGCTCTCTAATAGCACTATATCTTTGCCCTTGTCTTGATATAAAAAACCCTGTAAAAATAGCAAATAAAAATGTTGATATTGTCAAAAATACCTGCGAGTAATCGTCAGAACCAAACGAAGTAAAGTAATAAACAACGGAAAGTACTATAAAAATCAATATTGTTAAATACTTCATTATAATAGAATGTTAATATTAAATATAAGTAAGTATACCAAAAACCACCTTTCTTTAGAAGGGTGTGTAATATATCAAAAAAATAACAATAATTCGATAGCAATTATGGTGCAAGATACCCCAATCGACACAAAACCAATTATCAGACCATATGTAATAAATTTTTTCATTGGAAATTTGAAACCTTTATTACGAATCAAAGTAATCCATAGTATAGTAGCCAAAGCTCCAACTGGCGTTAACAAAGCGCCGATATTAGTACCAACTACTAGACCATAAGCAGAAGCTTTTGTAATAATATCACTAGCATTTAATGTTAATAAATGAAATAAACTACTTAAACTTATTGAAGCGGGAATATTATTAATCAAGCCACTTAACATTCCACTTAGAAAACCAGAGGTAAATACACTACTCCATACATCAGACATGGCACCTGAAAAAAATGAAGTTAATTTTCCAATAATACCAAATGACTGAAGCTTACCAGTTAAAATTATGAAAGTCAGAGCAAAAATAACAACATTCCACGGAATTGATTTTAATCTTTTTATCAAATTAAATTGAAATGATGATAACAATATTAGAGCTCCGACAGTTGTAACCATCCACAATTCGAACGGTAAAAAATCTGACAAAGCACTCCCCAATATTACTAATCCTAAAATAATTAGTACAAAATAATTCTTCTTACGATTAATTAGTGGTTTTTGTATTTCTTTATTTACTTCTTCTAATTTTTCTTGGGGTACTAATTTATCAGGTAATTGCTTACGAAACAATAATTTTAATATGAAATATTGTACAAACAATGTCACAATAGTAGGTATAACCATAATCAAGAAAAATTCTACAAAACCTAAACCAAAAATATTTCCGATCACTATATTAGTCAAATTACCAATCAAAAATTCCATTGAGCTTGTATTAGCAGCAACAAAAGTTACAAACAAATATGGGATTGGATTTATCTTGGTGATCAAGGCAAACCATAATACTATTGGCGTTATAGTTAGAATATCAACATCGTTTGAAGTGAAGCTAGTCAAAACAATAGTTAATATAAAGAAATTTCTAAATAACAACTGACCATTATTCTTTGACCAAAGTATTGCTTTGTGAGCAATATATCTAAAGAAACCATAATCATCTAAAGTAGTAGAAATTATAGCCAAACTAATTAGAATAATTACTATTTTGATTGGCTGGAAAAAATCACTTCCAAAGAGTGATTGAGGAACATCTGAGAACTGTATTAAACCAAAAAGTATTAGAACAATTAGCCCCAATAAAGAAATAATCGCTTCATTGATTTTTTTTGGCTTAAATATAATCAGTATGATGATTATAAAAAAAGCGATAGTAAAATATATCATACCTTTATATTAACAGTATACCAAAAAACTCCCCTTTTTAGGAGAGTCTTACTATGCTCTAATTTATACCCTCTTTTTTTCGAATGAAAATGTATAATTTGCTAATATTATCAATACCACTGACCAAGCCAACATCCAATAAATATCAGATGACACATCCATGAAGGAAGCTCCCCCACCCATCACTTCACGTAAAGCATTAGCGAAATATGTGAGAGGTAAATATTGAACAATATTACCGAGCCATTCTGGCATTGATTCCATTGGGAAAAATATTCCTGATAAGAATAGCATAGGAAAAGCAATAACATTTGCAATAGCTGGTACCGCTTCTACAGTCTTAGACATTCCTGATATAACAAAACCTAAGCCTAAGAACATCACACCACCTAAAATTGAAATAAGTAGTATCAAGAAATATGATCCTAATATCTGTGTGTTTAGCAAAAATACCCCAACTGCTATCAAAATAGCTGTTTGTATTAAGGCCACTAATAATCGAGTAATAATATTGGCTGTTACAAATTCATAAGGTTTCATCGGCGTAGCAACCAATCTTTTCAAAATTCCTTTTTCTTTGTAATCTGCAAAAACAAAAGCAACAGAAAAAATAGACATTTGCATAATTGCCATAGCGATTATACCTGGAAGTAGAAAATCAATATATCTAGCATTATTACTACTTACCTCTTCTATCTCTAATTCAAATAACTCTGTCGCACCTACAATAGCTAAATTTGTTTTATTCAGCATCTCACTAATTATACTCATCCCGATATGAGCCTGTTGTGGCTGTTGGACATCTGTTAATACTTTTATTATTTGTTTTTCTGGAATTTGTTCTACTCCAGGTATTGGAATCATATTATCAGGAATAATCAATATTAGATGACGCTCTCCAGATACCATTGCTTCTCTTTCTTCTTCTTCAGTTCCTTCAAATATTTCAAATGTTTCAATATTATTTAGCTGTTCTACAAATTGTTCTGTACCTACACTTGGATTATCAAGGACTATTCCAATATTTGTTTTTGGAACACTATCAAAACCAATAAAACCAAAAATTGTCATTATCACCAACGGCATAAAAAGTGAAAAAAAAGCAGACTGCTTATTTCTAACAAACATTTTTATTGAAGCTATAGTTAATGTTTTGATAGTATGCATAATTTATTCTCTCAACTTACTTCCAGTTAATTTTAGGAAAACATCTTCTAGCGTTGGTTGCTTTAACTGTAAATTAAATATCTTTGACTGACATTTACGACTATGATCATAAAGACTAGGTAATGTCTTCTCTGGATCATTAGTAATAATACGAAATTCATGATTATCATCGATTGCTTTTTCTACTCCAGGTAATGATTCAAAATGTTCAATTGGACACTTTTTGTCTACTTTGAAGGTAATAGTAGAATTAGTGCCAGTATGTTTTAGTAAGTTCTCTGTAGTATCAAGAGCAACTATCTTTGCATTATCCATAATCGCAATCCTATCACAAAGTACTTCAGCTTCTTCCATATAATGAGTAGTAATAACAATAGTTTTACCAGCTTTTCTAATCTCGGTAATTAATTTCCATAAATGATGCCTTGCTTGAGGATCTAAACCTGTAGTTGGCTCATCAAGGAATAATACTTTAGGATCATTGACTAAAGCAGCAGAAATAGAAAATCTTTGCTTTTGTCCCCCCGATAATTCTCTAAATTTACTTTTGCTTTTATCAGTTAATTGAACTTTTTCTAATAATTCATCAGCATTAATACGACGATTATATAAAGAACCAAAAGTTACTAAAAGTTCTTTAAGATTAAGGCCATCAAAAAAACTAGAAGACTGTAACTGAACTCCAATTAGTGATTTAACAATTTGGGCATCCTTACCAACATCATGACCATCCAAATTAGCAGTACCATTAGTTATTAATTTTAAACCTTCAATCATTTCCAGAGTTGTTGTTTTACCTGCACCATTAGGACCAAGTATACCAAAAATCTCACCTTGTTTTACTTCAAAAGAAATAGAATCAACTGCTGTTAATTCTTTATATTTCTTGGTTAGATTTTTTACTTCTATAATATTCATAAGTGCTAATATTATATATACATATTTTGACAAAGTCAAAAAACGCTCTTTTCAATAAAACGTTTATATACTAATTATTTATTTTCAATACCCTCATTTTTTGCATCACCATTTCCATTCCCCAATTTTGGTATATTACGAACAAATTTCAATCCAATACTAGATAAGAAAGTTAATCCAACCGCTAACTTACCAAGCTCAGCCATTCTAATAATTAAAGTAAAAGCTACTCCAATCGACGCAGGATGACCCAATGCTACAAACACTAAAGCCTGACTTGCTTCAAAAGATCCTATAGAAGCTGGGACTGGAACCAAAAAAGCTAAAATCATAAATACCATCATCATTAATATTTCAACAATATTTGCCGAAATACCCAAAGCATTCAAAATTACTATAAACTGAATAAACACTATCAAACCACCTAAAAATGATAGTAATAAACCTTTTACAAATAATGCCTGCTTATGCTTAAAAAAAGAAATTACTAAATCTTCAAAATATTTTCCTTTTTCGATAAACCTATCTAGTTTATTAAACTTATCTAATCTAAACCACCTTGCTAATGAAGAGAAAAAACCTTTACCTCGATATGTCTGTACATAAAATACTCCTAATAAAAAAATGAGGAACATTAATATAAATACGAAAACCCCAATTGCTTCCCAAGAAATATCATATTTTATCATGGCATAAATAAGTGCCCAGATCAAAAAAGGTAATGGATATGTAAAATCCAATATCTTATCAATAATGATAGACGAAAATCCTTTTGATAATCTGATGCCAGTATTTTTCTTCAATAAATAAGCTCGTACCGGCTCCCCTCCCACATACAATCCTGGTGTTAAAAAACTAATAGTAAACCCAACAAACTTTGGAGCTAATAATTTTTTGAATGGAACATCATCACCTTGGGATGCCAAAATTAATTTCCATCTATAAATAACTACAGAAATTTGTAAAAAAGTAAGTCCGATAACTACAGCAATTACAGGCCATGAGAATGAATCAAATGCCTGCTTAAGCTCATCAGCTCCTGTATAATTCAATACCGATATAAACATAGCGATACCAAATACTATAGATAATATAAATAATATGGTTTTTTTCATCTATAACTCTCAATAAACGGATTAAAAAAATAGGGTTTCTATTCCCTACTAATTATAGCTAATATTATGCTGAAATTCAATTATTCTTTCTCCCAAACTATATCCAACCCCTTTTGGCTATACTTAGGATGGTAAGAAAAAACTTCTTCTTGACTTAATGATTCGGTTTTATTTACACTCTTGATCTTATTACTCATAGCACGTTCAAATTCACCACCAGTCCGGTTGGTCCTCATAGTTTTGTTTTGATTAACAGCTATCACATCAATATCATTGTCTTGTGCAAAAACCTCAAGTTGTTTTAATAAGCCTTTAAATAGTTGCTGTTCATCTACTTGGTAAAGATAGGTACTGGAAGGATTAAAAGAACCTGTTAAAATCTTCTTCCCTTTATCTTCATAATAATGTAGTAATACCGCCCCTTGGCAAATTTTTGATTCAGAATCACGCAAGACCATTTGGAAATAATTCGGCATGTCCCACTGATTTTCCTCACCATGAGCCGGATTATCGCCGGAAACACACACTCCACCAACACCACGAGCATGAGCTGAAGTATGATTTTTCATAATAAAACATTCTAATTTCTTAGCCTTTTTTCCTTTTAATTCTTCTTCTTTAGGTGCATATTTAGATACTTCCCTATCAATAATAGTCAGTTCTTTTTCAAAAATACCTTGAAATGCCTGTAGTAGATATCGAGAAAATAATTCTTCATCATATTCACCATCTTGTATCATTTCCTGGCTTTGTAAATATTCAACAAAATTCAATTCTCCTAAATGAATACTCTTAGGATCAACTTCTTGGCCAGTTAAAAATCGAATTGCTTTACCTACCTTATTCAACTCCGCATTAATAATACCTGCTAAAGCATTAGTTTTTTTACCTGGGACTAAATTACCATCGTCATCCCTCGTCCCTAAACTAAAAATATTTCCTCTCTTATCCGTCTTCTTGCTGAGTTCCTTAGAAATACGATCAAGCAAATTACCACCCAATCCAATCTTATTAATTTGTAGACGATCTATATTATCCTTCCTGCTCTGCTCTGAGTCTAAATTCCTTTTCTGTTGATAATATTCTGGTAATATTTTTGCTATCTCAGGATTATTAACTGCATCACTAGCAATTTTTCTTTCAACTTCTTTTATATGATCAGCAAAAAATTCTCTTAATTCTAATAAATAGGCATAATCTGGATTTTTTGCTAACTCTGCCTGAGCTCTAGTATCTTCCAAATAGGTTTTGATATCCTCAAATTCTGCAAATTGATAACCAATTAATAATTCTTTTAAATCTTCTGAATTAAATTTACCTACCAAGCTTTCCAAAAGAAGTCCATATAATTTTTCTTCTCTAGTTTTATATATTTCCTTATTTGGCAATTCAATAATCCTTCCTTCTATTTCGCTGTCTAGTACTTCCAACATCTTTGCCTTTTCAAACCCATGCTCACTAAATTTCTTTTGTATACCTGCAATTGGTTTTTCTAAATTAGCTAAGGCTTTTTCATCTTTAGCTTGCTCTAGTCTTAAAACCATTTCTACTCCTTTAGTTAAATCTACTGTATATTTATCTCTAACTTTAAATTGCTCTAAATCTGCTGAACAATCAGTACAACTCTCATTACTATCATAGTCTGTCCAATTGTTTGCATGGTTTGGATAAGTTACTTTAATCAGGGCCTTATAATTTTCCATCTCAGTAATTTCCGGTCCCTGCTCTCCACTACTGATCAAAGAATTTATACTATCTCTTATTTGCTCAACAAAGCCAACTACTTGAATTTCATCTTTATTATCTTTTAAACGAATGTATTGAATGTATATTTCCTCGCTTTGGAGATTAAGATCATCTCGGTAACCTAAAAGGTGATATTCTGCTTCTAGACTTTTTAAAGAATTTTCAGGAAATCTATCTAAATTTGATAAAACTAAATTTAATCTACCTTCTACAAGGTATTGTTTGATATATGTAGAAAAAATCTTTTGAGCCTCTACTTCTGGAATAGAAAGTTTATCTTTTATTTTAATAGCCGAATCAATATAACCATTAGATAATCTTTTGATCATGGCTGCCTTAGCTATTTTTATAACCTCTACTTCTGGAATAGAAAGTTTATCTTTTATTTTAATAGCCAAATCAATATTACCTTCAAATAATATTTTGATCATGACTTCCTTAGCCGCAGCTTGAACCTCAGGTGATTGTATAACCTCATCTGGTAGGGAAAATTTATCTTTAATTTCAATAGCCCTATCAATATAACCTTCAGATAAATATTCAATCATGACTTCCTTAGCTATATTTATAGCTTCTACTTCTGGAATAGGAAATTTATCTTTTATTTCAATTGCCTCATCAATATTACTATTAGATAATCTTCTAATCATTGCTTCCTTAGCCTCATCTTGAACCTCTGGTGATTGCATAACCTCATCTGGTAAAGAAAATTCTTCTTTTATTTTAAAAACGCGCTTATTATTAAGATTATACCAATCAGTATTCTTACTTACTAATTCTTTTATCATGCCTTCCTTAGCCGCTGCTTGTACTTCTGGTGATTGCATAAAATCATCTGGTATACAAAATTTATCTTTTATTTCAATTGCCTTATCAATATAGCCTTTAGATAATTCTTTAATCATGCCTTCCTTAACCGCTGCTTGTACTTCTGGTGATTGCATAAAATCATCTGGTAGGAAATATTCTTTTTTTATTTTAATAGCTCCAATAACATGACCTTTAGATAAATCTTCAATCATGCCTTCCTTAACCGCTGCTTGTACTTCTGGTGATTGCATAAAATCATCTGGTAGGGTAAGTTCGTCTTTTGTATTAACAGCATCACCAAAATAACCTCTAGATAATTTTTTTATCATGCCTTCCTTAGCCGCTGCTTGTACTTCTGGTGATTGCATTACCTCATCTGGTAGGAAATATTCTTTTTTTATTTTAATAACATTACTAATATAACCATTAGATAAATATTTAATCATTAATTTAACTTTTTCTTGTTGTTCTTCAGTTAATTCAACCTTAGCATTATTCGCTTGTTCTATATTATCTTGTTGACATTCAGAATGATCGCCACTATCCAATGACAAACCACAAACAGAGCAACTATTAATTACTCCGTCAGAATCACTGGGTTGTATACTTTCTCCTTTGGGCATAATTAAATATTAATTACTCATTAGGCCAAGCGACAATAACAACCCTTTGACCATTATTAACATCTCCATCATTCCAGTCATGAATAGAATTCATCAACACATCATAATCATATTGATAATTCTCACCATTCCTAGTACCGACATCGTTAGTAATAAATTTACTATCTGTATATCCTCTTACCACTAACATATGATATATAGGGCCAGGTGAAGTAAAGTTGGGATTACCCAATTCTCTTCCTGCCGAAGGAATGATAACTGGTCGGCCAGAAGCTATCTGTGTTTTAATATCTTTAATCGTTGGATCATAAATTAGCTCTACTTTTTCATACCCCCAATAATCTTTCATAAATTGTGCAGTTTCTGCTGCTGTCGTATCTTTATAAAAACCAATATTCTCTTCTTCCCAAGCTACAAGATCTTTAATCTCTTGATCGGCAATATCCTTGGTAAACGTCTTACTTTGATAATAATAATGTACTGTAATAGCAGATGCCTCCTCACATGCCTCTTGATAAGGTAATTCCCAATTAGAATGAGGTGCTTGACTGGTAAATGGCACATCAAGATTAATTTCATCTGGGAGTACTATTGGCTCTGGCTCAGTATTAACATTCTCGTTTATTTCACTATTTGTATTATCGTTTGTATCAGTATAAGTATTGGTATTAAGAAAATTAGTAAAAGCTACTGGTTCTGGCGTAGAATCATTTACCATCCAGTCGTCCCATAAGCCAATAATACGACCTCGAAACAGTATTCCAAGCCCGATAACAATAAAGATAATTAAAACTGTATTTAGTAATGCTAATCGTGATTTCATAAATATATTTTATCAGCTAGTATATATTGATAAAACTATTTTGTCAATACTCTATTCAACTACTACACCACTATTTCCTAAAAGTCCCCACATCCATTCAAAAGAACTTCTAATAAAATATCGCTCCCCTGATAGAGGATCTAACAGTATCATTTTAGTTGGATTGTCAGAAGGACCTACAAATCCAATAGCTACAAAAGTATGCTCCCCCATAATAGCTACAACATTATCTCCATCGCCAGTTTTCCAATCAACTCGCGCTCCAGAACCAGCTGTCCCCCAAACAATTACCGGATGGCCTTTTTTTATTTCTTCAGTAACTTGAGTTATATTCCAACCAGAAAATGCAGTTGAAGTGCGATACGCATTACCAGCCCTAGCTATTGGCTCCCAATAAACGCCATAACCAGTGGATATCTGTCGCCCATCTATATCACCTACGAAAGCTATATGTGGATTACCCCAAACACCCCCTTCTTTGTGCAATGTTCCATCAAGACCAATTGCATCGATTAAAGGTTGTTCGGGAACGTTAACGCCATAATAACTCAAAGCCATAACCAAAGTAGCTACTTCACAACTTAAATTACGATCCTGACGATTATATTGTACTGCTAATTTCGTTACTGATAATTCTGTAGAAAAACTTACATTAATTTCCTCTTCAGAGTTAAAGCCTGACACACTTATTACACCTGCTTCTATCTTTGCTTCATAGATAGTACTAAATGCAAATGGTTCGTTTGGTTGAAAAAACATCGTATCTCCCTCCCAAGAAAAACTTCCAGCTACTTGTGGAGTAATACTAAATTTTGCTTCTGTGGAAACATGATCTACGGTCTGATCAAAACTAAATCTTATTGCACTATTAATACTAATCCCCTGACTACTAACAGACGGAGAAGAACTTACTAAACGAACTGGACCTAAAGTTGTAAAATTATAAATTGCTTTTTCTTCCAAAAAACCACCCTCATAAGTTTCTAATCCTTCAGCTATAACAATAGAATATGTAGTATCTTTTTTTATCGAAGTAGTATTAAACTTCATTGTTTTAAAATCAGCAGTTTCCCAAGTACCAACTAATTCTGGTTCAATTTTTATATTTTCTTTAAATGATTCAAAATCTACGTTCTCACTAAAAATAACTTTGATATCGTCAGATAATATTACTTTATCTCCTTGAGGACTTACACTTTCTACCCCAGGAGCAGGTCGGACCTTATAAACCTCCTGATAAATTGATTCTCCCTCACCTTGAAAGGCGATTTCGTCTAATCCAAAATGATTTCTAATTATCTTCCTAGAAATATCAAAATTATATTCTTGACCTTGCGATAATAATCCCTTTGGAGTGACTGTATATGATTTATTATCATCACTTTGTACAACTTCAACTTCTACAGCTGGATCAAAAACAAAATCAAAAATAGCTAAATTTTCATTCTCATTACTAAGATGTACAACCCAACTATTATCAGGCCTAATTTCCCCCTCTTGTTTTGTCACTACTTCTGATATTTTGGGGAGGTCTTCTATAGTAAAAGTTAAAATATATTCCTCAGCTTTTTTATAACTAGGTAATGCACTCTTAATATTAGCAATAGTTATTGTATATGTGGTACCCGGTAACCAATTCAACTCTGGATTATATGTAACAGTCTTTGCTAAACGGTCATCTAAAATCATATTACTATATTCTGGTTCTCCATAAACTTCAGGACTAATACTTATCTCAAGTTCTCTTGCTACTGGCCATTCAAAATCTATTTGTAATGCTTGGTCAACATTTAATACGTTATTATTTATTGTTAATACTGGTTTTGGAGAATTACTCATTACCAAAAAAATTACTATCATCAAAAGTAGTGTACCCATGGATACACTCCAGAATAGATAGCCTCCAACTTTAAACCTTTTTTGTTTTTTGTTTGTTAAATTTTTATCAATGTTTTCAACCATAATATTGTTATTATAGCACAAAAATTACCTTTTGTAAATAAAAAATGGCCTGAAATTAATCAAACCATTTATCAATATTGTAATCTAATTTTGAGAATAAGTAGTTTCCAATATTTGTCGAAATGCAATAACAGAGTTAACTATTTTTGCACCTTTATCAGTTGCCTTGGTAGCATGTGGATTTATAGAGTATACAAAATTACCTTTTGTCCTCTTAGGTTTTTGTACTACTCCTTCATCCAATAACCACGTCAGTACTTTATTATAGAGAGGGGCATTAAATTCAGTTCCAATTTTCCTCTGTGAATCAGAACGTAAATTAGTTTCTCTTAAGTACTTTTCATTGACATACGTTGTCCCACGCTGTCCAGGCTTAAGCAGTCCCCAAATAACTATCGCCACCACATAATCATGTGGAATGTTTTTTGGTAAATACTTATGAACACTGAAAAGATCAACAACATCAGCCAACTGCATGACAGAGTTACTAGTTTCAATAACTTTAGGAGTTAGAAAACTATCCTCAGCGACAGAAACAACACATTCTTCAATCACCTTAGATGATATAACCTGGTACAAAAAATATATCTGTTTTACTAAACGATCAGGCTCACTTGTTCTGACCTGTTGATACAACATCCAAAACTGCTGAGCAATATCCTTATCTTTTTGATCAGATATACCATCAATATGTAGTTTCGCTTGCCCATGCAATTGATCTCGATTAGAAATCAACTTAGCTTCATCTGATTTCTGAAGAGTTTTACGATTACCACCAGATGAATTAATAAATTCCATCTCAGCTTGTTGTAACGCATTATTCCTCTGACTTAAAGTTTGATTTTCCCGATCGAAAACATCTTTAAGATATCGATATATTGGACCAGGTATAAATTCTCCAAATTCCTCAGAAAGCTTCGAGAGCAAATTCTCAGCCTTAGTGACAAATATTTTCTCCTTTTTAACAGACCTTCTTAATTCTTGGTAATACTTTTTAAACCCATAAGCTTCTTGCTCAAGTTGTTGTTGAAAGTTTTTAACCATTAATACTGGATCTGCTTCCTTGAAGACAACGAAAAAACTAACCGTACTGAACTTATAACCGTACTGATTAGTATACTCCTCATGAAGCTTATACATTCTACTTACATATCTTTGTCTAAGCCAAAGAGTAAATAACGTAAAAGCTAATAAGAATGATCTCATGGATGATGAAAATAACCACAACCCTCTATGCCATTTACCACATGAGCTCTTCAATACATTACTCGAATGGTAGGTTATTCTTTCTTGAATCAAAGAATCTAATTCTGTGATTTTTGTATTTACAAACAACATCGCATTGCGCGTAGTAAATAATTTTACAAAATCACTCATCTGCGCTAGGTTTTGATCTTTGCCATCTAAATCTTCAAAGTAGTATGACTGAAAACCATAAGCAGTGGAATCATACAACCAAACAATTAAGAGTCCTGATTTGTTATACCATTCCATTCTAATCAATTTTGTAAACTGAGTTACATCACCATCTAAACCCTGATTTAATGATAGATTAGTATCATTTACAACAATAATACTATCATTGATAATTGGCGCATATTCATTAAATACAGATAATGTATTTTGAAGCGCATAATAACTATTATCAGGTTGATGATTACAAAAATAACTATGAACAGGATTCCATGCAGTGGAAACAGAAAGGATTATCATAAGGATAATCAAAACTCCTACAATCTTCCATAATAATTTCCATTTTTTATTTACCCATGCCTCTAATTGATTATTTCCAGAATTATCAATTCTTTTATATTGAGTCATTATTCTCTCCGTTTATGTTAATGTTCTATATTTGTATTTTCAATAAAAATTAACAGAAAATCATTGATATGTCAAGAGTATATAAATAAAAAAATACCTTATATTTCTATAAGGTATTTTATACTTAATTTCTTTATATTTTACTTCTTTGTCAGCGCATTAGTAAACCAAGAGATTACCCATAAGATTACCCCACCAATCAAGGCTGTAACAAATCCGTCAACTGAGAAACCTTCAATAAAGCTAGCCACAAACCATATTAAGACACCATTAATTACCAAAGTAAACAAACCAAGCGTTAAAATAGTAATTGGTAAAGTGAGTAGTACAAGTATTGGCTTGATGATTGCATTAGCAAGACCCAATATTACAGCAGAGATAATAGCGGCATAAAAACCCTCTACCTCAAAACCTGGCACTAAATAGGCTACCAATAGTAATGCAGCAGCATTTAATATTAGACGTATTATGAAATTCATATTGTTATTCCCCTATGTCTATCCTCGATAGACTATTAATTAATTATTTATTATTAGTTACATAAGTAATAAAATCATCTGGATCTTTTGGAGTGATTACATAATTTTCACTAGCTCGTGTCTTTATAAAAACTCCATCTTTAAAATTTGTCATAGCTACCCAAGCTTTACCTATCCCCGGAAGATAATATCTGCCACCAATAAATAATCCGCCAAATAACCTAATCCCAAATGGAATAGGTGATCTTTTAATTTCTTCTATTTCATTAATTTTAATCACATTTTTATTGAAAGCTCCATGGATTGTTATTTCATTATTATTAATAACATATCTCATCTTATATATTCTATAAATTATATAACACAGCCAGATAAAAATAATTCCGAACACTATAAAAAAAACATTCCTATCATTTCCACTCATTTCTTCGTCAGCTAAAAATGGCACTCCAAACATCATAAACAAAATAAAGACAGGGCTAACCCAATAAATTCCCATAATCCCTTTTGATTTAATTGTAGTATATATTTTTTCCATAAATTAAGTATAGCAAAAAAAATACATTTTTCAATTAACTCGTAAATGCATGGTTATATTTTCATCATAATAAGCAGAATGATGCCGAGTAATCCAGCAACAAAAAATGTATATAATGCGGCCGGAATCTGCCAATCAGCTTTCTTGAACTCGTCATTTGCCTCTTTATTTGGAATTGTCTCTGACCTCGCCTCAAGCATATAGCCTTTATAATGGGTATTCATTCCAAGTAAAGAAAAAACAATACATAATACTGAAAAAAATATGATAAAGTAAATCAGAATATTTTCTTCTTTGGCTGAGCTAAATAAGCTTGTGGTCCATAGTAGAAGGCCGCCGCTAAGTGTAATAAGCGTTACTGTAAGCGTATTTCCCCTATCTCTGTAAACTTGGTGCCTTTGGGGGTCGGTTCCCATGTTCATGTTAAAGTTTAATTAAAAATTACTTTATATTTTTTTAGCATACCAGCTAAGTAGTCCACCTTAACTAAACATTTTGCCAATTTAAATGCAGCAAAACTTTTACCTTTACCAACCTCATTCAGAAGACTAGTTTTTCCCACAAATATTTTTGCAAAAGCACTACATAAGGCAAATTTTGATTGGTTATCTTCACCTTTAATGTCTTTGACATCTTGTGCATCAAAATTATTACACTCGTCCAATAATTTAGCTAAGATATTTCTATGTTTTTCGCAAACTTGATCAGGATATTTTCTTGCCTCTTTCATATACTTAATATATAGAGTGGCAACAATCCTACCATTATCTTCTTCTGTAATTCGTTCTTTAAAATGTATAAGACTACTCGTAAGCACATCCGCAACAACTAATGCATTGCCAAGCTCCTTCAGTTCTTCTTTATCTTCATGCTGTAAGACTTTAAATTCATCAGCCATTGGGATCCATTCATCAATATATTTACCAAATTGATCAAATTCACTAAATATCACATCAGCAATAAATTGTGGAAAGGTTATTTTTTTCTTAAAGATTATCATATTATATATAGCTAACTAATGAAAAACTCAATCTTTTTATAATAAATTTTTGCAATTTTTTTAATTCAATTACATCAATTTTTTGCTGTTCAATCTCAATTTTTAGATAATATACGATTGTGATCAACAATGCTATTTAGTATCCTCTATTTTGTCTTAATTTTACATTTTCCGACCCTGTATCATGTCTACTATGAGCTTATATACTACTTTTCAACGTTCATATTTATTGTTCCATATTTTTATGTTCAAGTCCAATGCTGTCCTAAGTAGCCTCGCTCCTACCCGTTCGAATCCTTTATACAAAAAAGCTTAATGATAATTCCAAGCTTAATACCTATTAATACGAAAGTGGTAGCGCCAAGGGGAATTGAACCCCTGTTACATGGATGAGAACCATGCGTCCTAGCCACTAGACGATGGCGCCACAATTGTTATTTTCACCAGTATATCATTATTAACTTAAGTGTCAATAAATATAACTAGAGATAGAAAAGCAGCAGACATTTTTCTTAAGCCTGTTACTGCTTTTCTAGTAATATATTTTTATTTTTTTCTGGCTAACTCGAAGTAGATTGCAGCCAAAAATGACGCGATAGACATTTGTAAATAGAAGGCGGAAGAAATGATAATTATATGCTCTCTTACCTCTGTAAAAAAACCAAAAATACCACACATTAAACCAAATATTGCGAATAATGCTGGCAAATATTTACTTTTCATAACTTCACCCCCTTTCAATAAATAAGATAAAATATTATTTATTTATACAATAATTATAACTTTTTTCCAGTTTCATAGCAAACCTTTATTAAGGCACTAGAATAGCCCCATTCATTGTCGTACCAAGTAATAATTTTAGCTAAATCTCCATCTATAACCTTAGTTAAAGACAAATCTACAATGCTAGCATAAGTATTCCCAATAAAATCTGAAGAAACCAAAGGTTCGTCTGTCACATCAAGAACTCCTTCATAGCGAGGAGTATCTTTAGCCTCGATAAAAGTTTTATTTATTTCTTCAACCGTAGTTTTCTTTTTTAACAGCATCGTAATGTCGGATAATGATACCACTGGAGTAGGAACTCTAATTGCAATTCCATCAAATACTCCTTCCAAAACTGGAATAGTAATCGCAGTAGCTTTAGCTGCACCAGTAGTTGTAGGAATAATGTTCTCAGCACCTGACCTTGCTCGACGTAAATCACTATGTGACCCATCAACCAAATTTTGATCAGCAGTGTATGAGTGAATAGTAGTCATAGCTGCTTTTTGTATTCCAAATTTACCACTCATTATAGACATTACTGGAGCTATACAATTTGTTGTACACGATGCATTAGATATTACTTTATGATCATCTTTTTCATCATAGTTAACCCCAAAAACTACAGTCTGGACATCACCGCCTTTTGCTGGTGCTGAAATTACTACTCTTTTAGCTCCTGCTTTAATATGTTCAGTTGCTTCTTCTTCCGTACGAAATTTACCAGTAGATTCTAAAACAATATCTACTCCCAATTCTTCCCATGGAAGCTTTGTAGGGTCTTTCTCGGCATAAGAATTATACTTTATACCATCTACTATAATCTCCTTGTCATTAGTAGTAATATCATGATCGAATTTACCATAGACTGTATCATATTTTAACAAATGAGCTAGAGTAGCATTATCGTTTGTATCATTTATAGCTACGACTTCTAAATCCTTATTATCGAAAGCTAGCTTAAAGAAAGCTCGCCCGATTCTACCAAACCCATTGATTGCAATCTTTGTTGCCATATTATTTTTATTTAATAATAAGTTATTTTTTAATTTCCCCTCCACTCCCAAAAATTTCTATTTTTTCTTCTACTACTTTCTGAATAGCCATGATAGAAGGTGTTAATATTTCTCTTGGATCAAAACTATCCTTATCATTATTTAATGTATCCCTTAATGAGTTTGTAAAAGCAACTCTTAACTCTGTATCAATATTAATTATTGTTATTCCTAAATTTATACCTGCGTGAATCTGGTTTTGCGGTAATCCAGAAGCACCGTGCAAAACTAAAGGAGTGTCTGGAATAACTTTATGAATAGCTTCCAACCTATCTAAGTCAAGACCAGGATTTCCTTTTTGCATTTTCATTATACCATGTACATTACCAACTGCTACAGCCAATGTATCAACTCCTGTCTTTGTAACAAATTCCTCAGCTTCATCAGGATTAGTCATCATTTGTTTTCTTTCTTCAATACTTACCTCCTCTAAACCTTTTACAATACCTAGTTCACCTTGTGCTAAAACATTTTTTCGATGTGTAAAATCTACCGCTTGTTTCGTCAAAACTATATTTTCCATAAATGGCATATCAGAAGCATCCATCATTATAGAAGAAAAACCAGCCCTTACGCATTCGGCTACCGAACGAAAACTCTTTCCATGATCCAAATGCAAAGCTATAGGTACGTCCTCCGCCTCATTAGCTGCGATAGTTTGTACTATACCAGTAATAGCTTTTAAACCAGCATATTGTATACTGGTTTCTGAAACTTGCAGAATAATCGGAGCTTTCATTTTTATTGCCCCCCGCACTACGCCAATTGTAGTTTCTAAATTCTCAATATTAAAAGCGCCAATCGCGTAATCTTGTCCTTTTGCTTTTTCTAATAAGTCCGAAAGGTGTACCAACATATATTTTTATAAATAAGTATTAATAATTTTTTGGAATGAAGATGCTTCTTTACTGGCCCCACCAATTAAAACTCCATCAATATCATCCATTTTAGAAAATCCTTCAATATTTTCTGGGTTAATAGAACCACCATATAAAATCGGTAAATTTTCTGCTATCCGCACATCATATAAACCCGATATTAATTTTCTAATATATTTATGGACTACTTGTGCTGACTCAGGACTATCAGCTTGTCCCGTATTATCTTTGTTGGTACTGATCGCCCAGATTGGCTCATAAGCTATTAACACATTACGCATATCTGCCGGTGAGATATCTTGCAAACCTTCATTTAGTTTTTCTTCAATAACTTTTTTTGTTAATCCATTTTCTTTTTCCTCAAAATTTTCACCAATACATATTATCGGTTTTAATTTATTTTTTAATGCTTGTACGATTTTCAAATTTACCACTTCATTAGTCTCATGAAAAATCTCACGTCTTTCAGAATGACCAACAATTACATATTGACATCCGACATCGACTAATTGTTTTGCAGAGACTTCTCCAGTAAAAGCACCACTTGCCTCCCAAAAAATATTTTGAGCACCTAAACCTATTGTCTTATCTCCAATTTGATTTCTAGTTTTACACATAAAAACATGAGATGGGCATAAAATTACATTAATCTTTTCCAGATCTATATTTTCCCAATCCATATTATCAAAAAATCGTTCCAAACTTATTTTATCTAAACTCATTTTCCAATTAGCGACAATATATGGCTTTTTATTCATACTTATTTATTTAAAAAATTGTTACTGCTCCTATAGTCATAATACTAACTATTAGCCCAGCAATCAATACTCCAGTGGTAATTGCTGTCATAGATTTTTTGAATGAAATACCAAACAAAAATGCTGCAACTGAACCTGTCCAAGCTCCAGTAATAGGCAGTGGTATAGCTACGAACAAAACCAGAGCTATAAAACTACCATAACGTTTGGCTCGTGTAGTGAATTTCTTACGAGTTCTATCAAATACCCAATTAAAAAATTTATTAAATATCTTAGAATGTTTCATTAACCATTTTGAAACAGGATCCAATAACCACACCAGAAAAAATGCAGGTATAATATTCCCAATTACTGCCCAAATATACGCACTCCACCAACTCATTTCAAATCCAACTATAGCTACAGGTATTGCTGCTCTCAACTCTGCTATCGGTAACATTGCTATCAAAACAGTAGCAAGTTCAGGTGAAAAATTTTGAAATATTGATGCGTAATCTATATGAAACATAATTTAATGTTTTGTTTATAACCAACGATAATTATCAAACGCCCAGTTTATTAAAGTTTTAACTTCATCAAATCTAGATTGACTTGAATCACTATTAAATAATACTACCATTATTTTATTACCATCTTCTATGGCCTGACAGACAAAAGTATAACCCGCCTCATCGATATACCCTGTCTTTGCTCCTACAAATTGCAAATCATTGTCTGACAATAGTTTATTTGTATTACTAATTCTATGATATCTATTGGTTGTCGTTTTGAAAGTATATTCAGATCTATTCAAAGCTTCTGCAATGGTTAAGTTTTTAAATGCATGACCGGCAATTTTTGCATAATCACTTACTGTCGATGTGTTATTCGGACTAAGCCCTGTCACCTCTTCGAAACTTGTATCAAGCAACCCTAAGTCCGTCGCTTTTTTATTCATCCTAGCTACAAAATCACTTTCATCCAATCCTGTTGACCTAGCGAGTGCTTTAGTTGCATTATTAGAAGAACCAACTAAACTTGTATAAAATAAATCCCCTACTGTCATTGTTTCTCCAGCCTGTATATATTGATGACTTCCGCTAATATTACTATTGTCAGATGCTTCTATTGTTATCTCGTTAGAAAAATCAATCCCCGCTTCCAAAAAAATTATAGCTGTCATCAATTTAGTTAAACTAGCTATCGGCATTTTATCAGTTGAGCTACTCTGTTTCAAAACGCTTCCACTCATTGAATCTATAACCATATAAGAGCTAGCCGATATCACTCGTTTAGTTTGTAACAGATCTGAATTTTTTAATGGGGGCAAATAATGATTTATTTGATACGGTGTCTGATAATCAGAAGATTCTAAATTCTTTATTATTGCCTGTTGGACAGCTGGATCAAGATTCATTGCATCAAAATTATGGTCAATATCATTTAATTGTAATAGTACAACTAATAAATAACCTAGCATAATCTAGTTATTATTTTCCTTTTTATCATCAGGCACCTCATTAACTGAATCCTCTTTTGGAGATTGTTCGTCTTTTACTTCTTTCTTAGAATCTTCTTTTACATCATCTTTATTTAATATCTTTTCCTCAATAAGTTTTTTCAAATTTTCATCACTATTCAATTTTTCAAAATCAGGAAGATCTTCAACTTTATCCAAACCAAGATATTTTAAAAAATCAAAAGTAATATTATATATGGTCGCCATTTTTTCATTATCTTCTTTTGATTCTATTAAACCTTTAATAAGTAAATTTCGTATAATAAGACTACAGTTAACACCACGAATTTGTTCTAACTCAGCTTTTGTTATTGGCCCCCTATAAGCAACGATAGTCAATGTCTCTAAAGATGGTCTAGTCAATTCTCCAGTTTGTTCAGCTTTTACAAAATCCTTTATAATGTATGTTGCCTGTGGACTGGTTGCCATTTGATATGAGGTTGCGGTTTTTTGAATATGAATTCCTTTTTCGTCAACATTATATTCATTTATCAACTCCTCAGCTGCCTCCATAATTTCTTTCTTATCTTTCTTTAAAATTTCTGTTAATTTTTTTATTGATACTGGCTTCCCGGAAATGAAGAGAAGACTTTCGATTAAATTTTTTGTTTTCATATATTTATTTAAATTATTTTATATTTTACGGTAGAGCCTGCCTACTCGCCTCGCTAAAGCTATGGCGGAGCGGGCAGGTCGGATCTAACTTTGTCATGAATTATTATTCAATATCAGTTTTCTGATCTTCTTCATTAATTTTCTGAACATGAATCTCATCAAAAAGGTTTTCTTGAACAACGGCCACTGTCTTTTGTTTAACAAGTTCTAAAATTGCCAAGAAAGTTACAATTACCTCCGTTTTATCTTTAGCTGTCTTAAGTAAAGCTTTAAAGCTCATATTTGCTTCGTGAGTAATCATTTCTCTAATATTGCCTATCCTCTCTCTAATAGAAATAGTTTTTTTGATAACCTCGGTAGGTAAATTTATCCATGGTTCCAAACCACTTAAAACATCTGCAAATAATTCTTGTAATTTAGTTGTGGTCAGATCTTCTGGAGGATTAAATATCTTATCCATTGAAACTGCGGCTTTCTCTCTAGAAAACAAAAAATGTTTTTTATTAATCATTTTATGTAATACTTTTGAGGCATCATGAAACTCTTTATATATTTTCAGTTGCCTTTCAAGGTCTATCGCTTCCTCATCATCTATCTCTAAATTTGGTAATAATGATTTTGATTTGATTAACAAAAGTTTAGCAGCAACAACTAAAAAATCTGCAAGCTCCTCAGTAAGGATGTCTGGAGAATCATTAATATAACCCAAATACTGCTCAGTTACTCCAGCTAATGCTATTTGAGTAATATCCATCTCCTCCTGTTCAATCAACTGGAGTAATAAATCTAACGGACCTTCAAATGTTTCTATTTTTATTTTATAAACCATTCTTTTATTTTTTAGTCTTATCTCTCTTAGCTACTGAAGCTGCTTGGACGTTCTCCTCCTCTACTTTCATAAAATCTTTTATTTTCATTTTAATACTGTCAGTAAAACTACCTCCTCCCAGAACGACATCCTTCAACTTTAATAAAGTCTTATCAACGATAACTTCAACTTTATGTATTGTTCCAAAAGGAGTTATAGCTCCCGGCTTGACCTTAAATTTATTTTTCATCTCATTCTCCTTGGCCATGCTCACCTTCTTAACTTTCAATATTTTTTTGAGTTTTGAAAAATCCAACTGATAATGTGAGGGCACAACAACTAAAAAATATTTTTTATCTGCTTTTACCAATACAGTCTTTGCGATCTCTTGTAATTTACTCTTAGTCGTTTTTGCTAAATCATAAGCTGTATACACTGTCTTATGCTCTAAAACTTCGAACTTAGCTTTTGCCTTATCTAAATGATTCAATAATTTTTTCGGGATTGCCATGCAAATATTAAATTAATAATTAACTTTGTTGGGGTGGCTTAGGAGTATTATCCATTTGAGGTTGCACATAAGATTCATCATCTATCATCTCAATGTCCATCTTGACCCCACTAAACTTTCCGGCTATTTTATTATAAACAGCCGAACCAGCTGCTCCAGCCCCAAATCCTACTATCCCAACTATGATTGCTATACCTAATACGCTTACAAAAGTAAAATCATCAAATTCAGGTTCAAAGAAATGTCTCGTTGCATAATCGTTTGTAATAAATAAAATTATTACTAAACTTGTAGCAGCTACTAGATAAACTGCGGTAATAACAAATGCTGTAATTCTGGCTGTAGATAATACGTCAAATTTTTTAATCTCATACATACTACATTTCTCCTTCGTCATCAATACTTATATTATGTTTTTCATGATATTTTTTTTGAACAAATATTGCCAACCATGTTAACAAAGCAACTAAAATTATAAGTACGACATATATACCAACTTTTTCATATTCTTTGATCAAATAATAGAAAGCTTGATAAACCACTCTAATCAACATCCAAATAGCAAAAATAAAATATGGCCAGGCAATAACTTTGTTAGCACTTTTTTTCTTTTTGTAATACAACCAAAAATATAATAAAAATCCAGCAAGTAATATTGGTACAGCAAATGCGGTATGAATTAATAATTTATATATTTCATAATCAGCTCTAGTATAAGTTTTTTCTGGTGCTGCTCCATAATAATCATAACTTGGTTCATAATTATAACTACGTACACTACCATACTGATCATATGCAGGATTTATCCATTGATTAAGATCAGCAATTAATCTTTCACCAAAAATGAATAGCACTACTGTTAAAATAATAACGAATATTACTGCCACTGCCGAAAATTTTGATTTTTTGTGTACTTTTTTTTGATTTATAGGTGAGGGTGCTTGAGGTAAAATGTTTTCCATATTTTTTTATTTAATAATTTTATTATATAAATTTAATTAATCTACTTTTCTACTAATTACAAATATTGCAATTGCTAAAATCAATGACAGTAATATACCTGCACCAACTGCTAAATAAAACGTATTTACAGAATTTGTGCCAGTTAAAGTAATCTCTATTCCACTTGTTTCATTATTTTCAGCATCTCTAATAAATAAATCTTCCGTCATTTGATCGTAGGTCATACTTCTGGTTAGCTTAGTAAGAAAATATTTTTTTTCTGTCGGTTTTAATAATGAATCTCCTTGATCATCAATGGCTAATTTTTCAATACTTTCCTTATCTATCCAATTTGCATAATTAGTTGAAAAATTTGGCAATGTTTTTTTATTATCTGCCAATACATAAAGTAATATCGGAACACTTTCATAATTGTTATCTAAAGTAGTTGATCCTGCTTTAAAACTAAAATTATTTCCAGACACATCATTTTTTAAAGTACCATCAAAATGTCCCAGTATCGTCAAACCAGATCCTTCTTCATCAATAATTGGTTGGGAATAAGATTGGGAATAAGAATATTCATTTGAAATTGATTCATTGCTTCTTGCCTTATTAAATAATTTAAATTCATCCAAATAAATATAGTTACCAGATTCTCCAATACGCATTTCCTCAGTACCCTTTAACATTTTCATTGAAAAAGGAACACTATTTATATTAGTACTTTGGCTATTATTAATATATGCTTTAGAAATTATTAATTCTGTCCCTCCAAAAAAAATTTTAGGTAATTTTCCATTTTCCCAAGTTAAGGCCAAATGTCGCCAAACATCTATATTATATGGGATAGCAATATCTTCAGTAACCCACTTATAATTATTTTCACTTTCATCGACTGAAGTAAGTACTAAATGATGTTCGCCATTTTCAAATTTTAAGCCAAATGAAAATATTGGAATATTATTATCATATATTGTCATTGCCTCCATATGACTCGCAAAAGAATATTCAAAATGCGGTTTAAACCACATTGATAAACTGCCTGCTTCCGTATTAAACTGATCAGTAATATCAAAACTTAATTTATCGTTATATGAAGCAGCAACATCTGCGGTATAAACTTTAAGAGCCTGACCATGTTTTCCCGTCACATAAGTAGCTTCCTCAGAATCACTTTTACTATTAGAAACAATAGAAGAAATTTTCATCGGATAAACAATATTTTTTGCTTCAAACTGTAAAACTACTGGAGTTGCTTCTCCTTTTCTCAAACTTTTTGATACATCTGTCCATTCAAGACTTTCTGAATTAACTTTCATTGCAACAAAATACCAACCATTATCAATATAACTATTTAATATATAACTTGCTGAAGTTGGAAAATTATATTCATTATCATTAAGCCAAGTTACTAAAGAATCTTTATCAGTAGATGATAGAACTGTTACGTCATAATAATCAATTTGTTTCTCTTCTACGATAGTAACTCCTTCATAAACAGCATCTTGTGTAGCTTTAAGTCCAAAAGAAATATCTTTACTATTAGAGACTATATTACCAGTTAATCCATCCAAATTTGTAAACAGTGCTTGAGAGCCCTTACTAACCTCTGGTTTATTTGGCACAGGGATTACCCAAGCGAAATCATTTGCATCTCCTTCAAAAGAAGTAGATACAACCATTGTTTCTATTCCGTCCTCATACATAATAACTGCCTTCTGTCCTGTTTCCTGAATCCAATAATTTTGTGGGGGCATCATCATGCCATCAGCCAAAGATATCTGCGGAAGGATGATTAACAATGACATTAATCCAACGATGATTTTTTTTCTAATTGTTTTCATAAAATTATAATTATTAATTATTTCCGACAGGGCCTACCTACCGGCAGGCAGGCCGGATCCGGCTTTGCCGGAAAATTGTTTTAATTTAAATGGTAATACTTGTTGTTCACCAAATAACTTTCTAACCTGGATTTTACCTTTGCTTGTTAATTTTACTTCTTCAATAAACCATTTTTCTGGAGTTCTCTTTCCGTATCCAATCATCAAACCTTTTTCTATCAAACTTTCCATACTTCGAGATATTATCCCCTGCTGATCTTCTTTCTTTGGTTTCTTTTTTTGTTTATCGTAAAATTTTAAGAAAATATTTCTTTTTATTTTATTTCTAGCACCATAAGTACTAAGCAAAATATATTTTTGTAGTTGAGATAACCTCATCCTACTTTATTATTTATTTATCAAACTTGATATGTAATTCTTTCATCTGTTCGGTTGTAGACTTAGATGGAGATCCAGTCATTGGTTCTCTATTATCTCCTGTCTTTGGAAAAGCTACAACCTCTCGAACGCTTTTTTCGTTAAACAATATTTGCAACAATCTATCTATACCAGGAGCAATCCCACCATGTGGAGGTACCCCATATTCAAAAGCTTCTAACATATGTTTAAAATTTTTCTTAGCTTCATCTTTATCGATACCAACCAATTCAAATATCTTTTTCTGTACTTCCGGATCAGTAATTCTAATACTACCACCAGCTATCTCTACTCCATTCAATGCTAAGTCATGTTGCCATGATCTAACTTTCAGAGGATCAGTATCTAATAATGGAATATCTTCAGTCCTTGGTGCGGTAAAAATATGATGAAAGGCTATATAATTATCATCTTTTTTCTCTGGTTCAAAATAAGGCCAGTCAACAATAAAACAAAATGCTAATTCATTAAGATCGTTTTTATCTTTACGAAGGTCCGGTTTATCATTACCATATTTTTTCATCGCTTCATCAAATGGTATCCGTGGCCATTTATCAAAAGTCATATGCTTTTCCGGAAAAACTTCTGCAATCATCTCTGTATATAATTTTTCCAATAAATTTAATATTTCATCCTGTGTAACAAAAGACATTTCAATATCAAGCTGGAAAAATTGATCTGGAGCTCTATCAGACCTTGCGTCCTCATCACGAAAACATGGAGCTATCTGAAAATACTTATCAAAACCAGCTACCATTAGCATCTGTTTATACTGCTGTGGAGACTGTGGTAAGGCAAAAAACTTGCCTGGATGCTGTCTAGAAGGCACTAAATAGTCCCTAGCGCCCTCTGGCGTGGATTTAGCCAATATTGGCGTCTCTATCTCTATAAAACCCTCATTATGCAAGAAATCACGCATAAATTTTAAAGCTTTAGAACGAAGTATTATCTTACGTTGGTTATTAGCACGACGTAAATCTAGGTAACGATATTTATAGCGTAATTCCTCCCCTACGTCTTCTTTCTTAGTCTCTACTATTTCGAATGGTGGGGTTTTTGATTCTGATAATATTTTTAATTCTTTAGCCTCAATTTCTACTGTACCAGTTATCATCTCTTTGTTAACCAAATTATCAGGACGCTTATTAACTTGCCCAACTAATTCAATCACAAACTCTGGTCGTAATTGTTTCGCTAATTTTAATGCCTCAGGGTTTTCTGAATGAAAAACAACCTGCACCAAACCAGATACATCTCGTAGATCAATAAAAATCATCTTACCCATTTTTCGAGTAGCATGCACCCAGCCGTTAAGCTTTACTTGCTCGCCAACTTTATTTACTATTTCTTTTGTGAAAATTCTATTCATATTCTAATTAGTAAATTTAAAAGTGCGAAGTATTTTTTTTAATTCATCAAAAGATCCCCCGCTAGCTGGTACGAGCATAAACTGACCATTCTCTTTCCATCCATCCTGTGCACTTGAAAAAGAAATTAAACTCCTTGTCGTACATGTTGAGCAATCCTCTGGCCCACTAAAAACATATACCTCTTCCTCCGCTTGAGTATTTCCAACAATTATATCACTTTTTTTTGAATCCCATTGACCATCTTGAAATGGAACACAAGACATACCTCTAGAATCAGGGCATATATGTAACACTGATTCATCAAGCAAATTATTAATAATTACAACATCTGAAGAAAAAGGACTTGCATCATATTCACTTACCTCAATTGTCCAATCAGAAGAATATTGAAAAGAATACTCATATTCATTATTTATATACGTCTGCCAATCATCCGTTTCATCAATAACGGTATTCGTATTTAATACCGTATTAGTTTTAATACAGTCTTCAGGGCAATAATAAGGATATGTGCTGGTATTTTCCCCTGAATCACAAATTCCGTCTCCGCATTCACCGTATTGCACCGGACCACCAGATATAGTATTTGTATTCGTGTTTGTATTTACGTTAATTATAACTTCAATAAACGTTTTACCATCAGCTATACATTGCCTAGGATAACTTTCCATGGCTGGATTACCTGCTTCAATGCATTCTTCAAAGTTAATTATACTGGATCCATCAACTTCTAAACATGTAAATACAACATCCATACATTCTGGACAACTTGCGCCTTTACGTAAATAGCATCGATCATCTGCTTCACAATCAATTTTATCACCGCCAATTAACCCAGCTGCTCTTTCCCAACATGGAATATTTTCTACATCATCTTTCTGCGTTTCATAATAAATGGCCACCCCAATAAATCCAATCGCTAAAACAGCAATAATAATTACTACAGCTACTGGTACAAATCCTTTATGATATTTCATAAATAACTATGGTAAAAATTTAAACGTAGATAAAAAGTTTACTGAATTTTTATTAAATGGGGCTTCATATAAATATTGCCCACTTATAAAATATATTTCGTCACCAATGGGATCTCCAGGTAATTTCCTATAAACGACTGCTTCAGCTCCCGATATTTTCTCAGTAAAAAACTGATACGCTTCAGGATTAACCCCAGTCAAACGCAAATATGCACTGCTAATTGTCTCTTCAGGCTGAATTGGAAACACTCTAACATAAAAATCTGTAGTATCAGTATCATTCAAATTAATTAATTCCCCTTCATTCTCTCCGTAGGCAATTTCATCATTTGTAAGATCGTACGAAGCTGGATATTTGAAAGAAAAATTGTAATCTTCATTATTGTATGTCAACCAATCAGCGGTATTAACATTGGCAGGTATCACTAATCCACGATTAGATAATGCTCTAACAATTAATATATTATCAGTGGGTGTTGGATTCTCTATCCAGAAAAAATACAATATATAAAATATAAAAAATACAATAACTGATTCAATAATAATTATTGAAATTCCCCAAAATGTTGATATTTTTCTATTTTGCATCATAATATTATAAACATAAGTTATTATATTTTGTACAATCTTTGCCCGTAACATCAATTAAATATTCACCACAATTAGGCAAAGCTCCTTCTAGAGATGTATAACCACACCAGTTTGCATACTCACCATTTTTATTCAAAATTATATCTCCTACTCCTAGACATCCACTTCTCAATATAAAATTACCATCACACTCAAAAACTCGATTAATAATACACGCGGATGGAAATATTTGGTGAGTTCCCCCGCAATAACTTATAGCTATTTCCAATCCAGTTGCTATATTAGCCCTTGCTTCTCTATTATTTTTCAATGAAATTGAGATGCCGTTTAAAAGAACTAGTGACAATACCAATAAAGCTAATAGCATTATTGAATATGCTGTTATCCCCCTGTTATCCTTTATTATTTTCATATTTATGGTCTAAGTCTATTAATTAATCGTGCAAAAGGAATTGTCTCTCGTACATGATCCAGACCACATATCCATGCCACTGTTCTCTCTAAACCAATACCAAATCCAGAATGCGGCACCGAACCATAACGTCTTAGATCTAAATACCAACCAAAATCTTTTTCTGATAAATTATGTTCTTTAAGACGTTGTTTTAATAATTCTGCATCCCAGATTCTCTCAGATCCACCGACAATTTCTCCGTAACCTTCAGGAGCTAACATATCAGCACATAATACAAAATCTGAATTTTCAGGATCTGGTTGCATATAAAAAGCTTTTATTTTTGTTGGATAATGAGTTACAAAAATTGGTTGATCATATTTTTTCATCAACATAGTTTCATCATCAGCTCCCATATCCTCACCCATTTTAATATCAGACCCAAGTTTTTGAAGTTCATTTATTGCATCTACATATCTTAATCTTGGAAAAGGCATTTTAACTTTTTCCAATAGTGATACATCTCTTTCTAATATCTCTAAATCCTGTCTTCTATTTTTTAATACATTTGTTATAACATAATGAATTAATTTTTCTTGCAATATTAAATTTCCCTCATGTTGCATGAATGCCGCTTCAGCATCCAACATCCAAAACTCCATCATATGTCTACGTGTTTTAGACTTCTCGGCACGAAAAGTTGGTCCAAAATCATATACTCTCCCATGAGCCATAGCCAAAGCTTCTAAATAAAGCTGTCCTGATTGTGCTAAATAAGCCTTTTCATCAAAATATTCAGTCTCAAATAATGTTGTTGTCCCTTCACATGAAGTTGGAGTTAAGATTGGCGTATCAGTCATCATAAATCCTTCATTACGGAAGAATTCCCTCATTTGCCAAATTATTTCATCCCTAATTCTCATAATTGACACTTGCCTTTGAGACCTCAACCACAAATGCCGATTATCCATTAAAAATTCAACTCCGTGATCTTTATTTGCGATTGGGTATTCTTCGGCTATATGAATAATTTTTAACTCCCTAACTTGCATTTCATATCCAGAGGCTGATCTTTTGTCTTCACTAACAGTGCCAATGATTTCTACACTTGATTCTATCTGCATTTTTTCACAATTTTCCCAAGTCTCCGCAGACACATCATTTTTTGAAATAACTGCTTGAATTAAACCAGATCCATCTCTAATTTGTAAGAAAAAAATCTTACCAGAACTGCGAAAATTAAAAACCCACCCCTTTAAGGTGATTTCTTTATCTAAATATTTAGGGATATCTACTAAATACACATTTTCCATATAATACCAATATTATACTGTTTTTTTATGTATTTGGCAAACAAAAAAGTCATGATAATATGCCTTAAACAAACATATACATAAATAACTATATTTATGCCTTTTTCTTCTTATAAGCAATAAATTTGTGAAGAAATAACCATTTAGATATTTCAATACCAAAAATAGCTAAACCTCCTAGTAATAAAATTATACCCCAATCAGCGATATTCAATGATACTGTTTGAAATATGTTTTGGAAAAATGGAAGATATATTGCTATTAACTGCAAAAGTAAACCAACAAATACTGCAGCTAACAAATAACGGTTAGAAAAAATACCAACTTTAAAAATTGAACTTTTCAAGCTTCGACAAGAAAATACATACATTAACGAGCTAAGAGCTACAGCAGTAAATGTCATAGTTCTAGCTTTTTCCAAATCACCAGTTGATTTCCATACCCAATAAAACAAGCCTAATGACAATAATCCTGTTAATGCACTTATTAATATAATAATAAACTTAATCTCCCGATCAATAATTGGCTGGTTTGGAGGTATTGGTGATTGTTTCATAATCCCCTTTTCTCCTGGCTCCATAGTCAAAGCAATATCAGGAAATCCATCTGTAACCAAATTTAACCATAGAATCTGTGCAGCTAACATTGGAAGTGGCCAACCAAAAAACAATCCGACAATTATTACTATCATTTCTGTAAAACTACCAGCCATTAAAAACAATATTACTTTTTTTAAATTAGCATAAATAATTCTCCCTTGCTCAACTGCTTTAATAATTGTACTAAAATCATTATCCAATAAAACCATACTAGCTGTTTCTTTTGCTACGTCAGTCCCCGAGCCCAAAGCAACACCAATATCAGCAGATTTCAGTGCTGGTGCATCATTAACACCATCACCAGTCATCGATACAACCTCACCTCTCTCTTGCCAAGCATCAACGATTCTCAATTTATCATGTGGTGAGATTCTAGCATAAACAGAAATCTCAGTAATTCTCTTTTCTAGTTCTTCTTTTGTAAACTTACTAAACTCAGAACCTTCTATAATATTATGATCATCGGCTGGTAAATTTAATTCTTTAGCAATTGCCTGCGCGGTTAATTTATGATCACCCGTCAACATTACAGGTCGGATACCAGCCTCCTGACATAACTTTATAGTAGAAGCTGCATTCTTACGCAATGGGTCTTTGATCCCAACAAATCCAACAAAGACGAGTTCAGAAAATAAATCTTTATCCCCATGAATATTTGAGTAATCTTTTTTTACTTTTCGATATGCTATCGCTAAAATCCGTAAACCCTCCTGACTTAATTTTTTATATTCCTCTTCAACCTTTTTCTTTCTAGAAGAAGTTAAAGTTTCAATTTTACTATCTAAGTCAATTTTAACTGAATTACCAAGTATTATTTCCGGCGCTCCTTTTAAATAAATAGTCTTATTTCCCTTTTGATCTTGATGTAAAGTAACCATGTATTTTTTATCAGAATCAAAAGGTATCTCTTCTAACCTTGGATTTTCTTTTCTAACCTTATCCTGGTCAAAACCTGCTTGATAAGCCGCTAAAACTAATGCTTTTTCCGTAGGACTGCCAACCACGCTAGCATGATCTAAATTTTTTGAAGGGTTTTCTACATAAGCATCAGATGCCAAAAGACCAATCTTTAAAACACTAAAAAATGTATGATGACTAATATCTTCCTCTGCAAAATTAATTTTATAATTAGCTGTATCAAGACTACGATTATGAGTAATTATTTTAGCTACTCTCATCTCTCCCTCTGTAAGGGTTCCTGTCTTATCTGTACAAATAACTGAAACTGAACCCAATGTTTCTGCAGCAATTAATTTCCTTACTAATGCATCATGTTTTAATATTCTCTGCATTCCGATTGCTAATATTACAGTTACAACCACCACCAACCCCTCTGGTATTGCAGCCACAGCGATAGCTACAGCCACAGCGAACATCTCTTTTACTTCATAATTCAAAATGACACCTGTCAAAAATACTACAAGTGACAATACCAATATTATTATCCCTAAATTTTTTCCAAGTTTTGATAATTTTTTTTGTAACGGAGTTTCTTCTTCCTTAGTATCTTTAATTAAAGATGCTATCTTACCAATTTCTGTCTCTGACCCAGTATGAACAACAACACCTTCAGCACTACCAGTTACTATAGTAGTCCCCATAAAAACCATATTCTTTTGTTCGGCTATTATAACAGCAGATGGTAATGCTTCAATTTTTTTATTTACTGGTAATGACTCCCCCGTTAAACTCGCCTCGTTAACTTTAAGATCTGCCGATTTAATCAATCTAATATCGGCTGGTATATTTACTCCTGCTTTTAAAATGACTATGTCACCAGGAACTAAGTTCACAGTTTCTACTTCTGTCTCATGACCATTTCTTCTTACTATAGCATGTCGTGTAACAACCTTTCTTAAACTTTCCAAAGCTCTTTGAGCTCTAAACTCTTGAAAAAATCCTACTACAACATTTAATCCGACTGCAGCCAAAATAACCCACATATTTACAATGTCGTCTAAAACAAAACTAATAACCGCAGCAATCAATAAAATATATATCAGCGTACTCTTAAACTGGCCAATAAATATTACCCAAATAGAAAATGGTTTTTCTTCTGGTAATTTATTTGGGCCATACTTCTCAAATCTCTCATTAACATCATGATCACTCAAACCATCATTACTTACTTTATATTTCTTGAGAACCTCACCTGCAGATAAATTGTAACTTAGTTTATCCATATTTTACCTTATTTTAACATATTTTTAGCAAAATCAAAAAGACTTATTATTTAATAAGTCTTTTTGTATAAATTATTTTAATTTACCAATGAATCTGACTGATCAACAACAAATATAACGATTGCCCATGCTAATAATACAATAATTAAACCAACAACGGCTGCAGAAATAACTTTTTTTGCAGTTGAAACCTTATCTTCATTACCAGCTGCTGTCATCCAAATAAATCCACCGTATAGAATCATAACTACTGCAATTAAGCCTAGAAATCCTAAAGCCCATTGAATAATATTAATTACTGTCGCCTCTAAATCAGCTGTACCCAACTCTAATGTAGTTCCTAATGTTCTGTCTATTGTCAAAGCTGATGCAGTCATTGGCATTACTATCAAAGCAATCATAACTATTGCCATTAAACCAAATGTTATTTTTTTCATAATCCACCCCCTCTCTATATTAATATAGATTTATTAATTAATTATTTAAAACTTTTTTTTAGTATAGAAATAAAATGCGGCACCAAATACTATTAGAATTATTATTACAATTATTTGTCCTCCACTTGTCTCCATAAATATTTATTTTACTATTTAAATGATTATATATTAAAAACTTCTTTTTGTCAAGCCCTGAGCTAGTTTTACTTTTTCTCAATTTTTACATCATCAGCCTTTTTATTCATAAATCTACCCATACCTTCCATTGCTCTTAATGCTTCTATTGGCATAGCAAAAACAACTGTATTTGACTGATCTGATGATAAATCATTTATTGATTGTAATGTTCTTAGATGTAATGCGCCAGGAGCCTCAGCTAACCTTTGTGCGGCTTTAGCCATATTATCTGCTGAAGCTACTTCACCCTCTGCTTTAATAATAACTGCTCTTCTTTCTCTCTCTGCCTCTGCCTGTTTTGCTATTGTTCTCTGCATATTCTCAGGTAATTCAATATGTTTTAATTCAACAGCTACAACCTTAATACCCCATTCGTCAGTGGCTTTATCAACTATAGATTGGATTTTCTTTGAAATTTCGTCTCGTTTTTGTAATAGTTCATCCAACTCTGTTTCACCAACAATATCTCTCATCGTAGTCTGGGCCACTTGAGACACAGCATAAGAATAATGCTCTACTTCAATAATCGCTGCTCTAGCATCAGTAACCTTAAAATACAAAACAGCATTTACTTTAATTGTGACATTATCCCTAGTAATAGCATCCTGATCTGGCACATCGATTGCTACTACACGCATATCCACTTTTTTCATCATTTGAAAAATTGGAATTACTAATCGCCAACCAGGTTCAACAGTGGAAGTATACCTACCCATTGTAAATTTAACCCCTCTTTGATACTGATTAATCTGTCTAATAGAGATTAATAAAATGAAAATTACTATAAAAACTACGAAATAACCCATATTATTATTATTACTTAATTATGCTTATATTATACTAAATTTTTCAGCTCTTGCCAAAAAAAATACATTCTGTTAGTATTTTATGCATATACGAGCCATAGGCTTATTGTTTTCCTGTACTTTATATATTATATACATTAATAAACTAGTCAAAGATTCCTTGGGCCGTTAGCTCAGTTGGTTAGAGCACCTGCCTTTTAAGCAGGGTGTCGGAGGTTCGAGTCCCCCACGGCTCAGAGGATTCTTGATTATTATAGATCGCTTTAACTAACCTTAAGGTGATTTTGTTAAAAAAAATCGGTAAGAAATTAATCCAACCGATCATATTATTTATATTTACTATAAATACTTTTCGCTAGCAGCTTTTTGAGCGCTACGTAGCAACTCAGGGGTATTTACGGTCAATGCATCAGGACCATCTGATGGACCTGTCCATTGTCCGCTCTTATCTTCTTCACCGATAAGATTTCCTGTGATCTTATGAAACATCTGCCGATTACCTTTTTTGCCTCTTAATACAAAATCCTTTTTTGCCATTTTTCTAAGCCTCCTGAAAAAGTTATATTTAAACAATAAAGATCAATTTTGTTAGATAATACCAATCAAACTCATTTTTGTCAATAATTTAAGAAGGTGGATAATATGTGTAGGATTTGTGTGTTTATAGCCCTTGAATTAAATAGCTTCTTAAGCTAAAATATATACACTAAAAACATTACAAAAATTCCTAAATGGCAAAAAAAACAAGCAATATTGAGAAATTACCACCACAGAACCTTGAAGCTGAACAATCTGTTTTAGGGTCTCTTTTAATTGATAAAGAAGCAATCACAAAGATAGCAGATATAATTAACCCAGATGATTTCTATAAAGATATTCATGGCATGATATATGAGTCCATGGCTGACCTATATCAAAACCGTGAACCAATTGACGTAGTATCATTATCAAACAACTTAAACGAAAAGGGAAAGCTAGAAACTATTGGTGGAAGAAGTTATTTAGCAAGTTTAGCTAACATGGTGCCAAGTTCATCACATATTTTTAGTTATGCAAATATTGTTCAAAAAAAAGCAACCTTACGTAGATTACTAAATGCAGCATCCCAAATAACTGAGCTAGGCTACCAAGAAACAGAAAGCGTAGACAAATTACTCGATGAAGCGGAACAAAGAATTTTTGGCGTTTCACAAAAACATCTGAAACAAAATTTTATTCCTATTAAATCAGTCCTAACAGAAGCATTCGACAGGATTGATGAGCTCCATAAAGAATCTGGTAAACTTAGAGGTGTGCCAACAGGATTTACAGATATGGACAATCTATTAGCTGGATTACAAAAATCTGATTTAATTATTTTAGCTGCTAGACCTTCTATGGGTAAAACTACTCTGGCACTCGATATAGCCAAACAAGTTGCTATTGGATCTAAAATACCAGTCGGTCTATTTAGTTTGGAAATGAGTAAAGAACAACTTGTCGACAGACTCCTCTGCTCACAAGCCGGGGTAGATCTTTGGAGAATGAGAACTGGTAAATTATCTGAAGATGAAGACTTTTCTAGAATTGGAAATGCTATGGGTGTTCTATCCGAAGCTCCCATCTTTATAGACGATACTGCCTCAGCAAACATCATGGAAATTAGAACTAAAGCGAGAAGATTGCAAGCAGAGCATAATCTTGGACTAATTATTATTGATTATTTACAGCTTATGCAAGGTCGTACTAATAGTGAAAATCGTGTTCAAGAAATTAGTGAAATCACTAGATCTCTAAAACAAATTGCTAGAGAACTCAATATACCTGTCCTAGCCCTATCACAATTATCTCGTGCTGTTGAATCTCGTACTCCCCCTATACCAAAATTAGCCGATCTAAGAGAATCTGGTTCAATTGAGCAAGATGCTGATATCGTAATGTTTATTTATAGAGAATCTATGTATAAAAAAGATTTAGATCCAGCCAAAAAAAATATTTCAGAAATTTACGTAGCAAAACATCGTAACGGTCCAACTGGCATAATAAATTTATTCTTTGACGAAAACTTAGTTTCTTTCAAAAACCTTGATAAAAAAATGGCCGTTGAAGAACCTTTTAATTAATAAATAAATATATGTTCAATAAAATAAAAGATCTAAAAAATTTAAGAGATCAAGCAAACCAGATGAAAACAATGTTGGCTGAAGAAACTGTAAACGCTGAAGCAATTCATGGTAAAGTAAATATTGTTATGGATGGCAATCAAGAAGTTCTTAGTGTAGAGATTGATCCAGAATTATTGACTCCTGACAAAAAAGAAGAGTTAGAAAAAGGTATTAAGGATGCAACCAACGATGCTGTAAAAAAAGCTCAGAGAGTAATGGCTCAAAAAATGCAAAGTATGGGCGGATTAAACATACCTGGGATGTAATATGTCTCAATATCCTGAACCAATAAATAATTTAATAGAAAAACTATCTCGCTGGCCCGGACTTGGTCCGAAAGCGGCTGAACGAGTTGTTTTTTATTTGATGAAACAAAATCCAGACAGCATCAAACTTCTATTAAATAATATTGCCGAATTAAAAAACTTAGTTAAAATATGTAATTATTGTTTTAATGTTTCTACTCAAAATCCATGCCAAATATGCGAAGACAAAACCCGCGACAATAAGCTACTATGTATTGTATCTGAACCCCAAGATATCCTAGTAATAGAAAAAACAGGAGATTATAATGGTTCTTATCACGTCTTAGGAGGCGTAATTAATCCTGCTCATAATATCACCCCAGATCAATTAAAAATAAAAGAACTAGTAAATAGGATTAAAAACAATGGCTACCAAGAAATTATTATTGCAACAAACCCAGACCTAGAAGGAGAATCTACAGCTATGTATATAACTCAGCAATTAAAACCATTAAAAATCAAAATTACAAAACTTGCAAAAGGACTACCAATCGGTTCAACCATCGAATACGCTGACGAAATAACTATTGCCAGTGCCCTAAAAGGTAGACAGGAAGTATAATAAAAAAACAACCTATCATATACGATCAGACTGTTTTTTATTTAATATTATTTTCCTACAACAATTTTCTCTATTTTGATTTTCGTAAAATGCTGTCTATGTCCAAGAGTTCTTTTGTAGCGAATTTTTGATTTATATTTAACAACCATAACTTTTCTACTTCGTGCCTCTTCCAACACTTTACCAGTTACTTTAACTCCTTTAACAGAAGGTTGTCCTACTTCTGTTTTCTTACCATCAGAATATAGTAATACTTTACTAAAAGTTACTTCAGCATCCTTTTTTTTATTAAGTTTTTCTACTTTTAACGTATCTCCCTCTTTTACTAGATACTGCTTGCCTCCGGTGGCAATTACTGCAATTTTCATATTTTATGATTATATATTTATTAAGATAATGTGATATTTATATTATCAAACTTACTTATATCAGTCAAGATTAATCTCTACTTTATCACCCACTTTCCATCCTCCTACAGATGCATTCCCAGGTCTAACTTCCAACACATAATTAGCATTATTATTAGGAGTAATAATTTCTTCACCAGGCATTGCTCTACTTTTAATATATGTAATTTCATCTTCCAATATCCAAATAATATCCAAAGAAATACTTGTATCCTTCATTGTAAAAGAATAAATACCCGGTTCATCAAAAATAAACAACATCCCTTTATCTGGCGCAAGGTAGTCCCTTTTAGACAATCCCTTTAATCTAGCTCTTTCTGTTCTTGCCAATTCTACTCCAAATTCTTGATTATTTATTACAACCTTGCTAGCTTCACCAATCACTGACTTAAGATAATACGGTGCTTCATCAACAACTCTTGAGCCACCTACCGACCAAAAAATAATTCCAAATATGATTAACATCATTATTAATATCCAAAAAGTTTTACTAAATCCTTTAATTTTCATATTTAAACAATTAATTAATTTTCCTGTTACGATAACGTTTTATGATGAACCAAACGAATAAAATCATCACAAAAACCATTAAACAAAGTGCAATAAATTTTTCTTGACCAGACATAAATATTGCCACACTGCCAAACGACAAACTAATAAAATATAATAATAAAACTACTTGTCTGTGTGATAAGCCAACATCCAATAACCTGAAATGAAGATGTTTTTTATCAGCTGAGGAAAATGGTGACTTCTTATCAATTAAAACCCTTCTAATAATTACCCAAACAACATCCAATATAGGAATCCCCATAATTAGTAAAGCTGTGGCTATCTTTGCTCCTGAAATAATAGATAATACTCCAAGCATAAAACCCATAAACAAACTTCCGCCTTCACCTAAAAATATTTTTGCTGGGTGAAAATTCCATATCAGAAAACCGGCCGTAGCTCCTGCCAAAATTATAGATAATAATGCGGTTTCGGGTTGAGCTACATCAGAGTTAAGACTTAAAAAGAATAATATAAATGCTCCAATAGTCGTTATACCAGACACCAATCCATCCAGTCCATCTAAAAACTTAGTTGTGTACATCATACCCATCAGCCAAAGAAATGCAAAAATATCAGCTAAAACAATAAAATAATATGGAATATTTTCTATTGTAAAAAGTTCAATTTTTATTGTATCAAAATTTATTGTGCCTCCGAAAGGATTAGTAATATAATTTATTCCAATCCCAACACCTATTACTGTTAGTGTTGCTAAAATAGGCCACATGATTTGCTTAGAAGGTTTTAAATTATATTTATCATCTAAAAAACCTCCGAGCATTAATAAAATACCGGCAATTAACATCCCCCACAAATACTTTGGTAATACATATCCTCCAAGTATCCGATCTGAAAACAAAGTGTAAATTAATACTACTAATACAACACTAATAAAAATAGCTATTCCACCAAGTAATGGTATATTAGTTTTATGAATTTTACGCTCATTAGTTTCATCAGCTTTATCAACTATTTGTTTTGCAATAGCAATTTTTCTAACAAAATAAGTAAAGATCAACGATAAAATAAAAGCAGCGAAAAATGGAATGATATAGTCAATAATTGATAAATAATTATCCATGTTGTTTATCTAAATATGCTTGTAATATAAGTCGAGCGGACTGTTGATCGATATCACCTTTAGGACGTTTCTTTTTACGACCCGAATTATGTAATAATTTCTTTGACATCACTGAAGTAAATCGTTCATCCTCAAAAATAATAGGTATTTTCAATAACATTTCTACTTCTTTTGCCCAATCTGTTACTTCCTGAGCTTTTGGGCCAACCTCACCATGTTGATTTAATGGCAAACCTAATATTATTTTTTTTACCTTTTCATCATGACAAATCTCGACTAAATCTTTCATTAACGTCTTAGATGTAAAGTCTAAAGTTTTAAAAATAAATGCATATTGCCATCCCTCATCTGAGATCGCCAAACCCATCCGATGGCCACCATAATCAATTCCTAATATTTTTGACATAACCTTTGATTAGAGAGTTAATACTTTAGCCCCCTTTGCTGTAACAGCAATAGTATGCTCAAAATGGGCAGATAAGCTGCCATCTACTGTTGTTATCGTCCATTGATCACTACTAGTCTCTACGTCGTATTTTCCAATATTTAACATTGGTTCAATTGCCAAGACCATTCCTTCTAAAATATCTCCACCCTGACCCTTTGTACCAAAATTGGGTACTCTAGGCTCTTCATGTACTTCATGACCCACACCATGACCCACTAATGTCCTAACTACAGAAAAGCCCATTTTTTCTGCATAGTTCTGTACGGCGAATCCAATATCTCCAATTTTATTGCCTGGTCTTGCCTGACTAATACCTAGTTCTAAAGATTTTTTTGTAACAGATAATAATTTTTCATTACTTTTAGTAATTTTTCCTACTGGGACGGTTTTAGCCATATCAGTATATAAACCTTTATATTTTAAACCCAAATCAATCCCAACAATATCACCATCTTTGAGTATTTTATCCTTTTTAGGAATTCCATGTACCACCCCATCATTTACAGATATACAGGTTGCTGCCGGAAAACCTTCGTAATTTTTAAACGATGGCACTCCTGGAGACTTATCAAAAAAAGTTTGAGCAATTGCATCTAGTTCCATTGTACTCATTCCTATCTTTAATTTACTAATAGTTAAATTCAAAATTTCAGCCAAAATCTTACCACCCTCTTCAATTATTTTAATCTCTGCTACTGTTTTTATTAAAGACATAATTATTTTAGAATTCTTAAAACTACTTTATATACCTGCTTAATGGTTGGTTCACCGTCCACTTTTATTACTAGACCACGTTTTATATAATAATTAATTATTGGTTTTGTTTGTTTATTAAAAATATCAAGTCTTTTTAAAATTGCTTTTGGTTTATCATCTTCCCGTTGTATTATTTTACCTTTGCAAACTGGGCATTTAGTTACACTAGATTTTATATTAACGCCACTTATAAATATTTTTCCACATTTATCACAAGTCCTACGCCTGGTAAGCCTTTTCAAAGTTGTTGCTTTTTTAATCGGCATATATATAACGTGTGTTAATTCACGATTAATTGTTTCAAATATTTTATCCAAACCTTTTGCTTGATTTAAAGTTCTAGGAAATCCATCAAATAGTAAGCCATCTTTCTTTGGAACTTTGCTCAATGATTTAATTAATACTTTCATTACAAGATCATCATTTACTAAAGATCCTTTTATATTTATTAAATTATTAATTTTTATACCTAAAGGAGTATTAGTCTTTGCCATCTTTCTAAAGATTTTTCCTGTTTCAATATGAACAAAATTAAAATTCTCAGCCAGAAGAATAGCCTGTGATCCTTTACCGGAACCTTGTGGACCTAATATAATTATATTATATTGTTTATTTTTTTCCATTATTAATTTCATTTATTATATATTCAATACATTTATGTAAACTTTCTAAAGTTAATGTATTTACTATTGTATAATTTGCCATAGCTATCGGACCTGCTTTTTCAATATTTTCAATTTCTGAATAATCACGTGATTTTGCTTCTGAATTAGAAAATGATCGATATTTCATATTTGGATCATCTTTATATTTAGATCTTCTATCTTCCAATCTAGCATAACGTACTTCTGGAGGTGCATACACAGCCACCACGATAAGGTTATCTTTATACTTATCTTTTAGTACCTTATACTCCGACCAGCTGTATAAACCATCAGCCAAAACATTTTTTCCATTAGATAAAATTTTATCCATCTTTGGCATGTTTAAAATAGCAAAGGCAGCCATCCCATGTTCTTTTCTAAATGCTTCACGAATTGGTCTTTCGTTTTCTTCTTTTGGCTCTAGCCCTCGTTTTTTTACTTCATCCAAAGTAATCTGTCCAAATCGTAAATACTCATAACCAGCTTCAACAAATTTATCAGCCACTTCACTTTTACCGGCTCCGGACATGCCAACTAAGGCAACTATTTTTTGTTTATTATTCATAATATTAAGTATACCCTAATTTATTAATAAATAAAAAAACGACTAATAAAAAGTCGTTAGTTAGATTATAATGGCCTTACTAAAATCCATCATAATTTCGCATGACTAATTGCGATTCAACCTGTTTAACAATTTCAATAACCACAGATACAACAATTAACAAACTTGTTCCACCTATCACCAGAGTTGTAATATTTGTAACCGAAGCTATGATATTTGGTAATATAGCAATAACGCCCAGGAATAAAGCACCCCCCAATATAATTCTATTAGATACATAACTTAAAAAATCTGAAGTTGGCTTCCCTGGTCGAATACCAGGAATGAACCCACCTTGTTTCTGTAAATTTTCTGAAATTTGAGTTGGATGAAATACAACAGCTGTATAAAAGTATGTGAATGCGACAACCATTACGAAATATATCACAGCATAAAATACTTGATTTTGAAAAATATCAATTACAAAAGCTGCGGAATTTGCCAACCATGCAGTTTCAGAATTTACAAAAAACTGACCAATCATCGGAGGAAATAAGACTATAGATACTGCGAAAATAATTGGAATAACACCTGCTTGATTTACCTTCATTGGCAAATGAGTATCTACTCCACCATACATTTTCATGCCTCGGATCCTTTTCGCATAAGAAACGGGTATGTTTCGTTGCCCTTCAGTAATAATTACTATTCCAACAACTGTAATAACTGAAATAATTGCAAACGCTATTAAAGCACCAATTGAATTTGAATCAATTGTAGCTAATGTTTGTTGTATCTGAGTAGGTACACTAGCCACAATACCGGCGAAAATTAATAATGAAATACCATTGCCAATGTTTTTCTCAGTAATTAACTCACCTATCCACATCAAGAAAATAGTACCACCAGTAATAGTTATTATCGTGGTGGCCAATTGAAATATTGACATTTCATCGACGATCCCTTGACCCGATGATTTTAAGAATGTAATCATTCCATAACCTGACATAGCTGCCAAAGGCACAGTTAATATTCTTTGATATTGATTTAATTTTGCTCTACCAGACTCACCTTCCTTCTGCATTTCTTCCAATTTAGGAATAATCATTGTTAATAATTGGAAAATAATCGAAGCAGTAATATAAGGAGAAATACCAAGCATAACTACTGAAAAATTTTCCATACCACCACCAGAAAATAAATTCAAAAGACCAAGCAATTGGTTCGATTGAAATAAATTCTTTAAATTTTCAATATTGATTCCTGGAATAGGAATATGAGCAGCTAATCGGAAAATAACCAACATAGCCAAAATAAACAAAATCTTATTACGGAGATCCTTAATTTTCCAAATTTGTCTTATTTTTTCCCACATAGGATTTATTTATTTCCCTTTTTTTTAGCTCTTTCTTCTTTTGCTATTTTACCAGCAGCTTTTTCCTTCTGCTTCTGTGTAATAATAATATTTATAGTACCGCCAGCCTTCTTTATAGCATTTTCTGCGCTTTTTGAGAAACTATTAGCAAATACATTTAATTTTGTCTTAAATTCGCCATGACCTAAAATTTTAACTCCAGTTTTTTTTGTACTTACTAAACCGATTTTTGTTAAGACATTTATATTAATAATATCACCATCTTTAAACTTATTTTCTAATTGTTTAATATTTACAATTTCATATGAAGGATGGATACTTCTAAAACCTCGTGATTTAGGAATCTGAGATAAAAACTGTTTCAAACCTTTTCTTTTTAATTTATTCTTACCACCAGATCTTGATCGTTGACCCTTCATACCACGACTAGAATAAGTACCACGACCAGAAGCATTACCACGTCCAACCCGTTTAGATTTTCGTTTTTTACTGGTCTTTAAATTTGATAATGATAATGTCATATTATTTTCGTAATTCTCTCAACTGTTTAATATCTTTTGCTTTTTCTAGTGCATTAATAGTAGCATGAACATTATTAATTTTATTATGAGATCCTAACATTTTTGATACTACATTTTTTACACCTGCAAGTTCTAAAACAGATCTAACTGCTCCACCAGCGATTACCCCAGTACCTTTTGGAGCTGGTTTCAACATAACTACAGCGGCTCCAAATTTCTCTCTTATTTCACCTGGTATCGTATCATTAATAATATTTACTTTAATAATTTTTTTCTTTGCGGCATTTACTGCTTTATTAATTGCAATAGAAACATCAACTCCCTTTCTTAAACCCATTGCAACTCTTCCCTTTTTATCTCCAATAACTACACAAGCTCTGAAGCTCATTCTTTTTCCACCAGCCATAACTCTAGTAACACGAGCTATATCAATCAATTTTTGATCAAATTCGTCTTTCTCTTTATTCGAACGTCTTTTTCCTTTAAAATCTCTCATAATATTTATTATCGTTTCTTAAAATTTTAAGCCGCCCTCTCTAAGGCCTTCTGCTAAAGCTTTGACTCTTCCGTGGTATTTATTACCTTTTCTATCAAATACAATTTCTGTAATTTTAGCTTCTTTAGCTTTCTTAGCAGCTGTCATACCTACTTCTTTGGCAATTTTTATGCCACTAAGTTTTTTATTTTTTAATTCGATATCAGTAGTTGATATTAATGTATGTCCTTTATCATCATCAATAATTTGTACAGAAATATGTTTTAAACTTCTTTTTACTGAAGCTCTAGGTCGTTTTTTGGTACCAAATACTTTAGCTCGTACTTTTCTTTTACGACGACTTTTTCTTACATCTTTATCTTTATTTACATCTTTCATATATATATTTTATTATTAAGCACCGGCTGCTTTAACTACTTTACCAGCTTTTCTTCGAATTATCTCAGTAACATATTTAATACCCTTACCTTTGTATGGCTCTGGTTTTCTAACCTCTCTTATTTGTGCAGAAAATTGACCAACGGCCTGTTTGTTAATACCAGAAACTGTAATTATATTTTTTTCAACTTTTACTTCTATCCCCTCTGGTGCTTCTAAATCTACTGGATGAGAATATCCTGCATGAATAGTAATCTTTTTACCTGAACTTTCAGCTTTATATCCAACCCCATTTATTTCTAATTGTTTTTCAAAACCCTTAGTTACACCTTCTACCATATTAGAAATTAGCATCCTTGTTAAACCCCATAATTCTCTAGATTTTTTTTCTTCAGGCAACTTAACAGTTACTAAAATCTCATTTTCTTTCATTTCAATTATTACTCTTCTATGAAAATCATTCTCCAAAGTTCCTTTTGGACCTTTTACAAAAACATGTTGACCATCAATTTTTACTTCAACGTCTTTTGCTATAGTTATTGGTTTTTTTCCGATTCTTGACATATATCTCTAATTTAAATTAAAATATTTCACAAAGTATTTCTCCGCCCATCTTTTTCTTTTTTGCATCAATGTTTGTCATCAATCCACTTGAAGTAGAAACTATTAGCAATCCCAAGGATGGTAACAATCTAGGAATTTCTTTATGTCCTTTATAGATTCTTAAACCAGGTTTGCTAATTTTTTTGATTCCTCGAATAACTGCTGTCTTTCCTTTGTATTTCAAAACTATATGGATATTGCTTGTAATTTTTTCTTTATCAATTTCTTTGATTTCTTTTACAAATCCTTCTTTTTCTAAAATTTTTGCAACTTCATACTTAATTTTCGAGAAAGGAATCAAGACTTCATCTTTATGAATTATAGAAGCATTTCTTATTCTTGTTAACATGTCCGCGATTGGATCGGTCATACCTTAAAACTTTAATAAATATTAATTAATTATTACCAGCTAGATTTTTTTATACCTGGTATTTCTCCATTATTTGCTAATTCTCTAAAACAGATTCTGCATAGGTTAAATTCACGCATATAACCACGTCTTCTTCCACAACGCCAGCATCTTCTTACAATTCTTGAAGAAAATTTAGGTTTTTTATTTGATTTTGCAATTTGTGATACTTTTGCCATATTGGTTATTTAATGAAAGGAAATCCTAATAAAGTTAATAATTCTAAACCTTCTTCTCTTGTTTTTGCTGAATTTGATATTACTACTTCTAGTCCATGAATTTTTTCAATTTCATCAGATTTAATTTCTGGGAATACTATATGTTCTTTGAAACCAATTGATAAATTACCATCACTACCTACACTTTTTTTATCTATCCCCCTAAAATCTCTTATACGAGCCATGCTAACATTTACAAATTTATCTACAAAATCATACATACGCGCTCCACGTAAATCTACTTTTACACCAACTGTCATACCTTCTCTAATTTTGAATGCTGCTACTGATTTTTTTGCTTTTGTTAATACAACTTTTTGTCCACTTATTCTAGTTAATGTATCAACAACCGTATCTAAAAATTTATCATCTTTCAAAGCTTTACTAGTACCACTGTTAATAGTTACTTTTAATAATTTTGGCACAGCCAAATCATTGGTATAGCCAAATTTTTTCTTCATGGCTGGAATTACTTGTTTTTTATATAGTTCTTTAAGTCTTGACATATATTTATTTTAGATAACTTGTTTACACTTTTTACAAATTCTAGATTTCTTTCCGTCTTTTGAAATTAACGATTCAGTTCTTACTGGCTTATTACATTTTGAACAAAATAACATAACTTTAGAAACATTCATTGGAGCGTTATATCTGACAACCTGACCTTTTGCACCTTGTTTTTTTGGTCGCACATTCTTGGCCATCATATTCATTCCCTCTACCACCAATAATTCTTTTTCAGTAAATACCTGAAGTACTTTCCCTTTTTTGCCTTTATCCTTACCGGCAATAACTGTTACAATGTCGTTTTTTTTAATTTTCATAATATTATAATACTTCTGGAGCTAATGAAATAATTTTCATATAACCTTTGTTTCTTAGTTCTCTAGCTACTGGTCCAAATATTCTAGTACCACGTGGTTCTTTTGTTTCCTTATCAATTATAACTCCAGCATTATCATCAAACCTTATATAAGATCCATCAGGTCTTCTTATTTCTTTTCTTTGTCTTACAATTACCATACGTAATACTTCACTCTTCTTAACCATAGCATGCGGCACAGCTTCTTTTACAGTGATTGTTACAATATCACCTATTCTAGCATAACGTTTTTTATAACCACCCAACACCTTGATGACCGTAACTTTTTTGGCCCCAGTGTTATCAGCTACTTTTAATCTTGTCTGTACTTGAATCATATATTCACAACTTAATTTGTTTGTTTAGTAACAACTTTCCATCTTTTCACTTTGCTTATTGGTCTTACTGCTATAAATTCTACTTTATCTCCTATTTTAAATTCATTATTTTGATCATGAACTTGATATTTCTTACTTGACTTATACTGTTTGGAATATTTAGGATGTTTTTTAATTCTTGTGACCAAAACAACAACAGTTTTATCCATCTTATCACTTACAACCACACCTTTTAGTTTTCTAACTTTTATTGTTGTTTCCATATAAAATTACTATTTAATTACGTTAGTCTTCTTAATTTTATTTATAATTATTTTTTCTTTTTGAACAGTTCTAATTCTAGCAATTACTTTCTTTACCTGACGCAAATCTCTAACATCTTTATGTTGTTTAGCTGAAATTCTGAAACGTAAATCCCTTGAGTGCTCTCTATTTAATTTGAGCAACTTTATTAAATCTATATCTGATTTTTTTCTTAATTCTTTAACGTCCATTTTATTGATCCTTTGTTATAAATTTTGTTTTAACAGAAAGTTTATGTGCTGCTAATCTCATAGCTTCTTTTGCCATTTTTTCTTCTACTCCATCCATTTCAAACATGACTGTCCCCGGTTTCACTACTGCTACATAATGATCTACATTACCTTTACCACCACCCATAGGTACTTCAGAGCCATGTGTTGTGACTGGCTTGTCAGGAAAAATTCTTATCCATATCTTGCCACCTTTGTTAATAAATCTTGTCATTGCTCTACGAGCTGATTCTATCTGTCTAGAAGAAATCCATGATCTACCCATTGCTTTCAAACCATAACTCCCAAAATCAAGTTTGTTCATTGAAGTAGCATGTCCTCTCATGCGTCCTTTATGCCATTTTCGATGTTTTACTTTTTTAGGAATTAACATAATTATTTACTGTTTTTATCTTGAGCTTCTTTTTTAAATATTTCACCTTTATAAATCCACACTTTGACTCCAATAGCACCATAAGTAGTTCCAGCTACACCACGACCATAATCAATATCCGCTCTTAAGGTATGAAGTGGGATAGAACCTTCACTAAACTTTTCTTTTCTAGCAATCTCAGCACCATTTAAACGTCCACCAACAGTTATCTTGACTCCTTTTACGCCAGTTTGCATAACCTGTTCAATAGATCTCTTTGCAGCTCGTCTGAAAGGCATTCTCTTTTCAAGCTGTTCAATAATATTTTGACATACTAGTTGAGCATTTTGTAAAGGATTTTTAACTTCGTGAATATTTAAATTAAATTTAGTTTTTTTATCTAGAAATTTCTTTTTAACATCTTTTTTTAATTCTTCACTACCAGCTCCACCTCGCCCGATTACTAAACCTGGTTTAGAAGTATACAGATTAACTGTTAACTCATCATTAGCTCTTTCAACATCAATATGAGAAATTCCAGCGTCCTTCATTTTTTTTGCTAAATATTTTCGTATTTTAATATCCTGCTCTAAAAATTCAGCGTAATTTTTATCTGAAAACCACTTTGATTTCCAATCACCTGAAATACCTAGTCTAAATGCTTTTGGATGTACTTTATGTCCCATATTTATCTTTCACCTAATTTTCTACTAAATTTATCTTGTGCTTTATTATTTGTTGAAATTGGTTTGCTTTGATTTTCACCTTTTGTATCAATATCTTTTTCTTCTTTATCAAATTTTGATTCTTGCTTAATATCATCATACCCCACTACTGGTTGTTTTGTTTTTTTATCTTTAGTTTTAGTAATAGTTTTCTTTGTAGCTTTTTTTGTTACTTTACCATCTTTATCTGTCTTTTTCGTAGATGGTTTAATTTCATCTAATACTATTGTAATATGTGAAGATTTTTTTCTGATTTCTGAAGCACGTCCAAATGCTCTAGCGCTCCATCTTTTTAGAGTCGGTCCTTGATCAACTGTAATCTTCTTAATATATAAATTATCTTCTGATAATTTAAAATTATTAGTTGCATTAGCAATTGCTGATTTTAACAATTTCAACACAGTTAGAGATGATCCCTTGTTTAAAAAAGTTAATTGATGTTCAGCGGCAGTTACCTCTAAACCTCTAATCAAATCTATAACTAACCTTACTTTTTTAGGGGATGTTCTTAAATATCTTAATTTTGCTACTACTTCCATATATTTATATTATTACTCCTTGGCAGCGACTGATTCTTTCTTTTGAGCTTCTGCAGCAGCCATTTCAGCATCTTTTTGCATACGCCCACCATGTTTAACAAATTTTTTAGTTAATGCGAATTCTCCTAATTTATGTCCTACCATATTTTCTACAATTGTAACATTAATATGATCTTTACCATTATGCACTCCGAATGTAAAACCAATCATTTCTGGACTAATTGCAGATGAACGTGACCATGTTTTAATAACGGTTTTATCACCTTGCTTTAAATTTGAAATCTTTTTTAATAATTTTGGATCAGTAAATGGTCCTTTTTTTAAACTTCGTGACATAAAATTATATTAATTCTTCTTACTTTTTACTTTTCTTCTTTTTATAATAAATTTATCTGATTGTTTTCCTTTTTTTCTAGTCTTAACACCGATTGCAGGTTTGCCCCAAGGAGTTTTAGGATGTTTCAAGCCAATAGGAGTATGTCCTTCACCACCACCATGAGGATGATCTACGGGATTCATGGATTTACCAGTTACAGTAGGACGTATACCTTTCCATCTCGTTTTTCCAGCTTTACCCAATCTAGCATTTTTATGGTCAATGTTTGAAACTTGCCCTATCGTTGCTAAACAATTTTTGCTAAATATTCTTATTTCACCTGAAGGTAATTTGATTTGAGCCTGTTCTCCTTCTACTGATTGAATTATTGCTCCTGTTCCAGCTGATCTAACCATAGTAGCTTTTGTATCTGGACGAATTTCAATATCATGAACCATAATTCCAACTGGAATTTTTTCTAATGGTAATCTATTTCCTGATTTAATTTCTGCTTCTTTTTTTGAAGAAACAATTTTATCGCCAACTCTTAAATCATTTGGAGCAATCATGTAGCTTTTCTTACCATCCTCATACTGTATTAAAGCAATCCAGGCAGTTCTATTTGGATCATACTCTAATGCAATTACCTTAGCTATTTTATCAAAGTCTATTCTTTTACTATCTAATATTCTGTAAAACTTTTTATGTCCACCACCCCTATGTCTGACAGTAATTTTACCTCTATTATTTCTTCCGGCTTTTCTTTTTTTTGCTTCAATTAATTTCTTTTCAGGTCTTTTCTTCGTCAAAATAGAATAATCTACGACTGATGCTTTTCTTCTTCCTGGAGTAGTTGGTTTTAATTTTCTAATTGCCATATATTATAGTTCTATTTATCTAAAGACCTTCTTGTATTTCTATCTTATCCCCTTTTGCTAATGTGATAATTGCTTTTTTCCAATTTTTTGTCTTCCCTTCAGTTTTACCGTATCGTATTTTTTTTCCTGAAACATTAATTGTATTTACATTTATTGGCATTACGCCATATACTTGTTTAATAGCTTTTTTTACCTCAATCTTATTAGTATTTACTGAAACCTCAAATACATATTGATTGTTTACACCTAAATAAGAACCTTTCTCAGTTACCATCGGTTTGATTAAAACTTTATATGCATCACCAGTATCTTCTTTTTTAGTTTTAATCTTTTTTTTCTTACCAGTTTCTTTTTTAGGAACATTGACTAATTTTCCATCAGGAGTCATTACTGATTCTCTCTCAACTTCTTTTTCTTCAACTTTTGGCTTTTTTTCTTCTTTACTAGAAGCCTTAGGTTTGTCGGCTTTTCCAATTAATTTATCTAAAATTCCCATATTATTATTCGCTTAAAAAAGTTTTATCAATAACAGCAAGACTATCTTTTAATACTAATAAATTATTATATTTTAATACATCCATTATATTTAAACTATTTGCATTGATAGCAGTAACTTTTGGAATGTTTTTAATTGATTTGATTATTTTTGCATCACTTTTTGGTAATACCACTAAAACTGACTTATTTAAATTTAACTTTGCTATCATTGTAGTAATTTCTTTTGTTTTAATAGCTGGCATATCAATTTTATCAACAACAGTTATTAAAGTATCAGATGCTTTAGCACTCAATGACATAAATAATGCTTTTCTTTTAGCTTTTTTATTTATTTTAATACTATAATTTCTATCTTTACGTGGTCCGAATGTTACACCGCCACCTTTCCAGATTGGAGATCTTGAAGATCCGTGTCTAGCTCTACCAGTACCTTTTTGTTTCCAAGGCTTTTTACCGCCACCTCTTACTTCTCCTCTGGTCTTAGTATGAGCTATTACAATTCTTGAATTTGCATTTTGTGTTCTTACGGCTTGCTGTACCAATTCAGGATTTAATTCTACTCCAAAAATTTTTGCGTTCAACTTAACTTCGCCAACTGGTTTTCCTGTTTGATTGTATACTTTTAATTTAGTCATAACTTATTTTTTTGGAGTCTCTTCTTTTTTTACTTCCTTAGCTGGTTTTTCTAATATTTTCTCTTCTTTTTTAGGTTGCTCAACAACTTCTGCTTCTTCTTTCTTTTCAGCACGATCTTTTGATTTAACTTCTTTTGCTTCAGTAATTTTTAGATCACCTGGCGCTATAATATGAATCAAACTACCTCTAGCACCTGGTACTGCACCTTTTATATATATATGATTTTTTGTTGCATCAATTTCAATAATCTCTAGATTTTTAACAGTTACTCTATCATCGCCCATATGTCCACCCATTCGCTTACCTTTAAAAACTCTAGCAGCATCGGTAGCACCAATTGAACCTGGCATACGTAATTGATCTTTATCACCATGTGAACCACGACCGCCTTTAAAACCATGTCTCTTTACAACACCTTGAAAACCCTTACCTTTCGAAGTGCCAATTACTTCTACTATATCACCTACTTCAAAAGTTTCTGTAGTAATTATTTGTCCTCTTTTCAAAGAATCTACTTCGTCTATTCTAAATTCTTTTAAATATCTAGCGTTACCTAACTTTTTTAAATGACCAGCTTGTGATTTGATAATTTTCTTTTTCTCACCAAATCCTAATTGAACAGAAGAATAACCTTCTTTATCATTAGTTTTTATTTGAGAAATTACACATGGACCGCCTTCAACAATAGTTACTGGATTTACTTTTCCATCTTCTTGGAATCTCTGAGTCATTTCAATTTTTTTAGCTAAAATGAATTTCATATTTTATGCTTATATATAGCTTTACTATACAAAAAAATCTGGTTATTTATTCACTGCCAGATTTGGGAATACCGGTCTATATACCGGTTATCTTATCTAGCAAATCGTTATCTAAGGATTAATTACTGATTTTGGTATTATTGTCCTTAGAACCTACTTACTTAATATTAAATTGTTATTTTTACATTTTGATTTCTACATCAACTCCAGCCGGTAAATTCAAACTCATCATTGCATCTATTGTCTTAGGCGTCGGATTTATTATATCAACTAATCGTTTGTGAATTCTCATCTCATACTGTTCTCTAGCATCTTTATGTACAAACGTTGATCTATTAACTGTGTGTTTCTTCTTTTCTGTTGGCAATGGTACAGGTCCTTTTGTTTGAGCACCAGTTCTAATAGCCGTTTCTAAAATATTCTTTGTACATTGATCAATTATTTTATGATCGTAAGCACGAATTCGAATACGCACACGCTGTTGAATTTCATCTTCAGAAGCTTTTATTTTTTTATCTTGAGGCTGTGTTGATTTTTTATCAGTTGTTGACATGAAATTTTCTATTTTGAATTTTAATAAACTGTTTTTATATAAGCGAGAGAGGAACTTTATTTAAAATTCCTCTTGCTTACATAAATATATTATTTGAATATTTTTGTTACCACGCCAGCTCCTACAGTTCTACCACCTTCACGAATAGCAAATCTTTGTTGCTCTTCTAAAGCAATCGGCATCAATAACTTGATTTTTAATTTAACTGTATCTCCTGGCATAACCATCTCTGTGTTTTCAGGTAATTCAACGTCGCCAGTTACATCAGTAGTTCTAATGAAGAATTGTGGTTTATAACCTTTGAAAAATGGAGTGTGACGTCCACCTTCCTCTTTTGTTAAAACATAAATTTCTCCTTCAAATTCTGTATGAGGGGTAACTGTTCCTGGTTTAGCAATAACTTGTCCTCTTTCAATGTCTTCTTTTTTTGTTCCACGCAATAAGATACCAGCATTATCACCTGCTCTACCTTCATCTAATTGCTTATTAAACATCTCTATACCTGTTACTACAGTTTTTGTTGTATCATGAATACCAACAATTTCAATTTCTTCATTTACTTTTACAATACCTCTATCAATTTTACCAGTAACAACCGTACCACGTCCTTCAATTGAAAAAATATCTTCAACGGGCATTAAAAATGGTTTATCAACATCTCTTTTTGGTTCTGGAATTTTTTCGTCCAAAGCTTTTACTAATTCCATAATTGCTTCTTGATATTTCTCATCACCTTCTAAAGCCTTCAAAGCAGAACCTTTAATAATTGATGCATTATCACCATCATATTCGTATTTATTTAATAAATCACGAACTTCAACTTCTACTAAATCAATCAATTCATTATCATCAACCATGTCAACTTTATTCAAGAAAACAATAATATTTGGCACACCAACCTGTCTAGCTAATAGAATATGTTCTCTAGTCTGGGGCATAGGGCCGTCAGCTGCAGATACTACTAAAATAGCACCGTCCATTTGAGCGGCACCAGTAATCATATTTTTAACGTAATCAGCATGACCCGGACAATCAATATGAGCATAATGTCTTGTTTCTGACTCATATTCTACATGAGCTGTTGCAATAGTAATGCCACGTTCTTTTTCTTCTGGAGCATTATCAATTTGATCCACAGATTTTGACTGCGCAATTAAACCTTTATCTCCTAAAGTCTTTAGAATTGCGGCTGTTAAAGTTGTTTTACCATGATCAACGTGACCAATAGTACCAACATTTACGTGTGTTTTATTTCGTTCAAATTTGTCTGCCATAGTGATTAGTTTCCTTAAGTTTAGTTATTTTTTTTATTTATTTATGTAATAATTTGCAATTTTGATTATAGCAACCTTATTTATATTATGCAAGGCCTATAGCTTTAATCAGAATTTAATAAATTTTAAAACTCTATATTTAATTATTATTTTGCTAATATTAGCAAATATTCGACATATTATTAGATTATTACTACTTACTAATTAATATTTATCCCCACATATGTGGATACTTATATTACTCAAATATCTAGTATATTTCAAAATATCTTACTATATCCTCAAATTCTTGTCCAATACCTTGAAAAACGTACAAATTATCATTATTTTTAAGCAATATCATTGTAATATCAGAACCATCTTTGCTACTTCCACCGTCAATTCTTACTGCATCTTGACTATTCACCTTAATATTAGTCTCTTTGTCAATATTTATTGAATTTTTAACTACTCCTTCCATTGATTGTGCCATCACACTTATACTTACCGATTCTATGCCCTTGGTAAAAGTTACTGAAGATATAACATTTTCACCTTCTCCTGTAATTTCATTTTCTGATTTCCAATCCTCAGAATAATTAGTCTTAAAATTATAGTTATCATCTTTATATTCTACCTTTTTTATAGTCTCTTCAGCTGCAATTGCCACATTTGTTTTATATACTACCAAATTTGGATCAATATTATATGGGACAAGATCATAGCTTGAATCAATCCTTAAAAAATATATTCCAATCAACATTGCTACAACTACTAATAATACTAGTCCACTCCAGGAAGCTTGTATATTTTTATGGGCGATCTTTCTGGACATATTATTTTGGTTAATACTTATTATTTATCCTTATCTTCACCAATAATTGTTTCAACCACATTCTTTGGTACGACTTGATAATTAGCAAATTCCATGGAATATGATGCTCTTCCCTGAGACATTGATCTTAATTGAGTGGCATATCCAAACATTTCTGCTAGTGGTACCTCAGCGTCTATTACTTTCATATTACCACGATCTCTCATTTCTTGAATAGTGGCTCTTTTGGAATTTAAATCACCAATAACATCCCCCATAAAATTCTCAGGAGTAACCACTTCAATTTGCATAACAGGCTCAAGTAATACTAAACCAGCTTTTTTTGAAGCAGTTTGGAAGGCCATTGATCCAGCAATTTTAAAAGCTGATTCAGATGAATCAACATCATGATATGAACCATCAAGTAATGTAATCTTTATATCAACCATTGGATAATGTGCTAATACTCCTTTGCTCATCGCTTCCTTAATACCTTTTTCAATCGGCGGAATAAATTCTTGAGGTATAGCACCACCTTTAACTTTATCTTCAAATTCAAATCCTTCACCTCTTTCTTTTGGTTCTATTCGAATAACACAATGACCATATTGACCACGACCACCAGACTGTCTGATATATTTACCCTCTGCTTCTGCAATTTTTTGAATTGTTTCTTTATAAGCTACTTGAGGCTTACCAACAGTAGCTTCAACTTTAAATTCTCGTTTCATTCTATCTACCAAAACATCAAGGTGCAATTCACCCATTCCTTTAATAATAGTTTGATTAGTTTCCTCATCAGTTTCTACTTGAAAAGTTGGATCTTCTTGAGTCAATTTTGATAATGCTGTTCCCATTTTTTCTTGATCTTGTTTAGTCTTAGGTTCAATAGCTACAGAAATAACTGGAGCTGGAAAATCAATTGACTCTAATATAATAGGATTATCAACATCAGTTAAACTATCACCTGTTGTTGTTTCTTTTAAACCAACAGCTGCGGCAATATCACCTGCATATACTTTTTTAACTTCTTCTCTCTTATTTGCATGCATTACAACTATCCTTCCAACTCTTTCTTTCTTCCCAGTTCTATTATTCAAAACATAAGATCCAGCTTCTAATGTACCAGAATATACTCTAAAAAATGATAAAGTCCCAACAAATGGATCTGTTGCCACTTTAAATGCCAATGAAGCAAACGGCTCTTCATCAGAAGTTTTTCGTTCAATTTCTTCACCTTTTTGATCTACTCCTGTTACTGCTGCTACATCCAGTGGCGATGGTAAATAATCAATCACAGCGTCAAGTAAATACTGTACACCTTTATTCTTTAGAGCAGAGCCAACTAATAAAGGCATAATAGTCCTTTCAATAGTTGCTTTTCTTAAAACCTTTTTTAATTCTTCAACAGTTATTTCTTGACCATCTAAATATTTTTGTAGCATTTCATCATCCTGCTCGGCAATTTTTTCTATCATTTCGCTACGATATTTTTCTGATTTTTCTTTCATATCTTCTGGTATCTCTACTTCTTCAAATTCTTTTCCCATATCATCCTTATATATAACTGCCTTATTTTCCATTAAATCAATAATTCCTTTAAAATTTTCTTCTGCACCAATTGGTAATTGAATAGGTAACACATTCTCAGTTAATCTTTCTTTAATAGAATCTATATCGGCATAAAAATCAGCTCCAGTTCTATCCATTTTATTAATAAATGCCATCAAAGGCACTTCAAATTTCTCAGCTTGATGAAAAACAGTTTCAGACTGTGGTTCTACTCCTGCTACACCATCAAAAACAATAAATCCACCATCTAAAACACGAAGAGATCTTTGTACTTCAACTGTAAAATCAATATGCCCTGGCGTGTCAATAATATTTATACGGTTATCTTTCCAGAAACAAGTTGTTGCAGCAGATGTAATAGTAATACCACGTTCTTTTTCTTGTTCCATCCAATCCATCTCGGCTTCACCTTCATGAACCTCACCAATTTTATGCTTTGCTCCAGTGTAATATAAAACACGTTCAGTAACTGTTGTTTTACCTGCATCAATATGGGCAATAATACCAATATTTCTTGTATTTTCTAAACTATACTCTCTAGACATAAAATTTTTCTAATATGTTAATAATTTACTTAAACTAAAAAAGCTCAACACTTTCCTTGTTGGGCGACTTAGGCGAAATGCGCAAAAGCTCTATTTGCTTCAGCCATTCTATGCACATCTTCTCTTTTTTTCATTGCTTCTCCCTGCTTTTCTGATGCATCAAGTAATTCTTGAGCTAATTTTAATTTCATTGCTTTACCTTTTCGTGACCTAGACGCTCCAATAATCCATCTCATTGCTAAGGCCATTTTTCTGTCCCCTTTTACTTCAATAGGCACTTGATAATTAGCACCACCAATTCTTCTTGATTTAACTTCTAAAACAGGTGAAACATTACTCATAGCTTTCTCAAATATGGTAATTGGGTCTTTCTTTGTTTTTTCTTGAATAAAATCTAAAGCACCATAAACAACTGTTTGTGCAGTTGATTTCTTCCCTTTTAACATGATTAAATTTATCAATTTTGCCAGGACTACATTATCATACTTCGGATCTGGTTCAATTTTTCTTTTTGGCGCTTGTTTTCCTCTCATATATTAATAAAACTTAAAAATTTATTTAGTTTTTTCTTTCTTTGCTCCGTATAAACTTCGACTTTGTTTTCGATCTGCTACACCCTGAGTATCATATACTCCTCTTACAACATGATATCTAACACCCGGAAGATCTTTTACTCTTCCACCTCTTAGCAAAATAATAGAATGCTCTTGTAAATTATGTCCTACTCCTGGAATATAAGCTGTTACTTCCATTCCATTAGATAAACGTACACGAGCAATTTTTCTTAATGCAGAATTAGGTTTTTTAGGAGTAACTGTAGTCACTTTTACACATACCCCTCTTTTAAAAGGAGAACCTTTTGGTAATTCTGTTTTTTTTCTACGAATCGTATTCAAAACAGGTTGCAAAGCAGGTGTTTTTGACTTCTTTTTTGATGTTTTACGGCCTTTTCTGACCAATTGACTAATTGTAGGCATAATTTCTTTAAAAAATCTAATTTATATAATAAAAAAGTACCTTATAATGATACCAAAAGTAAAACCAGCATAACACAAGAATATCACCGTGTCAAACATTTAGCTATAATAAAAAATGAGAACTTTAGAATAACACCGGTACCCCAAAAATTTTGCTAATCAATCCTAAAATTGGGCTAATTATATAACTAAAAATTGGAATATTTAAAAATATTGAAACAAAAATTAAACCAAATAATACTCTAGGCCCATAAGTTTTAAGCTGTAATGAAATATTTGAGAACTTTCTTCCTAAAAAACCTTCTAAAATATGTGATCCATCTAGTGGTGGTATTGGAATTAAATTAAATATCATTAAAATACCATTAAAACTAACTAAAATTATTAAAAATATTGACAAGTAGTTATCTGGTCCTAGCATTGGATATAAAAATTTTAAAACTATACCAAAAATAATAATCATTGCTAAATTCGAAAGAGGCCCAGCTATAGCAACTAATCCGGGGCCAAAACGTTTATATTTGAGATTATAAGGATTAAATGGAGCAGGTTTACCCCAGCCAAACCCAATTAACAGTATGGCAACAGTCCCCCATGGATCCAAGTGCGAGAATGGATTTAAAGTTAATCGTCCCATTGATTCACCAGTGAGATCACCCTGAAGTCTAGCTGATAAAACATGCGAAAATTCGTGCACTGTAATAGAAGCAACGAGCGCAACAAAAATTGCAACAAATAATAATGGCTCAGAAAATAGTAATTGTATGATCATATTTTATATAGAAGTATAGTCTTGTCTAATTATATTAATTATGATAGTGTAATTATATCAATTTAAACAATTATCACAACCGTATGTCAAAAGTATGTCAAATTTGTGGACGTGGAGCTTTGACTGGTAACAGTAGAAGTCATTCTAACATCTCCAGTAAAAGAAAACAGCATATAAACTTACAAAAAACTCTACACGAAAATAAAAAAGTTAGAGCTTGTGCACGTTGCATTAAAACTGCAACAAAAAAAAGTAAATAATAAATTATCCCTAATCATTATTTTTATACTATCAGGGATTTTTTATTTATCTTAATTTGCCTCAGGCAATTTATTTTTTAATTTATTTAGAAAAAAATGTAACTGATTTGTTATATTCTCAGGTAAAACAAAATCTTTTAATATTTTTTCCGCTTGATTAAAATTGTCATATATAATTGACATAGCACATTGATATCCTCCACTTTCTATTAACAACCTTCTTAATTTTAATAGATCTTGTTTATTTTTTTTGTTCTTCTTAAGAATATTCAGAATTAATCTTTTATACTTTGATTTCTTTATTGCTAATGAAATTAGATAAGTAACTTTACCAGCTTGTAAATCTGATTGTCTAGTAGCCAAACTAGATCCAAAAATATTATGAACATCGTCAGCTAATTGAAAGGCTAATCCTACATTATTAGCAAATTTCCTGAATAATCTTTTATTTATAATACCTTTCCCAAAACTTAAACCAACTAAAAATGGTGCTTCAATCGTATATATAGCTGTTTTTTGTAAGTAACGACTTTGTTGTTGCTTTAAATTTGGTAATTTGTTTGGTAATGATAAAATATCTAGAATTTGACCACTGCAAGTGGCTTCTAAAACATTATTAATATATTTTTGTACTTCAACTTTTTTATTTACTGAATAATTTGTCTCTAATAATAATTTTTGAGAAAAAATATTTGCCAAATCACCAATAATTATTGCAATATCTTCACCTATTTTTTTCTTCTCAAAATTCGAAGAATTTGGTGGCGCAAATTTTTGGAATAATACATGTAAAGTAGGTTTACCTCTACGTTCTTCATCTTGATCAATTATATCGTCATGAATCAGTAAATATGAATGTAAAATTTCATAAGCAGCTGCCACTTTGAATATATCCTTTGTAAGTTTATTTTTTGGATTCGATAAAAAACCTAACAATACAAGCATCCCTCTGATTCTTTTTGCGCCACGGCGCATTGTAAAATCTCTTAGCTGCTTTATTATTTCGGCGTTAAATTTATCATACTTACTAATACGAATAAACTCATTAGAAAAGAAATTATTTAATGTGGCGTCTAATTCAGACTTGTGAGTTTTAAAAAAATTTTTTTGCATATTTTATTTTCCAAACCTTCTTTTGCGTAACTGGTATTCCTCCAATGCTTCATCAAAATCTTTTTCAGAAAAATCAGGCCAATATTTATCTGTAAATAATAATTCAGAATACTCACTTTGCCACAAAAGAAACCCAGACAACCTTTTTTCACCAGACGTCCTAATGATTAAATCTGGATCAGGAAGCAATCCATTATATAAATTTTTAGAAACTAACTCTTCCGAAATTTCATTAGCTTTATGTCCTTGATTGATCAACTTTTTAATAGTATCAACAATTTCTGCTCTACCACCATAATTAATAGCAACATTTAATATTGCATTATTATTACCAGATGTTTTTTTCATAGCAGAATCTAACTTCTTCTTGATTTCAACTGGAAATTTTTCAGTTTGTCCAATAAAATTTACTTTTATACCCTCTTTTACAAATTCCTTAATCTCTTTATTTAAACCATGTATTAGGATTTTAAAAATAACCTTAATTTCAACCTCTGGTCTATCCCAGTTTTCTGTTGAAAAGGCATAAACAGTAAGTACTTTAATTCCCTTATTAAAACAATGTCGTGTTATTTTCTTTAATGTATTATAACCCTCCCAATGACCATCAAAAGAAGGTAATCCTCGTTCTTTTGCCCAACGACGGTTACCATCCATGATAATTGCTATATGTTTTGGAAGATTTGGATTCTCCATTAATTTTATCTAATTATGAAAAATAATTATTGCATTAATCTTATCGATAATTTTAACATTTTGCAACCTTAAAAGCGACCTTTGAAGTCGCCTTTAAGTAAATTTTCTAAATTTATCTTTTTTTTCTTTTTTTAGCAACTTTTCTTTTTGCTACTTTCTTTTTGGCAACTTTTCTTTTTGCCGGTTTCTTTTTAGCAACTTTTCTTTTTGCTACTTTCTTTTTGGCAACTTTTCTTTTTGCCGGTTTCTTTTTAGCAACTTTTTTCTTTGGCATTCTCTTTCACCCCCTTTCGAAATAAAGTTAATGTATTTAAATTAAAAATATTTTTTTATTTCTAAAAACCAAAATTTACTTTTATATAATAGCACACTTTTAAATAAAAAACAATAGCAAAATAATATTTTTTGTTATTATATTATTAGTCAAAAACTTTTCTTTCTTTAATTATATACATCCTATCATTTTCTCTAACTAATTTTTCTACTGGTATAGTAATAATTTGTTTTGCTTTTACTTTTTTTACTTTTGTTTCATCTTCAAGTTGAATAGATTTTACCTTCCCAAACAATGCACCGGTAGTTGTACCAGCTATAGAATATTTATCACCAACTTTAATATCAGTAGCCTGAAGATTTATTTCTGCCACCTTTGCTTGAGGGAAATAATGAGTTATTACACCTGCAAAATACTTTTTCTCACTTGCTTGACTGTTTGCAGTGGCGGACCATTCGTGAAGCGGTTTACCTAAATAATAACCATCACTCATTCCACGATTAAAAACTGTACCTAACTCTTTTTCCCAGGCAAGAGCTTTTTTCAAAGTATATGTACCATCATTAATACTATCTATTGCTTCTCGATAAGCCTTAATAACAGTAGCTACATATTCTGGAGATCTACCACGACCCTCTATTTTAAGACTAGATACACCAGCGGACAAAAAGTCTTTCAAAAATCCAATTGTACAAATGTCTTTTGGACTCATTACAAATTCATTGTCCAGAACCATTTCTTTATCTGTCTCCATATCTATAACTCTATACTTACGTCTACACATTTGACGACATGCTCCTCTATTGGCTGAAGTATTTGTATTATAAAGACTCATAGAACAACGTCCAGAGATTCCAATGCAAAGTGCCCCATGCACGAAAACTTCTAGTGGAATTAAGTCGCCATCTGGATTAGTAATTTTTTGTTTTTTAATTTCCTTACTTATATTAGAAATCATACTCAAATTAAGTTCACGTGCCAAAACTATTTGCTGAGCATATTGACTAAAAAATTTTACTGACTCCACATTAGAAACTGATAGTTGAGTAGAAATATGCAGTGGCATTTTTATACTATAAGCATATTGGATAGCGGCCATGTCAGAGACTATCACAGCACTAATTTTATTTTCTTTGGCCGTATCAATAAGATTTCTCATCATTTTAAGGTCTTGATCATACAGAACAGTATTAACAGTTAAATACGATTTTATTTTATGCTTTAAACATATCTTTGCTATTTTTTTCAAATCAACTAAATTAAAATTTGCTGCTGATACTGAACGCATATTAATTTTACCAACACCAAAATAAACAGCATTAGCTCCATTATTTATTGCAGCCATTAATGATTCATATGATCCTGCTGGCGCTAGTAACTCTACTTGATAATTTTTTTTCATATTAAATAATTTCTATATTCATTTTAACTTATCTAACGAAAAATAAAAACCCTAATTATTTAATTAGTAGTTACAAGTAATGATTATTTTGCTTCATGGCTATGATTTTCATCGTATTCATGATTATCACTATGGTCATGATTATGCTCTTTGCTATTTTCGGGTTTTTTTATCATACCCATAGCCTTGCCCACTTTACACATTCCACATTCACAATTTGTTCCATGTTTTCTCATAAATTTATTTCCTTAATTAATTAAATTTTTAAATTCGCTATTTTTAAAACATTTGTAATTTTTTTATCAGGGGAATAACAAACCGTTTTTCCCATTTTCTCACTTTTAACAAAATTCATACTTTCTAATTTGCTGAGTTGGTGTGAAACTGCACTTATACTAATACCAATTATATCCGCAATATCTGTAACACAAAGTATGCCCTGCTTTTTCAATAACAGGAGTATTTTAATCCTAGTTGGGTCAGAAAGTAACTGTCCATTAATACTGAACTCCTTAATAACATTATGTTTATTATTAAGCCAAATTCTTTCCTTAGTTATTTTAATTTTATCTAATATCATTTTTTCAATATTATTTGAATGATTGAACAACTGTACAAATAATATTGCATCAAACTAAAACTGTCAAAACGCGCATTTAACTTTATGAATTACTAACAATAATAATAATTTTATCATAATTATCAATCTTATTTGATTTAATATTCATGATCTTTTTACAATCTATACACCTTTGCTGTATCACATATATCCCCTCTTTATAAACTGCCGAAATTGGTTCCATCATGCCCTGGCAAGATTCTTGGCGATCGCCAGGTTTTATGTCTACATGCTTACTCCATAGACAATTTGGGCAATGATTAGTATAACCACTTCCCTTTACTTCCTTCCCACAATGTTCACATTTAAAATTTTCAATCTTTCTTTGGAATTTTTTTGTTTGCATGGATATTTAATTCATTATTTTCTTTATCACTTTCATCTACAATCTCTCCGACCAACTCTTCAATTAAATCCTCTAAGGTAACAATACCTACAGCTTTTTTGTTTATATCGTGGACTACAGCAATATGTTTTCTTTTGGTTTGAAAAATTCTAAACAAATAGTCAATTCTAATATTTTTTGGCACATATATCGGCTCCACCAAAATATTCTTTAACAGTTTTTTTCCTCTTTTTTCAATCATCTCTCTTGCAACATCTTTCACCATCGCAATACCAATAATATTTTCTTTGATTTTATCATAAAGTGGTATTCGCGTATAACCACTTTCAATTATATTGATAATAGACATATCTATAGCAATATTTTGCTCAATAGCAAATACATCTCTCAAAGGAATCATTATTTTACTAGCAGTTATATCAGAAAAGGCTAATGCTCTATTAATAATATATTGTTCCTCTGGCTGGACTATCTTATGTTCAACTCCAAATTCAATCATATTTTTGATATCTGCTTCTGTAATCACAGCATGAGCTTCTAATTTCACTGAACTCTCAAGTGTCATTGTTAATTTTTCTAAAACATAAACTAACGGGTATAACAATGTACTCATCATCTCTATAGGTCTAGCAACCAGCAACGAGAACCTACCAGCATAGCGACTAGCCAATGTTTTTGGTGTAATTTCTCCAAAAATTAAAATTACTAAAGTTAATATTCCAGTAAGAATACCTATGCCAGTAGAACCAAATTTTTGTGAGGCAATATAGGCTGTTAAAGAAGCAGCAACAATATTAACAACATTATTGCCAATCAAAATAGTAATAATCATTCTTCTTGGATTTGCCTTCAATCTATCTAATGCTACCGATCCTTTACGTTTTTCTTTTAAATATGTTCTTACTCGAACAGGGGTTATGGACAACAAAGCAACCTCTGACCCAGAAAAAAATCCCGATAGAACTATTAAAATAAATAAAATTACTATTTGTATTGTCATTGTGATTTATTATGATTATTATATTTAACAAAAATACTACCCTACTCAATATTTTTTTGCAATAAAAAAACCAATCCTACGACAGACAGACCTTACTATTTATATTCATAGTGTGTGAATTGATAATTGAACTATTTATACATTACTCATCATCTCCATAAATGTGTCCAAAATCTTGTTTTTTCCAGTCAAATACTTCGTTATCTTTAAAAAACCGTTTTATCTCAACCTCTGCACTCTCAATAGAATCAGAACCATGCACTAAATTTCTACTAACACTATTTGATAAATCTCCACGGATCGTACCTATATCAGCTTTTCGTCCAGATGTAGCTCCCAATAACTGGCGTACCATCTGTACTGCTTCTACACCCTGCCATATCATTACTACTACAGGAGATGCTTGCATAAATTCTTTTAGATCTGCAAAAAAAGGTTTATCAGCATGATGCCCATAATGTTCTGCAATTAATGCATCTTCGATTGACATCATTTTAAGTGCTACTAACTCTAATCCTTTTTTTTCAAATCTCCCTATAATATCTGCCATGAGACTTCGTTGCAAAGCATCTGGTTTTAATATTACAACTGTTTTTTCTTTAAAATTTGATTTTTCCATGTTTTTATTTATGAATTTTATTTGTTAACATATATTTTACTTTTTCTACTATCTCAGCTGGAGTATGATTTGCTTTGATAAAATAATCATCAGCCCCCAACTCTCTTCCTTTTTCTACATCTTCAGACTGTCCTAAATTGGTTAACAATAAGACGTGAACATTTTCAGTGTCTTTATTCTTTCTTAGCTCTCTCAATACTGCAAATCCATCTAATTTTGGCATGATTATATCTAACAGTATTAAATCAGGCTTATGTTCTTTAGCCATACTCAAGCCTTCGGCACCGTCTTCGGCTCTCATTATTTTCATACCTTCTTTAGAAAATTTTGTTATGTACATATCAGCTAACATCTTGTCATCTTCAACCAACAAAATTTTAGAATTAAATTTTTCATCCTTAGAGGTAGTTTGTTTGTCTGCCATATTTTTATAATAAATTAATAATCATTATTAGTTAGTATATCAATATTCATTCGTCTGTCAATCTAAACTTGGTCTTTTTGTATGCCAATCCGTTACTTTTTCGAAATTATAACCAGCCCGTAATATCATCTCCTCATCAAATGACTTACCCATAATTTGCAATCCAATTGGTAAATTATTAGACATTCCAGCTGGAATTGATATTCCGCAAATGCCTCCTATATTTGCTGGTACTGTATATATATCTGAAAGATACATCATTAAAGGATCTTCAAATTTTTCTCCAATTTTAAAAGCAGTAGAAGGAGTCGTAGGTGAAATAAGGCAATCAACTTTCTTAAAAATATTATTGAATTCTTCCTGAATCAATACTCTTACTTTTTGGGCTTTAATATAATACTGATCATAGTATCCTGACGACAAAGAATATGTCCCCATCATTATTCTACGCTTAGCTTCACTACCTAAACCTTTCGAACGTGAATTCACATAAACATCCAATAAATTTTCAGCCGTGTCCTTAGTTGCAGAATATCCATATCTAATACCATCGTATTTTGCTAAATTTGATGATATTTCTGAACTTGCCATAATATAATAAATTGCTAAAGCATGTTTCGTTAAAGGTAAGCTTACTTTTACTACCTTAGCCCCCAATTCTTCAAACTGTTTGATAGCTTGATCGATACTCTTTTGTACTTCAGGGTCCATACCCTCAATAAAATATTCTTTTGGTATACCAATCTTTAAGCCCTTTATATCTTTAGTAATATTATCAATGTTAATATTTTCTTTTTTATAAGTAGTAGAATCATTTGGGTCAATACCAGCGATCGCATTAAATAATATTGCAGCATCTTTCACCGTTTTTGTGATTGGACCTACTTGATCCAATGAAGAGGTCATTGGCATTACTCCATACCTCGATACGCGACCATATGTTGGTTTAAGCCCTACTACCCCACAAAATGAAGCTGGTTGTCGAATAGATCCTCCCGTATCAGTACCGAGAGATCCTAGACACATATCAGCAGCCACAGAAGAAGTTGATCCCCCTGATGAACCGCCAGGTACTCTCTCTTTATCCCAAGGATTTTTAGTTTTTTTATAAGCAGAATTTTCAGTTGAAGATCCCATAGCAAATTCGTCTAGATTAACCTTACCTAAGAATATCGCTCCTTCATCTTTCAATTTTTTTATAACTGTAGCATCATAAGTGGCAATATAATTTTCTAAAATCTTAGAACCGCCTGTTGCTTTAACATCTTTAACTAATATAATATCTTTAATTGATAATGGTACTCCTGTTAATAAACCTTTATCTCCTTTTGATATTTTTTTATCCGCCTCTTTAGCTTGCTCTATTGCTAGATCTTTTGATATTTCTAAAAATGCCCCTATCTCATTATCATATTTATTTATCTGCTCAAAACAAGAATCAACTAATTCACTAGCTGAAAACTTTTTCTCTTGCAAACCCTTTGCGGCTTCTTCAATATTTAATTTATTATAATCCATATTTATTCCATCACTGCTTTAACTTTATTAAGATTTCCTGCCTTATCAGGAAATTGTTCAATACTGTTTTTTGATTCAGTGCTTTCTAAAATTTTATCCTCCCTAAAAACATTATCCAAATCTTTTAGATGAGATTTTTCTTTTACTTTAGAAGTATCAACTTCTTTAATTTGTTCAACATATTCTAAAACCGAAGAAATTTGTTTACCAAACTTCTTCTTCTCAGCTTCTGTTAAATTAATTCTGGCTAGCTTTGCCAACCTTTCTATTTCATTTAACTTTAGTATCATATAAGAAATTATATCATTTTTAATAACCAAAAACAAATACTATAATCCACTTTGCACGTTTTGACTCTCGATATTTTATAGGATATATTATATTCTGATCTTTTATTTACCTATAATTATAGGAAGTTAAAAAGGCTAATAATGTTTAGCCTTTTTGCTTTAACTATATATAATAGAAATTTGAGTAAATTCTCTTACTCACAAACCCCCTCCCCCAGGCATATTGTCCAATTTTTGAACACATCCGTGTCTCAATTTTGGACAGCCTGGGGATTTTTTATTGACAAAATAGTTGTTTAAATGGTAATTTATATCAACTTTGCACTTTAACACTTGACTAGCGGAACGCTAGTTGTAAATTGAAACCAATCCATATCAGCGGAACGCTGAAAAAGTGAAGAAAGGAGCCTTCGTATGAAGTCTCAACCTAAACAAAAAAGGAATAAACTTTTAAAACAGTTTCCAATCCTGGTAAAAATCCTAGAACAAATTTACGATTCTCGTGATAATGATCCAGGTATTTGCATCAAAGTTCAACGAACTGATGCTGAAACATTATTTCTCTGGGTAAAAAAAGATAAGAACGGAAATAATGAAATTTTCTCTGACACCATTGAGCCTAGACCAGATAATGATAATCCTGAACGCCGAGGCCAAAGATCATCGGTAAAAAACTCTGTAGTCTTGGCCGGTTCAAAAAACCAAATTATCAAGACAGTAAAATGGAGTCCTGAAAATAGCCACTCTTACATTATTGATTATCTTCAAGGTGTTGATTTAGATATTCTCGATTCAATCATCTGGGTACAGGTTCAAAATTGGTTTAAAAGTCCTACAAATAATATGATCGAGGAAGGGAAATATATTGGGGAGTTTATTGACAATAAAATTGAAATTGTCATATACCAAAAACCAAAGCAAGGCTGGAAAAAGCTGCTCAACCAAACGGATCTATTTTCCAATGTAGTTTTTGATGTTTTTGACCTAGCTATCCAAGCATGGCAAAACAATGAGCCACGTATGGTCAAACTCAAAGACATGATAGAAACGCTCACAAATCGTTTTGCCCAACAGGTATATACTGCTGGAGCAAAACAGATTATGATTGATCATGAGAAAAAACGCATCTGTTCTGGTTTAAAAGCACAATTCCATGATATAACCTTGCTTGTCTGGACCGCATTGGGGCAATATACGATAGCCTTAATAGGTTCCAATGGTCATTTTATTACCTTCTCTGGTCATGATAATTATACAAACTTCGAATTCCGCAATATATATGGAAGTTTTGAAGAATTATCCCATTTGGTTGAGATGATGATTTCCGAATGGAGAAAACTCTCACCAAAAGAAAGAAAAACTCGTTTGATTTTTGATCCCGAGATCACCAAAAGTTCAGTCACCCAATGTCCATTCTAATTTTTAACAAGGAGTCTTTAAAATAGACTCCTTTTTTATTTTGGATTAAACAATTTTTTAAATTCTTCTTCTGAAATCACATTAATCCCCAACTTCTTTGCTTTATCAACTTTTGACCCAGGTTTATCTCCTGCTACTACGAAATCCGTATTTTTTGAAACTGATGAAACCCACTTACCTCCCGCTCTTCTTATCTGCTCTTTAGCTTCGTCACGCGACATACTTTCTAGTATTCCTGTAACAACTATTTTTTTATCTACCAACTTCGTATTTAAGTCCGATAGAATCTTTTTAACTTCTTTAATAATTGTAACTTTATTTAATAATTTATTTACCAGATCAATATTTGCCTTATTTTGAAAATATTCATTAATACTTTTTGCAACAACCCCACCAATATCATTCAATGCTTCCAATTTTTTAAGAGGAATATTGATTATTTTACCAAATGTTTTGTATTCCTGCGATAATGTGATCGCCGTCTCCTCTCCTACGTGACGAATACCAAGAGCATAAATAAATTTTGCTAATGAAATTTTTTTAGCATCTTTAATTGACTCTACCAAATTCTCTGCCGATTTATCTGCAAATCTTTCTAATGGTTGTAAATCTTCTATTTTTAAATCAAAAAGATCTGCTGGTGTTTTAATAAGATCTGCTTTAAACAATTGATCTAATACTCTAGGTCCCAACCCATCAATATCAAACGCTTTCTTGGAAATAAAATGCTTCATAGATTGATGTTGTAAAGCATAGCAATCTTTATTATCACAATAATATGCTACTTCTCCTTCTTTTCTATTCACCTTGGCATTACATACGGGACAATGTGTAGGCATTTTATATTTCTTTTCTTTTCCTGTTCGTAATTTTGGTAGTACTTCTACAACATCAGGTATAATATCACCAGCTTTCTGAATAATAACAGTATCCCCAATTCTCACACCCAACCTCTCTATTTCATCTATATTATGTAATGTAGCACGCGCCACAGTAGAACCAGCTACTTGCACAGGCTTCAAATGAGCAACCGGGGTTAATGCTCCTGTCCTACCTACCTGCACTTGAATATCTTCAACTATAGTAGTTGCTTGCTCTGCTGGATATTTGTAAGCAATAGAACCTCGAGGCGCTTTTCCTACTATTCCAAGTTTTTTATATGTTTCAATATTATTAATATTTACTACCACCCCATCAGTCCAAAATTTTAATCCATTTCTAAGTTTACCAATATCTTCAAAATGTTTTTGCACTTCATTAACATTATTACAATGCTTATTATGAATCATGCCTGATCTAAAACCAATTTTTTCTAATAGCTCATGTGATTCTTGATGAGTCTTCTGACTAAAATCTGTAACTAAGTCATAAGCCATAAAACTAAGCTCCCTAGAAGCAGCAATTTTTGAATCAAGTTGACGAATAGAACCAGCCGCTGCATTACGTGGATTAGCAAACTTAGATTGATTATTGCTTTCTTGTTCTTTATTCAACTTATCAAAAACAGACTTAAGCATATAAACCTCACCTCTCACCTCTACTTCACTTGGGATATTTAGCTTTAATTTATTATTATTTAATATTAATGGTATTGCTTCAATAGTTCTTATATTACTTGTTACATCTTCACCAATTTTTCCATCCCCTCTCGTAACACCTTTTACCAACTTACCATCTTTGTATATTAGAGACATTGCCAAACCATCCATCTTCAGTTCTGCATAATAATCTAATTTTTCTGAAGAGGTTAACAATTTCTTATTTCTTTTTTCCCAATCTTCAATCTCAGAAAATGAAAAAGCATCAGTTAATGATACCATCCTTGTTTGATGAGCGACTTTTGTAAATTTATCCATCGCCTGACCACTAACACGTTGCGTAGGTGAGTCTAGGGTTATTAACTCAGGATTTTCTTTTTCTAATTGATCAAGTTCATGCTTCAGAGAATCCAAAGCAGCGTCAGATATTTCTTGCTTATCCAAAACGTGATAAAGATAACGATGGTGATTTATCTCTTTTTTCAGTTTCTCTATTCTTTGTTGTACTTCCTTGATACCCATATCCATTAATAACAATCATCAAACATTTTATAAGTACTGAGCTGATACCAATCAGCTAAAACATATTCACTATCATGCCATTCGCCTGGATCAACTCCCGAGGTACCAGTAGCTGACCCATATGGATGAACAGTAAATTTAATCGTTCGGCTGCTGTCATCCTCCGGTAGTGTCGGATCACCCAATGAGAAACTAATAGGAATTGTACAGATATGATCTGTCTGATCTCCAGATGGTACCTGATCGCTAACAACTACTGACTGTCCATTTATTTCTACAGCAATATCTCTACCACAATCGATGGCAGGAACTTCATCACATCCAAAGTAAGTTGCTTTTATTGATACATAATACTCATCTCCCTCCGGTACATTATCAGGAACTGGTAAAATGAATCCCAAAGCATTATCACTATTATCAGCAGCTAATTTACAAATCGCACCAAAAGATGATTGGTCTGCGCAACGTATATCCGCGCCAAGTGGTTGAAGAGGACAATCTAATCCGTTCCAGCCAAAACTCTCGCAGGCACTACAACTCTCGCAGGTTCCAAAAAGTCCCTGGATATCCGCTTCCACCTGAATAACCCCAGAACTATAGGTTGGAGCATTAAGAATAATATCCTTGTAAATATCACTTTCACTAAACAATACATAATCATACAATCCGAACAATGGCAATTTCCATGGAACTGAAGCTACAAGAGATTGCTTAAAACCTCCCCTTTCTCCAATGGATTTAATAACCACTTGTGATGGTAAATCAAAAATTTCATCTCCATCTCCGTCATATGGAGTAACCGTAACACTCGACAAATCGCCAGGCTCTGTATCTGTAGGTATCGCTTTTAACGCTTTGATTCTTACTCTGTATCCTACTGCATCATCCTCAAATACATCTAAATCATTTATTGGCCAGCCATTCACTCTAGACAAATCAGATGGACCAATAACTCTTCTTGCTGAAGTTGAAGTCAACAATTCTCCTTGATTATCCCAAGCCGTCCAAGATACTTCGGCCCATGACGCCGGATTATCTCCTGAGTTCTGAATAGTCAAACTTACAACTTCTGGAGTTAATGGATCTACTCGTAATGGATCGTCTACATCATAATAATCAATTTGCACAGATTCATTTTCTTTGATTTCTTGATTTTCAATCTTTGGAGTAACCGCTGCGGCCTGTGATATATCAAACGAAGCTTTATTTACAAAGCTACTGTCAGAGTAACCTTTTATAATATTAATAGCCGAATAATTTAATTCTAATGGTTCTTCTAAATAAAAATCAGGGTCATCTCTCATCGAACGAACTGCAAACAAACCTTTCTCAATACCAGCTTCGGCAGCATAGTATGCCTGTGTACCATTAGCAGCTCCACTTGTTAGCTTAATCTGATTAACCACAATAATAGATACGATTATAGATATCGCTGAAATTATAGAAATTACAATTAAAGAATATAACAGAATTGAACCTTGCTGATTTTTTAAAAGTTTATAATTCATAATTTAGATTTTGAACTGCACCAGTAAATATTCTTGTAGAAATTATTGTTTGCATTAAAATTTCCGATTCTTCCCCCTTATTTCTACCTATACCCCGCGAATTTAAAACAAATCTTACTTTTGGTTGAAAATTTTGACCATCACTATCATACTCACATATATAGTCATCAATAGTATCACAAACATACCCCAAATCACATTCAGCATTACTCGTACAACTAACTGTGGATGTTTCTACAAATGGATTGGCGGACGGGGTAATTGCAAAACGGAGATCTAAAGTTTCAACACCCGCCGGTGTAACGCTTTGCCATAATGTATCATCATCCAAAGCACAATCATTAAAATCATTTACTGTACAATATTCAACTTTATTTCCTTGTCCATTATTAGTATTAAATGGATCACTACTACGTCTGAAAAATATTTCATCTCCTGACTGACTATTGATTGCTAAAATACTATTATCTGAACCTCCTAAACCAGTATGTAAATTTATATTATTATTCTCATAAAAATCATAATTTATACTCCCCAATCTAATTTCTTGAGCTATCGCCTCAAATAAAAATCTAATATCATCCTGAATTTTTTGCTGAGTTACAACTTTGCGCTGACTATTATTAATAGTTATGTAGATGTTTGTTGCCACTATCAATACAAGTGAAAAAATTGAAATAGCAATTAGCATTTCTATCAAAGTAAAGCCTGAATTATTTAATTTTTGTTGTTTAGACATCTTATTATTTATAAATTTTGCCAGTTATACAAACGATCTTCTAATATAACTTTCCTATTTGAATTAGTCGCATGCCACCTAACTTCTGATATTACTCTTACACCCACTTTTTCATAGTTTCCAGCACATGTGCCTGTATCAATTATTGTTTCATCAACTGCAGGTGGGTTAGAATAATCATGGCAAATAGGATTTAAGTATATCAATCTTGTAAACAAAGTATTATTACCAGTCGCCGATGCCCCTTGGACATAATCATTGCCGGATAATTTTATACCTACCAATAAAGGATTAGAAAAATCAGCCGGAGTAAAATCCAAACTTATATTACTGGTTCCATCAATCTCTGGGATGGCTGTATTGTCTGTATCCAAATCTTTATCCCAATCTTCTCCGTCAGGATGAATCCAATTACTATCTCTAATATTTCTAACTATTTCAATCCCCTCTCTTGATAAATTTGTAGCAACTAATTTATTCATACTATCTCTAGCAGCATTAATGCTAGTAACTATCAAAACTATAGTAGCTGTCAAAGCTAAAATTAAAATGAAAATAGCTATTAACATTTCCATTAAACTTTGACCTGATTCATTTTTTATTATTTTTTTCAACATAATAATTTTCTAAATACTACAATCACTTTGAATTTCATTTATTAATCCCGTTATTCTATTAATAGTAATTTTTCTACAACTAGTTGATACATAATCACTACTAACTAATATTTCTAATGTCACAATAGGTTGATCATTTTCATCAAGAACTTCTACATCATCAAGATAAAAACTAATTTGTCCTGTTGGTACGGAAAAAATCACATCTACTTTATTAGCGACTGAAGCTGCTGTAAATGATGGTTGATCACCGAATTTAATTTGACTGATATGCATACCATTCAATGTCAAATTATTATAAATAATTTCATAATCTTCAATATTATCAAGAAAGGTATTATCAGCAGTAGTATTCCCAAACAATATATAATTTTCAGTTGAAGAAATCTGAATCCCATACCCTCCTGGCGGAACCGATGTAATACAAGTACCAAGTGATGGTGGTTCTACATTTGGTGGACAGTCAGTATCAATGCTGCACCTATAAAATGAATTTGTGCTTATTTCGGAACAGTATTTATATGTATTACCACTAATACTATAATTCTGTGCTTGACGAAAATTTCTTTCAATATCTAAACCCGCAGCTTTCAAGTCATTCGAACGTTTACCTCTATCAAAATTTACTGCTACTACTATTAATAAAACTCCAATTATGAAAATAACAATTAAAAGTTCAACTAATGTGAATCCTTTTTGTGAATCTTTTGTCATAATAAAAATAAATCTTGATAATAATTTACGATATACTCACCAAATATAAAAGCTATATAAGTTGCTATAGATAAAAAAGTACCAAATGGAACCTGGCTCTTCCATTTCTTTTTTTTACCAGCTATCAGCACTACTCCAATTACGGATCCTAAAATATAAGCTATAAATAAAGCCACCAAGATAACTGGGTAGCCAAGCATTAACCCCATAAGAACTCCTAGCCGTATATCCCCACCACCTATCCATTTTCCTTTTGAAATTACGAACTGTAACAGAAAAAATCCACCACCAATTAATACACTTATTAGTAAACTAACTATTCCAATTTCTAACACAAAAAATGATAATAAAAAAGCAACAACTATGGCTGGGATACTTACCTTGTCCAATATCAAATAATATTTTAAGTCATATACAAAAATAACGGCTAAAAAACCTGTGTATATTAAATAAACGAAAAAATCTAAACTCAAACCAAATTGCCAATATAATATTAAAAAAGAAACCATAATAAAAAATTCTACCAATGGATATTGCCAAGATATTTTTTTGCTACAATATCTACACTTACCTCTTAAGAATAAAAAGCTAAATAATGGCACTAAATCTTTTGCACTTAAATCATGTTTACAACTTGGACAATACGAACGACCTCGCATAAAACTTACTTTTACATGAAGACGATAAATGACAGCGTTCAGAAAACTTCCAACCACCAAACCTAAAATTGTGACTAATATTATATTCATAATACTGTTTATTATACCAAAAAATAGTAAAAATGAGAAACAAAAAAACACCTAATAAAGCGTATATTATACATAAAAAATTACCTAATCCCGACTGGGGTCAAAGTATGTGCACCTGAAGCATAATTATTATAACTATTCTCAAGTCGGAATACTATAGTATAAGTTTCTTCATCAGGCACCACATTTACAACATAACTAAATTTACCTGGATCTTTCATATTCACAATAGATGGCATGTATTGTTTTAGATTGCACGTATCTACTGTACTACCAACTACATCACAACCAGTAATAGCTGCTAATTCATAACTCGCCGTATCATTATATAAAAATTCAAAAGCCGCCTGTATTCTAGTTATATCAGAAAGTCTTTTTGCATCTCTAGTTTTCGATCGCTCATTATTAAGTAACAAAAATCCACCACCAATAATGACACCAATCACTATTATTGAGATTATTACTGAGACTAAATTTACGCCTTTTTGATTATTATTCATAATTACAAAGTTAAACCTACACAATCAGGGCCTTCCGCAAATGAACCTGATGAATGAAAATACCTTGAAGTAAAATTAACACTCTCTTTATAAAAACATAAAACATATTCTTGATGATTACCATCATCAGTATCATAGAAATAATGATAATCTAATGTATTAAAAGGATCAACTAATACTCCGCTAATATACTCGGGTACTATAGGATTATTGGTTACTGAAAATATAGAGCCATCAACTGAATTTAACACAACCTCATAGCTTGTATCTGGACCAGTCTTACTTGGGATTAGGCTTGCTGTCACTGGAATTGGGTAATGCCCATAACTGTCATAATACAACTGCATTGCCAATCTATATTGAGATAAATCAGAAACTCGAACAGAATCACGTGCTGATTCTTTTGCATCGTTTAAAGCTAATAAACCAAAAGCTGCTAAAATTCCAATTATGGCAATTACTACCAATAATTCAATTAATGTAAACCCCTTATTATTAAATTTCATAACCTTATTATAGGATTCTAATAAATTTATTATACTAAATTAATATAATTTTTTCAACTGACCTTCTGCAAGAGAAAAATCTGGTTTCAACTCCAAAGATATTGTATAATATTGCCTTGCCTTTACAATGTCATCTTGATCTTCATAAATTCTACCCAATAATAAATTTAAAAAAGCTAATTGCTGTGGAAGGTTAGGATTACTTGTATGTATCCCCTCTGGATATATATCTAAAATTTTAAAAATTGTTTGTTTAGCAACTATTAGATCTCCTTGTTCATAATAAACCAGAGCTAAATCATAATGAAAATCAGGTCTAAAAACTGGATTAAATTCTATAGCAGTTTTATATTGAATAATCGCTTGATCATATTTTTTTTGTAAAAAATACACTTTTCCAAGCATCCAATGAGCAAAATATTCCTCATTATTTATATTTATTAACCTCAACATATAATCCTCCAATTCGATATAATCATCCTTTGTTAATGTTGCAGATAATTGAATTTTTGCCTGGACATAATCTACCAACTTTGTTGGTTTGGGATCTAAATTATAACCCTTCAACAAATATTCTGACTCTAATGCATATTCTTTATTAATTTTTGATATTTCAGCTTGTTGAAAATGATAATTTGCTCCAAGCAAAGTAATTCCTCTTCCTAAAATTATTAATGCAAGTATCATAACTCCAACTTTAATAATTTTATTTTTATTCTGTTTATTATCATTTATACTATCTTCAATTATATACTCTTCTTTTGATAAAGCCATTAAACTTCCTGCTAAGATCCAAAATAAAATGTAAACTGAAGGAAATTGCCAACCAAAATCAAATAGTGAATGAATTATTGAACCAAGAATTGCCAAAAATGAAACAAGAATTATTATTTTTTTGTGCTCATTAACCTGATTTTTTACTAGGTAATAAAAATTCTTTAACAATAATATTATAAACATAATAAATGATAAAAATCCTACTACACCAATATCTGATAATGTTTGTATAAAATAATTATGGGCATACCTAGGTTGTTCAAAAATTGAATACCAATACCTACCATAAGTTGATTGAAATGTATTATAACCACTGCCAGTTATGATATTGTCTTTTGCTATATCAAATGCTGCTAAATTAAAATCAAATCTTTGATTAAAACTAAAAATAATATGTTCTAATGTTATTACTTTATATACTTTTATTGACTCAGATAAATCATTAGTTTGTTGGTATCTTATACCAACGATAACAATTAAAAAAATAACGACAAACAATAATAATAATATTAAATATCTTTTTATAAATATCTTTTTTCGAAAATAAATAATAAAAAAAATAATTGGAAGAATTAAACCAACCCAAGCGGTATATGAAAAACTTAAAAATAATGACAATGTAATACTAATCCACCCAACAAAATATAGATACCTCCTTTTACTCTCAACTAATATAAATGGCAAACCTAATAATATACTAAATATCATATAACTACCCAATGCATTAGCGTTATATAGAAAACCACTAGCTCTAGATGAAGATTGAAAGAAATACATTATCAATGATATCAGGGATACCACAACACCAGTAAAAAAAATAATCTTTGTAATTTTTAAAAATCTTTCCCAGTTATTAAAAAATAAATAAGCCACGAAATATATTGATATAAATCCAAACATCAAAAACAACAAACTAAAACTTTTATATTTATTTGTAGAAAAAAAAGATGTAACAATTATTACAATGAAAAAAATTATTAAATAAGTATTAGGATTTAATAAATATTTTTCTTTAAAATTTTTAAATTTATATCTCTGATCTCCAAATAATTTTACTGCATAGTATATTAATAAAAAAACTAAGACCAATATAAATGACTGTATCCACTTATTCCACTCCCCTGTAAAAAAAGTTGGTACGAAGATTAATAATGAAAAAATAACCAAAACAATATTATTACGAATCACCTCCATGTTGTCTAGAATTTTATTAATCATTTTGGTTATTTAAAGAAAATTTATCAACCCAATCATATATCTGTTGAGTGTTAATCTTCTTTTTATTCTGAATAATTTTTCGTTTAACCAATAAACTTGGGAAAGAAAATAATACTAATAATATTATTTTTATATATACATACAGTGATTTTATGAACGATAATGAATAATTTCTATCGACAGACTCACTACCATTCATAACTTTCGGCCACAATTTAACTGGATAATTTTTTATCATTGTAAATAGTCTATTTCTACCAGAATAATATTTACGAAACGCATGTGAAATATTGCTAGAAGTAGCTGCTACTTTGTGATAGACAATAGCTTTAGGACTGTATAATATTTTCCATCCCATTAATCTTGCTCGAATAGATAAATCAGTATCCTCAATATATGCAAAAAAATTACTATCAAAGTAATCTCCATGTAACTCAACACTCTTTAACATCTCTGTCTTATATAGAACTGCTGCAGCTCTAGCACTAAAGCACTCCTGAATATTATTATATTGACCCTTATCAATTTCCTGATAACCACGAGTAACCACTTTCATAGTCCCAGCCAAAAAAAAGTCACCAGCTGAATCAATCTTATCTCGCTGATCAAAAAACAATGTTTTACTTGCTACCACACCTACCATCTTATCATGCTTAACAACTGTTATTAAATTTTCCAACCAATCACTCTTAACTTCCGTATCATTATTCAATGCTACTATATATTGAATTTGATTATTCTTTAGTGCTTCCCTAATGCCCATATTATTCCCTTCGGCAAAACCAAAATTCTTTTTTAGTTGAATTATTGTTACTTGAGGAAAATTATCTTTAATAAAACCCACAGAGTCATCAACTGAACCATTATCTACAAAAATAATATTAAAATTTGTGTAACTTTGCTTTAGTAATGATTCAAAACAAACTTGTAGATGTTTCAACCCATTCCAGTTAACTATTACAATTGAAGTGTCGATACGTGACATTGAAATAATTTTAATTACTTATTAAGTCAATTATACCAAAAATCAAACAATACAAAAAGCGCTCAATAAATTGAACGCTTTTTGTTATTAAAATCTGTAATTACATTGGTTAAAAATTAACCACAAGTACCTGGAGCTGCATCACCATCTCCTGAAGTACCATCACCGGCAATCCAAAAAAATGTACTTTCTGGTGCTTCTAGACCTGCATAAAGCAAGAAACCTGCATTAGCAGTACCATTTGAATCAGCACATGTTCCATAAACATATATTAATGTACCAGCATTAGTAACGTCTGATATTGCTTTACTAATATATTCGTTAAATACTGGATTACTACCTTCGGTGCCGTGAAAAATACCATCAGCTGTTAATGAATCATTAGGTCCAGCTGGATAAATACTACCATAATCATCAGCATATAGTACCAAAGCAGTCTTTAACTGTGATAAATCAGATTTTCTAGTAGCATCACGGGCTTTTTCACGAGCACCGTTCAAAGCTACTAAACCAATTGTGGCCAAAATACCAATAATGGCAATAACGACCAATAACTCAATTAATGTAAAACCTTTTCTTTTCATTACTATTACACCCCCTTTCATTTTTATAAGAAAGAAATAAACAATCATAATCTGCAACAATTCAATATTCACAGATCACGGATCCGATTTTTAGTTCGAAATGATCCGTAACGTACTCAATTATTACTTATTAGATTATTACTTATTTAACCTTTCTTAATGATAGTTAAATAAACGTAAAGAACAAATATTTTATAATATGTTAAATATAGTATATCACATTTTTCAACAAAAGTCAAAACACAATCCATCAATTAATTAAATTGCATCAGATAAATTATACATAGGAAGGATAATTGCAGATACTAACAAACCAACCCCAACACCCAAAACCACCATAATAATAGGCTCTATTAATGCAGTTAAATTATTCAGTGAATTTTCTAACTCTCTTGTATAAAATTCTGCTACTTTTAGTAAAATTTTATCCAGCTGACCAGACTGCTCTCCGACACTCATCATCTGAGACAACATTAATGGAACATCTTTACTAGCAATAAAAACACTTGTTATAGAAGCGCCGGCCTCAACCTTCTTTATAGTTTTTTTTGTTAAATCCCTATACAAAGTATTACTAACCAAGTCAGCTACAATATCTAGTGAGGTAGTTAAAGGAACACCAGAGGCTATCAGGGTAGATAACGATCTTGAAAACCTAGTTATATATAAATTATTAAAAATTGATCCGAAAATCGGCATCCTAATTTTAAAAATATCAAATTTTTCACGCCCTACCTTTGTGCTTATTGCAAATTTAAAAGCTACTGCAAGTATTACTATAAATGCTAATATTAACCACCAATATGCTAATAAAAAATCACTTAGACCCATAAACAGTACCGTAGGTAATGGAAGCTCAGCCTCAGATTCAGCAAAAATACTTGTGATCTGTGGTAAAACAAACATCATCATCCCAACACCAACTAATAAAAACGTTCCCATAATAAATGCCGGGTAAATCATTGCTCCCTTTGCCTTTGCCATAATATCAAAATCTTTTTCTGTTTGATCGGCAAGGTACTCAAGAATTTCATCCAGCCTACCTGTTGTTTCAGCTGAACGAATCATTTGCACAAAAAAGTTTCCAAACACTTTTGGATATTTTGCCATTGACTGAGATAGTTTAGCACCACCATCAACCTCATCTGCAATATCAGATATTATTGTTTTGAATTGTACGTTTTCAGTTTGTTTAATCAATACTCGTAAAGCTCTTACGATCGGTACACTTGATGAGATCATGACAGATAATTGCCTGGCAAAAATTACTAAATCTTTTGCTTTAACCACAGAGCCTATACTAATACTCCCCATTTTAAATTTCTTTTGTTCTCGCAAAGTTACGATCGTCAAATTCTTATCTCTTAATGTCCCATAAGCGATATTTTCATTTGGAGCAATAACAACACCGTTCAGTATTTCACCCTCTTTATTCCTAGCTTTGTAAGCAAAATTAGCCATAGTTAATAATTATTATTATTTTTGTAGTAATGCTTTAATTTTTGTAACTACTTCAGATGGCATAAAATGAGCTTTTATTAAATAATCTTTCGCCCCTAATTTTATACCTTTTTGAACATCTTCACGCTGACCTAAGTTTGTAAGTAAAATTACAGGCAAATCTTTGGTATCTTTATTTGCTTTTATATCTTTCAAAACATCGAATCCACTCATTTTTGGTAAAATAATATCAAGCAATACTAGATCTGGTTGTTCAGATTTAACTAACTTTAGCCCTTTTTCACCATCATCTGCTAATTTTACATCAAAGCCTTCTAAATTAAGTTTTGCAACATACATACCTCCCAAGAAAGTATCATCTTCAATTAATACGATTTTAATTTTCTTATTATTCTGACTTTCCATATATTTATATAATTATTTAATAATTATTCTTTAGTAACACGTATAATTTCAGATATTGATGTTTTTTTCTCAAGTGCTTTCAAAATACCATCCTGAATTACAGAAATCATATTCTGACGTTGCGCGGTTTCTTTTAAAGCATCAACAGTTGGATTACTAACAATAACTTTTTTTAATTCGTCGTCAATTTCTAAAATTTCATTTATCAAGATTCTACCTTTATACCCAGAATTTTCACAACGTGTGCATCCCTTTGCTTCAAAAAATTGAAATTTATCTGGTTTTTTTCCTAATCGTAATATTATATTTTCATCCGGTATCTGTAATAAATGCTTATCTACTTCAGCTTGCAAAGTTTCTGGAAGAGTTACCTCATATATACAATGTGAACATAAACGTCTAACTAAACGCTGAGCCACGACAGTATTTAGAGATGACGTAATCAAGAATGGTTCAATCCCCATATCAATAAAACGTGGCACTGCTCCAAACGCATCATTGGTATGTAAAGTAGATAACACCAAATGACCAGTTAAAGCAGCGTGTACAGCTAACTCAGCAGTCTCATTGTCACGAATCTCACCAACCATAATAACATCAGGATCTTGTCGTAAAACTGATCTTAAACCAGCTGCAAAAGTTAATCCAACATCAGCATTAATTTGTGATTGATTAATTCCGTCAATATAATACTCAACAGGATCTTCTAAAGTAACAATATTAATATTTTCATTATTAATGATAGACATCAAAGCTGATAAAGTTGTTGATTTACCAGAACCAGTAGGACCAGTTAACAGAATCATACCTACTGTTTTTTTCACAGCTTCTTTCATTATTTCTAAACTTTTTCCTTCAAAACCTAATTTTTCTACATCCAATACAACAGAAGCTCTATCCAAAATACGCATTACTACTTTTTCGTTGCTAAACAATGGCAAGGTTGAAACACGATAATCAATTATTCTACCATCCCACTCTGTTCGAAAACGACCATCTTGTGGGACTCTTGTTTCATCCAACTTCAAATTAGCTAGTACTTTAATCCTAGCGATAATTGCAGAATGAACATAACGAGGCAACACAAGAGAAGTATGTAAGACACCATCAACACGATAACGCACTCTTGTTTCATTCTCAACCGGCTCTATATGTATATCAGAAGCGCCTCCTTCTACGGCATGTTTTAATATAACATTAACCATTTTAGCAACCGGAGCACTTTTCACAACCTTATCCATCCCCTTTTCATTGTTCATTAAATCATCAATTCCTTGTTCTTTATCTTCTCCAACTTTATTTGCCAATGCTTCCTCAACCTCTGAATCTAAAGAAGAGTACTGCTTAACAGCATATCGAAAACCACTAGGAGAAATAATAAAATACTTTAACTTTAAATTATTTTCTCTAGCAATAAATTCAATAGCTTCGGAAGCTTTAAAATCACCAGGATTAACCATAGCAACATATAATTCTGCTTCTTTTGCATTTTCATTTATATTTTTTTGGAAAGCTACAACATGATAGTTATCGGCCAATTCTCTAGGTATTAAATTTAAAATGGATGGAGATATTGTCTTACCAAATAATTCAACATAATTTACATTTAAAACCTTTCCTTTTGCTTTTACCAAATCTTCTTCCGAAATATTACCATTACTGACTAAAAATTCTAACAATTTCTTTTCATCTTTTTCTTTTACCCTAAGTTCAGTAATTTTTCCAGCATCAATCAACCCATCTGATATCAAAGAATCTAGGATTTTACTTGTATTTTGTGTTAATTGTTCTGACATATATTTAAATATTTAAAAATCAATTGGGTCAAAAGGATTGTAAAAGTATGATTTATATGAAGACGAAACAATGTCTGTTGATGATTCATTCCCACTTATATCTACACTAGTGACGATATAATAATAAACGATATTATTTTCTGCTGAAGTATCAAGAATATAATTCATTAAACCTCCTACCTTTTCAAGCCCAATATTACCACTCTCTTTACCGTATATATTTATCCCTAAATTACCTTTTTCCGTTGAACGATAGACTTTAATCATGTCCAAGTCGCTATCCTCGGGATTAAACCATGATATTTCAATATCTCCATCAGATAATCCTTGTACTTGCACAAATTCAGGTGATGCTGGAGGGATTTCATCCGTAGGCATTCCATTAAATTGGGATCCGCTATTACTTGCACTTAGAGTAGATCCGTCATAAATTTCTGACTGTACAATATAATAATACTTATGAGTATTCTCTACATCCCTATCTTGGTAACTTGTTATTTTATTTGATTTTATTGATTCGATTGTGGCTGAATATATTTGCTCACCAACAAACCCTGGACTTAAAGATCTATAAATCGAAACTGTATCAAAATTTACGTATTCGGGTAACTGCCAAGAAATTATTAATCTATTTCCTGTTTTTGGATTGTTTACTTGTGATGAAGTTATTTCGATTGGTTTAGAATCACTCAATGTAATACCAGAATATTGGTCCGTAAAACCATCAAACTTATTTTTACTTAAGCTTAAAAATTGAGGATCATCAAATATCTCACCATCCACTCCTGATTGCACATTCGATAAATTAATAGTACCATTATTAGTAATTAAATTATTTTCTGGTTGAGATGTTTTATCTGATATTGCCATAAATCCAAAATACCCTCCTCCAATAATAATAATACCTACCAAAATCATCAGTAATCCTTTTGTTCTTTTATTTAAACTGGTTTTTTGTACCAACATTCTTGTATTAATTATTGATAATAAGTAGTTAAATTTAAAGAGTAAGTTTCATTACCTGGAACATAATTTAATGATGTTAACTCAATAATTGGCAATTGCTCACTTAAACTATCTAAAAAATCTTTTAGTTTAGAATAACTATCAATACCACTAATGCTTAAGGTAATGTTTAACTCTTCAAATGTATTTTGAGATAATCCATTAATAGTAGAGACCTCTTCTAAAGTGCTTAAAGGTCCTACATCAATACTACCTAAAATTAATTCATTATCTTTTATAAAATTTTGGATTTCAATCACTAAAAAAGGAATTTCAGATTTTTTTGGTAATATACTTCCCAGTTTTTGTAATTGATCTTCATTTAATTTATTATAATCGTCATTTAACATCTCTAACATAACCAAGGTTCTATCTGTTGCATCTTTTTTATTTAAACGACTTTGCAAATCTACTAATCCAACTTTTTGTATCTCCGTCATCTTATCTTGAATAAATAAATAATAACCTCCACCTAAAATTATTAAAGATAAAACTATCAATATTATTATAAAATATTTAACAAAGATTGTTGATGTAATTCTTTTTATAGATAACCAATTCATAAACTTATTTTGGAATAATAAAATATTTCGGGTTGAATCTCTAAATTGATATTGAATATCACATTTTCCTCATCAGACTCTACAGACTGGATCTCAGCTTCTTGACCTTCTTCTAACTCTACAATGACATCTTGGAATACTATATCACTAATTGTTGCTATAGATACAAAATCACTTGCTCTCTCAAATACCATTAACTGTTTAACTGCTTTTTCATAACTACTGCCTACCGCACTTAATGTAACTGTTCCATTTACATCTACACTCATAGAATTATAGTAAACTTCAGTGGTAGTATAATATTCTAATTTATTAAAAAATTCTGACCAATATATATGATTATCTAACAATTCCTGAACATTCTTTATTTTATCTTGTACTATGCGAGCATCTTGCTGTACTTGACTGTATTTGGCTATATCAGCTTCTTTAAGTGATATTTCTGCATCAATCTCACTAATTGTGGTCGAAATCGTATTAAAATAATAATATACCCATAACCATCCTCCAAAGACTATTGCACCAGAAACTATTACAACCATAACTAAATATAAAATTTTAGAAACGGGGATATTTTTTTCCTGTTCCTCTTCTGGTATCAAATTAACTTCCCAATCCATTCCGGATAATCCTTCAACAGCATCAGCTGAAGTTAACAATGAAGATTCAACAATTTCTTTTTCGTTGTCCTGAGCATCATCTTGATCAATATCGAAAGGCAATGGCGGCGGAGGTACTGGTAAATCATTACTTTCTTTAGCAGCATTAATTTCGGATTTTATATTATCTAACATATCATCATGACTGAAAATATTTTCTTCTTTCGGTGGTAAAGGAGGTGCTGGAATATTATCTAATTTTGGTTCCGGTTCATCTAAAGAAGGCTTATTAAAATCTATTTCTTTAAAAGAAGGTTTGTTACTTTCATATTCAACTTTTGTATTTTCTTCAACAATAGTTATTGGTTCAGAAATAATTTTTTTGTTTTTATTTTTTAAAGATTGAAACATAGAAATAAATGATTTCCAAAAATCTGTAAACCACCTAAAATAATTTTTCTTATGTTTTTCTTTTTTTGGAATATCAAGTACAATTTCTGGTTCAATTTTAATTTTCTTTTTTTCTATAGGTTTGGCCTGAGCAACTTTTGGAGGATCAACATATGTAATTGTTTTCTTAATTTCTGTTTCCGGTAAAATCTCTTCAACAACTTCTTCTACTAAAATCGGTTCTTCTTTTTTAATTTCTAAGTCAAAATCATCTTTTTTAGGTTCTACTTTTTTGATAATTTCTTTCTGAGGTTCTATATAAATATTTTTTACTTCTTCTTTTCCTTTATTAAACTGTCTTAAAATTTCTTTTTCATATGATACTTCCAACTCTACTTTTTTTGGTTTTGGGAAACCAGATAATTCTGATATCTTTTCTGGATCAGGTGCTGGTTTCTCCTGTTTCACCTTTTTACTAAAAATATTACCAAACCAAGTTTTAATTTTTTTCCAAATTGATATCTTATTTTTTTTATTATCCCCATTTTCAGAAACCACTTCTATTATTTTCACCTTACTTGGTTTGATCTTCTTTTTTCCTACAAGCTCCTCAGTACTAACAGAATGATATTTAGGAAACTGATCTTTTGGTTTGTTAGAAGTATCAACTTCAGATTGTTTAGACTGATTGTAATTTGTTTTTTTTGGTCTATCAAAAATACTAGTTATTTTATTTCCATCTTGATAAGATAATTGTTTATTTAAAGATTCAGATTTACGCGTAGGAATATGATATTTAACTTTCGGTACAGGCCTTGAAGTCTTATATTGTATTTTTTCTTTAAATAATATTTTTGTCTCTTCAATATTTTGAGATGCTTGTTTTTTCTCTACTTCTTTTTCTACAACCTTAGGTGCTCTAAAAGCTTGTATAAAAAAACCTAAAACACCACCACTTTGAATTGATGATTTTGATTTTTCCATCTTTTTCGGACCCGTCATTTCAATATTACGTGTTTCCGAAACTGATTTTTGTTTTTTTAATTTTGATTTTTGCTCCAATGGGAGCAGATTTATGGCCATATGCTGATTTTATTTTTGTTTTTTGCTTTTTTATTTTTATTTATCTAAAAAATATGCTTTTTTATCAATTAAATAAATGTAAAGCCAATATCAGCAAGTTTATTAGCTTATATATATATTCTAGCACATTTAAATGAGAAAGTCAAGGCAAAATAGCCTATTTTTTACATGTCACAAATTTAGTAAATGTCATACTAGAAAGACTATTATTTACAATTTTAGCTTATTTCTCTCATTGCTAAACCAATAGGGATGGCCATCCTCGGTCCTAATTGCTTCAGTAATTTATCGATCTCAACAGGGTGTACTACTCTTGCCCAAGGATCACCTATATATGTCTTAATATTAAAAATATCTTGTACATACCTAGATAAATTGATTATATATGAAGATCCACCTGATAATATTATCTTAGAAATAGGGCCATTATTCTGATTTTGGTAGATATTAATGATGTATTTAACCTCATTTATTATGGAATTTATCACCTTACTTAATGGTATTGGTAAACTATCAAGCGATTCATCTGTAGATGTAAAACTCAAATCTTTTTTATATTGTTCTGCTTGTTCGAAAGATAAATCCATAACTTCAGACAAAGATTTGCTTAAAGAATTACCTCCAACGTCGATACTTCTATTTAATATAGGTATTCCCTCAGAATATATGATAATATTTGTAACACTTCCACCTACATCAATTACCATTATTGGATTCTTATCATTACCGATTAAGGACCTTTCTAGGGCAAAAGACTCCGTTTCTAACCCCACAAGCTGTAAACCAACTGCTTTAAATAACTCTACGTACTTATTTACTAAATTCTTAGGTGCAGCCGTTAAAAGTACTTTTATGTTGTTTTTATTGAGTTTTTCATCCTTTTTAGCTATTTTCAGGCCTTTATCGTCTTTTTTATTAGAATTATCATTTTTATTATCTTCTTTTGGCTCATTTTTATTAATTTTATCAATTTTTTCGTCTTTTTCTCCTAAAACTTCCCAATCTAGGATCATTTCCTCCAAAGGAATAGGTACAAATTTCTTTGCTTCCCACCTAACAGCCGAAATTAGGTCTTTTTTGCTCATTGAGGGTAAATTTATAATAGAGCTAAATACACTAAAACTAGGCAATGCAGCTACTGCCTGGGTGGTTGTTGTATTTGATTCCTTTAATAAATGTTTTAAATGTGAAGCAACCTCAGCTTTTGCAGAAAGACTATTATCATTAATCATATTCGGAATATCATTAATAAAGCCATAAGTAACTAATTGTGGTTTATTATTGACATTTACAAGTTCAACAATCTTTAAACTTGACCCACCAACGTCGATTCCTAAATAACTTACATTTTTTGCCATATTTGTCTAATTTATAATTTAAAATTTATTATGTATAATTATTTTAATTTGGATTTCTTAATAATTGTCGTTAGAATCTTTATTATTTCTTGAGATTTTTCCTTTAACATTTTCTTTGATGCACTAGTCACTTTGTTGGTTGAAAAAATGAATTCAAGCCAATTATCAGTTTCCAGAGCTGATTTTCTAGCATTCTGCAAATAATTAATAAAATCTTTTCTAGTAGCTCCTCCAGAACCTTCAGCGATATTGCCAGCGATCGAAGTTACAGAACGAACAATCTGATTAACTAATACTTTATTTACCGAATTAAAAGGAATCTTTTTGCATAAATTAAAAACCATCAAACTCATATTAAACGCTTTCTGCCAAATATCCAAATCCTTGTAATTCTTAAATTTACTCATTATCAATTAAAAATTATTAAATATACATTAGCTTACGGCGCTACTCTTTGATAAATTGGAAGTGCTTTAGAAAAATCAGCAAGTCCGGGTGGCGTATTTGCTACTACCCTACCATCATACACAATCCTTTCGGACGGAGCAAGATCTTTGGTATACTTTCTATCAAAATTATATCCACGAGCAACGAAAAGTCCACTAACCTGTAATGGTACTAAATAATCAACTTCCAAAATCGAAGCATCTTCACTGACAGCTCTATATTCACCTGCTCCGTTTATAATCTCTGAAGATTTATTACCACGTCGCAACCTTAAACCAATATCATTACCAAAATCATAATTAACGATAGTATCATCTATCCATGACTGAACTAAATTTGAGATATCATCTAATACAATATTTGAATTATTAAACTCATTTTCTAATAACTCTTGTGATACTTCAAAAACGTCTTGAGTTAATCCAAAATTATATGGATTAGATGAAATTGTAGGCATATCATTAAAAGTTGTTCCCGCTACATTTTTATTTAACAATCCTTGTCGTATTTGAAAAGGTTCTGTTCCAGTCGCACAACCAGTATTATTTAATCTTAAATGAGCTTCAATAATTTCAGAATTATCAGGTAATATTGTATAGGCTGTATCTGGTATAAAACGATAGAAAATTCTATTAGGATTATTTGAATAACTACCAACATACAGACAACTAGAATTTAATGAATATTCACCCGCAGCGCTACCCCAAGCGTGAACATCATCATTTACATTTGAAGGATCAATAGTTAAATATGTTCTTCGTGGTGAATGTTCGACAATTAATTCTGGGGCATGGCCAGTAGTATCTTCTTGAGAATAGAATGATCTAAAATCTCCAACGTCGGCATCACCTTCATTAATAACAAGACCAAGATATGTAATATCTCCATCAGCATAAGATTGACCATATTCATCACTATTTACATACCTCTGAATCAAAGATTTAATATCCACACTCATATTCTCAGAATCTATAGTACTATCCCAAGTATTAGTATCAATACTATAAGTCATACCATTAGATACATTAACATTGTACAAATCTTGAGCAGGCCAATTTGCTACTGTAAATTCAACCACATCACCATAATCAATTAAATATATTTTTGCATCAAACGGACCATTAGAACTATTACCATCATCCGTTAGATTTAGATATGCATTCCTAATTTCTGAATTTGGTAATATATCATTGATAGTACCTGGTCCGAACGGAAATCTTAAAAATGTACGATCAGTTTGATTTTCAACTTCTTCTTGAGTCCCCCAAGTTATAAATGAACTAGAACCATTTTCTGCAAGATAAGTTGCCTGAATATATTCAGCTGATCGTACTGTATTAGATATCCTAATTTCATCAATATCTCCATTAAAATAACTATCTACTTTATAGCAAGGCCAACCATGACCACCTGTATTGGAAATATCTGCACCTACATAAGTACTATTTTCAGCATCTATATCAATTATATCTGTCATATCTATCCTAGTAGCTTCCGCAACTCCATCAATATATAGTATAGCTTCATCATTTGTATTATTTATTGTAACTGCTACATGATGCCAACTTCCATTATTTAAATTAGAATCATTTGCTGAAATACTAAAGCTAATACCAGGAAAATATTGCCAATAGTAAAAATGAAGTTCTATTCCATTATAAATCCTAAGCTGATAACTACCATCACCCGCGTTATTCTCATCTCTTTGTTCGATTATAGTAACCAAATTATCAGTTGTAGAAGTTCTCACCCAAGCTTCAATAGTAAAGTTACCAGCTCCACTAAGTATATTAATAGGCATTTCAAGATAACTTCCTGTTGGGTCTGGGACCATACAACCACCAGGATTAGATCCTCCTTGAACATCTGTACAAAGAGTTCCTGCAGGGTCCTCACAATCAATATCATACCTACAAAGATTATTCACGCCGCCAGTATTTAAACCTTCAAAGCAATAGCCATTATCCAGAGTTCCTCCAGTACCATCAAATTTATCAGCTCCTGCTGCAATACCGCCAGGTTCATTTGCCAGTGATGCTGATGGCACACCATCAATAGAAATTGTACTGGTCGAATTATGACGATCTCCAGATGTTTCATTCAGATGCCAAGTTCCAACGTATTCACTATTATAAGTGCCATTTTCATCCTGCTGGCTAACAGGAGAAACACTACCATAATACATCCAAATATAGTCATTTAAAGAATTAATATCTAGTTGTGGGACTTGAACCCAAACTATTATTTCTTGGTTATTTTCAAATTTTTCAATATGAAAATCTAATGGTGTACCATCAGCATCTGCAAAGTTGATATCATAACCGTTTATATCGTCAGAATTATTCAACCAAAAATCATCAAATGGAGCAGTGCCAACATCCCCAACTCTTACCATGATAGGAATATTTGGCTCAGTGCTCGTTACCCCTAATAAATTTGTATTTAAAGTTGCCTTTAATCTAAATTGATAATTGCCAATATCGGCAACTTCTTTACCAAATTTTAATGATTCATTATCTGGAACAGTTTGATTAGTATTATCATAATCCGAACCAATTACAGATACATAAGCATCATCATTATCTGCTGTCTCAGTTATAAGTGGGCTCTTTCTGCTTGTACTAATAATACCTTCCGAAATATCTGCTGTATCAGGATTGTCTAAAGCTACAAATACTCCGGCTAACTCTGTCACGAAAGGACTAATATAAATATTACCTCGGACAATAAGACCTACCGATGGCATCTCTGTAATATCTGCCAAAACACCTGCCTCATAATAAGTATTGGCATTTATTTCTAGATCACCATCTATAACTATTAATCCATTTCCTGTTGTTTCTGGATCTGTTGCTGGAGTTGGATCTGAATCACCTATTATAAAAGTCATTTCATCGTCTATCGATGCATTTCCGATATAATGATAAACACCTCCATTTAGTAAAGGTGAATCACCTAATTGACTGCTATCACTAATATCAATACCACTTTGTGTAACTGTTGTTAAAGGATGCCCATATCTATTAAAGTCCGGCCCAGATACTAAAGCATCGACATTAATTTTTGATAGTGCATCTTCACCAAACGGAAGACTAGATCCCTCAATCAATGGATTTAATCCACCTTCATAAAATTGAGTTGATGGTTGCCGACTACTATCGCCATAATAATACGTAGGTATGCCTTCAATACTACCGTTAGATAAAATCAAATATGTCGCAGTGTATTCTCCACTACCACGTGGCGGAGGAGATAAACTAACACCCTCTGTACCAAAGATATCTGCAAAAGCAGTCTGAACCCACGGTACTCCAAGTAGAGCTCCGGCTGGCATGAATTCTACCCAACCTATTCCACCTTGGACATTTCCTGGTGTCCAACGACTATAAAATATATCCCCACCCAGACATTCGAACGATGGCGAAGTATATATACACATAGGATATTCTGGATCTTTGCAATCACTAAAAGCATTTGTATTATAGTGATTATCTAATGTACCAGTTGATTTCCATCGTCTTTCTATTCGCCAATTACCACTATCATCATTACCAAATATATACATATAATCATCATCACCGTCCATTCCCCAAACCAAACTACCATTGACAGAATCAATTAAACCATTTTGCCAACCATTATTTACAACAATTTCATTAATAATACCTGTATTTTTATTCCTTATTTCATAATGCCAATCATTATCTAAACCATCACCTAAACTACCAGCAATAATAATATCATCACCACTGACCTCTATACCATAAATAAAATTAACAGCTGATGCATAGGATGTCTCTACATATCCATCCACACCAAAATCCTCATCCAATATTCCTGAATTAATATCCAATTTAGCAGTCAACCAATTATTATCAGTAGTTTTCCCAACAATATAAATATTATCACCATCAATCGTAACATCATAAATATTTCCACTATCTGGATTAGTCGAAGAGCCAGTAAATATTCCTGCATTACCGAATGTAGTAACTAAATCACCATTACTTAATAATCGCTTTTCAATCCTCCAATGGAGATTATCATCTTGACCAACTACCCACATATAAGTATCATCGATCAATATTTTTTTCGCATTATTTCCATCCGTACTAATAATAAAACCATCAGTACCAAAATTCGTAACTAAATTTCCATTATTTTTACTTCTTTTTTCTATCCGCCAATTATCACTATCATCAACTCCAGTTATATATATATTCTCACTATCAATTTTTAGATCTATTCCGTCGGTAGCATTACCATAACCCATTCTAACGACCCCGCTTGGATTGTCTGGCCAATCAATACTACCAGTATCCATATTTCTCCTCTCCAATCGCCAATCATCACCCACTGATTCTCTACCAACAATATAGAAATTATTATTATCTTTGTCTAATTCTATATTCCAAGCCGAAAGAGTATCAGCATCACCATTTATAAAACCATCAGTATCAAAAGCTGCAATTAATGCCCCTGTATCAAATCTTCTTTTATCTATTCGCCAATGCGGTACTCCACCATCATCAGAGACACCGGCTAGATAAATAGCGTTATTATCATAATCAATCTCTATATCATGAATATCCCCATCAATACCATCAATAACACCTCCATTACCAAACTCACCACAAGAATAACCGCTATAATTAATTTCTGACCAAAGTGCATGAGGATTACCAAATCGATCTAGTTGTACAGAAGGACTATATGACTGAACAGCAGGAGTTTCAGAAATATAAGCAGATTGATTAGCTACGTTTGGTGGTGCAGGTGGTAAAGGAGATGCTATACCATCTATAGTTTGCCATTGAGACCCATCCCACTGTTTATAAGTAATATCTGACAGATTTGAAATTTCTTCTCCCCAAATAATTCTGGGATAATTATCATCTCCAATAATTACAGAAGGAACACGTCCTGCTCTCCCTCCAGCATTAGAGATTACCAAATCTGATGATTCAAGATCTCCACCACTGACTGACACCCAGGCGCCAAATGTTCCGTCACCGTTATCAATAGTTGAATCCCACCTAAGATAATAAATTCCAGTTGAACCACGGAATACAACTCCAGGAGTGCTTTCGTCATACAAATCAAAACTAGCCGCCTCTGTTCCATATACATTCCACTCAATATTAGATAATTTCTGACAATCCAAGCTCACAGGACAATCATCGTCGTCGTAACATTTAGTTCCATCTACAAAACCATTACATGTCTTCAATCCCCAATTAACTGCCACATCTTCACTCTCACACCTATTATGTAAACATTGTGCCCAATAATCAGTGCCACAATCAATATCAACAGAACATAGATTACCAGCGTTGACTGAATTATCATGACAGTACCATCCACAATCCGCTTGTTCAGTAGCCTCGGTACAACTTGTTAAAAAATTATTAGAACAGACATATGTGTCAAAAGGCTCATCAAGACCTGCTGATACCCAGTTAGTACCATCCCACCATCTATATTTAGCCAATCCACTATCTATATATACAATATGTGGAGTATTACCATCCATTATTAATTTTGGAGTTACTGAACTAGAATTAGTAATGTTACTAACATTCAAACTATCCGAAGTTCCATCAATAGTATTCCAAATCCGACCATCCCAAACTTTAAAATAAATATCACCATAACCAGATATTCCTACTCTATACACAATATTCGGAACATCGCTATCATTAAGTTTCAAAATTGGAACTTGAGCATGATCATCATCACTAGCTTCCCCACCAACTACATCATAACCTGATGTTACACCATCAGAACTTGTCCACTGAGAGCCGTTCCATTTTGTATAGATTATATCGCCCCCCTCATTTTGGCTGCCCCTCCAGACACTCTCTTCATAAGCTCCGGCTAGATGAGGGTAATCATCAGCGCCAAGAGCTAATGAAGGAAATCTTATATGCCTCCCATCGTCATATAAACCAGATCCATATCCTACACTTAACATAGAACCAAAGGGATCCATCGCTCCAGGTTGATATTCAACTCCCGATATCGTAAACCATTTACCTGCTACCAACTTTAGATAATAAATATCATAATAAAGATGAACAGTATCAAAAACTTCCCAAGCAATATGTGGATCACCGTTCGAATCTAAGATCATGGCCGAATTATGAACGCGTTCAAGTCCACGTCTCGCAGCGAAATTATTACTAATATTTATAGACGGTAACCAATCTGAAGTTGCCGTATAATCTGAAATATCAGCATTCCACCCCCAACCAAATATTGTATATAGTGATAAACTATCACCAGATACATCTGGATCACCTAAAAATAACTGAGAATCAATTTCCGTTCCAGCTAAATTATAATCGCCTGTATTTCCTTCGCCATCGTCATATTGTCCACCAAGTTTTATCCAACCCCAATCATCAAAAGGAGGTGTATATTGTTCGCCTTGTTTTTTTGATGACAATATTCTTGCCCATCCCTCTATCTCTCTAGTCTCTCCATTGAAATTCGCAGTTGCAGTATCTCGACATTCTTTAACCCAACCCGCAGGACTTGGGGGAGAAACAGGATCAATACATATATCACCAGTTTGGCAAGTATAATAAATACAATACTCTTCAATATCTAAGCAGTTTGCTAAATCAGATTCTGTACAACTTTGACCAGTTGTTTTCGAACACTCTCCATATTTTTCACCAGAAGAAGGAGCATCGTTATCATAACAAAAGCCATAAGCAACATCTCCAGACGGTGGATCACCAGCCACGATAATATCTTCACTTACTTCTTCCGCTGGCGTATCTACACATAGATCAGTAACCACTCCACATTCATCATCATCAGTACATCCTTGTTGTGAATCATTTGAACAAACAGCCTTATTTAGACTGATCCAACCTAAGCCTACTTTAACTGATTCGTCACTTAAATTTATTTTTGAAACATTTTTAGATAAACCATGATTGGTAATCCAAATATTTGCGTCATTGTCTGTTGTCAGTTCCCACGGTTCATCCCCAACATTGTAAGTATCCACTACACTCTGTGTATATGGATCTAATTGAATCACTGTATCATCACCGAGACTCGCTACCCACATTGAATTATTAAAAGGTATTATTCCCCTTAGTTGACTACCAACAACGAAACTATTAACCTCACTACCATCATTCGGATTTAATATAGTAACTATGCCAGGATTATTGTTGTGCGTGATCCAGAGATACTGACCATCGTAATCAATCGCATATGGATTCGAAGTAGTTAAAGGATAAGAAGAAATACTTCCATCAGCAATAGAAATTTTAGAAACACCTAATGGTAACTTATTAACTACCCAAACATCATTATTAAGCACAAACGGCCAGCCAGAATAAGTTGTCCCCAAATTACATCGATCGTTATTATTACCAGAAAATTCCGTACCGTCACAATTACGTTCCAAACCATCATTAGTGTTCACCCGAAATATCAAACCTTCATTATTAGCTACATCATTACTAATCCACAAATCTGTTCCGTCATAAGCAATATGAAATGGATGGCAATCCTCAGAAGCACAACCAGATATAAAAGCGGAAGTTTCAAAATCCAAAGTATCTACCGCTCCGCCTGATGGATTTGCGGGATCCACTTTATACAGCTTACCTGTTGTGTTTGCAGTAATCCATAAATATCCATTAGCTAATACTATATCTCTAAGGTCATCACCAGCCGTACCAATCAAAAAAGTATCAAATGTTAAATCAACTGAATTCAATCTGAACAAAATATGATCACTAGCCCAAACTACTCCCCACACATACGGTCCACCAGGAGTTTCTGAGTCATAAGTAATTCCTTTTGGACCTGCATTTACTCCAATCTGAGTAGTTTCAGAAATACTCAGAGTTTCCTTCAGCGCCTGACCAGATGCTGACCAAGCATACCCTTCTACAGGATTAATTGTCCTAGTAGGCTCATAACTTGTATTTATTCCCCAATGTTCTCCTGGATCACAACTAAATCCATAGTCTTGGTCTTTGAAAAAATTAAGACAATTTAATGATACCCATCCAATATTTGCAGACCAAGCCCAACCTACAACATTATTCTTAACTAAAAATAATGTTGCCTCTGGACCAAAATTTGTATTTATATCATCACCATTTCTTGCTTTTACAGAAAATCCAAATTTTTTAGATGATTCAACTCCAGTAATATCCACTCCACTATCCAATCCCCAACCCGCTCTAGTATCCCAAGATACTCCCGTATCACTATCTCCACATTTTTCAGGCGGTGGTAACCAATTCACAGTATTATTATTTTGGACATAACCTTCTTGATATACAGAACCATCAATATTATACTCTGTCACACAAATTGCATAATCTGTATCATCTGCTAATCCTATTCCGTGAGGATTACCATCACCTTCTCTAATAATCACATTGACAGTTGACGAATCAACCTGACTACGAACCGGACGCTTTGGTATACTAGCAAGAGTATATTTACAATCATCTTGATCACCTGCTGGACCGTAGTTTGTGTAATCACCAGTCGTATATGCTCCAGTTTCATTATTCTTTGCTCTCACCCTATAGCAATACTGATAATTTGTCGATAATCCTGTATCATTATAGGATCCTGGTATCCATGAAGGATTGCTCCCACCAGACCCTCCATTAGTATAAGACATATAGAAATCTAAACTATTTCCACTAAGACGTGTTAAAGTTCCCCGATAATTAACAACCATTGAATCTTTTGTTACGCTGCTAAAACTAACACCCGTAGGTGTTTGAATAGATGTATAAGCATTCAAATCTCCATCTCCTGGCCTACCTAAAACTCCATCCTTATAATAACAAACACTATATGGCTTCTCAATATTAGCATATAACGATGCATCGGTACCATAATTTGGATCAGTACTATTATCTGTTTCTGTTGACCCAGTAGGCATAACTTCATAATCTCCTCCACAAGTAGCATCTTTATAAATCCTTATTTCATCAGGTAATGTTGGTGGTATAGTTGGTGGTGGATTATCCCAAGCCACTCTAATTCTGTATCCACTTAAATATCCATTATAAGTATGTCTAACATTTAACGGTGGGCAAATAGTCGTAGTATCAGATTCTTCGTGAGGAGAAGGTGTCACAATTCCTACATCGTTTTTTGCTTCTATTCTATAAGTATATAAAGTATTACAAGTTAAATTATAATCTGTTAAACTCCAAGAAGTTGTATAATCAGTTTTAGCACTTCGCCAATAATCTGAAGTTTGTCCATCACAAGTTGCCGGACCAGATATACCCCAATTACTCTTTTCATAGTTATAATATCGCCAACTAGAACTAGAACCAACTTTTCTACTTAAACAATAATCAGGTGGATGATTCTCGACATCATTTAAACCATGATTAGTTATATCTACTGTGCAATAATCAGAACTATCATAACCACATTCTACCGTAAAATTTGGATTATCAGCTAAAGTATAAAATGGGCCACCTTGTGGTGAACGAACACCTTCCCTTGATCTATCATCAACACCAGAAACTTCAAAATAATAAGGAGTATTTGTATATAAAGAAGGAAGAGGAGTGTAGGTTGTCAAAAATAGAACCGATTGAAATCTCTTGACTGGTGAAAGATCCGTAGGACTATCAAGTAAATATGTGTAATAACCACTATTAAACCCAGAAATTGGAGATCCAAATAATGGTGCCGTCCAATTAAATGTCATAGTCTGTTTCTGAAAATTATTTGCAGTTGGCGCGGGTGTTGGTTGACATGGTGGTAATATATCTTCTGCCACGGTTGACCAATCTGAAGGTTCTACTATGGTATTATCAGCCTGGACTCTATATTCATAAACTTCGTTATTAATATCACATGCTAAACCAGGAAAGACGCTCTCATCAATAAATGATTTAAGAGTACTATTTGAGCTGACTGTAATAAAATCTCCATCCGCACAAGACCCTATATCACTTCGAGCGCAACGCTGAATTTTATAATAAATTGTTCCTGTATTTATATCATCTGTAAAACTAACATCACAATAATAACCTTCACTATTTGCATCAGCGAGTTTTACTGAAGCATTTGCTGTTTTTATACTTAAAATTGATTTATCATCATCATTTATCAATTGAGATAATACCTTCGGCTTTATTATAATACTTTTTTCTTGGTTAAAGCCACAAGTTACAGTTGGTTGGTCTGGTGGTGATAAAGGAGTACAATATTCCTCTGACGGATATCCTACCGACCATAAATCATCGGTAAAACCACCTTCCGCTTCTGACGGAAATTCATCAGAATCAGGAAAACCCCACGACTCATCCTCTCCCACCTCTCCCACCTCTGTGGGCTCTCCATTTTTGGATATTGCTCTAAACTTATAGCAGGTTGCCGACTCCAAATTATAAACAGTGCGAGGATTATTATTATTCCATAGAAACTGCGTGCCCCAATCAGGAATCACAGGTTGACCCATAGTCCACTCTTGAAGATCTGATGTATCCCCAAAAAATTTAGTTTTACCTGTATTCACATTAGTTACCGACATGGCATACTCTGTATCAGAAGGATTAAGAGTCGTTACAGGCAGGCTAAATGGCGTAGTATCCATTTGTACAGTAATTGCAGGAAAATAACCACCATAAGGGTCATTGTTAATAAAAGTTGGTGGAGAAGGGTCACGTGCTCGGCTATAAGCTTTCCCAGTATCCAAGCTACAATTCTCATAAGAAGTAGGAGTATTTAAATAATTATCTGGGCTTCTGGTATCCTGTGCCCATTCACAAAGTTTAAATTCACGATTAGGATATATTTGACAATCATCAGTACTTTCAACATTTATTGCTGCTGTCATTTGCCAGCCAAATACATCCGTCATCCACCAAACCATATTATGCGCAAAATCAACTGTATACGGATTAGTAGTTATTGGGAGTTGAAATGTATATATCCCACCACCCGAATCTTCCGCAAAACAATTTCTCCAAGTATCTTCATCTCTTACACCCAAAGCATATTTTGTATGAAGTGGATTTGAATTTACGTGAGAATCAATATAAGCATCAGTTGGACTACCACCTCCATAAATCCTCAGACTATCCCAAACAGGTGAAGATAATTCAAGGACTGATGAAAGGATCTCAGTTGCCCTGGTCCACTCATGATTATATCCTGAACCATCATCGTCTTCACTCCACACAGACGTTGGGCCAGAAACTAGGTCAGAAACATGGATAATACGACCCCGATAATAATACAACGAATCTGATTCAAGACCATCATTGTCTATCGTACAACCACCGACAGTTTCTACTTCCGTTGTAGTACACGTATAGGTGCAATCAGTCCCACATGAGTCGCTTGAATCACCGGTTGGAATAGGAGAAAAAGATACATGATTCGCATCAAAATAATCAGAATCATCACATTCAAAAGGTGGATCCACTGGAGTTGGATCTATACACCGCTGAAGCTCCCATCCTGATTCATTATCACTATTATCATCCCACTCAATAGTTAACATTTCATCAGAATCAAGAGGCACTACATTGATATCAAACTTTGGCATATAAACTACTTCCAGAGTTGGATCCAGGGCACCACTGCCTGAATTAAAAGTTCTAACCCCTTTCCAGTTGCCTTCATTTACCGTTAAGCCACTTGTATCAAAAAGGGCAATTTGTGTTTCTCCAGTCTGGCTAACTGAATCAATGCCAACAAATACTTCTCTTTTGCAGTCATCTGGATTTGCTGAACATTCAGCTTGTGTTGTTGGTATGCCATTCAGATCAACAGCTCCTTCAGGTGTCATAACTACATTATAATAGGCATCAGAAAAACCATTTCCTCCGGGATGATAAGGAAGACTGTCCCATATATCAGCGCCAGAGTTGGCAGATATCCCACTGGCCGACTCCTCACCTACATCCCCCCCAGCATTGGTACACAATCCACATCGATGCTGCCAACACGGATGGGTATTCCACCTACAATCGCCTTGATAATCATAAACTGCACAGTTACTACAGGTACCTGTTTTCCACATATAAAATGTAAATTTTGCTCCTACAATATCACTACTTCCATAACTAGCCCATTCTGAGCCAGTATCAAAACTAAAAAAGCTACGATAATACCACCTAGCCACACTAGTATTTAAATTTCCTACTCGTGATATAGTAGCTGGGGTAGTCATATAATAATTAGTACCACTCCAGTTGTGTCTTAAAGACTCCCCCGAGAGAGCCACAGTCGAATCAATAGCCGAAAAAGTAAAATCAATAGCCACTGGATAGTTTGCCTGCTCCAGCCACTTCCTGCCCTCATCATCAATTACTTTACTTATAACAATATCACCATTATCCGCCTCTGTTATTTCATAATGCAACCCATAACTAAATGTCAGGTTTTCCACTTCCATTGATTCACTTTCATCAATTTGTTTCTTAAAACCCGTACTTTCTTCCAATTCATACATTATGGGTTGAATAGCAAAAAATACTATATGACCAGTTGCATTATCATGGAATGTTATTGAGCCATTATCCTGCTCTTTGTAATAAACGTCCTGTAGTTTAATATTCTGGTCTATTCGGTCAACTATTGGCTCTTCTTCAACTATCAGCTCTTCCAAAATCTTGCTGCCTGAAATCGTGTATTTTGCATCAATACCCTCATAAATATCGGGATATGTAATAGTATTACTACTTACTTCTGGTGTTGATTTATCAACCCCTGCAAAAGAAAAAGTTACACCCCTCTCACCAGCCACTTCATATTTTATAAAATCATCTTCCTGAGTTTCTGCTTTGAAATACGTTTTAGAAACATTAGTTGTATTTTCATAATCATAATCTCCCTGTGCTGTCACAATTGTCGTATCAATATCCTGATAATCCCCATCTTCTGTTTGATAAAAAATATCAGCCCCGTAAAAAATACGCGTTAGAGCACCATCCTCGTTAAAAACAAGATTGCCTTCATCATCCCGCTTATCAATATAATTCCTACCCGATTCCTGTACTACTTTGTCAATCACTGTTTCAGGATCAGGTGGCACTTCCTTAATCACATAATGTTTTTGTTGAGGGGTATGTTGAGTAAAATAAATCAAACTAAATAACCCGGCAGCTAAAACTACCGCAACACAAAGAATTATTAATACTTGTATACTTTTTTTAGTTAATTTGGACATTTATATATAATTATAGCTTATTTATTTACTGTTCACCTCAACTTATACTTTCCTGACGGATGCCCTCTGCCCGCTCGCAAGCTTGCGTTGCAGACGGGCGACTTGTCGGGGGATAATTGTTAACTTATTTCCCAAACGAATTCGGGCGTCCCTTTTCTAACCAGTGGATACCCCGACTCGATTTTACCTGATGGATGCCTCAACTTGTTGAGGGGTACTTACTTACTTCCTCCCCAAACAAGTTTGGGCGTCCTCAAATTTATAATTTATTAAATATCTTGCGAAGTAAAATCAATTATTGGATATATATAAAAACAATTTTCTAACCACTCGTAACCATATTTACTTAAATAATATTGATAACTTGAATATTTATAATCACTCATATCTTTTACATATTTATGTTTAATGGGATTATGATGTATATAGTTTAAATGTGTATGAAAATCTTTTTCACTCTCAACACATTTGTCCCAGTAATTTACCCAGATTTTCCTTTTAGGTTTATTCTCAAATTTATTCAACTCAATCGCGCTTTTGCCATGTAACGTCTTAATAAAATTAATTAATTGCTTTTTATTATCTACTTTAATTAAAAGATGATAATGATTTTCCAAAATAACCCAACCGTATAAAATAATTTTGTATCTTTTACTAGCACTTTTTAAAATATCTGCTAAAATTCCTTTTTTATGATCTGTATTAAAATATCTTTTTTTATCAAGGGTACGACTACTTAAAAAATAAGTACAATTGTCCAAATATAGATGTGGCGGATGAAATTTCTTAAAATGCATAATTATTCATTTATCATTTTAGGTGTCTCTTCTAAACCTATAGATACCCCAACTTGTCGGGGATGAATATAAACTTGTTTCCCCGAACACCTTTAGCGGAGGCGTCCTTTATTTAAATATTAATTTACAATTCCCAACAATATATATTAATTATTTCACCATTAATATCTAATTCTACCCCGCTCATATAATCACCATCATCACAAGAAGCATTGCCATCAACATCCACGGCGACAGTACCACCATAACAAGCAACGCTACAATCAGCATTAGATGTACAGGCTGTTATTCCATCCTCACATATACCACCCCATTTATTATTTTCTACCTGAACATCATCTACTACCCTCAGATCTCCGCCCACACATGTAGGATTTAATAAACCATTACAATCACTAGCTACTGTAGCTGTAGCACAAGATCGGTCATAATGATGCGTTAGATTTGCATAACAATGATTATTGTAAGAAAATGCAGAATCTTCAATGTATACATCACCCGACTGAACTGTATTTCCCGCATCACATGTTTCTGAATCTGGGCATTGCCAGTCATATAAGCATTGCTGTGTAGTAGTTACTGAACAATATCCAGAAACTTTATCTAATTCTACAATACTTCCTAGATTGGTATGCCCCATACCGGTTCCAGAGAAATACTTATGCAAATATGGCTGGTTTCCATCTTCTACAAGCCATAAATATGTTCCATCAAAAACCATATTTTCATGGCTTTCAAATCCCATTATAAAGGTATCTTTGGTATTATCATAGCTTGCCGGATCAGCAGCCAATATTCTCTTTAATTCTCCTTCTAAATAATTATTTGTCCATAAATATGTTCCGTCAAAAACCATAGTATTGTATTTCCCATCGTCAGAAAAATCATAACTTGTTATCGGATGTCTTTCATCACTTGGATCTTCAGCCCATATTCTCACAAAATAGTTTCCTGCTTGTTCGCGTGGCAAACACCATATATATGAACCGTCAAAAAATATTCCAAAAGGTAGGCATGAATAATCAGCAGTTGTCATATCAATTGTCAAAACAGGATGTGTAGTGTCTACATTCTGATCCGGATCTTCTGCCCACATCCGTACTAAATTTTCTCCGGTTATATCCCCCAACCATATATACTCACCATCTGAAACAATTTCTTTTACATTTGTAGCCCAAGGATCCAAATTTATTATTTCCCTGAGATCATCAATATCCGTCCAACCATCAAATGCACTTGTTTTTATTATTATTAAATCATTACCACCGGCAATATTCTCTCCTACAAACAAATATATTTCATCACCTACTTTTATCAGTTCAATATTTTCCGCACCACCCGGAACCAACCCACTGTCAGTATCATCCAAATAAATTGAAGTTCCAGTGACCGTATCAAATCTAGTAATATTTGCATAGTATCCCAATATCCAAATATATCTTCCATCAAATTCCATTTCTAAAATTGACCATGCGTCAGGTATTGCGAAAGAATCCATTAATACTCCATCTGATGCCCTTACTTTGAAAAGTTCTACATCATTAGTATCCCTTCCATTATTAACTCCCACCCAAACATAATCACCGTCAAATATCACATTTCCACCGCTAATTTCTGCTGGAGGGAAATTTCCAATCGGTGTTGAGCTTACGTGGTTTCCAGAAACATATGAAATTAATGATTTTTGTAATTTTCTTGGTAAAAATACATCAGCAATCATATCTGAAACTGAATTAACTGGCCCATCAAAATATCCTGCAAAACCAGAACCACTATTACTGCCATAGACCGCTCCATAATTAGTTGAATCAGTACTGGCATAGATACCATATCCGTAAGTACTTTCTCCTCTTACCCCTACATTACTACCAAGACTTTGACCATAGATTGCTCTACTATTATTGCTTGTTTTTATGGCATAAATACCTGCTCTACTTATTCCACCTGTTTCTACATAAATACCAACATCATCAGCGCTATAACTACTCAATGCCCTATCATTAATTGGATCATCCGAAGTACCAATCTGGACTGTCTGACCAAAAATGGTTAACTTCTCATTACTTACCCTGCTAGTTGTACCTATCCCTACCCACGGATCAGCATACAAAAATGGATCAACATATAAAGTATCAGTATTTACAATCAATTTATCATTATAGACATTTTGTGTTTCAAAATTTATACCCTCTCCACGCACAACTAATGGTTTATCTATATTAAAACCTAACGAACTATCATCACTTGGATGATAATCAACAGGATCGATTAATAAATATCCATCCTTAGCTTGTGGTTCTGAAGTTGTAGTTATCGGAGCATAAAAGACTTCACTAGGTGGTTGACTGCTTGGCTCTATCCATTCGGCATTAACTATTTTTATCCCTACAACAGAAAAAACAATTACAAAAAATATACTATAAAATGTGATTTTTTTTATAAATTTATTTTTTTTATTATAATCCATAATTTTTTATTATAATCCCCTGCAGGGGGATAAATTATTCATTTTTTATAACGGACGACACATCAGTGTTTGACTTTCACCAACAGCTACACCGCCAGTTGAAAGCAGGCGTTTTTCTATACGCCAGTTGTGATTAGCAGGGACTATATCATCTTCACCAACTACATACATATATGTAGAATCAATCTGAATAGCATAAGGAACTTGACTATATGTAGATCCAATTACTACGCCATTACCCGTAAAATAGCAAGCATTTGTTGAGCAGTCATAACCAAAACCCGGGTCCAAAGTACCATCGGAAAGCAGACGTTTTTCTATGCGCCAGTGAGTACTACCAACAGCTCCATAATTAAAAGCCACATACATATATGTAGGATCAACGGCAATATCGGTTGTAGAATAATACCTATCCACTGCCTCTGTTTCTACACCATTCGTACCAAATTCCTGACCACATTCAGCAGCCGTACACAGCGCACCTGTAGAAAGCAGGCGTTTTTCTATGCGTAAATGCTCTGATGGCAACTGTAATGTTCCTGCCAGATACATATAGTTGGAATCAATGGAAATATTGTTGAAATAATTACCCTCAATAGTTCCATTTACCACTCCATCCGTATCAAAGGTTGTGTCCAAAGCACCAGTAGAAAGCAGGCGTTTTTCTATGCGCAAATAATTTGTTGCATCATCATCCCAACCAATAACATACATAGAGTTAGTATCAATCTCAATATCCCACGCTTGATAACTAGCAGCATCTCCTGCTACCACTCCATCCGTATCAAAACTGGCGTCCAGTTCTCCGGTAGAAAGCAGGCGTTTTTCTATGCGCCAGTCGTCTCCATCAGTATCACCAACCACATACATATACGTAGAATCAATGTCTATACCATAAGCTCTATTGCTTTCAGCAAAACCAGATATTATCCCGTTTCCAGTAAAGGCACAAACACCCGATGAGCAGTCATAGCCAAAACTGGCGTCCAGTTCTCCAGTAGAAAGTAGGCGTTTTTCTATGCGCCAGTTATTAGATCCATCATGTCCTGATACATACATATATATAGAATCAATCTCAATAGCATAGGCAAAACTAGAAGAAGCGGCCCCTGTTACCACACCACTAGTTCCAAATCCAGAATCAAGAATTCCATTAGAAATTAAGCGTTTTTCTATGCGCCAGTCATCACCATCATTATAACCAACTGTATACATATATGTAGAATCAACAGCTATATCAAAAGCCTGAGCGGATGTAGTATCGCTAGTGTATATGCCGGTAGGCACTGCACCGTCTATTTCAGCGGCCACTGCGCCTGTGGTGAGCAGGCGTTTTTCTATGCGCCAGTCGTAGCCTATATCATCGTCGCCAACTACATACATATATGTAGAATCAATCTTTATGCCATAAGCCCTATCACTTTCAGTAAAACCAGATATTATCCCGTCTCCAGTAAAGGCACAAACACCTGATGAGCAGTCATAACCAAAACTAGTGTCCAAAGCACCAGTAGAAAGCAGGCGTTTTTCTATGTGCCAGTTATTATTTAAAGACATTGACACATACATGTACATAGAATCAACCGCTATATCATGTCCAGGATAGGAAGATGTAATAATTGCCCCGCCTATGCCAAATTCCTGACCACATTCAGCTTCCGTACACAGTGCACCAGTAGAAAGCAGGCGTTTTTCTATGCGCAAACCAGTTGCTGGAAAGTATTCCGATATGTACATATATGTAGAGTCTAGAATAATACTATAACCAAGATTTTCGGTAATTGTCCCATTTATCACCCCACCGGAACCAAAACTGGCGTCCAGTTCTCCGGTAGAAAGCAGGCGTTTTTCTATACGCAAATAATTATCCGTATCATCATCCCAACCAACAACATACATAAAGTCACTATCAATCTCAATATCCCTTGCATACAGACTATCAGAATCTCCAGTTATAATTCCGTCACCGGTAAAATTGCAGGGGGCTGATGAGCAGTCATAACCAAAACTAGTATCCAAAGCACCAGTAGAAAGCAGGCGTTTTTCTATGCGCCAGTCACCACCATCAGTATCACCAACAACATACATATATGTAGAATCAATTGAAATACCCCTAGCATCATCAGTAACAACATTTCCTTCAATTACACCACCAGCTCCAAAACCAGAATCAAGCTCTCCGGTAGAAAGCAAGCGTTTTTCTATACGCCAATTACTGGAAGCTCTACTACCAACCACATACATATATGTAGAATCAATTGAAATTGCTTGAGCCATATCACTTGAACTGTATCCTATTATTACACCATCTCCCGTGAAATTACAGGAGCCCGATGAACAGTCATAACCAAAATTAGTATCCAATTCTCCAGTTGCTTTCAGGCGTTTTTCTATGCGCCACGATTTCACAGCATCATAATTCCAACCAACAGCATACATATATGTAGAATCAAGTGCTACATCATGAGCTTTTTCAGAATCAACTTCACTTGTGTATACGCCGGCATTTGTAAATCCAATACCCTTCATAAATTCTCCGTCATCACATCCCACACCAAAATCCTTCACATTATCAGCTGCCCCTCCCCAAGTATTATTTTGGACAACTAAGTCTCCCTTAACTATTAATTTATTACCAATATTCATTGACCCTGCCATAGCAAAACTACCGGCCTGTCGATACTGAGAAAGCAATGGAATATTATTTCTAAGTATTAAATTATTTATATAATCAGTATCATTAAATCCACTTCCAGAATAAAATTGTACCAAGGTATTTCCATTAAAACCAGATCCTCCCAACCAAATATTTTGGCCGTCAAAAGCAGCATCATATACATAAGTACTACTATATTTTATTGGATTAATAGATACGCTCTCCACAATTTCGCCAGTTGCAACAACGATTCTCGTTAATACTTTATTCGACCCTTCATATCGCGAATTTCTTCCTGTTATTTCTAAAGTATCTGTATCAGGATCACTACAACCTGGATCGGGCTTACCGCTACATCCGGGATAGCCTACTGCTCCATCATAATCACACTGTCCATTACCATCATTATCCAATTTATCTTTGCATTCATCTCCAGTAGAATCATGATCACCAAAACCTTCATGAGTTGCCCACATATTAATACCATCGAAAGTTAAGGAAGTAACTCCAGTCCACATACCATCGCAAGTCTCAGAACCACCACAATCCGAATCCATAATACAACTATCCTCACTGACAGAACATTCGCCTGGCATATTTAATACAGAATATTTACCATTTATTACAACATTACAAGCATTGCCACCACAATCTGATGTTAAATTACAACTTATGGAGCTATCATTACTGCAGATACCATGATCGCCATCATTATTTATTCCTTCTGGATTGAATTTATAAATACTATTTCCATCACTATCTGTATAATAAGCACCAACCCATATATCTGTCCCATCAAATTCAACCGCATTCATCCTACTATAATGATGATCAACATATGGAGCACTTAAAATATCAGAAACTGTTATTTCTGCCTCAATCGTTATTGGATCTGTAGAAAATTTATATACTTTTGGCTCATGATGATTAAAAGCCCAAATGAATTCTCCATCAAATATCAATTTTTCTGGCCCATCTAATGTATCAGGATAATTAAACACTGAACCTACTGAACATAGTTTTGTAGCTAAATCACAACTTGATAAATCTACTTTAATTATCATCGATTCACGATCTTCAGAAAAAACACTTTGCCAAATATTTTTACCATCAAATACGGTATCAAGGGTATGATGTGTATTTCCAAGATCTGGGACTAATTCATATTCATCAACATTACCATTTAATATATCAATTCGTTTATATTTTGTTGTCCAATATTCCTCAAATGGCACCCAAATAGCTTGCCCATCAGATATCATTTGATCCGTACTTACACCCACATCATACACTCCTAATTTTTCTGCCCCTTGAGCACTATATTTAGTCAAAGTATTAGTGCCATAATTAGATGACCAAATATTTGTACCATCAAATAATAGTTTTTCAGAGCTTGCACCCAGAATAACATTAGTAGAAGTAGTATATGGATCCTCCATAGTATGTTTCAATATAACAGCGTTATCACCCGTAGTCCTTAAAATTTGCGGATTAGCAGGATCACGTTCATCGAAATCAAAATCATGTCCATAAATATATCGAGTATTTTCAACTACGTTAGTATCTGGATCAATCTTTATAATAGAACCTCCTCCATTTATCCATATTGATGGCCCACTAGGCGAGCCCATAAAATATTTTATCTGTGCTCCAAAATTATCAGATATAAATCCAGTTACTTGGCCATTACTAACATCCACTTTAGATAAACCTCTATTATCATGCATAGTGGATGGATCATACGTTATCCACATTTGATCATTTAATTCATCGTAAGCTATTCCACTTGGACTAGTTTCTGGACCTGAACAATATACATACTGATCTACTGCCAACTCTGGATCTGAAGCATTAAATTTTGCATAACCTTCACCAGAAAATATATCTCTATAATCCCAATCAGGTGATCCGCGGAATGTTACCCAGACATTACCATCACCATCCAGTGTTAATCCGCTTGGTACCCCTATATATGCATCTACTATCCTTTCATCAATATTAGCTGGTCCAGAGGCAGTGTTCCATGTCCATGTCTCACCAGCATTAATACATTCTCCCCAAGTAGTTAATGAAATCGTTGGTGCACAAACTCCTAATGGAGTATCTGCCAAACATTGATCATCTCCAGCCGTCCAAATACCATCACAAGTAACTGTACCCTCGCAGGTTACTTGAGTATTACAATTCAAATCAGCAGGACAAACCTCTCCTACAGAATCCCAAACACCAGCTCCGCCACACAACGTACATTCATCAGAGTCAGAACAAGAACTATTGCTACACGTCTCAGCCCAGACAGCAGAACCGGCTTCACAATCTATCTGATTATCAAAAATCCGATCAGTGCAAGCTTCTACCCAAGTGCCTCCAGCAATTCCACAAGTAGCCGAATCCGTCACTATGGGAGTAGTCAGAGCATTATATTCACACAACCCATTATCTATTATACCGTCATCATCATTATCTAATCGGTCATCACAATGATCAGTGTCACTATATAGATAATTATTATATCTAGAGCATTTATTTCCACCATTAGCTAAATCACTAATAGAAAAGGTAACAACAACATTTCCATCCATATCCAATTGAGTTATTGAATGTACTGGATCATAATTCAATTTATTCAACACCCAAATATAAGGCCCATCTAGTGTTTCATCATCATATAATAACTTTACAGATTCTGAATCATTATTACCAGAACTACCAGCATCAGGATAAATATATGTTGTTTGAAAATTATGCACATCAGCTGGATCAATTCTAGTAACCGCTGCCTGATGATTACTACCATAGTTATAATTGTGAGCGACCCAGATATACCCACCGCCATCTATAATATCTACTAAATAATGATCGTTATTTGATAGTATTATTTTATCAACCACCCCCATATTGTCTGGATCAATTATAAGTACATGTTCTGGATTAATACTTGACCAATAACCTCCCAAAGCCCAAATATACTGCCTATCAAATGTCATATAATTGACATCAATTAATTCACTATCTGTAATATCGCTCTTCTTCCAGCCAGTTGTATATGGTACTTCAGAACTTTGCAATCTATTTGGCAAGAATTTATTTGCTACGATCTCTCCAGTACCAAATAACCTTTGTTGAAAATATCCCGCCCATGCACCAAGCCCAGTTGCATTACCATATATTCCTGCGACAACAATTGGCTCTGTTGGATCATACGCAGATGAAACCGTACCGACCACAGCAGAAGCATCATTACTAATAGCAGAAATACCCACTCCATTTGCCACATTCAATCCATAAACTCCATTACCGTTACTATCAATAATACCTTGACCAAAAACTGTTGGATCCGTATTACTATTAGAATCTGCAATAATTAATTCTCTTTCAGTATTTGAATTCACTGTTAAACCAATTCCCGCTACTCCGTTTCCTACTCCTTCTTGACCAATATTTACACTCCCACCATGCACTTCTAATGTTGATGATAATTCAAATGTTGATGTACCTATGCCTACTTGATCAAATTCTCCATCTACATACAAAGTATCAGTATCAACTATTAATTTACCTCCTGGAATAATTTCAAAATTATTAATATACGCATCTTGACTACCTCTCACTTCCAGAGAGTAATCAATATCTGGCTCAGCTCCATAAGGATTGAATAATGGATCAAGTAATAGTCCACCTTCTTTAGCTTGCTTATAAGGCCCTACATTTAGTGGTACAAAAATATTACTATCTGGTGGTAAATTAGTAGGGATTTCCCATTGAGCATTTACTTTTTCTATACCAATAACAGCAATTACAACAATTACAAAAGTATAGTAAATATACTTAATTTTAATTTTTTTAATTTTTGAAAAAAGAAACTCCATAAATATTATATTGGACTACACTCAATAGCTATAACCTGATTTAAATTATTCAATTCAATATTTTTTATAAAATGACCATTCGGACAACTGTGGTCTCCCTCAGATAATGATCCACTTTTATATACTTGCTTAGGAAAATTCCCCGCACCACCCAAATATACTGTTCCATCATCTGAAAAAGTCATATCATAAATTTCATCAAAAACTCCTGGAGCACTTAACTCAGACCAGACAACACCATTATCAATAGATCTATAAATATGTACAATATTTGGATCCTCCCTAGCAGAAGCATACAATATTCCATTTACATTAATTAATGATTGAACATCACCAATATTATCACTGGTTAGATTTAGTACATTTTGCCAACTTACTGCTCCATTGGATGACTTAAAAATATTAGCATAAATACCCGACCCTTCTTCTCCGGTTCCTACAAATATACTTCCGTCATTTCCTTCAATAATGCTATAAATTCCTAATACACCTGGCACTGCTGTCATTATCTCCCAATTTTCACCACCGTCTATAGTTCTTATAATATTATTATGCCATTTTGATGCTGCGTAAATATAACCATCACTACTCGCTAACATTGTACTGATATTCCCATTCCCACCTCCAGGTACCGCAGAAGAATACCAATTATCCCCTCCATCTGAAGTTCGATAAACGTTTCCATCATTAGCTCCAAAAAACATATACCACACACCATCCACATTGGCCGATATAGAATCATAAGCATGATTACTAGCACTAGGAAATGGTGTGGTTGTTTCTACCCAAGTCACACCGTTATCAGTTGATTTATATACTTTGGCAATAAGATTATCTTCATCACCACTAGATGCATAAAGTGTGCCGTCATTTGCTTCCGTAATACCCCATATCCATTGTCCAAATGTACCTGCATCATTCCAAGTGTCTCCATCGTCATCTGACCAGTGAATGTGGCCGAAATATTTATCACCTACTACTAAAAAATCATCCGAAGTATAAGTTATTGATAATATTGAGGATGAGCTTGAAATTAAATCACCTGTCTCGATCCATTCGGATGATAATATGAAATCGTCCGACTGCATCTCACCCCAAACGTTATTTATCGCATTCAAATTTCCTTCACTGTCAACATTCGTATCCACCTTTACTGATCCAGAAATATCAAAACTTCCTGACTGTGTACTTAAGCTATTATTATTTTGTAATGCTAGAGTATCGGTAAGATCAATTTTGCCATAACCCTGTCCTGAATAAATTTTTAATAAATCATCTAGAGTAGAAGATGCCCATAAATATGTTTGATCAAACGCGATTTTATTAGTTTGTGAATCTAAACTAATTACCGCGAACTCAGTAGGATCGACCATAGAAAATTTAATAATCTCTGAGCCCTCACTACTATCATTATTTACCCAGTTATTATTAACCCAAACATTCCTTTTATCAAAAATAAAATTTGTTGGATTATTCTCAACTCTTTCAGAATCCTGGGATAGTAAATATGACCCAAAATTAGATGGGACTGCAAAATTACAATATCCTAAAGTCGCATTTTGACAATCATCATCACTATCACAAGAAAAAGGGCTACCATCTGGCGCAATATCAGTACAAACTTTATTATTATCTTGCAAATAAAATCTATTTAATGTGCCCTGAGTATCATTATTTAAAACCCAATAGTAATAATTATCGTAATAAATATCTATTGGATTACTATTTGTAAATCCTGGCCAACCAATTGCATCTCCAGTGGATGGATTAATATTTATTAATAAACCATCCTGCGTACTATTATTTGTGGCTAAAGCCCATAAATAATTTCCATTAAAAATAATCTTTCCTAATGTATAACTACTAGAATTAATAAAATCTACTGCACTACCTATCTGAATGCAGTCACTATCAATATTTATAAATTGCCCAGTACCATTCTCTGTTACCCAATAACTATTTCCTGTATAAGCAATACTTCTTGGATCATCCAACACAATCGAACATGAAATATTACCATCTTCTGGATCCAACTTTATTACACCCGTATCAAATACTACCCAATAGTATTCACCATCCAATATCATAGAAGTGGGATTGGTAATTACATTAACAGTTTCAAAAATCTGTAAACCATCACTAGCTCTAATTTTTAATATTTGATCATTACTAGCCAGCCAAATATAAGTACCATCATGATATAAAATTTCACTATCGCCAAAGTCAAAACTATTTACTACTTGACCAAAAGTATATGGCACAAGAGAATTTGGATCATTGGTAGAGATAAATTTTGATCCACTAATATCACCGCTTACTTCAACTCTGCCATCAAAATATGCTGACCAAAGACCAAATAAATTTGAGTTTAATCCATATATTGCAATACCTGTGTCAGTAAAACCTGCTATAGAACTATATGTACCTAAAGCATTATTTCCTTCAACTGCTGTACCAACAGCATTGAGTCCAAAAATAGAGTTATTATCCCCTGTACTTAAACTATAAATACCACCTTCCGTACCGCTTCCAAAAATTGCTTCTCCCTCTTCACTATATACACGTAATGCATTAGTCGAATCTGTGACGTTATCAAATGTATGATTAATAACAACTCCTTGATCATTTACTTCCAACTTAGAATTTTCAATATTCATACATTCACCTATACAAACTTTATTGTCAGTAGAATTCACTTCTAAAGTATTTTTAGTTCCAGTTAATGTGTCGGAGATAAGTAAGTCGTTTTGTATAGTAGCATTAGATGCATCAGCTCCTCCACCTAATACCTCCAATTGATAATTAAAAGGCGAAGCTATATCATTCGTTCCCAATCTTAAAGGACCTTGTTTACCTTGATTAATATCACTAATATTGATAAAACCTGCTGTATTATTCCCTGGTGGCTGCTCAGATGGAATATCAATCTCTGCTTTTGCAATATTTTCAGTAATGATTAATGAAATTAAGAGTAAAAAAATTAAAAAAAGGCCAACAATAGACCCTTTCATACTTCTTTTAAGCATTTTTCTTATTAAAAACACGTTAGTTTATGATTAATTTACTTAATTAAATCAATATTTACCTAACCTTAGCAATTTCTAACAGATTTGCTATTTCCAGAACACCCCAATTCTATGATAATTAATTTGTCTAAATACAAAAATAGTGATATAATTGTAACATATTTTAAGGGTATATGTCAACAAATAATATATTTTATACTTTTCAATCAAAAAACAAAAAAATAGCCTATTTTAGTCTATTTGCTTTAATTTTGATAGTTATTGGTATTGCTAGTTTTAACATTGGAAAAAAGCAGTCTACTGACAATAAAACACCCCTACCAATTGTAGATATTTCAAAAGTACCTTCATATTCTGAAAACCCTCAAATATTAGGTCAACAAATATACAATTGGACTGGTAAGATATCAGAAATCAAGGATTCTAACATTACAATCGATGCTACCTTAAAAGACTTTGATGGTAAATTTATATCAAAAAAAATCTCTGCTATAATAAATGATGATACAATCATTAATATGTGGGATCTCACCCTCCCCCCCTCAACAACCGAAAAAAGTAATAAGTCTCTAATAACCTACAATAATCTCTCAACTGGTCAGGAGATAATAATTAAATCAAATAATAATATTAATCAAAACAATGAAGTAATTGCTGATACTATTACTTTATTAATCACTCCTTAATTTAATAATTTAATAAAAAATATATGTCACCATTTGTATGGATACTAATCGCCTTAGCCGCAATAATTATATTCTGGCTAGTTGGAGTTTATAACAGTCTAATAAAACTAAGAAACCAAACAGACGAAGCTTGGTCAGATATCGATGTTCAATTGAAACGTCGTTATGATTTAATTCCAAACTTATTGGAAACAGTAAAAGGTTATGCAAAACATGAAAGAGAACTTTTTGAAAATGTAACTAAAGCACGAGCTAATGCAATGAACGCACAAGGCACAGAAGAACAAGGTAAAGCAGAAAATATGTTATCAGGTACATTAAAAAGTTTATTTGCAGTAGCAGAAAATTATCCTGATTTAAAAGCAAACCAAAATTTCATGAAACTTCAAGACGAATTAACTGATACAGAAAATAAAATTCAAGCAGCTAGAAGATTTTATAATGGCAACGTTCGTGACTTCAATACAAAGATTCAAGTTTTTCCGAACAATATGTTCGTAAGTATGATGGGTTTCAAAGCTTATGAATTTTTTGAACTTGAAGAAGAAGCTGCAAAAGATCCTGTCAAAGTGCAGTTTTAAGATGCATCCAATTAATATTAAAAATTTAAAAGGCCAAATATTCTTGGCCTTTTATAATTAATTAACTATGACTTTATATTCTCAAATAGCAAGTAACAAAAGAAAATCAATGGCTCTTACTTTTGTTTTTATTTTAGTAATAATTGGTATTGGATGGTTATTAACCCAATACACTAAAATGGGATACTTATGGTTATTTATAATATCTGCCATAGCAGTTTTTATGTCAATTGGGGGTTATTACCGCGGTGATGTGATTGCATTATGGACTGCTGGTGCAAAACCTATATCAAAAGATCAAAATTCCTATGTTTATAATATAGTAGAAAATCTCTGTATTACAGCTGGTTTACCTGTACCAAAAATTCATATTATTAATGATCCAGCAATTAATGCATTTGCAACTGGCAGAAATCCTGAACATGCCTCTATAGCAATTACAACTGGAGCTATTGAAAAACTTCAAAATGAAGAATTAGAAGGTGTAGTAGCACATGAATTAGCACATATTAAAAATTATGATATCCGTCTCATGACAATGGTAATTATTATGGTTAGTTTCATTGTATTATTATCTAACATGACCTTTCGCTCGAATCTATTTGGTGGAAGGGTATCTTCTAGAAATAATTCGTCTGGAAGAATACATTTAGTAATAATATTAATAACTTTAATAATTACACCTTTAATTGCACAACTTATTAAATTTACTATTGCCAGAAAAAGAGAATTTTTAGCTGATGCCTCGGGTGCCCTTTTGACAAGATATCCAGAAGGTTTAGCAAAAGCACTAGAAAAAATTAGCCAACAAAATATTGAACCTATGAGAAAAGCAAATAATGCTTCGGCTCATTTATATATATCCAATCCTTTTGGCAATAAGGCTAAAAAAGGAATAGCAAAGATGTTTTCAACGCATCCACCTATTGAAGAAAGGATTGCTGCTTTGCGTGGAATGCGCTAAAATTAATATATTAATATAATAAATATATGAATGACAATAAAACTAAAGTAAACACAGAAGTAGAGACAAAAGTTGCCACCTCAACAAAAATAGCCTTAGGAACTGCAATATTCGCTGGAATTGTAACAGCTGTTGCTTTTGTTATCTCAATGTTAAGTATCTAATTAAAAATAAAAAACTATGGCTAATAATGATATAAATAAATGGCTTGAACAAGCTCGTGCTAAAGGTCTTTCTGATATGGAAATACAAAACCAGCTAAAAGCTCAGGGTTGGAGTGATATACAGATAAATAAAGTATTAGTTGGTGCTTACCATAAACAAAATAATACGCTCAAAGATAAAGAAAAAATATTTAGTCCTGCAGAAAAATTTCAGAAAGAGACAAGAGATCAAGAAGGTAGAGAAAAAGAGAATAACGCCTTTTCGGGCACGGCATCATTCCCTGGTATTGGTGATTTATTTAGCTATTCTTGGGATTTATACAAAAGAAAAATTGGCAAATTATTAGTTATCTTAATAATTACTGGACTAATCAGTTCTGTACTACTTGGAATTGTATTTGCAATATTTGGGTTTACATTATTTTCTAGCGGTCTCGAATTTATTGGTGATATTTTTTATCAATCTCCTTATATATTATATGCAATGGGATTTATTGGTATGCTCTTGTTTGTATTTTTGATTGCTCTGGTATTTACTTTAATGCAAATAGCCTTAATACTTACTATACATCATGAAGGTGTTTCTATAGGGACAATACTAGGCAACGCGTTTAAACTAGTATTACCTATGTGGTGGGTTAATATAATAGTAGGTTTTCTAACAATGGGAGCTGGCATGCTCTTGGGTATCCCAGGAATAATATTTTCCATTTGGTTTAGTTTGGCAATCTATATTTTAGTTCTAGAAAATGTGCGTGGTATGCAAGCTGTACTTAGAAGTAAAGAATTTGTTCGTGGATATTGGTGGCAAGTATTAATAAGTAATGTTGTGCTATCACTCGCTATAGGCATACCAATTATGATTCTAAATTTTGGACTACTTGCAATGGATCAATATTTAATCAGTCAAATAATTTCTAACTTATTTTATATTTTGGCTATACCTTTTGGTTTTTGTTTTAACTATGCAATCTATAGAAGTCTAACGGATCTAAAAGGAGCTGAACTACCAATTCCTCAAAAAAAATGGCATCTTATCACAACTTCAGTTGTTGGCTGGGCTTCAATACCATTAATTATAATAGCGTTATTCTATTATCTGGATAGTATTTGGTCCTGGTATTGATAGTATTATTACCAAATAGATATATAACTAATTACTACAAAAAAAATCAGAAAAGCACCTTTTGACTTGTGAGAGGTGTTTTTTTATAATATAATGCACATACAATAAACAATATAATTATGAATAATAATATTCTAGATAAATTTACAACCCACCTAAAGAGCTCCCTAAAGAAAGCTCGCGAACTTGGTATTTCACTTGGTCATGAATACGTCAATCCTGAGCACTTGATTTATGGTCTTATATTACAAAAAGGTAGTATTGCTACAGAAATACTAATCCAAAAAGGATTAACTTCAGAAAGAATACGTAGTCAAATCATTAAAAATAATAAACCAATTAATGATAAAAACTCTAACAATATTCAAACTCACGACAATACAAAAAAAGTTATCGAAAAAGCAGCCTTAATTGCCCATCAAAATAATCATAAATATATTGGTACGGAGCATCTACTATATAGTTTAATCCAAATCGATATTCCTGCTTTAATGTCTTTATGGGAAAATAATCGAATAAACCTAAATAAGCTAAAATCACATTTGAATACAGTTATGAATAGTACTTCAAAATTTCCAGATTTAACTCAAATTTTTGACAAATCAAAAGAATCAGACAAATCAAATAAGGAAAAAAATTCTTCATCACGCCCTGCTCTCGATTTCTTTGCTACAAATCTTACAAACGATCGCCTACAAAAAAGTATTGATCCAGTCATCGGAAGACTAACAGAGATTGATCGCTTGATTCATATACTTTCACGTAGGACCAAAAATAATCCCGTATTAATTGGTGAGCCAGGCGTTGGTAAAACTGCAATAGTAGAAGGACTAGCAAAAAAAATTATTGCTGGAGATGTGCCAGATGTATTGCTTAATAAAAAAATACTTAAACTTGATTTAAGTTTAGTTATTGCTGGCACTATATATCGTGGAGAATTCGAAAGTCGCTTCAAACAAATAATTGATGAGATTAAGAAAGATCCAAATATAATACTATTCATTGATGAATTACATACAATAATTGGTACGGGCTCAGCTGCCGGATCTATGGACGCAGCAAATATTTTGAAACCAGCTCTTGCAAAAGGAGAGATCAGGACCATCGGAGCTACTACCTTAGACGAATATAGGAAATATATTGAATCAGATACTGCGTTAGAAAGGAGGTTTCAACCTATAATTATTGAAGAGGCGTCATTCGATGAAACAAAAGAAGTTCTTAAAGGTATTAAAGAAAATTATGAAAAATATCATTTGGTTCACATCACAGATGAGGCCATTGAAGCAGCAGTAACTTTAAGTGAAAGATATTTACAAGATAAATTTTTACCTGACAAAGCTATTGATCTAATAGATGAAGCAGCTTCTAAAATTAAAATCAGACATAAAGGCGATGGACTGTTAAAAGAAATACATCAACTTGAGAAAAGTATAGAAAAATTGAAGGATGAAAAGAATGAGCTAGTAAATAAAGAAAATTATGAACATGCAGTTAAAGTGAAAGTGAAAGAAAATATTTTATTAGAGAAACTATCTGGTCTAAGACACAAGCAATCGCTATCCGAAAAAAAATTCATTGGAAAAATTACTAAAGATGATATCGCTGAAGTTATTTCACAAATAACTAAAGTACCACTACACGACCTAGTTATTAGTGAAAAAGAAAGACTAATAAATCTAGAAAAGATTCTAGCAGAGAAAATTATTGGTCAAGACGAAACACTTAAGATTGTTGCTGACTTTATCCGTCGTTCACGTGTTGGCTTGTCTGATCCTAATAGACCTATTGCTTCATTTATTTTCTTGGGCCCATCTGGTGTCGGTAAAACAGAAACAGCTAAAGTACTTGCTAAAACTATATTTGAAGATGAAAAAGCATTAATCAGAATAGATATGTCTGAATTTGTAGAAAGCTTTAACGTCTCCAAACTAATTGGTGCTCCCGCTGGTTATGTAGGATATAAAGAAGGTAATAAACTTACAGAACCCGTAAGAAGACGACCTTATTCAGTTGTGCTATTTGATGAAATAGAAAAAGCTCATCCAGAAGTATTTAATCTACTGCTACAAATATTAGAAGATGGCCACCTAACTGATGCATCTGGTAGGCAAACAAATTTCAAAAATACCATTATTATAATGACTTCTAATATTGGAATGTCTAGTCTTAATAAAACTGCTTCAATGGGATTTGGAGCAAAAACTAAAGAAGACCAAGAAACTGCCAAGGAACAATTTGAAAAAATGAAAACAAAAGTACTTGAAGATTTGAAACAAAGCTTTAGACCAGAACTTCTAAACAGACTAGATAAAATTATTGTTTTCAAACCACTTACTAAAGAAGTTATTGAAAAGATTGTAGCTTTAGAATTAAAAAATTTAGAAAAGAAATTACAAGAACAAGATTTAAAGATAAAAATAGATAGTAGTACTATTAAATTAATATCTAAAAAAAGTTTTACTCCAGACCAAGGAGCTAGAGCTATCCGAAGATTCGTACAGGAAATGATCGAAAATGAAATAGCAAAAGAACTATTACATAATAGATTTAAACCAGGAAGCACTATAAAAGTTACTACCAAAAATGATGAGATTGTGCTAAAATAATTAAACAAATAAAGTTACTATTTAAAACCTTCCCACTTATAAATGGGAAGTTTTTATGAACAAAATAATAAATTTTATACTAGATATTATATTTCCTAAACAATGTCTACAATGTGGACAAGATGATTTGTGGTTATGTAATAAATGCTTTGAAAAAATTAATCTTCTCAATAAACAAACCTGTCCTATATGCAGAATCAAAAATAATGGAGAAACATGTAAAAAATGTACAAGTCATTCCAATCTAGATGGATTGTTAGTGGCCACCAGTTTAAATGAACAATTAATTCAAAAATTAATTCATAACTTTAAATACAAATATATCACGGATCTACGATATCCCTTATCAAAACTATTACTAAAAACATTTAATAAATATCTTAATAACGATATAAAACTAAAATCTGAACAATATGTATTTATTCCTATGCCCTTATATAAAAAAAGGCTACTTGAAAGAGGTTTTAACCAATCCAATTTACTAGCATCAAGTATTGCTAAAAAAACTAATAGTCCGTATAATCCTAATATTATTTATCGAGGCAAAAATACTGAAACTCAAACTAAATTATCGAGAAAAGAAAGAATTTTAAATGTAAAATCAGCTTTTAAAATCAATAAATCTCTTGATTTTATCAATAAAAATGTTATAATCATAGATGATGTTGCTACTACCCTATCCACACTAGAAGAGTGTGCTGAAATTCTAAAAAAAGCTGGAGTAAAAAAAATTTGGGGACTAGTAATTGCTAGAGGTGATCTATAACATTATTAACGAGGAGAGATGCCGGAGTGGTTGAACGGGGCACCCTGCTAAGGTGTTAGGCCCTTCACGGGTCTCGAGGGTTCGAATCCCTCTCTCTCCGAATGAACGAATATATTTTAGTAATTTTATAGTTATACTCTAACACGGATTATTAAATAACTAGGATTCGAACGGGCAGAAACGAGACAGAGCGTAGCGATAGACGAGTGTAGATGAATGTGACCCTGGGAACATTCAGCTCTGCCCAGGACAACGAGCCTCTGTAAAGCAGAGGCGAGGCGTAAATCCCTCTCTCCGCCAAGACAACTAAGTATCGGATCCAACCCATGTAACCGAGATAATGGATTTCTTGATATGTTTAATTATTAAATTTAGAAAATAATATGTTTTGTGAACAATGTGGAAAACAAATATCGGAAGGGGTAAAATTTTGTAAATACTGTGGCTATAAAGCTCAAGAAATAAAACAAAACAAACAAGAAAATATTAAATATTCAGAGCAAAAACAAGAAATTGATACTGTTAAATATGCAGGATTTTGGATTAGATTTTTTGCTTATTTAATTGACGGATTTATTAATTGTATATTTTTAGTAATTTTGTATATATTGTCACCTAGTTTTCAAGATGAATATATAGTTTTTATTATTCTTTATCTGTTTTTAACTTGGGGGTACTTTATCTATTTTGAAGGTAAAAGCGGTTCAACGATAGGAAAAAAATTATTAGGCCTCAGGGTAGTTACTAGAGATTTAGAACCGATTGATTATAATATTGCATTTATTAGGTCATTGGGGAAAATTCCATCAAGTATATTATTTATGGGTTATATTGCAATTGCTTTTAGTAAAGAGAAGTTAAGTTGGCACGATAAAATAGCAAAAACTGTAGTGATATTTGTAAAGAAAAAAATCACAAAAAAAATTGAAAAAAAGAAACAGCTTGATTTGTGGATATTTTTTGTATTCCTAATTATTATGTTAATTGCAGGTTTTATCGCCGTACTAGATAAAGAGAATAATAACAATCAGAATATAAATAGCAAAACAATTACTACGAATGAGGCAGTGCAACGTATGCCACTACATCTAACAATTATGAGACCACTTATTGAAAAAGATAGTGATGGGGCAAATAAGTGTTTAAGATTTGGAGAGAAGTTATTGCCTGACGAGTACCTGTCAGAAAAAGAAATCCAAATCAGAGGATCTTTTGCCGGTTCAACTCTAACTGTTAATGATAAAAATATTGAATTAAATGGCAATAGCTTTAATACAATTATATATTTTGATTTTGAGCCAGGAGAAAATGAGTTGTTTTTTGAAGGAGCATATCTGTCTGGAGAAAAAGAAACAATGAAATGTTATATGGAATATCAACAATAATATTAAAATAATCAAAAACTCTCATCTAGTAATTAATTTAAAAAGCGTGATCCATGTTGTCTAAACTAGATCTAAAGTTAAATCGCGAGTCGCTACAAATCACAAAAAACCATTATGATATCATTGTAGGTGTAGCTGAAAAATATAAACTAGATGAATGTTATAATAGTAGAAACCTTGAGTTTAAAAATTGCATTAATTATTTAAAAAATAAATTTAACAAAGAAGGCCAAGTAGATTATATTTGGGATGATTTACTATTATGCATTGACGGTCTTAGATATTCAATTGCCAGTGTATTATTTTATAAAAAGTTAGGATTAACTCCAATCGTCGCTGGATATAACCCCTCAAATATTGACTGGCTATTTTGTTTCTTTCTGGACGATGGCTACAGTAGACTATACAGCACATGGAATAGGGTGGGTAATTTTTTAAATGTATTTTTTGAGGAGATTAAAAACGATAAAAATATTTATTTTGATAAAGTAATTGATAAAATTAATAAGGATTGTTATGGAAATAATTACTATTTTAAATTAAAAAAATTTCGTGATAAAGAATACAAAATAATTATTAACCCCTATCGAAATGAAATAATACACAATCAAACAAGTTATTATGCTATTATAAAAAATTTAGTTGAAAAGAGTGATGAGTCAGAAATATTAGAAAAGCAACAAAAAGATAGAGATGAAAAACCCCAATTTTTAGCAGAACAGTATCAATTTTTGTATAACAGCTTGGAAAACATCATTAATTTGGTTAAGATACAATTTCCTAATGAGGTTAACAAAGATGGTGTATAAATTACCTAAACAATATAAATCATGGTAGATAAAAAAGATAAAGAATTAGAATATCTTGAAAAATTAGCAACTGAATTTAGAATTGCACTTTTGAAATGTAATAAAAACTCTTTAATTGGTAATCTACGAAATTTTCCAAAAGATTCATGTGGAGAATCCTCCTTACTATTAGGAAAATATTTAAATGATATGAATCAAGGTATATTCGAATATACCTTAGGTGAAATTAGAAATAATAATAACAATAGTTATCAATCTCATGCCTGGCTTCAAAAAGAAAATATTTTCGTAGAAATAACTGCTGATCAGTTTCCTGATGTTGAGCTTCCACCCTATGTTACTATAGATAACCCGTGGTATGACAAATTTAAAATTTTGGAAAGTAAGGAAAAAGATATAGAAAAACAGACTAAATATACAAAAGCAAGATTATTATCTAGCTACGACCTAATAATTAGTAACATAAAATTAAAATTCGTCCCCCAACCCACATGCCTCAAATCTCACCCTTTTCAAAGAGCTAAAAAACCCTTATAATACCTATGTAATAAAGAATTTAACTTCTCTTTATTATATTAAAAAACATCTAATTCACTACCCTATGCTAAAATTTTACAACACCCTAACACGAAAGAAGGATGTTTTTTGTCCTATAGAAAAAAATGTTGTGAAATTATATACCTGCGGTCCGACTGTTTATAATTATGCACATATCGGTAACTTACGTAGTTACATTTTTGAGGACATTTTAAAACGAACTCTTCTTGCAAATAATTTTAAAGTGAATCATGTCATGAATATCACCGATGTTGGACACTTAACTTCCGATGCAGATGAAGGTGATGATAAAATGGAAAAAAGTGCAGCAGCTCAAAATAAAACAGTATGGGAAATTGCCAAATTCTATACCAAAGCTTTTAAAGAAAATATGAAAGATCTCAATCTTCTAGAACCGGATACTTGGGCCAAAGCAACTGACCATATCCCAGAACAGATTGATTGGATAAAAAAATTAGAAGAAAAAGGATTTACTTATCAAATATCAGATGGTATATATTTCGACACAAGTAAACTTAACGACTACGGTAAACTGACAGGCCAAAATCTTAACGAACTACAAGAAGGGGCTCGAATAAAAAAAAATGAAGAAAAACGTAACGCCACTGACTTCGCTTTGTGGAAATTTTCTCCCAAAGATACTAAGCGTCAAATGGAATGGGAATCTCCTTGGGGCATAGGTTTCCCAGGATGGCATTTGGAGTGCTCCGTAATGGCAGCTAAATATCTTGGTGAACACTTTGATATCCACTGTGGAGGAATAGATCATATCGCAGTTCATCATACCAATGAAATTGCACAGACAGAAGCAGTAACAAATAAAAAATTTGTAAACTTCTGGATGCATAATGAATTCCTAATACTAGGGAAAGAAGAAAAAATGGCCAAATCAGAAAACAATTTCGTAAAACTTGATACATTCAAAGAAAAAGGATACAACCCTTTAGCCTATCGTTATTTTGTCTTAGGAACACATTATCGAAAAAAATTATCATTCTCATGGGAAGCACTCGACGCTGCTCAAAATGCTCTTGATAATTTAACATCTTTTGCTGCAGAATATGGTGAGCCTAAAGTAGGCTGCGCTGAATTCGAACAACACTTTATAGATGCAATCAACGATGACCTTAACACTCCAAAAGCCTTGGCTGTCGTTTGGGATTTATTAAAATCAGACTATCCTCCTGAAGCAAAAAAAGCTTCTCTGCTCAAATTTGATGAGGTGCTAGGTCTTGATCTTGCACAAGCTAAGCCAATTAATGTCTCTGCTGAAGTAAAAAAGTTAGTAACTGAACGAGAAACTGCCCGCATCGAAAAAAATTATGATCAAGCTGACGAACTACGTAAACAAATTGAAAACAATGGCTTTCAAGTCGAAGACACACCGGCTGGCTCTGTTATTAAAAATATCTAGAGTTTTAAACCATCATCTATTGCCAACTACCAAATATGTATGATAGTCTGCATTGTTGATGAAAAATCCATATATATTAGCTTAATTAACAAAAAATAGGCAAAATATACTGTTCAAAGGACAAAAAAACATATATACTAATTATATAGTTAAAGTTCAAGACAAAGCCTAAAATACTTCAAGGAGAAGTGCCAAAGTTCCCGCCGTTGGCGGGACAAGGGTTGAACTTCACAATGGACGGGATAAATGAGACTTCAAATACAAATCTTCTTTTAACTGAAAACATAATCAAACAAGGTGGGATGGCTGAGTGGTTGAAGGCGCTGGTCTTGAAAACCAGTAAGGGTGCAAGCCCTTCGTGGGTTCGAATCCCACTCCCACCGCCAATAAAAAAGAGAGAATCTTTATCCCGCTGACTAGCGGGACCACCCTCTCCGCTCTTCTTACAAAAGAAGGCATCGATAAAAATTTCCTGTCTATCAAATAATATCATTATGGAAAATAGAGAAAATAATTTTCATCAAAATGCAAATGAAAATTCAGAAACTTCAACTAATGAATTACAAATATTTATCAATAGTCCTGAACTAGACTTACCTATACATAGAAGGGATATTTCAAAACCAGAAAATACTAAATGGCTTCTAAGAAACATATTAATCAGAAACTCAGAGCATGTTACAGAAAAGCATATTGAATCTTTAAAAGAATTGATTTAATAACAACTAAATTATATGACTGACGATAAAAAAATTCCAAATGATCCAGGTAAACTGCTAACTTCATGGGATTTTCCGGAATTCCAAAAATATTCTAGATCATTCATTTGGTACTTAATAATAGCACTCATAGTAATCGGTCTGACTATCTTTGCAATTTCTACCCAAGGATACTTATTTTTAGGGATAATTCTTTTGTATATATTTATTTATTATATAAGAGCAAAAAGAGAACCACTTACTCTACAAATTAAAATTTTTGAAGATGGTATCCAAATTAGTGATAATACATTTTATGAATGGAAAGAAATAAAACAATTCTGGATTATTTATGAACCGCCGGAAGTAAAAAATTTATATTTAGAATTTAAAACTGGATTTAAGCCATCTATTACCATTTCTTTAGAAAATCAAAATCCACTTAATATTAGAAAAATATTACTTGAATACATAATAGAAGATACTGACAAAGAAGATGAATCTTTTTCCGATGGATTTAGCCGTTTATTAAGATTATAAATAATAAATTGTTAAAAAAATACGCCCTCGTCGTTCAACGGATAGGACGCAAGCTTGCGGAGCCTGAGATGTAGGTTCGATTCCTGCCGAGGGCACCATCTTTTAATATAACACTTAACTTACTCTAACAGATTCGACACGATTCTCGTAACGAAGTAAAGATCCCGCTAAAAGCGGGGCTGCCGAGGGCACCAGCTTTTTATAAATGGAGATAACTCCATTTTTTTATTATCCTTGTCTGATTCTGAATTAACGGTTTTTTTTAATTCTTCAATATTCAAATTACGCAAGGGTTATAAAAAACCCACCCAAACAATAGCTTGGGTGGGCGGTAAAAATCACATTGACTTACCCTCAAATCATACTCAATCTCCTTCATCCTTTATTCCCAATTGTTCCAATGTTTTGGGAGGATTCGTGAAAGCAGAGAAGAGCGTGGCTGATGCCCTATCTACAACCCAGTTGCATCCAAGTCGCAACAATTCGTGGACCAACGCGCGGTTCTCCGAGCTAAAGAACACTACAAATGAGTCTTCTCTTCCGGTAACTTTTCCGATAACTTCATCACGTACTCTACATACAGTCTGAGCAAGCTTTATGCTCTCGGGCCAGGATTTATAAAAAGATAATTCCCTTATATATTTACTGAGCCACTGTGCGAAAATCTGCTCATCGCCCTCCCCAAAGTGCCCATCGATAACAATACACCTTGGCATATGTGTTGTAAGCGCCTCACGAATCGAAGCTTCATCTTCAAAGGCACACTCAACAACTTGATATCCAACTGCACCCTTAAGAAATGCCCGAATACTTTCGGAAAATTTCCCCTCTCTCCGTGTAAACACACAAATATACTTATCCACTCTAATCACCGCTCCTTTCAATAGCGTTGGAGTAATTATTTGATCACTCTATTGTTCTTCAGTTCTCTCATCACACACGCAACCTGCTCATCCGTTGTCTGCTCATCTGAATTCACCTTTATTAAATATTCAGACGGTGGTTCAAACGGACTATCGTCAGTTATTGGTACGTCACGCTCAACATACACCCACTGCGGATGTACAAGTAGATCGACCTCGCGTCGGATCCGCTCAAGTGGTGAAATAACTGCAACAATAACCAGGCCATACTGCGCTTGAAATCGGGCAAATGAAGCAATGCGGCGATTGTTCTCAATACGGTCACCAATGCCCAGTCCAAGATCCCTGCCAATTGAGCGCCGTACTTCATCACCATCAAGCACCATGCCGCCGATCTTTGCGTGGAGTGCCTTCGCAAGTGTTGTCTTGCCTGACCCAGTCTGGCCGGTGAGCCAAATTACTGGATGCGCTAGCAATGAAACTTCGCGCTCTGAGACAGAGTCACGTTGTGCTTCCTCCAAAATCGCAAATCCCCGGCTCGAACCGATCACATCCGCACCAAGTTCAAAAAATCGCTTAGCATCGTCAAACGTTGTGATACCACCGGCAACCTTTAATTTTGTATTCTTCAGGTGCTGTTTAATAATCAGAACTTCCGCTTCAGATACCCGGTTGCCAACACCCGTTGCTGTCTTGAGAAAATCAACTTTTTCCAACTCAACAAACTGTGTAACAGTAGCAAGTTCTACATCGCGAAGAAATGGTGACTCAATTATTATCTTTAAGCCAATTTTCCTAACTCTGGCGCATTGAACAATATCCTTAACTTCCTCTAAAAGATATAACGGGTTAGGATTGCGTATTAATGAAACATTTAAACATACATCAACCCAACGTGCTCCGCTGCACCAAGCAGAATGCATATCCATGATCTTACGAGGCAGTATGTGCTGATTCCCGTACGGAAATCCCACAGTGGTGCCAACGACTATTCCATGTTCTAAAACAAGATCAATAGCCAACTTAACAAAAACCGGCGGTACATATATCGTGCGCACGCGGTTTTCAATAGCTCGCTGGCAAAAAACCCGAATCTCTTTTACTGATACATATGGATGTATCAGCGTAAAGTCGATATGTTTCCGTAAAAAATCTGCATCTATTACCATCTCAGCTCCTTGCGGAAGAGTTTATAACCAAAGTGGAGAAGCATTGGTTGAGCAATGCGAGTTATCGTTTCACCATCTCCTTCAGATAAACGCACGGCCTGTTTGTGATTGTGATTAGTTTCAAAGGTTGGAATTGAAAATTCTGCCTTTTCGATCTGACAGAAGTCCAACACCTCGTGCAATGCCCGCTCCGGATCATTAACCAAATCCTCATACTGAATTATCAAGTAGCGCTGTAAATACTTTTGCATTGACAGCACCATTATATTCGCCCGCAACCATTGTTCAGCAGCCTCCTCAATCGTGGTGAAATGGCTTCCATACTGCGGACGTTCAGGATCGTACTTCCGTTTCCGGACGATACCTTCTGAAACCGCATACCCATTGCGAACGATTGCAATAAAGTACGCGTCCGGGAAATATGCCTGAATTAACCGTGCACGAAGTGTGTCTGCAGGACTTTTTGCGATCAAACGCTCACCATTCAGGACAAACTGAGAAAAAACCCTCTTCACTTGCGCAGCATCATCCTCATTATAATCATCTTCCGTGTAATGGTTACAGAACTGGAACTTCGGATGCGCCCACAACCGGAACGTATCGTTGCACACGTGGTGGGTCATGATTGGCGGCATACCGTCTAAATCATGATTATCAATCGATGGTCCGTTCAATCCTCCATCCTGTAAAAGGGTATCCCGCAGAATCGTCGTACCGCTGTTACAGCAGCCGATTATAAAAATCGGCTTTTTAATTTCCGGTAGTTTTCGTTTTTTCATATCACGAACCTCACTTTCTTCAATTTCAGAAAAAAAACGGGTAAGCCGAGTGGCTCACCCGTCTCGCTAATGTCCTCCTTTATCCATAGTTATACGATACGCTCCAAGGTCAAGAATCTTCGCCACGTATTCACGAGCGGTTTCGTAATCCACATCACAAAAATGCTGGAACCAGAGCTTGGTCAATTCCTCGCCATCGAGCATGTCCTGCTCATGAAGTTCGGGACACTTCTTGAGAAGCATCTGAAACGCGGGAGATCCGGGGAGCGGAACTAAGCACGCGGCAAATATCTCATCAAATCCTATGTCACCCTTGAGCTCCCGGACAAACTCATACGTATCCTCCATAGACCATTTGTCCTCACCCGGCAAACCAAGTACAAATGATGGAGTAATCTTAATGGAGTTTTGTTCAAGCAATCTGGCTGCTCTCCAACAATCGCTTGGTGAAAACCATTTGCCTTTTCCCACCGTTTTCGCGAGATGCTCATCTCCCGTTTCAATGCCGAGAAAAACATGCTTCACCGGCAACTGCCTGAGTAAATCCACTGTCTCGCTACCGATGTTTTGAGAAGCTGAAAATATATGCCATGAAACAAGAGGCGTAACCACGGATTGCGTCCGTGTCCGAGCACGTACGAGCTTTCGTAGCCACAAAGTATTCTGGGTGAACTGGTCATCAAACGAAACTACGTAGTTCACGCGATAATCCAGCTCAAGACGTGATATCTCTTCCCAGATTGCCTTTGGATCCCGGTATTGAATGCATCCTGCCGGAGGACGCTGCCTGCCGCAAAAGATGCATTGAAACTCGCACCCCTGGGATGTGTTGATATTGGTACCTCTCTTATGGTGCCAACCTGGATGCTGATGCTGGAAGTTTTTCATATACACCTCCAGACCAACAAACCGTTTCCTGTCAGGTATGGGAAGTTTGTTCAAATCAGGCGTACGATTGTACACAATCGCCGGTGACTTTTGTACAGCGCCAATTTCTCCGCGTACTATCTCAGCAAACAGTTCCTCGCCATACCCTACAACGATATAGTCAACTACATCTGACCGATTCTTGAGAATGAGCTCAGGTAATTCCGAAGCGTATACGCCGCCAAAAATTACGATGCAGTCCCGCTCCTTTGCTGCCTGTGCAATTTGTAACGCAGACGCATAGTTGAACATCTTGGTCTCAATGCCAACAAACGCACCTGGCTGTAGTTGATCAATGATTTGCTGAACAGACAAAAGTTCTCCATCAAGAACCTGAATCGTCGCGTCGGGAAATTTACTCTGGCAGTACGTAGCGATTGAAATCAATCCAATCGGTGCATAGCATGCAGATCGTGAATTACTCACATATCCTTCGCTCCGCGGTGCCTGAATAAGCTGTATGTGCATTATGAATCTCCTCTCTGAGATAATAGCAACGCAATCCAATCGAACTGCATTAACTGTTTTTATCTCTTTTCCTGACCATTTCCATAAAAGCCATTTTCACTCCTGTAAAGCGCATCTCGTGTTCCGAATTCAATATATACAACGTATATGCTATCAGACCATGCTTGGGAATATGATGCCAAAAAAGTTGAAGACAAAATGGACAACGCTTAATAATCGCGCCAGGTACTATGTGACCACGTGTAGCTCTACGAAATGATTCTCGTTTACTCGAAAAACCAACTGCCAACGAAAAGGCATCAAGATCACTCAAATCAACACAGCACAAGGGACACTTACGTTCCCATTGATGACATTTCTCTTCATTGCTCAAATCTTCTGACAAATCTTCACCCCAATCCAGCCAGTAATCCTTATAGCACAACATCACAATGCTCCTTTACCAATCATCAATGTAATTATGTCCGATTTCTGAACTATCCATTGCCAGTATATAAAAACAACACTGGCTACAAGAATCCTGACTCACTCTTTCTTTCGGCTGCAGCAGACGAAATTTCTTTTTTTCTTCTCCTTGAGATCGCCACACCTGCTTGATAATGACCGGGAAATCATTCGTGTTTTGTATCCCTCCACTTTTAAGGATACTAACTCCGGCGAATTCCCACCTATCAAGAAATTCTTTTGCTCTTGAGTCCATATCGTGGCCCCAACAAATCACGACAATGCACAGAAAAAGAAGCATAAATACCAAACGAGATCCACTTTTTCTGTCAACTGACTCGTCATATGTATCGCCATACATACGATTTCTCCTTTATTTAATTGTCAAAGTACTATTGTTTTCCCTTGACAATATAGAATACCTATAGTACTGTAAAGTGTGTCGTGACATTTCGACGACACTCCCCCTTTTTACTACCGCTAACGTTTGTCATTCCGAGCAAAGCCGAGGAATCTCGCTTAACATACACTTTTGCATTAACTGAGATACTTCACTTCGTTCAGTATGACAATGAAAAATATGAAACAACTCTTATCACTATTCAATCTCCGCTCTGTAGAAGCTTCGTTATATGAAACTCTTTTTTACCATGGGATGATGAGTGCTTCTAAGCTCGCAAAAAAAGTAAGTGTCAGTCGTACATCTGTGTATGACCTTTTAGAACGGCTTGTTGAACTAGGACTTGTTATTGAAACAGCAAAAGCAGGGATCAAAATGTTCACCGTACAACCTCCAAAAAAATTAAAATTACTTCTCAAGGAAAAACAAAGTGCAATTGAAAATGCAAATACTACACTGGATCATTTCCAAAAACTTTATACTTCACAGCAACAAAGCATCAGACCCCAACTTGAAATCTATGAAGGTAAACAAGCCCTCCAACAGATGATGAAAGATATGCTCCTCTATCGGGATATGACTGTGTATGCATTTTGGCCAATTGCACATATTATGAAACTGTTATCACCACAATTTATCAAACAGTTTCACCAAGAAAGAATAAACAGAAACGTACAATTGAAAGTCATCTGGCCGAAAAGCCAAATGAATATAGTAAAACAAAATTCATTTCTTACGCCAAATCAGACAGAAAAACGCGAAGCTCGTATTGCTCCGGAAACTATGGACTGCTCTCTCGGATACTCAATTTATGGCAACACAGTCAGATATCTCTCATCATCAAAAGAAAACTTTGGATTTCTGGTCCAAAGTCAAGAATTAGTAACAATGATGAAAAGCCAGTTTAACGCCATCTGGTCAATATCCAAACCTTACAAACCTTTACGGCATACCAGACATGTAAAAAAAGCTAATTAACGACAAGGACCGTGTTAATAGATTCAAAAAATGGTAGAAAAATGGAAATAACTCCATTTTTTATTATCTTTGTCTAAATTTTCTAATACGATCAACTTCTTTTAATTGTTGCTTTCGTAATCTAATATTCTTTGGTGTAATTTCTAAATATTCATCCTCGCTCATTATTTCCATCCCACTCTCAATAGTTAATTCAATTGGTGGGGTTAATGAAATAGCATCATCTGCGCCTGATGCACGCATATTAGTTAATTGTTTACCTTTGATAGGGTTAACAGTCATTTCATCGCCCTTGGAAGAGTTTCCAATGACCATACCTTCATATAATTCAACATTTGGTCCAATATATAGCTGCCCACGAGTTTGTAGATTATATAACGAAAATCCTAAAGCTTTACCTGCAACCATAGAAGCCATTGATCCAGTGCTTCTTTTTTTAATATTACCAGCATGTGGTTTAAATTCTAACACCCTTGCAGCCATTATTCCTTCACCTCTAGTATCAACAATAAATTCACCACGATAACCAAGTAGCCCTCTCGTAGGGATTTCAAAAAATAAACGTACTTGTTTATCATCTTGTTGCATATCTACCATCCTACCGCCACGCTTAGAAAGTTTCTCAATAACCGGTCCAGAAAATTCTGAAGGAATATCAATAGTCAATTCTTCAAATGGCTCAAACAATTTACCTTCAATTTCTTTGGTAATGACCTGTGGCTGAGAAATTTGCATCTCATACCCCTCTCTTCTCATATTTTCTAACAAAATTGCGATATGCATCTCACCTCTTCCACGAATTGGGTAACGATCCTTATTAGAAAAATCTATCGCTAAACCAACATTAACTTCTAATTCTTTTTTTAATCTATCACGTAACTGACTATTGGTTACTTTTGTACCATCTTGGCCTGCAAAAGGAGAATTATTAACCAGCATATCGAGAGATATTGTCGGCTCATCAATGAGAATTGCCGGCAATGCTTCCTGATCTTCTGACTCACATATTGTTTCACCAATATCAATATCCGAAATACCGGCCACCATAATTATATCACCAGCTTTTGCTTTTTCAACTTCTTGTCTTTCAAATCCATGAAAAGTAAATATTTTTGTAATAATTGATTTTCTATTTTCACCTTTTGAATTTTTAATATTAATTTTTTGGGCTTTAGAGATAGTACCTTCATAAATACGACCTATTGCTAGACGACCAAGATAATCATCATAACCTAAGTTAAATGGTTGCATACGAAGTTGTGCTTCTGTATCGTGGGGAGAAGGTGATACATGTTTTATTATAGTATCAAGCAATGGCATAATATTATCCGAATTATCATCTAAATTTACTTTAGCCATACCATCTATACCAATAGCGTAAATCGTGACAAAATCTAACTGTTCGTCATGTGCACCAAGATCCATAAATAACTCTAGGACTTGATCATGAACTTTTTTAGGATTAGCAGCTGGTTTATCTATTTTATTTAATACTACAATCGGTTTTAAACCTATTTCTAATGACTTTTTCAAAACAAAACGTGTTTGAGGCATTGGCCCTTCTTGAGCATCAACAATAAGCAATACTGAATCAATAGAACGCAAAACGCGCTCAACTTCTGAACTAAAGTCGGCATGGCCCGGCGTATCAACAATATTAATTTTTGTATCTTTGTAGATCACTGATGCATTCTTGGCATAGATCGTAATGCCCCGTTCCTGTTCTAATGTATCAGAATCCATACTTACTCCATCCTCAACCATACCAGTCTGTTTCATCATTGCATCAACCAAAGTAGTCTTTCCATGGTCTACATGAGCTATGATAGCTATATTTCTTGTTTCTTTATAATTCATACTACGATATTGTAAAAAAATAAACCAGTCTTAAACTGACCTAGTTATTAACGCTAAATATAACATAATATAATAAAATGTCAATACTTACTGTATATTTTAAGCTATTTTTGATAAAATACATTCATGGTTATAGTATTAGAAACTGATATTGCAAACCTACCCAAGGTTGGTGAAAAAATCAGTAAAAAAATTAATAAACTTGGAATTCATAACATTATGGATTTACTTTTTTATTACCCAAGTCGTTACGATGATTTCAGCAAAATTACTGACATTGTAAAATTAAAAATAGGTGAAACAGCAACCATCAAAGGACAAGTAAGTCTAATTGCTAATAAACGTGCCTGGAGAAGAAAAATGTATATTACTGAATGTTTAATAAATGATACTACAGAAAGCCTCAAAATAATTTGGTTTAACCAACCATTTATTACCAAAATGATAAAACAAGGCGATGAAGTATTTTTTTCTGGTAAAATCGAATCAACTAAATACGGCTTACAGATGGTAAACCCATCTTACGAAAAAGAAAAAAAAGATCAAACACATACAGCAAGAATTGTTCCTGTCTACCCACTAACTGAGAAATTGACAGCTAAACAAGTCCGATATCTTATCAAATCTGTACTACCTCTTGCTGAAAAAATTGAAGAATGGTTACCTGAAAATATTTTAAAAAAATATAAATTACTACCGATTCATCAAGCTATCAGAGAAGTACATTTTCCTACTAATATAAAAACGTTAGCCCAAGCAAGGACCAGACTTAAATTTAATGAACATATACTTATTCAACTTAAAACTGAAGGCATAAGAAAAAAAATATCTGGCCAAAAATCTCCAGCGACTATATTCAACGAAGTATTGACAAAAAAATTTGTTTCCTCTCTCCCATTTACATTGACAAATAGTCAGAAACAATCTGCCTGGGAAATACTTCAAGAACTAAATGAAAAACAACCCATGAACAGACTACTGCAAGGTGACGTAGGATCTGGTAAAACTGTAGTAGCTGCTCTAGCAATGTTAAATGTAATTGATAATAAATACCAATGTGCCTTGATGGCCCCAACTGAAATTCTCGCCAACCAACACTATAAAACTATTAAATCACTTTTTAATAAATTCGATATAAAAATTGCCTTACTCACCAGAACAAAAAAAATATTTTCTGATGAAGAAATATCACAGAAAGAATTATTAGAAAATATTGAAAATCATAAAGCAGATATTATAATTGGCACACACTCTTTGATCCAACAAAAAGTAAATTTTAATAAATTAGGGCTAGTAGTCGTAGACGAACAGCATCGTTTTGGCGTTGACCAACGAAAACTATTAAAACAAAAAAATCAAATAGAAAACAAAGACCAAATGCCCCATTTATTATCGATGACTGCCACCCCTATTCCTCGATCTCTTGCACTAACCCTATACGGAGATTTAGATCTGTCTTTAATTACTGAAATGCCAAAAAATAGAAAAGAAATAATTACAAAAATTGTAGGCGCAAATAACCGAGACAATACCTATAATTTTATTGCTGAAGAAATAAAAAAAGAACGTCAAGTATTTGTGATCTGCCCTCTTATAGAAGAATCCGATAAACTAGGTGTAAAAGCTGCTACCGCAGAATTTAAAAAATTATCCGAAGATATATTTCCCAACCTAAATATTGGATTACTACATGGTAAATTAAATAAAGATGAAAAACAAAAAGCAATGGATAATTTCGAAGATAACAAAACAAATATATTGGTTGCTACTTCTGTAGTAGAAGTCGGAGTTGATATACCCAATGCTACTATTATGATGATAGAAGGAGCTGACAGGTTTGGATTAGCTCAATTACATCAATTTAGAGGGCGTGTTGGACGATACAAACATCAATCATATTGTTTTCTATTTACTGATTCTCAAAGTGATAAAACGTTTGAAAGACTAAAAGCATTAATTGAATCACACAATGGTTTTGAAATTGCTGAAAAAGACTTAGAATTACGTGGTTCTGGTGAAATATATGGACTTAAGCAATCTGGTTTTCCAAACTTGAAAATTGCTTCTTTGACTGATTTTGTGATAATCAAGCAGACAAAAGAAGCTGCTAAGATAATTTTTTCTACAGATCCAGAACTTAACAAGTTAAGTAATTTAAAACAAAGATTAGAATATTTTTCCCAAACTGTTCATTTGGAATAGTATTGACAAAAAACAAGTTTTCATATATTTTTAAATACATATTCTATATACAGATGGGTTTGAGTAGGTATGAACTATGGCGGTTTCCTCTCAAACCCTCCGTATTACTAATAGTATATAACTAAAACTAACCATAAAACACAACACAAAATAACCAAAAAATGTTTTGAAAGGGGGATAACTATTCAAACAACCAAGACAAATTGTACTTACAAACTTTTAACCTTTAAGGGAAACCGCCATGGAAGATAAAGGACCAACAGATGGCCCAATTGGACCAAGGATAGATCCACTACAAATTGCGAAATCATTACGCATATCAGGAACAAGAAGTCACAACGATGATGCTTCTGAAATGACAGTACCTGATGAAGCCGTTAAGATAAGTCTACTAGAAGCGACGAATCGTAATACGATTCAACAAGAACTAGATAAAAATTGTCACAAAAAATGGGACGAAATAACTTGCACAAAATGCGGATGTGAAATTCCGCTAGCTCGCCGTCAAGCCGTTGCTGGTGTGACTCGATGCGTTGTTTGCCAATCCTTACTAGAGTGAGCCATCTACTTCAACACTGAAGAAAATCCTTTTTTCTATAAATTAGCGATTTTATTATATAAGATCGCTTTTTTTTATAGTAAATTTATAATTGCTTCTGTAATACTATCTTATGCAATAAGTAGTATTTTTTTAAATTATTTTTATACTATATAATCTTTAATTATTTCACTAATAGTATCCGAAGTAATAATATTAATATTATCCACTTTGATATTTAACTTTGTTTTCGGCATTACAATTTTTTTAAACCCCATTTTTTTCAATTCTTCCATTCTTTTATCTACTTGGCTTACTGTTCTGAGCTCGCCTCCGAGCCCGACTTCTCCAAAAGTTGCAGTTGTCTTTGATATCAATTTATTTTTGAATGCAGAAGCTATTGCCAAACAAACCGCCAAATCTACAGATGGCTCTGATATTTTAAATCCACCAGCGACATTTACATGAATATCTTGATTCCCTAAAAATAAACCGGCCTTCTTAATCAATACTGCTATTAGCATCTGTAATCTATTTATATCAATACCATTAGCCCTGCGTTGAGGATACCCAAATGCAGTACGTGTTACTAAAGCCTGTATCTCCACTAAAAATGATCTAGACCCCTCTACTACAGCAGTCACTACTGATCCAGGGGAGTCTGTCTTACGATCTGATAAAAATATCTTAGATGGATTTGTTACTTCTTTCAAACCACCTGATTGCATATCAAAGACGCCAACCTCAGAAGTTGAGCCAAACCTATTTTTTACTGCCCGTAGTATTCTAAATGCATGATATCGATCACCTTCTAAATATAATACCACATCTACTAGATGTTCTAATGTTCTTGGACCAGCAACACTACCATCTTTAGTAACATGACCAATAAGTATTATTGGGATTTTTTTATCCTTGGCTATCTCTGCCAACTTTGCTGTAACAGCTTTTACCTGACTAATACTACCTGCTTCAGACTCTATTTCAGAATAATTCAAAGTCTGAATAGAATCAATTATAACTAAATCTGGATCATGCTTTTCTATAGTTGCTAGGATAGTATCAAGACTAGTCTCACCGATAAATTTCAGATTGGTAGTACTCAATCCAAGTCTGGTAAATCTAATTTTTACCTGGGCTGATGATTCTTCTCCTGAAACATATAAAACCTGTTTATCTCCGGTAGCCAAATTACCTCCAGCCTGTAAAGCTAAAGTTGATTTACCTACTCCTGGATCTCCTCCTAACAATATTAAGCTTCCAGATACAATACCTCCACCTAATACTCGATCAAACTCATATATACCACTTTTTAACCTATGTTCATTTTTAATATCTACTTCAGCCAAAACTTCCAACTCAGCAGATTCTGACTTGTTATTACTAATATTTTTTGTTTTTTTAATAATTGATTGTTCGCCAAGAGACCCCCACTCACCACACTCCGTACACCTACCCTGCCATTTGGGATATTGAGCATCACATTTATTACATGTATGAATTATTTGTTGTCCTTTGCTCATAAATAAAATTTCTACTTAAAATAGATTATAACATCTAAATTAATGACTAGCTATATGTATGAAGTTTTTTTAATAATATATTGTTTTTATCTACAATAACTTTCCTTAAAATTTCCAATCGCATCAGGGACATTGAGACCGCCAGTGGCCCAAATTATATTATCATCCTGAAGAGTGACAAACATAACAACACAATTCTTATTTTTTCCAAAACATTCTGTGCCCATTAATAAATTACCAGTTGCATTCTCTTTAAGTGAACCGCAATTATAATCATCTTTTGCATATACATTTAATATTTCTCCTGTTGTAGGGTAATAAACTTGAAGAGGATCACTTACTGTAAACCTTTCAACCTTCACATAGTTTAATGTTGTATCAAAAATAGCTATACATGCTTCACCATCTCCACTTCGTATACTTGTACAATCTCTATTAGTATCTGGAGAGCCACAATTTAACATAGACTTATTATTAGTACACATATTAGTTCCATGCCATATTAATTGCTCCTCTAAACAATCGTATCTTCCACCAGGCTCTTCAGGTCGACATTCCATACCAATTTCACATCCTCCCTTATAAACACATTTAAATGTGACTTTCTCTATTTCCGGCGTACTTGGGATATCTTGAGTTAATGTCAACGTCCCATGATCACCACATGAAGTCTTTCCAGCAACATCTGGCACTGCATCAGCAGTGCATTCTTCAGGCACCGGCGCAATATTAGCCAAATCAAGCCCAGGTACTTTCAAAGTAGTAATATTTGGATTGATTAGATTCAGTAAGACATACGCCCCTAACACCAGAACCAGTCCGACTACCGCAGAGAATATTGTATCTTTAGCATCACCCATTCTACTTGGATTACCCATAGATATTACATACTTCACACCACCGTACATAATCATTACTGTAGCTAATATGCCTGCTACACCAGAGAAATATACATATATACCAACTATGAAACATTGTAGATTTTTTACTTGATATTTACCATCTACTTCAGTTGTAACGCCAGGTAAACTAAAATTAATTACTATCGGCTCATAACCTTCATTCCAATAACCTTCAGGGATACTACATCCGCTAGTTATCCCTGGGGTTTCTTGTGCTAAAGCAAAATGTGGAAATACTAAAAAAACTAAAGCAATAATAATTAGAGCTCTCTTAAAAATATTTTTATATTTTATCTTATTTAGCATATTCAAAAAAATGATTTAGACAATCCAAACCTAGCAATATAAAGCCTGATATCACAAATTTATATTATACAATATATTAGTAGTAGCATCCGTAAAATATAAACTATTTTCATCCTGACTCAAAAACATAGAGTTAATTACATAATCTCTACCACCATTTAAGAAGGATGGTGTAGCTAAAATTTCTTTAACTCCTGTATTAGTATTAATTTTATATATTTTATCGTTTGTAAATCCTGCTAAACTTGGTTTAATACCAGTGCCTGTTTCCATTAAACCAGGAACTGCACAGTACAAAGCAGGGCTATTATTAGAGAAAGTACATTTACTAGACCAAGTTTGTAAACCAAGTTTCATACTATTGGATCCTATCTGATCACCAGATGAATCAACTATATATAAGGATGGATTATATCTGGTATTTTCACTGTAAACACTATAGATCATTTGTTTACCATCTTCTGACCAAATACCTTCAAATCCTCTACCATCAGTAACTATTGATTTAAAATTTTCATCATTCAAACCAATTAAAAATATTTCTTGTCCACTCGCACTATATCCTTCACGGAATGTAGCAACTACTTGACCAGTCGGAGACCAATTTACTGCCACACTATCTGCTTTATCACCCATTGGCTCTACCAAAGCTACTCCCGAACCATCGGGATTAGACACTGCTAACCATCTTTCATTCTCTTTACTCGAAACATTTTTAAATCCTATCTGACTACCAGTTGGAGAAAAATCGATATCATCCCACTCTCTTGGCAATGTCACTTGTTCTTGTGTATCAAAATCATAATATACCTTGCTCTGATCAGGGAATATGATAATAGCTTCATTATTGACTGGTGACCAAGCTATCTCTTCTACTTGAGGAAAAACTTGATCAGATAATTCAATTCGATTTCCATTCTCATCTATATAATAAAATTTCCCATCTGAAATATCATAAAATCTCACTCCATCTCCACCTATTTGCTGTTCAGCAGCCAAAATTGGAGTGTCAGTTATTTGATTAGCAACAGTCTCTCCACCTTGAGCAGTATTAGATATTGTAGTATTAATATTTGATCTGGTTACACTATTAACTAATCTATTTGTATTGTCTATTGAGTTGACACTCACTCTATTTACATTAGTCACACCATTAAGTAGTGGCAGACTACCATTTATATTTTCATTAGTAGTGGTATTAGTATTTTGATTAGTATCATCTGGACCTATAATATCTGCTAAGAATACAAAATATATCATCGCTCCAAAACCGATTACTAGAATAATAAATATTATTATATATAAAGGTTTTTTATTCATATGAGATTATTTACAAAAAATTAAATACTTACTAAGGAAACTTAGGATCACCCATATTTTCCCCATTCCAACATTGCAAACTTAAATCTGTGTTTTCACAACATATACCTTGAAATTTATCATCTGATGTTGTCGATCCCCACGTTCGATAAACAGGGGTTTGAATATCAGCCAGGCAAGTAGTCTCAACATATACACCAACACCAAGCCAAGCAGTATATTGTCCACCATTTCTAGAAAAAGGTTTACATTCAGCACTTTTATCATTACATTTGTCACAACCAACTCTGACTTGATCTGTTTGACAATTTAAAGCGGGATACCAGATACAACCATCAAAATATAAATTACTAAAATCCTGATCAACCCATTTACACAATCCTCTACCTTCTATAGTCAATGGACTGCATAATTCTGGATAAACACCTGCTAACACACCATCATTACTATCATTAACTCGTTGACAACGATCTATAGGCTCCATGCAAAACCATTTATCCTTATCAACATCAATATCATTAGCTGTCCCCTGAGCACATACATCGCCTTGATCAGGACAAGTATAATACATGCAAGTTGATTCTACTTCTTTGCCAGCTACGACTTTTTCAAAAGTTCCCTTATCCCCACAAGATTTTCTATCTATCACAAGAGGTGTAGCAGCATCTGTGCATTCGTCAGCTGCAGATACCACGCTTTCCAAACCAAGCCCGGGTACTTTTAAAGTAGTAATATTTGGATTGATTAGATTCAGTAAGACATACGCCCCTAACACCAGAACCAGTCCGACTACCGCAGAGAATATTGTATCTTTAGCATCAC